>NZ_JAIUHR010000048.1 GCF_020165195.1 Mesorhizobium sp. CA14 | reverse complement strand
CGATGGTACCGTTGGCTGGGATCGCCGTGTCGCTGTAGTCGTTGTTTTTGCTAAGTTTTTTCTGTTTCGATGATTGATTTGTATCACAATAGGTAGCACAAATTGTATCACAAAATTTGCGGCAGAAATAGCCGCAGGCTGCAAGATGGCGCTGGGCGAAGCGCCCCCCGAACTGTTATGTATTTCTGAGCCGAATCAACGACATACTGAGCCAGGGCCTATCGCAACGCAGTTTGCTGGCTACATGGCCCCTTGCGCTCCGACGATCGTCGACATCCCCAAGCCCCCCGCCCGCTCGGCGATCGTCATTCCTCTCAATGCGTATTTATCCTTACAATTTCGCGAGCGAGGTGGAGGTCACTGCGATTCTGCCGGCGCCACCGGTTGAGATCATAGATGCCATGAAACCAATTCTTGCCTTGAAGCTCTGGGGCGCGACTGGCGTTCGGGATCCTTACAACCTCAATGGGACCAGTTGCGTTAGCAGGCGCTTCTCTTTGCCGTCCAGCTCCCTCCCCATCTGCAAAAAACGCGTGCTGCCGTGCCGACAAACGCAACTCCCTGCTCCTCCGAACGAGCTATTCGGAGTCGGGTTTGATGCCGACGGTGTCGCCGTCACCATGCACCGCGTCGCGGTCCCAATCGTTGGTCTCGCCAGGCGTTTTGGCGGCCGCTTCCCGTTTTGCTTGACCAGTATCTTTGGGCGGCTGGTGCTGCTGCTTTTCCGTGTATTTAGATTTGTCGCCGCGGCGCATGCAGACCTCCTTAGGTGGCACCAAATTTCTTAATCGACAGGCCGACGAACAGTTCCAGGTTGAACCCACCACTGCGCCTCGCGTTGCAAGCTCAGAGGAAGCCACGCAGGGAGATAAGCGATGCCTCGGATCGCGACCTTCAACGTCAATGGTGTCAACGGCCGCCTGCCGGTGCTCCTGAGGTGGCTTGGCGAGACCAGCTATGACGTGGTTTGCCTTCAGGAGCTGAAAACGTCCGACGACAAATTTCCGGTAGAGGCCATCCGAGGCGCCGGCTATGGCGCTGTCTGGCACGGCCAGAAATCCTACAACGGGGTAGCTATACTGGCGCGTGGGAGGGATCCGGTCGAGCGCCGCCGCGGCTTGCCGGGCGATCCCGATGATACGCACACCCGCTATCTGGAGGCGGAGATCGGTGGCCTCGTCGTCGGCTGCATCTATCTACCCAATGGCAATCCCGCACCAGGCCCAAAGTTCGATTACAAGCTCCGCTGGTTCGAACGTCTCATCACCTACAGCAAATCGCTGCTAGGCGAGCGCACCGTCCTTTGTGGAGACTACAATGTCGTGCCCGCGGAGATTGACGCCGTAGTACCTGCGCGGTGGTTGGGAGATGCCGTTTTCTTCCCGGAAAGCAGGAACGCCTATGCCCGCATGGTGAGCTTGGGCTGGGTGGACGCGATGCGTCGGATCCATCCAGGCAAGGGCATCTACACCTATTGGAATTTCTCCTATCGCGGAGGCTACGACCGAAGCTCCGGCCTGCGCATGGATCATCTGCTTGTAAGCCCATCACTTGCGAAGACGATTCAAGCTGCAGGTGTCGATATCGAGACCCGCGGGTGGGAAAAGCCGAGCGACCACGCGCCCGCCTGGATTGACGTGGCGGATAAGCTGGTCGGCTGATCCATTCCTGCGCCCTCGGCTGGGCCTTTGCGCCTTTCGTTAGATGGTGGCCGCTGCCGGATAGATCACTGACCCGTCGTCTCGAAGAACCGCGCCAGCCGTTGGTACGGCCTTCTCGACCCGGCCATTGCCCATGAGGTGGAAGACCTCCTCGCCACGCGCGACAAGATAATCAGCGATAATGCGGCGGTGGCACCGCCACCAGACTGCTTCCGAGCACATTATCGCGCAGGGACGCGGCCGGAGTGCGAGCAGGCGATCGAGTCCGCTTCGAAATTCCGCCGAGAGAGCATAATCCGCGTAGCTGTGGAAGCTTTGGCTTCTCCAAGCGCCACGCTCTTGACAACGCCGCGGTTCATTAAGTGACGGGGGTTTTGGTCAGAAGAGCGGTCCGGAGCCGAGCGTGCCGTTATGGACGAGCCTCTCGAGACACACCTCAGCGGAATCATTGCTCGCACATTCAATTTTGCTACAATTATCGGAACCGATAGCGCTCGCCCGGTTTGAATCCTGGTTCAGGGAGGTCCGAGTGCGTGCGTAGACCGAAGGACCAACTCGCCTTCATCGAGTTCCAATCGCCGACGCTGGTCGAGAACGCCCCCAAAGACGATGACTGGCTGCATGAGATCAAGTACGACGGCTACCGGACTGAGCTTATCGTCCAAGGTGGCGCGGCACGTGCTTTCACGCGCCGCGGCTATGACTGGTCACACCGATATAAGCGTATTGTCCAAGCGGCGGCGAACCTATCGGCCAAATCGGCAATCCTCGACGGCGAAGTAGTCGTCCTTGGTAAGACTGGCTTACCGGATTTCCAAGCTCTCGAGCGAGAGCTGGGGAATCCAGACTCGCCAAAGCTCATGTTCTTTGCATTCGATCTTTTGCATCTCAACGGCCGAGACCTTCGACAGCGGCCGCTAATTGAGCGAAAAGCTGCTCTGCACCGACTCCTGCTGGAAACGACTCCAACGCTGACCTATGCCGAACATCTGGAAATTAGCGGTAATGACGTGTTCGACCATGCCTGCCGAATGGGCTTGGAGGGCATCGTCTCAAAGCGGGCTGAGTCTCCTTACCGATCCGGTGTCCAAGCGAGCTGGCTCAAAGTGAAGTGCGTAAAGAGCGACACGTTCCCGATTGTAGCGTTCGTTGAAAAGCTCGGAGCCCAGCCGCGCCGCATTGCTTCTTTGTATATTGGCAGATGGGAGGGCGACCGGCTGCTTTATGCGGGAAAGGCGCAAAGCGGCTATACGCTGGAGGCAGCTCGGCGGGTTCGTGAGCGGCTTGATCCGCTAATCATCAGCAAATCACCTTTGTCGGAGCCCATCAAAAAGCCCAAGGCGACTTGGGTGCGGCCGGAGGTGCTAGCTGAGATGCAATTCAGTGGCGTGACCGACCGGGGCATCTTGCGCGAGGCGGTGTTCAAGGGGTTGCGCAAGGATCTTCATGTGATCCCGGCGAAGCCGCCGTCGCCCTCCAAGCGCAGGTTGGAGAGCCAACATGGCGTTCCTCGCGAGAACATTCTCCAGTTGCTACCCGATGCTGTTGCACCTTCCAAGGAAGAGCTTGCGGGCTACTGGCAGCGAGTGGCCGACCGAGCGCTCGTTCATCTGGGCCGACGACCGCTAAAGCTGGTCCGTCATGCCTTCGGTGCCACCTTCTATCACAAGGGACCGCTGCCTCCCATACCAGCGTCGGTGCACCAGCTACGCGTTCAGAAGCGCGAGGGCGGCGAAGGTGTCCGGGTTTGGGTGGATGATCTCAACGGCCTGCTCGGCTTGCTCGAAATGGATACCATCGAGCTTCATCCTTGGAATGCGACGGTTGACGATATCGAACATGCCGACAGGCTTGTCCTGGACCTGGACCCCGGCGAGAGCGTCCCATGGGATGCGGTGATCGAAGCCGCGCTGTCGCTACGGGGGATCTTGGAAGCAACTGGCTTGGAGAGCTGGCCGAAGCTCACCGGTGGAAAAGGCGTTCACTTGATGGCACCGCTCGCCGCGATGATGACCCATGACCGCGCGCGGCAACTAGCCAGATCGCTCGCTCAATGCCTCGTTGACGTCGATCCTGACCGATATCTTCTATCAGCTGACCCGGTAGCCCGGAGAGGCCGCATTTTTCTTGATTACCTTCGCAACGGCCGAGGCAATACTGCCGTTGGTGCATTTTCTCCGCGAGCCCGGCTCGGCTTCCCAATCACTCATCCAGTTACATGGAAGCAGATCGAGGCAGGCATCCATGCGGACGCCTTTACGCTCGCGCACCCGTTCAAAGCCAGTCCTAAAAAGGCCGCATAGGCGCGAGCATCCCGAACAACTCTCCAATCTTCGGGTTCGCGGCACCACGATGGTTAGTCTGCCCGACCCGCGCTCTCCTTGTCACGGAAGATCTGGATGTTGTGCCTGCCCTAGACGGGAAGGACGTCGGCGAAGTCATGAGTGCTGAGGGCTTGGCACGGCGCTGGATGGCAAACGACAGCCGTGGTGCGAGTGGTCACCGCGACGGTTCATTTATCCGGCGTTACTGACGCTGTTCTTTATATCAGGACTGACGAACGTCAGGATCTGGTGACAAGTCATTCCGGCTGAATTTTCATTGTTGCTAAGCGGACAAAAGTTTTTGATTGCGCGCGGGGGGAGTTTTCAAAAATGCGCAAACGATTCATGCTGGCCGCCGCCGCGGTCATGGCGGGCTGTCAGACTGGTCCGCTGCCAAGCGCCTACAAACCGGGCTCGACCTGGTCGCAGCGGCAAGCGGACTATGACCAGTGCAAGATAGCATCGCTCAAAGAGATACCTCAGGCGATGGCAACGCAGATAGATCCTGGCTTGCACACCCCCGGTTCGGTCCAATGCACCACGATAGGGTCAAGCACCAGCTGCAGCCAGGTTGGCGGCATAAACATCCCTGCATCCGCAACAACCTATGACGCGAACGGGGGACTCCGCGATCGCTATGTGGCCAGGTGCATGCAAGCAAAGGGCTACTCGATCCTGCAGCTTCCTATCTGTCCCACCTCGGAGGCGAGGCAAAAGGCTATGACCTCCCCGCAACCTGCCAACGCCAGCGACTATAGGTGCACGCCCGGTGTGAATCTGGACGGCTAGGCGCCTGCTCATTAGGCGTGTGAAGCTCTCTTCGCAAAAGCCCAAACCATCAGCGGATATTCCTCGTCGTTGCTGAGATCTCTCCACACCCCGTAAGCCCGCACCGGCCCGCCGATATGCGCCCTGGCGCAGGCCTTGTTGCCCCAGCCGAACGCCTGCACGTCGTCCTCGGCAAAGCCGCCCTCGACCATCAACTGCTTCAGGCCCGCGGGTGTCCAACGGTTGTAGTCGTGCGGGCGGGCATGCACGCGGAACAGGAACGGTGTGGCCACCATCGCCCAGCCCCCGGGCTTCGTCATGGCGTGGATGTTGGCGGCAGCCGCCATAGGGCGCTGCACATGCTCCAGCACCTGGTCGGCGATGACGATTGAATATTGCTCTTCCGTCCGGTCCTTGCAGATGTCGAAGTCCGGAAAATCGACCGAGTGGTAGTTGGGGCACAGCGCCCGCCAATAGCGGTTCCAGCCCGGGGAGATCTCGATCTCGTCGCGCGACTTTCGATTGCCGCTTCGAGGAACGTCGTGAAAGCTTCGATCTGGCGGATGCGCAGCCAGTTGCGGTCGTCATAGCGGAGCAGCCACTTCACCGCATGTTTGCCGCGATTTTTGAGCGCGCCGGCAAGGCTTGTCATTCTCGACCTCCTCCTGCCCGCCCGCGAAATCTCCGTATCCTAGACCGTGCAAAAGAATGACAACAAGAAGGAGCCGGCGCTGAATGCGCCGGTCTCCAGCCGATCAGACTTCGATCAGTAATTGCCGTTGTAGTAGCGGTCGTCGCACGGCGCGGTGTAGATGCGGCCGTAGCGGTCCTGATAGCGGCAGAGCTGATCGCCGCGGCGCTGCGGTGTGGTGGCCGAGCCGACCACGGCGCCGAGCAAGGCGCCGCTCGCCGCACCGATCACCGTGCTCTTGGTGTTGCCGCCGATCGCCTGGCCGACCAGCGCGCCGCCGGCGCCGCCGAGCAATGCGCCGGTGGTGGCCCGCTGCTGGCCTTCGGTTTGCGTCTCGCAGCCGGCGAGCGCCGCCGTCATCAGCACCGCGAGAATGGCCTTCTTGGTAAACATCACTCGAACTCCTCTGAAGCCCCTGGGGACTGACAGGCTGGGGCAAACAAATTCCCGAGTGCGGCTGCATTGCGGCGGAACGGCGGCGGAGCCTGCTCACGAAATGAATCAAGGTTTCCCGGCGGTTGAGCGCCTTGGTTGCCAAACGGGAAAGATCTTGTCCCGGGACAGTAAACAGCTGCCGTGTTCAAACGAACTTCACCGGCACGATGATTGCAGCAAGTCCGCGATGATCCGGGCATGCCATGATCTGCTCGATCGGCGTTGGTTTTGGAACGGCCTCGCCGTCTTCGATCATCCCTTCGACATGCAAGGCGAGGGCCTCCTCGGCAAGGTGACGCGCTTCTTCAAACGTTGCGCCGGCCGTAACGACGCCGGGAAAGTCGGGGAAAGACACGCCGTAGTCGCTGGCGTCCTCTTTGTGGATCAACCCGACGTATTGGCGCATTCCGTTCCCTTGCCGCTCGATCAACGACCGCTAGTTTAAAGCACCAGCACGGCGGCGCAAGGCGATGGACAAGTTTGCAACGGCTCCCGCAGGCCCCCTTGGGAGGCCAAGAACCCGTGCGGCCCAGTATCTGCGCATGTCCACAGAAAGGCAGATCTACTCGATCGACAACCAGAGAGATGCGATCCGCAATTATGCGAACGTCATGGGGTACGAGATTGTTGCAACCTATGAGGATCCCGGGCGAAGTGGCCTCAGCCTCGTGGGGCGCCCGGGCTTGCGGCAGCTGTTGGAGGATGTGGAAAGCCGGCGAGCCGATTTCGAAACCGTCGTTGTCTACGACGTCAGCCGATGGGGACGCTTTCAGAATACCGACGAAAGCGCCTCCTATGAATACCGGTGCCAGATAGCTGGAGTGCGTATCGAGTTCTGCGCCGAGCTGTTCATCAATGATGGGAGCATCGGGTCCGACGTGCTCAAGGCAATCAAACGCAGCATGGCCGCGGAATACAGCCGCATGCTGTCGAACAGGGTCTTCGTCGGTCAAAGCCGCATAGTCAAACTGGGTTTCAGCGGCGGTGGCCCCGCCGGCTATGGTTTCAGGCGCCTTCTTGTGGATGGCTCCGGAAATCCCAAGGCAATGCTTCGTCGCAACGAGCGAAAAGGGCTTGCCAGCGACCGAGTCATTCTGGTCCCGGGGCCAAAAGATGAGATCTCGACGGTAAGATGGATCTTCAATCAATTCGTGACAAAGGGAAAAACGGAAGCCGAAATTGCGGCTGCCTTAAACGCGCGCGGCCTTGTCACTGAATTCGGCCGACCATGGACCAAGGCGTGCGTCGGCACGATGTTGGCCAGCGAGAAATATATCGGCAACAATGTCTGGAACCGGATATCCCACAGGCTTCTGCACGACCGGGTAAGAAATCTGCCGAGCGCATTTGTTCGCGCCGACAATGTTATCGAGCCGCTCGTAAGCCGGGCGGTGTTCGATCGTGCGCAAACTATCAGGCGGGCGCGCGCTTATCTCAAACCCGATGAGGAGTTGCTGGCCGATCTGAGCAAGCTGCTGAAAGAGCGAGGGAAGTTGTCGAGCCCAATCATTGACGCCGCCGCCGGCTGTCATTCGGCCTCGATTTACTCGCACCGATTTGGAAGCATGAAGGCCGCCTACCAGTTGATCGGATACGACGCGTCGGCGAACTATCGGAAACTGGATGTCAGCAACCGGCTCAAACAGATCCGGCGGCACGTAGTCGAGGACTTGATATCGAACATTAGCAAGGCCGGCGGCTTGGCACTGTACGATCCAAAAACAAAGCTTATGCGTGTCAATGAAGAATTCTCCGTCGCGATATCCATCGCGCGCTATCGGACTATCGTCACCGGTTATCCACGCTGGATATTCTGGAACCGTGGTCTCGTTGGGCCAGACGTGACGATTTTGATCAAGATGGAGCCTGATCATCAAACTGTTCGTGACTTCCTCATTGCGCCCGCTCATGAAGCGCAGTCTGCTCTTCGCATGCTGAAGGCGGACAATGGCGTGCGCCTTGATGCTTTCCTCTTCGCTTCGCTTGATCCCGTGGTTGAGATGGCGAGACGAGAACCGATTTCGGCAAATGCATGAGAACAACAAAAGCCGAGCTTCGCCGCTTCGTCAGAAACAACCGGCATGCCATTCGTCTGACGCACGACTTGCAGGCGCCATTGAACCCGCTGCGTGGCCCCGGGTTCTTGCGGACCTACAAGCGCCAGTTGGACCATATGCAGGAATTCATCAAAGAAGCTGACACGGTGCGACATCAAATGGAAAGCGTCATCGATGCCTTTCACCAGGTCCTGAGCATCGCTGCATTTCAAGCGTTGCTGCAAGCGGATGGTTTCGCAACGCTTCCTTCTGCGTTGGCACAATGTTCGCCAGACGGCGGGGCGAAAGCCGGTATTTCCGACGAACAGCCGACCCCGTTACCGCTCGCTGCCGAGCCGCAGTTTGTCGGAGGCATCTGTCTCGAAGCTCTCGACCTGTTGAAGGATTTTGGCGCCCCCTTGAAGATTTTCGGCTTGTTGCGAGAGGTCGTGCCGAACCGACAGGTTGAAATTGTCCGGCTCATGCTCGCCATGGACCGCGTGCAATTTCGTGTAGCGAAGGTCCTGATCGAACTCACACCGCGATCGCAACTCACCGACCCTGCGGCTCGTAGAAAAAGATACGAGGGCATCTCGCCGTCGCAAATGGCTGCCATGGAAGCCGACCTTGCCAAGGTCAGCCATGAATACCTGAGCGCTGCCAGCTCCCACGGCGCAAGAATGCTCAACCTGATCGCCGTTGCGAGTTATTTTGACCGACTGCTGAACAGGCCCAAGTTAGTGCGGTATCTGGCGTGCAATTTCGTCAGGCAACTCGAGGTGTTTCAGAAGTTGCTCGACTTCCGGGAGATTCGATACAAGAACCGCGTGGCGACGGCTTGAGCATTGGAAGCGAAGATCAGTCAACTGCGGAAGGTTGACCAGGAGCGGACGCCTGCGTTCGGCTGCGAATGTGCCGAACAGGGCTGAAGGTCTCCTTCCGGCTCTGCCGCTCCAATTACGCGCAATGCCGCGATGCCCGATGGACGCCGGACCGGGGTCGGAGAGTAGCCGCTTTGAGCCTGTGTCGTTTCGTCATCGGTCTCCTACTCGTCGCGCCAAATGACGCGTTTCCTTCGGTGATCGACCGCGACATGCCGCACCAGGTCGCCCTGCCCGACGACATCTGCACGGGGCACAACTTTACGCTAATCCAGCGATTCCTCGATCAGCAGGGCCTTTCATACCGGATCAGGACGGTGATTGCGGTCTGGGAGGATGGCAGACAGGAGCAATGGCGGCTGCATTGCTTCACGGACCCGGATGCGGCAAATGCCTTTGTCGCCCATTTCGGGGGTATAGCGTTCGATCCGAAGCGGGACCGGGAGAACGGGCGGGCGCGCGGCGTCTGGCGCCGCCCGGGCGCTTACAAACGAATTCTGGAAATCGGACCGCTCAGCGTGCCGGAGCCGCTTCGCAACTGAACTCAGGCGCGCTCTGGCCTGACCGTTTCAACCACCAACGATCCTGCCGGCAACGGCCGCAATAACTCGCTCTCTGGTTTCGAGAGACCGAGCCAGGCGCGCCAATTCTCAGGCTGAAGAACGACAACCTGCCGATTGTGATATGGTGCCACGTCCGGTCCAGGATCAGTCGTCAACATGGTGAAGGTGGGCGGCTTGTTGCCGGCCGCCTCACGCCAGAGCCCGGCAATAGCCAGGAACGAAGCACCGTTCAGAGTGAAGCGGTGTTTCGCCTTTGGGTATTTGGTGCCCGTAAACTCGAAGAAGGCCGAGGCAGGAACCAGACAGCGCTTGCTATCAGCGAAGCGCCGATCTTCCGATCGGAAGTTGAACACCGGCCCTCCTTTCGGTCCCGGCGAGGGAAAGCCGAACGTCATTGAGGCGAGTTCGACCTCATCGCCGGCAGCTCGCATGATTGGCGCCGGATCGTTGATGCGAATGTCGTCAGCTTGAGGAAGATCAAGCTCGGTTTGATGCGTTGGGATCTTCAGCGCCAGCTCGGCCATCATCCGGCAGTACTCAGCCCAGGCGACATGCTGCTCATAATCATTGCACATGGAAGCTCATCCGAATTGATCGCGCTCCACCAGAATATGATCTCTGCAGCCGCCGCAATAAAGGCTTTTCGGGCGTGCGGTGGATCGTTGAGGCCCTGAAGGATACTGAGGCAAGGCTTGCGCGCCGCTATGTGCTTCCTGCCGGTTGGTGCGGGCCATCCAAGCAAGTGCGCGTTGCGCTCGGCAAATCGGGCAAGACAATCTACACGGTGGCTCGCGTTGCCCAAGCAGCAGATATGCTCCTAGATCTCAAATCGCTCATCCTGCACAGCCGCCTTCCGCCACATGCCGAACCGGACCCAATTCGCCAGAGTGACATCTGTTCGGTTAGCTTCGGCTAATGGGAACATTCCCTTGCCGCCACTGTTCTTTGTCACCAGGAGGAACAGCCATGGCAGACGACAAGAGCAAGCGCGGTGCTCGTGACCGCGATCGGGTATCAGCGGATGAAGATTACGAGGTGCGGCATTTCGCAAACAAGGTAGGGCTCACAGTTCAACAGGTGCGCGATCTGATCAAGCAGCATGGCAACGATCGGAGGACGCTGGAACGGGAGGCGGAGAAGCTTCGAGGATGAAGATTTCGGAGCTTGGCCCACCCATTGTTGGCCCGGTAGCGAGCCGGTCGACGAGCTCATGTTTGCCCAATCCGCGGCCAAGCCATTGATCTCCGAGACCTGCGCCAGCTCATCTGGCACCAACGGCCAAGTCACGAGCCACTTGAACTGGACGCATAGCGGACCGCTTTCAGGTCCGATACGCGGCGATAGCGGAAATGATTGCGAATGTGGTCGTTGAAAAAGCGGCCTTTGACGACAAACGCTGACCGGAACGCCGCGTAAGTCTACGAAGGCACCCCCTCGAAGTCGTAGCGCTTGCCGCTGGCCACGCACCAGACGGATAAGACCCTGCTTGCCGGATCATATTCGGTTCTCCTGATCGAAGTGGATGAACAGGGGGTGGGATTACCCACGGTTGCAGATCGCAAACGATCGGCCGGGTCTTTTGTTTCAGGAACACGAACCTATAACGCCCCTATGAAGGCGATGGCGACATACGATTCGAAGACGGGCACGTTCACGCTGGAGAAGGGCATCTGGCGAGGAACGTTCCCGATCGAGGACTTGCCAAAGTGGCTGAAGTTCTATCGCCAGCAGCAGGAACGATATCCAACTCACGCTGCCCAATACGCTCCTGATGTGGAAGCGCTTGAAGCATTGGCGGCCGAACTCCGTGGTCAGTGAGCCTATGGATAGTAATCGCCTGTTCACCATATCGGGGCATCCTCATTGAAGGTGCCCCCAACGCACCTAATCTACTCCTGCGTCATTTGAGACGCGCCCCCCGCCCAAACTGGCGGCCGACGCTTTCATGTACGGACCTCAAATCCAGGTATGCGTCGGCCGCCGGTCTTTTTCGAAGAGATCAGCGCGATGACCACTAAGCTGGCCAGCGGCATGATCGTCGTGCCGCCGCGCATGTGCGCGGTCACGCCCAAGCTTGTCGACGAGCTGGTTGACGATCTTCGCGCAGCACTGCCCGCCTACCGGTTTCAAATCGTTCCCGACTACATAGGCCGGCAGAGCCATGAATTCTTCGTCGTGTCGGATGGCAAGGTGCCGGATGAAGCGATCGAAGCGCTTCAGGCCGTTCTAGCTCGATACGGTGACAGCAATTCCGCGGTTCGCTAGTCCGCTTTTATCGCTTGCCTGAGGGTGTTCTTCGAGGGCTTGCATGCCCGCCGGTTGAGGGGCACCTGTAATCTTATTGCAGCGAGCAAGATTGTCACAGGAATGGATGAATCCGCATGGTCCATGCCGAGATCAGGGCGATGAAGATGCGGCACAACGGTTCTGCCACACCGGAACAGCTTGCAATACTTGCTGGCGCGCTCAAAGAGCTTGGAGCCGATCTGTCCTTGGCCAGTCCCGAGCGGGAGACGCTGGCGGCGAGGTCATGACGCTGTTTGAGAACGGCGTCGAGACGCTGGATGAGGCAGCGCTCTCCAAATCACAAAAAGCCCGTCGGCCGGAAGCCGACGGGCAGGTACTGAAGGAGCCTGAAGGGCGCATACTGGCAACGTGCCCGGCAGGCTACTCGGGAACAGCGGAAACCTCCGGGTTGTTCCTCCGATACCTATGTCCGACCCTTCAGTCGCAATGCGCGCGAGACGAACGTCGTATCCGTAAACTCATAAGTCCTTCAGTACGAAACCTTTTCTAGACACGGCCATTTGGGAGTGCTGGCGAGCATAGTCCCTTCGTCGCCCGCTCATGGATGCCCACCATTGCCTGCGATGATGGTGGGCATCCATCGCCAAAGGTGCCGGATTGCCGATTCCTCAAGAACTTAACGACGAATATCTCACATTCGGGTGCCCAAGTTGCGAACACCCGATCGTTCGAAAAGGCTCATGGTTCAAGACCATATCCTCATTCAAATGTCCGTCGTGTAACGCGGCGCTCCGGCTTGGATATCCCGAGAAGCTGCACCTTTTCGAGAAGCACAAGCATCTGATAGCGAACTCAGCAAACAGATGATGTAAAAGGCCCGCCGGCCGGAGCCAGCGGGCGACGGTGGTTGGTCTCGGACCCGCCAGGACCGAGAACTTGATCACAAAGCACATGGGACGGCGTGCCGCTGCCACAAATGTTAAGGCAAGGCCTGCTTACGCCGCAGTTGGTCGATCTCTCGCTTCATGTCCTGAAATCGACGGTGCCACAGGTGGCCGAAGTTGGTTGACTCGGACTCGGTGCAAAGAGTAAGTCGCGGTTCGCTCCCCGCGTCCAGGGTGCGCTTTTCACCAACAAAGGTACCCAAAAATGGACGACAAATATACCAATGCTCGTGAACACTTCTTCGGTGCGATCCGCGAGCTAGCAGCCTCCGCAGACAGCATTCAGGCGAGGCTGATTGAAGCGAGCGCAACCATCCTGAATGTTACAATTGACGAATTCAACGGCGACCTCGAACTCAAGATCAAATTTGCAAAGTTGCTGGACTTTTTGGCGGCCGATCAGGACGATTTGGAGAAGGTCGCCATAGAGAACGCGGCGCACATGACCGACTTCGAAGCGGCGAAAGTCGCCGATTTGATTTGCGATTTCTATTACGAGATCACCTAGGTTCGGTGCGTGCTAGCCGCCCCGCAGCACGCGCCAGATATCGGACCAATAGGCCGCGATCCGGGACGCCAGAGCCGCAGCCGCCATTCCAGGTTACCTCGAGGGCACCCAGCCCCATGAGTTCCATCGCGTTGCTTCGGCGGTAACTGCCTTCACCCCGGTCATGTCATCATTTTGTTTGCTGCAGCGGTTTCGGTGGGGCCACTCGGTCGACCAGCTCGTCTGCCTTGTGATACATCTTCGCCCGGCTGGCGGCGGCGCGCTGTTCCGATTGCTCATAGCTCAAGGCTGCCCGCGCATCGTTCTCCGTGATGCCATCGGCATGGTGTTCCAGAACTACGCGCCGTTCCCGCATATATCGGTTGAGGAGAATGTCGGTTTCCGCTCTCCGTCCGTCAGGTAAGCAAGGCCGACATCGCGGCCCGCGTGGGTTGCGCGCTCGACATGGTGCGGCTCAAGCAATTCGGCGATCGCCGGCCAACGCAGCTTTCTGGCGGCCAGCAGCAGCGCGTGGCGTTGGCCCGCGGCTGGTCTTCCAGCCGAGCCTTGTGCTGATGGACGAGGCGCTCGGCGCGCTCGACAAGAAATTGCGCTAACGCATGCAGATCGAGATCAAGCAGATCCATACGATGCTGGGCGTCACCATCGTCTATGTCACGCACGACCTCCTGCGGGCCCAACGACTACCGCGCCGCGGGCAGCCGCGCTTTTGGCAGGCTGTGAATAACGTGGACGTGTGATTGCACGGGCGAGATTTTGGCGCAAAGTGCATTCATGACGGCGGCTGAATCGAATGCGGTTCTGTTTGAAATGGCAGTCGGAAATATCCGATCGCTGCCGCTGAGCTTCGCAGAAAAAGCAGCCGAAATCGCACATCAGACATCAGGTCGGCTGCTCTTCGAAATCCGCCTGGACGGTGACGCACACTACCAACGGTTGCCGCCATAGGCTATGCGCTAGGAGAGATAGGCATCCTGGTCTTGGATAAGGAAGGTGCGTCCGTCAGGTCCAGTATCGCCGAAGGCAGCTTCGCCAGCTTTCTCGAACCGTTGGAGTGCTGGAGTAACCTGCCGCTTCGGGACCAGGCCAACGATGATATCAGGGGACACGCAATCCTTTTCATAGCAGCCCTGCGCAATGCCGGCTGTGCGCCACTCCGCTAGGCGTTATCTGATCATGAACGTGGGGCGAGACAGGTCACGATTATCGCTCGGACCCCAAATCGAAAAGCGTCCGTCTCCCCTCACCCCGGCGGCGGACGTTTTTCGCTTGTGGGTTGGCGGTGTTGCCTGTGATCCGGCAGCTGCTTGTATCAAGCTCCAGACGAATGTTACTACTCGCCTCGGCCCGCGATGCGCGGGCGCTGGATCTCGGGCTGCGCGCCTACGTCAGTTCGCGGCGCCTTTTGACTTTGCGCCGATTGCGGCCGCTGGCGCCGCCGGTGTTTCGGCCGCCGCTGCTGGGGCCGTTGCCTGAGGAGTATCCGGTGCTTGAGGGCTGTTATTGCCGAGATCGACCGAGATGCCGAAGAGCTTCCACTGATGGTCGGCGGGAGCGAAAAGAAGCTCGAAGTTCAGGCGAAAGGGCACCGATGGAAAGAAGCCTGCCATGTGCAGCATGCCGTTGGTCTCGATCTGCGGCAGCAGGGTCAGCTGTGGCTCCAGAACCGCGACACCGGCGAGGTCAATGCCTTGTTTGCGCTGGCTGGCGAATATCTCGGCCAGTTGCGCGGCCGTGCTGGCCTGCAGGCCCGGCGCGCCGAGGTCGCGCAGCACGGTATAGTTGCCGGTCTTGTTGGCTTGGTCGACCGCCAGCAGTGCGTATCGCACCAGGATCAGCACGCCGTTCCTGTCGATGTTGGCGGGCTTTGGCTTGACCAGCCCGCCGGGTTTCGCGGAGCGTTGCGTCTTCTTCTCCGGCGGAGCCGTCTTCTCCTGCTGAGCCGCCGCCGGAAGCGGCTGCGCCAACGCAAGAGGCAGTGCCATGGCGAGCAGGAGGCGAAGCAAGATCGCCTTCATCTGGTCGCTCCGTTTTCGGAGCGTCCGGGCGGGCGGTTGCATTGCGCCATCAGCCGCCACAGGTCACCAGGCATAGGTCAGGCCGGCGCGGCCGCCCACCGTGCCGGACGAGCCGACACCGATGCCGCCATGGACCATGAAGCTCTCGCTGATACGCGCTTGGGCGGTGCCGGCAAAGGCGTTCTTTCCCTCGAAGCCGCCCCAGTTGATGGAGACGGCATAATTCTTGTCCAATGGCATCGCCGGCGCGGCCATGGCCATGGCCGCGCCCTCGAAGGCCTGGTCAATGCGCCCATCCAGCCTGGCGAAACCTTCGCTGAGGTTGGCCTCCAAGCCGGTCACCCGGTTGTCGAGGTTGGCGATGTCCTGCGTGTTCGTCGTCACCCGGCTGTCGAGGTCGGCGATCTGCAGCGTGTGGGTGTCGAGCGTCGCCTGGTGCGCCGCCAGCATGGTGTCGTGGCCATCGAGACGACCGTCCTGCTCGACATTCTTGGCTTCGACGCCGTCGAGCCGACCGTCTTGCTCCGCGTCTTTCGCCACGCCGACACTTGCCAGGCTGTCGACGTAGTCCTTCGTGGCCGCATCCGTTCCAGCCGTCGGCGTGCCGACATTCTGGATGCGGTTGCCGTTCATATTGACGGTAGCGCCAGAGGCGGCGCTCAGGCTGCCCCCAAAGGTGCCTTGGTTGATCGTCGCCTGGTCGGCCTGGATCAGCCCATTGACTTGCACATTGGCGTTGAACGTCGCTTTCGCGCCGAAAGTAGCCTCGCCGGTGTTTGCGTCCAAATTAATCTGGCTTCCAGTGGGGCCAACTTGGATAAATGGCGCGGGCACGAACGAGGTGTCGGAACCCGAGCAATCATCGTTCATCGTGGTGCCGATATATCCGGCAAAGCTGCACACCGTGTTCTCAGGGTCGCCAGCGTCCCCGCCGAAGGAGACCTGTGCCGAAACTGGCGCCGTCCAGAAAAAGGACATGAAAAATAGGACCAAGAACGGCGCACCGACGCCACGGCCTCCATGACACCCAAAGAGATTCCAAGTCGAATCCATGATCCCCTCAAACGAAAAGCCGCCGCGTTTTCGGGCGGCGCTGCCCTTTCCAAGCTCCGATCGGAGATCGACGGTCCCACGACCAAGAACAGAATCCACGTCTCTTTGTCCCGGAGCTACGGCACATCTCGCATCCTCCACTTGGAGGGGGCACGACGAGTTTGTTAGCGCCTGCGCGCCTTGCCCGGTGCCGTCGGTCGACATGCAAATGAACTCGGTCCTCCGCTCGCGAGGCGCTAGCGCGGCCATGCCGGCGGCGAACCCCGCCGCCAGCGACAGGCCAGTCAGCGCGCAGCCGGGAAGCAGCCGCTCCCGCGCGACCGATTCCCCGGCTGTGCCTGCCCACGCCTCGATCGAACGGAACCCGTGCGCCATCGTCACCCCCATTGCTGAATCGCCCATCTACGCTCTTGAAAGTGTCGGGAAAAAACAGAAGCGCGCCCCGCCGGATGCGGCCGGTCTTTGCGCGAGATATTGGATTGCATCCGTCCAGCCCCTCGGTTCATTGGCCGATCCGCACGCAGCGGAACGGAAACGGCTACGGCTCCGACAACGGAGCGCAGCGGCATTCGAGGGAAACGTTTGGGGGAGGACGGGCCGTCTGAACAGACCGGACGACGCGGTGCTTTCAAATAGGAAAATTCAGGAAAGCAAGCCGGAAAATTCAGGAACGGATTCTATCGGGAACTCTCCGGAGGCTGCCCGGCAGGGGACGCACCAGTGAGGCGGAGGAGGCCAATTCGCCAGCGGAGGTCGGAAATATCGAAGGAGGGCCCGCGCTATTTCAAATCCTTGAGCCAGTGCGCCCAGGGCGACAACCTGCTGTCGGCGTCCTTGGAAAGCGCAGTTCCCTTCAGGGCCTGCGCACGCGTTTCCCGCGGCGAGGTCCCGAATTGTTTGCGATAGGCGAGGGAAAAACTGCGATAATGGTTGAACCCATGCGCTTGGGCGATGTCCTCGATCGACTGCCCGCTTCTCGCCGAGCGCCTCAATCTCGCATGAGCCAGCGACAGACGCTTACGCCTTATGTAGGCGGCGACGCCGCCGGAGAATTCAAACAGATGGCCGAGATTGCGCCTCGTCATGCCGAATTGGCGGGCAATTGACTCAGGGCTCAAGCCGCTGTCGAGAATACGTGCGTCGATATAGCGGCATATCCGCTCGGTCATCGCCATGCGGACGCTGCCGAGTTGCTCGTCTCTTATCGTGCCATTGAGGGCGGCCGCAGTCAGGTGCACGGTGGCGGGTATGGCCGCCCTGGCCTGTTCCAGCGACATGTTGGGCAGATGCCCTAGCAGGTTTGACAGGTGGTCCTTCAGGAGCGTCGCCAGGGGATCGGCCGACCGCAGCAGATGCAGATGATGCTCGTCCGGCGCGTGAAGATGGGGCGCCAGCTGATGGCGCGGCAAGACGAGGGTAAGCAATTCATTGTCTCCCCCGCGCATGTAGAGCGGTTGCGCCATATCGCAGACGAGGATATCGCCGGGACCAACCGGCACTCCGCCGCCGTGCGGAGCGCTCCAGCCCCCGCGAAAAACCAGCAGATGAAAGCTGTCCATGCCATCGCGCCCGATGCACGCGCGGGATCGGCTCCAATCCTGAGCCGGCCCTTGGAACGTGCCGAGGAGCGCGCTTTTGAGGTGCCAGAAATCCACGCGCGCGTTGAAGGCTTTTGGAAATTCCCTGGGCGTCCGCAAGTCGTATTGCGACCCTATATGGTCCTGCCAAAAGGCGAAGGCTTGCTTGCCAGGCATGCCCCGCGTATCGAGCACAGAATGCGGCACCGGCGCATTTGAGGGCTCCATCAGAGGTTCATCCGGGATACGTCCACATATGACATTGGCGGCTCGACGCCGCTGGACCATAGAGGGAAATGTGGCCCGCAGCAACGCGGCAGGCCGCAACCGGCGCCCGCTTTCCTTCTTCGACGCACGGCCCTCCGCGACTTTTCACGAGCAACGCGCTCGCCGGGGTTGCGGCGCCTTCGCTCCAGTTCTTCGGCGATGACGGTGTCGCCCTGTCGTTCGAATCGCTTGCCGGCAACCAAGGACCATGGACCAACGGCCAGGTCGAGAGGATGAACCGGACCATCAAGAACGCGATGGTCAAGCGCTTCTGCCACGAGAGTCACGATCAGCTCCGCCTGCATCTCGCCGACTCCTCGCCGCCTACAATTTCGCTCGCAGGCTCAAGACCCTCAAAGGCCTCACGCCCTACGAGTCCATCTGCAAGGCATGGGCCTCCCAGCCCGAACGTTTCGGTTGTGTGCGTCAAGTTCTGCAAAAGGGGCGGCCACGAGGCTGGTCATGCGGCTTGGCGCAGAGCGAGCTTC
>NZ_JAIUHR010000047.1 GCF_020165195.1 Mesorhizobium sp. CA14 | reverse complement strand
CCCCCGCAAGGGGGGAGATCAGCAGCTTCTCTGTCCCGCCAGTTCTGCAACGCTGGAGATTGGCGAAGCCTATGATGACATCCAATCTCCCCCCTTGCGGGGGAGATGTCCGGCAGGACAGAGGGGGGTGCCTGGGCGCATTCCTAGCCAGGGCATCGCCAATCTCCCGAGGCGCGCATGATCCGCGCCCTCCGCCTCCTGCGCCGCCGCGTCGTCGGCAGCATCTTCGTTCTCCTCATCGTCGTCATCGGCAGCTTCCTGCTGCTCGAAGCCGCCCCCGGCGATGCCGTCGATGCCTATATCGTCTCGACCGGCGGCGATGCCGGCATGATCGAATTGCTGCGCCACCGCTGGGGCCTCGACCAGTCGGAGCTGACGCGCCTCGCCAACTATCTTTGGGCGCTGCTGCATCTCGATCTTGGCCAGTCCGTCACCTTCTCGCGGCCGATCCGCGAAATCATCTTCGAGCGCCTGCCGACCACGCTGATCCTGATGGGCAGCGCCACCGCGCTCTCCTTCGGCCTCGGCTCGGCGCTCGGCATCTATGCCGGCGCCAGACCCGGCAGCTTTCGCGACCGTTTCTTCTCCATCGGCTCGTTGACGCTCTATGCCGTGCCGGGCTTCTGGCTCGGCCTGGTGCTCATCGTCGTCTTTGCCGTCGATTTGCGCTGGCTGCCGATCGGCGGCATCGAGACCATCGCCTCCGGCAAAACCGGACTGGCGCGAGCCGCCGACATCGCCACCCATCTCGTGCTGCCGGTCTCGGCGCTCGGCTTCATCTACCTGGCGCTTCATCTGCGCATGATGCGCGCCGGCATGGCCGAGGCCTGGCGGCAGGACTTTATCCTCGCCGCCCGCGCCAGGGGCCTGCCCCGCCGCCGCATCGTGCTTGCCCATGTTGCCCGCAACGCACTCCTGCCTCTCGTCACCATGCTCGGCCTGCAATCGGCACAGATGCTGGGCGGCAGCGTCGTCATCGAAAGCGTCTTTGCCGTGCCGGGTCTAGGCCGGCTGGCACAGGAAGCCGTCGCCGGCCGCGATACGCCGCTGCTGCTCGGCATCATCCTGCTGAGCGCGGTCCTGGTCGTCGTCATCAACCTTCTCGTCGATCTCGCCTACGCTTTCCTCGATCCACGTGTCGGCGGCGGCGAGGCAAGCGCATGAGCCGCCTGCGCCGCTTCTTCCGCACGCCGGAGGCAAAGGCCGGCGCAACCATCCTGGCCGTGCTCATTGTGATGGCGTTGGCGGCGCCGATGGTCTTTCCCGGCGACCCGCAGGCGATCGCCGGCCCGGCGCTGCTGCCGCCGTTCCAGGACTGGTCGCTGCCGCTGGGCACCGACCGGCTCGGCCGCGACGTGCTGGCCGAGCTGTTCCATGGCGCCCGCACCTCGCTGGCGGTGGGGTTGGCGGCCGCCGCTGCCGCGCTCTTCATCGGCTCGGTGGTCGGCACTTTGGCCGGCTTCGCCAGCGGCCTGATCGACGACGTGCTGATGCGCATCACGGATGCCTTCCAGACCGTGCCGAGCTTCTTGCTCGCGCTCGCCTTCGTCAGCATCGTCGGACCTTCGCTTGGTGTGGTCGTCGCGGCGATCGCGCTCGGTGCCTGGACTGGACCCGCGCGGGTCGCCCGCGCGGAAGTCCTGTCGATCCGCGAGCGCGATTATGTCGCCGGCGCCCGTGTCATCGGCATGCATCCGCTCGAAATCGCCTTTCGCGAGGTGCTGCCCAACGCCTTGCCGCCTGTCCTGGCGCTATCCTCGGTGATCGTGGCCGCCGCGATCCTCACCGAGGCCGCGCTGTCCTTCCTCGGCCTTGGCGACCCCAACCGCGTCACCTGGGGCGGCATGATCGCCGAGGGGCGTACGGTGCTGCGCACCGCACCCTTCCTGTCGGTCGTTCCCGGTATCGCGCTGGTGCTGACCGTGCTTGGCGTCTACCTCGCCGGCGAAGGCGTGGTGGAAAGCACTGCCGTGCGCAGGAGCCTATCGTGACCGCGCTGCTTTCGATCCGCGATCTTTCGGTGCGGTATCGGCGTGACGGCGTCGAGGCGCTGAAGGGCCTCAGTCTGGATGTGAAGACCGGAGAGCGCCTGGCGGTCATCGGCGAGAGCGGCTCAGGCAAGAGCACGCTGGCGCTGGCGGTTGCGGGGTTGTTGGCGAGGGGTGTCAAGATCGAAGGAACAGTCGAGTGGAAGATATCGAGATCGCGAACGCCTCATTCCTTCGCGCCCCCCTCTGTCCTGCCGGACATCTCCCCCTCTAGGGGGGAGATTGAACTGTCGCATCCGCCTTCGCCAATCCTCAACGCAGCAGAAGGGGAGCCGGCAGCGGAACTGCTAATCTCCCCCCTAGAGGGGGAGATGTCCGGCAGGACAGAGGGGGGCGCCGTAGAGCGCCAGCTTTCTCATCCTCGCGATACCATCCCTCTCCTCGGCCGCGACATCGGCTTCGTCTTCCAGGACCCCTCCTCCAGCCTCGATCCGGTGATGCCCGTCGGCAAGCAGATCGCCGAAGTCGTCCGCACGCATCTCAAGCTCAGCTGGCGAGACTCATATACGAAGGCCAAAACCCTCCTCGAACGCGTCCGCATCCCCGACCCAGACTCCGTCCTCCACACCTACCCGCACCAGCTCTCCGGCGGCCAGAAGCAGCGCGTAGCCATCGCCGCAGCCATCGCTGCTGGACCAAAACTCTTGATCGCCGACGAAGCGACCAGCGCGCTCGATACCATAGTGCAGGCGGAGATCGTTTCCCTGATCCGCCAGCTGGTGGCCGAGGACGGCATGACCTTGCTTTTCATCAGCCACGACATCGCGCTCGCCGCCACGCTTGCCGATCGCATCGCGGTGCTGCGCCACGGCGAGCTGATCGAACTTGGCGAGACCCGCCAAATCGTCGAAGCGCCGCGCCGTGCCTATACACGCGCGCTGCTTGATGCCCATCTCGGCCTCGACGCCGAGCCGCTGCTTGACCGGCAAGGCGCCTCGCCATGACCGTGCTTGCCGTCTCCAATCTCGCCAAGCGCTACCATCGTGGCGGCAAACCGTTTGCTGCGGTCGATGACGTATCCTTCAAAATCAACCCGGCGGAGACGCTGGCGCTCGCCGGTCCCTCCGGCAGCGGCAAATCGACGATTGCAAGATTGGTGCTGCGGCTGATCGAGCCCGATGCCGGTCGCATCGACTTCGAAGGCGCGGATTTCCTCGCGGTGTCGGGCGCTGCGCTGCGCGCGCGCCGCGCCCGTCTCCAAATGGTGTTCCAGGATCCGCTCGCCGCCTTCAATCCGCGCGCCACCGTGGCGCGCGTGCTGGACGATCCCCTGCGCATTCATGGACTTGCCTCGCGCGCCGAGCGCCCCCGCCATATCGCGGCGCTGCTGGAGCGCGTCGGCCTCGATCCCGCCCTTGCCGCGCGCGCCATCCATGAGATTTCCGGCGGCCAGCGCCAGCGCGTGGCGATCGCCCGCGCCATCGCCACGCGGCCGTCGCTGGTCGTGCTCGACGAAGCCGTGTCGGCGCTCGATGTTTCGGTGCGCGGGCAGATCCTCGAATTGCTGCTCGACCTGCAAAGGCAGGAACGGATCGCCTATCTGTTCATTTCGCATGACCTCGGCGTCATCCGTGCCGTGGCGCACCGCGTCGTCATCCTCGATGCCGGCCGGATCGCCGAGAGCGGCGATGCCCGCGCCGTCATCGCCAACCCGCAATCGGCGATCGGCAAGGCGCTGGTGGCGGCGACACCAAGATTGACCAGGGACCGACCATGATCCCGCAAAGTGGGACCCGGTTTGCGGGCAAGATCATGGTCAAACGACAAAATCAGGACACAGCATGACTGATCCCGAAACAGCCAGAGCCGAAAAACTGTCGCGCGAGCTCGATTCCGCCTTTCGCAACCGCGCCGATCTCTATCGTCTCTTCCTCGACGAGCTGACCGCCGAGCTCGGCGCCGAGAAGGCCGAGACGGTCATGATCCGCACGATCGAAAAGCGCGGCCGGGAAGTCGCGGCAACCGCTTTCGCCCATTTCGGCCCCAACGACGCGGCGGCAATCGGCGAGGCGTTTCTCGCCGTCAGTCCGGATGGCGGGCGCATGTATCCGACCGATGTCGAACGCGGGCCTGACCACATCGCCTTCAAGGTGAAGCGCTGCCCACTGAAGGATGCTTGGGTCGCGGCCGGCGTCGGCGAGGAGAAACTCGCCACGCTCTGCCGCATCGCCGGCGCCTTCGATCGCGGCCTGTTCGAAGCAACCGGCGTGCGCTTCGACAATGTCACCTGGACGCCGGGCCATGGCTCCGGCTGCTGCCACATCGCGCTGACAAACCGCGACGCTTAACCTATTCAGCTCTCGGCAAAGACGTGCAACTCGCCGCCTGCCTCGTCGATCGCCGCGCGCATCTCGGCTGCCGGCTCGCTATCGGTGACGACGTCGGAAATCTCGCTCAGCGCGCAGATGCGTTCGAGGCCGCTGCGGCCGAACTTGTCATTGGTCACGACCAGCATCGTCGACAGCGATCGCCCCATCATCGCCCGCTTCACCGCCGCCGCGCCCGAGATCATGTCGCTCGGCCCCTCGGCATTCAGCGCCGAGGCGCCGATGACGGCGACGTCGGCATTGTAGCGGCGCACGAATTCCACCGTGTCCTCGCCGAGCACGGCGGCCTCGCGGCTGTCATAGGTGCCGGGGCAAAGGATGACGCGGAAGCCTGGATTGGCGCCGGCCACCGAAGCGACGCCAACGGAGTTGGTGATGATCGTCAGGTCCCGTCCGAGCTGCGACAGGCTGCGCGCGACCTCATAGGTGGTCGATCCGCCGTCGATCATCACGATGCGGCCTTTCTCGATCAGTCCGGCGGCACCCCGGCCGATGCGGGCCCGCTCCTCCATCATGGTAAGGCCGCGTTCGGCGATCACCGGTTCCGACGTCACCAGCGAGATGGTTGCGCCGCCATAGGTGCGGTTGATGAGCCCGGCTTCGCCGAGCTCGATCAGGTCGCGGCGGATGGTCTCGCCGGCGACGCCGATGCGGCGCGCAAGCTTCGAGATGCGGATCGAGGCCGAGCGCCGAACCTCCGACAGGATCAGCTCATGTCGCTCTTTCTTCGTCAGTCGGCCCGGCTCGATATTCATTGCTCTTCCTTGTTTGCGGCCGCGAGTTTGCGCAACGCTGACAGCGACGGGTCCTTGTCCCTAGCGCGGAGACATTAGCCACGCCGGGGACAGGAAAGCCAGTGTCAGTGTCTGAGCCGATCGCGCATCGCGTACCACAACATGCCGAGCACATAGAGCGGCCCGCGCAGCGCCGTGCCGCCCGGGAACGGAAGCGGCGTCAAAGTCGAGAACAGGTCGAGCCGCGAGGCATCGCCCGTGATCGCTTCCGCCAAGAGCTTGCCCGACAGCGTCGACAGGATGACGCCCTTGCCGGAATAACCATGCGCGAAATAGACCTCGCCGTAATTCCCGACATGCGGCAGGCGCGACGTGGTGATGGACACCAGACCGCCCCAGGCATGATCGATGCGGCAGCCCTTGAGCTGCGGAAAGGTCTTCT
Organism: Mesorhizobium sp. CA14; assembly: GCF_020165195.1. Classification (GTDB taxonomy): domain Bacteria; phylum Pseudomonadota; class Alphaproteobacteria; order Rhizobiales; family Rhizobiaceae; genus Mesorhizobium. The sequence continues at coordinate 13,449 of NZ_JAIUHR010000047.1, read as the reverse complement.
CCATATGCGGCCGCACGAAGCCGGCAATGTCTGCCGGCGGCGACGGCGTGTAGCGCTCGCCGCCGCCGAACAGCAGGCGTCCGTCCGCCGACATGCGGTAGTAGTTGACGACGAACAGCGTGTCCGAGACGGCGACATTGGCCGGGATGACATTGCGCTCGCCCAACGGCTCGGTGGCGACGATATAGTTGCCGACCGGCATGATGCGGCTGTTGACGCGCGGCTCCAACCCCTTAAGCAGCGCATCGCCGGCCAGCACCACATGCCTGGCGCGGACCGAGCCCTCGTCGGTGAACACCCGGATGGAAAGATCGCGCTCCAGCCGCACCGCGACCGAGTTCTCATGAATGACGACGCCGGCGGCGGTAGCGGCGCGGGCAAGCCCGAGCGTATAGTTGAGCGGATGCATGTGGCCGCCGAGCCGCTCCAACACCGCGCCCTGATAGGGCGTGTCGACCATCTGCCTCGCCTCAGCCGCCGACAAGATCTCGACATCGGTGAACTTCATCACCTTGGCGAGGCATTCGGCCTCTTCCTCGAAATCGCGCACATCCGAAGCGCTGACCGCGCCGACCAGATGGCCGGTCTGACGCAAGTCGCATTCGATGCCGTAGCGCTCGATGATATCGAGCACCAGCCCGCGCGCCTCGAAGGCCAGATCGAACAACGCCTTCGCCCGTTCCGGCCCAAAGCTTCTGACCAGGCCCCTGGCGCCCTTGCGCAGGCCGGGGATCATCTGGCCGCCATTGCGCCCCGAAGCGCCCCAGCCGATCTTGCCGCCTTCGAGCAGCACCACTTTGAGACCACGCTCGGCCGCATGCAGCGCCGCCGACAGACCCGTGCAGCCACCGCCCACCACCACCAGATCGGCCTCGACATCGCCGGCAAGCGCCGGATGGTCGGGCGCCGGATTGGCGGTGGCGACATAATAGGACCTGTCGATGTCGAGACCGGAATTGAAACCTGTAGAACGCGAACCCATTGTCACACCTTGAGCAGCAGATGGTCGCGTTCCCAAGACGTCACGACGCTCTGGAACAGGTCGAGCTCGACACTCTTCACGCGCAGATAGGTCTGGCAGAAATCCTCGCCGAGCAGCGCCCGCACGGGCTCGCAGGCGGCGAAACGATCGAGCGCTTCCTCCATCGTCTTTGGCAGCGTGCTCTTGCTCTTATAGGCATTGCCGAAGGCTTCTTCCGAGCGTGCAAGCCTCTCCTGGATGCCGAGATAGCCGGCGATCAGCGAGCCGGCCATGGCGAGATAGGGGTTGGCGTCCGCTCCCGGCAGCCGGTTTTCGATGCGGCGCGCGGCGCGGCCGCCCAGCGGCACGCGCAGGCCGCAAGAGCGGTTGTCATGCGACCATTCGATGTTGGCCGGCGCGCTGTGGCCGGGCCGGATGCGCCGGTAGGAATTCGCATGCGGCGCATACAGCGGCATGATTTCAGGGATGTATTTCTGCAGGCCGCCGATGAAGTGCGAGAACATTTCGCTGTCCTCGCCGTCTTCGCCGGCAAACAAGGGCTCGCCCTTCCTATCGACGATAGACATGTGCAGATGCATCGCGCTGCCCGCCTGCGCCGCGATCGGCTTGGCCATGAAGGTGGCGTGCATGCCATTGGCCTGCGCGATCTGCCGCGCCAGACGCTTGAACAAAAGCACCTGGTCGGCAAGCGTCAGCGAATCGCCATGCAGGAGATTGATCTCGAGCTGCGCCGTGCCGGATTCATGGATCAGCGTCTCCACCGGCAAGCCCGCGATTGCGGCATGTTCATAGAGCCGCCGCGTCACCGCTTCGAACTCTTCCATCGCCTGCATGTCGTAGGGATGTTGCGCGCTTTCCGGCCGCCCGTTGCGCCCGATCGGTGCGGTCAAAGGCTGATCGGGGTTGGGGTTGGGCGCCGTCAGGTAGAATTCGAGCTCCGGCGCCATCACCGCACGCCAGCCGCGCCGATCGTAAAGGTCGAGCACGGCTTTCAGCACATGGCGCGGCGAAGCCATCCACGGCCGGTCGCCCATGTGGAACGTGTCGGCGAAAACATAGGCTCGGCCCGGGCTGCCGGGCGCAAGGCACAGGCTCGAAAGATCCGGCACCATGCGCATGTCCGGATCCTGGTAGGCGAAGCCCTCGTCGATGGAGCCGGAATAGCGGCCATCGATGGCGACCAGGAAAGCGCTGCTCGGCAGATAGAGCGCGCGGTCATCGAGCGACTTCAGGAATTTGGCGACCGGCAAGGTCTTGCCGCGCAGCACGCCGTTGACGTCCGGCACGAAGCACTCGACTTCGTTGATCGCATGCGTTTTCAGCCAGCTTTGCGTGTCCGCGCCGGCGAATGAGGTGTTCAGATTGTCAGGCATTGGTCATGTCCGTACAAAGGAGAGGTCGCTTCGGCGGGCATGTCCGTTCCGGTAGGACGTTATCTAAGCTGCGTTATCCGAGGACGGACGCCCGCCTGATGACCGGCCAAAAGGCCGGGTGCGGAGCGCCTTGCACCCCTTCGGTCCAGCCGTCGCGAACGACATGCGAGCCGACCTTGGTCTCCTTCGCGCGCTGCAGGTTCTCATGGCGGCAGCAGCGCATGGTCAGCGGCGCTCCGCCAAAGCGCGCGCCGTTGCGGCCGCAACTGGAAACGGCCGGGTGGGGGAAAGCCTTTCTACCACTCGCATGACAAGCCTTGTCGAGAACCTGGTCCATGGTTTGGCCGATCGTTGCTCGCAGCGCAAGCCCGCCCATGAAACCGCTGCACATTGCTGGCCCAATCGGGCGGAAGGAACCGGGTACCTGTTTGTACTGTTCCCCATATGCGCCGCCGGCCGAACGATTCCGAACAACCAGGAGTGATCAGATGGAAAGCAGGAGCGATACGGGCGCATGTTTTTGCGGAGCCGTTGCAGCCGAGATGCAGGGCGATCCGTTCTGGATCTGCTTCGATCATGACGATGACTGCCGCCGCGCGATCGGCGGCCCGCTGACCATCTGGGTCGGCTACCGGCCGGACCAGTTCCGCTTCACGCGCGGCCAACCCCGGAGCTTCTCGAGAACGAAAGGTGTCGTTCGCACCTTCTGCGAGAAATGCGGCACCTCGATCACCTATCGCGACGAAGGACTGAGCGACGAACTCTATGTCACGATCGGCTTCTTCGATCATCCGGAGCGGTTCAAGCCCCATGCGCATGCCTATTGGCGCCTTCGGCTGCCTTGGCTGGAATTCGCCGACGATCTGCCGCGCATCGACACCTACTCGCGGCGCCGCGATCCGGCATTCGGAAATCCCAATGACCGGTAGACGATTTGCCAAGGCGCCTCAGCCGATACTCTCGCCGCCGTCGACCACCAGCGCCTGGCCGGTCATGAAAGACGAGCGATCGGAGACGAGGAACAGGATCGCCTCCGCGATCTCCTCCGCGCTCGCCCAGCGCCCCATCGGGATCTTTGTGCGGACATAGTTTTCTATCGCATCGCGCCCGCCCATCTGGGCGATGAACGGCGCGTTGAACGGCGTGTCGACCCAGCCGGGGCAGAGCGCATTGATGCGCACATTGTGCTTGGCATAATCGAGCGACATCTGCCGGGTCATCGCCACCACGGCGTGTTTGGAGGTGGCATAGGCGATCATCTCGCGGTCGTAGAAAACACCGGAATTGGAGGCCGTGTTGAGGATGACGCCGCCGCCCTGAGCGATCATCGCCGGCATGACGGTCTTGGCCGCCAGGAATTGCGCCCGCACATTGATCCGCCATGAGGCGTCCATGCCGTCGGTGCCCACTTCCGTCAGCGTGCCGCCAACCTGGATGCCGGCATGGCTATGCAGGATATCGATCCGGCCGTGCCGGTCGAGCGTTCCCTCGATCAGGCCCTCGACGGCTGCATCACTGCCGACATCGGTAACGACGGCCTCGGCGCGGCCGCCGGTTTCGCGGATGTCGGAAGCGGTGGCTTCGCCGGCCGCCGGATCACGGTCGGCGATGACCACGATTGCCCCTTCCCGCGCCATGATCATGGCGCCGGCACGGCCGATACCCGACGCGGCCCCCGTGACAACGGCGATGCGGTCTTTCAGGATCATGGATTGGTCTCTCAAGGCGATGGTTTTCGTCGGCCGAGCTGCCATTGCGCGAGCAGCACGAGCAGGACCGACGCGCAGAGCACGATCGTCGCGATGGCGTTGATCTCCGGCGTCACGCCGCGCCGGATCGAGGCGAAGACGTAGATCGGCAGCGTCGTCTGAGCGCCGGCGACGAAGAAGGCGATGATGAAGTCGTCGAAGGAGAAGGTGAAAGCGAGCAGGAAGCCGGCGATCACCGCCGGCATGATCTGCGGCAGCACGATCGAGCGGAACGTCGTCAGCGGCGTGGCGTAGAGATCGCTCGAAGCCTCGACCAGATTGCGGTCGAGGCTGCTCAGCCGCGTTCCGACGATCATCGTCACCAGCGCCATCGAGAACAGGCCGTGCGCGGCGATGATCGAGCCATAGCCCAGCGAAAGCCGCGGCGGCTGGTCGGTCGGCCAGAGCGAAGCGAGAAACGGATTGACGACGGCGAAGAGCTGCACCAGCGCGACCAGCGTCGAGATGCCGATGACGACGCCCGGGACGACGATCGCCGCGCCCAGCAGCGCGTCGAACAGAGCCCGGGTCCGCGCGCCGACGCGCTGCAGCCCGAGCGCCGCGGCCGTGCCGCAAAAGGCCGCGAGCAAGGCACTGGTGGTGGCGATGAACAGGCTGTTCTTCAGCGCCTCGACCAGGAAGGGATTGGACAGCGCCTTGCCGTACCATTGCACGGAAAAGCCGGTGAACTCGCTGGCATGGTGGCCGGCATTGAAGGAGAACAGCACGACCAACGCGATCGGCAGATAGAGGAAGGCAAAGACGGCGATGACGAAGGCGCGCATCAGATCAGGTCCACCCGACGTGCGCCCGAGAGACGGGTCGAGATGCGATTGGCGACGATCAGCACCACGACCGAGACCAGGACCAGTGTGATGGCGATCGCTGATCCGAACGGCCAGTTGCGCGACTGCAGGAAGAGATCGACCAAAGCGTTGCCGATGAAGAACACCTTGCCGCCGCCGAGCAGCGTCGGGATCAGATATTCGCCAAGCAAAAGGATCATCACCAACGAGAAGCCGGTCATGACGCCGGGCAGCGAAAGTCTCAGCGTCACGCCAAGGAAGGTCGCCAGCGGCGTAGCACCGAGATCGGCCGAGGCTTCCAGCAGGCGCCGGTCGAGCCGCTCCAGGCTGACATAGATCGGCAGGATCATCAGCGGCAGATAGCCATAGACGATGCCGAGCAGCACCGCGCCCGGCGTGTTGATCAGCCTCAGATCCTCGATGCCGACATAGGCGAGCAAAGCCGGGATGCCGCGCCCGCCAAGGATGTACATCCAGGCATAGGTGCGCATCAGAAGGCTGGTCCAGAACGGGATGACGATCAGCGCAAGCAGGATCAGCCGCCAGCGCTGCGGCGCGCGCAGCGCAAGATAATAGGCGACCGGATAGGCGACGAGCAGGCAGGCAAGCGCGCCGGCCGGCGCCAGCACTATCGTGTTCCAGAAAGCCGTCGCCCGTGCCGGCAGGTTGGCGTATTGCGCCAAGGTCAGCGCGGCCTGGTAGCCGCCCTCCGGCGCCCGCTCGCCGACGCTGAAGATGGCGATGGCGACGAAGGGCAGCACCAGGAAGACGACCAGCCACAGTGCCGCCGGGGCGAGCAGCAGCGCCGTCACGAGGTTTTTGCGAAAGAGACTGCGACGCATGGAGAAAGCCGGTTGGGAGCCGGCGGGCATTGCCCGCCGGTCGCATTGCCTGGTTCAGGTTTGTGACCGGTCTCGCTCAAGCCGACTTGAAGCGCGCCATCAACTCGGCGCGGCCCGGATCGGTGAGCGTCGCGGCGGCGCCGAATTCGAGCGGCTTCAACAGGTCGGCCGCCGGATAGAGGATCGGGTTGTCGAGCACCTCTTTCGGCAGCAGCGCGTTGACCCGTGCATCCGTGCAAGGCGCGCCATTGGCCAGATGCTCCTTCACCGCCACCCTCGGGTTCATCAGATAGTTGAGCAGCGCATAACCGGCCGGCTTGTTCGGCGCATCCTTCGGGATGGCGTAGAAGTCGGTCCAGATCTCGCCGCCTTCCTTGCCGAGCACATAGGTGATCTCGGGAATGTCGCGATGAAGCTGCGCCCCGTCATTGGTCCAGCACATCGTCATCCAGGCATCGCCGGCGCGCATTCCCGGCTGGTAGTCGCTCGACACTGCGAAGAGATGCGGCTTGACCTTGAGCAGCAATTCCTCGGCCTTGGCGAGCTCGTCCTGCTTCAGCGAGTTGAACGAATAGCCGTAATATTTCAGAGCATTGCCGATGGTGGTGAGCTGATAGTCATGCACCATGGTTCGGCCGTCGGCTTCCGCCATGGCCGTGTCCCAGAACTCCTTCCAGCTCGACATCGGCTTGGCGAGCTTCTTGGTGTTGACGGCAAAGCCGGTCGTGCCCCAGTTCTTCGGCACGGCATAGATCGTCCCATCGATCGTGCCTTCAGCGGTGAAGCGCGCATCTTCCGACTTGCCGTCGAAATTGGCGAGCTTGGCCATGTCCAGCGGCTCGATGATGCCGAGCTTCTTGTAGGTCGAGATGGTATAGTTGGTCGGCACGAACAGGCTCCAGCCCGAACCGCCGGCCTGCAGCTTGGCTAGCATCTCTTCGTTCGAGCCGAAGACGTTGACCTCGACGGCGACGCCCGTCTCCGCCTTGAAATTCTCGAAAGTCTGCGGGTCGTGGTAGTTCGGCCAGGTGGCGATCGACATGCGGTCGCCGAGGTTCTCTGCGGCATAGGCCGGCGTCGGCATGATGCCAAGCTCGCGCGCCATTACCGCAGTGGCGACACCAAGGCCGGTGAGGCCGAGGAAGTCGCGCCGGCTGATCGAGCCGCGCTTCAGGCGCATCAACTGGTCGACGAATTTATCGGGGGTTATCGGCAGTCCGTCACGATAGGATTTCGGCATGTTGGTCTTCCCTCTGGTTGGTCCCGTTATTGTTAGCGCGCGGAAACGCCAGCGGCGCTCCGGCGGCAAAGCCGATGGCGACGGGTTCGCCCGGCTTGAAGAGATTGCCCTGGCCGATCACATGGTCGGCCTTGGCGAGCAGCGATCCGATGCCCTGGACCTCGATCGCGTATTCCGCCGTCGAGCCCAGGAAGATGCGGTTGCGCACGATGCCTTTCAAAGCGCCGCTTCCAGGCGCCGAAAGGCTGAGCGATTCCGGCCGCAGGCTGACGGAGACGGCTTCGCCGCGGCTGAGCGGCACCCGCTTGCGTGCCGCAATCACGGTGCCGTCGGCAAGCGCGACATCGACGAGCTCACCCGAGAGCCCGGCCACCTTGCCGCTGAGAAGATTGGTCTTGCCGACGAAGTCGGCGACGAACAGGTCGGCGGGCTCATCATAGATCTCGCTCGGCTGCCCGAGCTGGACGACGCGGCCGCCATTCATGACGCAGACGAAGTCGCTCATCGACAGTGCTTCCTCCTGGTCGTGGGTGACCAGCACGAAGGTGATGCCGATCTCGCGCTGCAGGTTCTGCAGCTCGATCTGCATGTCGGTGCGCAGCTTCTTGTCGAGCGCCGCCAGCGGTTCGTCGAGCAACAGCACCGCCGGCTTGTTGACCAACGCGCGGGCGAGCGCCACGCGCTGCTGCTGGCCGCCGGAAAGCTCGTGGATCTTGCGGCGCCCGTAGCCGGCGAGCTGCACCATCGAAAGCGCCTCGCCCGCTCGGTGGCCGATCTCGCGCGACGACAGGCGCGGCCTTGCCTGGCGCAGGCCATAGGAAATGTTTTCCTCGACATCGAGATGCGGGAACAGCGCATATTGCTGGAACACCATGTTGACCGGCCGTCGGTAGGGCGGCGTTCCTGCCATGTCGCGGCCGCGGATCAGCACCTGGCCCTCGCTCGGCTGCTCGAAGCCGCCGATCATGCGCAGGCAGGTCGTCTTGCCGCAGCCGGAAGGTCCGAGCAAAGCGACGAAGGCCGAAGGCGGAATGGCAAGGTCGATGCCGCTCACCGCGGTGACGGCGCCGTAGCGCTTGGTGACCGCGCGAAATTCGATATCGGGCACTGCAGTCAAGGCCATGGGCTCCAGCGACAGCGTGAGGCAATGTCGCGACGCTAGCAGAGCCAATAGCACCTAGTATATACCTCGCAGGTGGTATATTTAGCCGATTTTATCGTTTAGAGGGGTATGAATTGGCTGCCTCCCGCAGTGACGACTACAACGCCTTGGCCGCCGTGATCGCCGCGTCGCGCGAGACCGGCGGCGACCATTTCGGCAAGGCGATCGTCGGCTGGCTCAGCGGGCATGTCCGTTTTGATCACTGCGTGATCTTCGGCTATCGCGGTGCAGCGCGGCCGCCGCTCCTGTTCGAGACCTTCTCGCCGGCGGAGAGCCACATCTTCGTCGCGCTCTATCAGGACGGGCCCTATCTGCTCGACCCGTTCCACCACGCCGCAGTCGAGCGCAAGGAGGGTTTCTGGCGCATGCGCGAGCTCGCGCCGGACCGCTTCTATGCCAGCGAATATTACCGCTCCTATTACAGCCAGACCAAACTTGCCGAGGAGGTCGGCTTCTTCGTGCCGCTGGCTGGCAAGGACGCGCTGGTGCTCTCGCTGATGCGGCTGCGCGCCACCGGGCCATTCGGAACGGCGGATGCCAGGCTGCTGCGCGACATGGCGCCGGCGGTCATCGGTTTCTGCAAGCAGCGCTGGCCGTCTCTGCCTGCCGATGAGGTCGCGGCCCAACCCTCCGGCGAAACCGTCGCGATGACCAACGAGCTCGACCGGGCGCATATCTGGAAGAGCCTGTCCTTGACCTCGCGTGAAAAGCAGGTCGTCGACCTAGTGCTGCAGGGCCACTCAACAGAATCGATCGCCAGGGCGCTGCGCATCGTGCCGGGGACCGTCAAGGTCCACCGCCGCAACATCTACCGTAAGCTGAAGATCAAATCGCAGGCCGGCCTGTTCGCGCGCTTCGTCGAGATCATCGACGCGCGGATCGGATAGCGACCCCGGCCGCCCTTGCGGCGGTTCGCATTGACCGTCTATCGTGCGGCCGAACGACCGGCCAGGTATCCCGGCGGCGGCCGGCTACTCCCGCGTCGGATCGTGACGAAACAAGTTTCAGGACCGATCAAGCAGCGCATCGCCAATGGCCGACAAATCGCAATTCGGACTGACCGCTGTCGATACCGTTCCGCTGCATGAAAAAGTCTATCTGGAACTGGTGCGGGCGCTGATGTCGGGCCAGCTCCGGCCTGGCCAGAAGCTGACCTCGCGCAAGCTCGCCAAGGAGCTCGGCACCAGCGACATGCCGGTGCGCAGCGCCTTCATGCGGCTGCAGGCGCTGAGGGCGCTGAGCCCGATGCCGAACGGCAGCGTCGAGGTGCCGCTGATTTCGGCCGACCGCTTCCAGCAGTTGACCGACGTGCGCACGATCCTGGAAGGCGCCGCTACCGAACTCGCGATAAAACGCATCAACGGCAACAATCTGCGCGCCATCCGCCGTCATTGCGCCGAGCTCACCCAGGCCGCCCGCAGCGGCGACATCGACGACTATCTGCGCAAGAACCACGACTTCAAATTCTCGATCTACCGCCGTTGCGGCAACGAGCAGATGATCTTCCTGATCGAGACGGTATGGATGCAGGTTGGCCCTTTCCTGCGCAACCTACACATCGGCTTCGAGGATGACCTGGCCGGCATTCTCGGCATCGACTACCACGAGGAGGTCGTGGCGGCGATCGAAGCCGGCGACGGCGAGAGGGCGCGGGCCGCGATCGTGCGCGATATCGCCGAGGGCGCGGCCCACATCCTCGGCCAGGTCAAGTTTCCGGAACTGCGCCACTGACGAGCCGCAGCAGCCGACTTCGAATCCGGCTTGGCTTTCGCCGATCGGGCCGCTATGTTGCGATCGCAGATCGCACAATATGGACCCGAAATGCCGCCCGATATCCCGGCTAGTGAATTGAAAAAATGAAGATAATCAGCCCGGCGTCAACCGTGCTGATCTTCACGAACTCACAAGCTGAAAATTGGATATCGTAGCCGACAGGGCTACAGCGCCGAGAAAAACAGGGGCTGGAAATTGAGCGATGCGATTACGGATGTTTTGAAGTGGCTTGAAAGCAGGAGGGACATCCAGAGCCTGCGGGCAGCGGTGTGCGACCTGAACGGCATCATGCGCGGCAAGCGCATTCCGGTCGAGCAGGCGCGCAAGGCGCTCGAAGGCAAGCTGCGCATGCCCTATTCGGCCATCGGCCTCGACATATGGGGCGAGGATATCGAAGGCAACGCCCAGGTGTTCTCGACCGGCGACGCCGACGGGCTTTGCCATTGGACGGGGCGCGGCATATTGCCGGTCAATTGGACGGCGCACCCGACGGCGCTGTTGCCGGTCTGGCTGGCGGACGACAGCGGCGCCCCCTATCTTGGCGATCCGCGCCGCGCGCTGGCCCGCATCCTCGACCGCTATGCCGCGCTAGGATTGACGCCCGTCACCGCGACCGAGCTCGAATTCTACCTTGTCGACCCGACATCGCAGCGGCCTGTCGGACCGGTCTCGCCGGTAACCGGGCGGCGCCTCGATTCCGACGCGGCGCTCTCGATCGACGAGGTCGACGACTTCGAAGCCTTCATCCACGATATCTACGAAGCCTGCCGCATGCAGGACATTCCGGTCGACACTGCGATTGCCGAGAACGGCGTCGGCCAGTTCGAGATCAACCTCAACCATGTCCCCGACGCCCTGCGTGCAGCGGACGACGCCGTGCTCTTCAAGCGCACCGTCAAGGGCATCGCCCGCAAGCATGGCTTTGCCGCCTGTTTCATGGCCAAGCCCTATGGCGAACGCGCCGGCAACGGTTTCCATGTCCATTTCAGCGTCCTCGACAGGCAAGGCCGCAACATCTTCGACGACGGCTCGGACCAGGGTTCCGACGCCATGCGCCATGCGGTTGGCGGCCTGCTTGCCGCGATGGCCCAGAGCACGCTGGTGTTCGCGCCGCATTTCAATTCCTACCGCCGGCTACGGCCCAGATCCTATGCGCCGACCGCCGTCGCCTGGGGTTACGAAAACCGCATGGTGGCGATTCGCATTCCGGGCGGCCCGTCGGCCGCGCGCCGCATCGAGCATCGCGTCTCCGGTGCCGACGCCAATCCCTATCTGGTGCTGGCGGCGATTCTCGGCGCGGCCTTGATCGGCATCGAGCGCCAGCTCTCGCCCGGCGAGCCGACCGGCGGCGAGGGCCAAGGGCTGGCGCTCGCCAAGCTGCCGCCGGATTGGGCGTCGGCAATCGCCGCCTTCGAGGCGGGCCAGCGTGTCGCCGAAATCTTCCCGGACGTGCTGCGCGACGCCTTCATCGCCTGCAAGCGCCAGGAGCTGAACACTTTCGCGCTCAACGTCAGCGACTTCGAGATCGAGACCTATCTGGAGAGCGTTTAGCGGGTTGCACCAGCCACTCAGCGCGCCGCCCAGACCAGCCCGCGGCGCAAGATGGTGCGCATCTGCGGCACTTGGAATTCCGAGGCCACGTGACCCAGCGACGAATAGAACACCCGCCCCTTGCCGTGCCGGCGCTTCCACACCACCGGCATGACGACACCGTCGATCCACGACGCGTGGTCGCCGGAAAAAATGGTGGTCGCCAGTACCTCGTTCGATGGATCGACATGCATGTAATACTGCTCAGAACGGTAGGGGAAATCCGCGATGCCTTGCATGATCGCGTCGTCGCGCCGCACCACATTCACGTGATAGTCGATGATGTTGCCGGGATGCGCGACCCATTGGCCGCCGCACATGAACTGATAGTTCGTTGATTCGCGAAAAGCGTCGCCCATGCCGCCATGATAGCCGCCAAGGCCGACGCCGTTTTCGACCGCCTCGGTCAGGTTGGCTTCTTCGGCCTTGGTGAGCTTGGACATGGTATAGATCGGCACGATCAGGCTGAGATCGGCGATCGCCGGATCGGCGAACGCCGCCGTCGTGTTTTCGACACGCACGGCAAAGCCTTCTTCCTCGAGCATCGCCTTGACAACGCGGGCACCGGCCTCGGGTTCATGCCCTTCCCAGCCGCCCCATACGATCAGCGCTTGCCGCATCTTTTTCTCCGTCAGTTTGGTTGCGTTCATTCGAGATCGCCAAGGGCGAGTACTTGCCGGGATTTCGGACGTTAATGCACATCAGCAAAAAGCCAGAGGCCAGCCTACCCACAAATGGGCTTTGCGACGAAACACGAAACCATCCGAATGCGGCGCGCCTTTGCGCCAACTCATCTTATGCGGCCTATTGAGGCGTTACCGAAAAATATGCCGGCAGGAGGGTGACATCCCGGTCGCGGGAACCAGATTGGGTTGAGGGCCATTGGTGCCCGAACAAATCCGTGATCGTCACGAAACGCGCAGGAACGTGATCATGATGATTCTCGCCTTCGGTGCAGCGGGAAATTTTGCGGGCAGCGTCATTCCCGCCCTTGCCGCGCGGGGTGCGCGCGTCCGTGCCTTCGTCCGCAAGCCTGAGCAGGCTGAACTGGTACGCGGTCACGGCGCAACCGAGGTTGCCATCGGCGATCTGCGCGATCGTGCAGCTTTGGATGCGGCGTTCAAGGATGTGGGCGCCGTCTTCTATATCGCCCCAGCCTTCATTCCCGCCGAGGCTGATGTGGGAAAGAGAGTCGTGGAGGCCGCTATCGACGCCGGTGTGCGCCGGTTCGTGTTCTCGGCCGTGATCCATCCGGTGCTTTCGGACCTCGTCAATCATGTCGCCAAAGCGCCGGTCGAGGAGGCGGTTCTCAACTCCGGCCTGGAATATACGTTCCTCCATCCGGCGCGCTACTTCCAGAATTACGCGGCATTCTGGCCCAAAGTCGTGAAGGAGGGCGTGCTTGCGGAGCCCTGGTCGTCCAGGACACGCTTTTCGCTGGTCGACTATCGCGATGTCGCCGAGGTCGCCGCGATAGCCCTGACCGAAGAGCGGCTGCTTTTTGGAACGTTCGAACTCTGCGCACCTGGGCATCTTAACCGCCTCGACGTCGCTGCGCTGATGAGCGATGTGCTGGGCCATGAAATTAGAGAGCGCCGCGATCCCGATGTGCTCGGCGATGTTCCTCCCGGCTTGCGGGCGATGTTCGACCACTACGATCGCCACGGCCTGCTCGGCAACCCACTGACGCTACGTGCGATCTTGGGTCGGGAGCCGCGGTCGCTGCGTGCATATTTGGAGGAATTGGCGCAAGGCGATCCTGCCCGATCCGGCGAGCAAGGATGAACAGCCGGCCACCATGCCACCGCCCCAGCCGAATACCAAAACGGCCCGCGTTGAGCGGGCCGTTTTTTGTGTTTGGTTGCGGGGACAGGATTTGAACCTGTGACCTTCAGGTTATGAGCCTGACGAGCTACCGGGCTGCTCCACCCCG
>NZ_JAIUHR010000046.1 GCF_020165195.1 Mesorhizobium sp. CA14 | reverse complement strand
CATTGCGATTCCCTCCGAGCTTCCTTCTCAGAGAATCACAACCAGCCAATTACGCAACAGGCCCACAGGGGGAGAAGAAAAAGTGCCCCGCCCTATTCTTCCGGCTCAGTCGTGAACAGCAGCGGGTAGCCCTTGGCCTTGCCGGCATCGGTTGCGCGTGCCGCCTTGGTCTCAGCGATGTCGCGCGTAAACACCGCGACGACGCACACGCCGCGCGTATGCGCGGTGATCATGACGCGGTGCGCCTGGTCCTCGCTGAGCTTGAATTCACCCTTGAGCACCGTCACCACGAATTCGCGCGGCGTAAAATCGTCATTGACGAGAATGACCTTGTAGAGCTTCGGTCGCTCGGTCTTCGGCTGCGTCTTGGTGCGGGGTTTGAGGACGGTTTCGGGCATCGGAATCCACCAGTGATGAACTGGGTTTTCATTTCACTTTGTCACGCAGGAACGCGCACGTCTATTTGCCTGCGCAACGGCAACAGGGGCCAAGGCGATGAAAACTCTATGTGGGGAAGCGTTGCCTGCCGGTCAACGGCCCTGCCGCCCGGCCGTGCGCGACCTGTCGGGGCCGCCTGATCCGCGCTCCAGGAGCGCGAAGAATATCCAGGCGACAAAGCCGATCATCGTCGCGCCGGCCAGCACGAGCAGAATCCAGGACTGCGCCGGCGTGATGTAGTCGAAGCTTGAAGAGATCAGCGGAGCGAACAGCTCGGGCTCGGTCCTGCCGCTGGCGGGATCCGGCACGGGGCTTGCGGTAAAGATGATCAGCGATCGCGCCGCCGCCGTGGCGATCAGGCCGCCGAGTGTCAGCGAACGCATCAGGGACGAAAGCCGCTTCTTCATGCGGATGTTCTACAATACCGACATTGCGATCGGGTTAAGGATCGACTGAGTGCGGTGGAAACCTGCCGGTTTCGGGTTCCCTGCCGCAAGCAAGCCGCCCCTGCCGAAATCGGCTGGAGCGGCTTCATCTAGTGGCGCCGAGCGCTGGATCAGGGCTTCTTGGCAGCCGGCTTCGCAGCAGCGGGCTTCGCAGCCGACGCCTTCTTCGGAGCCGGGCACTTGTGCTTCTTGGTCGGCTTGCAGACCTTTTTGGCCGCTGTCTTCTTCGCAGCCGGTTTCGCAGCAGTGGTCGTGGCCGGAGCGGTCGTGGTGGTCGTCGTCGAAGCAGCCGGAGCGGTGGTCGTCGTCTGGGCGTTGCCGAGAGCCGGCATCGCGAAGGCGAGAGCAACACCGAGGCCGAGGGCGGAGAGGATGGACTTCTTCATGGCTTCATTTCCTTTTCTTGCAGATCTGGATGAGCGTCACTGAACGGGATCGATCGGCGTCACTCCAAGCAGCTTCAAAGCGTTTGCGAGCATCCGGATTCCCTGTGCCTGTTTCTTGTTGGCGCAGAACCGGTTTCCCTTTCTTTGCAGTGCTTTCGCCGCGGTGACCTGCGTTGCCGCGGCATGGGTTTCGAGGGCTTCGTCAACCTGACGGCTCAGATTGGTGCAACGCTCGGTCCGGGTGAGCGGGGCGACCTTTGCGGTGGAGGCGCCGGCTGCAGCTGTGATGAGCGATATGCTGAGCAAAGCACCCGTCACGCTGATCCAGAACCTCTGCATTGGTCTTGTCCGTTACTCCGGAAACTTGCGTCGCAGCCGATGACCTGACCGCCACGGCGCCGGTTATGACCTTGAAATTTTTCACGAGTTTTTCCCGACTGTAGAATTTTGTTTCTGGATTGTTTCTGGGGAATCCGCCCGGCGCGGCGATCGCGGCCACTGGCCAAGATGTGGCCCGAATTCTATCGTGGGTGTTTCGCGAGGGATGTCCGGCAAAGAATGATAGGTTTCGAGTGAAATCCGATGCGCACATACTGATCGTCGACGACGACAAGGGCATACGCGATCTGCTGCAGGAATTCTTCCAGAAGCGCGGCCTGCACACGACGGTGGCCGGCGACGGCACCGAGATGGAAGCGGTCCTGCGCCGCACGCCGGTGGACCTGATCATTCTCGACGTGATGCTGCCCGGCAAAAGCGGACTTGAGCTTTGCCGCGAGATCCGCGCCAGTTACACCACGCCCATCATCATGCTGACCGCGGTGACGGAAACGACCGATCGCGTCGTGGGCCTCGAAATGGGCGCCGACGACTACGTGCCCAAGCCCTTCGATCCGCGCGAGCTTCTGGCTCGCATCCGCGCCGTGCTTAGACGCAACGGCAGCGCCGAGCCGCGTCGCCCCACCGCCAAGCAGGTCTACCGCTTTGCCGGCTGGACCATGGACTGCGCGCGGCGCCGCCTGACGGCGCCCGACGACGTCCGGGTGGAGCTGACGATGGCGGAGTTCAACCTGCTGCAGACCTTCGTCAAGAGCGCCCAGCGTGTGCTTACCCGCGAGCAGCTGATCGAGCTGTCCGGCGGCGACACCGGCTACAGCTTCGACCGCAGCGTCGATATCCTGGTGAGCCGCTTGCGCCGCAAGATGGAAGACGACCCGAAGACGCCCAAACTGATCCTGACCGTGCGCAGCGGCGGCTATCAGTTCCTGCCCGAGACCACGTCCGAATGAGACGCTTCCTGCCGCAGACCCTGCCAGTTTGGGTGCTGCTGATCGTCATTGCCGGCCTCATGATCAGCCAGGTGACGACACTCTACATCGTGGCGCGCGACCGCGCTGCCGCCAACAGCATCGTCGATCTCTACCGGCTGAACGACCGCGCCTACTCGCTGGTGCAGCTGATGCATGACGCCCCGCCCGAAGAGCGCAAGGCGATCTCGTCCGGCCTGTTCAACTCGACCTATGCGCTGACGGTTTCGGACACGCCCGCCGTCACCTCTTCGATCGCCGGCGACGACGAGCTGGCCGAGCTTGAGGACATCCTGGTCGGCCGCCTGTCGAAATTCGGCGTGACCGACGCGCGCGTGCGGCGCGATCCGGCCACCCAGGAGGCCGACCTCCCGGACGGCGAGGCGGTGAACAAGGATGTCGGCCAGGTCGAGCGCGACCTGCTGGTCCTGGCCGCGGATTTCGCGCAGAGCGACAAGCTGACCGCCTCGCTGCGCTTTTCCGACGGGCAGTGGCTGAATTTCACCGAGCCGATCACGCCGGCGGGACCGATACTGAGCGTCGACAGCCTGCCGCTCTACTCGCTGATCGCCGGTTTGATCGTCATCATGTCGATCTGGTCGCTGCGCCGGTTGACCGCGCCCTATCGGATGATGGAAACGGCGGTGAAGCGCATCGGCAACGACCTGAAAAGCCCGCCGATCGCCGAAAGCGGCAGCCGCGAGATCCGCGCCGCCGCGAAGGCGATCAATGCCATGCAGATGCGGCTGCGCGATTATGTCGAGGATCGCGAGCACCTCGCGGCGGCGCTGGCGCATGATCTGCGCACGCCGCTGACGCGCATGCGCCTGCGCCTCGAACTGCTGCGCAAGTCGTCGGCGCGCGAGGCGCTCGCGCACGACCTCGCCGATATCGAAAGCATCGCGAGCTCCGTCATCGACTTCGCCAAATTCGAGGTGACCGAGGAAAAGGCGGAGCGGATCGATTTCTGGTCGCTGGTGGAATCGGTGGCGGACTCCTTCGACGGCGCGTCCTTCGACGAAGACGTGGTCCCTTCGCGCGGCCTGATCTGCATCGCCCGGCCGGTGGCGCTGCGCCGCTGTGTCACCAATCTCATCCAGAACGCGGTGACTTACGGCAAGAAGGCGCATCTCGGCGTACGCCGATCGGGCGACACGATCACGCTGTCGATCCGCGACGAAGGCCCCGGCATCCCGCAGGCTAAGCTGGATGCGGTGTTCGGCTCCTTCGTGCGGCTGGAGGAATCGCGCAACCGCACCACCGGCGGCCTCGGCCTCGGTCTCACCATCGCCCGCAACATCGCCCGCGGCGCCGGCGGCGAGGTCAATCTATCCAACTATCCTGGTGGCGGCTTGTTGACGGAGCTGAAGCTGCCGGTGGCAGCTTGAGTCAGGAGTGGGCTTTGTCCACCACCGGCGCCACTGGATCAGTCGAACCATCCTTGTGATAGTGCGGCCCGCCTGGTTACGAGGGAAATCCACCCATGTTCTATGCCGTCCTGGCCTATCACGTGGAAGACACCGTGCAGTCCTGGTCGCCCGACGAGGATGCGGCATTGATGAAAGACCTGCTCGAGGTCAACCACAGGCTGACGCGCGAGGGCAAGCTCGGGCCGGCGGCGAGGCTTGACGCCACGGCCAAGGCGGTGACGCTGCGCGGTCCCGGCGACGGCATGGTCATCGACGGTCCCTTTGCCGAGACCAAGGAGCAGTTGCTCGGCCTCTATGTCCTCGATTGCGCGAACCAGGACGAGGCGATCGCCGTGGCTCGCGACCTCAAGCACGTCAACCCCACCGCCGTCTACGAGATCCGGCCGATCATGCTCTATCTGCCGGGCGCCGTGCTGCAGGCTGGTTGAATACGCTTAGGTCCGCGTTTCACATTGATGTAACCGCGATTTCCCGTCCCAGCCGAAGCATCTCCGCGACCAGCAGGTCGAGATCGTCGCGGCGGGTGCGGTGATTGGCGATTGCCACCCTCAGGCAATGCCGGCCCTGCACCGTGGTGTCGGACAAGGCCGCGATGCCCTCTTCCTGGAGTCTCAGCATGATCTCCGTGTTGAACGCCTTGAGCTTTTCCTCCGACGCGCCATCCACTCGGTGGCGGAAGCTGACGATGTTGATGGTGGTCGGCGCCATCAGCTCGAGCGCCGGCTCCGCCTCGATCAGCCGGGTGAGGTGGCGGGCCTGGTCGATGTTCTGGTCGATCAGGCGGCCGAACTTCTCGACGCCATGCTCCTTCAGCGCCATCCAGATCTTGAGCGCGCGGAAGCCGCGCGACGTTTGAAGCCCGTAATCGTGCAGCCACTCTCCGGACGCCAGGCCCCGCGGCGCCGATTCCAGATATTCCGGGGTGACGGCAAATGTGTTGCGGTGCTGGGATGCGTCCCGCACCAGGGCGCAGCCGGCTTCGAATGGCGCGTGCAGCCATTTATGCGGATCGAGCGCGATCGAATCCGCCTGTTCGATGCCTGTGACGAGCGATCGGCTCTCGGGCGCGATCGCGATCAGCGCGCCGATGCAGCCATCGACATGGAACCAGAGGTCTTCTTCGGCCGCCACGCTCGCCAGCGCCTGCAGGTCGTCTACCGCGCCGGTATTGACCGTGCCGGCGGTGCCGATCACGCAGGCCGGCCTGAAGCCCGTCTCGCGGTCCTCCGCGACTGCCGCCTTGAGCGCGGCGATGTCGATGCGCAGGCCGGCATTGGTCGGAATCCGCCGCAGCGCCCGATTGCCGAGGCCGAGCACCTCCACGGCCTTGCGGTGACAGGAATGGACCTGGTCCGAGGCGTAGTAGCGCAACGGCTTCGGCATGGCGCCGACGCCCCGCTCGCGCACGTCGACGCCGGCCTTGACGTTGCGCGCCACGGTGAGGCCGATGATGTTGGCCATCGAGCCGCCGCTGACCAGCGTGCCGCTGGCCGAGGCGGGAAAACCCACCATCTCCTTCATCCAGTTGACGACCTGGCCGTCCATCAAGCCGGCGGCATGGTTGCCGCCGCCAAGATTGGAACCCTGGATCGCGGCAAGGAAGTCACCGAGCGCGCCGGTGAAGTTGCTGGATCCCATATACCAGGACCAGAAACGCGGATGGATGTTGCCCATCGGATAAGGCATGAGGTTGCGGGCGACATCGTCATACACGTCGGCCACCGGCGCCGGAGATCGCGGCAACGGCGCCGAGAAGAATGAGCGCACTTCAGCCGGCATCTCGCGCCACGCCGGACGCTCCCGAACATCCTTGAGATAGGTGATGGCGTCGTCGACGATCCGGTGCGAGAGCGCTTCCACCTCGGTCCAGTCCGGCGGATCGAGCGTTTCATCCGTGATCGCCATTTCCTGGAAGCTGTCCATCCGCATCTCCCGCCGGCATGTGGGTGATCATGTGCAAATAGCGACGCCGCCGTTCGAACGGCGGCGTCGTGGTATCTGCCTTCAGGCTTCGAACTGGCAGCTCGGAGTCGAGCGCGACAGCGCCGTCTCCTCGGCATCCATCTCGGCCTCGATGCCGTCGAAGAGCGGGCTCGACATATAGCGCTCCCCGGTGTCGGGTAGCATGCACAGGATCACCGAGCCGGTCGGGGCCTTGCCCGCGATCTGCCGCGCCAAGGCGAAGGTGGCGCCGCCGGAGATGCCGGTGAAGATGCCCTCCTGCCGCGCCAGCGCCTTCGCCCATTTGATGCCTTCGGGACCGGAGATCGGCACCACCTCGTCATAGTAGCGCTGGTCGATCGCTTCCTGCAGCACATTGGGGATGAAGTCGGGCGTCCAGCCCTGGATCGGATGCGGCTCGAAGGCCGGATGGCTGGCGGCCGGCGCGCCGCCGGCGCCGCGCTCCTGGACCTTGCCGCTGCCGATCAGCTGCGCGTTCGCCGGCTCGGCCAGCACGATCTTCACCTCCGGCCGCTCGCGGCGCAGCACCCGGCCGACGCCGGCCACCGTGCCGCCGGTGCCGTAACCAGTAACAAGCACGTCGAGACGCGACCCGGCGAAATCATTGACGATCTCGCGGCCGGTGGTGGCCTCGTGGATGTCGGCATTGGCCTCGGTCTCGAACTGGCGCGCCAGGAACCAGCCATTGGCCTCGGCAAGCTCGACCGCCTTCTTGTACATGCCGAAGCCCTTCTCGGCGCGCGGCGTCAGCACCACCTTGGCGCCAAGCATGCGCATCAGCTTGCGGCGCTCGATCGAGAAGCTGTCGGCCATCGTCACCACCAATGGGTAACCTTTCTGCGCGCAGACCATGGCAAGGCCGATGCCGGTGTTGCCGCTCGTCGCCTCGACGACGGTCTGGCCAGGCTTGAGCTTACCGCTGCGCTCGCCTTCCTCGATGATGTTGAGGGCCAGCCGGTCCTTAACCGAGGCCGCCGGATTGAAGAACTCGGCCTTCACATAGATCGTCGCGTGACCCGGCCCGAGATTGTTGATGCGGATGACCGGCGTGTCGCCGACCGTGTCGAGAATGCTGTCGAACAGACGGCCGCGCCCGGCCGTGGTCCTGATTTTCAACTGATGCAACATGGGGCTTTCTCCTCGAAATCTCACGCGCCGGTTACAAACCGGCGGATTGAGCGGCGCGGTTTCGACACCTTGCCGCGCTAGTTGACTTGCCGGCAATTCGGCAAAGGCCGCGTCCGGGTCGAAATTCGCCGCCGGATGCGCCCCGTCGTGTTTGGTGATAGAACATGGACCAACTGTTCGGCGTGGGAGCGAGCGTGGAAACGGACGTGGAATCCGTTCGGTCGACTCTGAAAAGCATGGCAGCCCGTCTTTCGATCAGGCTGCTCGGCCCGCTTGCGATCATGCGCGACGATATTCCCGTGGCGCTGCCATCGTCACGCAAGCTGCGCGCGCTGCTGGCCTATCTGGCGCTGGCGCCCCACCCGGTCAGCCGCAGCCGTCTTTGCGAACTTCTCTGGGACGTGCCCAACGATCCGCGCGGCGAGCTGCGCTGGTGTCTGAGCAAGCTGCGTGCCGCGCTCGACGAACCGGGCTTGCGCCGGATCGAGACGGAAGGCGACACCGTGGCGCTTCGCCTCGGCGATGTGAGCGTCGATGCCGTCGAGGCAGCTGCCGCGGTGGCGGGCGGCATCGAGACGCTTGGCCTCGACCGCCTGCGGACGCTTGCGCAACTGTTCGCCGGCGACTTCCTTGATGGCCTGGAGCTCGATCGCAGCCCGCATTTCGGCAGCTGGCTGACGGCGCAGCGCCGCCGTTTCAGCGCATGCCATGTCGCGGTCCTGGAGCACATTATCGGCCTTGTCCCGCAGGGAGCCGATGAGGCCGGCCCTTATATCGACAAATGGCTGGAGCTTGCGCCCTTCGACGGCCGCGCACATGTGGCGCTGCTGGAAAATCTGGCACGGCGCGGACAGATCGGCGCCGGCGAGGAGCATCTTGCCACCGCGGCGGAGCTGTTCCACTCCGAAGAGCTGGATTTCACGCCATTGCGCGAGGCGTGGCAGGAGATAAGAGCCCGGAATGCCGGCGCAACGCCATGCGCCCGATCCGGGCCGGCGTTGCCGCTCCCGGACTTGCCGGTCACCGCGATCGAATCCGAACCCGCGGCGACGCGCCGGGCTTCGCTCGCGGTGATGCCATTTGCGGAGAGCGCCGGCACTGGCGGCTTCCGCGGCGGGCTGGCCGACGGCCTCACGCATGACATCATCACGCGGCTTGCCAAGCTTCGCGATTTTTTTGTCATCGCCCGAGGCTCGGTCTTCGCGCTCGCCGAGAAGAACATTGCGCCGGACGACGCCGGACGCAGGCTGAATGTCGACTATGTCGCGACGGGCTCGGTGCGGGCTTTGCCGGGCCGTTTCATCGTGTCGGTGGAGCTTGTCGAGGTCCGCACGGCAAGGATCGTCTGGGCCGAGACCTTCGAGCACAAGCCCGACGACATCTTCATCGTCATCGAGGATATCGGCAACAGCATCGTTTCCTCCATCGCCGCCGAGATCGCGACGGTGGAGCGCAATCGTGCATTGCTGAAAGCGCCAAACTCGCTCAATGCCTGGGAGGCTTACCATCGCGGCCTTTGGCACATGTATCGCTTCACCCGCCAGGAAAACGAGCTGGCGCAGCATTTCTTCGGCGAGGCGTTGAAGCTCGATCCTACTTTCGCACGCGCCTATGCCGGCATGTCCTTCACCCACTGGCAGAGCGCTTTCCAGCGCTGGGGCGACCGCGACCGCGAGACCGCACTTGCCTTCGAAAGCGCCGGCCAGAGCCTGCTGGTCGACGACCGCAACCCTGCCGCCCACTGGGCGATGGGCCGCGCGCTATGGCTGCGCGGCGAGCAGGACGGCTCGCTGCTGGAACTGGCGAGCGCCGTCGATCTCAGCCCCAATTTCGCGCTCGGCCATTACGCGCTGTCCTTCGTCCATTCGCAGTCGGGCGACCCGCAATCGGCGATCGGCTCATCCGACCATTCGCGTCATCTCAGCCCCTTCGATCCGCTCTTGTTCGGCATGATGGGCGCGCGCGCCATGGCGCATGCGCGGCTCGGCGAATTCGAAGCGGCGGCTGAATGGGCGCTGAAGGCGGCCGCAAGGCCAAACGCCCATGTCATCATCCTGGCGATCGCCGCCCATTGCCTGGCGCTGGCCGGCCGACAGGACGAGGCGCGCACCTTCGCCGCGACGATCCGCAACACCTTGCCGAACTATCGCGCCGACGATTTCATCGCCACATTCCGCTTCGACCGGGACGGTGAAGCGCTGTTCCGGAACGGCGCCAAGCTGATCGGGCTGGATTGAGCCGCCGGCCCTTTGCAGGCCGGCATCACCTGAATATCAACGCACCTCAATGCATCAGCGGGCCGCTGGCCTTCCGCCAGGCGTCGATGCCGCCCTGGATATGGCGGGCGCTGGCAATCCCGACATCCTGCGCCGCCTGTACCGCCATCGCCGAACGCTCGCCAAAGGCGCAATAGAACAGGATCTGTTTGCTGGTCGACTTCGCCAGCTCATGCAGCATGCCGCCAGCGGCGATGTTTTCCTGCAGCCGCGCATAGGGCAGATGGATCGCGCCGGGAATAACCCCGTGGCGCTCGCGTTCGGACTGCTCGCGCAGGTCGATCAGCGCCACGTCGGGCCGCCCGACCAGCGCCAGCGCCTGCTCCGCGCTCACCGCCCAGCCGCGGCTGGCGATGTCGTCCTGATGCAGACCGACCCGCATATTGGCCGGCACGGCCACATCCATCATTTTCGGATTCGATAGATTGAGATTGTTCATGATGTTCACATACTCATCGACCGACTTCACCTGCAGGCGCGGGTTGAAGGCCTTTTCCTCGCCGATCGTCGACACGGTCTCGCCCTTATAGTCGTGCGCGGGGAAGATCAGCGTATCATCGGGCAGCTTGAGCAGGCGGCCGAAGATCGATTCATATTGCTGGCGCGGATCGCCGTTCTGAAAGTCGGTGCGGCCGGTGCCGCGAATGAGCAGCGTATCGCCGGTGAAGACCCGGTCGGGCAGGACGAAACTGTAGGAATCGTCGGTATGGCCGGGCGTGTAGATGACGTCGAGCGCCAGCCCTTCAATGCCGAGCTTGTCGCCGTCGGCAAGCCGCATCGACACCACGTCGGCTTTGGTCTGCTCGCCCATGACGGTCACGCAATGCGTCTTGTCGCGCAGCGCGCCGAGGCCGGTGATGTGGTCGGCATGGAGGTGCGTGTCCACCGCCTTGACCAGCCTGAGGTCGAGCTCATTGACGAGCTGCAGATAGCGCTCGACCTTTTCCAGCACCGGATCGATGATCAACGCCTCGCCGCCGCGCCGGCTTGCGAGCAGATAGGAATAGGTGCCCGAAACGGAATCGAAGAGCTGACGGAAGATCATCTTGCGGCCCTTGCTACAGCCGCTTGTAGCCCGGCTGCCGAGTGAGTTTAAAACAAGCTGGAGGTGCCCGCCAGCGGGACACCCAATGCTTGTTTCAAAAACCGAACCTCAGCGCCTCAGCACAGCGCTCAGCACGTCGCGGATGCCGATCGAGCCGACGAAACGCGAGCCCTCGTCGAACAGCGCCACCGGCGCCGTCTGCGAGCGGTGCATGGCGAGCATCACCGTCTTCAGCGGCGTGCCGGGATTGGCCCAGAACACCTGCGCCCCTTCTTCCGGCTGGCGCTCGACATCGGCGCAGGAGACCCACACCGCCGGCTTGTCATCGCGCTCGGCAGCGGCCACAAGGCCATGCTCGTCGATCTTGAAGCGCGTCGTCTTGCGCCGGTCGAGCCACACCCAGCCGTTGTCGCCCTGCTCCAGGTCGCGGCGGTCCCGCATCACGTTCCACGCCGTCAGCACCGACAGCGGATTCACATTGGCGATGAAATCGCGGACATAGTCGTTGGCGGGCCTGAGCACGATGTCTTCCGGCGCGCCGGTCTGGACGATGCGTCCGCCCTCCATGATCGTGATGTGGCTGCCGATCTTCAGCGCTTCCTCGAGGTCGTGGCTGACGAAGATGATGGTCTTCTTGAGTTCCGCCTGGAGCTGCAGCAATTCGTCCTGCAGTTTGGTGCGGATCAGCGGGTCCAGCGCCGAGAACGGCTCGTCCATCAACAGGATCGGCGCCTCGGTGGCGAAGGCCCGGGCGAGGCCGACACGCTGCTGCATGCCGCCGGAAAGCTCATGCGCGTATTTCTTCGACCACTGGTCGAGATGGACAAGCTGCAGCTGCTTCTGCACCCGCGCCTTGCGCTCGGCTTCCGGCATGCCGGCAAGCTCGAGGCCGAAGCCGACATTTTCCTCGACCGTGCGCCACGGCAGCAGGCCGAACTGCTGGAACACCATGGCCACCTGCTTCTGCCGCAGCCGCCGCAAGGTCGTCTCGTCGCAGGTGACGACATCGACGATGCGGTCGCCGTCCTTGACCAGCACCTGACCGCGCGACACGACGTTGAGCCGGTTGACGGCCCGCAGCAGCGTCGACTTGCCGGAACCGGATAGGCCCATCAACACCGAGATCTCGCCTTCGTGCACGGTGAGGCTGGCGTCGGCGCATCCGAGCACATTGCCGGTCTTCTCGAGGATTTCGGCACGGGTGGCGCCCTGATCGATCAGGGCCAGCGAACCGGCCTGGTCGGCGCCGAAGACGATGTCTACATTCTTGAAATCAACCGCGACGGTCATTTCTTGCCTCCAACGCCGATGCGGGTCATGCGGTCGAGCACGATGGCGAGAACGACGATCGCGAGGCCCGCCTCAAGCCCGAGGTCGATGCGGCGCGAGCCGAGCGCCCGGTTGATTTCCGTGCCGAGCCCGCCTGCGCCGATCAGGGCAGCGAACACCACCATCGACAGAGACAGCATGATCGACTGCGTCAGGCCCGCCATGATGGTCGGCAACGCCGAGGGCAGCTCCACCTTCCACAGAAGCTGGCGCTTGGTGGCGCCGAACGCCTCGCCCGCTTCGATGATTGCCTTGGGCACCGAAACGACGCCGAGATGGGTGAGCCGAACGGCTGTCGGGATGACGAAGATGATGGTGACGATGAGGCCGGGCGCGTTGCCGAGCCCGAACAGGGTGAGCACCGGTATCAGGTAGACGAAGGTCGGCAGCGTCTGCATCAGGTCGAGCACCGGCAGCATGACGCGGTAGACCTTCGGCTTGTGCGCGGCCCAGATGCCAAGCGGCACGCCGATCGCCATCGCCATGGCGGCGGCAGCAACCACCAGCACCAGCGTCTGCACCGTCTGCTTCCACAGATTCTGGTTGATGATGAAGATCAGGCCGAGGAAAACGCCGATGGCGAGCGGCCGCGAACGCTGCAAGAACCAGGCGATGATCGCGATGACCAGGGCCAACAAAACCGGCGGCACCATGAGCAGGAGGCTCACTGCTCCGTCCAGGATGAAATTCAGACCGTTTGAAAATGCGCGGAAGATGGTGTCGAAATTGTCGGTCAGGAAGCCGAAGAAAGCCTTGCCCCATGGCCCGATGGGAATTTTGTAGTCGGTCAGGAATTTAGAAATCGGATCCATCTTTCCCCTCTCGGCTTCGCCGCGCTTGCCGCACGGTCATCCTCTCACGTCTCCAGGCATATGAAAAAGGGCAGCCTCTTCAAGGGCTGCCCTTTTCCGGAAATCATGCCGGTCCCAAGCGGATCAGCCTCCGAGCGCGGTCTTGACGGCCGCAGCCGCGTCGCCGCCATCGAAGGTGGTGACGCCGGCGATCCAGGGCGCGACCGCGTCCGGATGCTTCTTCAGCCAGTCGGTCGCCACCGTCTGCGGATCGCCACCCTTGAGGATCGCGTCCATCATCTGGCCTTCCATGTCGAGATTGAACTTCAGGTTGGAGATGAACTTGCCGGCATTCGGGCATTCCGTGGTGTAGCCCTTGCGCACGATGGTGTAGACGGTGGCGGCGCCGAAGCCGCTGTCGCCCATGCCGTCGAGATAGGTGATCTTCATGGCGCCCATCACCGGATGCGGCGTCCAGCCGAGGAAGGCGATCCACTCATTGTTCTTCATCGACTGCTCGGCCTGCGTCAGCATGCCGGCCTCCGAGGACTCCACCAGCTCGAAGCCGGCCAGATTGTCCTTCGGGTTCTTGATCATGTCGAGGATGATGCGGTTGCCGTCATTGCCGGCCTCGATGCCGTAGATCTTGCCGTTGAACTTGTCCTTGAACTTGCCGAGATCGGTCAGCGTCTTGACACCGGCATCCGCGACATAGGTCGGCACGACGATGCCATAGCCGGCGCCGGTCAGGTTGGTGCTGATCGTCTCGATCGAGCCTTCCTTGGTGTAGTCCTTGATGTCGTTGGTCATCGACGGCATCCAGTTGCCGAGGAAGACGTCGAGGTCCTTGTTCTTCAGCGAGGCCATCGTCACCGGCACGGAAAGCTGGATCGTCTGCGGCTCGTAGCCGAGCGCGGTGAGCAGCACCGAGGCGAGGCCCGTGGTGGCCTGGATGTCGGTCCAGCCGACGTCTGAGAGCCGAACCGCCTTGCAGCTCGCCGGATCGCCGGCATAAGCGGCGGTCGTGGACAGAAGCGCCGCAAGGCCGAGGCCTGCGACGAAAGATTTCATACGCGACATAAACTTTTCTCCCATTGGAATTTCGAGGCAAAGCGAAGTCACGGTTCTTGCGCCCGCCTTGTTTCGTCAGCCAAACACCATTTTGAAGCTGTTTCAAGCGCTTCAACATCACGACGAACGGCGCGCGCTGGTCATTAAGCGACATGACAGGCTTTTGAACGACATCGAGCTTTAGACGGCAGGGAGTTTTTGGTGGACGGAGCCCCGGGCCCCCTCCCCGTGCGCCGACATGTGAGCTTAGAAGGACGGCATGGCCAAGCTTTACTTCCACTACGCGACGATGAACGCCGGCAAGACGACCATGCTTTTGCAGGCATCCTACAACTATCGCGAACGCGGCATGTCGACGATGCTGTTCGTCGCCGGCCACTATCGCAAGGGCGACAGGGGGCTGATCTCGTCGCGCATCGGTCTCGAATCCGAGGCCGAGATATTCCGCGACGGCGAAGATCTTTATGCCAGGGTCGCCGAGCATCACCGGCATGCACCGGTGCATTGCATCTTCGTCGACGAGGCGCAGTTCCTCGAGGAGGAGCAGGTCTGGCAACTCGCCCGCATTGCCGACCGTCTGGGTATTCCGGTCATGTGCTACGGCCTGCGCACCGACTTCCAGGGCAATCTGTTCCCCGGCTCGCGGGCGCTGCTTGCCATCGCCGACGACCTGCGCGAGGTGCGCACCATCTGCCGTTGCGGCCGCAAGGCGACGATGGTGGTGCGCCTGGGGCCTGACGGCAAGGTGGCGAAGCAGGGCGAGCAGGTGGCGATCGGCAAGGACGTCTATGTCTCGCTCTGCCGTCGCCATTGGGAAGAGGAGATGGGCCGGGCAGCGCCCGACGACTTCATCGGTTTTGTCAGCCGCTGAGCCGGAAGGCTGCCGGTCGGCGGGTAGCCGGCTGCCACCTCTTGCAGTCGCGCGATCTCTGCTGCCTTTGTTAAGGTCGGCGTCCTAGTTTCCCGCCCAGCCAGAACCAGCCGGAGAACCCGCAATGCTTCGAGCCATCTCGTCCGCCGCTCTTTTCCTGCTCGCCGGCGGCCTTGCCGCGCATGCCGATGGCGACGCAGCACTGGGCAAGAAAGTCTTCAACCGCTGCATCGCCTGCCATGAGGCGGCGACGGATCGCGACAAGGTCGGCCCGCATCTGATGGGCGTCGTCGGCCGCAAGGCCGGCTCGGCGGAGAGTTTTCAGAGCCGTTATTCGCAAGCCATGAAGGATGCCGGCGCCGCGGGCGTCGTCTGGGACGAAGCCAATCTCACCGAATATCTCAAGGCGCCCAGGCAGAAGGTTCCCGGCAACAGAATGGCCTTTACCGGCCTGACCAGCGATGACGACATCGCCAACGTGATTGCCTATCTCAAGGCCGACCCCAAGCCCTGATTGTGTTGGAAGAAATTGGTATTGCCACCGGCCCAAGAGCAATTCCATCAAAAGTGTGAGCGGTTTTCCGTCCGGAATTGCGCAAAAACAAAGAGATAGAGCGGTTCGCTGTTTCCGGGAAACGGTGAACCGCCCCAGAGATTTGCCGGCGCTGTTTCGTCGCCTTGGCCGTTCGTAAAAACAATAACTCAAGGCATATAAGGCGAAGCTGTTCGACGGCGGCGGGCATTACTGGGTGCCATGCGCATGCTTGCCTTGTCTTTCAAGGACCTAACCAATTCTTTTGTTTTGACGTCACTCCTTGTCTTCCTTCTTTCAATCCCTTGGAGCCCCACATATATTCGCCGCCACGACACGGAAACGGATGCCGAAGCGGGAGGCCCCAATGGCGACATTGCAGAATTTCGATGCCGAAATTGCCAAGACCAAGCAGGTCGTGCAGGACATGCGCACCAAGATCGAGCAGTCAGGCACGGTGCTCGACACGCTCGCCCAGGCCGACAAGAAGATCGGCGACGCCAATTTCGACATCGAGAACGCCCGCATCGAGGACGTGCTCAAGCAGCAAAAGGTCATGGAAGGCAACATCGCCGACCTGATCATCGGGCTCGAGGACGCCACCAACGTCTTCGGCGCCGAATTCGAAAGCATGAAGAACTACACCGGTTGGGAAAACTTCGTCGGCGTCTTTTCGGCGCAGCGCAAGCAGCGCATGCGCACCGACCGCGTCCGCAACATGTCGCTGGCCGGCAATCTGCAGGAGCTTTTGGCGAAGTCGGACACCATCGTCGGCATCCTGAAGGCGCAGAAGCAGGTCCTCGACCAGCGCTATAAGACCTCCGAGGACAGCCTGTCGCAGGTGATCGAGCGCCGCAAGACGACCATGTCCAACCTCGAAGCGGTGCATAAGCGCATCGAGGAATTGAACCCTCTGCTGCTCGACATCGAAAACAAGATCGCTTCCTCCACAACCCAGAAGGAGCGCACCGAGCTTGAGGGCGAGCGCTCGAAGATGGCGACCGAATACAATGAAAAACAGGCCAAGGAGCAGGAGCTGCTGGCCGAAAGCCAGACGCTGGAGCGCTACACCTCGATGTTCCAAACCTTCGTCGATTCGCTCAACAACCAGATCGCCGCGCAGTCGACGCTGATCAACAAGCTGACCATCGACACCGAGCAGCGCATCGTCCTCTACAAGGCGCTGGAAGATTCGCTGAAGACCGCCGCCCAGCAGGACGTCGCCCACAAGATCAACACGCTGGGCAGCCAGGTCGACAACACGGCCGAGGAGACTATGGCCGGCATCGGCGCCGCCTCGCAAAAGCATATCGGCGACCTGCTGAAGATGCATGAGAAGAACATGGTGGCTTCAGCCGACATCCAGCGCCGCAAGAAGCTTGCCGACGATGCCTTCGCGCGTCGCTTCGACGATGTGATGAAGAAGCACAATTCGGCAAACTACGTGCAGTCGTAGGCGGCGCCGCTGACTTCATTTCCACGGCAGCCCCATGACACCTGAGAACGACGCGGCCGCACGCTATTTCTCCGCCATCACGGCGGCGCTGAGCGGGCTGGAAGTGTTCATGCGCGACGATGGCTCGCCGCTTTACCGGCACGGCATCGTCGCCAGGATCGTCGCCGAATATATCGCGCGGCTGGACAAGTCCTTTGCCTGCTGGCGCAACCGGCTCGGCTTCATGGACACCTTCCGCATCTCGCGCGCCGAGAGCGGCTATCCGGTGTTCCAGAACCTGCTCGAATTGGAAAACGACCGTCAGCAGGCCGATGCCCGCCTGGCCAACATCCCGCAGGCCGGCGAGCTGCGCGAGGAGATGGCCGACTTCATCCTGCGCCACAAGGAATTTCCCGAAGCGCTGCAAAAGTCGATGGCCGAGCGGCTCTATCTGGAGGATGTCAAGAGCGAGGCGACTTTCGGTCCCTTCACCTTGGCGCAGACGGCCAAGGTCTCGGTCAACCCGAAGACCATGCGGCCCTATTATCTCGTCCACTGGGCTACGTTCGACGGCAGCGCCAACCTGCCGCTGGTCTACATGGTGACGGTGGAGGATTCCTCCGAAAGCATGGTGCGCCAGCTGGTCGACGTGAACGGCAAGTTGAACGAGAAGGTCGATATCCCGCTTCCCGTCGACGGCCTGCTCAACCCGGAGCTTGCGCACCGCTTCGACGATTTCACCGAGAAGAACTCGGCCTATTCGCTCTCGCCGGCGACGATCGCCGTCAATCTCGACAAGGATTTCGAGCCGCTGCACCCCAAGCAGCTGCGGCGCGTCGTGCTTGGGCCCTTTTACTCGGCCGGCATCACCGACAACAATTCGACCGTCGCCGAGGTGCTCGCCAAGGTGCGCAAGCCGGAGAACGCCTGGCTGCTCACCTGGACCATCCAGGAGGTCTTTTCCAAGAGCGAGAAGCCCGGCCGCAAGGGCTTGTTCTCCAGCGAGAAGACCACGCAGGAATTCTTCATCAACACCGACGACCTCGAAGCGGCGCGCCAGGGCGTGTCGAGCTACGAGAACCATGCGCTGATCCCGCACGAGGCCTACCAGGCGCTCTATGCCGCCGGCGAAGCGCAGAAGATCTTTTCCGGCTACAAGGTCCACATCCTGTCCAACGGGCAGGTCATCAGCGACGTCTGACCGTCAAACCGCGGAGCATCCTTCATGGACACCGGCCTGACAACGATCTCGGAAACGGCAATCGAAAAGCACCGCGCGACCGCGCAGAGCTTCATCACCCGCATCGTCGTGTTGGAGGACCCTTCGCGCGAATCCGGCACGGCGCTTGCCGGCACCAACCGCCGCTTCGTCTCGACCGTGTCGGTCGGCTCGGTGCGGCGCACGCGCGACGTCGAGCTCACCAAGACGGTTGCCGCGATCCATCCCGACGACCAGTTGATGACGATCCCGCAGCACACGCTGCTCTACCGCGCGCGGCGCGGCCTGGCGATCGCGCTCGCCATATCCGACATCTTCGCCGAAGGCTCCGACCTCGAAAGCCTGCAGGCGAAAAACGTGCGCGCGCCGCTGGAAGGCGACGAGGCAGCCACCTTCAAGAAGCTCCTGTCGGCTTCGGCTTACGTCTCCGCCTTCAGTTTCGCCTCTTATTTGTTCCAGCTGATCGACAGCGACGGCGAGGCGCCGAACGACATCCCCGAGCCCGACTTCCTGTTCGACACGCCGCAGGACGCGGTGAAGTCGATCGTCGCCGGCCTCGACAAGGCGATCGCCGGTTCGAAGGATGACGCCGACCTGACGACGCGGGCGCGGGCCTTTGCCCGCCTCGCCATCGACGGGCTTCTGGCACGAAAAGGCCGCTTCGACGGAATCGGCCCGTTCGAGAACGCGCATATCCGCATCGATGTCGACGATTTCACCCTCGACGGTTTCGACGTCGCACCCGGCAAGCGCTCCAAGCCGCTGGTGATGACCTTCAAGAAACCGGAAGAGGTCGTCGGCAACCACATCGCCAAATTCCAGTCGGTCAGGCTGGCCAAGATGCTGATGGCTTATGATTTCGAGCGCGAGCTGAACCCCTTCGTCGAGCTCGGCGGCTTCCTGTTCACCTTCATCGGCGACGGTGCGCCGGGCACCGGCAAGACGACGTTGATCCAGATGATCGCCGGCCTCGTCAATGGCTACTGCCAGATCGCCGGCTATCCGTTCGCCTATGAGAATTTCGGGGTCGACCAGATCTCGTCCTATCAGGGCAAGTCGGGCCAGAACTGCCGCCAGTTCATCAACAACATGCTCAATCCGCGCGTCATCGGCTTCGGCACCATCGACGACATCGACCAGGTGGCGGCGCGTCGTTCCGACGACCGCGCATCGGCCGGCCAGCAGGAAATCACCGGCGTTCTGATGGACGCTTTCGCCGGCGCTTCGACGGTGGTGCGCGGCAATTGCTCTTTCGGCATGTTCTCCAACTATCCGGAAAATGTCGACGACGCGCTGCGCCAGCGCGCCGGCGCGCGCTGGCTGGTCGACGGCCCGCAGACGCGCGACGACTATATCGACATCTTCGTGCTGCTGGCCGGCAAGAACCACAAGATACCGCTCGGGGACCACGAGCTCTATGCCGCGCAGGAGATCCAGCGCGCCGTGGCCGAGGCCTATGAAGAGCACGAGAAGCCGCAGGAAGACGGGCTGATGAAGGTCTATGAGCGCTACATGAAGGAGAATGGCGCGCCGAAGACCATGGCCGATGTCGGCACTTATCTGCACATGATCAAGGACGCCGAGCCGCGCTTCACCGGCCGCGCCATCAAAAACGTCACCGACGCCATCAAGATGCGCGCCATGGACATCGAGCTTCCGGACGACTGGTTCGAGAAGCCGGAAGCCTTCATGCACAAGAGCTACGACGACAAGAAGGCGATGATCGAGGAACTGCGCGGGCCGTTCTCTCTTGCCATGGTCATGCAGGAGATCAATCGCTACGCCGATTCCGAATTCCGCTATTCCGACAAGTCCGACGATGCCGCAGTGGAGAAGCTTCTGCGCGACGCAAGGCTGCGCGAGCGCGCGGCGCGCGAAATGGAGGCGTTGAAGAAGAAGGGGCTGTGGAATGCGTGAGCTGCGCCAACGCCTCCTTCTTCCCTTGTGGGAGAAGGTGGATCGGCGCGATAGCGCCGAGACGGATGAGGGGTGTTCCAGCGGAGTGAGACGCTGGCATTCCCTGGAGCACCCCTCATCCGGTCGCGGCCACCTTCTCCCACAAGGGGCCTGTTGCGCAGTTAGCGAGGACAGGCTCGCGGAGCGATTTGGTCGCGAGGTCTCGCTCCG
>NZ_JAIUHR010000045.1 GCF_020165195.1 Mesorhizobium sp. CA14 | reverse complement strand
GTGACTTTGAACAATCACCAGCCTGCCATGACCGCCCTCTCTCAGCGAATTTGCAGAACTCTCAGCACACTACCCCGCGGCGCGTGCCTTGGGATTTACGCCTTTGTCTTATCAGTCGACGATAGGTCCGATCTGCGGGTGGCTCGCCGACGTGGCTTCAGGCGGAGAGTGGCGATCGGAGCTGCCCTATTTTCGGAGAGTACAGCTACGACCCGTTCGACTATCGAAGTGAGGATGAATTTCTTTCGTGGCACATGGCTGAAACCGGTGCGTTGGTTACAAAGTCGTCGTAACCGAAAAATGGCATCTACCAGCGCAGCATCCAATCAGCCGCCGCGCTTCTCGCGCTCGACGGCGCGCCAGCCGATGTCGTGGCGGTAAAAGCCCTGCGGCCAGTCGATTTGGTCGATCGCCGCGTAGGCCTTGGCCTGCGCCTCGCCGACGGTCTTGCCGAGCGCGGTGACGTTGAGCACGCGGCCGCCATTGGCGACCAGCGCGCCGCCATTGATGGCGGTGCCAGCATGGAAGACCTGGACGCCCTCGCCTTCCGCTTCGTCGAGGCCGCGGATGACCGAGCCCTTCTCCGGCGTGCCGGGATAGCCCCGCGCCGCCATCACCACCGTCAACGCCGTCTCGTCGCTCCAGCGGATAGACATATGCGCGAGCTGGCCGTCGACGGCGGCGTTGAGCAGGACGAGCAGATCGTCCTTCAGCCGCATCATCAGCACCTGGCATTCGGGATCGCCGAAACGGGTGTTGTATTCGATCAGCTTGGGGCCCTGGTCGGTAATCATCAGGCCGGCAAAGAGGATGCCGGCGAAAGGCGCGCCGAGATTGGCCATGCCGCGCATGGTCGGCTCGATGATCTCGCGCATGGTGCGTTCGGTCATTTCCGGCGTCATCACCGGCGCCGGCGAATAGGCGCCCATGCCGCCGGTGTTCGGCCCGGTATCGCCGTCGCCGACGCGCTTGTGGTCCTGCGCGGTGCCGAAGGGTAGCGCGGTGGCGCCGTCGCACAGGCAGAAGAAGCTTGCCTCCTCGCCGGTCAGATATTCCTCGACCACGACCTCGGCGCCGGCCGCGCCGAAGGCGCCGTCGAAACAGGCTTCCAGCGCTGCGTTCGCCTCATCGAGCGTCATGGCGATGGTGACGCCCTTGCCGGCGGCGAGCCCGTCGGCCTTGATGACGATCGGCGCCCCGGTCTTCTCGACATAGGCTTTCGCCGAGGCGAGGTCGCTGAGACGGCCATAGGCGGCGGTCGGGATGTTGAACTTGGCGCAAAGGTCCTTGGTGAAGCCCTTCGAGCCTTCGAGCCTTGCCGCGGCTTTTGACGGACCGAAGACGCGGATGCCCCAGGCGCGCAGATCATCGGCGATGCCGGCGACCAGCGGGCCTTCCGGACCGACCACGACCAGATCGATCTTCTTTTCCTGGCAGAAGGCCGCCACAGTGGAATGGTCGGCGACGTCGAGCTTCACCAGTTCGGCGATGCGGCCGATGCCCGGATTGCCGGGCGAGGCGTAGAGCTTCGTCAGCAGCGGCGAGGCGGACATCTTCCAGGCCAGCGCATGTTCGCGGCCACCCGAACCGAGAAGAAGAACGTTCATGGCCACCTCTTGCTGATCGTCTCCCTGAACCCGCTATTGGTCTGCGGGCGACGGGTCAAGGCGTCTTGGCATTTTGGCGGCGATTGCGCACGGGAACGTGGGCCTCATCAAGGCCAATGAGATAGTCCCCGACCTCGACCGGTCGGGAAACGGCTCAAGCTCCGGAGGGGGGCTCAGCCCTGGAAAATGCCTCAGCTCTGGAAAATGACGGGGAACCAGTCCTCGCGCAGTTTCTGGCCGGGCTTCATGTCGTGGCCGGGATAGGGCGGCGAGGTGCGGCCGGGACGCTCGACATAATGCGCGTCGTCGCCGACCCAGCGTAGCGACAGCGCGCGGCGCCGCGCCGCCGTCAGGTTGCCGCGCGCGCCATGCGCCGTGCGGAAGTCAAACAGGATGGCGTCGCCCGGCTCCATCTCCCATTCCAGAACCTTCATCGACGGGTCGTTGTCGGGATCCGGCACCGGCAGGTAGTCGCCCTCGCCAGCGTAGAAATTGGCGTCGTTCAGCCAGCGCACCGGCAGCACCATCTTTTTCCATTTGTGCGAGCCGGCGATCAGCCTGAGCGTCGCTTCCTTCACAGGATCGATCGGAATCCAGAAGCTGACGGTCTGGCTGCCGTCGACGAAGTAATAGGGAATATCCTGGTGCCAGGGCGTCGGCTTCTGCGTGCCGGGCTCCTTGACCAGCACGTGGTCGTGGAAGAATTGGGCGCTGCGCGACTGCATGACCGCGGCCGCGAGCTCGGCGGCCGGCGATTCCCTGACGATCCTGACGAATTCCGGGATGCGCTCCCAGTTGCAGTAATCGTCGAAGAAGCTGCCCTTGCCGCCGGCGATGTCGGAAGCGGTGGCGCTGCGGTTCTGCATATTGCGCTCGATGCCGTCGGCGATCACGTCGACCCAGTCCTTGAAGGCGCCGCGGATGCAGACCGCGCCGTCGCGCTGGTAATCGGCAATCGTCGAAGCATCGATCTTTGGGCTGGCCATGGCGCTCGATCTCTTTGTTTGACGCAATCCGGACGGAAGGCTACGGCGAAGTCGCCGAGCCTGACCGCTTCACGCTTTTCCTGGAATTGCTCGTGGCTCGATGACCGACTATCGCAAGCGCCCGACATCGCGTAAAATAATAACTTGCCATCTGCTTTATAGATTTTTCCTATGAGACTGACCCTCACCCAGTTGCGCTATGTCGTTGCCGTCGCCCGCTATGGCAGCGTGACCGCGGCAGCCCAGGCGCTGAACGTGTCGCAGCCGTCGATCTCGGTGGCGATCGACAATGTCGAGGCCGACCTTGGCCAGAAACTCTTCGTGCGCCAGCGCGGCAGCGGCGTTTCGCTGACATCCTTCGGCCGCAGGGCCGTGGCCAAGGCGAGGCAGGTGCTGGGCGAGGCGGACGAACTGGCGGCGCTCGGTTCGCGCGACGCCGATGTCGGCGGCGAACTGGTGCTCGGCTGCTTCGAGGATCTGGCGCCCTATTTCGCGCCGGCGCTGATGCGCGTCTTCGCCGAGCGCTGCCCGGCTGTCACAATCGTCATCGGCGATGAAACTTTCGAGACGCTGGGGCGGCGCCTGGCCGACAGCGCCGTCGATCTCGGCCTCACCTACGATCTCGGTCTGCCCGGGCATTTCAAGCGCATTCTCCTGCACGAGCTGCGGCCGCACGCGCTTTTGCCGGCCGGCCATGAGCTGGCGGACAAGCACGCCGTCAGCCTGGCCGAGCTCGCTGAGCATCCGCTGGTCACCACCGACCAGCCGCACAGTTGGCAGCACATGTTGGACCTCTTCCTCAGCCGCGGCCTCTCGCCGATCGCCCGGGCGACGACCAGCTCGTTCGAGCTACAGCGGTCCATGGTGGCGAACGGCTTCGGCGTCGCGGTCAGCTATACGAGGCCCTATGGCGACCGCAGCTATGACGGGCTGCCGCTGGTCTGTAAGCCGCTTTCCGATCCGCTGCCGATGCAGCGTATCATCCTGACCCATGACACGCGCCAGCGCCTGTCGAACGCGGCCGCGGCGTTCATCGACGTCGCCAAGGCATGGTTTGCCGGTCACGATGTTTTCACCGCCCAGGTTTTCAGCGCTTGAGCGACAACGCGGCCGCTTGACGGCGCCCCTAGCTGCTGCCACTCCAGCGTGATGGAAACCGTTCAGTCGAAAGCGATCCAGGGCCGCGTCGCCGATGCGCCGAGCGGTCATTGGGTCTATCGGGTGCTGCCGCGCCGGCTGTGGCCCTATGCGCAGCTTGCGCGCTGGGACAGGCCTATCGGCTGGCAGCTGCTGTTGTGGCCCTGCTGGTGGTCGGCGGCACTCGCCGCCGGCGCCTATCCGCGCGCGACCGACCCGCTGCTGACGTTGCTTCCGGCGCCCTGGTATCTGCTGTTGTTCTTCATCGGCGCGGTCGCCATGCGCGGCGCCGGCTGCACCTATAATGACCTCGCGGACGAGGACATCGACAATCAGGTCGAGCGCACGCGCTCGCGGCCGCTGCCCGCCGGCAAGGTGACCCGCCGCCAGGCTTGGGCATTCGTTATCATCCAGGCGCTCATCGGGCTTGCCGTGCTGTTGCAGTTCAACAGCTTCGCCATTCCCCTCGGCATCGCCTCGCTGGCGATCGTCGCCGTCTACCCGTTCATGAAGCGCATTACCAACTGGCCGCAACTCGTGCTTGGGCTAGCCTTCTCCTGGGGCGCGCTGATGGGCTGGGCGGTCGAGTTCGGCGACATCGATGATCCGGCGATCATGCTCTATATCGGTTCGATCCTGTGGGTGATCGGCTACGATACGATCTACGCGCATCAGGACAAGGAAGACGACGCCATCGTCGGCGTGCGCTCGACGGCGCGGCTGTTCGGCGACAACACCAAGACCTGGCTGGCCGGGCTTTATGGCGGCGCGCTGATCTGCTTCGCCATCGCCTTTGCATCCGCCCAGGTGCCGGTGGTGGCGCTGGCCGGGCTGATCGCCGCCGGCGCACATATGGCGCGCCAGATCATCCGGCTCGACATCAACAATCCGGACCAATGCCTGAAACTGTTCAAGTCGAACAACCAGGTCGGCTGGCTGATCTTCCTCGGCCTGATCGGCGGGTCGATCTGGATATGGCTGAAGCCGCTGGTGTAGTCTTCCTTCTCCCCGTTCCACGGGGAGAAGGTGGCGGCAGCCGGATGAGGGGCGGCGCCAGCCTTGCAAGCAAGGCGAAAGGCACAGCGGCGATAGCGCGTGTGTTGGTTCAAATTTGAGGCGGCTAAACGCCTAGGTTCGCGCTGCCCCTCATCGCCCTGCCGGGCACTTCTCCCCGTATAGTGACGGGGAGAAGAAACCTACTCCCTTGCGATAATCTCCTGGCCGTCGATGACCAGCCTCAGCCCCAGATTGCCGGCCTTGCGGCGGGCGAGGAAGCGCGGGCGGCGCATGGTGGAGACGCGACCCTTGCGGCGCTCCTGCGGCGGCAGCGCCTTGATGGCGGCGCCGAGCGATTCTTCCAGCGTGCGGGCGATGCCATCGGCCTCGATCAGCAGCATCGGCAGGCGATAGGCATCGGCCCAGGCGCGCCAGTCGGCGGCGACATCCTCGAGATCGTCGGCGACCAGCAGCGGCACCGACAGCATCGGATCATTGTGCAGGAGCTCGAGCGTCACGGTGACGTTGCCGTCCGGATCCTCCATGGCGCGGGCGGCGACGCCGCGGAACGCATTGGGGGGCAGCGCGATGATCGCCGGCACGCCGCTCATCTCCAGCACACGGCGGATGACGGCGCCGCGCTGGTCGATGGTGAAGGTCACATCGCCATAGTCGTCGCGGGTGGCGTAGCTCACCATCTGCGGCAGGCGAAACGGGTCGAGACGCATGTTGCGCCCGGCCCAGACTGGCTTCAGTCCAGTGTTCATCGATGTCTTCCCTGTTAGTCCTGAGGGCCGTTT
The DNA here is from genome assembly GCF_020165195.1 of Mesorhizobium sp. CA14. Lineage (GTDB taxonomy): Bacteria > Pseudomonadota > Alphaproteobacteria > Rhizobiales > Rhizobiaceae > Mesorhizobium. The sequence continues at coordinate 20,408 of NZ_JAIUHR010000045.1, read as the reverse complement.
TCCGGTTCTCTCAGGGCCGGTTTTTCCGGCCTCGTTATGGGAAGAAATATTAGCGCCCGCGTCTTACCGGCGCGCTTAAGAAAGTCGGTTAAATTTTGCTGATCGGAGCCGATGGTTATCGGAATGCGACCGGCCGCCGGATCCAGGAAGGATCAGATAACCTTACCGGGATTCATGATGCCGGCCGGATCGATGGCCGCCTTCACCCGGCGCATCAGGTCGATCGCCATCGGCGGGGCCGTGGCGATCAGCTCGTCGCGCTTCAATTGGCCGATGCCGTGCTCGGCCGAGATCGAGCCGTGGAAGGAGCGCACCACGTCGTGCACAGCGTGGTTCATAGGGTGGTAAAGATCGAGGAACGGCTCGTCCTGCCAATCCACGGGACGCGAGATGTTGTAGTGCAGATTGCCGTCGCCCATGTGGCCGAAGCAGACGACGCGCGCGCCGGGACAGACCCCCTCCACCACCCGGGCCGCCTTTTCGATGAACTCCGGGATCGAGGCGGTCGGCACCGAAATGTCGTGCTTGATCGAAGCGCCCTCGGGTTTCTGGCATTCGGGAAGCGTCTCGCGGAAATTCCAGAAGGCCTCGCCCTGGGCAAGGCTTGCCGACACCACAGCGTCGCCGACGATACCCTGCTCGAGAGCCTCGGCCAGGATTTCTTCGATCAGCGCCTTGCCGTCCTCTTCGGAGCGGCCGGACGAGATCTGCATCAGCACATACCACGGCCAGTCGTCGGCCAGCGGCCGCGTGATGCCTTGCCCGTGCTTGAGGGTGAAGTCGTAAGGCGTTTTGCCGATCAATTCGAAGGCCGTGAGCGATGCGCCGGCGCGGTCCATCGCCAGGGTGAACAGCGACAGCGCGTCTTTAGGCGACGAAGGCAGGCCGGCAAAGGCGACCTCCCTGCCCTTCGGCTTCGGGAACAGTTTCAGCACTGCGGCGGTGATGATGCCGAGCGTGCCTTCGGCGCCTACGAAGAGGTTCTTCAGATCGTAGCCGGTGTTGTCCTTCTTCAGCTTGCGCAAATCGTCGAACACCTCGCCGGTCGGCAGCACCACTTCGACGCCGAGGCAGAGCTCGCGCGCATTGCCATAGGCAAGCACGCCGGTGCCGCCGGCATTGGAGGAGAGATTGCCGCCGATCTGGCACGACCCTTGCGCGGCGAGCGAGAGCGGAAACAGCCGGTCGGCAGCGTCGGCCGCTTCCTGCAGCGTCTGTAGGATGACGCCGGCCTCGACGGTCACCGTGTTCGACAGGACATCGATCTCTCGGATGCGGTTCAGCCTGGACAGCGAGAGTACGATGTCGCGGCCGGACTTGTCCGGCACCTGGGCGCCGACCAATCCGGTGTTGCCGCTTTGCGGCACGATCGGCGTTCCGGTCTCGGTCGCAAGGCGCATGATACGGCTCACTTCTTCGACGCTGCCGGGCCTGAGCACCAGCGATGTGCGGCCATGCCAAAGACCGCGCCGCTCGGTGATGTAAGGCGCGATGTCGGCTTGGTCGCGCAACGCATATTTGTCGCCGACGATCGCCGCGAAGCGATCGATGACGGCGGGATCGAGATCGAAGGGCTGATCATCCATGACGGCAAGAACCTATGGCGCCCAGGCCTGCTTGTCACGTGGCGCGGCGGCGCGGGCGAGCCGGTCGTTGATCGCCTCGCCCAGCCCCCCGACCGGGATCGGCTCGACGGCGATGGTCGCGGCGCCGACACGGTCGAGCGCCTGCATATAGGCGAAGAGGTTGCTTGCCGCTTCGCGCAGGTCGCCTCTTTCGGATAGGTTGCGCAGCGCAACGGCTCGTTCCCAGCCCTCGGCGCGGTTGCGGCCGAAGGCAAGCAACGCCTCGCCTTCGGCAATTTTTCCGACGTTGAGCCGCATCGCGGCGCCCGGCGCATAATGCGAGGCGAGCATGCCCGGCGCCTCGATGCCGCCGGCGCCGCGCGACAATTTCGCGCCGGCCACCGCCTCGATCTCCTCGGCGCCGATGCCGCCGGGCCTGAGCAGCCGCAACTTGCCGTTCTCGACCTTGAGAATGGTCGATTCCAGGCCGATCGGCGTCGGGCCGCCATCAACGACTAGTCTGATCCTGTCGCCGAGATCGGCGGCGACCGCCTGCGCTGTCGTGCCGCTGATCCTTCCTGAGGAATTGGCGCTGGGGGCGGCGAGCGGCCTACCGAGGCGGCCGATCAGCTCACCGCCGAAGCCACGCGGCATGCGCAACGCGATCGTGTCCAGCCCCGCGGTGACCAGCGGATGGATCCCGTTGCCAGCGCGCTGCGGCAGCACCAGCGTCAGCGGGCCGGGCCAAAAGGCTTCGGCCAGTTTTGCCGACAGCGGATCGAAACCGGCGATACGGTCCGCCATGGCGCGATTTGCGACATGGGCGATCAGCGGATTGAAGCGCGGCCGGCCCTTAACCTCGAAAATACGCGCCACGGCAACGCCGTTGGTGGCGTCGCCCGCCAGGCCATAAACCGTCTCGGTCGGGATGGCGACGACGTCGCCGCCTTCGAGCAGCGCCAATGCCTGCTCCATAGCCTCGCCGATCGCCAGTATCTCAGCCAAATCCGCCACCAGTCCTGAACATGCCGGTCCCGTAATACGGCCGCTTCCATCGGGCAAGTGCGGGCATTGGCGATTTATCAATCCCTAAAATGTTAAGTTTCCATGCAAGCCGGCTTCAATCTGCCGGCCCTAGGGTGCGGGTTCGATGCGGTTGCGGGCTTGGGAGCTGTTGTGATGCGTTTGCTTGGAGCGTTCGGTATCGGCCTTCTGGCGATGAACGGCGCGGCATATGCCTCGTCGATCGTCGTGGTCGCCCCCTCGACCTCGACGCCTTCGGTCATCAGGCTGAATGCGATCGACCCGGCCAAGCTGTCCGCGGCCTCGACCCCCTCGGTGATAGCGCTTGGCGACCCTATGCCAGCCGTCACCGACGAAAAGGTCGCGGCAATTCCCGAGAAGTCCGGGCACCAGCAAGCCCCGATGATCATTCGCGGCGGCATTGTCGGCGGCGCCTTCTCGACGCCCGCGGCGACCGCAGCGGCCAAGCCCGCAGCACCGGCAACCACAACCGCCGCCGCGCCGGCAAACGGCACGTCGCCGGCAACGCCCGCGAACGGCACCGCATCCGCCTCGAACAGCAACAGCAAAACCGCCAGCCAGCCGGCCGCGACAGCCAATGCGTCGGGCGGCGCGCAACACCCGGCGCAGCCGCCAAATGGGCAGCCACTGCCGCGCGTCGGCAAGGCGATGTAGACACTGGATACCGCCTCGATGTGAGACGCGATTTCTGCGCCGTCAGCCGACGATTTTTGAAAAGTCCGCGACCTGATCGGTGGCGGCGCGGATGCGGGCAAGCAGCGCCAGGCGGTTGGCGCGCATGGCCTGGTCCTCATCATTCACGAGAACGCCTTCAAAGAATGAATCAACCGGTTCGCGCAACACGCTAAGCGACAGCATGGCAGCGGAAAAATCTTCGTTTTGAATTGCTTGGCCGGCTTCCTTCTCGGCCTGATTCACCGCGGCATAGAGCTTCTTTTCCGCGCCCTCGCGGAACAGAGCCGGCTCAACGGTTTCGGCGATGAGCGTTTTCTTCTTCTCCTCGGCGGCCAGGATGTTGGCGGCGCGCTTGGTTCCGGCAAGCAGGTTCTTGCCCTCATCGGTGTCGAGCAAGGAGCCCAGCGCCTCGACGCGACGAACGATCTGCAGCAGGTCGTCGGACTGCGACGTGATGACGGCATCGATCAGATCGTACCGCGCGCCCTGGTCGCGGAGGTAGACCTTCAGGCGGTCGTGGAAGAAGGCGAGGAGATCGGACGACTGGTCCGCGTCGCTTTTGAAGTTTGCAAAGGCCCTGGCGAAAACAGACGTCAGCGCCAGACGAATGCGGTTCTCGATGAGGATCCTGACCACGCCAAGCGCGGCTCGCCGCAGCGCGAACGGGTCCTTGCTGCCGGTTGGCTTCTCGTCGATCGCCCAGAAGCCAGTCAGCGTGTCGAGCTTGTCGGCGAGCGCGACGGCAACCGAGACCGGATCGGTCGGCACGCGGTCGGAAGGACCCTGCGGCTTGTAATGCTCCTCGACCGCCGCCGCGACCGAGGGATGCTCGCCCTGCAGCAGCGCATATTTGCGGCCCATGGCGCCTTGCAGTTCAGGAAACTCGCCGACCACCTCGGTTTGCAGGTCCGCCTTGGCTAAGACGGCCGCGCGGGCCACGAGCGAGGTAATCTCCCCCCTTGAGGGGGAGATGTCGCCGAAGGCGACAGAGGGCGTCGCCTCGCGTAGAGCGCCGACGTCGCCTCTCGCCGCAGAAGATGTCGGCGCTTCACGCGCGGCGACCCCCTCTGGCCTGCCGGCCATCTCCCCCTCAAGGGGGGAGATCGACCTCGCCACCACAGCCGCAAGCTCTTCAGCCAGCCGCTTGATCCGCGCGACCCGCGCGCCCTGCGTGCCCAGCTTCGCGTGGAAGGTGACGTTGAGATGATCGAGGCGCGCCATGCGCTGATCGAGCGGCTTCTTCAAATCCAGGCCGAACTTCGCCGCCGATTCCTTCAGCTGGTCGAGGTCGGGCAGATCGCCCTGGTCGGTCTTCCAGAAATAGAGCGCATCGGACAGGCGCGCGCGCACCACCTTGCCGTTGCCATAGGCGATTTCCTTCCCGCCGTCGGTCGCTTCGATGTTGGCGACCAGGACGAAGCGGTTCGACAGGTTTTCGCCCGCGCCCCGCGGCCGGGTCACGAAACACTTCTGGTTGGCGCGAATGGTGAGGCGGATGACCTCACCCGGAATGGTGAGGAAATCCTGCTCGAACTCGCCCATCAGCACGACCGGCCATTCGACCAGGCCGGAAACCTCCTCCAGCAGGCCCTCGTCCTCGACCAGGTCGAGGCCATTGGCGAAGGCGATGTTGCGGGCGTCGGCCAGGATGATCTCCTTGCGCCGGTCGGCGTCGAGCACGACCTTGGCCGCCTCCAACTTCGCCACATAGTCGTCGAAGCGGCGCACGGTGATCGGGCCCGGCGCATGGAAGCGATGACCATAGGTGACGTTGCTGGCGCGGATGCCGTCGATCTCGAAATCGACCACCACCGGCTCCTCGGTCTCCGGGCCGAAAGTGCAGACGATCGATTGCAGCGGCCGCACCCAGCGCAGCGATCCGGGTTTCGCCGAGGCCGGCCCCCAGCGCATCGATTTCGGCCAGGGGAAGCTTTTGATGATGCCCGGCACCAGCTCGGCGATGATTTCTTCGGCCGCCCGGCCCGGCTTCGAAATGTGGGCGACGTAGAAGTCGCCCTTCTTCGGGTCGGAGTGGACATGGGCGTCGGCGATCGATGAAAGGCCGGCCTTGCGCAGGAAGCCCTGCACGGCCTGCTCGGGCGCCGTGGTAGACGGCCCCTTGATCTCCTCGCGGATGTCCTTCGAGCGCGCCGTCAAGCCACGGATGTCGAGGGCCAGCCGGCGCGGCGTCCAATATTCGCGCGCCGCCTCATAAGTCAGGCCTGCCTCGACCAGACCGTCAGTCAGCATCTTCCTGAGGTCGCCGGCAGCCTTGCGCTGCATGCGGGCCGGAATTTCCTCGGAGCGAAGTTCCAAGAGCAGGTCGGGCATAGTTAAGCTCCCCACCCTCGCCTTGATGGGGAGGGTCGGCGCGCAGCGCCGTAACGAATGGGCGGGAAATAGCAACTCGGTCGGCCGCTGTCACCCCGCATGCAGATCGCCTCTTCAAGCGATTTCACGGAATTTTTCGGTCCGCTGTCGGGTTGGCGCCGCCCCACCCGTCCTTGGAGCAGAACTTCCCATGAACCGAACGCTGCGCTGAAGCGACAAACGCTCAGGCAGAGACCTATTGGCTGAACGACGATGAAGACGGCATCGAGAACCCTGCAGATCCTGGCGCTCAGCGCCTGCTTCACCGCCCAGGCGCATGGCACGATCACCATGCCGGGGGTCAGGCAGGCCATGCGCACGATCGACGGCGCATCGGTGCAGATCGTGTTGCCGGCCGGCGCCGCCATTGAGACCGTGAAAGCCGTGTCGGCTTAAGCCGTCGCCAGCCCGCCCGCCCGCGTCTTCAGAAACGCTTCGCCGCAGGCCTTGGCCAGATTGCGCACGCGCAGGATGTAGCTCTGCCGCTCGGTGACCGAGATCACGCCGCGCGCGTCGAGCAGGTTGAAGACATGGCTTGCCTTGATGCACTGGTCGTAGGCCGGGAAGACCATGCGGTGCATTGCCAGATTGTCGCTCGGCTTCGGCGTGCCGGCATCGAGCAGCGCCTTGCACTCGGCCTCGGCGTCCTCGAAGTGTCTCAGCAGCATCGCGGTGTTGGCGAATTCGAAATTGTGGCGCGAATATTCCTGCTCGGCCTGCAGGAAGACATCGCCATAGGTAACTTTCTCGGCGCCCTCACGGCCGTTGAAGTTCAGGTCGTAGACATTGTCGACGCCCTGCACATACATGGCGAGCCGCTCCAGCCCGTAGGTCAGCTCGCCCGCCACCGGCGCGCATTCGATGCCGCAGACCTGCTGGAAATAGGTGAACTGCGAGACCTCCATCCCGTCGCACCAGCACTCCCAGCCAAGCCCCCAGGCGCCCAGCGTCGGGCTTTCCCAGTCGTCCTCGACGAAGCGGATGTCGTGCAGCAGCGGATCGACGCCGATCGCCTCGAGCGAGCCCAAATAGAGCTCCTGCAGATTCGGCGGATTGGGCTTCAGGATCACCTGATACTGGTAATAGTGCTGCAGCCGGTTTGGGTTCTCGCCATAGCGGCCGTCCTTCGGCCGGCGCGAGGGCTGGACGTAAGCGGCGTTCCAGCGCAAGGGGCCGAGCGCGCGCAAGGTGGTTGCCGGATGGAAGGTGCCGGCGCCGACCTCCATGTCGTAGGGCTGCAGGATGAGGCAACCATAGTCCGCCCAGTAATTGTGCAAGGTCAGGATCAGCCCCTGGAAGGAGCGGCTGGGATGCATATGGGCGGGGATATCGATGGTCACGGCGGCCTCGGAAAGCGCAGGATGACGCTTCCCTAGTTGCCGGGCCGCCGAGCGTCAAGGCAGTGGCTCGCGCCCGGCAAGGCGGAAAGCTTTGCGGCGGCTGGCCCATTGCCGTCGAGCGGCGGTCGCCGTCTGCTCCGTTCCACTCCAACGACAGAGGTTTCGCTATGCCCGGTCTACTCACCGTACGACCCGTCACAAGGCAGGATTACGAGCAGTGGCTGCCGCTCTGGGATGGCTACAACGCGTTTTACGGACGCTCCGGCCCGACGGCGCTAGCCGGCGAGATCACGAAGATGACCTGGTCGCGTTTCTTCGATGCCTATGAACCGGTGCATGCGCTGGTGGCCGAGCGCGATGGCAATCTGCTCGGCCTCGTCCACTATCTCTACCATCGCTCGACGACGTCGATCGCGCCGAGCTGCTATCTGCAGGATCTCTTCACCACAGAGGCCGCGCGCGGCCAGGGTGTCGGCCGGGCGCTGATCGAAGGCGTCTATGAGCGCGCCAGGCAAGCGGGCGCGAACCGCGTCTACTGGCTGACGCATGAGACGAACCACTCGGCGATGCAGCTCTACGACAAGGTCGGTGAGAAGTCCGGGTTCGTCGTCTACAGAAAGATGTTCTGAAAATGCGGCGGGGCCCCGAAGGGCCCCGCCAGAAACTCAATGCTGCGAACGCTCAGCCTTTCGGCGCGGGCGCCGGCACCGGCTTCGCCTTGGGGGTTTCCTGCGCGGTGTTGGACTCGATCGGCGGCAGGCCCTTGAGCAACTTCTGCTGCAAGGCGGCGAGCACATCGGGATCAGGCTTCAGGTCGCGCGCCTGGTTCCACTGGTAGGTTGCCTCGAGCTTGCGGCCGACGCGCCAGTAGGCATCGCCGAGATGATCGTTGAGGACCGGATCCTCCGGTTTCAGCGAGACGGCGCGCTCCATCTCGCGCACGGCGTCGTCGAAGCGGCCCATGCGGTAATAGGCCCAGCCCAGCGAATCGACGATGTAGCCGTCGTTCGGCCTCAGATCCACGGCCTTCTGGATCATCGCCAGGCCTTCCTTGAGGTTCATGTTCATGTCGACCCAGGAATAGCCGAGATAGTTCATGACCTGCGGCTGGTCGGGCTGCAGCTCCAGCGCCTTGCGGAAGTTCGGTTCGGCCTTCGGCCATTCCTTCAGCCGCTCATAGGCGATGCCGCGCTGGTAGAAGATGTTCCAGTTGGCGGCGGTCGGCGTCTTCAGCTGCTCGACGGCCTTGTCATAAAGATTGGCGGCCGAGCGGAAATCTTCCTTCGAGCCATAGACGCCGCCAAGCGCCAGATAGGCGCGCATGTCCTCCGGATGCTTGTCGAGATAGGCCTTGAGATGAGCGATGGCCTCGTCATGCTTGTCGAGATCGGCGAGGTTGAGGCCGAGCTGGAGGTCGGAAAGCTCCTTCAGCGGCGAAGACGCCGGGATGCGGCGATAAAGCGCGATGGCGCCCTCGCCGTCCTTGAGCTGCTCGGCGACGGCGGCAAGCTGCACCAGGGCCGCATCGCTGTCCGGCTTCAGCGCCAGCGCATATTGCAGGTAGAGCCGCACGAAGGGCTCGCCGCCGCCGCGGTTAAGCGCGGTGGCAAGATCGAGCAGGATTTCGGACGCGCCGTCGCCCGGGCCGGCGACGAGCGGCTCGATCTTGTCGCCCTTGGCGATACGGTCGCGCAGCGTGGTGATTTCGAGCTTGCCCGGTGCGAAGGCCTCGGCCTGGTTCAACACCGCCAGCGCCTTCGACTTGTCGCCCTTGCGGACGAGGAAGGAGGCATAGGCCTGCGCATTGCGCATCCAGGTTTCGGGCGCGGAGCCGCCGGCCGTGGTGTCGGCAAGCGTGGCGGCGTAGAGTTCATCGGCCTTGTCGTTCAGGCCGGCGGCATCGGCGATCAGCGCGCGGTGGAACGATTTGAACAGACCGAACCAGTCCGGGCCCTTGAGCTTGTCGATGGACTCCATCGCCTCGGACGCGTTGCCGGCGCCCTCCTTGGCCCAGCCGTCCATGACGCCGGAGAGCAACCGGTCGAGGTCGGATTCGAGCGAGAGCTTCAGCCAGTACTGCGCCTTGGCGTAGTCCTTCTTGTGGAAGGAATCGATGGCCAGCGCCAGGCGCGAGAAGCGCTCGACGTCCGGCACTTCCTTCAGCTTGTCGGCATAGACCAGCGATTCCTCGAAGCGGCCTTGCGCGACGAGAGCCAGCATCAGGCTCTGCTGCAGCTCCTTATCGTTCGGCGCAAAGGCCAGCGCCTGCTTGTAATAAGCGATCGCGTCGTCAAGATCGTTATCGCTTTCGGCGATATGAGCCGCGAGATAGGCGCCCGAGAATGACGTGATCTGCAGCGGTTGGGCCTCTTCCTTGGCCTGGACCGGCAGCACCCAAAGCGCCACACCGGTCAAAAATGCCAGCCTCGTCAGCCAGCGCGCACGTCCTTGCCGCATCGTATCCCTTTCAGCCAGACGCGATCCCGCCCTTGGAGGACCGCCCACAGACTCGATCTTTTCCGGTCAAAGCATGGCCTTTTTGGGGTCGGGCTTCAATCCGCAGCGAATCACAATGCAATCATCCGGCTTAAAAAACGATGCCGCGCCAGCGAAAAAATGCCGCGCTGAGGCCGGGATGCCGATATGCCGGCATCGAATTGCCTACAGATAGGTATCGCTGAATCCGCTGGCGGCAACCGCATCGCACAGGCGGGACCATTCGCAGCCGGAGCACGCCTGGCGCGTCAGGCCAGCGGAAAAAGCTTTCCGCATCCCAGCCAGGCTGGGGGCGTCAAGCACGATCTGGTCACCGGCCTGGATCGGCCGGTTGAGGAGAGCCCCCACGTCACGCGCGGCGAGCCGGTCCCGCTCGGCGGCGCTCTCGCGCAGGCAATGCGGTTCCGGTTCGCCGAGCAGCGGGGCGCAGATGTCGTCCGGACCCGAAACGATCATAACCCCCTCCCCCTCGCCCAGCCGCTTCACCACGTTGTCGTAGTTGGCGGTGAAGGCCGGCGAGTAGCCCTTGCCGACATAGGTCAGCAGGCAGAGCAGATGATGGGCGCGGAGCCTGACGGTCATCGCGTCCCGGACAAGCGGTCGCGCTGTTCCGCACGATCGGTGGAAAAGAGCTTCAGCGTCGCCGCGCCCAGTGCCGACTTGAGCAGGCCGCCGACGATGAAGGGCAGGAAGCCGAAGGTGATGGCCTTCTCCGTGCCGATCATGACGGCAAGCCAGGCGGTGCCCAGAACCAGGCAGAGCAGATTGCCGATGAGCATGGCGGCGAAGGCAAGCATGACGCGCTTGCCGTTCCAGCCGCGTTCGGCCAGCCAGCCGACAACGGCGCCGACGACCGGGAAAGCGAAGAGATAGCCGCCGGTCGGGCCGACGAAATGTTGTATCCCGGCCGCTCCGCCCGCCAGCACCGGAAACCCTGCCGCGCCTTCGACCAGCCAGGCGGTAATGGTGAGCGCACCGAAGCGCCAGCCATAAAGCGCGCCGACCAGCATCACGGCGAAGGTCTGCATGGTCACCGGAACCGGCACCATCGGCACCTCGATATAGGACGACAGCGCCAGGAACAGCGAACCAAGGATCACGGCGCCGATCTGCCAGGCGAGCGAACGGCTGTGCAGCCGCAACGGGCTGAAAGAGGGTTTTGGGGTCGAAATGGCTGCGTTGGTCACGGTGTCTTCCCTGGTTCTCGTGAATTATAGATAATTTTTGAACTTCATCTATTATCGAATCCATATTTTGAAAAGAATGGCAAGCGCTGACCTGGAACAGACAACGGATTTCGTCATTCTAGGGCGGAGTAAGGAGCGGGGCGACGCGCGCAGCCCCTAGAACTCAGCCGTTACGCAGGAGCGTTGCAAGGGAGCAGAATTCTGCTCCGCCGCACTCTTCGATCAAGGTAACGGCATGGATCCTCGGGTCTCCGCGTCCGCTTCGCTCCCGCTCCGCCCGTGGATGACGAAGCTGAGAGGCTTCGGCCAACCGCCGAACCTATCCAACGATGGCGAAGGCGTCGCGGGTCTTGCCGGAAGCGGTCTTGACCGGCTTCTGGCCGATCCATTGCACGTGCCGCCCGAGCGTCGCGGCGGCCGATTCGGTGTTGCCTTGCCGAAGCGCGCTCAGGATCGCGCGATGATCCTGGTCGGTGCGGGTTTCCCATTCCGAGCGCCAGGCCGCGAACAGGAAGCGCGCGCTTGCCGTGTGCAGGTCGTCGATGGTGGAGAGCAGGCGCGGCATATTGCAGGGCGCCAGGATCAGCCGGTGGAAGGTGCGATTGGCCTCTTCCCAAGAGCGCACGTCGCGGGATTTGTCGCCGGCCTTGGTCGCCTCCTCTGCCTGATCGAGGATCGACGCCGTCAGATGCGGCGCGGCATGGCGCAGCGCCAGCACTTCGAGCGCCGCGCGCATCTCGGCCACCTCCCTGACCTCGCCGAGATCGAAGGAAGCGACGCGCACGCCGCGGCGCGGCTCGCTGATCGCCAACCCTTGAGCCTCCAGACGCCGGAAGGCCTCGCGCACCGGGACATGGCTGGTGTTGAATTCCTCGGCGACATGGTCCTGGCGCAGCCGCGAACCGGGTTCGATCGCGCCTGAAATGATGCGGTCCGCCAGTTCCTTGCTGATGCGGACGGCGATCGTGTCTTCTGTGCTGGCCATATTTTATAGATAATTTGCCGGACCGCTCCTTGTCGAGACTGCCGGCGCGGGATTCACAGGCGCTCTGCCCGGCGGTTGCAGGGCATGCAGGCAGGCCGAAGGCTCAGTTGACGCGGCTGATGCAGAAATCGATGACGTCGATCAAAGCCGACTTCTGCGGCGTCGCCTCCAGCGGCGCCAGCGCGTCGCGGGCGATCTCGCCGAAATGGCGGGCGCGGCCGATCGTGTCGGCGATGGCGCCGTGGCGGGCCATCAGGCCGATCGCCTTTTCGAGCCCGGCATCGTCGGTGACGTTGTCCTCGATGGCGCGCTTCCAGAAGCTGCGCTCGGCCTTGGTGCCGCGCCGGTAGGCGAGGATCACCGGTAGCGTCACCTTGCCCTCGCGGAAATCGTCGCCGACATTCTTGCCGAGATCCTTGCTCGAGCCTCCATAATCCAGCGCGTCGTCGATGAGCTGGAAGGCAAGGCCGAGATTCATGCCGTAGGAGCGCAGCGCGGCGCGGTCGGTGCGCGAGGCCAGGGCGATCACCGGTCCCACTTCGGCGGCGGCCGAGAACAGCGCCGCGGTCTTGGCCTTGATGACGGCGAAATGCTCATCTTCGGTGGTTTCGAGGTTCTTGGCGGCGGCAAGCTGCATCACCTCGCCCTCGGCGATGATGGAGGCCGCAGCCGACAGGATGTCGAGAGCTTCCAGCGAGCCGACCTCGACCATCATGCGGAAAGCCTGGCCGAGCAGGAAATCGCCGACGAGCACGCTCGCCTGGTTGCCCCAGATCATGCGCGCCGTCTTCTTGCCGCGGCGCAGCGCGCTCTCGTCGACCACGTCGTCATGCAGAAGCGTCGCCGTGTGCATGAATTCGACGGCGGTCGCGAGCTTGACATGGCCTTCGCCGGAATAGCCGAACATCTGCGCGGCGGCGAGCGTGAGCATCGGCCGCAGCCGCTTGCCGCCCGAAGAGATCAGGTGGTTGGCAATCTCCGGGATCATCTCGACGTCAGAGCCGGCCTTGGACAGGATCAACTCGTTGACGCGCCCCATGTCGGCGGCTGTCAGATCGATCAAATCCTTGATGGAAGCGGGTTCCCGCTTGCCTTCGATGTTGAGAACGACACCCACCACGACAACTCCCGTCAATTTGACGCGCACGACGGCCCCTGAAACTCCTCGCGCCGAAACGAGTTCAGGCGACGCGCTTCAAGTCTTTGTTTTGATGCATGTCGTTGTCCCAGAACCGCTGCGCACTTCTGGGCGACATGCACTAGTCCCGCGCCGACTCTAGGGCGGCACAACCGGGCACGGCAAGAGGCGAATTGGCGCGGCTCTGCCGGCGATGTGTCCACCTACGTTTACACGGACGCCACAACCTGCGATTTTCGTTCCATGATCGAGCTTGTCCGCACCAATGACGCCGTCGTGATCTCCTTTGTCGAATCGCTGATGCGCGATGCCGGCATCGCCTGTTTCGTCGCCGACCAGAATATGAGTGTGCTCGACGGTTCGCTCGGCATCCTGCCCCGGCGCGTGATGGTCGATGCCGAGAAGGTCGACGCCGCGCGCCGCATCCTCAAGGATGCCGGCATCGAGAACGAGATCCGCAAAAAGTGATGGCAACCAGCGCCGTCCCCGTCCCGGATACGCCGGCGCACACGGTCGATGCCTTCCATCGCGGGCGCTTCTGGCTGGTGCAGCCGAGCCGGGGCGGTCATCGCGCCGGCATGGACGCCATGACGCTGGCGGCGGCCGTGCCGTCCGGCTTTTCCGGCCGGCTCGCCGATTTCGGCGCGGGCGCCGGCGCGGCCGCCCTTGCGGTGCTGTCGCGCTGCCCAGCGGCGCAGGCCGTGCTGGTCGAGCGCTCGACCGAAATGGCGGGGTTCGCCGCCGCCACACTTTCGCACCCCGGCAATGCGCATCTCGGCGACCGCGCTTCGGTCCTGGCGGCCGACGTGACACTGACCGGTCGGGCGCGGACCGAGGCCGGGCTTGCCGACAACTCCTTCGACTTCGTCATCATGAACCCGCCGTTCAACGCGGCCGAGGATCGCTCGACGCCGGACGTGCTGCGCAGAGAGGCGCATGTTGTGGAGGACGGGCTGTTCGAGCGCTGGATCAGGAGCGCCGCCGCCGTCGTCAGGCCACGGGGCGGGCTGGCCGTCATCGCCCGGCCCGAGCAGCTGGTCGCCATCCTCGACGCGATCGAGGGGCGCTTCGGCGACGCCGAGATGCTGTGCGTGCATCCGCGACCGGACGCAGCGGCAATCCGTATCGTCGTCAGGGCGGCGCTCGGGGCGCGCGGAAAATTGTCGATCCGCCCGCCCCTCACCTTGCACGGACCGTCCGGCAACGCACCGGCGGAGCGAACGGAAATGATCAACAATGGCCTGGCATCGCTGTTCGGCGATTGATCCCGGGCGCGCGATGCGGCATTGCCGTTGGGTGGCGAATTCCTACATGCCAAGCAAGATGATGTCGCGCCTGAGAGACACTGCCAACCTGCCTGATTTCATCCAGCTCCTTCGCATTTGGTCCGGAGACAACATTTCGTGAAACGCCTCTTCAACCGCCTGCTGCCGAAATCCTGGCGTTCGACAGTCGTCACCATTCCGGTCATCCGGCTGCAAGGCGCCATCATGCCGGGCGGCGGCCAGTTCCGGCCGAGCCTGTCGCTCGCCTCGACGGCCGGCGTCATCGAAAAGGCGTTCGGCTTCGACGCGCCGGCGGTCGCCATCTCGATCAACTCGCCCGGCGGCTCGCCGGTGCAGTCGCGCCTGATCTTCAAGCGCATTCGCGACCTTGCGGCGGAGAAGAACAAGAAGGTGCTGGTCTTCGTCGAGGACGTGGCGGCTTCCGGCGGCTACATGATCGCGGTTGCGGGCGACGAGATCTTCGCCGACCCGTCGTCGATCGTCGGCTCGATCGGCGTGGTCTCGGCCTCTTTCGGCTTCCCCGAGCTGTTGAAGAAGATCGGGGTCGAGCGGCGCGTCCACACCGCCGGCCAGAACAAGGCCGTGCTCGATCCGTTCAAGCCCGAGAAGAAGGAGGACGTCGAGCGGCTGAAGGCGCTGCAGCTCGAAGTGCACGAGACCTTCATCGATCTCGTCAAAGAACGGCGCGGCAGCAAGCTCAAGGACGACCCGGACCTGTTCACCGGCTTGTTCTGGACCGCCAAGCGCGGCCTCGAGCTCGGCCTTGTCGATGCGCTGGGCGATATGCGCAGCGTGCTCAAGACCCGTTTCGGCGAAAAGACGCAGCTCAAGCTGATCACCGCGCCGCGCGGTCTGTTCGGCCGTTTCGGCCTGTTCGGCTCGCGTTTCTCAGCGCCCGATATCGCCGCTGCTGCCGCAAACGGCGTCCTCGATGCGGCGGAAGAGCGCGCATTGTGGGCGCGCTTCGGGCTTTGAAAAAGCCATGATTGCGTCTAGCATGGTCGCTTGACCGACCCATTCGGCCGGCCTTGCCGCGAGAACGCGGGAGGAGTTGTGAGATGCCGCAGATCATTTTCTTCGCCGTTGTCGGCGCCGCCGCTTACTTCGGCTACCGCGCTTTCGTGCGCGAGGCCGAACGCGTGACGGCCAAGATCCGGCGCACCGAGAAACAGGCGGCGAACGGCACGATGGGAACGCTGGTCAAGGATCCGAAGACCGGCGAATACCGTCTGGCCAAGGACTGAAGCCATCTCGCCAGCAGCCGACATTCTGGAGCCCGGCACAGAGGTCCGGACGTGGCTTGCGCCGGCCAAGATCAACCTGGCGCTGCATGTCACCGGACAGCGCGCCGACGGCTACCACCTCATCGACAGCCTTGCCGTCTTCACTCGCTTCGGCGACCGGCTCGAGATCGAGCCGGCCGAAGAGGACGAATTTTCCGTGTCTGGCCGTTATGCCGCCGGCCTGCCGCTCGACGACGGCAATCTGGTTGTGAAGGCACGTGACGCCTTGCGGCGGGAGGCTGGCGTGCGATATGCGCCGCCCGTCGCCATTAGACTCGAGAAGAACCTGCCGATCGCGTCCGGCGTCGGCGGCGGCTCGAGCGACGCGGCGGCCGCGCTCAACGGCCTGGCGCGGCTCTGGAAGCTCGATATCGACGATGGTTCGCTGGCCCGGATCGGGCTTTCGCTCGGCGCCGACCTGCCGATGTGCCTGAAGTCGAAGCCGCTGGTCGCGCGCGGCATCGGCGATGAGGTGTCGCCGCTCTCCGCATTTCCGGCGCTCGGCCTGGTGCTGGTCAATCCGGGTGTCGCGGTCTCGACACCGGACGTGTTCAAGGCGCTCTTCAGCCGCGACAACGAGGCGCTGCCGCCGCTGCCGAAGCGCCTCGACTTCCACGCCATCCGCAACTGGCTGGAGGCGACGCGCAACGATCTCGAACCTGCCGCCTGTTCGATCGAACCTGCGATCGGCGAGGCGCTCAAGGCGCTCAGGCGCGCCGACGCCGCGTTCGCGCGCATGTCCGGCTCGGGCGCCACATGCTTCGGCCTGTTCGAGACCGGCAATGTCGCCAAGCGCGCGGCGATCGCGATCCGCGCCCGCCATCCCGACTGGTTCGTCGCCGCGACGCGCAGCATGGAGGTGAGCGATGGCGAAGCTTGACGAAAGCCGGCCCTTCATTGCGGTGCGCATCGCCGTGCTGACCGTCTCCGACACGCGCAGCCTCGCCGACGACAAGTCCGGCCAGACGCTGGCCGACCGCATCGCGGAAGCCGGCCATACGCTTGCCGCGCGCGATATCGTGACCGACGACCGCGACAAGATCCGCGACAAGGTGCTTGGCTGGTCGAAGGACGAAAACATCGACGTCGTCATCACCACCGGCGGCACCGGCTTCACCGGCCGCGACGTGACGCCGGAGGCGCTGGAGCCGATCTTCGAAAAGCGCATGGACGGCTTTTCGGAAGTCTTCCACCGCATCTCCTACGACAAGATCGGCACCTCGACGATCCAGAGCCGGGCGACCGGCGGCGTCGTCAACGCCACCTTCGTCTTCGTGCTGCCGGGCTCGCCCGGCGCCTGCAGGGACGCCTGGGACGGCATCATCAAGGCGCAGCTCGACTACCGGCACATGCCCTGCAACTTCGTCGAGATCATGCCGCGACTGGACGAGCATCTTCGGCGCGGCGGCAAGCCTGCCTCGTAAAGCACAGGCAAAGCGCCCGACCGGCATCCGGTTCGCAGGCGAAATGGCGCTGGCGCCTGCGAGGCGCCATTCCGAAGCCGGCAGCGGCAAAGTACCTTGTGCCGCGAACAAGGGACAATCCGCCATGACCGTTCACAGCGGCGGCTGCCATTGCGGCAATGTCCGCCTCGCTTTCTCCACCGCGCTGGATGCGGCCGCGCTGGAAATCCGCGCCTGCCAATGCTCGTTCTGCACCCGGCATGGCTCGCGCGCGGCCGCGGATCCGAACGGCAGGCTGGCCATATCGGTCGAAGATGGAGCAAAGCTGCAGGCCTACCGCTTCGGCTTGCGCACCGCCGACTATCTCCTCTGCCGAGACTGCGGCGTCTATGTCGCGGCAATCGCCGGCGAGGGTGACGGCGCCAGGGCGATTGTCATTGTCAACGCGCTCGACGAGCGCGCGTTGTTCTCGCGCGAGCCTGTCGCTGTCTGGTTCGACACCGAGACCCGCGAGCAGCGTCTGGCCAGGCGCCGCAGCGCCTGGATGCCGGTCGAGGTCAAGGGGATTTGACGGGCAGGCCCAAGCTTAGCGCAATGACCTACCAGCAGAGCGAGGGATGGCGCTGTCCTGGGCAAAATCGCTGGAAACGTCGGCGCCGCCCCTCATCCGCCTGCCGGCACCTTCTTCCCGTAACACAGGGAGAAGGAAGGAAAACTCACTTTGGCGGCGCTACCCAGATTTCGGCGTTCAATCGTCTGGTCGCCAGGCCGCGCGCCAAAGCTTCGGCGCTGCGCGCGCTCTTCGCCAAAGCCGCGGCCTGGCGCTTGCTGATGACAAGTCCCTCGGCCAGCGCGCGGTTGCCCGAAAAGACGCGGGCCAGGAAAGGCGCGCGATCGGCGCGGGCGCGCGAGAAGCGCGCCGCCATGGTCTGTTTTGCCGTGTGCGCGACGACTTCGTCGATCCAGCCTTCGGCAAGCCGGGCGCCCGGCTCCAGAAGCAGCAGCCAATCGCCCTTGGCCTGGCCGATGCCCACGGCGATCCCGCCGGTCACATAATGACAGCCGGCATGCTCGGCCACCCGGTGCGTCTGGTCGACGGAACCTTGATCGCAGACGATCACATCGCGCACCACGCCTTCGACCGCACCGCCGACCAGCGAGGCGAGCGTACGGGCAAGGCCCTCTTCGTCGTTCTTGGTTTCGATGAGAACGCTGAGCATTTTAGCCGAATAGCGGAAAGTGTGGCGATGCGCCAGTTGCGCGCTTCGAGCGAAAAAGTTCTTGCTTTGTTCTCATCGGCAAAATAGGAATAGTTTCATGAATAGAGCGATTCGACAGCCTGCCGACAGTCCCTGGGAGAGGGCGAAAATGGAACAGATCGTGCGCGCCGACATTGCCGCCTTCGGAGCAGGAAGAGCCGAAATGGCAAATGCTATGATCGAGCAGAGCGGCATGCGCGTGCGGCCCGACCGCAATCGAGGCCGCTCGGCCGGCATCAACCCGTCGGGCCGGTTCGAGCCGGTCAGCCGTCATGTCTTCGACGACGGCTGGAACTCGCTGGAGGAACTGCCGCCGTTCAAGACGGAAGTGCAGGTCGAAAAGCCGCGCACGATCATCACGCGCAACGAGTCGCCCGACATTTCCTTCGACCGCTCGATCAATCCCTATCGCGGCTGCGAGCATGGCTGCGTCTACTGCTTCGCCAGACCGACGCATGCCTTCATGGGCCTGTCGCCGGGGCTCGATTTCGAATCGAAGCTGTTCGCCAAGCCGGACGCGGCGCGCATGCTGGACAGGGAATTGTCGAAGCCGGGCTATCAGCCGCGCACCATCGCCATCGGCACTAACACCGATCCCTACCAGCCGATCGAGAAACAATACCGGATCATGCGCGAGATCCTGGAAGTGCTGGAGGCGCGCGGCCATCCGGTCGGCATTGTGACGAAGTCGGCGCTGGTGACGCGCGACATCGACATCCTGTCGCGCATGGCCGAGCGCGGCCTTGCCAAGGTGGCGCTGTCGGTGACGACGATGGACCGGATGCTGGCCAGAACCATGGAGCCGCGCGCGTCGACGCCGACGAAGCGGCTGGAGGCGATCAGGCAGCTTTCGGACGCCGGCATTCCGGCATCGGTCATGGTGGCGCCGATCATCCCCGGTCTCACCGATCCGGGGATGGAGCGCATCCTCGATTCGGCCAGAGCCGCAGGCGCCAGGGAGGCCGGCTACGTCATCCTGCGCCTGCCGCTCGAGGTGGCGCCGATCTTCAAGGACTGGCTGTTGCGGCATTATCCGGACCGCTACCGGCATGTGATGTCGCTGATCCGCTCGATGCGCGACGGCAAGGATTACGATTCCGAATGGGGCAAGCGCATGAAGGGCGCCGGCCCCTATGCCTGGCAGATCGGCCGGCGCTTCGAGATCGCCGCCAAGCGGCTCGGCCTCAATGTCGAGCGGCGGCAGCTCCGCACCGACCAATTCGTCGCAGGCTCAGGCGCCGGCGAACAGCTGATGCTGCTTTGACGCCAGCACCGGCCATGACGGGCCGGCGCTAAGCACTTCCAGGCAAAGTGATTTTCCGTCTGGAACTGCCATTTGTTTCGAAATTCCGTCCGGCCCTTGTCCCCGGCCGTGAGACGGTGCCTTCCCGGTCCGACGCCCCATCCGACCCGGAAGGACTTGCGGAGAATCGGAGCCGATGCGAACCTCGCCGCACCATGGCTCGCGCGCGTTCCGATTCTCCGCTTCTCTTTGAAATGGTCGAGAAGCCCGACTTCTCGATCGAGACGAAGGCGATGGCGGACGGGCTGTGGCCGGTTGCCGGCATGGACGAGGCAGGCCGCGGTCCGCTCGCGGGTCCGGTGGTGGCTGCGGCGGTGGTGCTCAACCCCGCCAATATTCCGGAAGGCCTCGACGATTCCAAACGCCTCACCCATTTGCAGCGCGAGGCGCTGTTCCTCAAGATTCTCGGCTCTGCGCTCAGCATCTCGATGGCCTCGATCAGCGCCGAAGGCATCGACAACAGCAACATTCTGAAAGCAAGCCTGGAAGCGATGCGCCGCGCCGCCGCGGGACTCTCGCTGCAGCCGAAACTCGCCTTGGCCGATGGCCGCGACGTTCCGCCTGGTCTCGCCTGCGAAGGCCGGGCGCTCATCAAGGGCGACCAGCGCTCGCAATCGATCGCCGCCGCCTCGATCGTCGCCAAGGTGATGCGCGACCGCATGATGTGCGGCTGCGGTGGGCACCATGAACATTACGGCTTCGAGGTGCATATGGGCTATGCGACGGTCCGGCACCGCACCGCCATCGAGGCGCACGGCCCGGTGGCAAGGCTGCACCGGGCCTCGTTCGCGCCGTTCCGGTTGGGTGGGGCTGAGATAACGGAAGAGGAAGAGAGCTTCGCCGGGTTGGAATAATCTCCCCCTCGAGGGGGGAGATGGCCGGCAGGCAGAGGGGGTCATCGCGCGTGAAGCGCCGACCTCCTTCCGCGACGGCAAGTGAGGTCGGCGCTCTACGTGAGACGACCCCCTCTGTCGCCTTCGGCGACATCTCCCCCTCGAGGGCATAGGCGCTAAGATAGGGTATTGCGGCGCGGAATCGGTTGTGATTCTACGCTGGGGATGAGACACGAATCGC
>NZ_JAIUHR010000044.1 GCF_020165195.1 Mesorhizobium sp. CA14 | reverse complement strand
CAAGAAGCTCGCTCTGCGCCAAGCCGCATGACCAGCCTCGTGGCCGCCCCTTTTGCAGAACTTGACGCACACAACCGCGCCTTTGGCTAACCGACGGAACCGTAGGAA
This sequence comes from Mesorhizobium sp. CA14, assembly GCF_020165195.1. Lineage (GTDB taxonomy): Bacteria > Pseudomonadota > Alphaproteobacteria > Rhizobiales > Rhizobiaceae > Mesorhizobium. Next base: position 30,017 of record NZ_JAIUHR010000044.1, on the reverse strand, counting down.
TGGCGGCCATGTGCAAAGCGAACGTCGGCGGGCCTATATCTTCATCGCCGCTCCGGCCTTCGCTATTATGCTTCTACCTAGGCGGGCCTAACCGGCACCGGCCTGATGTCCGACGGTTCTCGCCTTGTGCTTGAGAGATTGCCCGACGGTGGCGCCAAACTAGCCGCGGAGCGGTCAGAGTGGCAAAGGCGAGCGGCTCGACCGACAAGCTTTGGCAAAGCCAGCCAAGAGCAAAGGCAAAGAGCGCACAGCCCGTTGATTGCCGATCCTTGCCCGTTATGCACCAGCTCAGGCGATACGCCATTCGCGGGCGAGTGGTGATAAGCTGCGAGGACCGTCCCGTCTGCATCGACGAATTGGCGTCGTCAGAATCTGGAGTCGCCGCCCGGGCTGCGCCTGACCAGGTATGTGACTGGGGTCGGCGACCTGATCTTCGCCAAGGTCACAGAATGGAAGGCATGATCGGCCCTTTGCGGTCCGCTGCCGTGGTGCGGACAACGGGCCATTGGTGCGACGGGGGGGTGCTGTCCCGTCGACCAGGAGACACTGCTCTGGATAAGCGGAACCCAATTCAACTGGATTTCCGGATTCGCAGGATAACTGGCCCTGTCATAGGCAAGGCCTCCACCATTTGTCCGGCGATGCGCGCCTCGATCACAGCAGAAAGAGTTCGAGCACTTTGCGATTTTTCTTCTCAGAACTTGATTTTTCGGTACAACGAGTCGCAAGAACCAAGGTTGTTTAAGAAGATGGGGGATATCCACAGCTTGCCGGAGTTCCGCCGCCAGAAGGAGCGGGCGGGACGGATTCGTTTCCTCGAAAGAGACGAGGAAGCGAGGCTGTTCGCCGCGATCAGGAGCCGCAGCGAGGATGCCTACAGACTCTCCGTCTTCCTGGTCGATACCGGCTGCCGCCTCGGCGAGGCGCTCGGCCTGATCTGGAATGGCATCCAGGACCACCGGGGCAGCCTCTGGATCACAAAGTCTGGCCGCAGCCGCACCATCCCGATGACCGAACGGGTCAAAGAGGTGGTCAAGCTGCCGCCGAACACGGAAGGGCGCCGGCCGAAAGGCCCGTTCGCCATGCTGACCCAGGCGCAGTACCGCGCCATCTGGAACCAGGCGAAGGCGGAAGTCGGTCTTGGCGCCGACGAGCAGGTGGTGCCGCATATCCTGCGTCACACTTGCGCTTCACGTCTCGTCCAGGGTGGCATTGACATAAGGCGCGTCCAGATGTGGCTGGGTCACCAGACGCTGTCGATGACTATGCGTTACGCGCATCTGGCGACCAATGATCTCGACGGCTGTGTCATGGTGCTGGAGAAGCCGCGCCCGCCACAGGCCCCGGCGCTTGCGTCCCTGCTGACTACACCTGCCAAAGCTCCTCGCAACGAGAGCGGAGTGGTCGAGGTGCGCGGCAAGAGCTCGAAGGCGTGATCTCGTCAACCCTCAAATAGGCGTGGAGCCGCGGGCAGCGCTTGTGACCATATCGACTTTTCGCTCCAGAAGGAGATCCAGGCCGCTCTGCCCGCCGAAATCGGACCGTTGCGTCACCAGCCATAGCCAAGCGGTGCGCTGATCGCCGAATATCGAAATTATTTCCGCAATCCCGCTGAGCGGGCGCCCGTCAACGAACTGCTTCAAAGGGAAAACTGGCTTGCTGCTCGTTCGAGAGTTTATCGACACCACCTCGTTGCGTTTCTGCCATCGATAGAGCGTGGATCGTGGTATTCCAAAGTACCTTTCTATCTCAGTAGGTCCTGCTACTGGGCCAGCCCAATCATCGGCTAATTCGATTGTAGCCTCAAGCGATAATTGGGGAGGTCTCGCGCGGAATTTGCTTAATCGCTTATTGAAAGTCTTCGTGGTCTCGTCAATCAGACCACTAACAAAATCTGTCGCATATTCCGAAAGGTCCTCCTCAATTGTCTTAAAAGAACGCTGGGTAGCTTGAGTCTGCACAACAATTTGAGCAGCAATAACCGCAGCCAACCTTGATGCAGTGCGGACGGCAGGCAAACGGATGGTTGGATCATGCTCTTTCAGCATTCTCTGAACTTCAGAGTACAGTCGAGCTTCAAGGTCCTCGCGGCGCGTAAGTTTAACGTTGTGAACTGCTCTGGCTAGACGGCGCCTAGTAACCATGTCCCTGCCCCGAAACTCGAAGGATGTAACAACGATCGCACTGCCGCTCTTTCGGATCAACGGACGACACCGAGTCAGGAAACGCGGCGAACATCAGCGTAGGTGGAGGACATTGGAGCATGGCAGAGACCGGGGAAAAAGGAGTTTGTTGCTACCGCGGCGGCTAGAGGGGTGCAAGATTCTTCGTGTGCATGGAGGTCTAGATTCCGGTTGTCGCTTCGCTAGCCAAGAGAGATGAGCAATCGATTGCCGCCTGCCTCGGCAAAGCACCTCAAAACTCGACCCGCCGCGAAGGCCATACCACCCAAAGCTGCACCACCGAAAGCCAAGCTGCAGCCCAGCCCGCGCAATCAGGCTGACGATATGCTGTCGAGGCAGGCGCTTGAGCTGCAAAAAGCCGATCAATTGCCGGACGACGAGGAACTCTGCCTCAAAGTTCTGGCGCGTACGCCAAACCATCCTTTGGCTTTCTACACCCTGGAACCCTCGGCATCGGATACGACAACGAGAAGGCCTTGCGGTACTTTGCCCGTGCGGTCGCGGAAGAGCCGCGAAATCCCTATTACCACCTTAGCTTCGGTGAGGCCTACCTGAAGCTTAGCGAATTCACGCTAGCAATCAGGCACATTCAGCAGGCCTTGGCATCGAAGCCGGACCTGGTGGAAGCTCTTTGCGCCTTGGGCGCTGCGTACAATTCCTTTGACAAGGGAGAAATGGCGCTGCCGCTTTTTGAGAGGGCGCTCAAGATCGAACGAGATCACCCTCTGGCCCGGATCGGGCTGCCTCGCGCGCTCATAAGCGTCCGACGCATGGACGAAGCCGCACTCCATCTCAAGAGGCGATAGGACGGCGCATCGCGGTGCCCGCAGCCTATGGAAGAATTACGAGAGCGAGACCCAGCCCCTGATCGAAGCGTTGGGGCGAACTAGCCGATACCTGACCTTAAGTTTCTCATGTCAGTTCGGCGAACTATAGCGCCGCAGCAGTCTGATCTGACGACCATTCTGTTCACAAAAAACCCGGCGGTTGCCCGCCGGGTTTCCCTGTCCCAGAAATATCTGGCCTTAGAAGTCGCGCTGGAAGCGGAGCAAGCCGCCGACGCTGTTCTTCTTGGTGCCACCGGTCCAATTGTAGAAGTTTCCGTCGAAATTGCCAAACTTGCCGACATGCGAGTAGTCGACTTCGGCCGTGACCGTGAAGCCAGGAACGACGGTGTAGGCAACGTTCGCAGCGACGCCGATATTCTTCCACTGATCGGCGGAAACCTGCGCGTTGAACGAGGCCTTGTCGCTGAACTTGTAGGTGCCGCCGCCCCACACTGCCCAGCTGCCGCCCCACGGCTTGTAGAAGCCGCGGCCGCCTGCATAGTCGTGGTAGCTCGTATCCTCGAGGTGGCTCTTGTTGCCCCAGCCGCCCATGATGAACAGCGAGAACGCTTGGTTGATGTTCACGTCCAAACGGACCTTGCCGGATACCGATTCGTAGTTGCTGTCGTAAGCAACGACGCCGGTGACGGCGCCCCAGCCTTGCGTCCACTTCAAGCCGCCGACGACGTGCGGAACATAGGAGTCGATGGTACCAACGCCGTAATAAGTGAAAGAGCCGGCGTTAAAATGAGGGCCTGGCGTGGCAGCAGAGCCGCCGCCCGAGCCTTCTTCAAGCGAGACTATGGCCGAGAAACCATTGCCGGCATCGAAGGTGTACTGCACGACGTTGGTGTCGAAGCCGCCGTAGGGGACGAGCGTGTCCTGGATGACGTTGCCGGCGTAGCCGATGAACGTATCGAAGGCCGATTCATCCTTACCGACGCGCAACCCACCGAGCTGGATCCAGGCGAAGTTCAGCGAGATCCCAGTGTTCTCAGCGACGTTCGGGTCGAGATCGGCATTGTGGTTTTGGAAGTTGATGCGGGTCTCGGTGTAGGTCTTCAACGTGCCGAGCTCGGTCTCCTGGCCGGTCCAGGTCTTCATCGAGAAGCGAGCATGCTTTTCAAAGGTACCCTGGTCCTTGCCGTCCTTGACGTCGTGGCTGCGAGCACCATCGAACGATCCGATGTCACCGACGCCGATGTCGTAACGGATGTAGCCGCCGATGCGCAGGCAGGTCTCGGTGCCCGGGATGTAGAAGTAGCCGGCGCCGTAGACGTCGCAGATCTTGACGTATTCGGCCGGTTCCGGCTCGGCGACGGTCACCGCGTCGGCGGCGCGGGCGCCGGAAACTGCGATCAGGGCCGCAGCTGAGCCGAGCAGAAGGCTCTTGATGTTCATTTTCTGACCTCCAGTCAAAAGTTAAAAAACGGGTCTGGGTATTTTTTGCTGAAGGACAGCGTTCCCTGCCCCATCCCCACTACCGAAAAAGATGCGCACCGCGCCGCTCCTTCGAAGCTGACATTACCCATGAGCCGGCGCCGTTCAACCACGATCGTACAGGCCAGGGCTCCCTCGATGTTCTATGCCTTGCGTGTGTTGCAGAAACGTCACGATTTTGCCTCACTCCGAAAGTTCTCGTTAACCATTGAGGTGTGCGACGGTTGAATCCGACAATCATCGCGTGAATTGCCGCAGGGTCTCCGAGTCGCCCAGGAGGCCCTCGCGACAGAATCGGCGCCTGGCCTACTAAAACCTCGCCGATATGGCCCCGTTTGTTGATTGTGCCTGCGCCTTTCTTTATCAGCGCTGTCACGGAGAGGTGGCCGAGTGGTCGAAGGCGCTCCCCTGCTAAGGGAGTAAGCTTCTCGTGGGTTCGAATCCCATCATTGGATTCTAAGATTCGCTGGAACTGGCTTTCGCGATTCTGAAGGCCATAGCGCTCCAACCTTCAAATCAGCGGCGGACCGACGCTCGTGGTGGTCGTCCAGAATCGCGGACTTTGCCGTACCACGCCGTCGCTCATTTAACTGCCCCCATTAGCTCAGCGACGATATCGCTTGGCGTGCTATCGGAACAAACACGCCAAGGGCCAGCAACATGCATTGGGTTTCCATGCCGTGGGGGAATGGCAGTAATTTCACGCAAGCAGAGGTCAGCAATTTGACGCTCAGCGCGGTTTCGTGGCAGCACAGCGCGGCCTGCCTTTAATTAGCCACACCATCAGCACGTCTGATCCGCCGGGATGCGGATTATTTCGGGGTCAGTGACGGTACTGCTCGGTCGGGGATTCGCCCTCAGGGACATGCGGCGTCGTGGGGTTTGTCGGACGCCGCAATTCTCACTGGCATCGCCGGTGCTACCAGGAGCTACGCGGCTTAGGCTCCTCGAAGGACGGCCGGTGCAGCCTGGGACTGGGGAGATATCAGCGGACCACACCGGCCAGGTGCGGGATTGGCGGTGTGTAACCCCGCGCTGCTCAAGCTATAGGCACATTAGCAGTCGCTCAATTACGGCCGGGAGTTTATCCACCGGAGTCTAGACTAGCTGCTGTTGTTGCCTTTTGGCCTTGCGATCCTTGGGCAGATCCGCTGGCGCGAGGTTGACCGTCACCTTCTTCGTCGGCATCGATAGGCCCGAGGCATGGAGTGCTGCCGGCACGCGCTCGCGGCTTTCGGCCAGCGCCTTGTCTGCAGGCTGACGGTCTGCATGGCGACCTTGCCCGGTGCGATCATCACCTGGACATCGACCGGCAAGGCCTCGATCGCAAGAACATTACGAGAAGGGGGCGCCGTCTGATCGCGATCTTAGGCAGAGATGGTACACAGTCCGGAACCGCGCGCCCAGTATGGTCAAGCCATCGGCGCCGTGCCGCGCCGCTCAAGGGCGGTGTTGCGGATGATTTCCGCGATTTCCGGGCTGCTGCCGCATAGCATCTGGAAATCCGCCGAGTGCAGCGACAGGAGTGAGACCACCGTTGCAGCGCTGACGGTCGTCATACGCGGTTCGCCGGTGATCAGCGCCATCTCGCCGAAGAAGGCGCCGGGGCCAAGCTCCACCGGGTTCGGCGTCGCGACGCTGACGCGGCCCTCCACGACAAAGAACATCTGATCACCGGGCTCGCCAATGCGGCAGACCACCGCGCCCGCCGGCACCGTGCGGGGTCTTAACGCGCGCACGATCTCGACCAGCACGGCCGGGCCGAGCTTCTGAAACAACGGTACGGCAGCAACCAATTGCCAATTCCGGACGAAATCACCGCGACGGACTTCTTGATAGAAGCCGGTGGCAAGAATGCCGGCCCAGAGCGCGAAGATGCCGATGCCACTCATCATGACCGCCCCGGAAAGGACGCGGCCCGCGAAGCTTTGCGGAATAGCGTCGCCATAGCCAGTAGTAGACAGCGTGACCACCGCCCACCACATTGCCTGGGGGATGCTGCCGAACTTTTCCGGCTGGATGCCGCGCTCGATGACATAGCCCGCGAGCGCGACGCCGAACAGAACGACGCCGAAGAGCGTGGTGACGCCGATCAGATTGCGCGCTTCGTTGGCCAGGACTCTGCCCAGCACTGGGAAGAAAGTCGAGTCGCGCAGCGGTTTCAACAGCCAGACAGCACAGTAGAGGCTCCGGTCGGGTGTGCCGACGAGCAGAAATGCCGCGAGTGGAATCAAAACCGCGAGCACATCGATGGCGATTGCCGGCGTCCTGTCCCGAACGTCTCCTTCCCGGCGCTTGAGCAGCGTCGCGACCATTTGCACAAGATAGGCGCCCCAAATGACGGCGAGCAGGGCAGCCAGAGCCACTCTGCTTCGTTCGGACATGTCCGGTACCGTGAGGGCAGCCACCGCCAGAAGCCCAGGCGCGGCCAGCACCGCGTTGAGCGGCGCGTAAATTCGTAAGATAGGCAGTACCGACATTCTATGCCCACCAGCGGCTATAATTTCCCAAAATAGAATGCCTTCGAGGCAAGCGCAAAGGCGCGTGTGGTCGCTGCGATATGCATCACCAATGGTGAACTCAAATGTCTGGGATTGCTTCGCGACCGGACACGACCGACAAGAATGACCTGGTCCGGACAATTGTCCGCGGGTGGCACTCAGCGGAGACTTCGATCGGCCATCGCGGTGCCGGATTTAATTAGCCTCAATGTCAGGACGATATGGCCGCCAAGCGCGGCTGGAACTCCCACACCCATCCTATTTCTACGCCGGGCCCGAAATTTGCCGCAGTGCTCGATCGGCGCCCTTCCGGCGGAGGTTGATGCGATCTAGATCCTGATCTCTGAACGGAAGTCCCGGCACTAGGCGGACATATGCCGGCGGCGAGGATCATGAAGAGCGACACCCTCTCCTATCCCCCACGGGGTCTCTCACGCGAAGAAGCCGCCCGATACGTCGGCGTGGGCGTTACCAAATTCGATCAAATGGTTGCTGACCGCCGCATGCCTAGACCGAAGAAGGTTGACGGCCGCGTGATTTGGGATCGCGTGAAACTCGAAGCCGCCTTTACCGAACTACCTGGGAGACGATGAAGAAAATATCGTCGACTTCCTGTTGCAAGGGAATCATCGCAGGGAATAGATTCGGTCCGCCATGAGCGACAAATATCCCGGCCTCTCCTCCTACACCGACCGACACGGCAAAGTTCGCTGGCGCTATCGGACGAAGGAGCGTGTGGTTAGTCTGCCGGCCCCCGATCAACCGGGATTCAAGGAGGCCTACCAAGCCGCGGTCGAGGGCCGGAAAGTCCCCAAGGCTCCTGTCGTCCAAATGCCTGGAACTGCCCTGCCCGGCACATTTGGAGCCGCCTTTCAACGATTGAAGATTTCTGTCAAGTGGCTGGCCCCTTGATAAGGCCAGCAAGTTCGGAGGGTGTGATGCGTTGGAAGAAAATCAATGGCTTAGCGGATGGTTAGCCAGTCCATATCCTTCGTATGATCTCGTATGGTCTGGCGGACCGAACAACAAGGAGACAGATTGAGTGCGTCCCCTCTCCCGCTGCAAAAACGACGCATGAGGCAGTGCAAGTACCTTGGTTGCAGGGGACGCCCAGCCACTGAAACCGACATTCGCTAGTCGTCGGGTTTTGATCGTGGCCGTGGACTCCGAGATGGCGCAGATATCCAGAAGTCGCCACGCTTCCTGGTTTGTGATTTCGGCAGACCACTGCCAAACCGAGTGCTTACCGCGTTGTCGCCGCATTCCGAGCTTTACCAATTGTCTCCGCTAGCCTCCAGGGACCGGCCTCCCAATGAATGTTCGAGATGACTGAGTTGCGGCCGAATGCGGACAGACGGCCTCGAAGGCCTCTTTGCCAAGGAACGACTTGGATGCGAGGCACGCGCTTCCGTTCTTTGGCTACTCACATATTGGCGACGAAGATCGAGGCAATCCCGGAAAGCCTAGTTTATCCGAGATGTAATTCCCATTCCAATGGCGAGAGCCGCAATGCCATAAATGAGGGGAAGCATTTTCCCGCTTATCCCCGATCTCAGCAGAGTGTGCCCTAGATGATCCGTGCCACCCACCCAAGGACGCTTATTGCGCAGCAGACGACTGGTAACAACGAATGCGGCGTCGACCAAAGGAACGGCGATCCAGGCAACCACCGGGACTGAACCTTGCCCACCTGCCGTTAGCACCACCGCCGCGCCAAGGAAGAAACTGCCGCTGTCGCCCATGAAGACGCGCGCCGGCGGATAGTTAAGGCACAAGAAGCCCATGCATGCCCCCGCGCCAGCAATACCAGCCTGCTCTCCAAGGCCCAGAAAAGCCGCGGCAACGGTGCTGGCAGCCAATCCATCCGCGTGGTCGAGCATATTGACTGCATTGCATGCCACCCAGATGGCCAAAGGTATCCACCAGAGACCTGTCAGGATGCCCGCCAGGATCGCTACACCAGCCAAAGCCGCGGCTTTGACACCGGCTGATAGGGATCTAATATCGTCCAAGCCCCCGACCAGACAAAACAAAGCCAGCAAAATGATGTGATTGATCGGAAGCCACGGCGACATCGCAGCCAGGAAAGCAGGCCCCGCCAGTCTCGGAATCTCGCCGGATGTGTGCCAGCGATCACTCTTTACTCGCGAGACAGCCCCGATTCGTTCAGCAAGGCGTGCGAACAGCCACGTCCCAAGAACTGCTATGACAAAAGCGCCGAGGAACGGGACCAATGAGCTAAATGTCAAGCCGTCACTCGTTCAATGCGCATATGCTCGATGCAATCAAGGATCGTTTGTCTCGTGCTTCTCACAGCACGCCAGCCTGTCACCGTAGTCAAAAGGTTCGTATCTGGAACCCGATCGTAAGTGACGGCGAACCTGTCACCGTAGACCGCGTTGGAAGGCTTCATGACGATGGGAGCGTTCGTTTTGGCGGCGTCAACCACCATCTTGGCAAGATTGCCGATCTGAACGGGCTCGCTTCCACCCAGATTGACCGGCCGTCCGTGCAGGGAACGGGACTGCATAACCAACAGCAAACCTTCCGCAGCATCGGCAACGTGCAGGAATGCCCGCCTCTGCTCGCCATCGTCATGCACAATGAGCGGCTCGCCCTTCAACGCGGCGTGGACAAAGACAGGTAGCACCAAGCCGGTTGCCGGGCTCTGGCGAGGTCCGGCCATATTGAATGGTCGCACGATCCAGGTCGGAATCCCGAACTCGAAAAACAATCCCGCGACCAGATGCTCGATCGCCGCCTTGGCTGCCGCGTAGCCCCAGCGCGGCCGCAGATCCGTAGTCACAGGATCAGCCTCGATGATTGGGCGATCGCGCCCGGAGCCATATACTTCCGAACTGGACGTAAAAAGGAGCGGCCGTCGGTGATATCGGCACGCCTCAATGACCGCAAAACCCGACTCGATAATGCTTCGAGTAACGGCGAAACGCTCCTGATGAGCAAGCTGAACCCCGATCGGACTGGCAAGATGGAAAACAGCGTCCGCTTGGCGAACCTCCTCGTGGACGGTCGCACTGAATGTCGGATCGCCGATCCTGAATGTGCGGACCGTGAGCCGGGGGTCCTTCACCGCAAGGTTACGCAGTGAGCCGTTCGAAAGATCATCAACAACAGTTACGCTGCAATTGCGAGAAAGCAGCAAATCGACCAGTGCCGACCCAAGGAAGCCCGCGCCGCCTGTGACCAGGACATGCGTTTGCGGCCCGAACTCAACCATGCTCGCACTATGGTTGCCCACCGTGACCCTCCTGATCTACCCGTAACCTCGCAATGCACGGGTCGGCTTGTTTATACAGTCAAGCAAGGAGCGAACAACCCGTTTTTTGTCGAGCGGGGATCAATGGTCTCGACGTACAACAGCAATCGCCCTATGCGATAGGCAGCCGGAAAAACAGGTTGCCCCCAAACAAAGGGCAGAGCCGACTCTAACGCCTAATTACAAGTATCTCGATTTTGGACATCCAGAGCGAAACAAATTCTGAGCGTATCCCCATATTTCTATGAGGCGACATCGCTGAGCATGCGCCAATGTTCGAATGAGTGAGGCCGCAGAAAAGGCTGCGCATTACGTGGATCCGTTATCGACTCATCGAATGCGCTTACGCTATTTACGTCTTGTCAGATCGGCGGGACAGAGGTTTGAAATCCGACTATCGCCCAGACATTGATGGGCTGCGCGCGTTAGCCGTTGCGGCTGTCATTCTTTTTCACTTCGAGTTGCCTGGATTTCAGGGCGGATTCGTTGGCGTCGACGTCTTTTTCGTGATCTCCGGCTACTTAATTACGCGCTTGTTGACGGCCGACGGCGGCAGGTTGTCGCTGCTCGAATTCTATGGTCGGCGAGCCCGCCGAATCCTGCCGGCCATGTTGGTGATGATCTGTTTCTCGCTCGTGGCGGGCTGGTTCCTGCTTCTTCCCGGCGACTATGCCGGGTTGGCGCGAAGCGCGGTCTATTCCACACTTGGATTGGGAAACTACTACTTCCTGTGGAACACTGGCTATTTCGACCGCGAGGCCGCGCTTTTGCCGCTGCTGCATCTGTGGTCGCTCGGTGTTGAAGAGCAGTTTTACCTTGTATGGCCCGCCCTGCTTCTTTCTTGCGCCAGGATCGCACCGGGCCGACAGCTTCCCGTCGCCGCGCTCATAGCCGGGGTCGCGTTGGCCAGCTTCTCGATCGGACTCTATCTGGTGGCGGTCGATCCGAAGGAAGCTTTCTACTTGCCCTTCTGTCGAGCCTGGGAACTGGCTCTCGGCGCCCTGCTCGTCTTCGCGCCGCCCATAGAACGCCGGGTTGTTGCCGAAACGTCCGGGCTGATTGGCCTTTGCCTGATGGGAGCTAGCATCGTCTGGCTGTCGCCCAGCCAACCCTTCCCTGGTCTTGGCGCTCTTGCACCTGCGCTTGGCGCAGCCTTGCTCATCTGGCCGCGCAGACCGTCAGCAGTGTCGACGCTGCTTGCAAGCACGCCTTTGCGATCGACGGGTAAGATATCTTACAGCTTTTATCTTTGGCATTGGCCGATCCTGGTCTTTTTCCGCCACTACGCTGGCACGGCGATGCCGACAGCGATGGAAACATCGATCCTCATCGCAGCGGCCTGGTGGGCGGCCTATCTCTCCTGGCTGTTCGTCGAAGAACCCATTCGCCATCTGCGCATACCTGCATCCAGAACTCTCGTCGCGGGAGCTGTTGCCGCGGTGATCGTTTGTCTCAGTGCCAATGCGATATTCGAAGCCGGCGGCTTTACCGGGAGAGTTTCAAAGGACGTCGAGGCCATGCGCAGCCTTGATGCGATGTGGGATTGGCAATGTCCACAAACAGTCAACGTTCCCGAGTTGGGAAGCAGCTTTTGCGCCTTCGGAGCTCAATGGCGCAACGCCGCGCACCACGCCATTGTGTGGGGCGACAGCCACGCCGAGCATCTTGCGCCCCTGTTCGACGCGGTGGGCAAAAGAGAAGATACGGCATTCTTTCTCTACCGGGCCTGCCCGGCAGCATTTGGAGATGGGGTCCACCGGGACTTTCCGGAGCAGCCGAATTACCAGGAGATTTGCGCGTCATCTCGCAAGACGGTGCGCAGCATGCTGGAACAAAGAGAAGACATTGACCTGGTGGTCTTGTCTTCCGCCTGGACAAGCCTTTCCTATACTGATGTCGTTGCCGATGACGGACGGCAAAGTGACAAAGTCCTGTTGTTACGCGATGGTTTGCGCAACCTCGTCAGGGACATTGCTAGTCCCCGCCGGCGCATTGGCATCATCGGGCAGATGCCTGGCCCGGGACTAGATTTGACTTCGTGCGCAGTGATGCGCGCAAGCGGGATGCTACGACGCTGTTCCACCGAAATGGATAGCGCGCGAATCTTTCGGGTTTGGTCGCCTATGGTCAGCGCGCTCAGATCGCTCACACGGGAACATGCCGTTTTCTTCGTGGATCCTCTCAAAGGGATGTGTCCGGACGGACACTGCGCCACCTACGTCAATGGCGAGTTCATCTATCGGGACGCTTCCCATCTGCGCCGAAACCTGAAGCCATCGACCGAAGACACGATTGCGCAGATGATGGGGCTTTACACGGCTCTCGATGCAAATCGGGAAGAAGCCCCGCTATCGGCGGCGAACGCCGATCAATCCCAAGCAGCCCTCAGAAGCAATTGAACGGGAACCCGGGCACCCTACCCACATCCTCAAAAGCGGCCGAGCTGGGCTGCCAGGAAAACAGCGCCGCCCTGCCCTTTGCAGGGCATGCCGGCACAGCCTTATCCAACATCACGTCAGCGCGGAGCCAATATAGACCAGAAATAGACGGCCTCAGAGCGCTTGCCGTCTCAGCAGTGCTTCTGTACCACTTGAGAATTGCCGGCTTCTCCGGTGGCTTTGCCGGCGTCGATGTTTTTTTCGTGATCAGCGGATACCTGATCACCAGCGTCGTGGTGGCTGAAGACAAGTCAGGATGCTTCAGTCTGGCGCGGTTCTATGCGCGCCGCGCTCGCCGCCTCCTGCCGGCATTCTTCGCGACGTTGGCGCTTTCGTGCATAGGCGTATATTTGCTGTTTGCCCCTCAGCACATGGACAACTTCGCCCAATCGTTGGTGGCAACAATATTCGGCGCTTCCAACGTCCTATTCTGGCGCGAGTCGGGTTATTTCGACCTCGCCGCGCGGCTGAAGCCGCTACTGCACACTTGGTCGCTAAGCGTGGAGTGGCAGTTCTATCTCATCTGGCCATTGCTGCTGTCGGCACTGCTGGCCTGGTATCCCCAGCGCATGCAATGGCTGATTACGGCCATCGGGGCATTGAGCTTTGGCCTTATTCTCGCGTTTCAGGACGGATCATTTTGGCCGCTTGCACATACGCGGGTTGCCGAATGGGTCGCCGACGGCCAAGCGACCGTCTTCTACAACATGCCTTTCCGGGCATTCGAATTCGCTTGCGGCGGGGCTTTGGTGTGGCTCCCCAAGCCGCGCTCCCTCATTATCCACGAATTCGTCATGTTGGTAGGGCTGGTCCTGGTTCTGAGCGCCATCTTGATTTTCGATACCGGGTCGGGGGCTCCGGCTTGGAATATGCTCCTGCCGGCGGTCGGAACCGCGATGGCCCTGCACGCGGATCAAGCACGATGGACGGCATGCGTTCTTCGCAAACCTCCCGCCCTCTATATCGGTCGCATCAGCTATTCGCTCTACCTCGTCCATTGGCCTTTGATCGTCTTTTGCGAATATGGTCTGCTTCGATCATTGCTGCCGGCGGAAGCCGCCCTTGTCGGTTTGCTATCTCTCATCCTGGCGGCCTTAATGTTTCACCTGATTGAGGAGCCGTATCGAAAAGGCCGATTTTTGATAACCCCGCTCAGACTGTCATTGGGGGGCCTCGCCATCTTCGGCGCGGTCAGCTACGCGATGTCAGGGGGAATGCCCTGGCGGATACAGCACCTTGCAGCAGGAGATGAGTTCGTCGACACTTCAGCATTGAAGGCAATTACTGGCTCTTTGGCTTGCGAAGATTTCTGTGAGTTCGGGAATCTTCGAAGCCCAAGAAAGATCCTGGTCGTCGGAGACTCGCATATAGACCATTACACCCGCGCTCTCGCAGAGCTTGGTGGACATGAGTTCCATTTTTTGCTGGCGCAAGCCGGGAATTGCTATTTTGGTGCGGATCTTCAGACCCGGACGACCGGCGCCATCACGCGACATTGCCGGGCGGCAAACGGCCAGGCCGCGCGTTGGTTACAGGCTGGCGGCATCCTGGCGATCGTCCAGGGCCAGCGCTGGCCTGGATATCGCAACCTCCTCGAGCGAAAAGCCGATGGCGCTCCCGTCGATTTGCCGGATCTGGAGAAGCTGTTTCCAGCGATGCTTAGGGATCTTGCGAAATTATATGCAGGTTTTCGTGGTCCGGTCATCCTGATCGGCAATGCCCCAAATACCAACCTGATTTGCGCTCTGAGACCAACATATTTGTCATTGCCATGCCCAATACCTTCGCGAGTGGAGCATTTTGCCTTTAAAGCGGCGTTTGACGCGTTCGCGCGAACGCATCCCGATTTCGACATGGTGGACCCGGTCGACACAATATGCTCAGCAGTCAAGTGCAGTGTGACGGACGGCCAGGGACACAGTCTCTACGTCGACGACCACCATCTCTCGATTTTCGGTGCGAGGCTCGTTGTCCCGAAAATCATCCAGAGACTCGAGACCGATCTGTCGGTGTCAACACGGCAGCCATCGTCGCAATCGACCAAGCGATGATCATGCCCATAAGAGCAAAGCACAGCACGCTGACTGAGGTCGGAACCGTGATTTCATAGTCGCGGTCGTTCCTCCGGGGATCGCTTGAATCCGTGGTCGCGAACAGAACTGCGTCCCGCCGACGGAATGTGTACTGGCCGGGCCCGACCGCTGGCCATGCATGCGGGGTCCAATTCACCCGCCGCAGGGGTTTGCTGTCCTCACTCATGTAAGATACTTGCGAGGGAGAAATACCGGCAATGGTGTTGAACCGGAATAGGCCGGGAAATTGTGAACGCGGCAGCAACGTCTCATATGCGCCCCGTGCGGTGAACGTGGCCTGGCCCTGGAGTCGCCCGGTTGAAAGCGGCGGCGTGACGAGAAGGATCGCGATGCAGCCCGCAACAAACATGCCCACGCCTGCTGCGGTACCGAAAGCAAAGCCCCAGGGCGCACCCTCGCCTGTCGGTGGTGACTGTCGAGTAGTCCCTTTGCGCTCGGCAATCATGCCGCCAATTCCCAGGGCAACAGGCAGAAAAAGAGAGGGCGTGAGCAAAACGTCATGGGACGTCAGCATCACCCCTGTGACGGATATACCAAGGCCTAGATCCCCGGCGCTCCGGGCAAAGCAGAAGGTGAATCCAACAAGAGCGATTGGGACAAGCCAGCCGAGGTGACCGAAGGCGATTGCGAAGAGGAGAAAGGTGTTGTGCGGCGCCAAGTCCTGAGCTTCTTTAAGTCCGCGACCAAAGAACCCGCCTTCCCGGTAGGCAAGCATGCCGCGTTGCAGAAAGAGGGCTCGTGCCGAAATCGAGTTTCTTATGCCCTCGTCAGTCAGGCGTTGGTCGAGGGCCTGCATCTTGTTGACGCTCCTGGTCGGGCTGACCTCGGGCGTAGAGGGAGAGCCCCAAGAGAATGCAGCGACCGCGTCTGCTGGTTGATCCGCATTGCGGTCCGAAGCTGAACCCGTCGCAGGCTTCCCCGGCGCCAGCTTGGTGTCCGCAGACATGCTCGGACCGGACGGAGCCGGTTGCTGGGTCAAAACATCTTCAGTCGCAGCCGCGGCCACTTCGCCCGAAGGAGGTGGACCATCAGCCGCATCGACAGCCTCGGATGCTTCGTCGAGTGCCCTGCTGAGCGACAAGACCCCGGCGAAGGATTCATCGATAGCCAGCCGGAAATAGGCGTTTGTGGCCAATGCGACGCCGATAACACCCAACAGCGCAAACGCGACGATCCCCGCCCTCCCCCAGCCCTGGAGATTGATGTGAAAACGTCGGTCTCGCCGGTATTGCTGCCAGAGTTGAACCACCAGCGGCGCTACCGCGGAACCAAGCGCGGCGAGCAGGGTCGACCGCGACAGCGTGGCAAGCATTGCTGCACCCACCAGAACAAGGAAGCTAGCACGCCACTTTTGCGAGACTGAACGGTAGCTCGCCGCAGCGCCAAGCAAGAGGCCGGCCGCCGCGACATTGGGGTTAATCGCCAAGCCGGCTGCCCGGCCTGGTGTGTTGGTGAAACCGTTGCCAAACAGAAGATCGAGGAAGCACGTCAGCGCGCCAAGCGCGGTGACACAGGCCGAAACGCGCAACGCCATCGCAGCGTTAGAGGCGAGCATGAAGACAATTCCGGCGCCGCCAAGAAAAAGCGTGATCAGATAACACTTAGCGACAATCTCGACTGGATGCAGCGCGACCGGGACAACAGCCAAGATCGCGGCAATGGCAAGCGGAAAAATCGCCCTGCGCACGTCCGCGCGCATCGCAAGTACGGTAAGCGCAATAGTTAACACACCGCCATAGAGCGCGTGGAACACCAGCCGAGCGAACTCATCCCGCCCTGTGAAGAACGGCAGAAAATACGGCATGAACCAGCACTGGTAGAGAACAACGATGAATGTACAGAGGCCCGCCGATATGTTCGCGCCCATCGACCCTAGCAATTGCATCGAATTGGCTGAGCGTTTCGGGTGGGCTATCCCGCTCATTTTTCAATTCGCCAGATAAAGGCGTTCATATGCATCGACCATAGCCGCTGTGGAATATCGCTCGCGCATCTTCCGCTGACGAAACTCCCGTTCGGCTGGTGGCTCCGGCAGCCGATCAAGAACGGCAAGAAGGCCGCGAGCCAGATCGGCGGGGTCTCGCGGCCTAACCAGTGCACAGCCGGGCATGCCGGCGACAGCTTCCGGGTTTCCCCCGACGTTCGTGGCAACGACGGGAAGACCTGCTGCGAGCTTTTCCATCAAAGCGTTGCAAAAGCCCTCTTCGTGGGAGGCGATCACACCGATATCCATGCCGGCCAGCAGCCCGGGAACATCATCGTGCATCCCCAGAAGGCGCACTTTCGCCTCAATTCCGAGGCGCCGCGATTGCTCTATAAGAGCCGGTCCAATCCCCCGATCCTGCCCTGCGATGAACAGTGTTAAATTCGGCCGCCTCTGGCTCGCCTCGGCGAAAGCCTCGATGAGATCCCCGTGCCCCTTGTACGGGATCAGATTGGCGACAATGGCGATGCCGATGTCCTCGGGCGTGAGACCCAGGCGTCGCCGCGTGTCGTCCCGACGCCGCCCCAGATCATCGAAGCGGCTGAGATCAAGACCGTTCGGGATCACAAGGACACGATTGACGTCATAGCCATCGCGAGCCGCCATATCGGCTGCAACTGCACGCGAATTCGCAACAACCACGTGAGAGAGCCGGTTGGCTATCCGATCCATACGCTGCAGCCGTGGCCATCGCTCCTGGTGGTTGCCAAGGCCGCGTCGCGAGGTGATGACGAGGGGTGCCAACGCCAATCGCCCCGCAAGGGCACCCAGGAAATTGGTCAAAGGCAGGAATGCATGAACGGCGCGCGGACGAGACGATGCGATCCTACCGGCAAGCGATGCGACCGCGGCGCCGAGAACCAGCATCGCCTTCACGCTTGGACGGGTCTTTCGGGCGACACCCGGTTTGGCGTCTGGCTTGGCTGAGGTGGATGAGGTTGTCGGCCGATGAAGCCCGTATGATATTGGAACCCGGGCGCGAGTAAGGGATTCGGCCAGGACGCCGCCAAACGAAAGCGAAAAGACCTCGACCTTCCAGCCCCGTTTCTTCAATTCCCTGGCAAGCAGCACAAGCTGACTTTCCGTTCCGCCGTGATCGAGTTGACCGATAACGAACAATACGCCTCGACGACGCATCCTCCAGAGCCTGGAAGACGACGTAATCGAGGACCTTTGTGCCTCGGCATCAGTCATCGGCGCTTCTTCTCGCAGCACCATTTCCCAACCGCATCATTATGACTGACTGGCTTGCCACAGGGTGCAGGACCTCCGCAAGCCTAAGCTCCGGTCGGCAATGAAAGTTCACAACAAGTCATGTGCGAGCGATTTTATAGTCGAAATGACATCAGGAAAGCGCGCCAGAAATTGGACGCGAAACGGAAGCTACTTTTTTTTCGCGGCGCCGAAGCAGCGTGCCGCCGCCAAAAAGCAGCATCCCCAAAACGAGGAGCATCAATGGGGGAACCCATTTCAAGTGTTCGAATTTTGCCTCGTACGCACGCACGTCTTTGAAACCTTCGGCCGTCCCAAGCGGTTGCCACGGTTGAGCATAGGCGTCCTTCACGAGATTAAGCATCGATCCGAATTGACCGTAGTAGGAATCGATGATCGACGGATCCTGTCGTATCTCGGCAAGGGAATGCGGAACGAACACACCATAGTCGGCATCGAGAACGTAGCCGTTCGATTGAACGACGGTGTGGGAGGGCGCAGTGTAGATTGTCGCATCAATCCCCTGGTCGGCGAGCACCGAGTAGACGATTTTTGAAACCTGCGAACAGAAGCCATATCCGCGGTCGAGAGCTTTGCGGGGCGTAACAAATTCGTAGTTCTGCAGGTTCTGCTGGTATTCTGGGTGAAAGCTCAGCATCCAGAGCAGGTAGTTATCGAAAGCGCTTATCCTGGTGTATGGCGTATCAGTTGCGGCCCAGCTGTCGCTCTCCGTCCAATAGTGCACCATCCCGCCTGCAACCGTCTTGGTCAGTCGAGCGAGATACCGTTGCATCGGTTCATCCGGCCTGCGGTAGAGGTCCTCGACATCCCCGACTTCCTCGTCGAATCCGAGTGGCCCTTCGATCGCGGCCGCGGGCGGCGTCGGGTAAGCACCGACCAACCCGAGGGGATAGGCTGAGACAAAAATCAGGAAGGCTGTTCCGGCCACGGCCAGATAAATCCCCAACGCGCGCGCCGTCCCTGCCACGAGGCTGGAGAACGGCGTTCGGGCGCGGATCTTGATGACATCGCTCATCGTTTCAACGTAACACTCCCCACGGCCGCTGCCTCGCGTCCACCGCCGGGAAATTGTGGACACTTTAATCTCGTGTTTGCGGTACAAAATTGTCAATCGGCGCCAGTTGTGGCTTGTCGTGAGCCGGGCAATACATTTGCATTGGGCGCTCTGAAGACGGACAGTGACCTGACATTGAGCGAAAACCGAAATTCGGGCAGCACTCTGAACACGCTTCGGCACCTGTGGAGACAGGTCCCGAAGCGTCGGCAGAGGCAATTGTTTGGGCTTTTGTTGCTGATGGCTTTTGGCGCCCTTGCCGAAGCCGCCACGCTCGGTGCCTTGCTCCCGTTTCTTGCCCGTATTGCCAACCCCGCAGCGATCGGCGATCAGTCGTTGCTCGCCCGCCAACTCGCCGGCTTCAGGCTGCCCGGCTCGCCCGACAGCCTTCTCGGTTTGACGGTCCTGTTTTCGGTGGTTGCGATCACCGCGGGTATCGTGCGCATCTTCCTGACATGGGCCACGAATTCTTACGTCTTTTCGTTGGGCCATGAACTGGGCGTTCAAGTCTATGATCGCGTGCTTCACCAACCCTATAGCTACCACGTTTCGCGCAACTCCAGTTTCGTCCTGGCTGCGCTGCGTCAGGTTCAGGGGATCACCGCAGGTGTGATGCTCCCGCTGCTGCAATCAATCAGCGGCGTAATCATCGGCGTTTTCATAGTCGCTGCCCTTTTCGTTCTAAGCTCCTTCATCACCTTCGTTATTTTTGCCGGCTTCGGGGCTGTGTATATCATCATGTCGCTAGCCATCCGCAAGCAACTGAAAAAGAACGCTCGGATTATCGCCAGCGTCCAGGCCGAAGGCATTCGCTCCGTGCAGGAGGGTCTGGGCGGCATCCGCGACGTCATCATCAATGACACCCAACCGTACTTTCTGTCGCGATACACCGAGCTTGACAGTCACATGCAGCGCGCCAATGCCACAAACGCGCTCGCTGCGGGCGCCCCGCGTTTCGCGATCGAAGCAGCGGGCATGGTGATCATCGCGGTGCTTGCATATTTCCTGATCACCCGCACCAACAATGCCGGTCAAGTGCTTCCGATGCTTGGAACATTCGTTCTCGGAGCTCAACGTTTGCTCCCGTCCATGCAACTCGTATACGGCAATTGGGCGCTCATACTGAGCAATCTTGCCGGTGCTGAAGTTGTGCTCAACGCGCTCGAGACGCCACTTGGCCCGGAATGGAACCAGCCTCCTCCCGAGAGGCTGCAATTCGATCGAACAATTGCGCTAAATAATGTGTCGTTCCGCTACGCCTCCGACCAGGCCCCCATACTCGAGCGGTTCAATCTTACGATTATCAAAGGAAGCAAGATCGGATTCGTCGGCAAGACCGGAAGCGGCAAAAGCACAACGGTCGATCTGATAATGGGTCTGCTGGAGCCGACGACGGGAACGATAGAGATCGATGGGCAGAGGCTGGATGGCACCACGCGACGCGCCTGGCAAAGACAGATCGCCCATGTGCCACAAAGCATCTTTCTGGCCGACGCTTCAATCATCGAGAACATCGCGTTTGGCATCGACCCCGCCAAGGTCGACCGGGACCGCGTCCGCATTGCTGCTCAGCAGGCCGCTCTGGAGGAATTCATCGAAAGCTTGCCGCACGGCTACGAAACGCGGGTAGGCGAGCGCGGAGTGCGCCTGTCAGGCGGTCAGCGGCAGCGCATCGGCATTGCACGGGCGTTGTACAAGCAAGCGTCGGTGCTCGTCTTCGACGAGGCCACAAGTGCGCTTGACAAGGAAACCGAATCGGCTGTCATGGAGGCAATCAGGGAACTTCCTGCTGGGCTAACTGTGCTGATCATCGCGCATCGCCTGACAACTGTCGAAGATTGCGATGAAGTCGTAACCCTCGAAGATGGTCGGCCGCATGTCTCGACCAGACCGGGTGGACGGACCGCTCAGAGCGAGCTGCTTTAGTTTCTCGCCGATGAAGGGATGCTGCATTCGCGGAAAAGGAACTCTGTACACGCCTCGCCGGTGGATATCCTGATCAGCTCGAACCTTTTCTTCAGGTAATCGACGACCGCCTGGTCATCGGCAAATTCCATCGGCCAGCCGCCGAGCCAGTCGCGTACGTCGGTCATGTAGCTCATGCCGCGCCCTTTTTTCTTGTCGAAAATCTGCTTCAGGAGCAGCGGCCATCGCAGCGGGTTGCGACCAAGTCCGAAGCGCCAGATGTACCAGTATTCCATCAGCCGCCTTTGACGGGCGTCAGCGGCGTTGTAGCGGCGCTTCACATCGAGCCAGAATTGCGCGGAGGGCTTGACGACATTCGACGAATAAAGGGCGATGAAGAGGAGACCGCCGGGCGCCACCCTGCCGGCCGCGTTCTCGATCGCCTGCCACATCGCGCCGGTATGGTGGAGCACACCCCAGGAATAGACGAGGCTCCAGGTGCCCAGCTTCTCCATATAATCGAAATCGAGCACGTCACCGCGCTCGACGGTCCAGTTCAAAGGCTCACCCGCGAGCTGTCGCAATTTTCCAGTTGTCTTGACCGACAGCGGGTCGAAATCGAAGGAATGGATCCGTTCCGCCTTGGCATCAAAGGCTGCAAGCGAGTGCAATCCGCTACCGCTGCCGATGTCGAGGAAGTCTATCCCCTCGAGGCTTTCCCTGCCCAGGAAGGATAGCAGCTTCTTGATCGCCATCTCGCGGCGGTCACTTGAATAGTGCTTGTCAACGAACGCAGCCCAATTGGCTCCGAATTCGTATCGGTCCGATGACGACTTTTCTGCACCTGTCATTATGCGCCGAGCCCGGTTTCGATAATTTCCATCATCCTTTTGGTAACCCTATGAATATCATAGCGCTGCTCAGCGATTGTCCGACTACTTTTGGCCATCCGATCGGTCTCTTCCACGTTGTCGATCAACCGGATCATGGCCTCTGCCAGAGGACCCGTGGCACCAACCGGCACCAGCAGTCCATTCACTCCGGGCACGATCGGGGCCCGGCAGCCCGGCGCATCGGTCGTGATGACGGGGCGTCCCATTGCCATCGCTTCCAGGACCGAGCGTGACGTCCCCTCGCGATAGGACGGGAGCACAAAGATGCGTGCTTGGGCGATTGCCTTACGCACATCCTCGACAGGCCCCTGATAGTGAACTGTGCCGTCCCTGACCGCGGCCGCGACTCCCGAGAGCGGAAATCCGGCGGGATTCGGGTCCCTGTCGCCAACGAGTTCGAATTGAGCTTCAGGTCGGGCCGCCTTCACCAGTTTCGCCGCGCCCAGATACTCGGCCAGACCTTTGTCGCGCAGCAGGCGGGCGATCATGAGAAATCGCGGTTTGGTCGGAAGCGGCGCCATCTTGAAGCGGTCGAGATCCACGCCCGAACCGTCGATGACATGGGCGGGCGTCCGCCCAAGCAATCCAAGGCGACGAAAGTCGTCACGATCGTCGTGGTTCTGAAAAGTCGCCGTTGTGGCCCAACGCAGGCTGAGAGCGTAAAGGCATCGCGCCACCAGATTGACAATCCTCCAGCGCATCGACTTATGACGATCAGTGAATGCATAGCCAAGTCCGGTTATTAGCGCGTGTCGGCGCGATACCCCGGCGACCGCCGCCGCCGGTATGCCATAGACAATCGGCTTGATCGCACAGGTCAACACGACCTGCGGTTTGAGTTCCCGCAGCATTGTGTAAAGGCGAAACAGCAATCGCACGTCGCCGAACGGGGCTATGGCGGCACGCTCCATTGGTAATGGATGGAAACAGATACCGTTTTCGGTCAGCCAACGAACAGCGCTTGCGTCAATTGGCGCTGCGGCATGAACCTCATACCCGGCAGCTCTCAGCGCGAGCAGAAGATGTCCTCTGGTCGTTGCCAGGGATTTTGGCTCACTCACCATGACGACAATGCGTTTCATGCGCTCGATTTGTGTTGAGCCCTGACTTCCGGCCGTCTCTTTTAAGTTTCCGAGACCCGAAACCCAAAGGCCGACTAAGGTTTTCCACAAAATCGATCGGCCTCAGCAGACGAAACATTTTTGAGTGGAGACTTTGGCTTCCAGAACCGGACATCGTTGAATTGACCCAGTGCCTGCCATAAAACGCCTCGACTAGTAAGTGACCGGGGGAATATCGAGGATGTTGGAACGGATCGCGGTCATCGGCCTGGGATATGTCGGTCTGCCGGTGGCTGTTGCATTCGGAAAGGTTTTCCCCGGAACGATCGCGTTTGACGTGAGCGAGCGGCGGATTGGCGAGCTGCGCAATGGCATTGATCGCACGGGAGAGGTCGAACCCTCGGCACTCATGCAATCTTCGATCTTGCTTACAACCGATCGGGAGGCCCTGAAAGCCGCGACTTTCTTCATTGTCGCGGTGCCGACCCCCATCGACGTCAACCGCGCTCCGGATCTTGGTCCCCTGAAGCTGGCATCCGAACTTGTTGGAGAAGTGATAGGCAAAGGTGCCGTTGTTGTTTTCGAATCGACGGTCTACCCTGGGGTGACCGAAGACTTTTGCGGGCCAATCATCGAGCGAATTTCCGGCCTGCAGCATCCCGTCGACTTTGCCCTTGGCTATTCGCCAGAGCGCGCCAATCCCGGCGACCGTGAGCATTCGTTGCAACGGATCGTCAAGGTGGTCTCGGGCGAAAACCCCGAGACGTTGGAGCGTGTAGCAAGCGTCTATGGCCGTATCGTCGATGCCGGCGTCTATCGGGCCCCATCGATCAAGGTCGCGGAAGCGGCGAAAGTCATCGAAAACACGCAGCGCGATCTCAACATTGCGTTGATGAACGAGTTGGCGATGATCTTTGAGCGGCTTGAGATCCGTACGCAGGATGTTCTTGATGCCGCATCGACGAAATGGAACTTTCTTCCCTTCAAACCGGGCTTTGTGGGCGGCCACTGCATCAGCGTCGATCCATATTACCTGACGGCAAAGGCGGAAGCTGAAGGCTATCATCCGCAGATCATACTTGCCGGCCGACGCATCAATGACGGCATGGGAGCATTCGTGGCTCAGCAGATCGTCAAGCAGCTGATCCGTTCGGACGTGCCCGTAAAAGGAGCTTCAGTCGGCATTCTCGGGCTGACATTCAAGGAGGACGTGCCCGATCTGCGCAACAGCCGCGTTTTTGACCTGGTTACGGAATTGAGACAATTCGGAATTGCTCCAAAGGTCCATGACCCGCTTGCCGATGCCGAAATCGCAAGACGTGATCATGGCGAAACAATCGTGCCCATTGATAAGATGAACGATTTGCAGGCGCTTGTTCTGGCTGTGCCGCACAAGCATTATCTGCAAGGAGAGAAGTCTCACATTTTTCAGATGATCCGGCCAGGAGGGACGCTGTTCGACGTCAAGTCTGCTATCAAGCCGAATGAAATTCCCGACCAGATAAGATATTGGAGCCTTTGAGACTCGGCCCGAAATGAACGCCAGGAATACGCTGTGACAGCATCGACCAGACCGATCATGATCACCGGCTCAGCCGGGTTCATAGGTTTTCACCTCTGCCACAGGCTGCTCGCCGAGGGTAGGCAGGTCGTCGGTATCGATTCCATGAACGAGTATTACGACGTCGCCCTGAAGCAGGCGCGCCTCGAGCGACTGAAAGCGTTCGCGAACTTTCGATTCGAGCATGCCGATCTCGCCGACCGCGATGGCATCTCTGCTGTCTTTGCGTCGGCCGTGCCGGAGATTGTAGTCAATCTCGCCGCGCAGGCGGGCGTTCGCTATTCTCTGGTCAACCCGCACGTCTACGCGCAAAGCAATCTCAACGGCTTCCTCAACATCCTGGAAGGGTGCCGGCAGGCCTCGGTCGGCCATCTCGTCTATGCGTCGTCGAGCTCGATCTATGGCGGCAGCACGCGCATGCCGTTCTCGGTGCATGATTCCGCCGACCATCCCCTCAGCCTCTATGCAGCCAGCAAGAAGGCGAACGAGCTGATGGCCCACACCTACAGCCATCTGTTTGGGCTGCCGACGACGGGCTTGCGCTTCTTCACCGTGTACGGTCCGTGGGGACGGCCCGACATGGCGTTGTTCATCTTCACCAAGGCCATCCTCGCCGGCCAGCCGATCGACGTCTTCAACCATGGCAACATGCAGCGGGCTTTCACTTACATTGATGACATCGTTGAAGGTATTGTCCGCGTCATAGGGCGACCCGCCACAGCCGATCCTGCTTGGTCGAGTGACTCCCCCGATCCGGCGACCAGTAGCGCGCCCTACCGGATACATAACATCGGCGGCGGTTCACCCGTTCTGCTGACCCGGTTGATTGAAGTCCTGGAAGACGCGCTCGGGCGCAAGGCCGCCCGCAACCTGGTGCCGCTCCAGCCGGGCGACGTTCCCGCGAGTTTCGCCGACGGCAGTACGCTCGAAGAGGTCACCGGCTTCAAGCCCAGCATCCCGATCGAGATCGGCGTCCCGCGCTTCGTAGAATGGTATCGCGAATACTATCGGGTATGATCGACAGCTTCGGTGGACAACAAATGATCGGCAGTCTATGAATGCGCGCTACGATTTCGGTCGCAACTGGTCCGGACTTGCAGAGGGTTTCGAGGAAGAGCATCTGAGCCAAGCATGCGCGGATCTCCGTCGCCTCGTCGGAAACCTTAGCGGCAAGACGTTTCTGGATATAGGCTGTGGATCTGGCCTCCATTCTGCGGCCGCTCTCCGGCTCGGGGCAGCCAGCGTTACGGCGCTCGATTATGACCTAGGCTGTGTCGAAACTACCCGGGCGGTGCTTTCCAAGTTCGCGCCGAATGCCGAATGGAGTGTAGGGCCCGGCGATGTACTTGCCAGCGCATCGCTACCATCCGGCGCATTCGACATCGTCTACTCATGGGGCGTCCTACACCACACGGGAGACATGTGGACGGCGATCCGCAATGCGGCCGGATTCGTCGGGCAAGGCGGAAAATATGCCATTGCCATCTATCTCAAGACGCCTCTGTGCGGGTTGTGGACTGTCGAGAAAAGGCTCTATTCCTCTTATCGCTGGCTACGGCCGCCGGTGAAGGCGCTCTTTGTGTCAGCTTACTTGTCGGCAAGAGCACTTCGTCACAGGGACGCGATTTCCTTCATGAAGAACTATCGAGCGCGCCGGGGCATGGAGTTCCTGGCCGATGTCGATGATTGGCTGGGCGGCTACCCTTATCAATCGACCACGGCCGGAGAGTTGGAGGCGTTCGTCGAGAAGCTTGGGTTTCGGACCGGAAAGCGTTTCAACGTCAATGCGGGACTTGGCCTTTTCGGCACCGGCTGCGGTGAATGGTGTTTCGAACGAAACGATCTCAGCCTTTCTCACTCTGATCTCGCGACCGGCAAAGCAAGTACGGGCCAGGCTGTAGGGGAGAGTTGAGCCGAATGTGCGGAATTGCCGGCATCATGGGCGGAATAGCCGCCACAAGCAGCGGGGCCGGGAGCGTGCGCCGCATGGCCGACATGATTCGTCACCGCGGACCGGACGGGGAAGGCATCTGGACCGATGCCGAAGCTGGCATCGCACTTAGCCAGCGCCGATTGGCGATAATTGACCTGTCCTCGGCCGGCGCCCAGCCGATGATTTCGCACAGCGGCCGCTATGTGATCGTCTTCAATGGGGAAATCTACAATCACGGTGAGGTGCGGACGGCTCTTGACCGGGACTTTGGCGCAATCTCCTGGCGTGGACACTCCGATACGGAAGTTTTTTTGGCCGCCATCGAGGTGATGGGGCTACGGCAGGCGCTTCAATCGGCGGTCGGCATGTTTGCGTTCGGGCTGTGGGATCGCCGACAGAGGACACTCACTCTCGGGCGCGATCGCCTTGGGGAAAAGCCCTTGTACTACGGTCGCATCGGGAAAGCCTTCGCGTTTGCCTCGGAACCCAAGGCCTTTCATTCGCTTCCGGACTGGCGCGGCCAGATCGACCGCGAGGCGTTGGCGCTAATGATGCGTCACAATTACGTCCCAGCCCCCTACAGCATCTATCAAGGCATCCGGAAACTAAGGCCGGGTCAATTTATTGTTCTTTCCGATCCTGCTAGTCAGCCAAGCGCCGAGAGCTACTGGAGCGCCAGAGAAGTCGCCGAGCAAGGTAGCCACGAGCCGTTCCAAGGAAGCAGGGAAGAAGCCGTCGATGAAGTCGAGCGCCATCTGCGACGCGCGCTCGAGGGACAGATGATTGCTGACGTGCCGCTCGGCGCCTTCCTGTCGGGCGGCATCGACTCCTCGGCGATCGTCGCAGTCATGCAATCGCTAAGTTCCCGCGCTGTGCGGACGTTCACGATCGGCTTCAGCGAAGCAGGCTTCAATGAGGCGCATCACGCTAAACAGGTGGCGCGCCATCTCGGAACTGAGCACACCGAGCTTTATGTGAGCGATCAGGATGCGCTCAATGTTGTTCCGCAACTGCCCCGCATTTATTGCGAGCCGTTCTCCGACTCCTCGCAAATCCCCACCTTCCTGGTTTCGAAACTCGCGCGCGGCAGTGTCACCGTTGCGCTGTCGGGCGATGGTGGAGACGAGCTTTTCTCCGGCTACTCGCGATACTCGTTCGCTGATGCGTTCTGGAACAAGCTCTCCCGTATTCCGATGGGGCTGCGGCGCGCCTCGGCCAGCCTGGCGACAGTCCCTTCACCCGGTTTCTACGATAATCTCGCAGCTGGTATCATGCCGTTGTTGCCCCGGCACCTTCGCCGCGAACGCATAGGCGACAAAATTTATAAAGCTGCATCCGTTCTTAACCTGCGAAACGCCGGCGATGTTTATCGGCGTCTATGCTCGCATTGGGAGCCGGCCGACGTCGTACATGATGCGGTTGAGCCCCCCACTATGCTGACAGGACTTGAACCGCTCCCGACCCTTCCGGGCGATGTCGAGCGTATGATGTTTGTCGACCTGATGAGCTATCTGCCAGACGACATCCTGGTCAAGGTCGACCGCGCGGCAATGGCAGTCAGTCTCGAAACCCGTGTACCGCTACTCGATCACCGCCTCGTGGCCTTCGCCCTTTCGCTGCCGCTTTCCATTTTGCGGGCCGAGGGGAAGACAAAGTGGCCGCTCAGGCAATTGCTCTACAGGCATGTTCCGCGAGAGCTCGTGGAACGTCCCAAGATGGGCTTCGGCGTACCCATCGACGCCTGGCTACGCGGTGCCCTGCGCGATTGGGCGGAGGCACTTCTGGATGAGCGCCGGCTGCGCGAAGATGGGTTCTTTCAACCAATGTCGATACGGCGCGCCTGGTCTGAACATCTATCCGGACAAGGCAATAATCAGTACCTGCTTTGGGACGTGCTAATGTTCCAGTCCTGGCGGGAAGCAACAGAGGGCGCCTCAGCGGCGGTTGCGGCTTGAACAGGCGCATCGGCACTATCCTGTCAGATGCCAAAGCGATCAGCCATACCGACTCGGATGAAGAACCTAAGGCTGGATCGATGGAAAGATCTGCGCCCGGACCGTCAGCAAAGGCAACGGGCCTATCGACTTCCTCTCCGCGCCACCTGACGGCTGAACAGGTGAACCGGTACTTCTCGGTCGCCTGCTTCTTTTCGCCGCCGGTGCTTGGATCGGTGGTCAGCTTCGTTTTTCATGGTGGCGCGCTCTGGTCCTTGGCGCTGCTGGCCGCCGGGCGCCGCCGCCTCAATATCGACGGGCCGATGCTTGCAATGTCCCTCGCCATGTACGCCTATTGCGCGGCACAGGTCGTGGCCTCCATTGTCAACGGCACATTGCGGTCGGACATGACGCACTTCCTTCCGCTGGTCACGTTACTACTGTTTCCTGTTTCCTATTCGACCTGGAGCATTACCGACAAGTCGGATCTGGCGCGCCTGGCCGTACAAGCGAGCGCCGCAGCGTGCGTCGGTGCGCTGGTGTTGGCCGCTGTCCAGTATCACGGGATCGGCATGCTACGAGCCGAAGGAGGTGCCGGAAATCCGATCGTGTTTGCAACGGTTACCTGTCTTGCGGCGATGACGTGTCTTGCTGCCGCCCTGTCTGGAATAGAAAAAGCCTGGAAGCCACTCTGCGCCGCCGCGCTCGCAGGCGTCATAGCGACGGTCTACTCCGGCTCACGGATGATCTGGGTGGCCTTGCCGATCACCGCTGTCTCGGTCCTTGCGATCAATCGCAAGAGGCTGACATGGCCGGAAATGAGGCGTCTATTGGTCATGGCCGCGGCCTCCGGCCTGTTAACGACGGCGATCACCTTTCCAATCGTCGCGGAGCGCACGCATGTGCTTTTCGACGACTGGAATTCCCTCGCAACGAAAGGGGATCATTCCACTCCACTAGGGTTGCGGGTCGGGCTGTGGGAAATCGGATTGGATGCTTTTCGCCAGGCGCCATTCTTCGGGCACGGCATGTCCGCCAGCCGCATGATTGCTAAACAAGGGTTCAAAGACCGCTTCGGAAATCAGGGACTCAGCCACTTTCACAACGGCTTTCTGACCGCAGCGGTGCAGGCTGGACTTGCCGGCGCGGTTGCCTTGGCTGCCATCTTTCTCGTCGCTTTGTGGAATGCGACTGCGGTTCTGCGCTCCAGCGTCGATCCGACAGAGCGCTTTGGCGCAACGATGATCGTCGTTACAGTGACAATATATCTTGTCGGCGGACTGGCGGGCATGCTCATCGGCCACGACATTCTTGACTCGACGCTAATGGTTTTTTTGCTTTCGGGGACGTACCTGGCTTGCGGACGAAGGATTCCGCCGCTGCGCTGACCAGACCACTTGCCATGCCGCGACAGCGATTATGGCGCTTCGTTAAACTGCCGCTGAGATCGCTGGAGCGGCTCCCGAGGTCCTGTTCCCAAGGAACTGGCTAACGCCTCAGTTCGACAAAAATTTAGCGATCTTCTGCTTTAAGGCCCTGCCTAAGCCGAATTCCTTGACCCCGAAATGCTGCGTAAGCGCTGTTCCGACCGCACCTTTCGCGGGTTGCGTTAAGCCGCGATGCTTGGAGCCTTTGAAGGCTTCGACACATGACGATTTCAGAGCTTACGCTTAAATCCAAGGACGAGGAGCCGATCCGTC
>NZ_JAIUHR010000043.1 GCF_020165195.1 Mesorhizobium sp. CA14 | reverse complement strand
GAGCGAGACCTCGCGACCAAATCGCTCCGCGAGCCTGTCCTCGCTAACTGCGCAACAGGCCCGCAAGGGGAGAAGGAGAGGGCGCTAAGCCAGCGTTCGCTCCACAATATCCCGCAGATCAGCCGACAGGTTCTCAACCTTCGCCATGTCGAGCAACGTCTGCCTCGCCTTGGCCTGCCGTCTAGGCTCCAGCGAGCGCCAGGACCTGAGCGCCGTCGCCAGCCGCGCCGCCACTTGCGGGTTGCGCTTCTCCACCTCCAGCACAGTCTCGGCGAAGAGGCGGTAGCCTTCGCCGTCGGCGCGGTGGAAACCGGTCTGATTGGCGCTGGAGAAGGTGCCGATCAGCGAACGTACCCGGTTGGGGTTGGCGATCGAGAAAGCCGGATGCCGCATCAGCTCGCGCACCTTCTCGACCGCCTTCGCGCCAGGCACGCCGGCCTGGATCTGGAACCATTTGTCCAGCACCAGCGCGTCGCCGCGATAGCGGGCCTCGAAGGCGGCCAGCGCCTCTTCGGCCTCAGCCGTGCGTGGGTGGCGATGCGCCAGCACGGCCAGCGCCGCGGCGCGATCGGTCATGTTGGTGGCGGCGGTGAAGTGCCGCGCGGCGAGGCCCGCGCCACCCGGCTGCAGCGAGAGGTAGTCGAGCAAAGTGTTGCGCAGCGCGCGCCGTCCCGCGCTCGCAGCATCGGGGCTGAACGGGCCCTTGTCGGCAAGCCTGTCATAGAGCGCCGCGAATGCCTCGCGATTAACCTCGCCGATCGTCCGCGCCAGCGCTTCGCGCGCGGCAAAGATGGCGTCGGGGTCGATGCCCTTGCCGATGTCGCGGGCAATGTCGGCTTCAGCGGGCAGCGCCAGCGCCAAGGCCCGGTAGGCCGGCTCAAGCGTCTCGTCGCCGGCAATCCTGCCGGCCAGCGCGGCCAGCTTTGCCGCGAAGGCCGGCTGCTTGCCGCCGAGGATCTGGCGGAAGGCGGCGATCAGCGCGTCGGTCAAAAGCGTGTTGAACGCCTGCCAGCGCGAGAAGGCATCGCTGTCATGCGCCGCGAGGAAGAACTGGTCGTCAGCCTTCTGCTGCACCGAAAGCGTGACCGGCGCCGAGAAGCCGCGGTTGAGCGACACCGAAGGCCGTTCCGAGACACCCGAAAACCGCACCGTGTGCCGGCGCTTGCGGATATGGATGACGCCGTCGTCCACAGTTGCGCCCTCCACGGCCGTCCAGGTGACAGGCTTGCCGTTGGCGCCGACCAGGCCGAAGGCTAAAGGAATATGCATCAGCCGCTTGCGGCTTTCCGACGGCGTTGGCGGCACTGACTGTTCGATCTCCAGGGTGAACTCCTTGGCCGCAGCATTGTGCGTGGAGCTCACAGTCAGGTTCGGCGTGCCGGCCTGGTGATACCAAAGCGCGAATTGCGCGAGGTCACGGCCCGAGACGTCCTCGAACACCGTGAGGAAATCCTCGATGGTCGCGGCCTGGCCGTCATGCCGCTCGAAATAGAGGTCCATGCCGGCACGGAAGGTCTCCGCGCCGAGGATGGTGCAGATCATGCGCACCACTTCCGAGCCCTTCTCGTAGACGGTCGCCGTGTAGAAATTGTTGATCTCGCGGTAGCGGCGCGGCCTGACCGGATGCGCCAGCGGCCCCTGGTCTTCCGGGAACTGGTGCGCGCGCAGCGTGCGCACCTCGGCGATGCGCCTCACCGCCCGCGAACGCTGGTCGGCGGAGAATTCGTGGTCGCGGTAAACCGTCAGCCCTTCCTTCAGGCAGAGCTGGAACCAGTCGCGGCAAGTGATTCTGTTGCCAGTCCAGTTGTGGAAATATTCATGCGCGATGATCGCCTCGATATTGGCGAAGTCGGCATCCGTCGCGGTCTCCTCGTCGGCCAGTACATATTTGTCATTGAAGACGTTGAGGCCCTTGTTCTCCATCGCGCCCATGTTGAAATCGGACACGGCGACGATGTTAAAGACGTCGAGATCGTATTCGCGGCCGAAGGCTTCCTCGTCCCATTTCATGGAGCGTTTCAGCGCGTCCATCGCATATCCGGCAAGCCGCTCCTTGCCGGGTTCGACATAGATGCCGAGCTCGACCTCCCGGCCGGACATTGTGGTGAAGCTGCCCGCCACCTTGCCGAGCGCGCCCGCCACCAGCGCGAAAAGATAGGAGGGTTTGGGGAAGGGGTCGTGCCAGACCGCGTAGTGCCGGCCGTCGGCGAGCGCGCCGCGTTCGACGGGATTGCCGTTGGAAAGCAAGAGCGGCGCCTCGTTGTGCGGGGCCTCGATGCGCACGGTGTAGACCGACAGGATGTCGGGACGGTCGAGGAAATAGGTGATGCGGCGAAAACCCTCGGCTTCGCATTGCGTGCAGTAAACGTTGCTGGAGCGATAGAGGCCCATCAGCGCCTCGTTGCGCGAAGGCGCGATCTCCGTCTCCAGGCGCAGCTCGAAACGCTGCGCTGCCGGCGGCTTCAGGATCGTCAGCCGGTCCGGCGTCGCCTCATAGTCGCCGGCCGCGAGCGCGTGACCATCGATGGCGACGCCGAGCAGCGTCAGCCCGTCGCCGTCGAGCACCAGCGGCGCCGAGGCGGCAATGCCCTCGCGCCGCTCGATGGTGAGCAGCGCGGTCACATGGGTCGCGTCCGGCGACAGGCGGAAGTCGAGGCCGGTCCTCGGGATGAGATAGTCGCAGGGGCGATAGTCTTCGAGCTTGAAGACATGGCCGGTATCGGTGCGCATTCCTTGGGCTTTTCCTGTCGAGGCGGCCAGCCGGCCTGGCTGGTCCAAGAATTTTGAGGGTGCGCGCTCTTTACACGAAAACGGCCATTCGACAAAACTGCGGCATAGGTTGTGTTTCGCAATTCCGGACGGAAAACCGTTACACACTTTTCCTGGAATTGCTCTTGGCCTATTTCGCGGCTTCGTTTCCCGACCATCCCTACGAGGCAAGATGAGCGTCGATCATGCCGTCGGCCACAACACGCTGCGCGGCATCACGCTGAAGATCGTCTCGGTGGCGGTTTTCGTCGGCATGCAGACCTGCATCAAGACGGCCGGCGACGTGCCGGCCGGACAGATCGTCTTCTTCCGCTCCTTCTTCGCCATCTTCCCGATCATCGCCTTCCTGGCCTTCAAGGGCGAACTCGCCACCGCGTTCACGACCAGGCGGCCGTTTAACCATATCGCGCGCGGCGTCGTCGGCGTCGGCGCCATGGGGCTTGGCTTCTTCGCGCTGACCAGGCTGCCGCTGCCGGAAGCGATCACGCTGAATTACGCCCAGCCGCTGCTGGTCGTGGTGTTCTCCTCGGTCTTCCTCGGCGAGACGATCCGCGTCTACCGCTGGAGCGCGGTCGCGGTCGGTCTGGCCGGCGTATTGGTCATCTCCTGGCCGGAACTGACGCTGCTCAATTCCGGAGCGGGCCTCGACGACCAGGAGGTGCTGGGCGTCATGGCCGCGCTGATCGCCGCCGCGATCTCGGCGGTCGCCATGCTTCTGGTGCGCAATCTCGTGCAGACGGAGAAGACGGCGACCATCGTACTGTGGTTCTCGTCCACAGCGAGTGTGCTGTCGCTCTTCACGCTGCCCTTCGGCTGGCAGGCGTTGACGCCGATGCAGGCCGCTCTCCTCGTCGTCGCGGGCTTCTGCGGCGGGCTTGGCCAGATCCTGATGACGGCGGCCTACCGCCATGCCGAAGCTTCGGTCGTGGCGCCGTTCGAATACACCTCGATGATCCTCGGCGTCGTCGTCGGCTATTTCGTCTTCGGCGACGTGACCTCGCTCAACACGCTTGTCGGCGGCGCGATCGTGGTCGCCGCCGGCATCTTCATCATCTGGCGCGAGCGGCAGCTCGGCCTGGAGCGCACGCGCACCAGGACGGCCGCGCCGCCGCAGGGGTAGGTCCGTTCCGTGAATCTCATGCGCCGAGTTCCGTCACCCCCCCCTCTCGCGGCCGCTTTCGTCAACCACCAACGGTGTAGGATGTGCGAGGCGCGGGAGCTGCCAATCTCCCCCCTTGCGGGGGAGATGTCCGGCAGGACAGAGGGGGTGCTGTCCCTCGGCCTTTCTAATTTTGAGCTATTGAGAGCTCCGCTCTTTCGCCAACCGCACCAGCACTGCTCGCGTCTGCTCATCGGCCGGGAAAAAAGATTCGATCGCCAACTCCGATAGGGTGACGTCGAGCGGCGTGCCGAACACGGTGATCGTGCTGATGAAGGAGAGCACCGCATCGCCATGCGCGAGCTTGAGCGGATGGACGATGCCGCTCGGTTCGACCGGCGCCGGGCGGCCGCTTTTCAGCCCGGACGGATAGGTGCGCAATTCGCGCTCCAGCTCGATCAGCACCGGGTCGCCGGTGGCGTCGTTCTGGTGCTTGAGCCGCTCCAGCAGATGCGCGCGCCATTCCGCCAGGTTGACGATGCGCGGCGCCACGCCGCCCGGATGAAGGCTGAGCCTCAGCACATTGACCGGCGGCGTAAGCAGGGACGGCTCGGAAATATCGGCAAGGAACGGGGCGATAGCGGTATTTGCGGAAACGAGGTTCCAATGCCGGTCGACTGCCAGCGCCGGAAAGGGCTCGTGACCCTTCAGCACTGTCTCGACGGCAGCCATCGCTGGCGCCAGCGTTGCGTCGCTAAGCGATTTCTCGCTGAAGCTCGGCGCGAAGCCCGCCGCGAGTAGGAGCTGGTTGCGCTGTCGCAGCGGGATCGACAGCTGCTCGGCCAGATGCAGAACCATGTCGCGCGACGGCTGGGCTCGGCCGCTTTCGACGAAGGAGAGATGCCGCTGCGAGATATCGGCCTCCATGGCGAGGTCGAGCTGGCTCATACGCCGCCGCGTGCGCCACTCGCGGATCAGGCTGCCGGCGGAAGGTTCGGATGTGGTCATGGGAGAGGAGTAGGGCGGCGAGGGGCGCAGTTCAATTACCTTTGAGGTTATAGCTCCCCCTTCTCCCCTTGTGGGAGAAGGTGTCGCCGAAGGCGACGGATGAGGGGTGTTCCAGCGGAGTGAGACGCTGGCATTCCCTGGACCACCCCTCATCCGCCCTTCGGGCACCTTCTCCCACAAGGGGAGAAGGGAAGGGCGCTCACGCCAGCCCCCTCAACTTCGCCTTCACCTCGAGAAAATCCCGCCACGCCAGCTTCTTGTGCGCCGGCGTCCTGAGCAGATAGGCCGGGTGCAGCGTCGGCATCGCCGGAATGGCAATGCCCGATGCGGTCGTGTGCACCCGCCAGTTGCCGCGCAGGCGCAGGATGCCCTCGCTCGTGTTGAGCAGCGTCTTGGCCGATGGGCCGCCGAGATTGATCAGCACCTTGGGATTGACCAGCTCGATCTGCCTTTCGATGAAGGGCCGGCAGATTTCCGTCTCGTGCGGCGTCGGCGTGCGGTTGCCCGGAGGCCGCCACGGAATGACGTTGGCGATATAGGCCGAGTTGCGGTCGAGGCCGATCGCGGCGAGCATACGGTCGAGAAGCCGGCCGGAGCGACCTACGAAAGGCAACCCCTCGAGATCCTCGTCGCGGCCCGGCGCTTCGCCGACCAGCATCAGGTCGGCGTTCGGATTGCCGTCGGCGAAGACCAGGTTCTTGGCCGTGAATTTGAGATTGCAGCCGTCGAAGGCAGCCATGTGCTGGCGCAGCTCGTCGAGTGTTGTGGCGCGGGCGGCAAGCTGCCGCGCCGCAGCCGCTTGTGCCTCGTCGGGAACGGCCGCGGCCGCCGGCACCCGGGCGGGTGCATCCGGAATATTGGCGGCGTCGAGGCCAGATAGGGGCGCTGGCGGGTTCTCAGCTCGTGCCGGGGCATGCTCGGGTGCCGTTCGGCTTTCGGGCGTGGCTTCGCGGCGCGGCGCGGCTGGCGTCCGCTCGGCAGGCCTGCGTTCGGCCGACTTCGCCGCCGCTTCCGCAAACCGGTTGATCGGCGCGTCTTCAAGTGCGTCGTCGACGCCGGCGCTGGCATAGAAGGCGAGCAGTTCGGCGATCTCGGCTTTTGTGTTGGGGGAGGCGGCAGTCATGGCGTCACCATTGTCCGCGCGGCGTCGATTTGCAAGTTGTCAACTCCGACTTGAATACCGGCGTACTTCACCCAGTTGGTATGCGCGGGTCCTGCACGATATAAAACGTCCAGCGCGGCGTGTAGTCGGTGACCAGGAAATCGAAGGTCGCCGTCTTCAGCGGGTCGACCTTGCCGTTCTTGAACAGCAGCTGGTCATAGGGTTCGAACCGGCGGTCGAAATCGGCGAAGTTGCTCGACCAGATGTTGTCGGGCGTCTTGTTGCGCTGGTCGAAGGACAGGCCGTCGCCGAACACGCTCGGCTGGTCGAGGATCTCCTGCAGCTCGAACTGGAACTCCACCCAGGGCAGCGCGCTGTTGTTGAGCACGTCGATGCGCATATACATCACGCCGTTGGCGACCTGGCCGGCCTTGCCGAAGGGCTCGATCGGCTTGGTCGCGCGGATGGTCAGCGTCACCGGCGTCGCCGTGTTGAGCTCCTCCTTGATGATCAGCGGGTCTTCCTTGGTGCCGATGCCGGAAGCGCTGGTGATGCGGAAGCCGCCCAACTCATCGGAGAAGGAATAGGCGCCGGTCGCCCAGACCTTCACCGGATCGGCCTCCGCCGGCAGGGTCAAAAAGAGAAGCGGAAGAACCGCGCGCCAGGCCGCACCTGGCGTGAAGAGTAAGCGCTTCGATGGAAAGCCGGCTGGCTCTGGACTGCGCATGACGCGAAGTATTGCCGATAACCAAGCCGTCGAACAATTAAAAACATGCCGTCGCCGCCTGGCCTGTCAACCAAGTGGCGCTGGCCTATGCTTGGCCATGGTCTCCGCTGCTGCCTTTTCGTAGGGAAAACCGCGACTTTTTGTCGAAATCGGCGTTGTCATGTCAGCGCCGGTTTCGCGTCGCGAATTGATGCGCTATGCAGCGCATGAGCCAGCACAATGCGAGAATGCGGCAAGCTATAGAGGGGTCGATGAGCGATATCGAACGCGAAAGCATGGAATTCGACGTGGTGATCGTCGGCGCCGGTCCCGCCGGCCTTGCCGCCGCGATCCGTCTGAAGCAGCTCAACCCGGACCTCTCCGTGGTCGTCCTGGAGAAGGGCGGCGAGGTCGGCGCTCATATCCTCTCCGGCGCTGTCGTCGATCCGATCGGCATCGACCGGCTGCTGCCCGGCTGGCGCGAGGAGAGCGATCATCCGTTCAAGACGCCTGTCACGGCGGATCATTTCCTGGTGCTTGGCCCGGCCGGCTCGTTCCGCCTGCCCAACTTCCTGATGCCGCCGCTGATGAACAACCACGGCAATTACATCGTCTCCCTGGGCAATGTGTGCCGCTGGCTGGCGATCAAGGCCGAGGCGCTGGGCGTCGAGATCTATCCGGGCTTCGCCGCGGCAAGCCTCGTCTACAACGAGGCCGGCGCTGTCACCGGCGTCATCACCGGCGACATGGGCGTCGAGAAGGACGGCACGCATGGCCCGGCTTACGCGCCGGGCATGGCGCTGATGGGCAAATATGTGCTGATCGGCGAAGGCGCGCGCGGCTCGTTGGCCAAGCAGCTCATCGCCAAATACAAACTTTCCGAAGGCCGCGAACCCGGCAAATATGGCATCGGCCTCAAGGAGCTCTGGCAGGTCAAGCCCGAGAACCACAAGCCGGGTCTGGTGCAGCATTCCTTCGGCTGGCCGCTCGACATGAAGACCGGCGGCGGCTCTTTCCTCTACCATCTTGAGGACAACCAGGTGGCGGTCGGCTTCGTCGTCCACCTGAACTACAAGAACCCCTATCTGTCGCCCTTCGAGGAGTTCCAGCGCTTCAAGACCCATCCGGCGATCGCCGGCACCTTCGAGGGCGCCAAGCGCATCGGCTACGGCGCGCGCGCCATCACCGAGGGCGGCTGGCAGTCGGTGCCGAAACTGTCCTTCCCCGGCGGCGTGCTGATGGGTTGCGCGGCCGGCTTCGTCAACGTGCCGCGCATCAAGGGCTCGCACAACGCGGTGCTCTCCGGCATGCTGGCGGCCGAGCATGTGGCCGGGGCGATCGCCGGCGGCCGCGCCAATGACGAGCTTGCGTCCTACGAAGAAGCCTGGCGCGGCAGCGACATCGGCAAGGATCTGAAGAAGGTCCGCAACGTCAAGCCGCTCTGGTCGCGCTTCGGCACCATCGTCGGCGTCGGCATCGGCGGTCTCGACATGTGGCTGAACACGCTGTTCGGCTTCTCGCCTTTCGGTACGCTGAAGCACGGCAAGGCCGATTATGCGACGCTCGAGCCAGCCGCCCAGCATCAGAAGATCGCCTATCCGAAGCCGGATGGCGTCTTGACCTTCGACCGGCTCTCCTCGGTGTTCCTGTCGAACACCAACCATGAGGAAAACGAGCCGGTGCACCTGATCGTCGGCGACATGGCGCTGCAGCAGCGTTCCGAGCACGATGTCTTTGCCGGTCCCTCGACCCGCTACTGCCCGGCGGGCGTTTATGAATGGGTGGACAAGGACGGCAACGCCGCCGCCGATCCGTCGGCCAAGGACGTGCGCTTCGTCATCAACGCGCAGAACTGCGTCCACTGCAAGACTTGCGACATCAAGGATCCGAACCAGAACATCAACTGGGTGCCGCCACAAGGCGGTGAGGGGCCGGTCTACCAGGGCCTGTGAGCCGCTCCGGCAGGGCCGCTCGGCCGCTCCAACAATGCCGGCGAAGGTCGGTTTACGAGGCATGTGAGCCGCGCCTTATCGGCAGAGACCGTTGAAGCCGGGCGCCGAGTGTGGTCTGCTTCGCCTCCAAACAAGGAGGCGGACATGCGGCGCATCAGCCTGGCGATTTTAGCTGCTGCCGGCATGCTTTCTTGCGGGACTGCCTCCGCCGGCACCAAGCTGACCGTGCATGTGCGCACCTACAATGTCGCCGGCAGGACCGGCGCTGAACTGATCGAGGCGATGGATGGCCTCGGGCCGCGGCACGGCCATGCCACGCGCGCCATCGCCGAGACCGGCTATACCGTGCATTGGGACCTCGACGTGAAACGGGACAATGGCATCTGCCGGTTGCGTCAGGCCACCGGCGCGATCGACCTCACCTACACCTTTCCGCGCCGCACGTCGCCGTCAGGCCCGGTCCTGGGCAGGCGCTGGGACCGTTTCATGGCCGGCGTGCGTCAACATGAGCACACCCACGGCCGCATCGCCAAGCAGATGATGCGGGCGACCGAGACGGCGCTTGCCGGGCTCGAGCGGCCGGATAACTGGTTTTGCACCGGTCTTCGCTGGGACGCCCGGCGGCGCATCGACACAATCTATGCCGACTACGAGGCCAGGCAGAATGCCTTCGACGCGCGCGAGCACCGCGACGGCGGCCATGTCGAAAAACTGGTCAATGCATTGATGGGGAAGAACTGAAAACCCCAGCCCGTTCGCCTACCAAGCAGACGTCAGCTACGCGGCTTGTCCGGCGCCTCGTTCGCCGCCAGCGCCGATTTGTGCTCGTCCTCGGGCGCGTTGCTGTCGGTCGGCAGCGTGAATTCGACCAGCACCGGCAGATGGTCGGAGCCGGTATCCTCCAGCCGGGCCGACGACAGGATCGTCACCCCGCCTTTGCTGAACACCTGGTCGATCGGCAGGCCCGCATAGCGGCGCAGGACGTCGGGCAGCGTCCGGTGGATCCAGGTCGGACCGGCCGACGGCATCAGCGTCATGCCGCTGAGCCGCGCCACCCGCCGCACCGCCGCGCTCCACGGCACGGCATTGCAATCGCCGGCCATGATCGCGGTCTCGCCGAGCCCGGCCAGCGGTTCCGCCAGTTCCCCGATCTGCCAGTACTGCTCCTTCGGCCATGGCCAGCTGAGATGGATCGCTGCGACGTCGACCGGAACGCCGTTGAAATCGATCGTGGCGATGGCCATCGCGCCGCGCGGCTCGCAACGCGGCGCGGTGCCGGCGGCGAAGGGACGGCGCGAGAGCAGCGCGACGCCGAATATGCCGTTCGGATAGTCGCACAGGATGCGGTAGGGGTAGGCGCCGGCAATATAGCCGAGCTCCTTCGCCCACATGCCGGATACTTCGTCGAGCGTGATGACGTCCGGATTGGTCCGGCCGATCAGCGACAGCACCTTCTTCGGCGTCGGATTGTTGAAGCGCAGGTTCATCTGCAGCAGGCTGTAGGTGATGCGGTCGGCCGGCTTTGCGACCGCCTGCTGCGTCGACAATCTGGGCAGCGCGCTCGTCGTCGTGGCGAAGCAGATAATGGCGAAGACCAGCGCCGCGACCGCCTGCAGCCGGTAGGGGCCGGCAAGCAGCAACAGCGCAACCAAGGCCGTCAGCACGCTCAGATGCATGCGGAAATGCGAGAAGGAATCGAAGGCCGGATGCAGCGCGCCGAAGAATCCGGCCAAGAGCGCAGCCGAGCATGCCATCATCGCCAGGACTATCAGCTGAGCCATCATGCTCAAGCGCGCACCGCCCTTAGTCATCTGCTCCGACTGCCCCAGCTTTTCATCCGGACCGCTTATCGGCCAAATTGCGGCCCAAGCAAGACGACGGATTGCCTCGCCGTTGGCTGGCCGGCACGCGCTTACTGGAACGCCGTTTCCGAAAAACTTCTGAGCTTGCGCGAATGCAGCCGCTCCATCGGCATCTCGGCGAGCTTCTCCATCGCCCTGATGCCGATGGTAAGATGCTGCGCCACCTGGCGCTTGTAGAACTCGGTCGCCATGCCGGGCAGCTTCAACTCGCCATGCAGCGGCTTGTCGGAGACGCATAGCAGCGTCCCGTAAGGCACGCGGAAGCGGAAGCCGTTGGCGGCGATGGTGGCCGATTCCATGTCGAGCGCAATGGCGCGCGACTGAGACAGGCGCTGCACCGGTCCACGCTGGTCGCGCAGCTCCCAGTTGCGGTTGTCGATGGTGGCGACGGTGCCGGTGCGCATGATGCGCTTGAGATCGTAGCCGGATAGGCCGGTGACTTCGGCGACCGCCTCCTGCAGCGCCACCTGGATCTCGGCCAGCGGCGGAATCGGCACCCAGACCGGCAGGTCGTCGTCCAGCACATGGTCCTCGCGCACATAGGCATGTGCCAGCACATAGTCGCCCAGCGCTTGCGTGTTGCGCAGGCCTGCACAATGGCCGAGCATCACCCAGGCATGCGGCCGAAGCACCGCGATATGGTCGGTGATCGTCTTGGCGTTGGACGGGCCGACGCCGATATTGACCATGGTGATGCCGCCATGGCCGGGCTTCTTCAGGTGATAGGCCGGCATCTGCGGCAGGCGCTGCGGCAGCGTGCCTTCAGAAACCGTCGCTCCGTTCCTGGTAACGACGTTCCCGGGCTCGACGAACTCGACATAGCCGCTGTCGCCATCGGCCATCAATTCGCGGGCGCGCGCGACGAATTCGTCGATGTAGAACTGGTAGTTGGTGAACAGCACGAAGTTCTGGAAATGCTGCGGGCTGGTCGCCGTGTAATGCGTCATGCGGTGCAGAGAATAGTCGATGCGCTGTGCGGTGAACGGCGCCAAGGGCCTTGGCTCGCCGAACGCCACCTCGAAGGTGCCGTTGGCGATCTGGTCGTCGGTTCCGTCGAGATCCGGCACGTCGAACAGGTCGCGGATCGGCCGCTTGATGCGCTCGGCGGCCGCGCCGTCGACATAGGTGCCT
The DNA here is from genome assembly GCF_020165195.1 of Mesorhizobium sp. CA14. Lineage (GTDB taxonomy): Bacteria > Pseudomonadota > Alphaproteobacteria > Rhizobiales > Rhizobiaceae > Mesorhizobium. The sequence continues at coordinate 20,183 of NZ_JAIUHR010000043.1, read as the reverse complement.
TCCAGGAAGGCGAAATGCAGCGGGATCGGCGTGGTCGATTCCGACACAGTCACCGTCACGCCGTGATTGCGCATGATCAGCCTCAATTGCTCGATGAGATAGTTCTCGAACAGTTGCGGTTGGGTGATGGTGGTGGCGAAATGGCCGGGCGTCGGCATATGGCCATAGGCCTGGCGCGAGTCGACCTGGCTGAACGACGTCGTGGTGACGCCGATCTGCGGATAGAAGGCCCGGTAGCGCTTGCTCTCGTCGCCGCCCGCGGCAAGCGCCGCGAAGGAGTCGCGCAGGAATTTGGTGTTGCGGTCGTAGAGCGCCTGCAGCGCCGCGACCGCCTTCCTGGCGTCATGGAAGTCCTGCTTGCCGAAAGGCTCCGGCATGACGACAGATTCGATGGCTTGGGGGTAGATTCGCTTTTCCATGGCTCAATATAGAGATTTGGAAGAGCGGTTGGGAGGGGGAGGTGAGCGTCAAGCGGCCGCAAGCGTCGTTTTTCTTCGATGGCGTTACCCGCGCTGCAGGCTGATCAGCAGCACAAAGCCCACGGTGGTGTTCTTGTGCGCCGGCGCTTCGATCGTGTGGCTCGTGTCGGCCCGCATCATCGGCACCGCCAGCACCGGGGCGGCCAGCAGGATAAGGATGATCGTCGCCCGCGGCAGCAGCCGAAGGGCATTGGTTGCGATGGCGGCGATGCGGTTCATTTGGTGGTGTCCACGTTTCAACTTGATTTTCAGCTTGGTCGCTTCAGCGCTTGAATTGGTTCACGACGCCGACAACGCAGGCGCCGGCCGTTCCCACGAGCGGGCTGAATGACCGGCTTCCGCCACCAGAATGGCGAAGAGCATGCCGAACAGGCTCATCAGGAGGCAGACGATGGTGAAGCGACGGGCAAGCATTTCTCTCTCCTTCAATGCGGGAGAAAATGGCTGACGGCCTCTGAACCGGTTCTGAGACCGGTATTCATCTGCGGTTCAATTTGATTGACGAGCGTTTGAACGGGCGCCGGTGACGCGCCCTCGGTCCGACGGCGCGTTGCCGCGCCAAAAGAAAACGGGGCCGTTCGGGCCCCGTTCGGATCATCTGGAGTTTGCGATCAGAGCTTGTGCCAGGTCTGGCTCTTGCAGATCAGGCCGCCGAGCACGCAGCCGCTCATCTTGAGCGTTGTGCCTGTAAGGGTCGCCTTGCCGGAGTAGGTCTTGTCGTTCGCCGGGTCGGTGATGTTGCCGGCGTATTTGTTTTCGCCGGTCGCCTTCAGCGAGCCGATCGTCTTGCCCGCATATTTGCCGGTCTTGAGCGTGATGGAGAAAGAGCCGCCGCCGCCGATCGTCGCCGTCTCGCCGGACTGTGTCTTCCAACTGCCTTCGATCGGGTCGGCCCACGCGGCGCCCGCCATGATCAAGGTGGCCGCCAGGGCCAGGCTCATCTTTCGAAACATCTTGTCCTCCCAATGGATTGCGGTGACTTCGATCCGCCCATCTGCCCCTTACGCTAACGGAAGCTAATCCAGCTCCCGCCAAAACAAAAGCGGTGCCGCCAGGTAAGGTTGCAAGGATTTTCGCCGCGCCGATGGCTGGAAATAAACGCGGCCGGAAAAACGCTTCGGTTTCCGTGGTTAGCGAAGTCTTGATTCCGCCTGCGGCAATTTTCATCGAATTTGATGCAAAATGGCGGAAACGCTGGATTCCCATGCTTAACAGTTTTTCGCGTTTACCTCTTGTTTTAGCTTTGTTTTCCTCAAATTAAGCAAGTCATTTAACGACGGATTCAAGGCCAGCCGTCATCCTCGAAAGCATCGAAAGAGCGGCCCGCCCCGAGGGACACCGGGGGAAAAGGAGGCAGCTCTCGGGAGCCAGACAGGGGATTGAAATGGCACGTTTTGAAATGCTTGAAGACGGCTTCGGCGCCATGGGGGCAACCGCCCAGGCCGACATTCTTTTCGAACTGGGCATGATGTATGCGACCGGCCGCGATTGCGAGACCGACGTCGTTGCCGCCCACAAATGGTTCAATATCGCCGCGATCAAGGGTTCTGTCCGCGCCGCCGAGCTGCGTTCGGAACTGTCGGTCACCATGTCGAAGGCCGAGATCGCCACCGCGCTGCGCGAAGCCCGCGAATGGATGACGATGCACTGATCCTGCGCGCAGCGCCTGAAAATTCGGGAGGACAAGGCCGCGATAAGACGGCCGGATGACAAGATCAAGAACGCGGCAGGTCAACGAACCTCAAGCCGTGCGACAAAACAGGGAAGCGAGCGGGTTTCAGGCGCGGGGCGTCTGGGGAGCTCGACTGCAAAAGCCGTGACCGACCGAAACAAGGCCGGCACGGCTTTTTGCATTACGCATGGTAATCATGCGCGTGGCCCAAGCAATCCCGGCCGAAATGAACCAAAACCTTCCGAATTGTCCTCTCGACAGTTTCCGCGAAGGGTGAAATTGTCCGGGCTCTGTGGAAGAAGCGCGGTCATGCCGCCGCGCTCAAGTGGAGGAGTTCTTATATCATGAAAAAATTGGGTATTTTGAGCGCGGCCGTATTTGGCCTGATGATGAGCGCCCCGGTTGCCTTCGCCGACGACATCACCATTTCGGTGGTCGGCCCGATGACCGGTCAGCTCGCCACCATCGGTGACCAGTTCAAGCAGGGTGCGCAGGCTGCGGCCGACGCCATCAATGCCGCCGGCGGCGTCAACGGCTCGAAGATCAAGCTCGACATCGAGGACGACCAGTGCGATCCGAAGCAGGCGGTTTCGGTGGCCAACCGCATCGTTGCCAACGGCGTCAAGTTCGTTGACGGCCATGCCTGCTCGGGCTCGAGCATTCCGGCTTCGGCGGTCTATGCCGAAGCCGGCACGCTGATGATGAGCCCCGCCTCGTCCAACCCGGTGCTGACCGACGCCGCCGCCAAGGCCGGCTGGCCGACCATCATGCGCCTTTACACGCGTGACGACGCGCAGGGCGCCTTCATCGGTCCGTGGATCGCCAAGAAATATGCCGGCAAGAACGTCGTTATCCTGCACGACAAGAGCGCCTACGGCCAAGGCGTTGCCGACGCCGTGAAGGCCACGATGAATGCCGGCGGACTCAAGGAGGTCGATTATGAAGGCATCAATGCCGGCGAGAAGGATTATTCGGCCCTCGTCACCAAGCTGAAGGGGCTCAAGGCCGATGTCGTCTATTTCGGCGGCTACCACCCCGAGGCGGGCCTCATCCTGAGGCAGGCGGCCGAGCAGAATGTCAAGTTCCAGCTGATCATGCCGGACTCAATCGCTTCGCCGGAATTCTGGCAGGTCGCCGGCCCGGCCGGTGAAGGCACCCTGTTCGTGTTTCCGTCGGACCCGCAGGCCAAGCCCGAAGCGAAGGAGGCGGTCGCCAAGATCAAGGCCGGCGGCTTCACGCCCGAAGGCTTCACGCTGTTCTCTTATGCTGTGATCCAGGCCATTGCCGAAGGCGTCAAGCGCGCCGGCACCGACGATCCTGCCAAGGTCGCCGAGGCGCTCAAGGACGGCAAGCCGATCAGCACCGTGGTCGGCGACGTCATCTTTGATGAAAAGGGCGACCTGAAGAACGCCAGCTACGACATCAACCAGTGGCACGACGGCAAATACGCGCCGATCAAGCCGTAAGTCGGTTCTGCAATCGAGGAAATGGCCGGGCTCGTCCCCGGCCATTTTCGTTTGGCTTTGCTCGTCAAGCGAAGCTGGCGCTGTGCCGCCACCCCAGCCGGTTTGGCCCCAAGGTGACCTGGCATCTCAGCCCTGCACGTCCTCGAAACGCACCAGCACCGTGCCGTCGCTGACTTGCGCGCCCTCGGCCGCGATCTCGGCGATCACGCCGTCATGCGGCGCGACGATCATGTGCTCCATCTTCATCGCTTCGAGGATCAAGAGCGGCTGGCCCTTGATCACGGCATCGCCTGCCGCAGCCCGCACCAGCTTGACTAGCCCGGGCATCGGCGCGCGCAGGCTGCCTGCGGCGGCTCCCGCCTCATCGGCCTTGGCCAGCGGATCCGGAACCGTGAACGTATAGCCGATTGCGCCTTCGAAGATGGTGACGTGGCCGGGCCAGCGGGCGGCATGCGGCATGGTCCTCAGATCATGCGTATTCACCGCGTCGTGCGGCGCCTCCAGCGCCACCTGGAAGCGGCCGTCCGGCCGTGCCGAAACCCTGGCCAGGATGTTCTCCTCGCCGTGGCGCAGGCGGATGCGGCGCGCGAGCGTGTGGAAATGCGCATAGCCCGAAAGCGTGGACCATGGATCGGCGGCGGGACCGGTCACGCCGGCATCCGTCGCGGCAAGCGCCGCGGCGGCGATCGTCTCGTCGCTCGGCGCGGGGATGGCGGTGAGCGCCTCCTGGTTCCGGCCGATCAGCCCGGTATCGACATCGCCGGCCGCGAAATCGGCATCGGCGGCCAGCGCCGCCAGGAAGGCGGTGTTGACGGTCGAGCCGGCCACTTCGGTCCGCGCCAGCATCTCGCGCAGGGCATTGAGCGCCGAGGCCCTGTTGTTGGCATGCACGACCAGCTTGGCGATCATCGGATCGTAGAAAGGCGAGATCGCATCGCCGGCACGCACGCCGGTCTCGATGCGCATCGCGGCGTTTTCCGGCGCCGCGTCGGGGAATTTGAGATGATGCAGGGTCCCGGTCGCCGGCAGGAAGCCCTTGGCGGCGTCCTCGGCATAGAGGCGCGCCTCGAAAGCGTGGCCCGATAGGGTGATTTCATCCTGCGCCTTGGGGAGCTCTTCGCCGGACGCGACGCGCAGCTGCCATTCGACAAGGTCGACGCCGGTGACCATCTCGGTGACCGGGTGCTCGACCTGCAGCCGTGTGTTCATCTCCATGAACCAAAAGCGATCGGCCTTGAGCCCCTGAGAGGCATCGACGATGAACTCGATCGTGCCGGCACCCGAATAATTGATCGCCTTGGCGGCCTTCACGGCCGCTTCCGTCATCGCCTTGCGCAGCGCAGGCGTCATGCCGGGGGCGGGCGCCTCCTCGATGACCTTTTGGTGGCGGCGCTGCGCCGAGCAGTCGCGTTCGAAAAGATGAACCGCATTGCCGAAATTGTCGCCGAACACTTGGCACTCGATATGACGCGGCTTGTCGACATATTTTTCCACCAGCACGCGGTCGTCGCCGAACGCTGCTTTCGCTTCGCGCCGTGCGCCTGACAGCGCTTCGGAGAAATCGTCGGGGTGGTCGACGCGCCGCATGCCCTTGCCGCCGCCGCCGGCGCGCGCCTTGATCAGAACGGGGTAGCCGATTTCGCGCGCCTTGGAGGCAAGCAGCACGATTTCCTGCGCTTCGCCGTGATAGCCGGGCACCACCGGCACGCCGGCCTTTTCCATCAGCCGCTTGGCGGCGTCCTTCAATCCCATGGCGCGGATCGAGCCGGCGGACGGACCGATGAAGACAAGGCCTGCCGCCGCCACCTGGTCGACGAAATCGGGGTTTTCCGACAGGAAGCCGTAGCCGGGATGGATGGCCTCGGCGCCGGTGGCGAGCGCCGCGGCCACGATCCTGTCGCTGCGCAGATAGCTTTCGCCGACGGGCGAGGGGCCGATATGCACCGCCTCGTCGGCCATCTCGACATGGAGCGCGCGGGCATCCGCGTCGGAATAGACGGCGACCGTGCGGACACCGAGCCTGCGGGCGGAGCGGATGACGCGGCAGGCGATCTCGCCGCGATTGGCGATCAGGATCTTGCCGAACATGGAGCCTCCGCATGTTGGGTTCGAATTTCGCGGGAAGCGAGGCGCTTGCTGTCCCGCCAACCTATCCAAGCGAGCATTCCTGTAGCGTCGATCTCTCCCTTACCAAGCTCTACGTCGGGTGAGAACGTGCCTATTTCGACGCCGCGATGGCGCAGCCGCCACTCGCCGTGTTCAGTCGCCATTTCTTCAGGCCGCCCTGGCAATTGCGCATGGCGACGTCCTCCGCAGCCTTCTGGGACGGCGCGTTGAGCGCCTTGCCGCAGACGACATAAAGGTCCCTCACGCGTGTGTAGAACGTCGTTGCGTAGGCCGAATGGCCGCCCGCCGCGACATACGCATTGTAGGCAATTCTGCACTGATCCTTGGAGTTCATCGCCAAGGGCGGCGGAAAACGCTTGTCGCCCTCGTTGCCCGCCAGAGAACCGGCGATGGCCGCGGTCGACGCCGAGAACATAAGCAATGCGAGAAGTATAGAGGCGAATGCGCTCCGAGTGTATTTCAGTTCCATTTTTTCCCCATCCCCATTGGATAATGCAGGATGAGCAATAGCGAATGTTCCGTGCTGTCGCCAGCCACGATCCGCAAACTCGCATTTTCGTGAGGAAATGAAGGATCGCGCTCATGAAATTTCAATCCCGATCCAGGGTAGCGATAGTCCGCCGATATAAATCCGCCGTCTGCTCGTCGAAGCAGCAGAAAGTAACGACGTCCGGCACCGCATTTTCCCGCAGGAAGTCGTCTATGGTGCTGACGGCGATCCTGGTCGCTTCGTCTTTCGGGAAGCGGTAAATACCGGTCGAGATCGCCGGAAATGCCACTGTCCGGCAATCCTGGCCACGCGCAATTTCGAGCGAGCGCCGGTAACAGGAGGCGAGCAGCTCGGCTTCGCCCTTGCCGCCGCCTTGCCAGACTGGCCCGACTGTGTGGATGACGTAACGCGCCGGCAGGCGATAGCCTTTGGTCAGCTTGGCGTCGCCGGTTTTGCAGCCGTGAAGCGTGCGGCATTCGGCGACCAGCTCCGGCCCGGCCGCGCGATGGATGGCGCCATCCACGCCGCCGCCGCCGAGCAGCGAGGAATTGGCGGCATTGACGATGGCGTCGACCGCGAGCTTGGTGATATCGCCGGTGTGGATGCGGATTCTGTCGCTGAGAGCACCCATCGTCACATCCTGAACACGCCGAATTTCGTCTCCTCGATCCCGGCATTGAGCGCCGCCGAGAGGCTGAGCGCCAGCACGTCGCGGGTCTTGGCCGGATCGATGATGCCGTCGTCCCAGAGCCGCGCTGAGGAATAAAGCGGGTGGCCTTCATGCTCGTATTTCATCAGGATCGGCTTCCTGAACTTCGCCTCCTCCTCGGCGCTCCATTCACCACCCTTGCGCTCGATGCCTTCGCGCTTGACTATGGCAAGCACGGTGGCCGCCTGCTCTCCGCCCATCACCGAGATGCGCGCGTTGGGCCACATCCACAGGAAGCGGGGTGAATAGGCGCGGCCGCACATGCCGTAATTGCCGGCGCCGAACGAGCCGCCGATGATCACCGTGAGCTTCGGCACCTTTGCGGTGGCGACCGCCATCACCAGCTTGGCGCCGTCCTTGGCGATGCCGCCGGCCTCGTATTTTCGCCCGACCATGAAGCCGGTGATGTTCTGCAGGAAGACCAGCGGAATGCCGCGCTGGCAGCAGAGCTCGATGAAATGAGCGCCCTTGAGCGCGCTTTCGGAAAACAGCACGCCGTTGTTGCCGATGATGCCGACCGGCATGCCGTGCAGATGGGCAAAGCCGGTGACCAACGTCGTGCCGTAGTTTTGCTTGAACTCGTCGAACTCCGAACCGTCGACGAGCCGGGCAATCACCTCGCGCACGTCATAGGGCTGGCGCAGATCCGTCGGCACGATGCCGTAGAGTTCGGCCGGATCGTAAAGCGGTTGAATCGGCTTCTGCAAATTCAGGCTTGGAGCCTTGTTCCGATTCAGGTTCCGGACGATGCGCCGGCAAATGGCCAAGGCGTGCTCGTCGTCCATGGCGTAGTGGTCGGCGACGCCGGAAAGCCTGGTGTGCACATCGGCGCCGCCGAGCTCCTCGGCGCTGACATCCTCGCCGGTCGCGGCCTTCACCAGCGGCGGGCCGCCGAGAAAAATGGTCGCCTGGTTGCGCACCATGATCGTCTCGTCCGACATCGCCGGCACATAGGCGCCGCCCGCCGTGCAGGAACCCATGACGCAGGCGATCTGTGGGATGCCGGCCGCCGACATGTTGGCCTGGTTGTAGAAGATGCGGCCGAAATGCTCGCGGTCGGGGAAGACCTCGTCCTGGTTCGGCAGATTGGCGCCGCCGCTGTCAACCAGATAGATGCAGGGCAAATTGTTCTGCAGCGCGATCTCCTGCGCCCTGAGATGCTTCTTCACCGTCAGCGGATAATAGGTGCCGCCCTTCACCGTGGCGTCGTTGACGACGACCATCACTTCCCGGCCTTCAACGCGGCCGACGCCGGTGATGATGCCGGCCGACGGAATGTCCTCGCCATACATCGACCAAGCCGCGAACTGGCCGACCTCGAGGAAGGGCGAACCGGCGTCGAGCAGCTGCGCCAGCCGCTCGCGCGGCAAAAGCTTGCCGCGTGAGACGTGCCGTTCGCGGGCTTCATCGGAGCCGCCACGCTCGATGCTTGCCGCCTTCTCGGCGATGTCGGCGACCAGCGCGCGCATGCGCTCCGCATTGGCGCGGAAGGTGTCGGAGGAGGAGGAGATCTGGGTTTGCAGTATGGCCACGTTAAACCCCCTCCGCCATGATCTCGCGGCCGATCAGCCAGCGGCGGATCTCGCTGGTGCCTGCGCCGATCTCGTAGAGCTTGGCGTCGCGCAGCAGCCGCCCCGTCGGGTAGTCGTTGATGTAGCCGTTGCCGCCGAGCAGCTGGATGGCGTCGAGCGCCATCTGCGTCGCTTTCTCGGCGGCGAACAGCACGCAGCCGGCGGCGTCCTTGCGCGAGGTCTCGCCGCGGTCACAGGCGGCGGCCACCGCATAAACATAGGCCCGCGCGGCGTTCATCGTCGAGTACATGTCGGCGAGCTTGCCCTGCACCAGCTGGAACGTACCGATCGGCTGGCCGAACTGCTTGCGCTCATGCACGTAAGGCACAGCGACGTCGAGGCAGGCCGCCATCAGCCCGATCGGCCCGCCGGAAAGCACCGCGCGTTCATAGTCGAGCCCCGACATCAGCACCTCGACGCCGCGCCCTTCCTCATGCAGCACGTTCTCGAACGGCACCTCGACATCCTCGAAGACGAGCTCGCCGGTGCTGGAGCCGCGCATGCCGAGCTTGTCCAGCTTCTGCGCGACCGAAAAGCCGGCCATTGTCTTCTCTACGATGAAAGCGGTGATGCCGCGCGCATGGCGATCCGGATCGGTCTTTGCGTAGACCACCATCGTTCCGGCGTCCGGGCCGTTGGTGATCCACATTTTAGAGCCGTTGAGCACGTAGCGGTCGTTGCGCTTTTCGGCGCGCAGGCGAAGCGACACCACGTCCGAGCCGGCGCCTGGTTCCGACATTGCCAGCGCGCCGACCGTCTCGCCCGAGCAAAGGGCAGGCAGATACTTCTCCTTCTGCGCCGGCGTTGCCCATCGATTGATCTGGTTGACGCAGAGGTTCGAATGCGCGCCGTAGGAGAGGCCGACCGAGGCGGACGCGCGCGAAATCTCCTCCATCGCAACGACATGCGCGAGATAGCCCATGCCGCTGCCGCCGAAGTCCGGATCGGCGGTGATGCCGAGCAGACCGAGCGCGCCGAGTTCGGCCCACAGATGTGTGGGAAACTCGTTGGAGCGGTCGATCTCCGCCGCGATCGGCGCGATCCTGTCTTGGGCGAAGCGCCGCACGGTATCGCGCAGCGCCTCGATGTCGGGATCCAATCCGAAGCTGAGCGTATTCGTGTACATGCCGTTCCTCCCTGCGCACGCCCCGGTCCTCGCGGGGATCATGCCTCAATCAGAGCGCCACGGCGGCGCCCGAAAGGACGCGCGGTGCCATGGCTGATTGTCGCGCCGACCAGGCGCATTGTCATCGAAAGATATGATGCCGTGACTTCAGCGACCGACAGCCGTTCGCCCGGACGGAACCAGACGATGACGCCGGTCATCATCTGGATCAGCGCCATGGCGGTGAGCCCGGTGTCGTCGACCTGAAAGACACCGGCCTCGGCGCCGTCGCGCAGGATCGTGCGCAGTTCTTTTTCATAGGCTGTGCGCATCTTGAGGATCTGCGTCAGCCTTTCATGCGACAGGCTGCGCAATTCCATGTTGGAGACATGGGTGGCGTGGCGCCGCTCGATGTGGAACGCGATGTGGTTCTCGACATAGGCGGCGAGCCGGGTGACCGGATCGGCGCTCGCCGGTCGCGCCGCTTCCCAAGCCTTGAGCAGACCTTCCATATGCTCTCGCATCAAGGTGAAAAGCAGATCTTCCTTGGTCGGGAAATAGCGATAAAGCGCGGCCGCCTGCACGCCGACCTCCGCCGCCAGCTGCCGCATCGACATCGCCTCGTAGCCGAGGCGCGCGATCAGGCTGACTGCCGCCTCGCGGACGGCCGCTTCGGTTTTTCCCCCATCGGAACCTGTGGTGCGCGCCATGTTCGCCTCCAGCGAAATTAATAAAACGAACGTTCAATTAATTCAAGCGCCAAATCCTCTTGGGGGGGAGATGTCGCCATAGGCGACAGAGGGGGTCGTCTCGCGTGAAGCGCCAACGCCCTTGCGACAAGGCCAACGCCGGAGATCTACGTGAGACGACCCCATCCGGCCTGCCGGCCATCTCCCCCTCAGGGGCGGAGAGATCAACTCACACGATGATCCTGAAATCCATGGGCGCGTCGTCGGCCGCTTCCTCGATCTCGACCTTCGAGACGAGCGCGCCCCGCGGCCCTTGCCACAGGCGTTCGATCATCGCCGCGACAGCGGCATCGGCGCCGGCAATCAGCGCGGCGACGGAGCCGTCACGCTCGTTACGCACCCAACCCGTCAGCCCGAGACGCATCGCTTCGCCGCGCGCCCAGACGCGGTAGCTCACACCTTGCACCGTGCCGGAAACGCGCGCCCGAACGATTCTATGTTCGCCTTGCATTGCCTGTGCTCCGCGTTGCGCTTGCCGGAATCTGGCACAGCAAAGGGCAAAGGCAACAGGGGACTAGGTCAGTTCCCCTTCGCCGTCGCCAGCGCGCCCGGCAGCTCCTCGGCGAAGACATCGAGCTCATGGTCGAGGCCGACGCTCACCCGGATGCAGCGGTCGAGCCGTGGCGCCATCGGCTTGCGGATGAACACATCGCGCGACAAAAGGTTCTGCATCACCTTCAGCGCGAAGGCGCCGTCGCGGCCGCAGTCGATGGTGACGAAATTGGTCGCCGACGGCAACGGCTTGAGATCGTTCTGCCTGGCGATGGCTGAAATGTGCTCGCGGCCCGCGGCAACGCGCGCCACCACCGAGCGCAGATAGTCCTGGTCGGCAAGCGCCTCGAGACCGGCGATCTGCGCCATCCGGCTGACGCCGTAATGGTTGCGGATCTTCTCGAAGTCGCGGATCACCTCTGCCTCCGCCACCGCGTAGCCGCAGCGTATGCCGGCCAGACCATAAGCCTTGGAGAAGGTGCGCATGCGGATGACGTTCGGCCGCGCGACGTCGATCGCCGGCAGCGCCGAGGCCGGTCCCAACTCGCCATAAGCCTCGTCGAGCACCAGCATGGTGGTTTCCGGCAGAGCTTCGATGAAGCGGACGACATCCGGCGCCTCCCACCAGCTTCCCATCGGATTGTCGGGGTTGGAGAGATAGACCAGCGGCGCCTTTTCGCTGGCGACCTTGGCGAGAAGCCCGTCCAGGTCCTCCTTGTCGTTGGCGTAGGGAACTGTCACCAGGCGGCCACCGACGCCGGCGATATGGAAATTGAAGGTGGGGTAGGCGCCGAGCGAGGTAACCACGGCATCGCCAGGGCCAACATACATGCGCGCCACCAGGCCGAGCAGGCCGTCGATGCCTTCGCCCACGACCACGTTTTCGATCGCCACGCCGTGATGCGCTGCGGCCGCCACCTTCAGCTCGTAATTGTCGGGATCGCAATACATCCACTGGTCGCGGGCAACGCTCTCCATGCGCGCGATGACGCGCGGCGAAGGCCCGAAACTGCTTTCATTGGCGCCGATGCGGGCGCGAAACGGCCGCCCGCGCTCGCGCTCCTGCGCCTCCGGGCCGACAAACGGCACCGTGGTCGGAAGCGCGCCGACGATCGGCGTGAGGGAGGGGCGACGAAGCATGGCACAGGCTCGCGTGGAAATGGCGTTCTTGCTAGCGTAGGCGAGGGGTGGGTGCAAGTTTTCGGGCTGGCCGAGCTGCGGCGATGGCTGGATTCTCCGGCGCCGTTTTGCTAGCGAGACAGAATGAGCAACCGATTGCCGCCCGCCTGGGCAAAGCACCTCAAGACTCAACCTTCCGCGAAGGCGGTAGCACCAAAAGCTGCGCTACCCAAGGCCCGGCCAAAAGCCATTCCGCCTCGCAGTCAGGCCGATGACATGCTGTTGCGGCAGGCGCTCGAGCTTCAGAAAGCTGAGCAACTGCCAGAGGCCGAAGAACTATGCCTTCGCGTTCTGAATAGGACGCCAAACCATCCGCTGGCGCTGTATATCCTGGGGACCCTCGGCATCGGATACGACGACGAAAAGTCCCTGCGGTATTTTGCCAGAGCCGTCGGCGAAGAGCCTGGAAACCCCTACTACCACCTGAGCCTCGGCGAAACTTATCTAAGGCTCAGCGAATTTTCTCTTGCGATCAAGCACATTCAGCACGCCTTGGAGTTGAAGCCGGATATGGTGGAAGCACTGTGCAGCTTGGGCGCCGCCTATAATGCGTTTGACAAGGGGGAAATGGCGCTGCCGCTGTTCGAGAAGGCGCTCAAGATCGATCGAAGTCATTCTGCGGCTCGGTTGGGACTGCCCCACACACTCGCAAGCCTCGGTCGTATGGACGAAGCCGCGGTTCATCTGAAAGAGGCGATAGAACGGCGCATCGCCGTGCCGGCTGCCTACAATGCGCTTGTACACACGCGCAAGTACGCGGAAGAGCCGCCGGAGCTCGCGGCAATCCTGACGGAGCTACAGGACCCGGATCATAGACCGCAGGGAGCCGCAGCGCTTCATCATGCTGCCGGAAAAGTGCTCAACGACCTTCGCCGCTACAAGGAGGCTATGGATCACTATAAGAAAGGAAATCAGGCCGGGGGCCATAAATTCGATCTGGAAACCTACCGCCGCTGGGTGGATGCCACGATCGAGATCTTCACACCGGAATCGCTGGCTGCAATGGCCGCTTATGGCAATCCCTCGGAAGTGCCAGTATTTATCGTCGGCATGCCTCGTTCGGGTACAACGCTTACAGAGCAGATTTGCTCCAGCCATCCTGATGTTCATGGCGCCGGCGAACTCAGCAAACTTGAACGAACAGCTAACGGAATCGGCCTCAAGGACCAAGCCACCGCAAATCTCGGCAAATCGATCGCGACGATCACCCCCCAACTGATCAAGACGCTGGCCGAAGATCATCTCGCCTATCTGCGCGAGCGTGCTCCTGACGCGCTCCGAATCATCGACAAGATGCCACACAATTTCGAGCTGATCGGCCTGATCGCCGTTCTGTTTCCCAACGCGCGCATCATTCATTGTCGCCGCGACGCCATCGACAATTGCCTCTCCTGCTTCGTCCTGCAATTCAATAAAGCGCACAGCTACAGCGCTGATCTCGAGACGCTCGGGCTCTACTACCGCGAATATGATCGCCTGATGTGCCATTGGAACAAGGTTCTTCCGGGTCGCATCTTCGAAAACCGGTATGAAACACTGATTGAAAACCAAGAGGAACAATCGCGTCGTCTGATAGACCATCTTGGATTGCCTTGGGCTGATGACTGCCTGCGGTTTTTCGATAGAGATGGCTCGGTGAACACCTACAGCAATTGGCAAGTCCGCCAGCCGATCTATACGTCGTCCGTCAAGCGATGGAAGAATTACGAGAGCGAGATCCAGCCGCTGATCGAAGCACTAGGCGACCTCGCCGAGGTCTGATTTCGGCCATTGGGCGGCCGCTCGGCGGAGCCAGTTCTCAATCCGAAAACACCGGCGGAATCGGTCAGCGTCGTCTGACTTGGTCGGTGAGGCCCACCACGCAATGCTGGATCGGCGATGATCGTTCCCGCGGCTTCATCCCTTGTCCTCGAAGGCAGCTGCGGTGCCGGCTGGGCATTTCCTCGAAATTGATGAGACTGGCACCTTTCCGCTCGATGCCTCGACGTTGGCAGCTGGCAAACGCGGCGGGGAGTGTTCGATCTACTCCCAAGCGAAGAAATATCGCGCAGGGTTAGAGTAGGGCAGTCGCATATCGGGTTTATCGGCGAAGGCCAGCACGAGGCCGTCATCCTCGCGCTTGTCCCGAGGATCCGCCGTCGCACGCGGATATAACGCGATCAGTTCGGGGGCCGGTAGATCTCGGGACAAGCCCGAGGATGACGGCAAGACGTGACGGGTTGTCCGAAACTCCCAAAGCCATATGCGATTGCCCTGAGGGTTAGAGGGACTGTCCCGCCGGAGTTGAAGCTCTTCACCGACGCTGCATTTCGACGGTGTGGAAGGCCAACGGCGCCTTCATTGCTGATACAGCCCCCGAACTGCGCGGCGGTTTGGGGCCTCGACATGCATCAAACCAGAAAAGAAAAACCCGGCGGTTGCCCGCCGGGTTTCTTTTTGCATCCCAGAAATATCTGGTCTTAGAAGTCGCGCTGGAAGCGGAGGATACCGCCGACGCTGTTCTTCTTGTCGGCGTTGGTCCAGTTGCCGTAGATCGTGGGGCTGTCGAAGTTGCCGTAGTGGTCGTAGTCAACTTCGGCCGTGATTGTGAAGCCAGGAACAGCGGTATAGGCGACGTTCGCAGCCACACCGTAGTTCTTGTCGTCGTCACCCGACACCTGGAGATTGAACGCGGTCTTCTCGTTGAACTTGTAGGTGCCGCCGGCCCACCAAGCCCAGTTGCCGCCCCACTGCTTGTAGAAGCCGCGACCGTTGGCATCGATACCTTGGCCGGGCAGGTGGACGTCATTCAGGTCGCCATCGTTGCCATAACCGAACATGCCGAACAGCGAGAACTGGTCGTTGATGTTGACATCCAAGCGGACCTTGCCGGTCACCTGCTCGTAGTTGCTATCGTAGGCGACGACGCCGGTGACGGCGCCCCAGCCCTGCGTCCACTTCACGCCGCCGACTACATGCGGAACATAGCTGTCGATCGTGCCGACCACCCCTTCGCCTTCTTCCAGCGAGACCACGGCCGAGAAGCCGTTGCCGGCGTCGAAGTAGTACTGCACGACGTTGGTGTCGAAATCGCCGTAGGGAACGATCGTATCCTGGATGACGTTGCCGGCGTAGCCGATGAACGTATCGAAGGCCGACTCGTCCTTACCGACACGGAGACCACCGAGCTGGATCCAGGCGAAGTTCAGCGAAACCTTTCTCGGGTCGCCGTTGCCGGCCGGATTGGCAGTGGCGACACCACCATAGAGTCCGGTAGTGGTTCCGCGACCGTTGCCGAAGTTGAAGCGGGTCTCGGTGTAGGTCTTCAGGGTGCCGAGCTCGGTTTCCTGGCCGGTCCAGGTCTTCAGCGTGAAGCGGGCGTTTTTCTTCCAGGTGCTGTTCTCGCTGCCATCCCCCCTGTCAATAGACTTGGCACCGTCGAACGAGCCGACGTCGCCAAAGCCGGCGTCATAACGGACATAGCCGCCGATGCGCAGGCAGGTTTCGGTGCCCGGGATGTAGAAGTAGCCGGCGCCGTACACGTCGCAGATCTTGACGTATTCAGCCGGTTCCGGCTCGGCAACGGTCACCGCGTCGGCGGCGCGAGCACCGGAAACTGCGATCAGGGCCGCAGCTGAGCCGAGAAGAAGGCTCTTGATGTTCATTTTCTGACCTCCAGTCAAAAGTTAAAAAACGGGTCTGGGTATTTTTTGCTGAAGGACAGCGTTCCCTGCCCCATCCCCACTACCGAAAAAGATGCGCACCGCGCCGCTCCTTCGAAGCTGACATTACCCATGAGCCGGCGCCGTTCAACCACGATCGTACCGCCGCAAGGGCCGTCCGGGCGCTATCGCCGGGCGTTGTTGCACAAATGACACGATTTGGCCTCACTCCGAAAGCTCTCGTTAACCATCGAGGGCCGCGCACCGGCTGAATCCGCCCGAATCCGGCAAAGGACCGACCGAAATGCGGCGGGCGGCTGAGTCGATAGCCAGGCGATTGCCGCAGAATCGCCACCTGAAGCGACATGAGCGCGAAAGTCCGCCGATTTTTCGCCGATTATCGCGCCGGCTTGTTGATTGTGCCCGCGCTTTTCTTTATCCAGCGGCGCGACGGAGAGGTGGCCGAGTGGTCGAAGGCGCTCCCCTGCTAAGGGAGTAGAGGTCAAAAGCTTCTCGTGGGTTCGAATCCCATCCTCTCCGCCACCCTGCGCCCCGCGGGCTTCGGGTGGCAGGCCGCCCCGGAACCGCATTTTGGGCGTAGGAGTGTCGCCCGAAGCTACGAAGTAGCGCAGGGGGACCATGTGGTACGTCTATTTCCTGCGGCTCCATACGGCGATGTCTATGTCGGATCGACAAACGATCTCCGGCGTCGTTTCGAATCGCACTAGTCGGGACAAGTGACTTCGACCAAGGCTTATCTGCCTGTCGCCCTGAAGGCCTATATCGCGGTCGAAACCGAGGCCAACGCCCGGCAGCTCGAACAATATTTCAAGACCGGATCTGGAAAGGCCTTCGCCAACAAACGGTTTTGGCGGACAGTGCCCTGCTGACTGATCCCCGTTTATCTCCTTGAAGTGAAAGGGAAAGCAGCTGAAGGAGCTGCCGTCTCTTCGACCTCCTCGTCCGATTCTGACTGGAGGTCAGAAAATGAACATCAAGAGCCTTCTTCTCGGCTCAGCTGCGGCCCTGATCGCAGTTTCCGGTGCTCGCGCCGCCGACGCGGTGACCGTTGCCGAGCCGGAACCGGCTGAATACGTCAAGATCTGCGACGTGTACGGCGCCGGCTACTTCTACATCCCGGGCACCGAAACCTGCCTGCGCATCGGCGGCTACATCCGCTACGACATCGGCGTGGGTGACGTTAATGGTCACACGGATGTGCCGGATCGCATGGGTGACGGCTTCAACGATACCTACCACAAGCTGGCCCGCTTCGCGCTGAAGACCTGGACCGGCCAGGAAACCGAGCTCGGCACCCTGAAGACCTACACCGAGACCCGCTTCAACTTCAAAGATGGCTGGGATGAAGACGCCGGCAACTCCTCGTCGCTGAACTTCGCCTGGATCCAGCTTGGCGGCCTGCGCGTCGGTAAGGATGAAACGGCGTTCCAGACGTTCATCGGTTACGCCGGCAATGTCATCGACGACGATATCGTTGTTGACGGTCCGTACGATACCAATGTGATCCAGTACTACTTCGATGCCGGCAACGGCTTCTCGGCGGTGGTCTCCCTCGAAGATGGTTCTGGCGACGACACGATCGACAGCTACGTTCCTCATGTCGTCGGCGGCCTGAAGTACACGCAGGGCTGGGGTGCGATCTCCGCCGTCGGCGCGTATGACAGCAACTACGAAGAGTGGACCGGCAAGGTTCGTCTCGACGTGACCCCGGTGGAGAACGTCTCCCTCTTCCTGATGGCCGGTTACGGCACTGGCGATGACAATGTCTTCAGCGGCGGTCATGACTTCTACAAGAAGTGGGACGGCAGCTGGGCGGTCTGGGGCGGTGGCTCCTACAAGTTCAACGAGAAGACCTCGTTCAATGCGCAGCTTGCGTATGACGAGGGCAAGAAATTCGCGCTGGCGGCAAACGTTGCCTACACTGCCGTTCCTGGCTTCACGATCACGGCCGAAGTCGACTACGTCAATGAGGGCGCCAGCGCCTATCACCCCAGCGGCGACGCCTGGGGCGGTGTCCTCCGCTTCCAGCGCGACTTCTAAGGGCTGGACTTGCACAGGTGAAATCCAGCCCGGGTGTTTTCATGCCCGGGCTGGATTTGTTTTCGTGACTGGGTGAGGGCAAACGAAAGACGAGAAGGGGGTATTGGTAGCTGAAGTCCGTGAAATGATTTCGTCGGGATCCGCCGCCTGGCGGATGAAATCATTTTGTCGGACAAAAACTCTTGAAAGGACGCTTCCAAGCGGGTAGCTGTGCCTATCCACTCGGGGGTGTGGTCAAAAAATGACGAACGAAGCAGTTCAAGAGGGGGGGTCCTCTGCTCATTTTGCGGTTTTTTCTTCTCAGAATTCGAACTTTCGATACACGTATAACAAGATCAGAGAAGTAAAGTCGTACAGAGTCGGGGAGCTTTTTGCAGCTTATCGAGATATACTCTGGGATGACGGGCGGCATAAATACAATGTCAGCTCTTTCATTGGTGAAATAGACGAGATCCTTCTGGGAGAGCGTTTCAGCACCTTTGACCAGAACACCCTGGACAATCTTATCGGTACATTGCGCCAGCGCGGCAACAGCAACGCAACCATCAATCGCAAGATGGCTGCACTCAGCAAATTGCTGCGTAAGGCGCATAAGATGGGAGATATCCACAGCCTGCCCGAATTCCGCCGCCAGAAAGAGCGGGCGGGACGGATTCGTTTCCTCGAAAGGGACGAAGAAGCGAGGCTGTTCGCGGCGATCAGGAGCCGCAGCGAGGATGCCTACAGGCTTTCCGTCTTCCTGGTCGACACCGGCTGCCGCCTCGGCGAGGCGCTCGGCCTGATCTGGAACGACATTCAGGAACACCGGGTCTCCTTCTGGATCACCAAATCCGGCCGCAGCCGCACCATTCCGATGACCGAGCGCGTCAAGGAAGTGATCAAGCTGCTGCCGAACACGGAAGGGCGCCGGCCGAAAGGTCCGTTCACCAAGCTGACACAGGCGCAGTACCGCGCGATCTGGAACGAAGCGAAGACGGAAGTCGGCCTCGGCGCCGATGAACAGGTGGTGCCGCATATCTTGCGTCACACTTGCGCTTCCCGTCTCGTTCAAGGCGGTATCGACATAAGGCGCGTCCAGATGTGGCTGGGCCACCAGACCTTGTCGATGACCATGCGTTACGCCCACCTGGCCACCAACGATCTCGACGGCTGCGTCACCGTGCTCGAGAAGCCGCGCAATCAGGAGTCGTCGCCGCGGTCGGCGGAGAACTCTATGTTCGCTTCGCCCCTCACCACGCCGACCTCCGCCCCAGCGTCTCGGAAAGCGAAAGGGTCGGAACCGGCCAAGGCGCCCCGCAAGCGCTCGAAAGGCGAATAGATCCAGCGGATCGCCACGCCGGTTGGCGCAAATCTATATTTTAATGGTAAGCCCGGGGCTGATGCAGTCTCGGGCTTTACTTAATTCCTACTGGACGGTCGATCCGATCGAGAAATGCGGCGATAGTTTCCGGCAAATCGCCGGTTTCGAGGAACGGCGCGTGGCCCTGGCCTTCGACGGTGATCTGTTCCATGCCGGGATGCCGCTCCTGCATCTCTTCGAGTGTCGCGGTGGAAAGCAGTTTCGAGTTTGCGCCGCGAATGGCAAGCAGCGGAATGGCGGCAAGCGCGTCGAACTGCGGCCACAGATCCGGCAGCGGCTTGCCGAAATCGATCCCGGCCAGTGTGTCGACCAGCGCCGGATCGAAATCCGGCACCCAGCCGGTCTCCGTTTCGCGGCAGATTGCCCGGACCATTCGCGCCCAGTCGGCGTCGGTGAGCGCCGGGAAATCGGCGCCATGCACGCGCCGCTGAGCATCCACCGCCTCGGCGAATGTCTTCGGTTTTGGCGCGCGGTCGAGATAGAAGCGGATATGGGCGAGGCCCTCGACCTCGATCATCGGGCCGATGTCGTTCAGCACGATGGCCTTCAGGACGGCCGGCTTCAATGCGCCGAGCACATGGATGATCAGGCCGCCGCGCGAGGTGCCGATGAAGGCAGCCTGTTCGATGCCGAGCGCCAACAGCCCGGCAAGCACGTCGCCGGCTTCGACGCCGACATTATAATGGCCGATATCGGGATCGCGGTCGGATTGCCCGCGACCGCGATAGTCGAAGGCGATGACTTTGCGCAGCCCTGCCGCCTTGGTTGAGAGGTAAAGCGCCAGTTCGTGGAAGTCGCGGGCGTTGCGGGTGAGTCCGGGCAGGCAGACGACCGGCCAACTGCCGGCGTTCGCCTCACCATAAATCCGGGCGTGGAGTTTCAGGCCGTCAGGCGCGGCATAGAAGAAATCGGAAAAACCTTCGCTCATGTCGGGGATGCCGCTCCTCACTAGGGGAGCGACAGCTACAGGCGAGAGCAGGGATCGTCAAATGGGAAGCGCGCTTCACCTTCTCCCGCAAGGGGCCTGTTGCGTAATTGGCTGGTTGTGATTCTCTGAGAAGGAAGCTCGGAGGGAATCGCAA
>NZ_JAIUHR010000042.1 GCF_020165195.1 Mesorhizobium sp. CA14 | reverse complement strand
AGTAGGCAGTAGGCAGTAGGCAGTAGGCAGTAGGCAGTAGGCAGTAGGCAGTAGGCAGTAGGCAGTAGGCAGTAGGTGCCGTCGTTCCCTAGCCCTACTGCCTATTCCCTACTGCCTACGCAGTGATATCGATCACGCCGCAATCGCCGGCGGCGCTGCCGAACACGACGCGGCGTTCTTCCTTGTCCCACATCATCGACGTGATGGCGCCCTTGCCGGGGCGGCGCAGCAGCACTTCCTTGGCGTCGGCGAAGCGCGCCGCAATCACCATGCCGTCCTCATAGCCGATGGCCACGACGTCCTGGCTGGGATGGCAGACAACACAGGTCACCATGGTGTTGCCGCGCGTGCCGAGCTCCAGCGGCGCCTTGCCTATCGGCCCGTCTTTGCTGGCGAACGGCCACAGGATCGCCGCAGGCGCGCCGGAACTCGCCAGCCATTTGCCCTTCACGCTCCAGGACAGGCTCTTCACCTTGCCCGGATAGCCGCTCATGCGCATGTGCTTGCCGTCGGCGAGCTTCCAGCCATGCAGTGCGTTTTCCTGCATGGTGGTGATCAAAAAGGCGCCGTCCGGCGAAAAGGTGATGCCGGTATGAGCGCCGGCCCATTCGAGTTCCACCGGCTTGCCTTCGGCCGCCGGGAAATGCAGCGTCGCGCCATTGTAGCGGGCGACGCCGAAACGCATGCCCTTGGGCGAGAAGGCGAGTCCCTCCACCGAGCGCGGATGGCTAAATTCCTTGATCTTGCCGTCGGCGAAACGCACGAAGGCGGTCTTGCCCGAAGCATAGGCGACCGCGCCCTGCGGTCCGGCAGTCACGCTGGTCACCCATTTCCTGCCGGCGCTGGCCAGTTCGCCCACCTCGCCGCCGGCCTTCACGGCAACCACCTTGCCGTCCTCGCCGCCGGTGATCAGCCGGTCGTTCGCCGCGTCGTGGAAGGCGGCGAGCAGGCCGTCATTGGCCTGCACTGTCTTATGCCCGTTATCCAACCGGTGGATTGAACCGTCGGCAAGTGCGAAATGCGGCACGTCGTTCAGGAAGACGGCGGCAACGCAATGGCCTTCGAGATCAAGCGGGGCGACTGTGGGCATGCAAGCGGTCCGTTCGAGATTAGCCGGCGCGGCTAGGTGTGACTCCCCTTCTCCCCTTGTGGGAGAAGGTGGATTGGCGCGCAGCGCCAAGACGGATGAGGGGTGTTGGACGGATCGCCGCCTTTGCCAGGCTGGAGCACCCCTCATCCGACCTCGCTTCACGAGGCCACCTTCTCCCACAAGGGGAGAAGGGAAGAAGGGCAGCGCTAGCGCCTGAAAGTCAGGAAATCAAGCCGCCTGGCAGGCCTCAAAACTCTTCCTGAGCCGCTCGGCGTCGAGGTCGCGGCCGATGAAGACCAGCCGGCTCTCGTGTTTTTCGCCGTCCTTCCAGGCACGTTGATGGTCGCCCTCGAGGATCATGTGCACGCCCTGCAGCACATAGCGGTCCTCGTCGCCCTTCAGCGCAATGATGCCCTTCAGCCGCAGGATGTTGGGTCCCTCCATCTGGGTCACCTTCTCGATCCAGGGGAAGAACTTCTTCGGGTCCATCTCGCCGCCGCGCAGCGACACCGACTTCACCGTCACGTCATGGATGTCGGACGGATGGTCGTGATGATGATGGTGGTGACCGTCATGATCGTGGTGGTCGTGATCATGATCATGATCGTGCGCCTCGAGGAAATGCGGATCGTTCTCCAAGGCGCGCGACAGGTCGAAGGCGCCGCGGTCGAGCACTTCGTCCAGCGCCACGCCGGCGCGCTGGGTGCGATGGATCCTGGCCGCCGGGTTGATGGCTCGGATCGTCGCCTCGACCTTTTCGAGCTCTTCCGGCGTGACGAGGTCGGTCTTGTTCAGCACCACCACGTCGGCGAAGGCGATCTGGTCCTCGGCTTCCTTGGAATCCTTCAAACGCAGCGGCAGATGCTTGGCGTCGACCAGCGCCACCACCGCATCGAGCTTGGTCTTGGTGCGCACGTCGTCGTCCATGAAGAAGGTCTGCGCCACCGGCACCGGATCGGCAAGGCCCGTGGTTTCGACGACGATGGCGTCGAAGCGGCCAGGGCGTTTCATCAGGCCTTCGACGACGCGGATCAGGTCACCGCGCACCGTGCAGCACACGCAGCCATTGTTCATCTCATAGATTTCCTCGTCGGATTCGACGATCAGGTCGTTGTCGATGCCGATCTCGCCGAACTCGTTGACAATGACGGCGTAGCGTTTGCCGTGGTTCTCCAACAGGATGCGGTTGAGCAGCGTCGTCTTGCCCGCGCCGAGATAGCCGGTGAGAACGGTTACGGGGATTTGCGTCTGTGCATCGCTCATGGTTTGCCTCGAAATCTTGGCTCGAAAATCCTGGATTGTCGGCCTCATATAGGATGGGTGCCGCGCTTTTGCACGCGCCAAACCGATGGGCCAGGCCGGCCCTCCATGCGGGATGGCGCCAAGCACGGGTCAGGGGCGGCCGAGGCAGGCCAGACGCAAGAAGCCGCGCGGACGCCCGATGGCCTTCACCAGCATTCGCAGTGAATCTCGCCGGCGCAAAAGTCGTTTGTCATCTAACTGAAATAAACATCTGGCATCACCTGCGCGGGCACCGCAATGCTTGCCGGCAAAGCGTTCCGCAAGCCGGATTCTTAGAGATCGTCATTTGCCAACCGTCGGGCAGCCTCTATGCTGGACGCGCCGGTTCGGCCGAAGGGGAATGACCATGGCCAAGGCGGACAAGACAGCGACAATGAGCCGGCTGCATTCGGCGGCAAGGCTGGCGCGCACGGCGCTGGCGGCGCGGCTTCTGGCGCATGGTTTTTACGCCGGCCAGGACCAGATCATGCTGGCGCTCGACCGCGAGGACGGCCAGACCCCCGGCAATCTCGCCGGCAGGCTCGGCGTCCGCCCGCCGACCATCACCAAGACCATCAACCGGCTGCAGGCCCAGGGTTTTCTTGAAAAGCGCGCCTCCAACGCCGATGCCCGCCAGGCCCATATCTTCCTCACCGAATCCGGCCGCGAAACCATTCGCGCCATTGAGAAGTCGGTCAAGAAGACCGAGAAACAGGCGCTGAGAGGCCTCGACAAGAAGGACCAGAAGGCGCTGTTCAAGCTGCTCGCCCGCATCGAGGCGAATCTCTCGAACGAAGATCTGGTCCTGATCGACGACGACGCGGAGTTGGATGAGGCGTGACTCGCAGCGTCATCGCTCAGGCGCGATGCGCAGCATCGTCGCTTCACGCACCATCTAAGCACCGGTTTGCGGAAAGGGCGACGATGCTGCGCATCGCGCTTGGGCGCTAACCACCGGACGTCTCGCGGCTTCGCGACGACGCTGCGCGTCGCGCTTACGCGTCGCGCACCAGCGCCGCCCAGCGGCCCGGCGTCATCCCGAACGCCTTCTTAAAATGACGGTTGAAATGGCTCTGGTCGCTGAAGCCGGCGCCGGCGGCGATTTCCGCCAGTGGCTCGCCCTCGGAGATCATGCGCCGCGCCTTTTGCAGCCGGCGCATCAACAGGAAGCGATGCGGGCTGGTCGAATAGGTGGCGCGAAAATGGCGCGACAGCGCGTAGCGGTCGAGGCCGGTAACGGCCTCCAGCTCATCGGAATGCACCGCCCGTTCGGCATTCTCCTCCAGATAGTCGCGGGCAAGCGCTGCCGCGCGCCATGCGGTCCTGGGCGTTGATTTTGCCGGCTTTCCGGCGTGGCGTCTCAGCTGTTGCGCCAGCTGCGCAACGAAATCCACCACGAACAGGTCGCCGAGCTCTTCATCCAGCGGCCCCAGCGCCGAGAGCAGCGTGTCCCGCAGCGCCGGATCGTCGACCACGGCGTCGCGCACGAAAGGCAGCGGCTCGCCATCGAGGCAGTCGAGCAGCAGGGACGGCTCCAGGTAAAGGATCCGGTAGCGCAGCCCGTCTTCCGTTCCGGCGCCGCCATCGTGCAATTCGTCGGGGTGCAGCACGATCACCTTGCCCGGCAGGCTGTGTTGCAACGCGCCGCGATAATGGAAGCGCTGCACGCCATGCAAGGTCACGCCGATCGCGTAGGTGTCGTGCCGGTGCAGCTCGAAGGCGTTGCCGTGGAAGCGCGCTTCGATGCGTTCGAGGCCAAGCCCGCCCGGCGCCGAAACGATGCGATCGCCGTCGGCCGCATCCGCGCACGAACGTTCAAGACCTTCCTGTGCTTCCGCGCCTAGAGCCTGCGCCATCGCCTTGTTCCGCCCGCCATGGGCCAATTCGGAGTCTCAATCTTGGTGTTCGATACGAAAATTGCAATTGTCCTCAGAGAGGATCTGCCGGTGTGGCAGAAGCTCAACGTCACCGCGTTCCTGACCAGCGGCATCGTCGCGCAGTTCCCCGAGATCATCGGCGAGCCGTATCGCGACCGCGCCGGCAACCGCTACAACCCGATGTCGATCCAGCCGGTCATCGTCCTGTCGGCCGATGCCGAGACGTTGGGCGCGATCCATCGCCGGGCATTGGAGCGCGGCGTGACGACGTCCGCCTATATCGAGGAGATGTTTTCAACCGGGCACGACCTCGCCAACCGCGCCGTCTTCGCCGAATTCGGGCCGCACGATGCCAAGGTCGTCGGGATCGCCATGCGCGGCGAGAAAAAGCTCGTCGACAAGATCACCAAGGGCGCCCGCATGCATGGCTGAATGGGTGGCAAGCGCCTTCGCCCGGAGGGCGATTGCGAACGCTTGGGTTAGCTTCGGCCTCACAGCTTGGGCATCCTTGGATCTTCGCGCTCCACTTGGCGTCTGTTCCGCCGTGGATGACGACGTCGCGGAGGCTTCGGACAATCCCTCGGCGATCAGCCTGAACGCCCATCACGTCGCGATGGGCATTGAAGCCAATCGCCAACAGACAATGCGCTCGAAACAGTCCGAAGCGCTTGCTGGGCCAGTCGCTTTTGGCTTGCTGGCCAGCGGCGATTGCCGCAGAAGGGTAACGTCTATCTTTCTCGGCCCGACCTTGAGCATTCCCAAAAACAGCGACGACAGCGCCACGCCGCCCGCGGCGGTGCTTCTGATGCTTTGCGTCTATGTCTGCTTCACCTTTCTCGACACCTCCAGCAAATATCTGGTGCTGGCCGGCGTCTCGGCGTTGATCGTCGCCTGGACCCGCTTCGCGGTCCATGTCCTGCTGGTCGGCCTTTTCCTGCGCGGCTGGCGCGAGCCGGCGCGTTTTCGCGCCAACAATCTGCCGGCGCATATACTGCGCGGCTGCATGCTTTTCGGCTCGACCATGTTCAACATCCTGGCGCTGAGGACGCTGCAGCTCGCCGAGACCACCTCGATCTATTTCTTCGGTCCGATGGTCATCACCGCCCTTGCCGGCCCGCTGCTCGGCGAATGGGCCGGCTGGCGGCGATGGCTGGCGATCCTCACCGGCTTCGTCGGCGTCCTGATCATCACCCGGCCGGGCGTCGGCGTGTTCGGCATCGGCCATCTTTTCGCGCTGGGCTCGATGTTGTCGAACAGCTTCTACGTCATCATGACGCGGCGCATGTCCTCCACGGAAACATCCGAGAGCCTGATACTGTTCTCGGCGCTGGCGCCGTCGGTGCTGCTGGCCCCGATGCTCGCCTTCGCGCCCGCGCTGCCCCACGGCGGCTTTCAGTGGTTCGTCGTCCTGATGCTGGGCGTATTCGGGGCAGGCGGCCACTATCTGCTGGTCCGGGCCTATCGCCTGGCGAGCACGACCCAGTTGGCGCCTTTCCCCTATTCGCAGATGGTGTGGATGATCATCTCCGGCTGGCTGATCTTCCATCAATTCCCCGACCGCTGGACGTTGCTCGGCGCTGCCATCATCGTTGCCAGCGGCCTCTACATCATTCACCGCGAGCACCGGCTTCGCGTGCGCAACTCGGCCTCGCTCGACACCGAGGCCGAGGCGCTGGCGAAAAAACTTTGATTTGCTCCCGATCGATGGCATAAGGCCGAATTTAAACAATTTAAAGACCCTGGGGAGCGAAGGGCACTGGCACAGAAGATCAAGCTTTCGACGATCGCGGATGCGCTCGGCGTCTCCACGGCAACGGTATCGCTGGCGCTGCGCGACAGCCCGCTGGTGGCGGGCTCCACGCGCGAGCGCATCAAGGAGCATGCCCGCGCCATCGGCTATATCTACAACCGCCGCGCCGCCTCGTTGCGCACCTCGCGCTCCGGCATTGTCGGCGTCGTCGTGCATGACATCATGAACCCCTTCTTCGCCGAGATCCTGCGCTCGATCGAAAGCGAGCTCGACCGCAGCCGCCAGACCTTCATCCTCTCCAACCATTACGACCAGCTGGAAAAGCAGCGCACCTTCATCGACACGTTGCTGCAGCTTGGCGCCGACGGCGTCATCATGTCGCCGGCCATCGGCACGCCGGCCAAGGACATCATCATGGCCGAGGAAAACGGCCTGCCGGCGGTGCTGATCGCGCGCACCGTCGCCGGCGCCGATGTGCCGGTGTTCCGCGGCGACGACGCCTATGGCACCGCGCTTGCCACCAACCACCTGATCTCGCTTGGCCACAAGCGCATCGCCATGGTCGGCGGCACCGACCAGACCTCGACCGGCCGCGACCGCTACCAGGGCTATCTCAACGCGATGGAGACGGCCGGCTTGGAGGCGAAGCCGTCCTGGCGCATTCCCGGGCCGCGCACCAAGCAGGCGGGGTTCGAGGCTGCGGGACAGTTTCTGGCGCTGAAGGACAAGCCCACCGCCGCCTGCTGCTGGAACGATCTGGTCGCGATCGGGTTGATGAACGGCATCGCGCGCGCCGGCCTCGTGCCGGGCGTCGATATCTCTGTGACCGGCTATGACGATCTCGAGGAGGCGGCAATCGCGACACCGGCCCTGACCACGGTCTGGAACGGTCAGCGCGAGGTCGGCCGCCGCGCCGCCAGCGCCCTGCTCGACAAATTGAACGGGCAGGCGGTGCGGCCATCGCAGGAACTGATCAAGCCGGAGCTGCATGTGCGGCAGTCGACCGGCAAGCCGGTGGAGCGTGCATGACCAGGGCCGAAGGAAAATTGCCGGTCGCCATCCTGGTGCCGGGCGATTTCAACGACCATGCCGTCGGCCGCATCGACAAGGCGTTCAAGCCTGTGCGGATCGAACGCGCCGACCCTGCGCTGGTCACGGACGAGATGCGCGCGACGGTGCGCGGCATCGCTTCCTACGCAGGCATCAGCGCGGCGATGATCGACGCGCTGCCCAATCTCGAGATCATCGCCAGTTTCGGCGTCGGCTACGATTCGGTCGACGCCAATTATGCGGCCAAGCGCGGCGTCATGGTCACCAACACGCCCGACGTTTTGACCGAGGAGGTCGCCGACACCGCTATCGGTCTTTTGATCAACACCGTTCGCGAGCTCTACGCCGCCGAGAAATGGCTGCGCGACGGCGACTGGGTGGAGAAGGGCAATTATCGCCTGAGCCGGCTTACCTTGCGCGGCCGCAGCGTCGGCATTTTCGGCATGGGCCGCATCGGCCGTGCCGTCGCCCGCCGCATCGAAGCTTTCGGCCTGCCGATCGCCTATCACAACCGCCGCAAGGTCGAAGGCCTGGCTTATGAATATCATGCCACTTTGAAGGGGCTTGCCGAAGCCGTCGACACGCTGATCTGCATTGCCCCGGGCGGCGCCTCCACCGAGAAGGCGATCGATGCCGCGGTCTTGTCGGCGCTGGGCTCGAACGGCGTCTTCATCAATATCGGCCGCGGCTCGACGGTGGACGAGGCAGCGCTGGCCGGCGCTCTTAAGGGCGGCGCCATCGCCGCCGCGGGGCTCGACGTCTTTGCCGACGAGCCGAACGTGCCGCAGGCCCTGCTCGATTCGCCGAACGCCTCGCTTCTGCCGCATGTCGGCTCGGCATCGGTCCACACCCGCCGCGCCATGGCCGATCTCTGCGTCGACAATCTCGTCGCCTGGTTCACCGATCGCCGGCCGCTGACGCCGGTGCCGGAGACGATCAACGTCAAGGCGCGCAGCTAGAGCAATTCGGGGGAAGCTTTCAAACGGGTTTTCCATCCATGGAAACGTCGAACCGCTCCAGGCGCTTTCGCCACATTTGTTAATGCTCTGGCAGCCTCATTAACTCCCACTTAACTCTTTGAAATCATTTTCCATACTGGTTGAGTGTGGAGAAGCGGCGTGAAACTGGTTGCCGGGTTGGTTGCGTCGGTTGCGTTGTTCGGAGGCGCGCATGTCCTCTATGACGGCGAGGGCCAAGGCACGGCTGTCGAGACCGCCTCCTCGAGCAGCTATCGATTGACGGCCAATGGCGATGAAGCCGCTTGCGCTGTTCGGCGCGGAGCTCCGGTCTCCGACGGCCTGTCGCGTCTCGACGTCGCTCCGGGCTGCCGCAAGCTGATGCCCGGCATCGAGCGGGTTAAATTCTGGCGCGAGCAGGCGGACGGCTCGGTCGCTTTCAGCGAGAGCGGCGTCGATCCGATCGTCACCTTCGGTGTTGCCGATGGCGACGGCTACGAATCCTACGCGCCGGCCGCGCCGCTGCTGGCGTTGAACAGCGACGGCGACAACTGATTTAAGCGGAATGTTTATTCCGCCGCGGCGCGGGCGCCCGCTTTCGCCGCCGCGTGCAGCCGCACGGCATCGCCGAAGGCCTTGAAGATCTTGGCGGAATTGCCGTCCGACTTCACCCAGTATTCGGGGTGCCACTGCACGCCGACCGCGAAGGCCCGCGCGTCCTTGACCGAGACCGCTTCGATCGTGCCATCGGTGGCCAGAGCCTCGACCTGAAGCCTGGAGCCCAGCAGGTCGATCGCCTGGCGGTGCAGGGAATTCACCTTGATCTCGCCGGCGCCAAACACGCCGGCAAGGCAGCTTCCGGGCTTGATCGAAATCGTCTGGTGGATGCCGAAGCGCTCGTCCTGACTGTCGCTCACCGGCGCGCGGTGGTCGAGCGAGCCTTCGCGCTCCTGGATTTCGGTGCCCAGCGTGCCGCCGAGCGCAACGTTCAGTTCCTGGATGCCGCGGCAGATGGCAAGCAGCGGCACGCCGCGCTCGAGCGCCTTGCGGATGAGCGGCAGCGTGGTGGCGTCGCGCGCCGGGTCGTAGGGGCCGTTGGCCTCGCTGGGATCGCCGCCATAGAGCGAGGGATGCACGTTCGACTTCGAGCCCGTCACCATGACGCCGTCGACCGACGACAGCAGCTCGTCGAAATCGAGCCGATCGCCGAAGGACGGCACCAGCAGCGGGAACACGCCGGCGCCGGCGACCGCCGCTTCCAGATATTGCTGGGGCGCTGCGTGCCAGGTGTAGTTGTCGAACTGGCGGACGTCGGACGAGACTGCGACGAGCGGCTGCTGCATTTTGGGTTTGGTTTCCATCAGGCCAAGGAATTGTTCTGCCTATAAAATAAGCGATCCGTCGCGGCTTTTCCATGGCAAGTTTCGCCGCCTCGCATGGGCCAGACAAGAGAACGTTAGACTATAGTTGCAGTGGGCCGCTGAATGGCTGCAACCTTGGCCCGCAGCGCTGGACTCGACTTCTTGCCTGTGTATGTTTCTCCCCAACCGGTCCGGACATAGAGGATGTCGCGGCATCGGTCAGCTGATCCGCAGGGAGGAAACTTAATGGATCGTCGTTCATTCATTCGCAAGGCCGGTGCCTCCGGCGTGGGCGCAGCCGCAGCAGCCGCGGCACTCGCCACGCCGGCCATTGCCCAGTCCAATCCCAAGGTGACCTGGCGGCTTGCATCGTCTTTTCCGAAGTCGCTCGACACGATCTATGGCGGCGCCGAAGTCTTCTCTAAGATGCTGTCGGAAGCGACCGACGGCAATTTCCAGATCCAGGTCTTCGCGTCGGGCGAGTTGGTGCCTGGCCTGCAGGCGGCCGATGCCACCGCCGCCGGCACCGTCGAAGCGGCCCACACGGTCGCCTATTATTATTGGGGCAAGGATCCCACCTGGGCGCTCGGCGCCGCCGTCCCCTTCTCGCTCAACGCGCGCGGCATGAACGCCTGGCACTATCATGGCGGCGGCATCGACCTGTTCAACGAATTCCTTGGGGCGCAGGGACTGTTCGGCCTGCCGGGCGGCAACACCGGCGTCCAGATGGGCGGCTGGTTCCGCAAGGAAATCAACAGCGTCGCCGATCTGTCGGGCCTCAAGATGCGCATCGGCGGCTTTGCCGGCAAGGTCGTCGAGAGGCTCGGCGTGGTGCCGCAGCAGATCGCCGGCGGCGACATCTACCCGGCGCTGGAAAAGGGTACCATCGACGCCGCCGAATGGGTCGGCCCGTATGATGACGAGAAGCTCGGCTTCTACAAGGTCGCGCCCTATTACTACTATCCCGGCTGGTGGGAAGGCGGCCCGACCGTCCATCTTTTGTTCAACAAGGCGAAATACGAAGAACTTTCGCCGACTTACAAATCGCTGCTGCGCACCGCGGCGCAGGCCGCGGACGCCAACATGCTGCAGAAATACGACTATGTGAATCCGCCGGCAGTGCGGCGGCTGGTGGCCGGCGGCGCTAAGCTCAGGCCGTTCAGCCAGGAAATCATGGCCGCCTGTTTCGAGAAGGCCAACGAGGTCTATGCCGAGATGGAATCCAACAACGCGCCGTTCAAGAAGATCTGGGAATCGATCAAGGCTTTCCGCAAGGAGCACTATCTCTGGGCCCAGGTCGCCGAATACAACTACGACACCTTCATGATGGTGCAGCAGCGCAACGGCAAGCTGTAGGAAGATTAGCCCCTTCTCCCCGTCACTATACGGGGAGAAGGGCGCCGTCATCGGCGGTTTCGCCAATCGCCGACGTTTCAAGGCAAAGGGCCGTGGGTCAGCTTCGGCCCGGCACCACCAGCACCTTGACCTCGCCCGGCGCCGGCGGGTTGGCGATTACGTCGGGCGCCTCCTCCAGGCTGACCTGCCTCGAGATCAGCCGGTCCACCTCGATCGCGCCGGA
Organism: Mesorhizobium sp. CA14; assembly: GCF_020165195.1. GTDB lineage: Bacteria > Pseudomonadota > Alphaproteobacteria > Rhizobiales > Rhizobiaceae > Mesorhizobium. Next base: position 22,227 of record NZ_JAIUHR010000042.1, on the reverse strand, counting down.
GGCGATCAACTGCGCCGCCCTTCCATGCGTGAACGGATTGAGGAAGGAGCCGAGCACTTTCAGTTCGCGAAACAACAGATCGAAAGGCTCGATTTCCACCTTCATGCCTTGCGGCACCACACCGACAATCACGACCGTGCCGCCCGCCTTTGCCATCCGCATCGACTGCTCGACCGTGTCGCGCACGCCGGCGCATTCCAGCACCACGTCGACGCCCCCGGGCGCCAGGCCGTTCGGCCCCGCGACGGCCGCGATCGGATCGCCGGCGCTTGGGTCGATCGTCGCGGTCGCGCCAAGCTGCTCGGCAAGCGCGGCGCGAGGCCTGCCTGGTCGACAGGATGATGGTCGCCGCGCCCGCGAGCTTCGCCAGCTGAACGACGAGCAGGCCGATGACGCCGCCGCCGAGCACCACCACCGACGCGCCCGGCCGGATCGCGGCAAGGTCGACGCCGTGCAGGCAGCAGGCGAGCGGCTCGCAGAAAGCGCCATGCGTCGGCTTGAGGTTTGCGGGCAGCCGGAAGGCCTGCTTGTGCGGCATCATCACATAGTCGGCAAAGCCGCCGTCGCGGTGGATGCCGATGGCGCTCAGATTGCTGCAGAGATTGACGCGGCCGGCATGGCAATGGGCGCAGCGCCCGCAGGCGATGTTCGGATCGCCGGTGACCCGGTCGCCGACGGCAATGCCCGACACCGCCTGGCCGACGGCTTCGACGATGCCGGAGAATTCATGGCCGAGCGTCACCGGCGGCGTGCACGGAAACTCGCCATGGAAAAGGTGCCGGTCGGTGCCGCAGACGCCGCAGGCCTCGATGCGCACCAGAACATCCTCCGGTCCCGGCCAAGGCTTGTCCACCTCGCGAAGCGCGATGCTGCCGATTGCTTCCAGCCGGACGGCTCTCATGACGCGATCACCTCAATTGAAACTCGGCGGCTTCGAAAGGTCGGGCGCCGGCGCCGCCGGCTTGGCCGGCGTATCGCCGAAGCTCGGCGGCTGCGACAGGTCGGGCGTGCCGGGAGCCGCCGGCGCGCCGCCATTGGCCGGCGCCGCGCCGTTGTTGTTCGCCGGGGATGTGCCGAGCGGCGACAGCGACGGCATGTCCGGCAGCTTGAGATCGATGGTGCTGGGCTCCACCGCGGCGCCCTTGTAGCGCATGACCATCTGCGGGAAAGCGATGGTGAGTCCGATCATGATCACCTGGATCAGGACGAACGGCACGGCGCCCCAATAGATCTGCCCGGTGCTGACCGGCGCGATCTGCTTGCCGGTGATCCTGTCGAGATAAGGCACGCGGGCCGCGACCGAGCGCAGGTAGAACAGCGCGAAGCCGAAGGGCGGATGCATGAAGCTGGTCTGCATGTTGACGCCGAGCAGCACGCCGAACCAGATCAGGTCGATGCCGAGCTTATCGGCGGCCGGCGCCAGGAGCGGCACGATGATGAAGGCGAGCTCGAAGAAATCGAGGAAGAAGGCAAGCACGAAGACCAGGATGTTGACGCCGATCAGAAAGCCGGTCTCACCGCCGGGAAGCGAGGTCAACAGATGTTCGACCCAGACATGGCCGTTGACGCCATAGAAGGTGAGCGAAAAGACGCGCGCACCGATCAGGATGAACAGCACGAAGGAGGAAAGCCTGGTCGTCGAGGCCAGCGCCTGATTGACGACGTCCCCCGTCAGGCGGCCTTTCATCGCCGCCATGATGAGCGCGCCGACGGCGCCCATGGCGCCGCCCTCGGTCGGCGTGGCGATGCCGAGGAAGATCGTGCCCAGCACCAGGAAGATCAGCGCAAGCGGCGGGATCAGCACGATCACGACCTGCTGCGCCAGCTTGGACATCATCTTCAGTCGCAGCCGCTGATCGACGATGGCCGCGACATAGATGACGATGACGCCGACGGCGAAGCCGAGGATGTCGGCATTGTCGCCGTGCGTCGGGGCAAGATAGCGATAGGCGCCGTAGGAGATGGCGCCGGTGACCAGCAGCGCCACGATCAGCGACAGCACGCCATGGCCGAGCGTGCGCGCTTCGAGCGGCAGCGCCGGCATCGATTTCGGCCGGACGATCGACATGATCAGGATGTAGAGCATGTAGATGCCGGTCAGCACGAGGCCGGGGATCAACGCGCCGGCATACATGTCGCCGACCGAGCGTCCCAGCTGGTCGGCGAGCACGATCAACACCAGCGACGGCGGGATGATCTGGGCAAGCGTGCCGGACGCGGCGATGACGCCGGAAGCCAGCCTGCGGTCATAGCCGTAGCGCAGCATGATCGGCAGCGAGATCAGGCCCATGGCGATGACCGAGGCCGCCACCACGCCGGTCGTTGCGGCAAGCAGCGCGCCGACGAAGATCACCGCATAGGCAAGCCCGCCGCGGATCGGCCCGAACAGTTGGCCGATCGTGTCGAGCAGGTCCTCGGCCATGCCTGAGCGCTCCAGCACGATGCCCATGAAGGTGAAGAAGGGGATCGCCAGCAGCGTGTCGTTGGACATCACCCTGGTGCCGTAGAAATTGTCCGGCAGCGCGTGCAGCAACGGCCAGGCGAGGTTGATCGACCCGCCGGAGTAGGGCGAGACCAGCACGCCGATGAAGAAGAACAGCAGGCCGTTGGCAGCGAGCGAGAAAGCGACGGGGTAGCCGATCAACAGGAAGATGATCAGCGAGGCGAACATGATCGGCGCCATGTTCTGCGCGATGAATTCGATCATGGGCGGACCTCGCCCGCGAGCGCCTTGGCTTCCTCGGCCAGCGCCTTGGCCTCGAGCTCGGCCTGCTCATGCGCCGAGATGAAGGGAGTGGGATCGTCCATGTCGCCACGCATGATGGCGATCTTCTTGATGATCTCGGAAACCCCCTGCAGCGCGAGCAGGAAGAAGCCGACGAGCAGGATGGCCTTGGCCGGCCAGACGATGAGCCCGCCGGCATTGGTAGACATCTCGCCGCTGCGGAAGGACAGCGACACATAGGGCACGAAATAGATCACCATCAGCACGACGAAGGGCATCAGGAAAAAGAGATGGCCCAACAGGTCGATCCGGTGCTGCACGCGGCGCGAGAACATGCCGTAGACGATGTCGATGCGGATATGGTCGTTCTGCTTCAGCGTGTAGGCAGCGGCGAGCATGAAGGCGGCGCCGAACAGGTACCATTGCAGCTCCAGCCAAGCGTTGGAGGAGGTATCGAACACCTTGCGGATGACGGCATTGCCGGCGCTCACCAAGATCGCGAGCAGGATCAGCCACGAGACCCAGCGGCCGATGAACTCGTTGATGCGGTCGATCGTCCTGGATAGAGCGAGCAGCCCTGCCATGCATAGTCCTCCCTCGTGCATCGGCCCGAAAATCACGTTCGATTTTCGGAAAGCACGATGCATAGACTCAAAGTGCCATGCGGCGCGCCCGTTCCCCCTCCGGCGTCGCGCCGCTTGGCCCAACGATATGCAGTGCGTGGTCCGGCAGGTCAACATGACAAAGCCGCGGCAAACAAATCGGCAAGCCGCGCAAAGGCGGAATGCCGCCGCGTGACGCCACGTCATGCAACGAAAGTCTGGGAGCTTAGGCGATCTTGGCCTGGTCGCGCCCGGCGCCGATCAGCACCAGCATGACGACAAGGAAGAGATAGATCCAGGCGTCGCGCCATTCGAGCGGGAAATAGCCGGCCCAGAGGGATTCCGCCATGCCGAAGGCCGCGGCGCCAAGCGCCGCCTTGAGCGGCGACAGGTAACCGCCGACGGCCGTCACGAACAGGATTTTGAGACCGTAGACCAGCCCGGTGCCGAAGGAAACATTGCCGTAATAGAGGCCGGCAAGCACGCCGGCCAAGGCGGCGCAAAAGCCGCCGAACAGCACGGCGCGGCGGAACACGGCGGTGACGTCGACGCCGCACATCGCCGCCGCTTTCGGATCGTCGGAGACGGCGCGCCAGGCGCGGCCGAAGCGCGAATGCGAAAACAGCCAGGCCGCCAGCGCCACCACCGCGATGACACAAGCGCAATCGAGCAATTGGATGACGGTAAGCGTAACCTTGAAACCCTCGCCCTGGGCAAAGATGACGGGATTGGCGAGCATCGGCGGCAGCCACAGGTCATGCGTGTCGGCGGCGATGCGGCTCGCCTCCGACAGGAAGACGAGAATGCCGAGCGTCGTCACCACGATGGCGTTGGGCGAGCGGTTGGCGAGCCTCTCGAAAACGCTGCGCGACAGGACGTGGCTGATCAGCGCCGCATAGAGAATGGCCGCGGCGACGCCAAGCGTCACCGCGGCGGCGAGCGTCAGCCACAGCGCCTGATAGCCGAAGGCGGCGGTCAGGATCATCGTCTGGCCGCAGAAGGCGAACAGCGCGCCGTAAGCCAGGTTCGTGCGATGCAGGATGCCGTTGGTCAGCACATAGCCGAAGGCGAGCAGCGCATAGAGCGCGCCCGAATGCAGCCCGTTCAGCACCTGCTGGTAAAAATAGAGCATGCCGCGTCCTCGGGTCCTGCACCCTGACCTCCATCTGGACCGTTGCATCTGGAATCTAACTTGTCAAACACGTTTTATCGGTTAGATTTCTGTCATGACGGTATCCTGGACCCCACACCGCTTCACCGGCGGCATCCTTGCGCTCGATACGGCGAACACCGTCGTGCTGCGCAATGATCCGCAAAAGACCTTCGACCGTTTCGACGACCCGGCCGAGATCGCCCGCTTCGCCGAGGCGGCGAGCGGCTTTCGCGCCGCCGAGCTCGGCGGCCGGCGGCTGCAGGCGCGCGAACCGGGCGAGATAAAACCGACCGTCATCTCGATCCGCGAAGCGACCGATCGCCTGTTTCGCCATGCCGTGTCGAATGGCGCGGTGGCGACCAGCCACCTGCCGGACTTCCTCCTGGCCTGCGCCAGCGGGCTGTCCGGCAACGCGACCGAGATCGGGACGCCGGGCCAGCCTTTCGGCGATCCGCAAACGCCGATAGCCTTCGAGGCGGCTTTGGCCGTCTCGGCGCTGTCGCTGTTGCGCGACGAAACGGTGGCGCGGCTGAGGATATGTCCCAATTGCAGCTGGCTGTTCGTCGACCGCAGCCGCAACGCCAGCCGCCTCTGGTGCGACATGGCCGTTTGCGGCAACCGCCAGAAGGCAAACCGCTATTACCGCCGCCGTACAGCGGCGAGGGAGGTTCCCAATGCTTAGGAAATTGTCGCGTTCGATCGTCCTCGGCGCCGCCCTGGTGGCCGCAATTGCGCTTGGCGCGTGCCGAGACACCGGCAACGACCAGCTCTTTGCCATTTCCGGCAAGCTGTTCGAGTTCAATTACCGGCTCGCCATCGCCACCTATGTCATCACGCTGAAGCCGCTGCGCCCGGTGGTCGACGGCCAGGTCGCAGTCGTGAGCTTCCAGAACCCGGCCGGCGGCGACCCGCTCGTCGTCAACCAGAAGATCTGGCCGAAGCTGCCCCACATCACGCTCACCAGTCCGCCGCTCTCCTGCGTGGTCAAGGACAAGCCCTACAAAGTCTCGATCCGCATCCAGGATGCCAGCGGCACATTGCTGCAAAGCATCGATACCACCATGACCTCGTCGGAGGACCAGACCATGCTGCCGGACCGGCCGCTGGTGATCGGACCGAAATACGAGCTCAATCCGGACCTTGCCGGCCATCCTGACGGCAGGCTGCCCGATGCGCAGAAGCCGGATTGCTCGAAAGCGACCTGAAACGCGGGCACCCGCGCGGAATTTTTGTTCCTCGCGAAGCGCTTAGCATGCTCTTGCGTGCGCGGCTTGCCACTCGCCAGACCGTTTGTTGCGTGTTATTTGGCCTCGGCGATTTTGTTTGACCTCACCGCCAAGGGAAGAAAGACTGCGGCGTCCCGCTCCGACGTTGGCTGCCTGATTTGAGGCGCCTCCGCAGAGGAAATACCTGATGACGCTGCACGACGTCGCGCTCGACGACAAGTTCGATCTAGGCAAGGAGCGCGTCTTCCTGTCCGGCGCGCAGGCGGTCGTGCGCATGCTTCTGATGCAGCGCGAGCGCGACCGTCGGGCCGGCCTCAACACGGCGGGCTTCGTCTCCGGCTATCGCGGCTCGCCGCTGGGCGGCCTCGACATGCAGCTGTGGCGGGCCAAGAAGCAGCTTGCGGCCGCCGATATCGTCTTCCAGCCCGGCCTCAACGAGGAACTCGCCGCCACCGCATGCTGGGGTTCCCAGCAGACCGAATTGCTGGGCGAGGGCACGCATGACGGCGTCTTTTCCGTCTGGTACGGCAAGGGGCCGGGCGTCGACCGTTCCGGCGACGTCTTCCGCCACGCCAATCTTGCCGGCTCGTCGAGAAATGGCGGCGTGCTCGCCCTGATGGGCGACGACCATATGGCCGAATCCTCGACCAATGCGCATGCCACCGAATTCCTCTTTGTCGACACCATGGTGCCGATCCTCAATCCGGCCGGCGTCCAGGAGATCATCGACTACGGCCTTTACGGCTTTGCCATGTCGCGCTTCGCCGGCACCTGGGCGGCCATCAAATGCGTCAAGGACAACATCGAATCGACGGCCTCGGTCGACGCCTCGATCGAGCGTCTCGGCATCGTCATTCCCGAGTTCGACATGCCGCCGGGCGGCCTCAACATCCGTCATGAGATCGACATGCTCGGCCAGGAAGAGCGGCTGCATGAGCATAAGCGCGCCGCCGCTTCAGCCTTCATCCACGCCAATGGGCTGAACCGCATCGTCTATTCCGGCGGCCGCAACCCCAAGCTCGGCGTCATCACCATCGGCAAGAGCTATCTCGACGTTCGCCAGGCGCTGGAGGATATCGGTGTCGACGAACAGGCCGCCAACCGCATCGGCATCCGCCTGTTCAAGGTTGGCTGCCCATGGCCGCTGGACTTCCAGCACATCGCCGAGTTCGCCCGCGGCCTCGACACCATCGTCGTCGTCGAGGAAAAACGCTCGCTGATCGAGGTTCAGCTGCGCGAAAACCTCTACGGCACCGCCATCCAGCCGGTGATCGTCGGCAAGAAGGACGAGCGCGGCGATTGGCTGTTCCCGGCCAAGGGCGCGCTCGACCCGAACGAGATCGCCATCGCGCTCGGCGAGCGGATCCTGCGCACCATCGGCCCGTCGGAAGAAATCGCCGCGCGGGTGGCGAAGCTGCGCCAGTTCCAGGCGATGCTCGCCGACACCGTCGATATCGGCTCGCGCACGCCTTTCTTCTGCTCGGGCTGCCCGCACAATTCATCCACCAAGGTGCCGGACGGCTCGATCGCCGCCGCCGGCATCGGCTGCCATTTCATGGCGCTGTGGATGGACAGGAACACGGTCGGCTTCACCGCCATGGGCGGCGAGGGCGCGCAATGGGTCGGCCAGGCGCCGTTTTCGAAGCGCGACCACATCTTCCAGAATCTCGGCGACGGCACCTATAACCATTCCGGCGTGCTGGCGATCCGCTTCGCTCTGTCGTCTGGCGCCAACATCACCTACAAGATCCTCTACAACGATGCGGTGGCGATGACCGGCGGCCAGCCGCATGAGGGCGGCCTGACCGTCGACATGATCGCGAGGCAAGTGCGCGCGGAGGGCGTCGACCGCATCGCCGTCGTCACCGACGAGCCCGACAAATATGCCGGCAAGGCCGATTTCCCGGCCGGCATCACCATCCATCACCGCGACGATCTCGATCTCGTCCAGCGCGAATTGCGCGGGCTCAAAGGCGTTTCGGTGCTGATATACGATCAGACCTGCGCCGCGGAAAAACGCCGGCGCCGCAAGCGCGGCACCTTCCCCGATCCGGACAAGCGCGTCTTCATCAACGAACTGGTCTGCGAAGGTTGCGGCGATTGCGGCGTGCAGTCGAACTGCGTCTCCATCCAGCCGGTCGAGACCGAGTTCGGCCGCAAGCGCCGGATCGACCAGTCGAGCTGCAATAAGGATTTCTCCTGCGTCAACGGTTTCTGTCCGTCCTTCGTCACCGTGCATGGCGCCAAGATCAGGAAGGCCGAAGGCATTGCCGGTAGGGCCGATCCTCTCGACGGCGTGCCGGCGCCGGCTGAGTTCCGCATGGGCAACCAGGGCTGGGCGGCGATAATCGACGGGGTCGGCGGCACCGGCGTCGTCACCGTCGGCGCGGTGCTCGGCATGGCCGCGCATCTCGAAGGCAAGGGCTGCGGCATGATCGACATGGCCGGCCTCGCCCAGAAGGGTGGCTCGGTCTTCACCCATGTCCGCATCGCCCCGACACCCGACGACATCCATGCCATTCGCGTTTCGGCCGGCAAGGCCGACCTTGTGCTCGGCTGCGATCTCGTCGTCTCCGGCGCCAAGAAGGTGCTCGGCGCGGTGCGCGAGGGCCACACGATCTTCCTCGCCAACACCGCCGAGATCATGCCCGGCGAGTTCACCCGTTCCGCCGACTTCTCGCTGCCGGTCGAGCGGCTGAAGAAGGCGATCCGGGCGGCTGCCGGCGACGAGAAGGCGCATTTCTTCGACGCCACCCGCACGGCGAGCGCCCTATTCGGCAATTCGCTCGGCGCCAACATGTTCATGCTCGGCTTCGCCTTCCAGCATGGCGGCCTGCCGCTTTCGGCCGAAGCCATTGAAAAGGCGATAGAATTGAATGGCGAAGCGGTGGCGATGAATATCGCGGCTTTCCGTTGGGGCCGGCGCGCCGCGCATCAGCCCGACTTCGTGCGCGGCCTGGTCGCCCAAACCGGCAAGCCGGCGTCGAAACCCGCCGAGACGCTGGACGATTTCATCGCCCGCCGCGTCGCCTTCCTCACCGCCTATCAGAACACCGCCTACGCCAAGCGCTACGCCGACCGTGTGGCGACCTTGCGTGCCGCCGAAGCCAAGGCCGTGCCCGGCTCGACCGCGGTGACCGAGGCCGTCGCCAAAAACCTCTTCAAGCTGATGGCGATCAAGGACGAATATGAGGTGGCGCGCCTCTACACCGACGGCACCTTCGCCGCCGACCTCGCCAAGCAGTTCCAGAGCTATGACAAGCTTGAGTTCCACCTCGCGCCGCCGATCCTTGGGCGGCGCGGCAATGACGGCAAGCCCCGCAAATCGAGCTTCGGCCCGTGGATGATGAAGGGCTTTCGGCTGCTGGCGGCGATGAAGGGCCTGCGCGGAACTGCCTTCGACCTTTTCGGCTACACGGCCGAGCGGCGCATGGAGCGGCAGCTGTTGAGAGAGTATGAGGCCGATCTCGACCTTATCGCCGGCGCGCTGGCGCCGGGCAGGGTGGAGGCCGCGACCGCCCTGGCCTCCGTGCCGGCGCTGATCCGCGGCTACGGCCATGTACGGCAGGCCAGCGCCGCGAAGGCGGCGGGCGAGCGTGCGCGGCTGATCGAGCGTCTGGCGCAGGCTCCGGCGGAGCCGGCGCTTCGCGCGGCCGAGTGAACGCGCCAGCGCGACGACGGCGCGCCAAATCCTCCCGAGTTTCCTGGTCTGTCCCGAATGCCGCAACCCTCTGCAACCGCGGCCGGGCGCCGTTCTAAGCCTTTCTTAAGGCCGGTGTGGCATGACAAGGCGCAGTGTTGGGCCAACGGCATGGGTAGAACAAAGACCGAGAACATCCCGGCGGATGTTTATATCCAGTTTGTGCGGTCGTTGTTCGACAACGCGCACATGCTGGTGATCGGTGGCGTTTGCTACTGGATCCTCGGCTTTATGATCTATTGGCGGACGCACAATCCGCTGTTTGTGGGCTTTTCTTTCGGTCTGCTCTCCATCAGCCTTTTCCGTTACTTCGGCATTCGCAGCTTTCTGAAGACAGGCGGCAACATAGCCAATGTCGAAGAGGCCAGGCGGTGGGAGCGCATTTACATCCTCAAGGGCAGCCTGCAGGGCCTGGGCCTGGGTTCGCTGTGCTTCATATCGATCTACATTTACCCCGATCCCTTCGCCGAGCTGGCCGCGACATCGCTGACGATCGCGACCCTGGTCACGGTGGTCGGCCGCAACTACGGCTCCCCGCAGATGGTGCGGATTTTCTCCGTGACCTTCATCGGTCCGGCCGCGCTCGGGCTCCTGCTGCGCATGGATTTCCCGTCGGTCCTGCTTGGCCTGATGATCATCCCGCTGACGTTCATCACCATCAACAGCGCCGACCATGTCCGCAACGTGCTCTTCTCCGCCGTCATCGGCCACAAGCAGGCCAGGAACCTGACGCGCCGGTTCGATCGCGCGCTCAACACCATGTCGCATGGCCTGGTCATGCTTGGGCCCGACGGACGCGTCGCGGTGGCCAATGCCGAAGCCGCCCGCCTGATGTCGCTGAAATCGGGCGATGCCTTGCTTGGACGCTCGATCCACGGCCTTTTGATGCGCGGCGTCGCCGGTGGCATGCTGGCGCCGAAAGACTGCCGCTACATCGAGGCGCAGCTGACGCGCGCCTTGCGCGAGGGCCGCGACCGCAAGGTGCTGGTCTCTCTCGCCAATGGCCAGCACTACGAATTCTCCGCCCGAGAAGGCAGCCAGGAACTGGGCGTCATCACCTTCGAGGATGTGACGGCCCGCGTCGAGGCGGAGGAAAAGATCCGCTTCATGGCGCGTTACGACAATTTGACCGGCCTGCCGAACCGCGCCTACTTTCATGAATTGGTCGGCGAGGCCATGGCCTCTGGCGACCAGGACCGGCTGTGCGGCCTCGCGGTGCTCGATCTCGACGACTTCAAGAGCGTCAACGACACGCTCGGCCATCCGGTCGGCGACGGGCTGATCTATGCCGTCGCCGAGCGCCTTGCGGCGATTGCCGGGCCGGGCATCACCGTCAGCCGCTTCGGCGGCGACGAGTTCATGATCTTCTTCGATCGTGTCGAGGACGAGAGCCATCTCAGCACCCTGCTCGACCAGATCTTCGCGGATCTGCAGGGCGAGGTGGACGTCGCCGGCCACGGCTTGCGCATCCAGAGCAGCGGCGGCGCGGTGCTTTCCAGGGTCAAGGACACCGACGCCGACGCCATGATCGTCAAGGCGGACCTTGCCCTCTACAAGGCCAAGGAGCTAGGCAAGAACAGCTGGCGGCTGTTCGAGGCGGCCATGGATGCCGCCTTCCGCAATCGCCAGCTGATGAAGGCCGATCTGCGCAATGCGGTGCAGGCCAAGGATTTGCGCGTGGTCTATCAGCCGATCGTGGCCGTCAGCACCATGCGCATCGCCAGTTGCGAGGCACTCTGCCGTTGGGATCATCCCGATCTCGGCCCTATCTCGCCCAGTGTCTTCATTCCGCTCGCCGAGGAGATGGGCATCGTTTCCGACATCAGCACTCTTGTGCTCGAGGCCGCATGCGCCGAATGCGCCAAATGGCCGGCCCAGACCAGCGTGTCGGTCAACCTGTCGGCCAAGGATTTTCGCAATCGCGACATCGTCCAGAAGGTCAGCGACGCCTTGGCCAAGTCGGGCCTGGCGACGCACAGGCTCGAAATCGAGGTCACCGAAACTGCATTGCTCGACGACAAGTCGCTGACGCGCGAGTCGATCGAGGAGTTGAAGGCGCTCGGCGTGCGCATCGCGCTTGACGACTTCGGCACCGGCTATTCCAGCCTGAGCTATCTCCACAAGCTGCCGCTCGACAAGATCAAGATCGACCGCTCCTTCCTGGTCGATGTCAACCAGAACCGGCAGTCGCTCGATCTTCTGAAGGGCATTGTCGGCCTGTCCCGGACGTTGGGGCTTTCCGTTACCATCGAAGGGGTCGAGACCTTCGAGCAGCTGAAGACGCTGGTTCATCTGGTCAAGCCCGACTTCGTGCAAGGCTTTCTCTTCGGCGCCGCACTCAGCGCGTCGGGCATCGAGACGATGTCGAGCGTCACATGGCCATTTGCCGCGGACCTGCATATCGCCGGCAAACGGACAGCCAGCTGAACGGATTTCGGGCCAAGCTGTAAAACGGCTCTCGGTTCGGTGCGATATCGGCCGGGCTTTGAGTTCGCGGCGATGAAGGCAGCGTTCGCACAAGTCTAAACCCGCTGCGTCTCGACGTTTTCAAGCCCTGAACTTGAAAATCATCCAGGCGATCGCCTGCAGGTCGTGTCAGACAGCCGTCAGCGTCGAGCTTAGCTTTTTTGCTGTGCAGGCTCGGCGAAAATCTGCCCTGCTATTAAGGTTAACAAGCGGTAAATCAGCAATATCGAATTTTCAGCTTGTGTCTCATTTCAACTCGAATAGCCTAAACGCAGGCGGAATTCGAGGATCGGCAATGGATGCTGTGAGGAAAAGTGCGTCGGCTGGCGCCAGCGCGAGGATGGACTCCGCGCTCAACCGATCCATGATGCAATTACTGGATCATGTCGAATACCGCCTGATCACCGGCGGCGAAGATCTCGAAGCGATCTACCGGCTCCGCTACAATTCCTATGTACGCTCCGGTATGTGTGGCCCGATCGCCAGCGGCATGTTCGAGGACCGCTGGGATAATCTGCCCAATTCCTACCGGTTCGGCGTCTATTGTTATGGTGAATTGGTCAGCACGCTGCGGTTTCACTATATTTCCAGCGAGCAGCCATATTCGCCTTCGATCGATGCCTATCCCGAAGTCTTGCTTCCACGGCTTGCCCGCGGCGAAACCTTCATCGACGGAACCCGTTTCGCAACCGATCCCGACAGCGCGCCGGCGCCCGGGGTGCTGCCGTTCCTGACGCTCAGGATCGCCATGGTCGCTTCCTGTTACTTCGGTCAGGACTCGGTGCTCACGCCCGTCAAGCTGGAGCATTCCGCTTTCTACGCGCGCTTCTTCAATGCCGTGCAGAGGAGCGAGGCCAAGCAATTTCCAGGCGTTCTTGCCCAGATCGCACTGTTCGAAATTCCTGCCGGCGAGAACATGCGGCTGACGCTCGAGCGGCTGCCTTTTTTCAAGTCGACTGCGATGGAGCAGCGGCTGATGTTCGGCAACCCCGCCATCAACCGGCTGACGCCCCTCTCCATCGTGCCGACAGCGAAATACTTGCGCGCCGCTGCCTGAACTGCAGCCATGAACCTTTGTGCGGTTGCGGCGTTAGCAAGCAATTCCAGGAAAAGTGTGAGCGGTTTTCCGATCCGGAATTGCGTCAAACAAGCTCCGCAGCCCGTCTGACGGGCGATTGCCTGCCGAATGAAAGGATTCCCGACATGACCATCCAGTCGCTCGCGCTGACGCCGCTGATCTCGCTGATCGCCGGCGTGCTGATCCTGGTGATGCCGCGGCTCCTCAACTACATCGTCGCACTTTACCTGATCGTTGTCGGCCTGCTCGGACTTTTTCCCCATCTCGCCGGCTGAAGTCCCGCTCGCTGCGGACGAAGCCACGGCGTTCAATTTCAACTTTCGTTTGAGGCTGTTGTCGCAGGCTGTGCGGCAATAGCGCCATTGCTCTTGGTTCGGCTTTTCGCTATGTGCCTCAAAGGCATTTTCGAAGGGGTACTTCCATGGCTGATCATTCGCCGACCGGTCCTGTCGAGCTTGGCGCGCAAATGGACTATGCCGAGCACGACCGTACCTACAAGGCCTTCCTCGGGCTGGCCAAATACGGCTCGCTGGTCTGTGCAGCCATCCTTATTGCAATGGCCTTCGGCTTCTTCGTCGGCGGCTTCTTTTCGGCGACCATTCTGTTCATCCTGATCATGGCCGTCGGCGCTCTCATTCTGCGGTAGATTTCCCAAGCCAATTGCACTTGACGTCACCGGACGTCCCGGCCGACGCCTTGCGCATCAAGGTTCCAGCCGAAAGGATCATCCGGTGGGACAAACAGTATTCATCCCTCGTGAGGTTGACCCGAACGAGCCGCGCGTTGCGGCCTCGCCGGAGACGGTGAAACGGCTAGTGGGCCTGGGCTTCGACGTGATCGTCGAGAAGGGCGCGGGTCTCGGCTCCCGCATTCCCGACCAGGATTTTGCTGCTGCCGGCGGCGCCATCGGAACGGCGGCCGACGCCAAAAAGGCCGATGTGGTGCTGAAAGTGCGCAGGCCGACGGAGGCGGAGCTCAAGGGCTACAAGTCGGGCGCGGCCGTCATCGCCATCATGGATCCCTACGGCAACGACGCCGCTGTTGCCGCGCTCGCCCGGGCAGGGGTCACCGCCTTTTCGATGGAGTTCATGCCGCGCATCACCCGTGCGCAGTCGATGGACGTCTTGTCCTCGCAGGCCAATCTCGCCGGCTATCAGGCGGTGATCGATGCCGCGGCCGAATACGACCGCGCACTGCCGATGATGATGACGGCTGCCGGCACCGTGCCGGCGGCCAAGGCCTTCATCATGGGCGTCGGCGTCGCCGGCCTGCAGGCGATCGCCACGGCAAGACGACTTGGCGCCATCGTCACCGCCACCGATGTGCGCCCGGCGGTGAAGGAGCAGGTGCAGTCGCTCGGCGCAAAATTCCTGGCGGTCGAGGACGAGGAGTTCAAGGCCGCCGAGACCGCCGGCGGCTACGCCAAGGAAATGTCGAAGGAATATCAGGCCAAGCAGGCGGCGCTGACGGCCGAGCACATCGCCAAGCAGGATATCGTCATCACCACGGCGCTGATCCCCGGACGGCCGGCGCCGAGGCTCATCTCGGCGGCCATGGTTGCCTCGATGAAGCCGGGTTCGGTGATCGTCGACCTTGCTGTCGAGCGCGGCGGCAATGTCGAGGGTGCGGCGCCGGGCAAGGTTGTAACGACGGAAAACGGCGTCAAGATCGTCGGCCATCTCAACGTGCCCGGCCGTGTCGCGGCCTCGGCCTCGCTGCTCTACGCCAAGAACCTCTACGCCTTCCTCGAGACGATGGTCGACAAGACGGCGAAACAGCTTTCGATCAAGCGTGACGACGAGTTGGTCAAGGCAACGATGCTGACCGACGGCGGCAAGATCGTGCATCCCAATTTCACCAAAGCGTCGGAAACGCCGCGCACCGAGCCGGCGGCCATTCCGGCAACGACCATGGTTGCCGATGCTGTCGAAGCCAAGCCGGCGGTAAAGAAGAAGTCCGCAGCCAAGTCTAAGGGAACCGCGTGATGGAACAGCTGCAGAAAGCCCTCGACCAGCTCGATCAGGCGACGGCCGCCGTCCGCCTTGCCGTGCAAGACCTGGCCAACGCGCCCGCCGGCGCAGAGGCTGCCGGTAATGCCGCGCATGCGCTTTCGGGCGGCGCGATCGATCCCTTCGTCTTCCGCTTCGCCATCTTCGTGCTGGCGATCTTCGTCGGCTACTATGTCGTCTGGTCGGTGACGCCGGCGCTGCACACGCCGCTGATGGCCGTCACCAACGCCATCTCCTCGGTCATCGTCGTCGGCGCGCTGCTCGCCGTCGGCATTGCCGCTTCCGGCCTTGCGGCGGGCTTCGGCTTCGTTGCCCTGGTGCTGGTTTCGGTCAACATCTTCGGCGGCTTCCTGGTGACCCAGCGCATGCTCGCCATGTACAAGAAGAAGGAAAAGTGACGTGACCGTCAATCTCGCTTCCTTCCTCTATCTCGTCTCCGGCATCCTGTTCATCCTCGCGCTGCGCGGCCTGTCGCATCCGACCACCAGCCGCCAGGGCAATCTCTACGGCATGATCGGCATGGGCATCGCCATCGCCACCACGCTGGCGCTGGCGCTGCCTTCGGCCGGCCGCTTCGGCCTGATCGTGGTGGGGCTGGCCATCGGCGGCGGCATCGGCGCGGTCACCGCGCGCCGCATCGCCATGACCTCGATGCCGCAGCTGGTCGCCGCCTTCCACTCGCTCGTCGGTTTCGCCGCCGTCATGGTGGCCGCCGCCGCCATCTATGCGCCGGAAAGTTTTGGCATCGGCACGGCAGGCGACATCCACGCCCAGGCGCTCATCGAGATGAGCCTGGGCGTCGCCATCGGCGCCATCACCTTCACCGGCTCGGTCATCGCCTTCCTCAAGCTCGACGGCCGCATGTCGGGCAAGCCGATCATGATCGGCGGCCGCCACTTGATCAACATCGCGCTCGGCGTCGCCCTGGTGGTGCTGATCGTGCTGCTCGTGACCACGGAATCCAAGCTCGTCTTCTGGCTGATCGTCGCCGCTTCGCTGGTGCTCGGCGTGCTCCTCATCATCCCGATCGGCGGCGCCGACATGCCGGTCGTGGTGTCGATGCTGAATTCCTACTCGGGCTGGGCGGCGGCGGCTCTCGGCTTCACCCTCGGCAATCTGGCGCTGATCATCACCGGCGCGCTGGTCGGCTCGTCCGGCGCGATCCTGTCCTACATCATGTGCAAGGGCATGAACCGGAGCTTCATCTCGGTCATCCTTGGGGGCTTCGGCGGCGAGACGGCCGCGGTTGCCAGCGACGGCATCGAGCGCACCGTCAAGCAGGGCTCGGCCGACGACGCGGCTTACCTGATGATGAACGCGCAGAAGGTCATCATCGTGCCGGGCTACGGCATGGCGGTCGCCCAGGCGCAGCACGCGCTGCGTGAGATGGCCGACAAGCTCAAGGCCAATGGCGTCGAGGTCAAATACGCCATCCACCCGGTCGCCGGCCGCATGCCCGGCCACATGAACGTGCTGCTGGCCGAGGCCAACGTGCCCTATGACGAGGTGTTCGAGCTGGAGGACATCAACTCGGAATTCGCGCAGGCCGACGTCGCCTATGTCATCGGCGCCAACGACGTCACCAACCCGTCCGCGCGCGACGACAAGTCCTCGCCGATCTACGGCATGCCGATCCTCGACGTCGACAAGGCCCGCACCTGCCTGTTCGTCAAGCGCTCGCTCGGCTCCGGCTATGCCGGCATCGACAACACGCTGTTCTACAAGGACGGCACCATGATGCTGCTCGGCGACGCCAAGAAGATGACCGAGGAAATCGTTAAGGCGATGGATCACTGAGCCTCATGGCCGGCATTCAAAAAGAAAGGCCCGACAGCTGCCGGGCCTTTCTTTTTGAATGCGTAAGGTACGCTCAGATATCCAGATTGGCCACCGACAGCGCGTTGTCCTGGATGAACTCGCGCCGTGGCTCCACCTCGTCGCCCATCAGCCGCGAGAACAGCGAATCCGCGTCGGTCGCGTCGTTGACCTTGACCTGCAGCAGCGAGCGCACATTTGGGTCCAGCGTGGTCTCCCAGAGCTGCTCGGCATTCATCTCGCCGAGGCCCTTGTAGCGCTGCATGGTGAGGCCCTTGCGGCCGGAAGCGAACACCGCGTTGAGCAGCGCTAGTGGCCCCGAGAGGAGCTCCGAGGTCTCTTTCCTACGCAAGCTCGGCTGTTCGCCGTAGACTTCCGCCAGGCGCGGCGCATAGCGATCGAGCTGGCGCGCATCGGCCGAAGCGATCAGCCCGGCGTCGAGCTGCACCACATCCTTGACGCCGCGCACGATGCGCTCGAAGACATAGCCGCCCGAGCCGTCATTGGAGGTCGACAGCCGGCCGGTCCAGCCGCGCTCGGTCTCCTCGGCGATCATATCCAGCCGCTGGGCGACACGCTCCGCCATGGCGTTGGCGCGGCCGAGATCGGCAAGCACGTCGGCGTTGAGCGCGCCGGCGATCGCCGCCTGCTCGACGACGCTGCGGTTGTAGCGTGTGTGCAGCCCGTTGATCAGCTGGCGCACCGCCAGCGCGTCGTCGACGGAGGCGCGCAGGTCCTGTCCCGTCCGCACCTCGCCGGAGGCAAGCACCAGCGAGGCCTCGTCCAGCCCGGACTCGATCAGGTATTCCTCATAGGCGCTCTCGTCCTTGAGATATTGCGAGCTCTTGCCCCGCGTCACTTTGTAGAGCGGCGGCTGGGCGATGTAGAGATGGCCGCGCTCGATCAGCTCCGGCATCTGCCGGAAGAAGAAGGTGAGCAGCAGCGTGCGGATATGGGCGCCGTCGACGTCGGCGTCGGTCATCAGGATGATCTTGTGGTAGCGCAGCTTGTCGGCGTTGAACTCGTCCTTGCCGATCGAGGTGCCGAGCGCCGTGATCAGCGTGCCGATCATGTCGGAGGAGAGCATGCGGTCGAAGCGCGCCCGCTCGACATTGAGGATCTTGCCGCGCAGCGGCAGGATTGCCTGGTTCTGGCGCGAGCGCCCGCCCTTGGCGGAGCCGCCGGCCGAGTCACCCTCGACGATGAAGATTTCCGACTTGGCCGGGTCGCGCTCCTGGCAGTCGGCGAGCTTGCCGGGCAGCGAGGTGACGCCGAGCGTGCTCTTGCGCGTGATGTCGCGCGCCTTGCGCGCGGCTTCGCGCGCGGCGGCCGCCTGGATCACCTTCTCGACCACGACCCTGCCTTCGCTCGGATGCTCTTCCAGCCAGGTGCCGAGCGCCTCGTTGACAAGGCTCTCCACCACCGGGCGCACCTCGGACGAGACCAGCTTGTCCTTGGTCTGCGAGGAGAATTTCGGGTCCGGCACCTTGACCGATAAAACCGCGGTCAGGCCTTCCCGGCAATCGTCGCCGGTCAGCGACACCTTTTCCTTCTTGGTCTGGCCGGAGGATTCGCCATAGCCGGTGATCTGCCGGGTCAGAGCCGCGCGGAAGCCCGCCAGATGCGTGCCGCCGTCGCGCTGCGGGATGTTGTTGGTGAAGGCCAGCACGTTCTCGTGGTAGCTGTCGTTCCACCACATCGCGACCTCGACGGTGATGCCGTCGCGCTCGGCGCGGATGGCGATCGGCGTCTCGATCAGCGGCTTCTTCACCCGGTCGAGATATTTGACGAACTCTTCCAGGCCGCCGTCATAATGCAGCTCATGGCGAACCAGGTCCGCATGGCGCGCATCGGTCAGGATGATGTGCACGCCGGAATTGAGGAAGGCAAGCTCGCGCAGACGATGCTCCAGCGTGCCGAAATCGAATTCGATCATGCTGAAGGTTTCGGCCGACGGGAAGAAGGTGATCTCGCTGCCGCTGCGGCCCTCATAGGTGCCGGGCTGCTTGTTCTGCTCATATGTGCCGGTCACCTTCAACGGCGCGTCGGCATTGCCATGCGTGAAGCTCATCTCGAAGATTTCACCGTTGCGGCGGATCTTGAGCTTGAGCCATGCGGAAAGCGCGTTGACCACCGAGACGCCGACGCCGTGCAGGCCGCCGGAAACCTTGTAGGAGTTCTGGTCGAATTTGCCGCCGGCATGCAGCTGAGTCATGATCACTTCGGCTGCCGAAACACCCTCTGAGGAGTGGATATCGGTCGGAATGCCGCGGCCATTGTCGATGACGGTCACCGAACCGTCGGGGTTGAGCGTCACCGAGACGAGATCGGCGTGGCCCGCCAGCGCCTCGTCGATGGCGTTGTCCACCACCTCATAGACCATGTGATGCAGGCCCGAGCCGTCATCGGTGTCGCCGATATACATGCCTGGACGCTTGCGCACGGCATCCAACCCCTTCAAAACCTTGATGGAATCGGCGCCGTACTCGGCTTCCACGCCAATGGCGCTTTCGGTCTGGTCGCTCATGAATACCTGTCTGATTGATGTCGATGGTCCGGCGCGGGAAAGTCACCCCGAATCGCGCCGTTTTGATGTCCTAGATATAGGCGCAAACGGCTGGTTTTCCAAGGTTTGCGGCCATTTTGCCGGCTTGGCGAGCAGTCTTTCCATGCCGGCGCGGGATGCCGGCCTGTGCAGGTGGGCATTCGATCGCGAAAGCCGCACGAAACGCGGCCTCGACTGATGCTGCCGCCCGGTCACATGGACGCTGGTCTTGCCGGGTACTACATTCGGCGCTGACAGCGGAGCATGCTCATGGACACCAAGCCCGCCCCCTTCGTGCCGCCGGCGCCCAAACCGCGCACAAAGCCGCCTTCGACGCTGGAGATGATGCGCATCGTCTACCGCAACCCGCTCGAGCTGTGGGGCGAGCATACCTACAACGAGCCCTGGATCTCGGTGACCGGCATCGGCGGCCCGCTGGTGATCGCCAACGATCCTGGTCTGATCCGCCATGTGCTGATCGACAATGCCAAAAACTACAAGATGGCCACGGTGCGCCAGCTGATCCTGCGCCCGATCCTGCGCGACGGGCTGCTGACCGCCGAGGGCGAGGTCTGGAAGCGCTCGCGCAAGGCGATGGCGCCGGTGTTCACGCCGCGCCACATTTTCGGCTTCGCCGGGCCGATGCTGAAGCGCACGCTGGATTTCGTCACCCGCTACGAGGCCGGTGGCGAGACCGATGTCGCCCACGACATGACGCTGCTCACCTATGACATCCTCGCCGAAACGCTGTTTTCCGGCGAGATCGCCGGCGAGCCCGGCAGCTTCGCCAGTGAGATCGATCGCCTGTTCGAGACCATGGGCCGCGTCGATCCGCTCGACCTGCTGCGCGCGCCGGAATGGCTGCCCCGGCTAACCCGCATCCGCGGCCGCAAGACCATGGCCTATTTCCGCAACATCGTGGCCAACACAGTGAAGATGCGCGAGGGGCGGCTGAAGCGTGATCCCGACGGCGTGCCGCAGGATTTTCTCACGCTTCTGCTGCGCGCTGAGGGTCCGGATGGTCTGACCCGCGCCGAAGTCGAGGACAACATCATCACCTTCATCGGCGCCGGCCATGAGACGACCGCGCGGGCGCTGGGCTGGACCATCTATTGCCTCGCCGAGGCGCCCTGGGAGCGCGACAAGGTCGAGCAGGAGATCGACGCGGTGCTGGCGCGCGAGCCTGATCCGACGAAGTGGCTGGATGCCATGCCGCTCACCCGCGCCGCTTTCGAGGAGGCGCTCAGGCTCTATCCGCCGGCGCCCTCGATCAACCGCGAGCCGATCGAGCCGGAGACCTGGAACGGTCTCTACATCCCGAAATACGCCGCCGTGCTGGTGATGCCCTGGGTCGTGCATCGCCACAGAAAACTCTGGGACAGGCCGGATGCCTTCCTGCCGGAGCGCTTCCATCCGGAAAACCGCGACCGAATCGACCGCTTCCAGTACCTGCCCTTCGGTGCTGGCCCGCGCGTCTGCATCGGCGCCAGCTTCGCCATGCAGGAGGCGATCATCGCGCTGGCGATCCTGCTGTCGCGCTTCCGCTTCGATGTGACGCCGCAGACGCGACCCTGGCCGGTGCAGAAGCTCACCACGCAGCCGCAGGGCGGCCTGCCCATGCAGGTCTCGCGGCGGGCGTAAGGAAATACTTTAGCGGTCGGCGATCGGCCGGCGCTGCTGGAACTGGCCGGCGGCGCGGAAGCGCCAGAGATAGCTGGGCAGGATGGTGGCGATCGCCTGCGGCTGGATGCCCAGCCCCGCAAGCGTCCTGGCTGCCTTGGCGGCTTCGTCCGAGACGATGTTGTGCTCGCGCAGCTGCAGCACCTGGTCCTTGGTCAAGAGCGGATTGGGCAGCAGCTGGAGGATCGACGCCTGGATGTTCGCCACCCACCACGGCACCGGCACCAGGAGGCGCCTGCGGTCGATCACGGCAAGCATTTCCTCCATGCATTCCTTGAAGGTCAGCACCTGCGGGCCGCCGAGCTCGTAGATATGACCGCCCTTGGCGTTGCCGTCGACCGAGCGCGCGATCGCTTCGGCGACGTCGCCGACATAGACCGGCTGCAGCTTGTTCTCTCCGCCGCCGATCAGCGGCAGGATGGGCGAAAGGCGCGCCATGCCGGCGAAGCGGTTGAAGAAGCGGTCCTCCGGTCCGAAATTGATCGACGGCCTGAAGATCACTGCATCCTGAATCGTCTCGAACACCGCCCTTTCGCCCAGCGCCTTGGTGCGGGCGTACTCGGACGGCGAATTGAGATCGGCGCCGAGCGCCGAGATCTGGGTGAGGCCGGCACCAACCGAGCGTGCGGCCTCGGCGACGGCGCGCGCGCCGAAATCGTGCACGGCGCCGAATTTCTGGCGACCGGTCTCATGCAGGATGGCGACGAGGTTGACGACATGGTCGGCGCCCTGCACGGCGCGGTCAACCGACCAGCGCACGCGCACATTGGCCTGCACGGGCTGGATCTGGCCGACATTGCCGAGCGGCTGCACATGGCCGGCAAGGTCGGGCCGCCGGCAGGCGACCCGGATGCGGTAGCCGCGCTTGGCGAGCGCGCGCACGACATGGCGACCGACGAAGCCCGAGCCGCCGAAGACGACGACGAGCTTGGGGGTCTGCAGGATTTCGGTCATGACTGGCTCCGCGCGAGTGCTTGGCTGAAGCCGTTCTTAATCCGTTTCTCGCCAAAGGCAAAGAGCGACCGGAGGTCGCCGTCGGCTTGATTTCGCTCCTCTCAAGAAGCGGGGTTTTCCGGGCGGAGTCCGCGCCTGAACGCCTGGCGCGGCGCGGCCAACCGCGAGCCGGACGAAGCCGACCTAGAGTCTTTCACGTTTTGACGGAAGCGTATCCGGCGTTTTCGAAGTAGTTCTTGCATTCGGTTGCCTCGATGGTTGCGACGAGATGGCC
>NZ_JAIUHR010000041.1 GCF_020165195.1 Mesorhizobium sp. CA14 | reverse complement strand
CGCATGCCCCGTCCCTTTCTGAGTCTCGACAACCAGAAGGTAGACGGAAAACCGCCGTCTTACGGGGCATGCGCATGCGGCATTTCGATTCACCCCTCTCTTTCCCCGGACAGCCCTGCGTTTACGGGGAGAAGGTGGCCCGAAGGGCCGGATGAGGGGCAGCGCCGACCTGTGGCGGCTCGCGAAACGCAAAGGTCGACTAGGATATCCTCACTTGGTACCCGCTGCCGTCGCCCGTCTCTCGGCAAAGTGGACCTTGGCCTGATCGTCGGAAGCGTCGGGCCGGCTGTCGTCGAGGGCTTGCTGAACCTTGGCGCGAAACCGCACGTCATACGCTTCGTTGTGCCGAGCTTTTTCCCCGATCAACGCCCTGCGTTCGTCGCTGTTCAATCCTTTGGCGTCCTTGCTCCGGCGAGAGGCGACAATTTTGTTTTTCAGGGGGGCATACTATCACGCCGCGGCTTTCGGGCAATTGACCGCCTCACAACCTGATGCCATCGACCAGAATGAGGTTGCGGCTCAGCGCTTTGTCGCGAACCTCAAGTGCGGCTGCGTATTCGTCAGAGTGGTACCAGCGTCGCGCGGTGTCGATATCGGGAAATTCGACGACGATCAGCGGTCCGGGCTGCCAGTTACCTTCCAGGATTTCCACTTCGCCGCCACGGACAAGGTAGTGTCCGCCGTACGCAGCGATGGAGGCTGCGGCTCGGTTCCGATAGGTGTCGAATGCAGTTCGGTCGCGGATCGTAACGTCGGAAATGACATAGACGGGCATGGCATGCTCCTGGCTGGGGTTCGCCGTGGCTATCTATTGCGCCAGCTTCCGTGTTCCAGTAAGGCGTCCGCGATCAAACCGCGTTGGTCAACCTGACGAACTCCTCCACGCTCAGCGTCTCCGCCCGCCGCGTCGGGTCGATGCAGGCCCGCGTCAGCAACGCCTCGCCGCCCAGGCTCTTCACGCTTTGCCTGAGCATCTTGCGGCGCTGGCCGAAGGCGGCCTCGGTGACGCGGCCCAACTTTCTGGCGTCCACGGGCAGGGGAGCTGGGCGTGGCACCAGATGCACGACGGAGGAGGTGACCTTTGGCGCGGGCGTGAACGCCTGCGGCGGCACGTCGAAGGCGATCTTCGCCTCGGTGCGCCAGCCCGCCAGGACGCCGAGCCGGCCGTAGGGGTCGCTGCCCGGCCCCGCGGTGATGCGCTCCGCCACCTCGCGCTGGAACATCAGCGTCATCGACTGGTAGAAGGGCGGCCAGTCGGCCACGGTCAGCCAGCGGATCAGAAGCTCGGTGCCGATATTGTACGGCAGGTTGGCAACGATCTTCACCGGCCCGCCATTCGCCCCGCCGGCAAGTGCGGCGAAATCCGTCTTCAGCGCATCGCCGGGAATGATCTCGAGCCGGCCAGGATAATGGCTGGAGACCTCTGCCAGCGCCTCCAGGCAGCGCTCGTCGCGCTCGATGGCGATCACGCGATGCGCACCATTGAAGAGCAGTGCGCGTGTCAGCCCGCCGGGGCCTGGGCCGACCTCGATCACCGTCGCCCCGCCGAGATCGCCGGCCGCGCGCGCGATCCTGCCCGTCAGGTTGAGGTCGAGCAGAAAATTCTGCCCGAGCGCCTTCTTGGCCTGCAGGCCGTGCCGCTCGATCACTTCGCGCAGCGGCGGCAATCCGTCGATCGTGGTGCGCCCGTTCAATTGAGCCTCATGCGGCGGCGACCCGCCGTCCGCCGTGGGTCAGCCGGCGCGCCAGCCTCAGCGCGGCGATCAGGCTGTCGGGGCGCGCTATGCCCTTGCCGGAGATGTCGAAAGCGGTGCCGTGATCGGGCGAGGTTCGGATGAAGGGCAGACCAAGCGTCACGTTCACCGCCTCGTCGAAGGCTAAGGTCTTGGCCGGGATCAGCGCCTGGTCGTGATACATGCAGAGCGCCGCGTCATAGGAGGCGCGCGCACGCGGATGAAACATGGTGTCCGCCGGCAGCGGCCCGACCGCGTCGATGCCTTCCGCTTTCAACATCTCGACCGCCGGGGAGACAATCGCGGCATCCTCGGAGCCCATCGCACCGCCTTCGCCGGCATGCGGGTTGAGCCCGGCGATCGCAAGCCTCGGCCGGGCGATGCCGAAACGGCTCTTGAGATCGGCGGCGGTGATGCGCGCGGTCGTGACGATCAGCTCCGTCGTGAGCACCTTAGGCACGTCGGCCAAAGCGATGTGGATGGTCACCGGAACGGTGCGCAGATCCGGTCCGGCCAGCAGCATCACCGGCGTCACGTCCCTGCCGGTGTGGCGTGAGGCCAGATGCGCCAGATATTCGGTGTGGCCGGGAAAACCAAACCCGGCATCATAGAGCGGCTTCTTGGCGATCGGGCAGGTGACCATCGCCGCGGCGCGGCCAGCGAAGCAGTCCGCAACGGCACGGTCGATAGCTTCGATCGTGCCGGCGGCATTGGCCGGGTCCGGCTCTCCCGGGCTGTCGAAATGGCGCGCATCGAGCGGTACAACGGGGAGGGCCCGGGCAAAATAGTGCGCTGCCTGCCCCGGCAGCGTCTCGGCAATCGTGACATTCGCGCCGACCAGCTGCGCGCGGGCTTCGATCAAAGTGGGGTCGGCAATGAGATAGAAGGGCGGCACGCCGGCGCTGTCGCCCGCCTGCCAGGCGGCAATGGCGATCTCGGGTCCGATGCCGGAGGGGTCGCCGACGCTGAGCGCAAGCGGGGCATCGGTCTTCTGTCCGCTCATGCGAGCGCGCGGATCGGACCGCTGACGCATCGGCGGAAGGTGGACTTGTTGCGGTGTCGAGACACGCCCGTCGCTCTAGCGTTCGACGATCTTGGCCTTCTGGCGCAGCTCGGCGACATATTTCTTGCTGAGTTCGTCGGCGTCCTTGTCGTTGCTGCCTTCGGCCTGGAACACCATTTGCGCGGCCTTGTCGTCGGAGACCTCGCGCGAGGAGCAGACGCCGATGAACTCGACGCCGCGTTCGGTCTCGCGCGTCGGCGTCGCGCCGCCGACCTTGGTCGCCTTGATCTGCTCGGCCCAGTCGGACGGCAGTTGCGGCGCCAGCACGCGACCGAGGTCGCGCACGGTGACATCGAGCAGGCCCTTGGCGAACTCGCGCGTGGTGTTGCAGCCGCTGAAGCGGGCACGCATGGCATCGGCCTCGCGCTTGCGTTTGGCGAGCGTGGCGGAGCGCTCCGAAGCCGGTACCACGAAGATCACCTGCTGCAGCATGTATTCCGTCGCGGTCGGCTTGGCGCCGCCCTTGTCGAGCATGCGCCGCACGGCGTCCTGCTCGGTCACCGATCCGCCTTCGCCGGAGCGGTAGCGCGCGCCGAGCGCCTGGTTCCAGGCCATCTGGGCACGGATGAATTCCTTGAAGTGCTCCTTGGTGACGCCTGATTGCGCCATGATAGCGTCGAGCTTCGCCAGCGGCATCTTGTTGCCCGATGCGAAGCGCTGGTAGGCGGCCTCGACTTGTTGATCGGAGATGCGGATTCCGAGCCGCTTTGCC
The DNA here is from genome assembly GCF_020165195.1 of Mesorhizobium sp. CA14. Lineage (GTDB taxonomy): Bacteria > Pseudomonadota > Alphaproteobacteria > Rhizobiales > Rhizobiaceae > Mesorhizobium. The sequence goes on along the minus strand of NZ_JAIUHR010000041.1, from coordinate 31,782 downwards.
TCGGCCAGCCGCAGCGTCTGGTCGATCATCTCTTCCTTGGCATCACCTTTCTTATGCTGCAGCTTGAAGAAGGCGGCGCGGTGCGCGATGTCGCCGGAGGTGATCGGGATGCCGTTGACGACATACTTGATCTCCGCGGCGAAAGCAGGCTGCACGACAGCCGTGACCGAAACCGAGGCCGCCACCACCAGAAGCGCGAATCCCGCTGAAAACAGGTATTTCCTCATCTTACCTTCCAATTTCCCCGCTGCGAAAGGCGCTGCGCGTCCTCCGAACGCCGGCGCGATGCACTTGACCCCATGCCCATTTTATGCGGCGAAACGATGTCGCCGGCGCATGACGCCGATAATCAGGCCCATTTTCGAAGGAACACGCTCCAAATCAAGACCAAAGCCCACATCAGCGCCCAGCCGACGCACGGCTCGGAGGCCGGGCGCCTGCCGCCAGGTCACTGGACGGTATCGACCGCGCTTGTTGACGAACCGAAATCGCCGAGCGTGCGGAACGACAGGTTGAAACCGATGTTCTGCGACACTTCCTTCGTGACGGTGTCGCGCGTCTGCGAATACGTCATGATGTAGGTGAAGCAGGAATCGTTATAGGCGAAGCCGACGCCGTCCTTGACCAGCACATGTGTCTCGAGGTCATAGGTGCCGGTGCCGAACAGCCGCCAGTTCTGCGCCAGATGCGTCGAGGCGCCGAGCGTGACCTCATGGCGGTCGGTGGCAAAGCCATAGAGCGGCTGCGCCTCGATGAAGGCATATTTGGCGCTGAGCGATATCGGCAGGCCGGAATAGGCAGCCTTCACTTCGGCGCGCCTGACCTCCCAAGTCTGCTCGTCGAAACGCCCGCTCAGCGAGCCGGAGAAACCGCTCGGGCTGTTGAAGCCGACAAGGCCGACATAATCCGAGCTCCGTTTGTCCAGGCCGGACTCGGCCCCAACATTCACGAGATCGGGTGCAGCAAAAGAGTTTTCGCCGGCGAGCTGATAGGACTGGCCGAAGATGGCGTTCGTGGCCCAGCCATTGTCATAGGCTCCCGAGTACCGGAAGCCGACATTGGCGCGCGTGCCGCCCTCGATCCGGTCATAGCCGGAGAATTTATCCCTCTCGAACAGCGTCGTGGCGTCGAAGACGAAGCTCTGCGCGTCTTCGTTGGGGACGGCCAATCCGCCGACATATTGCTCGTTCGGACGCACGAAGACCTGCGCCGTCGGCTCCAGGATATGGCTGGAGTTCGCCATCGAGAACAGGAGCGGCCAACGCGCCTCGAGGCCAAGGGTCGCCATGTAGCGGGCAAGCGAGGAGCGCATGTCGACATCTTCGCCGAGATTCGTCCCCATCTGGTTGACGGCGGCGAGCGAAGCCGAATTGGCGTTGACATAACCGGCGTCGCCGCGGAACGCCAGCAACGGAGTCAGCTGCAGGCCGCCATCGGTGGTGAAGGTGCGCTTCCACTCGGCTTCCGCGCTCAGCCGGCTGGACTCGCCTTCGATACCTCGCACATTGTTGATGGAAGTGGCGACAGCGGGGTTTGCGAGCACCGCGTCCAGCCGGTTGCGGCTGATGACGCGCGTATTGACGTTGAACGACAACTGGCCGCCGGCCACCGACGTGTCGGGAATATAGGCATAGTCGAGCGACGGCAGCACCCAGGGCTGCTTGGCGGAGCGCGCCGTTGGATCGCTGGAAAGCGTGTCCTCCTGCACCTCGAAGCGCATGGCGCGAACGTCGAAGTAATTGCGGTCGCTCAAGCCCGTCAGATAGATCGACGACTGGTGGACGAGGTCGCTATAGCCTTCGATGTTATAGGTGCGCGAAAAATTCTTGTCGGTCTGCAGCAGCACGTCCCAGCCGAAATCCCAGCGCTCGTTGATGGCGAACTGGCCCTTGGTGCCCATCATGCCACGGAACTTGTTCGGATCGTTGGCAGGCCCCGAATTCACGTTACGGCCGGCGGAATCGATGAACGCGTCGGGATCCTGCTGATTGATGCCGGCGATCTTCAGCGTGTACTGGCCGTTGTTGAAGCGCTGGCGCCACTCGGCCTCGCCGAGGAAACCCTGCTTGGTATAGCCGCTGCCGGTGACGGTCAGGTCATAGGTCGGAGACAGGGCGAAATAATAGGGGACTTTGACGCCGACGCCGAGATGGTTGTTGTAGACGATGCCGGGGATCAGGAAGCCGCTCTTGCGCTTCACCGTCGGGTCGGCGATCTCGAAGGCCGGCAGGTAGGCAAGCGGAAAGCCGAAGAATTCGAAATTCGAGTTCTCGAAGCGGACGGTCTTCTTCTCGCCGTTCCAGATGATCTTTCGCGCCTTGACGCGCCAGGTCGGCGCTTTGTCCGGCTTGTCCTCGCAAGGCTCGCAGGCGGTGTAGACGCCGTTGTGGAAGGTGGTGAGCACGCCGCCCATGCGCTCGGCGCTCTCGGCGGCGAAATAAGCCTTGTCAATCGTCTCGACGCGCAACGCGTTGAGAAAACCGTCGGCGAAATCGTCGGTGATGTCGATATGGTCGGAATTGACCTTGGTGCCGTCGCTGTTGATCAGCTCAACGGCACCGCTGGCGACGAGGCGCTTGGTGTCGCGATTATAGACCACACGCTGGGCGACCAGCTTGTTGCCGCCATAATCGATCTGCACGCCGCCGACGGCCGTCACCGTGTGCTTGTCGTTGTCATAGACAAGCGTATCGGCGGCCAGCAGCATCTGCGTGCCGGACGGGACGGGCTTGGCAGTAACCTGCTGCGCCAGCGCGGGTGCCGTCGGCACCGCACAAGCGAACAGGCATGCCAAAGCGGTCGCCCCATAGAGGCGTGCCAAACCGGCCTGCCTATGGCTGCGCAAAACCGCCTCCCTCACTAGCCGTCTTCCTTGTATAGCAGAAACGTCACCCCAAAGAACATAGCCACGACAACCGGAACCCATGCAGCCACCACCGTAGGCACGAATCCGGCTACACCGAATGCCTTGACCAGTACCGAAACGACATAAAGCAGAAAGCCGGCCACGACGCCACCCAGAATCATCGTTGCCGACTGCCCCATTCGCGCAAATCGCATTGAAACCGTTGCAGCAATCAGCGTCATGGCGATCAGAAGAAACGGCAACGCCACCAGCGAATCAAATTGCATGGCGAAGGCGTTTGCCTTGAGCCCGAAGGAACGGGCAACCTCGATCTTGCGCGGCAGCTCGTAAAAGGGGATGGTTTCCGGGCGCGCCAGGCGCTCCTGCACGAATTCCGGCTTGAGATTGGTCGGCACCTTGTCCGACGACAGCGCCTGGATATTGCCGCCCTTGAAGACCTTGACGTCCTGCAATTCCCAGTAACCGTCGCGCAGGAAGGCCTTGGCGGCATCCTTGCGCTCCGCGATGTCGCCCTGAGGGCCGAGGATGAAAAACACCGCATCCGCCATCTCCAGCCCCTGGTTGAGGATGGCGCGGGCGCCGATGATGGTGTCGCCCGATTCGGTCTTTTGCCTGAGCCACGGCGTGACGTTGGTCGTGACCGCATTCGACTTGCCGGCCCTGAGGTCGTTCTCCATCTGCTCGGACCAGGAAAAGCCATGCGCCGCGATCGGGTTGATGATGGCGACCGACAGCACGCCGAACATCAGCGCGCCGACGCAGCAGGGGAACAGGAATTGCCAGGCTGAGACGCCTGCCGAACGCGCGATGACCAGCTCATAGCGGCGGTTGAGCGACACCAGCGTCGCCATCGCCGAGAACAGCCCGACGAACGGCACCGTCTGCAGCATGATCATCGGCATCCTGAGCGCCGAAATGGCGAAGGCTATGCCGTAGGTGAAGCCGGGCAGCCCGGTCGTGCGGCCGGAAAGCTCGGTAAAGTCGATCAAGAACACCAGCGCCAGCAGGCCCAGGAAGAACCAGAACGTGATCGAGACGTAGCGGAAGAAGAAATAGCGGCCCAGCGTCCAGCCCATGGTCAGGCTCCCTGGCCCGAAGTGCGCCGGGCGAGCCAGAGCTTGAATGTCGTCCAGTTTTCGCCGGCGCGCTTGGCAAGGCCCGTCAGCCAGTCCGCCCAGCTGACCGGCAATTCCATGGTGCGGGACGAGACGATGAACCAGATCGAAACCGCGGAAGCGATGAGCGGTATGCCGTAGAGCAGGTAGACATAGTACCAGACCTTGTCGGCTTTACCGGCGGCGAAGAAGCCCAGCCATCGCACGAAAAGCGCGATCGCGATTGCCGTGATCAGCGGATTGATGCGCGCTTCGCGATGCGAGCGCGCGTCGCCCGCCACCGCAAGCGCGATCAGCGCGAACACCAGCGAATAGGACCATTCGGCGAAGCGCTGGTTGAGCTCCGCACGGTAGCTGCCCGGTTCTCGCTGGAACATCTTGTCGTTGGGATCCGGGTTGAGCAGATACGCCGTCGTGCGGTCCTTGGGCAAAAGCGTGATCTCGTTCGCCGCCGACATGAAGGCCGACATGTCGAAGGCGTAAGAGGTGAAGCGTATGACGGAAAGGTCGCCGGTCACCGATTTGCGGTTGATGACGCCGTCATTCATCATCAGCACCTTCTCGTCGCCCTTTTCGACGATGCTGCCGGTCTTGGCGTAGTAGGTGAGGCTGGCGCCTTCCTCGCGCGAATCGGCGACGAAGATGCCGCCCAGCCGGTTGCCGGGAAGCCGTTCGCCGACCTGCAGGTAGAGACCGTCGTCGATCTTGCGGAACGTGCCTTCCTGGATGATCAGCGACACGAGGTCGGCGCGCGAAGCCGCCACCAGCTGGCGGTTCTTCTGCCTGGCATAAGGGTCTATCGCGTTGTCGACGATGAAGGAAAAGGCGCAAGCAAAAGCCGCGAGCAGCAGGATCGGCCGCGCGATCGTCCAGCGCGAGGCGCCCGCGGCGCTGAGCACGGCCAGCTCCGAATCGGTGTTCATGGCGCTCAGCGTCTGCGCCACCGCGACCACCAGGGCGAACGGCACCACGATCGGGATGATGGAGGGGATGATGAGCGCCGCGACCTCGAAGAAGGTCAGCGCCGATTGGCCGTTGTCGGTGACGAGGTCGATCTTGGCCAGCACCTGCGTTGTCCACACGATCGCCAGCGTCCAAGCCAGCGCGGCGAGGAACATCGTCAGCGCCCGGCGCATGATGTAGCGTTCAACGACCTTCATGAAGGCTTTTCTCGATTTTGCCGAACGGCATCATGCCCGCCGACAAAGTAGTGATCCGGCGACGCGCGCACAACTGGGTCATAGGCGGCTCGCTCCGGATTGTCGCCCCATGCCGCGTGCCCCGGCGCGGCGGAGTCTCCGCGCCAATGAATAAGAAATGCAGAACATCGATGGTTAACAGCAGGTTACGGCAGCAAGCTAACGCCGCGCCGAGACGAATCCTTTGTCTATTGTGGCGCTGATATAGACAGCGATTTCGGCCAAGTCTTGCCAAATGGCTGAAAACGACCAAATGTCGCGCACGCTTGCCAAACCTTTGCCGACACCCCACGGCTATCCCCGAAAGCAGGAACCTGATGACGCCGAGACCCTCCATTTCCTTTGCCAAATTCGTCGCGCCGAAAAAGGGCAGCGTTTTCCTGTTCGCCGCCGACGGCGGCGGGCTCGGCGAGGCGGCGAAGGCCTGCGATCCGGCCGGCGCGCTTACGCGTGCCTTTCCGGTCGCGGATTTTTCCGGCAAGTTCGCAAGCTCGGTCGAGGTGCTGGCGCCGGAAGGAACATCTGTCGACCGGCTCGTGGCGATCGGCGCCGGCAACGTCTCAAACCTCGACGACAATGCCTGGCTGAAGCTCGGCGGCACCGTTGCAAGTTCGCTGCGCAAGGCGACCGAGGTGGCCATTGTCCTTGATCTGCCCGATCTGCAGCCTGACGGCCGCCAGGCGGCCAGCCTTGCCGCCGGCATCCTGCTGCGCAGCTATTCCTTCGATAAATACAAGACCAGGAAGGACAAGGAAGACGGGCAAACTGATACCAAGGGGGCTGATGCAAAGGGGGCTGCTGCCAAGAAGGCCGAGGCGGCAAAGCCGGCCAAGATAACCATCCATTGCGCCGACCCCGCGGCCGCGAAGAAGGCCTTCGCCGGCGAGGAAGCGTTGGTGGACGGCGTTCTGCTTGCGCGCGAGCTCGTCAACGAACCGGCCAATGCGCTGGGGCCGGTCGAATTCGCCGAGCGCGTCAAGGCGCTGGAACAACTCGGCGTCGAGGTCGAGATCCTTGCTGAAAAAGAGATGAAGAAGCTCGGCATGGGCTCGCTGCTCGGCGTCGCGCAGGGCTCGCCACGCGGCGCGCGCATCGCGGTGATGCGCTGGAACGGCGGCAAGGCCAAGGACGCGCCGCTTGCCTTCATCGGCAAGGGCGTCACCTTCGACACCGGCGGCAATTCGATGAAGCCGGCCTCGGGCATGGAAGACATGAAAGGCGACATGGGCGGAGCGGCCGCCGTCACCGGGCTGATGCACGCGCTCGCCGCGCGCAAGGCCAAGGCCAATGTCGTCGGCGTCATCGGCCTCGTCGAGAACGCCGTCGACGGTCATGCCCAGCGCCCCGGCGATATCGTCACTTCGATGTCGGGCCAGACGATCGAAGTGTTGAACACCGACGCGGAAGGCCGGCTCGTTCTGGCCGACGCGCTCTGGTACGCCAACGACCGTTTCAAGCCGAAATTCATGATCAACCTGGCGACGCTGACCGGCGCCATCATGGTAGCGCTCGGCCAGCATTATGCCGGCCTGTTCTCCAACAATGACGAGCTAGCCAGCCGGCTGTTCGGCGCAGGTCAAGCAAGCCAGGAGCGGGTCTGGCGCATGCCGCTCGGCCCCGAATACGATAAGCTGATCGATTCCAAGAACGCCGACATGAAGAACATCGGCGGCCGATATGGCGGCGCCATCATCGCCGCGCAGTTCCTGCAGCGCTTCGTCAAGGACACGCCCTGGGCGCATCTCGACATTGCCGGCACCGCGATGGGCGCGCCGTCGAGCGAGATCAACCAGTCCTGGGGCTCGGGTTTCGGCGTGAGGCTGCTCGATAGGCTGGTGCGCGATCACTACGAAGGGTAGGGGATGGCCGACATCCTGTTTTACCATTTGACCGAATCGACGCTGGAGGAGGCGCTGCCCGGCCTGCTCGAGCGCAGCCTCGAGCGTGGCTGGCGCGCTGTGGTGCAGACCGGCACGGAAGAGCGGCGCGACGCGCTCGACCAGCATCTGTGGACTTTCCGCGACGATTCTTTCCTGGCGCATGCCACCGACCGCGAGGCCTATCCGGCCGAACAGCCGATCCTGCTCACCGCGGGCGAGGGCAACCAGAACGCGGCGCAGATCCGTTTCCTCGTCGACGGCGCCAACCCGCCCGAGCTATCGGGATATGAGCGCGCCGTCTTCCTGTTCGACGGCCATGACGCGGCACAGCTCCAAGCCGCCCGCGGCCATTGGAAGACGATGAAGGAAGCCGGACACGCCGTGACCTACTGGCAGCAGGCGCCCGATCGGCGCTGGGAACGCAAGGCTTAGCGCCGAAGCGCTTCGCTATCCCGAATATGCCGCCACAGCGCCTCGGCCACAGGTCCGTGTGGCTTGTCGCGTCGCCGAACCGCCGCCACGCTTTCGGTGCGGCCGGGAATATGCCGGCCGGCAATGGAGATCAGCCGTCCGTCACGCAACTCATCCTCGATCAGCCATTCCGGCAGGTGGCCCCAGGCAAGCCCATGCAGGATCAGCTCCTTCTTCATCATATGGTCCGGTACCGAGCAGGAATGCGCGCCGTCGATGACGAAGAAATTCTCCGATGAAGGGCGCCGCGCCGTGTCGCGGATCACGCATTGGGTGAAGGGCCGCATCATTTCCGGCGTCACATTGGACCCGACCTCGCAGGGGAGGAAATCCGGAGCCACCACCGGCACGAAGGCGACTTCGCACAGATCGATTCGTTCCAGATGCGGGTCGGAGGTGTTGGCGCGGTGGAAGACGAGGTCCGCTTCGCCGTCCATCAATCGCTCGACCGGCCCGCCAATTGCTTCGTAGTCGAGATGCAGGCGCGTGCGCGGCTGCTCGGCGAAGAAGCGGCTGAGCAGGCCGAGCATGCTCGGCCGGGGGCAGACGTCACCCATGACGACGCGCAGCACGGTTTCCTCGCCGCTCGCGAGCTGGCCGGCATAGTCTTTCAGATGCTCGACTTCGCGCAACGCCAACTGTGCGCGGCGGTGGAAAAGGCGGCCTTCCTCGGTCAGGTTCACCCGATATCCGCCGCGGTTGAGCAGCGTCAGGCCGAGCTGCTCCTCCAGCCGCGCCACCGCGGCGAAGACGGAAGGGTGCGTCCGGTGAAGGGCCTTGGCCGCGGCCTGAAAGCTGCCCTGGGTAGCGACCGCGTCGAAACATCTGAGATCGTGAAGCTTCACGCTTTCCATGGTCGAAGAATCCTACAGAGATTGTCAGATCATAGTAATTTTCTTCGATAGTTGCCACGCCTAGCTTTGCCTCATCGAAAATCGCGCGAGCGCGCTGAAAGAATGAGGAGCGGAGATGGCCGACACACTTCACTTCACGGCGGGCGATGGCGCCCGCATCGCTTGCAGGCTGGACGGCCCGGAAGATCGTCCGGTGCTGATGCTCTCCAACTCCATCGCCACGACGTTCCATATGTGGGACGGCCAGGTTCCGGAACTCGCCGGATCCTTCCGTGTGCTACGCTATGATTTTCGCGGCCATGGCGGCTCCGATGCCCCGGCCGGCGCCTATTCGCTCGATCGCCTCGGCCGCGACGTGCTGGAACTGCTCGATTTCCTCGGACTTGCCCGCGTGCATTTCCTGGGCCTGTCGCTCGGCGGTTTCGTCGGCCAGTGGCTGGGCATCCATGCGCCGGAACGCATCGAGCGTCTGATCCTCTCCAACACCTCGCCGCATCTCGGCCCGGCGTCCTATTTCGACGAGCAGATACGCAACGTGCTTTCAACCGGCGACCTCGCGGCCACTGCGGACATGTTCATGCGCAACTGGTTTCCGCCCTCGATGCTTGCCGGCCGAAACGAGACCGTCGAAGAATTCCATGCCGCGATCCTCGCTATGTCGCCGCAAGGCCTCGCGGGATGTTTCGCCGCAGTCCGCGACGCCGATCTGCGCCGCCCGATTTCCCTGATCGTCGCGCCGACGCTGGTCATCGGCGGCAAGGACGACAAGGTGACGCTGGCGAGCCACAGCGAGGCGATCGCGGCCGCAATCCCTGGTGCCGAACTTCTGCTTCTGCCCGGCGTTCACCTGCTCAATGTCGAGCGCCCGGCGGAGTTCGTGGGGGCGGTGGCGGGATTCCTCCGGAAGCGATGATCCGCAAGTGCTGTATTTGCGAACGTCGCTATCGATCGCTTTTTGGCCAGATAGGGCGAAGCTCATGCAGCGGGGAATGCGCCTGCGGCGCCGACCGGGTCATTTCCGGCGCGGCTTCGCCTTTTCGGTCGCCGGCTTGCTCGGCCAATGCCAGCCGTCGCCCTCGCCATGCGCGGGCTGCGGCCGCGCCACATAGGCGAGCGCGCCGTTGGCCTCGAGATAGACCCGCGACAGCATCTCGGCGAGCACGCCCGACGTCACCGCCTGCAGCCCCGCAATCACCAGGAAGAAGCCGGTGATCAGCATCGGCCTTGTGCCGATATCCTGCCCCCAGAAAACCTTGATCGCGAAGAGGTAGGCAAGGATCAGCGAGCCGAGCACGCCGAGCACGATGCCGATGCCGCCGAAGAAATGGCCGGGCCTTGTGCGATAGCGCAGGAAGAAGAACATAAAGACGAGGTCCAGCACCACGCGGAAGGTGCGCGAGATGCCGTATTTCGACTGGCCGTGAATGCGCGCGTGATGCGTCACCACCTCCTCGGCGATGCGGCGCGGCGTGGTCACCGTCGCCAGCCAGGCCGGGATGAAGCGGTGCATTTCGCCATAGAGCCGGACGCTGCGGATGACGCTGCCACGGAACACCTTCAGGCTGCAGCCATAGTCCTTGAGCTTAACACCGGTGACGCGCGCGATCAGCCTGTTGGCGATGCGCGAGGGCAGGCGCCGCATCCAGAACCCTTCCTTGCGGTCCTTGCGCCAGCCGGCGACGAGGTCGAGATCCTCGGTCAGCAGGCGATAGACCATGCGCGGAATGTCGAACGGATCGTTCTGCAGATCGCCGTCGAGCGTCGCGATGACGTCGCCGCGCGCGGCGTCGAGACCGGCCTGCATGGCGGCGGTCTGCTTGTAGTTGCGCACCAGTTCCACGCCATGGACATGCGGCCCGTACTGAGCCGCGAGCCGGTGGATCTCGGCGGGCGTGGCATCCGTGCTGCCGTCGTCGACCAGCACCACTTCCCAGGGCTGGCTGTAGCTCTCCATCGCCTGGTGGATGCGGACAAGCAGCGGCTCGACATTGTCGGCCTCGTTGTACATCGGGATGACGATGGAGAGCTTGTGCTCGGGCATGACGGCGCCCTCGGGCAATCCGAAGGCCGGAATGGGAAGCACATTCATGGCGGTCATTTCCTTGCCGGTCCCGCGACCGGGGTTTCGGGCTGCGTCGCTTTCGAGGGAAACAGCCAGGCGATCGCACCGGTCGCGACCGCCGAGCACAGGATGAAGAGATGCAGCGCGAGCGCCGCCTGCAGGCCGTCCTTCATCGCGACGCCGGAATAGAGCAGCGCCGCCGCGGCGCCCGCCTCATAGGTGCCGAAGCCGGCGACGCCCTGCACCGGCAGGATCGCGGCTGCCTCCGCGCCGACGGCGCCCGGAAAGGCGGTCTGGAACGAGGTACCGAGCAGCATGGCGAGCAGCCAGCCCTGCACGCCGAGCTTCAGCGCCCAGTTGGCGATCGTCCACCACCAGCCGTAGCGCGAGCGCCCCGTCGCCTCGGTGAAGATGTCGCGCAATTTGCCGAGTTTCGAAACGATCCTGCCGCCCGTCGTCCAATTGTGCGGCGCGCGCGCCCAGCGCGGGAGGTACCATGCGGCGGCGATCAGTAGCGCGATGCCGGCGGCCCTAAGCGCCGGATGCAGGCCCGGCCAGACGAGGCAGGCGAGCACGCCGACGACGAAGGCGTCCTGCAGCCTGAACCACAGAAGCGAAGCGCTGGCGCGCACAATCGATACGCCGAACACCTGGCGCAACAGGATCGGGAAGGCCGTCTCGCCGCCGCGGAACGGCACGATGTTGATCATCGCGTTGTGGATCAGGATGATGCGAAGCGTGGCGCCGAAGCGGCCGTTCACATCGTCGCGGAACTCGTCGCAGACACGCAGCGCCCTGAGCACATAGGTGACGAACAGCGCCGCCGCGACCGCCACGAAGGCGCCTGGCGTGATGGAGGCGAAGGCATCGCCCACCATCTTCCAGCGCTGGTCGCTGGCAAGCCATGCCAGCAGCGCCAGGGTGACGATTATTGATATCGCTCGCTTCAAACAGGTCTCCAACGCGCCGCCCGGTTGCGGCGGAAGCGCCATCCGAAGGCCAGCAAAGGGGCAACTCTCGAATGCCGGCCCGGCCGGAGCCGGTCCGATGTCGGATCAGCGCCGGCTTTTTCAAGGCGCTGTTCCTATAGAGCAGCGGCGGCGGCGAATCCACAAGCTTGGTTGGAGCAGCGATCGGGGCGGCAAAAAAGCGGGCGGGCGTCGCGCCCGCCCGCTTTGACGGGATAAGTTTTATTCTCCGCCCATCTCTTTCTTGAACTGGTCGAAATCGACCTGCATGCCGTTGAAGATGGTGCTCCAGTGGCGCGTCAGCGCCGCCATGGCGACGGCTTCCTGGATCTCCTCGTCGGTGGCGCCGGCGTGTTTGGCGTTCTGGGTGTCCGACCAGATGCAGTAGCTGCAGGGGATCTGCGCCGCGACCGCCAGCGAGATCAGCGACTTCTCCTTCGGCGTCAGCGCCGTCTTGTCGCTGAGCTCGATGGCCTTGACCTCGGCCCAAGCGCCGGGCAGACCGGCTTTCGGGAACTGTTTGAGGAAGCTCGGCACACCGCCCATCGTCGACTGGACGTCCTTGAGGGCGGCGTCATAGTCGTCGGCCCGGGCAGGCGTGGACCCAAGCACGGCGGCAAACACGCCCGCGGCGGCGATGAGCGAGGCGGAACGAAGGCAGAAATGCACGGTTGAGACGATGCGAATGACCGACATGATGTTCTCCTCTGGTTTTTGCTAGCCTTACGATGTAAGGTGTGTGGAAGATGAACCTTACAGTGTAAGTTGTCAAGCGCGGCCATGGATGCATCGGGCAAAAAAAAGCGAACCCGCGGAAAACTCTCCCGCGAGATGATCGAGGATGCTGCCTTCGAGGTGATGGAGCGGGAAGGGCTGTCCGGCTTTTCGATGCGCAAGCTCGCCGCAAGGCTCGGCTGCGAGGCGATGAGCATCTACCACCACTTCCCTTCGCAGGCGCATCTCTATGAGGCGCTGGTCGATCGCCAGATGAGCGGGCTTGTCATTCCCGATGACAGCCGGCCTTGGCGCGAGCGGGCCCGCATCGGCATGCAGGAGTTCCGACGCGTCGCCACCGAGCACCCGGCCTTCGCGCCCTTTATCGTCGTCTACCGCATGAACTCGCCGCCCTGCCTCGCCAAGCTCAACGCCATCATCGGCCTGTTCGAGGATGGCGGCTTCGGCCCCGAGCTCAGCGCCCGCCTGTTCCGCGCCGCCAGCTATTATCTGATGGGCGCGATCCTCGACGAGACGGCCGGCTACGCCAAGGGACCTTCGGCGGTCACCACCGTAAGCAATGAGGAACTGGCGCGCGATTATCCTAACGTCATGAAGGCCGGCGCCTATTTCGGCCCCGCCGGTTTCGACAAGACTTTCGAGCTTGGCCTGGAAATGTTTCTGGACGAGATGGAGCGGGTCCGCGAAGCTGCGCGAGATGAACCCGCCAAAAAATAGCGGCGCTCTCGCCCCGGAAAACCAAGGCTCTGAATGCGCTTCCTCTGTGTCCTGCTCCTCATCGCCGGTGCCGCCATCGGCATCTTCTATCCCTGGGCGATGAGCAATTTTTCCGGCCATGCGATCGGCACGTATCGCGTCTATGAGGGCGGCCGCTTCCGGCCCGTCACCGTGCAGCTTGCTGCAAGCGATGCCCCGGTAAGGGTGCTGGTCGATCTGACCGCGCGGGCCGAACGGGTCGCAGGCCAGCAGCGTACGGTGCTGACGCTGACCGCGGCAAATGGCGGCCGCACGGCGCTGACCTCGGCGCTCTCCTTCAACCACACCGACAACCCGCGCCAGGCCAGCCCGCAGCTACCCGACAAGATCTTTCGCGACGGGGCCGGCGTCATCGATAGAGTCACGCCTGGATCTTACGTCTTCACCGTCGGCCCGGGCGATGCCGACGGCATCGACATGCGCGCGGTCGATCTCATCCTGCGCGCCGGCACCGGCTCGATCGACGAACGCGCGCAGCCGGCCGGCTATACGCTGATGGGCGTCGGCCTTGCCGGACTGGCGCTGTCGCTGGTCTTCGGGCGCCGCGGCGATGGCCATCCGCAAAATCCCAATTCGCAGCCGCCGCCGCGCTGGGGCCGCAACGGTTCGCCACGAACATGATGCCGAAAAGTGTGAAGCCGTTTTCGGTCGACATCATGCTCTCTAGAGGTAAGCGCGCATGAACTATCGCCACGCCTACCACGCCGGCAATTTCGCCGATGTCGTCAAGCATGCCGTGCTCGCGCGCCTCGTCGAATATCTCAAGCAGAAGGACAAGGCCTTCCGCGTCATCGACACCCATGCCGGCATCGGCCGCTACGATCTCGCCTCGGTGGAAGCCGGCAAGACCGGCGAATGGCAGGCCGGCATCGGCCGGCTGGCCGAGGCGACGCTGGAGCCGCAGGCGGCGGCGCTGCTTCAGCCCTATCTGGAAGCGGTGCGCGCGCAAAATGTCGACGGCGGCCTCAAGCACTATCCCGGCTCGCCGCTGATCGTGCGCCATCTCCTGCGCAGCCAGGACCGGCTGACGGCGATCGAATTGCACCCCGAGGATGCCGCGCGGCTGAAATCTGTCTTCGCCGGCGATTTCCAGGCAAGGGTGATCGAGCTCGACGGCTGGCTGGCGCTCGGCGCGCAACTGCCGCCAAAGGAAAAGCGCGGCCTCGTCCTCATCGATCCGCCCTTCGAGGAGGAGGGCGAGTTCTTGAGGCTCGTCGAAGGCCTGCAGAAGGCGCATCGGCGCTGGCCGGGCGGCATCTACGCGCTCTGGTACCCGATCAAGGATCGCAAGGCGGTGACGGCCTTCCGCGCGGCGCTGAAGGAGACAGGCATTCCGAAGCTGCTCGACATCGCCTTCGAGATCCGGCCCGCTTCGGACGAGCCCAGCCTCGACGGCAGCGGGCTGGTGGTGGTCAATCCGCCCTATACGCTGGAGAGCGAATTGCGGCTGATGCTGCCGGTGCTGCACAGAGCGCTCGCCGTCCGGCAGCCGTCGCGTTGGACGCTCGATTGGCTGGCAGGCGAGTAGGGCGCCTGCATTCGCTCAAGCCAGCGCGGCAGGCGTCACGCCGGTCAGCCGCCGGCTTTCGCGGATCAGATGCGCCTGGTCTGCATAGCCGGCCTCGATAGCGAGCAGCGCGGTCGAGGCTTCGCCCTGCTGCCGTTGCAGGCGCCGGAAACGGTGGAAGCGCAGGATGCGGTCGAGCGTCTTCGGGCCATAGCCGAAGGCGTCCTCGAAGCGCCGGCGCAGCGTCCGTTCGCTCATATGCAGCTGGCGCTGCAGGAACGGAACCAGCGGCGTTTCCGGCAGCAGACCTTTGTGGATGACGTCGAAGGCCCGGCCCATCTGCGGGTCGAGCGCTCTGCGTCCTTCCGTCCGCGCTCCGATCGCCTCTTCCAGGTGACGAAGCAGATCGGCAAGGTTGGGTGTCGGTCTGATGCGGTCGGAAAGCTCCCGGCAGCGCGTGCCCCACAATTCGCTGAGATCCAGCCGTCCGCCGACGATCTCGCTGGCCGGCACCCCCAGCCAGCCGGCGGCGGCGCCCGGACGGAAGCGGAAACCGACGATCACCGCGCCCGCGGCCGGCCGCTCGATCTGCGGATCCTTGTCCGGGCCGGCCACGCGAAAGCGGCCGTCGATCCATTGCAGGTCGATGGTCGCGTCCGGCGTGATGACGATGGGTGGAACGGCGCGCTCGTCCATGCGGTGGATCCAGACAGCTGAGAAGGCATCGGCCAGGCCGCCGGCGACGGGCCGCTCGCGAAAGAAGCCGGTTGTCTGCGCCAGGACCGGTTCCATTCTCTCTCCGATCTGCTCCAGCGGGAGTTGCCGGATCGGTGTGACGGTCATTTTGGCCGAAATATTCAATGCCGGCCACGTCATCCATGGCAAAACGGACGAACTTCACGGCGCTTCACGCGCTCGCATCGGACCGCGTCCGTTTGCGACTGTGGTCACGAATATAGAAAGGAGTGAGAGAAATGAAAGCTCGCATCACCGTATTGACGATCGGCGTCGACGATCTGGAAGCCTCCCTCAAATTCTATCGCGACGGTCTCGGCCTGCCGACCGAAGGTATCATCGGCCGGGAATTCGAGCATGGCGCCGTCGCCTTTTTCGAACTCGCCGGCGGCCTGAAATTGGCGATCTACGAGCGCGCCAACATCGCCTGGGATGCCACAGTGCCGCAAAGCGGCCGCAGCCCGACCGAGCTCACCATCGGCCACAATGTCGGCAGCGAGGCCGAGGTCGACTCCGTGATGGCCGAGGCCGTCAAGGCCGGTGCGCGCTTGGTCAAGCCGGCGCAAAAGACCTTCTGGGGCGGCTATGCCGGCTACTTCCAGGATCCCGACGATCATCTGTGGGAGGTCGTCTACAACCCCGCCTTCGTCCCCGAGGACTGAGCGGAGCAAAACACGCCGTAGAGAGGAGGCCGCCATGCCTGTTCAAATCGTTCAAGCGCTTGGCGCTCTCCTCATCGGCGGCGTCTTCACCTTCGCGGGCATCGAGCATTTCTTGAAATTCGGGGCGATGCGCGACTATCTGGCCACCCAGAAATTTCCGGCCCCGACCTTGATGCTGGCCGCCGGTTCGGCGGTCGAGATCATCGCGGGTTTCCTGCTTGCCATTGGCATGGCCCGGCCCTTCGCTGCCGGCGCCCTGGTCGTCTTCACGCTGGCGACGAACCTCATGCTGCTGCGTTTTTGGGCGAGCGAGGAACCGGAGCGTCAGGTGCTGCGCAATGCGTTCTTGATCAACATCGCCGTCATCGGCGGGCTGCTGCTTGCCGGCACGTTTTAGGTTGTATGGAGATTCGGGCGATGCCGGCATGGCCTGAATTTCCATACAACCCAGTGAGCTGGCGATGTCGGGAACGAAGTTTTGCGGAAACCATTGTTTTCGCAACCGCTTGACCGCCGCCAAGCGAATCCGCACAGTGCGCGGAACCGACCTTGAGAGGCTGTCATGACTCGCTTCGCCCATTCCGCCCTTGCCGCGCTGGTTGCCCTGTCCACTCCCTTTGCCGCTCCGCTGGGCTTCACCCAGGCGGCGCATGCCGCCGACCTGTCCATCTACACCGAGGATGACGGCAGCGTCTGCGGCGAGGCTTGGGTGCTGAACAAGATCACCGACCGCTTCTCCTATCAGGTACATCACGTGCCGCATCTGCCGCAGGTCGCGATCACCGATTTCCGCAACATCCGCCAGCATCGCTACGAGCCGGCGAGCGACGAATGGCCGATCGGCCGCCATTATTGCCGCGCCACCGTCAACCTGTCGGATGGCCGCGACCGCTCGATCTTCTATCTGATCGAGGAAGGCCAGGGCTTTGCCTCGATCGGCGACAATGTCGAATTCTGCGTCTCGGGCTTCGACCGCTGGCTGGTCTATAACGGCCGTTGCCGGGTGCTGCGGTAGGTTTGCTGCCTGACAGGCAGTTAAGGCAGGCGCGCTACATTGCGCCGACCTGTCGGAAGTTGGCTTCTGGCTTTCAGAGGTCGCCGCCGGCAGCCATGTAAGCAGCTCCCGCTCATAGCCAGCTCCGCTGCCGCTCACTTAGGCTGCCTTGCAGCCCGATACGTAAGCCTCGATCAGCTCGACCAGCTGCTTCTGCAATTCCGGCGCGTCGAGCATGTTGCGCCGCGCCGCGTTGTGGATCACGCCTTCGACCGCCGAGGAGAGCACGCGCGCCATCGTCTCGGTATCCTTGCGGCGCTTGCGATACTGCGCGACGGCCGCCGTGTAATGTTCGAGATAGCGCGCCTGGAACGAGGCATGCGCGGCACGTGAGCCGCGGTCGCCGGGCGCCTCGTCGAGCAGCACCTGGTGCAGCGTCGGATGGATCGCGTGCGCGCCGATCATGCCGCGCACCAGTTCGCGCGCGAATTGCTTGAGCGGCTTCTCCGCCGCCGCCGCTTCGCGAACCACCGACAGCACATGATCGAAGTGACGGCGCCGGATCGCTTCGACCAGAGCGAGCTTGTCGGGGAAATATTGATAGAGCGAGCCGATGCTGACGCCGGCGGTCTCCGCCACTTTGTTGGTGGAGAAGCCCGCCCAGCCAAGCTCGCTCAGAACGTGAGCGCCGGCTTCGATGATCGCCTCGACGGTAGCGATCGAACGCGCCTGGCGCGGCTGTTTGCGCATGCGTGCGGCCGGCTTTGCAATGCGAGTAGACATGCTGGCCCGTCTCCCGAGAATATAAACAGGATACTCACATTCGTTTCACCAACGCAAATGGGGCCGCAAAGATGAGTGCCAAGACCTTGCTGAAGGGCATGCTCGCCTACCAGGCCTGGGCGAATGATGAGCTGGTGGAGAAGCTTGCCACGATGGACCCCTCGAGCGATCCTGGGATACGCAACGCCGCGATCCGTCTGATGAACCATATCCATGTCGTGTCGCGGATTTTTGCCGCGCATCTGAAGGGCGTTGCCCACGGTTATGCGAGCGACAATACGCCGGACACGCCCGAGCCGCGCGCATTGCGCACCGCCCTGGCCGAGATCGACGGCTGGTATCTCGACTATCTCGAAACCGTTTTGGAGCAAGAGCTTGGCGACCCGGTCGCCTTCACCTTCACCGATGGCGACGAGGGTTGCATGACGAGGCAGGAGATGCTGACCCATGTCGTCCTGCACGGCAGCTACCATCGCGGCGAGATCGGCCGCATGCTGGCCGGGATCGCAGTCTCGCCGCCCTGGGACACCTATGCCGTTCATCTGCATCGCTTCGAGCCGGCGCGCCGCCTGCAGGGTGAACGCAAGCCGGCGGAGATTGACGGCGGCGCTCGAATATGAGCTTGAAGCTCACTTTCAAACGCCTAAGCTTTGATCGTCGCGCCTGGCCGATTCATCTGTAGATGTTTTCGCTGGACAAGATGAAGCCGGCGTTCGGCGGCGCGTTCTCCATTGCGAGCACTCTGCTCACATTGCGATACAAGCTTATGCTGCGGATGGATGGATGATCGGGCGATAGAAGCCGCTCGAAAATCTGTGCGGCGGGCCGTCACTTGGAAAGTGACAGATTCGCTCACAATTTTTTAACGGGACGCGTTTCGTGTAACCAAAATTCAATAACTGAAAATCATTGTGTTGCTTCGCTGGCTAGACAGTCGCGAGTCAGATATGCATAGACACGCCGGGTCACTCACGACCATCGGCAAAACGCAAGGGGCATCGCATGGCAAAGACGACAACCAAGGCGCCGGCGGCGAAAGCGCCGGCAAAGAAGCCGGCAGCTAAGGCTGCCGCGAAACCTGCAGCAGTGAAGAAGGCAACGGCGCCGAAGGCGGCCGCCAAGGCTCCGGCCAAGGCGGCAGCGAAGCCTGCGGCCAAGCCGGCCGCGAAGGCCGCGGCAAAGCCCGCCGCCAAGGCAGCGGCCAAGCCGGCAGCGAAGGCAGCAGCCAAGCCCGCCGCCGCCAAGAAGCCGGCAGCGAAGGCAGCGGCCAAGCCCGCCGCCAAGGCTCCGATGAAGGCAGCCGCGGCCAAGGCGCCGGCCGCTGTGAAGAAGGCGGCTCCGGCGAAGAAGCCGGCCGCCAAGAAGTAATCGCGCAGCTTCGCTTGGCTGCCGCAACGGGTGAGGGCGGGTGCCGCTTAGGCACCCCTCTCGCCAATTCGGTATCAAGGCAAGCGGAGTCGGAGCGGACGCTCCTCCTAAAGCTCTCGGAAATTTTGCGGCCAGCAAAACTTCCGGGAGCTTTTTTGTTGCGGCAGCCGTCACGTCTAGGCACGGTCACTCCGGTGGCCAGGCGAAAGACGGTTATTCATGACTTTGGAGCTGAATATTCGACGGGCGGCCGACGGTGACGCCGAAGCGGTGAGCCGCGTTATCGTGGCTGCCCTGCGACAGACGAACGCCAAGGATTACACGCCCGGCATCATTGCCCGCGTTGAACAGAGTTTCAGCCCGTCGGCCATGCTGCAGTTTTTCAAGAAGCGCCACGTCCTTGTCGCTGCCGCGGCCGACAGGATAGTCGGCACCGCCAGCCTCGACGGGACTACGGTTCGATCGGTCTTCGTCGATCCGCAATTGCAGCGCGTCGGCGTTGGCAGGCGGCTCATGGCCGCGATCGAGGAAGCGGCGCGGGCAAACGGGGTGACGTTACTCACCGTGCCTTCCTCGGTTACCGCCGAGCCGTTTTATTCCAGGCTCGGTTTTCGCGCGGTTCGCGACAGTTTCTATCGAGACGAACGAACCATCGTCATGGAGCGGCTTCTGACATAGCGGCTATCAGAGCTGACTGGCGGCAGGATTTCGGCCTGCTGGCGGTTGCCGTCGGACCCCGATCGGTCAACAGTGCCGCAAACAACTGGGAACCCGATCATGCCGAAACTGCTCTATGCTTCCACGTCCCCCTACAGTTCGAAGGTCCGTATGGCGGCCGCCTATGCCGGCATTGCCATCGACCTTGTGCCGGTCAAGACGGAGGACAAACCCGCCGAGCTGATCTCGGCCAATCCGCTCGGCAAGATCCCGGTGCTGGTGCTCGACGATGGCCGCACGGTGCATGACAGCCGCGCCATCACCCAGCATCTCAACCGCCTGTCGAAGAGCGCGCTGTTCCCGCGCAACCCGGACAAGCGGCTCGATGCGGAGGTTCTGGAGGCGCTTGCGGACGGCATCTGCGACTGTGCGCTGTCGATGGTCTATGAGCGGCGCACGCGGCCGGAGGCGATGGTCCATCAGCCCTGGCTCGACCGGCAATGGACGAAGATCACCACTGCGCTCGACCTCATCAACGCCAGCCCGCCGAAGCTGCCGAAGAAGATCACCGCCGGCCACATGGCGCTGCGCGCAACCCTTGGGTATCTCGCGCTGCGCTTTTCGGGCCAATGGGAGAAGGGTCGCGGCCGGCTCGTGCGCTGGGCCGCGAGGTTTGATGAGAAGTTTCCGGAATTGAAAGGCAGCGTGCCGGGGTAAGGTGCCTTCCCTTCTCCCCTTGTGGGAGAAGGTGGATCGGCGCCCAGCGCCGAGACGGATGAGGGGTGTTGGAGGGAGCGAGGCGCAGGTAGACTTGGCGCCCACCTGAGACTGACTAAGGTGTACGTCAAGCTGGAGCTCATCCGTCCGAGCTTAGCTCGGCCACCTTCTCACACGAGGGGAGAAGGGGAAGTCCCGTCTTGAACGCTGCCGGCTTCCATGCTTGCCTGACATTCACCCAAGTGGGAGTGGTGAGATGGCAAAACCCTCAACCAGCGCCGCATCCGACCCGATGGTCGAGCGCCTTCGTGCCGCCCTCGGCCGGCGCGCCTTCACCGAACAGAAGATGTTCGGCGGCACCTGTTTCATGGTCGACGGCAACATGCTGATCGGCACCTCGAAGCGCGGGCTTCTGGTGCGCGTCGGCAAGGACGCGCATGCGGCTGCCGCAGCACTTCCTCATGCAAGCACGATGGAGATGGGCGGGCGCTCGATGCACGGCTATATCCGCGTTGCGCCGGAAGGCACGGCGACCGATGCCGATCTCGCCGGTTGGCTCGATCGCGCCTTGGCCTTCGTCGATACGCTGCCGCCGAAGGCAAAGGTCAAACCGGCGAAGAGATCGAAAATGAGGACCCACTGAGGGTCGCGACGCTTGTCGATTTCGCGGACACAAAAAAAGCCGGGCGCAAGGCCCGGCTTTTCCGTGTCGTGGCTTCTACGACTTAGAACTTCATACCGACGCCGAACGTGACGCGGTTGTCCTTCGACTTGACGTTGCCGAGGGCGCCGAAGTCCTTGTTGCCGTAGTCGGTGTAGCGGTACTCGACGCGGCCGAACACGTTGTCCGTGATCTTGATGTCGGTGCCGACACCGGCCGTCCAGCCGAGCATTGCCTTGCTCTCGTCGGTGGCGGTGAAGCTATCCGTGATCTTCTGGTTCTTGGAGGCGAGACCGCCGGTGCCATAGAGCAGGATTTCCGGGGTCACGGCATAGCCGAGGCGAGCGCGCAGCGAGCCTTCGAGGCCGCCCTTGGCATTGATGCCAGCGCTGTCGCCCTTGACGCCGTTGTAGCCGAGATCGGCTTCAGCGCCGTAGACGAAGTTCTCCTGCTGCCAGTTGTAGCCGCCGAACACGCCGCCGATGAAGCCCTTGGTCTTCACATTGACGCCGGCGTCACGAGCATCGGCATGGCCGCTGAAGCCGTAGCCGAGGCTGATACCGGCATACGGGCCAGCCCAGGAAGCGACCGGAAGCTCCGCAACCGGGGCGGGAGCCGGCGGCTCTTCGGAAACGACGTCAGCCGCAAAGGCGGTGCCACCAAAGGCGAACAGCCCGAGCGCAGCGGCAAGCGGCGCGAATTTGAGATTGGTCTTCATTGGTTATACTCTCCTTAAGCCACAAGACACTTAGGCTTTTTTTTGTTCATGAAACGCCCCGGCCCGTCCGGGGGGATAAACGGGCTTGGCGCTCAACGGTTCCAAATGTCGTGCTGAAATGCGGCTGAAGCGAACCTGAACTTGGGTCATTCCCAGGCACGAATGAGGCCGAAAGGTGACGTTGCATCTTCGCAACAGCGAATGTCAGCAGGTTAATCATGTTGCGCTGCACACCGCTTGGTTCAAGGGGTCTGGAGACATATATTGCTGTGAACGGTGCCCCGAATTCGGCGGGGTGCAAATGGATCCGGGCCGCTTCGCCACATTCCTGCCCCAGGTGGAAATGGCATTTAACGCTTGGCCCGTCACATTGTGCCGGCTTCCCGGAATCGTGAAGCCGATTGAGGATTGACACCATGAGACAAGCCACAGCCGTCGCGCTGGTGACGGGTGGAGCAAGGCGGATCGGCAAGGCGATCGTCGAGGATCTGGCCGCCAATGGGTTCGCCGTCGCCATCCATGCCAACCGGTCAAGCGACGAGGCCGGGGCGCTGGCGAAGAAGATCGCGGGCGAGGGCGGCCGTGCCGCCGTGGTTGCCGCCGACCTCACCGATATGGACGCCGTGAGCGGCCTCGTCGGTCGTGCGCAAGCGGCGCTCGGCCCTGTCACGCTGCTGGTCAACAATGCGTCCTTGTTCGTCGATGATCGGGTGGAGGATTTCGACTGGCAGGCCTGGGATCGCCACTTCGCCATCCATGTGAAGGCGCCGGCGCTTTTGGCGCGGACCTTTGCCCGCGCGCTGCCGCAAGGCGAGGAGGGGCTGATCGTCAACATCATCGACCAGCGCGTCTGGCGGCCGACGCCGCGCTATTTCTCCTATGCGCTATCGAAATCGGCGCTGTGGACGCAAACGCAGATGTTGGCGCAGGCGCTCGGGCCGCGCATTCGCGTCAACGCCATAGGGCCCGGGCCGACACTGAAGAACAAGCGCCAGGACGACGATGATTTCGAAAGCCAGGTCGAGGGCCTGATCCTGAAGCGCGGCCCGCAATTGCCCGAATTCGGCGCCACGATCCGCTATCTCTGGCAAGCCAGCTCGGTGACAGGCCAGATGATCGCGCTCGACGGCGGCCAGCATCTTGCGTGGCAGACGCCGGATGTGACAGGCATGGTGGAATGAGTCCCGCAGTCCAAAGACATAAAAGAAACGGCGCCGCCGACGATCTGCCGCCCGATGTCGATCTCGACATCGAGGACGAGGCGGCGGAGGAGATCGTCGAACCGGAGTCCGTCCCGACCGGCCCCGAAGTCGCCTTCACGGCCATCGACTGGACGCCGCATGCCGGCGACGCCGACGGCATGGTGGGCGCCGAGGTGATCCAGACCTTGGTCAAGCGGCTGCCCAACCAGCCCGGCGTCTATCGCATGATGAACGCCGCCGGCGATGTGCTCTATGTCGGCAAGGCGCGCAGCCTGAAGAAGCGTGTCACCAACTACGCGCAGGGGCGCTTCCACACCGCCCGCATCGGCCGAATGGTGCGCGAGACGGCGACGATGGAATTCGTCGTCACCCGCACCGAGATCGAGGCGCTGCTGCTCGAGGCCAATCTCATCAAGCGGCTGAGGCCCCGTTTCAACGTGCTGATGCGGGACGACAAGTCCTTCCCCTATATCTTGCTCACCGGCGACCATGTCTCGCCCGGCATCTACAAGCATCGCGGCGCGCGCTCGCGCAAGGGCGACTATTTCGGTCCCTTCGCTTCCGCCGGCGCCGTCGGCCGCACCATCAATTCGCTGCAGCGTGCCTTCCTGCTCAGAAGCTGCACCAACTCCTTCTACGAGAACCGCACGCGGCCGTGCCTGCTCTATCAGATCAAGCGCTGCGCCGGTCCCTGTACCGGCGAGATCTCGCATCAGGGCTATGCCGAGCTCGTCGCCGAGGCCAAGGATTTCCTCTCCGGCCGCAGCCAGAAGGTGAAGACCGAGATCTCGGCCGCCATGCAGCAGGCGGCGGAAGAACTCGATTTCGAGCGCGCCGCGATCTACCGAGACCGGCTTGCGGCGCTCTCGCATGTGCAGGCGCATCAGGGCATCAACCCGCAGACGGTCGAGGAGGCCGATGTCTTCGCCATCCACCAGGAGGGCGGCCAGACCTGCATCCAGGTGTTCTTCTTCCGCACCGGCCAGAACTGGGGCAACCGCGCCTATTTCCCCAAGGCCGATCCGGCGCTGGAGCCGGCCGAGGTGCTGGGCTCGTTCCTGGCGCAATTCTATGACGACAAGCTGCCGGCGCGCACGCTGCTGCTGTCCCAGGCCGCCCAGGAGCAGGAACTGCTCGCCGAGGCGCTCTCCACCCATGCCGGCCGCAAGATTACGATTTCGGTGCCGCAGCGCGGCGAGAAGAAGGACCTGACCGATCACGCGCTGCAGAATGCGCGCGAGGCGCTCGGCCGCAGGCTGGCCGAGACTTCGAACCAGGCCCGTCTGCTCAAGGGCTTTGCGGAGACCTTCGGCCTGGAAAAGCCGCCGGTGCGTATCGAAGTCTACGACAACTCGCACATCATGGGCACCAACGCGGTGGGCGCCATGGTCGTTGCCGGACCGGAAGGTTTCGTGAAGAACCAGTACCGCAAATTCAACATCCGCTCGACCGAGATCACGCCGGGCGACGATTTCGGTATGATGCGCGAGGTGATGCAGCGGCGCTTTTCGCGGCTGCTCAAGGAGCATGGCGACGTCCAGCCCGGCGCCACCGCGCAGGATGAGACCGGCGATGACGATCTGGTCGCCGGCAATGGCGGCTTCCCGGCCTGGCCCGATGTCATCCTGATCGACGGCGGCCAGGGCCAGATGACGGCGGTGCGCCAGATCTTGGCCGACCTCGGCATCGAGGACCGCGTCGCGGCAATAGGAATCGCCAAAGGCCAGGACCGCGACGCCGGCCGCGAGCGCTTCTTCGTCAAGGGCAGGGAAAGCTTCATGCTGCCGGTGCGCGACCCGGTGCTCTATTTCGTCCAGCGCCTGCGGGACGAGGTGCACCGTTTCGCCATCGGCTCGCACCGCGCCCGCCGCAAGAACGAGATGGTGAAGAGCCCGCTCGACGAGATCGCCGGCATCGGTCCCGGCCGCAAGCGCGCGCTGCTCCATGCCTTCGGCACTGCCAAGGCGGTCAGCCGCGCCGCGGTCGAGGACCTGGTCAAGGTCGACGGCATTTCCGAGCATGTGGCGAAGCTGGTCTACAATCACTTCCACGAGAGCTGAGGACTGGTCTCGCACGGAAGGCTGACCAAGGCGGCCGCGCGGCGAGGTGTGCCATGCCTTGGAGCATCCGCTTCGCTCCCGCTCCGACCGTGGATGAAGTCGCCTGGGCTTCGCCAATCCCCAATGTTGTAAAAAAGGCCGACATCGAAGCTGCCAATCGTCCGCGTCTGGGAAATACCGGGAGCAGAGAGAGGTACCTCACGCCATTTTCCCCTGTCCAATCGAATCTCGCCTGTTGACCCCCTACATTCGCTTCTGATTTGAGTACGTCAGGCGGAGGAGATTTTCCCGAGACGACATGGCACAACGCGCGTTCAACCTGCCGAACATCCTCACCTATGCCCGCATCGTCGCGGTGCCGTTGGTCGTGCTGTGCTTTTTTCTTGAAGGACATCTGAAGTCGTCCGACTTCGCCCGCTGGTCGGCGCTGGTCATTTTCCTGCTCGCCTCCATCACCGATTACTTCGACGGCTATTTCGCGCGCGCGTGGCAGCAGACCTCCAACATCGGCAAGATGCTCGACCCGATTGCCGACAAATTGCTGGTCGCCACCTGCCTGCTCCTGCTTGCCGCCGACACCGACCGCCATGGCGGCATCGCCGGCTGGTCGCTGTGGGCTGCAATCATCATCCTGTGCCGCGAGATCCTGGTCTCTGGGCTGCGCGAATATCTGGCTGCCTTGAAAGTGTCGGTGCCGGTAACCCAGCTCGCCAAATGGAAGACCACCATCCAGATGGTCGCCATCGCCTTTCTGCTGGTCGGTCCGGCCGGCGACAAGATCTTTCCGCTGACCACCCAGATCGGCCTGGTGCTGCTGTGGGTCGCGGCGCTCGTTACGCTCTACACCGGCTACGACTATTTCCGCGCCGGCCTCAAGCACATCATGGACGAGTGAGAGCAATGTCCACGAAGCTCATCTATTTCGCCTGGGTGCGCGAGCGGATCGGCAAGCCGGAAGAGGACGTCGAATTGCCTTCCGGCATCGAGACGGTCGCCGATCTGCTGCGCTGGTTGAAATCGCGCGGCGAGGAATATGAGAACGCGCTGCAATACCCCGATGTCATCCGCGTCGCCATCAACCAGGAACATGTCGGTCACCGCGAGAAGATTGCGGGCGCGCGCGAGATCGCGCTGTTTCCACCGATGACCGGGGGTTGAGATGGCAGGCGCCGTCGTGGCCGCTATCCGCATCCAGCGCGAGGACTTCGACGTCGCCGCCGAGATCGCCGGCCTGACCAAGGGGCGCGCCGATATCGGCGCCGTGGTCACCTTCTCCGGCCTTTGCCGTGACGAGCAGGGTGCGCTCTCGGCGCTCGAGCTCGAGCACTATCCCGGCATGGCGGAGGCCGAGATCGGACGCATCGCCGCCGAGGCCGTCGAGCGCTGGCCGCTGCAGGGGCTCACCGTCATCCATCGCCATGGAAAGATAGCGCCGGGCCAGAACATCGTGCTGGTGGTCGCGGCTTCGTCGCACCGGCAGGCGGCCTTCGAGGCGGCGAATTTCCTGATGGATTATCTGAAGTCGCGCGCGCCCTTCTGGAAGAAGGAACACCGCGCCGACGGCTCCGAGGGCGGCTGGGTCGAGGCCAAGGAAGCCGACGATCAAGCGGCGGACCGCTGGAAGAAACAGGGCGAATAAAATACCGTTCGGCCATCGAACGACCGCAATCCTTCTCAAGCCTGCCGGGTGGTTTGATTTGCTTGGCGGGAGCAATCTCATGCTGGACCGTATTGCGGAATTCTTCATCTTCGGGCTGGTGCCGCTGGTCGTCGGCGTGCTTGCCGTGCCGGAATTGACCAGGGCCGGCGAAAGCACGATCGCGGGCGAGGTGACCTACCGCGAACGCATCGCCCTGCCGCCCGATGCCGTGCTCGTGGTCGAGCTTGCCGATGTCTCGCTGGCCGATGCGCCGGCAACCGTGATCGCTAGGCGCAGGATAGCGCCCACCGGCCAGGTGCCGATCAAGTTCGACATCGGTTTCGATCCGAAGGCGATCCAGAAGGGCCGAACCTACGCGCTGCAGGCGCGCATCACGGTCGGCGAGCGGCTGATGTTCGTTACCGATACACGCCACCAGCTCGATCCGCTGGCGGGCAAGCCCCAGACGGTTTCGTTGAAAATGGCGCACTGACGTCGTGCGCCGCGCCCGACCGCGCGACTTTTCAGCCTCGAAACCGTGTTCGCCGGAATAAACCGACAAGGCCAGGCGTTGACTTATGCAGATGGCGGGCAGGCAAAGGGACAATGTCCCTTCACTTAAGCCGCCAGACCGAATGCGCGGATCGATCTGGCACTCAAAGGAGACCAGATATGAAAAGGCACACGCTCTTTCTCGCAGTCACAAGCATATCGCTGATCGCCTTGGCCGGTTTTGCCAGGGCGGACGATCATCTGTTCAACGCCACGCAGCACGGTCTCAGCCCAGACAGCCAGCCGTTCCAGACCAACAAGGCCGGCCACAGCGGCGACCTTGCGCCTGGACAGGGCAGTCCGTTCACCGGCGAGGAGACGAAGACGCCGGCTACCGATACCGAGGCGGCGAACGCCCATGCGAATGTGAAAGACCGTCAAGCCAAATGACGTTCTGCCCGCCGGGGGCCGGCGGGCTCTAAGAGCAATTCCAGGAAAAGTGGGGCACCGTTTTCCGTCCGGAATTGCATGAAAACAAAGAGATAGAGCATGATGTCGTCCGAAAGCCGCTCCTCGCTTTTCGGCATCATGCTCTAGCATTCCGGATCGCCTCAACGGCTCTGTCCGTCATTCAAGCACGTCGCAATTGACCGCGCCGCTGCAACCGCCTAGCCTCCCTCGAAAATGGGGATGGGGTTCCCCCGAAACCGCCCTTGTGGCTGATGACTCCTGCCAGGCGTGCTCTTGCGCGGCAGGATTTGTTTTCCCGCTCGTATCATGCCTGATTTCGTGAAGTGATTCCGGTGCGGAATCGCGTTTGGAAGGGCATAGAAAACGATGATGCTTGCGGCTTGCGCCCTGGTTCTGATCGGCGGTTTTCTCGGCGGCATTTCCCGTTTTTTCCTGTCCGGCGTGGTCGGCCGCCGCATTGGCGAGACCTTTCCCTGGGGCACGCTGGCGGTCAACGTTTCCGGCGCCCTTGCCATCGGCGCCTTCGCCGGCGCGGCGCGCTCGGTCGGCGGCATCTTCGCCAGCGATCTCGTGCGCGACCTGATCGTCGTCGGCCTGTTCGGCGGCTACACCACGGTGTCGTCCTTCTGCCTGCAGACGCTAAACCTGGCGCTCGAAGGCGAGGGGCGGCTCGCCGCCTTCAACGTCGTCGCGTCGTCGGCTCTGTGCGTGCTGTTCGTCGCCCTCGGCTTCTGGGCGGTAGTGTGGGTGGTTGGTTCAACCACTGGGGCTGCGGGCTGAGCGATGGTGGACAGACAGATGGCAATGCGGCTTTATCTGGCGGTCGGCTGCGGCGCGGCGGTCGGCTCGCTGGCCCGCTTCCTGTCGGGCTATGTCATCGTCTCGCTGCTCGGCCTGAATGCGCTTTGGTCGACCGCTTTCGTCAATATCGTCGGCTCCTGGATCATCATGGCCTTCGCCACGCTGACCGGGCCGGACGGCCGCCTGATGGTCGGGCAGGCCGGGCGCAATTTCGTCATGGCCGGCTTCTGCGGCGGGCTCACCACGTTCTCGGCGATGAGCCTCGACACCTTCATCCTGTTGTTCGAGGGCGACTGGCGGCTGGCCGCGACCTATCTCATCAGTGTGGTCGGCCTGTCGCTCGCCGCCGCGTGGCTGGGCTATTTCATGGCGTCCAGGCTCAACCGCTTGCCGGTCGACGGGTAACAAAGGAGGAGAACATGGAACTTCCCGCCCAATGCGCGCTGCTCAGGATCTTCTTCGGCGAGGACGACAGGGCCGCTGACGGCAAGCCGCTGCACGAGGCGATCGTCATCAAGGCACGCGAGGCCGGCATGGCCGGCGCCACGGTGCTGAGAGGTCCGCTGGGCTTCGGCCGTTCGAGCGTGCTTCACACCGCCAAGATCCTGCGCCTGTCGCAGGATCTGCCAATCGTCGTCGAGATCGTCGACGCGCCGGAGAAGATCGATGCGCTGATCCCGGGGATCAAAGCGCTGACCAGGACAAAGAGCTGCCTGATCACCAGGGAGAAGGTCGAGGTCATCCGCTACGGCGACGGCGACTGAACCTGCCACCTCCCATCAGCCGCCACGAAGCCGGCGGCCGATCGTCCTTTCGTCGAAGATGCCTGCGGAAAAGAGTTTCATGGCCTCTATCGCCAAGTCCGACGCCTCGGAACTGCCTATGACGATGCCGCGCTCCTCGCAGACCTGGTCATAGATACGCTTCAACAAAGCGAGGTCGTCCGGATAGGCAAGGCCACTTTCAGAAACATGAGGCTTGATCATGCTTCGCTCCCTCGGTTCGGCGGAAGCGCGGCTCACAGCCGCCGACGCCCAGCGCTACTTTGTTGCCAATTTCGCTGAACCTAGGGCAGGCGGCGGATGTGACCACCCGTCTCAAAACAAAAACGGCCCGCTGGAGCGGGCCGTTCCGTGGAACTCGAGCTTGCGCCTCAGCCGACGATCTCGGTGTCCGAGAACCAGTATTTGATCTCCTGCGCGGCGGTCTCCGGCGCGTCCGAGCCGTGCACCGAATTCTCGCCGATCGACAGTGCATGCACCTTGCGGATGGTGCCTTCGGCGGCATTGGCCGGGTTGGTGGCGCCCATCACTTCGCGGTTCTTGGCGATGGCGTTCTCGCCCTCCAGCACCTGCACGATGGTCGGCGCCGACGACATGAATTCCACCAGTTCGCCGAAGAACGGGCGATCCTTGTGGACAGCGTAGAACCCTTCCGCCTCCCGGCGGCTCATCCACACGCGGCGCGATGCGACGACGCGCAGGCCGGCGTCTTCCAGCATCTTGGTGATGGCGCCCGTCAGGTTGCGCCTGGTCGCGTCCGGCTTGATCATGGAGAAGGTGCGTTCGATCGCCATAGGGTCGTCCTTGTTCTGGGAATGGAAATTGGAGTGGCGGGCTCTATACAAGCCGCTCGGCGGCTTGCCAAGGGGAGGCCGCTTCTGGCCAAGGCGAGCGCTTTGCGGGATAATTGGACGGCTGCGAACGCGCTCGACGCAGGCTTGGAGCTGAGGCGATGAACTGGCCCCACCTCAGACGCGGCGACATGGCGGGCATTGTCTTCATGGCCGTGGTTCTTGCCGCGGCCGCCTTCGCCCTGCTGTTCTTCCCACAGCGCGCGGAGCAGAATTTCGGTTTCGGTCCGGAATGGCAATGCGTGCGCATGGGTCAGGGCGATCCGATCTGCGTGAGGCTGGCCGAAAGCAATGCGCCGAACGGGGAAGCGCGCGACAAGGGCGCGTCAAAGTAGATGCTAAAGCGTGATCCCGAAAAGCGGGAATTGGTTTTCGGAGAAGATATGCTCCAACAAAGAGTTAGGTTAGGATGGCGATTCAACGAAACGTCATCCTGATCTAGAGCTCGACCTCAATGATCAGTGTCGGCGAATCCCCGGCTTTGAGACCTTCGCGCTGGCGCACCGGGGCCTTGACCGGCAACAGCAGGCTGCCGGAAGCTTTGTCGGGGAAGAGCGATGTTTGCCACCTTGTGGCGCCGATCACCGCGGTGACGCCGAGCGAGCCCCAAGGGCGCGCTAGTCCCGCCATCGCCGCCTTGATGCGCGCCGCGACATCCGTCGGCAGCGTCACGAAATGCCAACCGCCCTTGCCCGGGTAGACCCAGATCTCGGCCTTCATCTCATAGCGCAGCATGGCAGTCTGGTGCTCGCGCGGTTCACGCCGCGGCCGCGACTTGCCGGCCGATCCCCCCATGCAGGTCGAGGCAGCGCTCGAACCATTGGGCCACGCTGTCGCTGTCGTCGAGCAGCCGGTAGGGCGAGGCGATGCGCGCCCATTGCAGCGCGCCGAAGACGATATAATCGGCAAACAGCGGCAAGGCTCCGCCGATGAAAGGCTGGTAGGTGAGCATCGAGCGCAGCGGCTCCAGCGAGGCGCGGAAGCCGGCTAGCCCTGCGTCGCGGCCGGCCACCACCTCTTCCAGCCGCTTGCCGTAGCGCTTCTCGCGGTCCTCGCGGAAATAGCGGCCGTTCGTCTCGTCCTGCATCCCGTGCAGGTCGGTGAGCGCCACCGTTGCGACATAAGGGTGGATGGTGAGCTGCGACCAGCGCTCGATGAAGCGCGCCATCGCCTTGCCGCCTTCGCCGGCAAACAGCGTCGGCCGCTCGGGATAGGTCTCGTCGAGATAGAGCGCGATGGCGAAGGAATCGACCACCACCCGCTCGCCGTCGCGGATCACCGGCACCGTCTTCGACACGCCGCCCTCCACCTTGGGCACTTCGAGGAAGCTCGTCGGCACCTTGGTCGCGGCGAGCCCCTTGTGGGCTAGCGCCATCTTCGTCTTCCAGCAATGCGGGCTGAATGGGCGTTCGGTGTCGTGGCCGACGAGGTCATAGAACAGAATGGTCATTACGGTTCCTGCGGGTTACGAAGAGCCGGGATTCGTTGTGAGCCGGATGGAAGAATGAAACAGCATTTCATGATGTTTGCGGCCTACAATCAATGGGCCAATACGCGCATCTATGATGCCGCCGCGGATCTTGGCGAAGACGAACTCGGTCGCGACGTCGGCGCCGTCTTCGGCTCGATGTTCGGCACGCTCAACCATCTGCTCGCCGTCGACCGTGTCTGGATGAAGCGCTTCACCGGCGAGGGCGACGCGCCTTCGAACACCGCCACCATGCTGTACCACGCCTTGCCGGCCCTGAAGCTGGCGCGCGAGGCCGAGGACAGGAG
>NZ_JAIUHR010000040.1 GCF_020165195.1 Mesorhizobium sp. CA14 | reverse complement strand
CCATCGAGGCAACCGAATGCAAGAACTACTTCGAAAACGCCGGATACGCTTCCGTCAAAACATGAAAGACTCTAGCGCAGGCTTTCGAGGTCGCGGATGCGTTTGGCACCGGCCGCTTCCAGCTGCCTGGTCACGGCGGCGATCAGCGTTTCGGCGACCACGAACAGAGCGGCTGACGAATCCCAGGCCGAAGGCACGGCGGTGCGTCCGGCGATCACGTGGCGGGCGAAGCGGGCGATCGGCGAAAGCCACTGGTCGGTGAAGAGAATGATCTGCACGCCGCGCTGATGAGCTTTCTCGGCGAAGCGGACGAGACTGTCCTGGTAGCGGCGGATGTCGAAGATCACCAGGACGTCGCGCTTGCCCATGTCGATCAGCCGGTCGCGCCAGATGCTCTCCTGGCCCGCGAGGTGATAGACATCCGGCTGGATGATGGCGAGATGAGCAGCCATGTAGCGCGCCAGCGGGTCGGTGAAACGGCCGCCGATGAGGAAGGTCTTGCCGCGCCGTTCGGCAAGCCGCGCGGCGATGTCGGCGAGCTGTTTGTCGGTGAGGTGCCGGAAGGTCTCGCGCATATTGTCGAGCGTCGCCTCGAGCATCGGCGAAACGGCGCTGCCGGCCGAGCTTGGATTGAGCGTGCGCGAAGCCGGCGACTGCAATTGCGCCGCCAGCTCATCCTGCAGCGCCGATTGGAATTCGGGGTAGTTCTGGAAGCCGAGCCGGGCGACGAAGCGCAGGATCGTCGGCGAGGATACGCCGGCCGCGGCCGAGAATTCGGCGACCGTCTTCAGCCCGGTCAAAGGATAGTTGGCAATCAGCGTCTGGGCGGCGCGTCGTTCGCCGGCCGGCATGGTGCCGATGCGGTCCGAGATCAGTTCGGCAATGCTGGAAATCATGTTTTCCCCCGCCCGTTGACCCGCCGCCGCCATTTTCCCGAATTCGCGTTTGACAAAGCCGGGCAAACTGTATGAAATCATTCACAGGGACGCAATGAGACAAAATACGTAACATAAGATACAGCGCCCCGCAGGGGACAATATGGAGAAAGCTCGGCCCGCTAGCCTTGCACCGTCTGGGACCGTGAGGGTGACCAACCCCGGCGGATCCAGTCCCTTCGTCTTCACCTGCGACCACGCTTCCAATTTCCTGCCCGCCGAGTTCGGAACGCTTGGCCTGCCGGCCGCGGATCTTTCGCGCCATATCGCTTGGGACCCGGGTGCGCTTCCCGTCGCCAGCCGCATGGCCGAGGCGCTCGACGCGACCTTGATCGAGACCCGCGTGTCGCGGCTCGTCATCGATTGCAACCGGCCGCCTGACGCGCCGGACCTCATTCCGCCGGTCAGCGAGACGACAGTCATTCCTGGCAATGCGAGCCTGTCCGACAAGCAGCGCGCCGCCCGCATAGATCTTGCCTGGCGCCCGTTCCACGACACGATCGCCGAGATCGTCGAGCAGCGGCTGGCGCGGGGTCAG
The DNA here is from genome assembly GCF_020165195.1 of Mesorhizobium sp. CA14. Lineage (GTDB taxonomy): Bacteria > Pseudomonadota > Alphaproteobacteria > Rhizobiales > Rhizobiaceae > Mesorhizobium. The sequence continues at coordinate 38,956 of NZ_JAIUHR010000040.1, read as the reverse complement.
GAGACGCGTCTGGTGTCGGTGCACTCCTTCACGCCGGTCTACAAGGGCAAGAGCCGGCCATGGCATATCGGCATCATCCATGATGACGACCGCCGCCTGGCGAAGCCCCTGGTCGCGGCGCTGCAGCGGCTTGCCGGCGTCACCGTCGGCGTCAACGAACCTTATTCGCCGGCCGACCGCGTCTATTTCACGCTGGAGCGGCACGCGCGTTCGCGCGGCTTAGCCTGCGCGATGATCGAAATCCGCAACGACGAAATCGCCGGCGAGACCGGGCAGCGGAAATGGGCGGATCTGCTCACAGGCATATTTTCGAATCTGGAGCCCGAGGAGGCCAGGGCTCCCGACAAAGCGCAATGGGAAAGTCAGTACAATCGGCCAGCTAAGAACCAATAGGGGACTTCCAAATGGCAGCAGACGACTATACCGAAGTCGATAAGGCGGAGGACATTCAGGTCCTTCACAGCATGGGTTATGCCCAGGAACTGGAGCGGCGCCTGAGCCGCTTTTCGAATTTCGCGGTTTCCTTCTCCATCATCTGCATTCTGTCCGGCGGCATCAATTCGCTGGCGCAGGCGACCTCGGGCGCAGGCGGCATCGGCATCGGTATCGGCTGGCTCGTCGGCTGCTTTGTCTCGCTCACCTTTGCCGTCGCCATGTCGCAGATCAGCTCGGCCTATCCGACGGCCGGCGGGCTCTATCACTGGGGCTCGATCCTCGGCAATCGCGGCACCGGCTGGGTGACGGCCTGGCTCAACCTGCTCGGCCTGATCACCGTGCTCGGCGCCATCAATGTGGGCACATGGACCTTCTTCGTCGGCGCCTTCGGTCCGGCGCTCGGCATCGAGGGCACGCTGACCAACCAGATGATCTTCCTGGTCATCATCACCGGCGCCCAGGCGCTGATCAACCATCTCGGCATCAAACTGACGGCGAAGCTGACCGACTTCTCCGGCTATCTGATCTTCTTCGGCTCGATCCTGATCGCGGTGGTCTGCCTGTTTTCGGCCGAGACCTGGGATTTCAGCCGCCTCTTCACCTTCCACAACTACTCCGGCGATGCAGGCGGCGGTGTGTGGCCGTCGGTGTCGAACGCCTGGGTCTTCGCGCTCGGCCTCCTGCTGCCGATCTACACGATTACCGGCTATGATGCCTCGGCGCATACGTCGGAAGAGACCATCAAAGCGGCTTCTTCCGTGCCGCGCGCGATGGTGATGTCGGTCGTCTGGTCGGCGCTGTTCGGCTATCTGTTCCTGGCCGCCTTCGTGTTGATGATCCCGAACATGGACGATGCCGCCAAGCAGGGCTGGAACGTGTTCTTCTGGGCTTTCGACCAGCGCGTCAGCCCCGGCCTCAAGGAGTTCGTCTACCTCGTGGTGTTCATTGCGCAGCTCTTGTGCGGTCTTGCCACTGTTACCTCGGCCTCGCGCATGATCTTCGCCTTCTCGCGTGACGGCGGTCTGCCGGGCTCGGCGGCACTCGCCAAGGTGAGCCCGACCTACCGCACGCCGGTGGCGGCGATCTGGACGGCCTCGATCCTGTCGGTGCTGTTCGTGTGGGGTTCGTCGGTGGTCTCGGTCGCCGGCACCTCAGCCTACACGATCGTGGTGTCCTGCACCGTCATCTTCCTGTTCCTCTCCTTCACCGTGCCGATCGTGCTCGGCATGATGGCCTGGGGAACGCCGAAGTGGGACAAGATGGGCCCCTGGAACATGGGGCGCGCCATCTTCATGCTGTTCGGCGTTCTCTCGATCCTGTCGATGATCCTGATCTTTGTCATCGGCATCCAGCCGCCCAACGACTGGGCGCTCTACATCACCGTCGGTTTCTTCATCCTGACGGCGATCGTCTGGTTTGCCTTCGAGCGCAACCGCTTCCAGGGCCCGCCGCTCGGCGACATCATCGCGGCGCGCCAGGCGGCGATCAAGGCGGCCGAACAGGCGGTCGGCGAGACCGGCCACTGATACGTCACTTCATGGCCATGGCCGGCGCAACGCCGGCCATGGTCTTGTTTCTCCCTTCAAATCGACAAGCACTGGAGCGCCAAAGGAATGGCCGGGAATTTCTCGTTCGATCAGTTGAAGAATGCGGTCTCGAACGGCGAGATCGACACGGTGCTGGCCTGCATCGTCGACATGCAGGGCCGGCTCGCGGGAAAGCGCTTCCTGGCTCAGTATTTCGTCGATTCCGCGCATGGCGAGACGCATGGCTGCAACTATCTCTTGGCCTGCGACATCGATATGGAGCCGGTGCCGGGCTACAAGGCGGCGAGTTGGTCGAAGGGCTATGGCGATTTCGTCATGAAGCCGGATCTGTCGACGCTGCGGCGCATTCCGTGGCTGGAGAAGACGGCGCTGGTCATCTGCGACGTGCTCGACCATCACACGCATGAGGATCTGGCACACTCACCCCGCGCGATCCTGAAGAAGCAGGTCAAGCGCCTGCAGGAGCGCGGCTATATCGGCTATTTCGCCTCGGAGCTCGAATTCTATCTGTTCAGCGAGACCTACGAATCCGCGCGCAAGAAGCACTGGCAGGGGCTCGATAGCGCCTCGCCCTATATCGGCGACTACCAGATCGGCATCACCAGCAAGGAAGAAGGCGTCATGCGCCGGCTTCGCAACGAGATGGAGGCCGCCGGCATCCCGATCGAAAACTCCAAGGGCGAGTGGGGACCGGGCCAGGAAGAGATCAATGTGCGCTACGCCGAGGCGCTGGAGATGGCCGATCGCCACGTCATCCTGAAGAACGGCGCCAAGGAGATCGCCGATTCCGAAGGCAAGGCCATTTCCTTCATGGCCAAGTACAATTACGGACTCGCCGGCAATTCCAGCCATATCCACAATTCGCTGTGGAGCGCCGACGGCAAGACGCCGCTGTTCTTCGACAAGAAGGCCGACTGGACGCTGTCGAGCCTCGGCCAGCAATGGGCGGCCGGCCAGCTCAAATACGCCAAGGAGTTCACCTGGTTCCTGGCGCCCTACATCAATTCCTACAAGCGCTTCCAGGCCGGCACCTTCGCGCCGACCAAGATCATGTGGAGCGAAGACAACCGCACCGCCGGCTTCCGGCTCTGCGGCGAAGGCACCAAGGGCATCCGCATGGAGTGCCGCATCGGCGGCGCCGACCTCAATCCGTATCTCGCCTTCGCGGCGCTGATCGCGTCGGGCCTCGCCGGCATCGATGAGAAGCTGGAGCTGCAGAAGCCTTTCGTCGGCGACGCCTATCAGGCCTCGCGCCTGCCCGAGATCCCGAAGACCTTGCGCGACGCCACCGAGACGCTGGCCAAGTCGAAAATGCTGAAGCAGGCCTTCGGCGAGGAGGTGATCGAGCATTATGTGCACACCGCCCGCTGGGAGCAGTTCGAATACGACCGCCGCATCACGGATTGGGAGCTGCACCGGGGCTTTGAGCGGTACTAGGGGTTAGCGTCGGCGCTGGCCCCTCTCCCCGTGAAGACCGGGGAGCGGGGGGCGCCGGCGCAGGAGCTTCTCCTTTCTCTCCGTCACTTATACAGGGAGAAGGTGCCGGCAGCCGGATGAGGGCGGCGCCAAGCCAAGTGATTTTCGATTGTTGTAAAACTGCGAGGAAGAAATGACCGAAACGGTCAAACTCAAATCCCCCATCGACGGCTCGATCTATGCCGAGCGGCCCGTCGCCAGCGACCAGGCGATCAACGCGGCGGTCGAGCGCGCCAGGGCGGCGCAGGAGAAGTGGGCCGAGACGCCGGTCGTCGAGCGCGGCAAATACATGCTGGCGATGCTCGAGGCGCTGGTCGCCATGAGCGACGAGATCGTGCCCGAGATCGCCTGGCAGATGGGCCGGCCGGTGCGCTATGGCGGCGAATTCGGCGGCGTCAAGGAACGCACCAACTATATGGTCGAGATCGCCGAAGCCGCGCTGAAGCCGGTGCTGGCCTCCAACCCGAAGGACGGTTTCCGCCGCTATGTGAAGAAGGTGCCGCTCGGCGTCGTCCTGGTGATCGCGCCTTGGAACTATCCCTATCTCACCGCGGTCAACACCATCGTGCCGGCGCTGATGGCCGGAAGCGCCGTTATCCTCAAGCATGCCGCGCAGACGCTGCTGGTCGGCGAGCGCTTCCAGCAGGCTTTCGACAAGGCGGGCCTGCCAAAGGGGCTGTTCCAGAACCTAGTCATGAACCACGCCCAGACCGAAAAGCTGCTGGGCTCCGGCAAGATCGACCATGTCAATTTCACCGGCTCGGTCGGCGGCGGCCGCGCCATCGAGAAGGCCGCGGCCGGCACCTTCATGACGCTCGGCCTAGAACTCGGCGGCAAGGATCCGGCCTATGTACTGCCCGACGCCAAGATGGATCATGCGGTCGCCAATCTGGTCGACGGCGCCTTCTTCAATTCCGGCCAGTGCTGCTGCGGCATCGAGCGCGTCTATGTGCATGAGAAGGTCTATGACGAGTTCGTCGAGGGTTTTGTCGCCGAGACCAGAAACTATGTCGTCGGCAATCCGCTGGAGCAGGCGACCACTCTGGGACCGATGGCGCAGGCGCGCTTCGCCGACCTGATCCGCGAGCAGAAGGCCGAGGCGCTGCGCAAGGGCGCGACCGCGCATATCAACATGAAGGTCGAGAACGACAAGCCGGGCTCGCCCTATCTGGCGCCGGAAGTGCTGACAGGGGTCGACCACCAGATGAGCGTCATGCGCGAGGAAAGTTTTGGGCCGATCGTCGGCATCATGAAGGTGCGCAACGACGAGGAGGCGATTGCGCTGATGAACGACAGCCCCTATGGGCTGACCACCTCGATCTGGACGCGCGACACGGAGCGCGCAATCGCCATCGGCGACCGCGTCGAGACCGGCACCGTGTTCATGAACCGCTGCGACTATCTCGACCCGGCGCTGGTCTGGACCGGCGTCAAGGACACCGGCAAGGGCGCAGCCCTTTCGGCGATCGGCTACGACAATCTGACCCGGCCGAAATCCTATCACCTGCGCGAAGCAATCTGACTTTTTGAAAGACAAGACATGTCCAAGCTGATTTCCAAATGGAACTATCCCACGACCGTCCGTTTCGGCACCGGGCGTATCAAGGAACTGCCGGACGTGCTGGCTGCCACGGGCATCAAGCGCCCGCTCTTCGTCACCGATCCGGGTCTGGCGAAGCTGCCGGTCGTCGCCTCGACGCTGAAGATCCTCGATGACGCCAAGGTTCCCTATGGCGTGTTTTCGGAGGTTAAGCCGAACCCCGTCGAGTCCAATCTCACCGCCGGCATCGCGGTGTTCAAGAAGGGCAAGCATGACGGCGTTATCGCCTTCGGCGGCGGCTCGGCGCTCGATCTCGGCAAGCTAATCGCCTTCCAGGCAGGACAGACGCGACCCGTGTGGGATTTCGAGGACATCGGTGACTGGTGGACCAGGGCCAATTCCGATGCGATCGCGCCGATCATCGCGGTGCCAACCACGGCAGGAACCGGCTCCGAGGTCGGCCGCGCCGGCGTCATCACCAATGAAGAGACCCACACCAAAAAGGTCATCTTCCATCCGAAGCTTCTGCCGGCGATCGTCATTGCCGATCCGGAGCTGTCGGTCGGCATGCCGGCCTTCATCACCGCCGGCACCGGCATGGATGCGCTTGCGCATTGCCTGGAGGCCTATTGCGCGCCGGGCTACCACCCGATGGCCGACGGCATCGCGGTGGAAGGCATCCGTCTGGTGTTCGAGAACCTGCCCAAGGCCTTTGCCAACGGCAAGGACCTGGTCGCCCGCGCCCATATGATGAGCGCCGCCGCCATGGGCGCCGCCGCCTTCCAGAAGGGGCTGGGCGCCATCCATTCGCTGTCGCATCCGATCGGCGCGCTCTACGACACCCACCATGGCATGACCAATGCCGTGTTCATGCCTTATGTGCTGGCCTTTAATCGCGAGGCGATCGAGGACCGTATCACCCGGCTCGCCGCCTATTGCGGCATCAAGGGCGGCTTCGATGGCTTCGCCAAGGCAGTTATCAAGCTGCGCAAGGAGCTCAAGGTGCCGCACGCGCTGCCGGGCCTGATCAAGGGGCTCGACATGGACAAGAAGCGCAAGGCGCTGATCGCCGACATGGCGGTGGTCGATCCGACGGCGGGCGGCAATCCGGTGAAGCTCACCAAGAAAGCGGCGCTGACGCTGCTCGAGAATGCGATCGCCGGCTCCATCTGAGAGCCGGCTTTCAATACCAAAAAGTCAAATAAGGGAACACTCTAGGAAAGGGAGAAGGGGCAAAATCAACGCAGCTAACCATTAGCCGGAAAATTAAGCGCGGGCTAATTGCTACGGTCCGTTAAAAAGAGTTAACTTTTTTGGCCGCGGGGCTCCGGTTTCAAAAAGCCTTCATCCGGCTGTCACACGAAAACGATACCCGCATCGCAGGCGCTTAAACGCGCCAGTTCAACGGAGAGGACACATGTTCAAGTTCACGGGGAAAGTGCTTTCCCTCTCGGCCGCGGCGCTCTTTGCGTCGACGGTGATTTCGTCCGCGGGTTCGCTGGACGATCTCGTCAAGGCCGCGAAGGCTGAAGGCCAACTCACCACGATTGCGCTTCCGCATGACTGGTGTGGCTACGGGGCAGTGATCGAAGGTTTCAAAGCTAAGTATCCCGGAATCACCATCAACGAGCTCAACCCGGACGCCGGCTCGGGCGACGAGGTCGAGGCGATCAGGGCCAACAAGGACAACAAGGGCCCGCAGGCGCCCGACGTTATCGACGTCGGCCTGTCCTTCGGCCCGACTGCGAAGAAAGACGGCCTGCTGATGCCCTACAAGGTGTCGACCTGGGACTCGATCCCGGACAGCGCCAAGGATGCCGATGGCGCGTGGTACGGCGACTATTACGGCGTGCTCGCCTTCGAGGTGAACAAGGATCTGGTCAAGGAATCGCCGACCGACTGGGCCGACCTGCAGAAGCCGGAATTCGCCAACTCAGTCGCGCTTGCCGGTGATCCGCGTGCTTCGAACCAGGCCATTCAGGCCGTTTATGCTGCCGGCCTTTCCGGTGGGGCCGCCGCTGGTGAAGCCGCGGGTACCGCCGGCCTCGAATACTTCAAGAAGCTCAATGCGGCCGGTAATTTCGTGCCGGTAATCGGCAAGACGGCGACGCTCGCCCAGGGCCAGACGCCGATCCTCGTCACTTGGGACTACAACGCGCTTTCGGGCCGCGACACGCTGAAGGGCAACCCGCCCGTCGACGTCATCGTGCCGAAGACCGGCGTCGTCGCCGGCGTCTATGTGCAGGCGATCAGCGCCTTTGCGCCGCATCCGAACGCCGCCAAGCTGTGGATGGAGTATCTCTATTCCGACGAAGGCCAGATCGGTTGGCTGAAGGGCTATTGCCATCCGATCCGCTTCAACGATCTCGCCAAGAACGGCAAGATTCCGGCGGACGTGCTGGCGAAGCTGCCGCCGGCGGAGTCCTATGCTTCCGCCGTGTTCCCGACGCTCGACGAGCAGGGCAAGGCCAAGGAAACCATCACTAAGAATTGGGACGCCGTCGTCGGCGCCAATGTGAAGTAACAGGCGATATCGGCCGGGCGGCCTGGCCGCCCGGCCTATTTTCAGAACGGTAACCGGCGCATGACCGATCTCTCGCTCTCCAACAAGGCCATTGCGGGAAAGACCGCGCCGCCGGCCGAGGCTCGGAGCCTGAGGCTGCCGACGCAGTGGCTTGGCGTTACGCCTTTCTTCATCTTCGCCGTGATGTTCCTGATCCTGCCCACGCTCTATCTGATGCTGGGCGCTTTCCAGAACGAGGCAGGCGAATTCACCTTCGCAAACATCGTCGCGCTCTTTTCGGCCAACATCGTTGCGGCTTATTGGATATCAATAAAGGTCAGCCTTGCGTCATCACTGATCGGCGCCTTCGCCGGCCTTGCCATCGCCATCGCCATCGTGCGCGGCGGGCTGCCCGACTGGATACGTTCAGCGACACTGACCTTCTCGGGCGTCGCATCCAATTTCGCCGGCGTGCCGCTCGCGTTTGCTTTCATCGCGACGCTTGGGCGGCTCGGTCTCGTCACTGTCTTGCTCAACACGCTGGTCGGCCTGAACCTCTACGCGCATGGCTTCAACCTGCTATCGTTCTGGGGTCTGACGATCACCTATGTCTATTTCCAGATTCCGCTGATGGTGGTCATCATCGTGCCGGCGATCGACGGGCTGAAACGGGAATGGGGCGAGGCCGCCGCCACGCTCGGCGCCACCCAGGCGCAATATTGGCGCATGGTGGTCATTCCGGTGCTTTGGCCGAGCTTCCTGGGCACCGTCATCCTGCTCTTCGCCAATGCATTCGGAGCAATCGCAACCGCCTATGCGCTGACCGGCTCGTCGCTTAACATCGTTCCGATCCTGCTCTATGCGCAGATCCGCGGCGACGTGCTGCACAACGCCCATCTCGGCTATGCGATCGCCTTCGGCATGATCTTCATCACCGGGCTTGCCAACATCTTCTACATCTGGTTCCGGACCCGCTCGGAGAGGTGGCTCAAATGAAGGCTGGCAAGTTCTGGGCCTGGGCCGTCTTCATCCTCGGCGCGGCCTATTTCTTCATACCGCTGATCGCGACAGTCGAGTTCTCGCTGCGCATGCGGCGCGGTGTCTATTCCTTCGATGCGTACAAGGTTGTGCTGGGCGACAGCCAGTTCCAGGCGACGTTCATATTTTCCGTGGTCGTCGCCATCTTCACGATTCTCCTGGGTGTGCTGATCGTGGTGCCAACCGCCTATTGGATCCGCCTGCGCCTGCCCCAACTGCGCCCGGTGGTTGAGTTCATCACCTTGTTGCCGTTGGTTATCCCAGCCATCGTCATCGTTTTCGGCTATATCAGAATGTATGGCTCGAATTCGCCGCTGCCGTTTCTCGGGTCGAATTTGGGAGCGAACGCGCTGCTGGTCATCGGCTACGCGGCGCTCGCGCTGCCCTATATGTACCGGGCCGTGGACACCGGTCTTCGCACCATCGACGTACGCACGCTGACGGAGGCCGCGCAGATTCTGGGGGCAGGCTGGGGTACGATCATCACTCGGGTTATTCTGCCCAATGTGCTGATCGCGGTATTGTCGGGCGCGTTTCTCACCTTCGCCATCGTCATTGGCGAATTCACCATGGCCAGTCTGCTCAATCGCCCTGCCTTTGGTCCGTATCTGCAGAACCTTGTGGCCAATCGCGCCTACGAACCGGCCGCGCTGTCCATCATCGCCTTCGCGATAACCTGGGGCTGCATGTCCCTGATCCAGATCCTGTCTCGTTTCGCGCCGAAATCGGCGAACCGCCCGAATTGAGCGAAAAGTACCGATCGAAAGAAAAACCATGGCCGAGCCGTTCCTCTCCATCCAGCATGTGCGAAAATCCTTCGGCGCCACAACAGTGGTCGAGGACTTCAATCTTGATGTCGCGCCGGGGGAGTTCGTCTCCTTTCTTGGCCCGTCCGGCTGTGGCAAGACGACGGTGCTGCGCATGGTCGCCGGTTTCGAGGAGCCTTCGGCCGGCAAGATCGTGGTCGGCGGCAAGGACATCACTAGGCTGAAGCCCAACCAGCGCAATATCGGCATGGTGTTCCAGGCCTATGCGCTGTTCCCGAACCTGACGGTGGGGCAGAACATCGCCTTTGGTCTCAAAGTGGCTGGCATGCCCAAGGCGGATGCCGACAGGCGGGTCGCCGAGATGCTCGACATGATCAAGCTGCCGCAGATGGCCGACCGCTATCCCTACCAGCTTTCCGGCGGCCAGCAGCAGCGCATCGCGCTCGCGCGGGCGATTGCCCCCAAACCCAAACTGCTTTTGCTCGACGAGCCGCTGTCGGCACTCGATGCCAAGGTGCGCGTGTCGCTGCGCGAGGAAATCCGCTCGATCCAGAAGAAGCTCGGCATCACCACCATCTTCGTCACGCATGACCAGGAAGAGGCGTTGTCGATCTCCGACCGCATCGCGGTGATGTATGGCGGAAAGGCCGAGCAGGTCGGCACGCCGTTCGAGATCTACAACCGGCCGGCGACCAAATTCGTCGCCAATTTCGTCGGCACGCTCAACGTGCTGGAGGGCAAGGTCACCGACGCCGCGTCCGGCAAGGTGCAGGTCAACTCGCAGGAAGTCTCGCTGAAAGGCAAGCTCAACGGTTCGAAGTCCGGCGATACGCTGTCGCTGGCGCTGCGGCCGGAGGCCATCTCGCTGGCGCGGCAGCCCGGCCACGACACCAGCCTGTCGGGCGAGATCGCCGAAGTGCATTTCCTCGGCTCAGTCATCCGGGTGCGCGTCGGCATCGGCGGCAACTCGGTATCGCTAGACACCTTCAACAACTCGGCGACACCGCCCCCTGCCGTAGGCGACAAGGCGGACATTTCCTTCTCGTCGGGTGATATGCTGGTTTTGCACTAGGGAAAGAGTGAATGGTGAATAGTAAATGGTGAATAGCGATCAGCACTTTACGTGCTCGAGATCTTCTGATGATACCCATTCACCATTCACCATTCACCATCACTTTTGCAGTGCCAAACGCCTGGTTCCATCGCTACGATGAGCCATGGCGCTGTTCGAACTCACCCTTGTCCTGCTGCTGATCGCCGTCGCGCTGACGGCGCTGTCCCGGCGGCTGGAGATTCCTTATCCGTCGCTGCTGGCGCTTGCCGGGGTTGGGCTTGCGTTCGTGCCGGGCGCGCCGGTGATCGAGATCGATCCGGAACTGGCGCTTGCGCTGTTCATCGCGCCGGTGCTGCTCGACGCCGCCTATGACACGTCGTTGCGCGACCTGAAGCGGTACCGGCTGTCACTTGCCCTGCTGGCGCTTGGCGCGGTCGTCTTCACCACCGTGGTGGTTGCCTTTGTGGGCTGGAAGATGGCCGGCCTGCCGATCGCGGCGGCGATAGCACTCGGCGCCATCGTCGCGCCGCCGGACGCGGTGGCGGCAAGCGCGGTGCTCAGCCAGTTCAAGGTGCCGCACCGCATTACAGCCATCCTGCAGGGCGAGAGCCTGCTCAACGATGCCACGGCGTTGTTGATCTACCGGATATCGGTTTCGGCAGCGATCGGCACGCTCATGCTCAAAGACGCGGTGCCCCTTATCCTGCTTGCAACCGTCGGCAGCGTCGTGGCGGGCTACCTGTTCGGCCGGGCGTCGCTGCTCACGCTGACGCGCATCGAGGATGCGGCAAGCAGCACCGTGGTGCAGTTCGCCGGAACCTTTGCTGTCTGGATCATTGCCGACAGGCTCGGCCTTTCCGCCATCATCACCATCGTCGTCTATGCCATCACCATCGCGCGCACCGGGCCACGCCGGATGTCGGCGAGACGCCGCGTCAGCGCCTATTCGGTCTGGGAATCGGCAGTGTTCGTGCTCAACGTGCTGGCGTTCGTGCTGATGGGCCTGCAGGCCCGGTCGATCATCGGCCGGCTTGCCGGCGATGGGCAAGGCGAGGCCTTTCTCTTCGCGGCGACAGTTTTTGCCGTCGTTATCGTGGCACGCCTCGTCTGGGTGGCGGGATACGTCGCGGTCATCCGATGGTTTGCCCGCAACGACAGCGAGGAAAAAAAGAAGGATGCGCCTACGTTCGCCGGCGCCGTGCTTGTCGGCTGGTGCGGCATGCGCGGGCTGGTGACGCTGGTCGCCGCCGTTGCCTTGCCGGCCGGCTTTCCCGGGCGTGACCCGATCGTGCTTGCCGCTTTCGCGGTCGTGCTCGGCACGCTGGTGCTGCAGGGCATGAGCCTGAAGGCTCTGCTGCGCTGGCTCAATTTTCCGCGCGATACTTCGATTGACCGCGAGGTGGCCGAGGCGCGGGTGGCTATCATGCAGGCCGCGCTCGACGTGCTGAGCCGCAAAACCTCGTCCGCCGCCGCGGTCGTGCGCGAACAATATGAGGCGCAACGCCGGATCGCCGAAAATCCCGACGACGCGCAAGCCGCGACGGAATACGACCGGTTGCGCCTTTACGCCATCAAGCGGCAGCGCGACACGCTGGAGGAACTGCGCAGCAACGGTACGATCGGCGACGAGGCCTACCACCGGCTGGAAGAGGAGATCGACTGGTCGGAACTGGCGGCGTCGCCTGCCGGAAGCTTCCAGCCGCTGACGACCTATTAGAGCAATTCCCGACGGAAGGTTACGGCGAAGGCGCCCAACTTTACCGCTCACATTTTTCCTGGAATTGCGCTACTGCGATCACCAGAAGTAAGCCGGTTAATCAATGAAGCTGATCAGCTACAACATTCAGTACGGCTACGGCAGCGACGGGCGCTACGATCTCAGCCGCTGTGCCAGGCTGGTGGAGGGCGCCGACATCATCGCGTTGCAGGAGGTGGAGCGGCATTGGCCTCGCACCAATGAGGACGACCAGCCCGAGATCCTGTCCAGCTTGCTGGCCGACTATTACTGGGCCTACGGCCCAGCCTTCGATATGGATGCCAGCGAGAAGCGGGGCGGCCGCATCGTCAACCGCAGGCGGCAGTTCGGCACGATGGTGCTGTCCAAGCTGCCGATCGTCTGGTCGCGGCTGCACACGTTGCCGCTGCGGCGAACGCTTAGGCCGCTCAACACCCGCAATGCGGCGCTGGAGTGCATGATCCGCACGCCGGCGGGACCGGTGCGGGTGCTTTCCTTGCATCTGGCGCATATCGCGGCCGAAGAGCGGCTGGAGCAGATCGACTATCTGCTTGCCGAGCATCGCCGCGCGCCGGCCGAGGGCGGCCCCTGGAGCGGTGTCGACGACGAACCGCAGCGCGACTGGGCGAACGGCCAGCCGGAACCGGAAAACCCGCTGGCGGCGATCTGGCTGGGCGACTTCAACATGGAGCCGGGCAGCGCCGAATACCGGCGTATCGTCGGCAATGTGCCCTATCATCGCGGGGCTGCCTATATCGATGGCTTCGTTGATGCCGCGGCCGTCGCCAGCGAATCCGGGCCGGATTTCCATACGCACGAAAAGATCATCGATGGCAGGCTGGCGAAACGACGGCTCGATCATTGCTTCGTCGGCGGCATGCTGGCCGGGCGCGTGCGTTCGGTCAGCGCCGATGTCGGCGAGGTGGCTTCCGACCATTTTCCGCTCCGGGTGGATATCGATTTGGAAACGCCGGGCGTCGCCTCAGGCCTGGCGGGCAGGTGAAGCAGCATGACACTGTTCGTCTTCCTCGCGGTGCTTTCGGCGGCGGCCATGCACGCGATCTGGAACGCGCTGGTCAAGGTGCATCTCGACCGCTTCCTGTCGATCACACTGATGACGCTCGGCATGGGCTTTGCGGCGCTGTTCGTGCTTCCCTTCGTCGAGATGCCAAAGGCCGAGGTCTGGCCCTACATCATCGCCTCGGTGATCTTCCACATGGGCTACCGGACCTTCCTGATCGGCGCCTACAAGGCGGGCGATTTCGCCCAGACCTATCCGCTGGCGCGCGGCACCGCACCGCTGCTCTCCGCACTCGGCGGCATTGTCATGGTCGGCGAGGTCCCGGCGCCATTCGCCATGCTCGGCATCGTGCTTTTGTCGGCGGGCACGCTGGTCATGTCGTTCCGCGGCGGGGCGCATCTGGAGAAGCTCAATCTGCGCGCGGTCGGCTTCGCGCTCGGCACCTCGATCTTCATCGCCAGCTACACGCTCTCCGACGGCAGCGGCGCGCGGCTCGCGGCAACCGCGCAGAGCTACGCCGCCTGGCTGTTCGTCTGCGATGCGACGTGGGCGCTTGTGCTGTGCATCTTCTTTCGCGGGCCGCAGTCGCTTCCGGTGCTGGCGCGCGACTGGAAGGCTGGGCTGTTCACCGGCGTTCTCAGCGGCGCGGCCTACTGGATCGTGATGTGGGCAATGACCAAGGCGCCGATCGCCTCGGTCGCCTCGCTGCGCGAGACCTCGATCCTGTTCGCCATGCTGATCTCGGTGCTGGCGCTGGGCGAGAAGATGACCGTCTGGCGCGCAGCCGCGGCGCTCGGCATTGTTGCCGGCGTCGCGGCGCTCAGAATGGGTTGAAAACAGACCCTCAGCCGAGCACGGTCATCACCTGGCCGCGCTTTTCCGGACTGAAGCGGATGACGACGATGATGCAGACGGCGACTACGCCGGCAAACAGGGCCAGCGCATAGCCATAGCTGCCTCCCGGCGCTTCGGCGATACCGGCCTGGTAGGGACCGCCATAGGATGCCGCCAGATTGCCGGCCTGGTAGATGAAGCCGGGCAGCGTCGCCCGCACCGAGCCCGGCGACAATTCGTTGAGATGCACCGGAATGACCCCCCAGGCGCCCTGTACCGCGACCTGCATGATAAAAGCGCCGATTGCCAGCATGAAGGGCGTGGTCGTGTAGGCCCATAGCGGAATTGCCGGCAGGGCGATCACGCAGGCGAGCGTGATGGCGTTGATGCGGCCGATCCTCTCCGACAGCGCGCCGAAGGCCAGGCCGCCGACGATGGCGCCGATATTGGCGACGATGGTGATCCAACTCACCGTGTGCGGATCAAAGCCGTGCTGCTTCTTCAGGAAGGTCGGATAGAGATCCTGCGTGCCATGGCTGAAGAAGTTGAAGAACATCATCAGCACCACGGCGTAGAGCGCGATGCGCCAGTGCTTCCGCAGCGTTTCGAGGAGGCCGGGCCGCGTCTGGGCGCGGCCCTCGACGAAGGCCGGCGATTCCGGCACATGCGAGCGGATGAACAGCACAACCAGCGCCGGCAGGAAGCTGAGCAGGAACATGGCGCGCCAGCCGAAGGTGAAGTCGCCGATCTTCTGCCCGTAAAGCAGCCCGTAGACCACCGCGGCCAGCAGATAGCCGGTCGGATAGCCGCATTGCAGGATGCCCGAGACCGTGCCGCGCGCGCTCGGCGGAATGGATTCCATGGCGAGCGAGCTGCCCAGGCCCCATTCGCCGCCCATGGCGATGCCGAACAGCGCGCGCAGCGCCAGGAATACGCCGAGGTTGGGCGAGAAGGCGGCTAAAGCCCCGATCACCGAATAGCTCACGATGTTGAGCATCAGGATGGGCTTGCGGCCGTATCTGTCGGCAAGCATGCCGAAGAAGAACGCGCCGATGAAGCGCGTCGCCAGCGTCAGGAACAGTGCTTTGGAGACCGCCGGAACGTCGGTCTGGAACTCAGCGGCAATATCGGTGAGCAGGAAAGTCAGAAGGAAGAAATCAAAAGCGTCGAGCGTCCAGCCGAGGAACGATGCGATTACGGTTTTCTTCTGCCCAGTGGTGAGGTTCAAGGCGGTCCTCCTTTTGCATCCCCCAAACGGAACGATATGTTCCAGGGCGGGCAAAAGAGAACGGGACGGCTGCCGGATTTGAGCCGGCGAGCGGTCACATTTGCGTCACCTCGAGATCGATGACCATCAGCCCGTCGGTGCCGCCTTCGAGGGCGGCGATCAGACGGGCGCCGGCGCGCTGATGCGCTTCGTGTACCAGATAGGCGTCGCGGGCGGCGGCATCGCGGAAATCGATGGTGAAGCCGTGGCCGAAGCCGCGCCCGAACGGCTCCGGGCTGACATTGGCGCTGAACTCCACCTTGCCCATGCCGTCGATGACGGCGCGCAACGCTTCGAGATCGGCGTGAATTGCCGCGCGTTCGGTCTCAGGAACGTCGTTGCGAAAGCGGACAAAGACGCAATGCCGGATCATCGTTGACGCCTCATGCCGCCTGGTTGCCCTTGAACACGGCCGGTGGCAGCGGCTCGCGGCCGAGGATGAGATCGGCGCCCTTTTCGCCGACCATGATGGTGGGCGCGTTGGTGTTGGAGGAGGGGACGCGCGGCATCACCGATGCATCGCAGACGCGCAGGCCTTCGATGCCGCGCAGCCTCAAATCCGGCGTCACCACCGCCATTGCGTCATGGCCCATTCGGCAGGTGCCGACTGGGTGATGATCGGTCTTGGAGGAGCGGCAGGCATAGTCAAAGAGGTCGGCGTCGCTTTGCAGGGCAGGGCCGGGCAGCACCTCGCGCAGCACATAGGGCTGCAGCGCCTTCTGCCGCATGATCTCGCGCGCGAGCCTCAGCCCCTTGATCGACATGTCGCGATCATAAGGGTCCGACCAGTAGTTCGGATCGATTAGCGGATGGTCGGCCGGGTCGGCGCTCTTCAGCCGCACCGTGCCGCGCGAGCGCGGGCGCAGGAAGGCGGAGTTGAGCGTCACGCCCGGATTCTTCAGCTTCTCGACGCCGGCCTCGATGCCGGAACCGAGGCCGAGATGGAACTGGATGTCGGGCGAGGCGGCCGTCGGGTCGGCGTACCAGAAGCCGCCGGTCTCGAACAGGCTCGAGGCGACCGGCCCCTTCTTGAGCAAGAGGTATTGCAGCCCTGCCCATAGCGTGCGGTGCAGCTTGGCGTAATTGTCATAGGTGTGGTCGCCGGTGCATTCGGCGATGACGAACAGGTCGAGATGGTCCTGCATGTTTGAACCCACGCCGGGCAGGTCATGCACCGGCGTGACGCCGACCGATTTCAGGTGATCGGCCGGGCCGATGCCCGATTGCATGAGGAGCTTGGGCGAGCCGATCGCGCCAGACGAGACGATCACCTCGCGTTCGGCGCGCAGGATCGTCTTTTCGCCGCCCCGCCTGTCGACGATCTCCACACCGACGGCGCGGCCCTTCTCGACGACGACGCGGGTGACCAGGACATCTGTCCTGACTGTCAGGTTCTTGCGCGTGCCGATCGGCTTCAGATAGGCGACGGAGGCCGATGAGCGCCGCGCATCTTTCTGGGTCAGCTGATAATAGCCGACGCCTTCCTGGCTCGCGCCATTGAAGTCGGGGTTGAAGGGTATGCCCATTTCCTGGCCGGCGCGGAAATAGGCCTCGCAGATCGGCAGCGGCGAGATCGGGTTCGAAACGCCGAGCGGACCCTGGTCGCCGTGATAGTCGTTGGCGAAACGCTGGTTGTTTTCGGCGCGCTTGAAATAGGGCAGCACGTCGCGGTAGCCCCAGCCGGTCAGGCCTTCTTCCTTCTCCCATGTGTCGTAGTCGCGGGCATTGCCGCGCGTGTAGATCTGGGCGTTGATCGACGAGCCGCCGCCGACCACCTTGGCCTGCGTGTACCAGAAGACGCGATCTTTCATGTGCCTCTGCGGCACGGTCGACCAGCCCCAGGAGGCGATGCCCTTGGTCATCTTGGCAAAGCCCGCCGGCATATGGATCAGCGGATGCCAGTCCCTGCCGCCGGCTTCCAGAAGCAGGACCGAATTGCCCGGATCCTCGCTCAGCCGGTTGGCGAGAACGCAGCCGGCCGGGCCGGCGCCAACAATGATGTAGTCAGCCATTGTTCCTCACAAGCGTGGCACGGAGAGCGCGCCGTCGACATCGATGACCGATCCTGTCGAAAAGCCGAATTTTCCGGAGGCAAGCGCGGCCACCACAGCGCCGATGTCGCCGGCCTCACCCCAGCGTTTTGCCGGCACCAGGCCGTCCTCGATCAGCGCGTCATATTTGGTGGAAACACCCGCCGTCATATCGGTGCGGATGATGCCCGGCCGCACCTCGAACACGCCGATATTTTCGGGTGCGAGCCGCAGCGCCAGGTTCTTCACCCACATCGAAAGCCCGGCCTTGGAGATGCAGTAGTCGGCGCGTTCCGGCGAAGCCATGGCGGCGCTCACCGAGGTGATGGTGATGATCGACCTGGCGGCGTTTACGGGTGCCGCAAGCATGGCCTTGGCGACGGCCTGGCTGAGGAACACCGTGCCGCGCAGGTTGATGTTCAAGGCGCGGTCGAAATTCTCCGGCTTCAGCTCCAACAGATCGCCGCGCACCACGGCGCCGACGCCGGCATTGTTGACCAAGCAGTCGATGCGGCCGAAGGTGTCCGTGGCTGCTTCGACCAGTTTCGAATGGTCGGCAAGGTCGGCGATATCGCATTGAGCGTAGGCTAATTTCGCGTCGCGCCCGGCGATGTTTTCGGCGAGACCAGCCGCAGGCTTCTGAGCAAGATCAGCGATCAGAATGTCGAAACCGGCGTCTGCCAGCGCTTCGGCGCAGGCGAACCCGATGCCGCGCGCGCCGCCTGTGATAATGGCCGAGGGGCGGTTCATTGGAGATTAGCCTTGTGGACGTCAGCGCTGCCCCTCATCCCCCTGCCGGGCACTTCTCCCCGTATAGTGACGGGGAGAAGGATGCCGTCGCCGGCGCTTTCGCCAATCGCCCGCGCTGCAGAATGGGTGCCGGCGTTGCGGCCAGCCTTCTTCTCCCCGTTTACGGGGAGAAGGTGCCGGCAGGCGGATGAGGGGTGGCGCCGGCCTATCATGAAGAAAGCTCCGTCCTGCGGAGATAGTCGGCCACGCGCAGCGCCTGCGCCGCGATCGACAGCGCCGGATTGACGGCG
Source organism: Mesorhizobium sp. CA14 (assembly GCF_020165195.1). Taxonomy (GTDB): domain Bacteria; phylum Pseudomonadota; class Alphaproteobacteria; order Rhizobiales; family Rhizobiaceae; genus Mesorhizobium. The sequence continues at coordinate 20,669 of NZ_JAIUHR010000040.1, read as the reverse complement.
GCCGAGGTCGGCAGGAAGCCGGCGTCGACAACGAACAGGTTTTGATGGTCCCAGGCGCGGCAGAAGGGATCGAGCGGCGACGTTGCCGGGTCGTTGCCCATCTTCACCGTGCCGCACTGATGCGAAGGCGTGCGCTTGTCGAAGGGCCGCGACAGCACGATCGGATACCCGCAGGCCCGAAGGTTCTCGCGCATGACCCTGGTCAGGCCTTCCAGCGACTGCATGTTGGAGCGCCGCCACTGCATGACGATCTCCTTGCCGTCGACCATGATGCGGCTTTCAGGATCGGGCAGGTCCTCGCACATCAGGTACCAGTCGACGGCGTGGCCGGCCATGAAGTCGAGCACGAATTTCGGCATCGTCTTCACATTGGCCTTGAGCATGTTGCCGTCGATCTTGCCGAGCAGTTGCACATTGCCGAGCGGCTTCCCGCCCTTGCCGTCGGACAGATAGTAGTCGTTGAGCATCAGCGTCTTCTGGTAGACGCTGTCGTTGCGGCGGCGCGGATCGATGGCCAGCATCGCGCTCGAATTGTGGTTCATGAAATTGCGCCCGACCTGGTCGGAGCTGTTGGCGAGGCCTTTGCCTTTCGCCGACGGCGAGCGCAGCAGGATGGCGGCCGAATTGATCGCGCCGGCCGACAGGACGACGAGCTTCGGCGACAGCGTCTTTTGCGCGCCGTCCTGGGTGTAGTGGATGGCGGCGATCGACCTGCCGTCCGGCGCGGTTTCGAGCCAGTCGACATGCGCGCCGGTCTGGAGGCGGATGTTCTTGTCGGTTAGTGCTGCCGTCAGCGGTCCGGTCTGGGCGTCGATCTTGCCCTGGCCGGTGTTGGGGAAGGCGTCCCAGCCCGTCTTGCCTTCCTTCAGCCAGGTCTCGATGTCGACGCCGAGCGGCAGCGAAGCGGGGTGCAGTCCAAGGCTCTTCAGCTCGGCGCGGGCACGCGCGATCGGCGGCTCGTCCGGCACCGGCTTAAAGGCGTAGGGGATCGAATGGAACGGCTCGGTCGGGTCTTCGCCCAGCGCGCCGCGCACGCGAAAAAGCTGCTCGGCCTTCGAATACCATGGCTCGAATTCGTCATAGGAGAACGGCCAGGCCGGCGAGACGCCGCCGAAATGCTCGAGCTCGGAAAAGTCCTCCTTGCGGTAACGGATCAGGACCGCGCCGAAGAACTTCGAATTGCCGCCGACATAGTAGTAGTTCCCCGGGTTGAAAGCAGCGCCGCCGGCTTCGCGCCACATCTCCTTCGGCCGGTAGTGCTCGTCGAGGAAGATGGAGCGCGTCGAGCGCGCATGCGGCGTCGCGGGCAGCGGCTCGCCGCGCTCCAGGATCAGGATCGAGGCGCCGCTGCCGGCCAAGCCTGAGGCGATCGTGGCGCCGCCGATGCCGGAGCCGATGATGACGATATCCGGGTTTGCCATAGCCTTTTAGAGAATGCGCTTCTCGGTCGCCGGGTCGAAGAACACCGCCTTGCTGAGGTTGAAGGCCAAGGGCGTGCTGGTGCCGGGCTGGATATTCGCATCGGCCCTCAGCCGCGCCACCACGCCCTTGCCGCCCAGATTGGTGACGGCGAAAGTGTCGGATCCCGCCGGCTCCACGACTTCGATATGGCAGTCGGCTGTGGCGATGTTCGAAGCGTTGCGTTCCGCACCTTCCGGGTCGGTCAGCGCTTCGGGGCGCACGCCGAAGATCACCGGCTTGTCCTTGAAGGCCGCAAGACCTGAGGGCGCGCCGGACATCGGCAGCACGATCGGCTGGCGCGCCTCGCGGTCCAGCACCACCGACAGCCCGCTGCCATTAGCGTCGATTTTGGCCGGGATCAGGTTCATCGCCGGCGAGCCCATGAAGTCGGCGACGAAGATGTTGGTGGGGTTGTTGTAGATCTCGGCCGGCGTGCCGAACTGCTGCACCTCGCCATCGCGCATGACGGCGATCTTGGTCGCCAGCGTCATCGCCTCGATCTGGTCATGCGTGACATAGACGATCGTCGTGCCGGTGGTGGCATGCAGGCGTTTGATCTCGATGCGCATGTCGACGCGCAGCTTGGCGTCGAGGTTCGAGAGCGGCTCGTCGAACAGGAAGAGTTTCGGGTCGCGCACCAGCGCCCGGCCCATGGCGACGCGTTGGCGCTGGCCGCCGGAAAGCTGACTGGGCTTGCGGTTGAGCAGATGGCCGATCTGCAGGATCTTCGCCACCTTGTCGATCGCCGCCTGGCGTTCCGCCGCCGGCACGCCGCGCATCTCCATGCCGAAGGCGATATTGCCGGCAACCGTCATGTTGGGGTAGAGCGCATAACTCTGGAACACCATGGCGATGTCGCGCTTGGAAGGATGCAGGTCGTTGATTGCGCGACCGTCGACGCGGATCTGGCCCTCGGTGATCTGCTCCAGCCCGGCAATGGTGTTGAGCAATGTGGACTTTCCGCAGCCGGACGGGCCGACCAGCACCAGGAAGCCGCCCTTTTCGAGCTCGACATTGATGCCCTTCAGGATCTCGACATTCCCGAAGCGCTTCTTAAGCCCATCAATTTCCAGAAAAGCCATGGTCGTTCCTTCCGAATGTGGTCAGCCCTTGACCGCGCCGGCCATCAGGCCGCGCACGAAATAGCGGCCGGCGACGACATAGACGATCAGGGTGGGGAGCGCGGCAATCATCGCCGCCGCCATGTTGACGTTGTATTCGACCACGCCGGTCGAGGTGTTGACGACATTGTTCAGCGCTACCGTCATTGGCATCACGTCGCCGGAGCCGGCATAGGCGGAGGCGAACAGGAAGTCGTTCCAGATGTTGGTGAACTGGTAGATCACCGTCACAACGATGATCGGCAGCGAATTGGGCAGCATGATGCGCCGAAATATCTGGAAGAAGGACGCGCCGTCGACCTGTGCCGCCTTCACCAACTCGGTCGGAAAGGCTTCGTAATAGTTGCGGAAGAACAGCGTTGTGAAGCCGAGGCCGTAAACCACATGGACGAAGACCAGGTTCACGGTCGAATTGCCGAGACCGAAGTTGAATCCGGTCGCGTTCTGCAGAGTGACGCCGAAGCGGCCGAGGCTGCCGAGGATCGTCGCCATCGGCAACAGCACCGACTGGAAGGGGATGAAGCAGGCAAACAGCATCATGGCGAAAACCAGCGTGTGGCCGCGGAAGCGCCATTTGGTCAGCACATAGCCGTTGAGCGCGCCGAGCAGCGTCGAGATCAGCACCGCCGGCACGACCATCTTGATGGAGTTCCAGAAGTAGCCCTTCATGCCGACGCAGGTCAGGCCCGAGCAGACTTCGCTCCACGCCTTTATCCATGGCGCGAAGGTGGGCGCATGCGGCAGCGACAGCATGTTGCCGTTCTGGATCTCGTCCATGGTCTTGAACGAGGTGACCAGCATGACGAAGAGCGGCATCAGATAGAAGATCGCGAACAGCGCGAGCAGGCCGTAGATGACGATGCGGTTGAGCGTCCTGGCACGGGCGCCGCTTGCAACCTGGCCGGCGGGTGAAGCGACAGCGCTCATCGCGACTTCTCCCTGAGCTCGGAATAGAGATACGGAACGATGATGGCGGTGATAGTCATCAGCATGATCACCGCGCTCGCCGATCCGACCGCCATCTCGTTGCGCTTGAAGGTGAACTCATACATGAAGTTGGACGGTAGCCAGGCCGAGCCGCCGGGCCCGCCGCTGGTCAGCGCCACGACCAAGTCATAGGACTTGATGGCCAGATGCGCGAGCACGATGAAGGCCGACAGGAAGACGGGCCTGAGCAGCGGGATGACGATGCGGCGGTAGAGCTGGAATGTGGAAGCGCCGTCGATCTGCGCCGCCTTCATGATCTCGCCGTCGATGCCGCGCAGGCCGGCCAGGAACATCGCCATGACGAAGCCGGAAGCCTGCCAGACGCCGGCGATGACCACCGTGTAGATGACGAAATCCTTGTTCTTGATCCAGTCGAAATGGAAGCTGGTCCAGCCCCATTGATGCAGCGTCTGCTCCAGCCCGAGGCCGGGATCGAGGAACCATTTCCAGGCGACGCCGGTGACGATGAAGGAGAGCGCCATCGGGTAGAGATAGATCGGCCGCAGCACGCCTTCGCCGCGGATCTTCTGGTCGAGCAGGATGGCCAGGAACAGGCCGAGCGCCAGACAGATCAAGATATAGAGGAAGCCGAAAATCCCCATATTGGTGATCGAGGTGTACCAGCTCGAAGGTGGGTCGCTCTCGAAGGTCCAGCGCCACAGCCGCTGATAAGCCCGGGCTCCGGTTATGTCATAGGACGGGAAGGTCTTGGAGTTGGTGAAGGACAGATAGATCGTCCACAGGATGAAGCCATAGACGAAGACGATCGTCGCCGCGAAGCTTGGCGCCAACACGATCTTCGGCAACAGATCCTGCAGCCACGAACGGACCGTCGCGCCGGGACGAGCGTCGTGCTCCGGTGTCAGCTTGATCTGGGTTTCGGCAACTGTGCTCATCGGCTCATCCAGTACCGGTTGGTCGGAACCCGCCCGGCGCGAAAACGCGCCAGGGTCTGTCCCGCACCTTTTGTCGACAGGAGACCTCCCCCGCCGAAGCGGGGGAGGGTTGTTTCAAGCGAACCTTACTTGGCGTCGTCGATCGCCTTGACCAGCTCGGTCACGGCCTCGTCGGAGGTCTTGATCTGACCATGAACGAATTTCGACACGACATCCTTGTAGGCGTTGGCGACGGCGGGCGGGGCGCCGTAGCCCTGGGCCAGCGAGCCGAACAACGTGCCGCCTTCATTGGCCTTCTTCAGGTCGGCGATGCCCTTCTTGCCGCAAGCGTCGAAGTCGGTGTCAGGCACGTCGGTGCGGGCCGGGACCGAACCCTTCACCACGTTGAAGGCCGACTGGAAGCTCTTCGACAAAGTGGCCGTGGCCAGAGCGATCTGGGCAGCCTTGCGGTCTTCCGGAACGTTGAACATGCCGAACATGTCGGAGTTGTAGATCACCGAGCCGTCGGTGCCCGGGAAGCGATAGCACAGGAAGTCGGTGCCCGGGGTCTTGTTGGCGGCGTGGAACTCGCCCTTGGCCCAGTCGCCCATGACCTGAACCAGCGCATCGCCTTTGATGACCATGGCGGTGGCAAGGTTCCAGTCGCGGCCCGAGAAGTTCGGGTCGACATATTTGACGAGCTTGGCGAGGTTATCGAACGACTTCTTCATCGTGTCGGACTTGAGCGACTCCTCATCGAGGTCGTTCATCGCCTTCTTGTAGAACTCCGGCCCGCCGGTCGACAGCACGACGGAGTCGAACATGGTCGCCTCCTGCCAGTTCTGCCCGCCCAGCGCCAGCGGGATAACGCCCGCGGCCTTGGCCTTGTCGAGCAATGCCACGAAGTCGTCGAAGGTCTTCGGCTCGGTGCCGCCGATCTTGTCCATCACCGCCTTGTTGATCCACAGCCAGTTGACGGAGTGGACGTTGACCGGAGCGGCAACCCACTTGCCATTATAGACGGAGAATTTCTGCAGGGCGGCCGGAACCGACTTGTCCCAGCCTTCCTTCTTGGCGGTCTCGGTGAGATCGCCCATAACGCCGGCGGCGGCATAATCGAGCACGGTGTAGCCGAGCATCTGCGACGCCGTCGGGTAGTTGCCGGCCGCGACCATCGCCTTCAGCGCGGTCATGGCGGCGTCGCCGCCGCCGCCGGCCACCGGCACGTCCTTCCAAGCATAGCCTTCTTTGGCCAGATCCTGCTTCAGCACGTTCAGAGCAGCCGCTTCGCCGCCCGACGTCCACCAATGCAGCATCTGCACTTCCTTGACGTCCGCGGCATGCGCCGAGAACGCAAAGCTCGTCGCAAGAGCCGTTCCGATAAGCAGTTTGCGCAACATGTACTACCTCCCTTGTTGCATTCACAGAACCGGCGGGGTGGCCGCCGGGGTCTCCCAACTCAGCCGACCCACCATCCGGTGCGCTGGCCGCGATGAAACTGGATAGTCTTTTCCTCGGTATAATCCTCGACGGCGCGTTTGCCGAGTTCGCGTCCGAGACCGGACTGCTTGTAACCCCCGAAAGGCAGCTCGGGGTAACCTTCCATGAACGTGTTCACCCAAACCGTCCCCGAACGCACACCGCGCGCCACCGACATGCACGTGTCTATGCCGGCGCTCCATACCCCTGCAGACAGACCATAGGGCGTGTTGTTGGCAATGTGCAATGCCTTTTCAATCGTTTCAAAAGTGAGCACGGACAGCACCGGCCCGAACACTTCCTCGCGGGCGATCGCCATGTCCTCCGTGACGTTACGGATGATGGTCGGATCGAGATATTGGCCGGCATTGGATGCAAGCCGGGCACCGCCGGTGAAAACGTTGCCGCCGTCGGTCTGCGCCGCCGTTACATAGCCGGCTACCTTTTCCATATGATCGGCCGAGATCATCGCGCCGACCTTGGTGCGGTCGTCGAGCGGATCGCCGACGCGGACCTTCCGGGACAGCGCCTTGACCGTATTGAGGAAGTCGTCGGCGATCGCCTCATGCACGATCAGGCGGCTGCCGGCATTGCAGCATTCGCCGGCGTTGAAGAAGCCGCCGAACACCGCGGCATCTGCCGCCGCTTCGAGATCGGCGTCGGGGAAGACGATCTGGCCGTTCTTGCCGCCGAGCTCCATCGAGACCTTCTTCAAGGAATTCGAAGCGGCGGCCATGGTCATCTTGCCGACACGGGTCGAGCCGGTGAAGGAGACCATCTCGACCAGCGGGTGGCTGACCATCGGCGCACCGACGTCGGCGCCGAAGCCGGCAAGGATGTTGACGACGCCGGCCGGCAATCCGGCTTCGAGCAGGATGTCGCCGAGCACGAAAGTGGAAGCGGACGTCATCTCGCTGGGCTTCACCACCGCCGTGCAGCCGGGGGCCAGCGCGAAGGGCAGTTTCTGGCTGACGATCAGGAAGGGGAAATTCCACGGCGTGATGATCGAGACGACGCCGATCGGCTCGCGCAACACGACGCCCAGCATGGAGTCGCCGAGATTGGCATAGCTTTCGCCGTGCAGCGTGCGGGCAAGCGAAGCGGCATAGCGCCAGATGTCGATCGCGCCGCCGATCTCGCCGCGCGCCTGGGCGATCGGCTTGCCGGATTCCAGCGCGTCGAGGCGGGCGATCTCTTCCAGCCGGGTCTCGATCAGATCGGCCGCCTTCAGCAGAACCGCCGCGCGTTCCGACGCCTTCATGCGCGGCCAGGGGCCGGTCTCGAAAGCCTTGTGCGCGGCCTGCACCGCCGCCTCGACTTCCGTCGCGCTCGCTTGCGCATAGCGGGACACAATGAAGCCGTGGCCGGGGCTGGCGCGTTCGATGCTGCAGCCGTCGCGAGCATCGACATGCTTGCCGTCGATCAAGAGCTTGTAGGCCTTCGGCGCCTGGGACGCCTCAGCCGGCATGGCAATGTTGAGAGGTGCGTTCATCATGTCTTCTCTAGGATCTCGAAAAGGCTGGCTTCTGCTTGGCCTTGAAGGCGCCGACGCCGGTTTTGAGGTCGCCTGTCAGCGCGATGAAGCCGCTGGCCAGCGCCTCGGTCGCGGCGGCGTTTTCCTCGCCCTCGGCGATGCCGATCATCAGCTTGGCGGCCTCGGTCGCCAGCGGGCCGCGCTCGGCGATTTTTTCGGCCCAGGCCTTGGCTTCGTCGAAGGCCTTGCCGGTCTCGACGACGCGGTCGACGACGCCGTGCGCCAGCGCGTCGGCTGCCAGGAAAACCTCGCCGCCAATCGCCATCCGACGCACGATCTGTGCGCCGAAGCGGCGCACGGCGCGCTGCGTACCCGACCAGCCGGGAACGACGCCGATCGAGGTTTCGGGAAAGCCGAGCTTCACCTGCGTTTCGGCGACGCGGAAATCGCAGGCCGCGGCCAGTTCCAGCCCGCCGCCCAGCGCATGACCGGAGAGCACAGCGATGGTCGGTTGCCTGAGCCGCGCCAGCCGGTCGAAGACGCGGTGGCCATAGCGCACCCATTGCACCTGGAAATCGGCGGCGCTTAATCGTCCCCAGGCCTCGACGTCGCCGCCGGCGCAAAAGCCCTTGCCTTCGCCGCGGATGAGCACGGCGCGAACGTTCTCGGCCAGTTCTGCTTCGTCAACCGCCGCCTCGAGCGCGTGCAGCATCGGGATGTCGAGCGCGTTGAACTTTTCCGGCCGGCGCAGCGTGACGATGCCGATGGCGCCGTCCTTTTCGAAGATGACGAGACCCTCAGCCATGCGTGCCTCCGAGCGAAGCGCCGCCATTGAGCGACAGACCGATCGGCCGGTCCTGATAGAGCGCCGCAGGCGTGACCTTGAGGTCGTTCGCCACAGCGAGCGGGATCTCGGCCTGCGCCAGCACATCGCGCTCGAGATCGATGCCGGGCGCCAGCTCTGTGACCATCAGCCCGTCCGGCGTCAGCTTCATCACGCAGCGCTCGGTGACATAGGTGATGTCCTGCCCTTGCGCGACGGCGCGTTTTCCCGAGAAGGAGATGTGCTCGACCTCCGCGACCACCTTCTTAACCTTGCCTTCCTGGTCGATGCGGATGGCGCTGTTCGCCAGCGAGAGTTTCGCGCCGGCATTGAAGAAGCCGGAAAAGACGATCTTCCTCGCCCGCGCGGTGATGTCGACGAAGCCGCCGGCGCCGGCGGTCACATGCGGCCGCGCTGAGAGCTTCGAGACGTTGACCGAGCCATGCCGGTCGATCTGCAGGAAGGAGAGCAGCGAGGCGTCGAAGCCGCCGGCCTGGAAATAGATGAACTGGTGCGGCGAAGGCATGATCGCCTCGGCATTCGAGGCGCAGCCGAACTTGAAGTCGAGCAATGGCACGCCGCCGACCGCGCCCTGCTCGATCACCCAGGTAACCTTGCCGTGCTGGCCTTCCTCGAGAAGGATGCGCGGCACGTTGGCCGAGATGCCGAAACCGATGTTGACGGCCATACCGTTGCGCAATTCCATGGCGACGCGGCGCGCGATGACCTTCTGGATGTTCATCTCCGGCGTGCGGAAGGTCGATAGCGGCCGAAAAATCTCGCCGGAGATCGCCGGGTCGTAAGGGGTCTGGGTCGTCTGCAACTGGTCGGGCGCCACCACGATGTGGTCGACCAGCACGCCCGGCACACGCACGTCATGCGGCTTCAGGGTGCCGTTTTCGACGACGCGCTTGACCTGCGCAATGACGATGCCGCCATTGTTGCGGGCGGCCAGCGCCTGCTCCAGCCCACCGAGATAGGCGCCTTCATGCTCGTAGGTGAGGTTGCCGCGCTCGTCGGCCGTGGTGGCGCGAATGATCGAAATGTTGGGCACGATGGCGCGGAAATAGAGCCATTCCTCGCCGTCGAACTGCTCGACCGAAACAATCGGCTCATTAGCCGCCGCATTCATGGCGCAGCCTTGGTGACGCGGATCGGCGAAGGTGTCGAGGCCGACCTTGGTCAGCACGCCCGGCCGCTTGGCGGCGGCTTCGCGATGCATGTCGAACAGGATGCCGGAGGGCACGTTGTAGGCGGCGACCGAATTGTCGCCGATCATCTTCCAGATCTGCGGCGGTTCGGCGGAAGAGGGGCCGGATGGATAGGAGCCGCAGAGCGTGCGCTTGAGCAGGCCGGGCTTGGCGAGATGGTCGATGCCCTTGATGCCGTACATGTCGCCGGCGGCGATCGGGTGCAGCGTGGTGATCCCCTTAGGATGGCCTTCCGCATCGAAGCGCTCGCCGATCGCGGCAAGCACGGCATCGGGACAGCCAAGCCCGCTCGACGATGACACCGAGACGACCATGCCGTCCCTGATCAGGCTGGCGGCATGGGCCGCCGAGACGAGCTTGCTCACGCGAGGCCCCCAAGTTGCGGGTCGATGGCGACGGCCTTGCCGGTGTTCGACGATTGCAGTGCTGCTTCGGCCGACGCCAGCGACCAGACGCCGTCCTCGCCGGTGGCGGCAGGCTGGCCTTCGCCGCGTATCGCGGCATGGAAGTAGCGCAGCGAGCGGGTGTAGAGGTCCTCGCGGTCGAAGTTCAGCTCTTCCTCGCCATTGGCGGTACGCAGTAGCACAGAACCGATCGGCTTCTGCGTCATCACATCGGTAGCGATCAGTGAGCCTTCCGAGCCATGCACCTCGAAGCCGGTGCCGGCGAATTTGGTGGTGAAGCCCTCATGCGACTGCGCGATGACGCCGGACTTGAAGCGCCAGATGCACATGGCCCCGTCCTCCAGGCCACCGGCTGCCATCCCGGCCGACTGCGTGAAGGCGGAGATCTCGACCGGATCGTCGCCGAGCACGAAGCGCAGCGTGTCGGCGTCGTGCACAGTAATGTCGAGCACCACGCCGCCGCCGGCTTCGGGCCTGGCGATACGCCAACCCTGCAGGTTTTCCGGCAGATAGACGGAGTGGAAGACGCGCGCCGCGATCGGCTTGCCGATGCGGCCGGCGGCGATCGCCTCCCGCATGGCGCGGTGCGCGCCGGCATTGCGCAAATGGTGGTTGGTGCCAAAGACGATGCCGGCGGCTTTTGCGGCGACAACCATCTCACGCGCATCGGCGCTGGTCAGCGCCAACGGCTTCTCGCACAGCACATGCTTGCCGGCCTTGATGGCGGCAAGCCCCTGCTCGAGGTGCAATTCGTTGGTGGTCGAGATGTAGACGGCGTCGATATCTGAGTTGAGCAGCGCGTCGAGAGACGAGACGGCGCGTGCGATGCCGTTTTCCCTCGCATAAGCCTCCGCGCGCTCCGGATTTGAGCTCATCACAGCGGCGATCTCGCCATCGGCCTGCGCGCGGATGGCATCGATCATGAACTGTCTGGCGATCGTGCTGGCGCCGATCAATCCCCATCGCACGCTCATGCCGCGTCTCCCACTTGGCTATTGCGGTCCGGACCGCTGCTTTCGCGAACGACGAGGCTGACGGCGCCGATATGGTCCTCGGCGCGCGTGGTGCGCGACTGGATCATCTTCAGCATGACGTGGGCGGCCCGCTCGCCGAGGCCCGCGGTATTGACGGCAACGCTGGTCAGCGCCGGGCTGTAATGCTCGGCCTCGGCGACATCGTCGAAGCCGACGACGGCGAAGTCCGCCCCTGCCTCGAAGCCGCGTTTACGCAGCGCCAGCATGACGCCGAAGGCGACCGCATCGTTGAAGCAGAGCGCCGCTGTTGGCGGCTGCGCTGCGGCAAGCGCCGTCTCCAGGCAGGCCATGCCACCCTTGCGGCTGGTCTCGCCCTCGACGATCAGCCGGTCGGAGGCCGGAATGCCGAGCGTTTCGCAGGCTTCGATGAACCCGCCCAGTCGCTGGTGATAGACAATGAGGTCGGACGAGCCACCAAAGAACGCAAGGCGGCGATGACCCCTGCGGATCAGATGCTCGGTGGCAAGCACGGCGCCGCGATGATTGTCGGGCGCAATCACCGGGATGCGGCTCTCAGGCAGCCGGCGCATGGTAAAGACGATCGGCACGCCGGCCGCCTCGATGCGGCGGAAGGCGCCCGGCGTGGTGCCGCGCGCCGGCGAGACGATGAGCCCGGCTACACCCTGCTCCATCAGTGACTTCAGCACCTCTTCCTGTCGCACCGGGTTTTCAGCCGTGTTGGCGATGAAGGGCACGACGCCTGCCGCCTGGAAGACGCGCTCCATGCCGACGGCAAGCTCGGCGAAGAACGGATTGGTGAGATCGTTGATCACCATGCCGATGACGTTGGAATGGGCCTTGCGCAGATTGGCGGCGCCGCGGTTGTAGACATAGCCGACATCCTCGATCGCCTTGCGCACCCTGGTCGCGGTTTCAGGCCGGATCAGCCCGCTGCCCTGCAGCACGAGCGACACCGTCGATTTGGACACGCCGGCCTCGCGGGCGATGTCCAGGATCGTCGCCTTGGCCCGGCTGGCCATCCTCCTCGCGCCCTCCGTATTTTGAGCAAAATTTATTGGAACGTTCTAATCATCGATCCAAATAGGAGTCAATCGCGATTCCATCGGAGATTTGAAAAATTGATTGAAGCGGTTCAAAACTCCAACGAATGCAAGGAGCCTACCCAAGGAGGCACAGTGCTCCGCCGGCTCGACGTCTTGAATCATAAAGCTTCTTGATTTATTGGAACGTTCCATTTATAGCGGCCGCGACGGGAGAATTCCATGGACATCATCTTGCCTGCGGCAAATGGCGACCGGGTCAGCTACCGGCTCGTCGGCAAACCGGCCGAACCGATCAAGGACGCGCGTTTTTCGCGCATCGCCTATGCCGCCGCCCATGTCGTTGCCGACCCAATCGCCATGACCAATCCCTGGTCGCGGCCGGCGATCGACTGGGATCGGACCATGGCGTTCCGCCACCATCTGTGGCGGCTCGGCTTCCGCATCGCCGAGGCCATGGATACCTCCCAGCGCGGCATGGGTTTCGACTGGGCGAGCGCCAAGGAATTGATCCGCCGCTCAATCGCGGAGGCGAAAACGGTGCCGGGCGCCGATCTCGCATCGGGGGCGGGGACCGATCACCTGGCACCGGCGGCGGCCAACACGCTCGACGACGTCATCCGCGCCTATGAAGAGCAATTCGCCTTCATCGAAGGCGAGGGCGGCAAGGCGATCATGATGGCGAGCCGCGCGCTGGCGGCAGTGGCAAAGGGGCCGGACGATTATGCCCGCGTCTATGACCGGATGCTCTCCCAGGCGTCAGGCAAGGTCATCCTGCACTGGCTGGGCGACATGTTCGATCCGGCGCTCAAGGATTATTGGGGCAGCAACGATTTCGATGCCGCGCTCGATACGGTCGTCGCCATCATCGAGCGGCATGCTAGCAAGGTCGAGGGCATCAAGATATCGTTGCTCGACGCGGAGAAGGAAGTGCTGCTGCGCGACCGGCTGCCAGAGGGCGTCGTGATGTTCACCGGCGACGATTTCAATTACCCGGAGCTGATCGCAGGGGACGGCAAGAGGCATTCGCACGCGCTGCTCGGCATCTTCGACGCCATCGCCCCGGTCGCCAACGCTGCGCTGGCGAAGTTGACGCAGGGCGACAAGGCCGCTTACGACGCGCTGATGGCGCCGACCGTGTCGCTGTCGCGCAAGATCTTCGAAGCGCCGACAGAATACTACAAGGCCGGCATCGTCTTCATGGCCTGGCTGAACGGGCATCAGGACCATTTCACGATGGTCGGCGGCATGCAGTCGGCGCGCGGCATATGCCATTACGCGGACGTCTTCCGCCTCTCCGACCAGGCCGGCCTGCTGGCCGACCCCGAGCTTGCTATCGCCAGGATGAAGGCACTGCTGGCGATGGCGGGCGTGTGAGCCGGTTCCCGTGACGGGATTTGCGTTCCGCCGGCAAATCGTATTCGCTTGTCAAATTCTGGATGAGCGCGGCAATGCGGCGATCGCGGCGGCTGCCAAGATCGGCGATCGGTCCGAACGAGACGCTTTCAATCGGCGAGTTCATGGTATAGGCCGGCAATCGTCAGGGAGCGCTTCAGCGTGAAGGGATACTGGCTCATCGTCGGAACCGAGATTTCGGACCCTGAAGCGCAGGCTGAGTACAGCCGCCTCTGGAAGCCGATCGGCGAAAAATACCAGGCACGAACCAACACGACGAAGCAGCCGCCTCTGCTCGTCGAGGCGCGCGATGCCAAGCGCATGGTGCTTGTGGAGTTTCCGTCGCTGGAGATCGCCAAGGCCTGCTACGCCGACCCGGCCTATGAGGAAGCCATGCGTTTCGCGCTCAAGGCGTCGAATCGCGTGCTCGTGATGTTCGAAGGAGATCTCGGATAATCAGCGCGCGTAGCGCCGCTCCGGGGGGCGCTGGCGCCCTTCGTTGTCGACAAGGCGCCCAGGCTGAATTAGCTGGCCAGACATACGATACCCGGCCTGCGGGAAGTCGGGGGACTAGGGCAGACAGGCCGGGCCCTTACCCCGGATTGCTGTGCGGGGCAGGCGAATATTATGCGCCAATTGGCGGGTTTCTGCATCAATGATTTTAGTGACAACTAATGAAATTAGGCCGCAACAAAAATCCCGCCGACAGAGGCCTATGGGCTGTTCAGCGAGGGGATTCTATCGCAGCACGCTGCGTGCACTTTCACAAATATCAAGACGCCGCCTGCTCACGTCGCTGCCGGGCGCGACCAGTGGCTGACCCGGAGGCTGCGATGCTCCTGGCCGGCGTGCTCGGGTCCCAGTGGCGGAGATCGGCCAGTTATTGGAAGGATGGTGGGCGTGACAAGGATTGAACTTGTGACCCCTGCAATGTCAATGCAGTGCTCTCCCGCTGAGCTACACGCCCATCCGAAGCCGCGCATACACCATTTTTGATCCGGCGCGTCAATAGCGGGAATGTGGAAAGACGGCTTCCGTTTGTCGCATCGGTGAAGTCCCTGCCGATGCGATCCTCGATGCAGGCCAAAGATGGCTCAGGCGGCCTGCAGCATCTTCTCGACCTCGTTGACGAGATCGCGCAGGTGGAAGGGCTTAGACAGCACCTTGGCGTCCTTGGGCGCCTTGGAATCGGGATTGAGCGCGACCGCGGCAAAGCCGGTTATGAACATCACCTTGAGGTCCGGATCGATCTCGGTGGCGCGGCGGGCGAGCTCGATGCCGTCCATCTCCGGCATGACGATGTCGGTCAAAAGCAACGAAAAAGGCTCCTCGCGCAGCCGCTCATAGGCGCTGGCGCCATTGTCGAAATCGCTTACCTGGTAGCCGGCGCGTTCCAGCGCCTTGACGAGGAAGCGGCGCATATCGTCATCGTCTTCCGCCAGCAGAATGCGTGCCATCATATCCCGTCCGAATCACCCGCCCAAGCCTGCCGCCGGGCAAGGCCGTTAACCATCCTCTATATGAGACGGAGCCGGTAAACATCAAGTGAATGAAGGGCATCCAACATCCGGTTCAAAGCGCGGTTTCACCGCCTGAAATGCTGGACATGCCGGGCGCAAGGTGGCAAGTTTTGCGTCATGATGCAGTGCTGTTTCCTGGTTCGTACAAATTGAAGACGGCAGCCGAGGATTTTTCGGTCGTTCCACCCTTCGAAATCCGATCGGGCGCCGAACAGCGCGTCCCCTTCCTGTTCAACTCACCGCATAGCGGCCGCCACTATCCGGAGCGTTTCCTTGCCATGGCGCGGCTCGACCGCAACGCCATCCGCCGGTCGGAGGACTGCTATGTCGAGGAGCTGTTCGGCGGCGCCGTTCCGCTCGGCGCGCCGCTGCTTTCGGCCAATTTTCCGCGCGCCTATCTCGACGTCAACCGCGAGCCCTGGGAACTCGATCCACGCATGTTCGCGGAGCCGGTGCCGTCCTTCTGCAACATCCGCTCGGCGCGTGTCGCCGGCGGGCTGGGCACTGTGCCGAAGCTGGTCGGCGAGGGGCTCGATATCTATCCCGGCCGGCTGCCGCTGGCCGAGGCGGTCGGACGCATCGAAGCGGTGTACAAGCCTTATCACGAGACGCTGAAGCGGCTCCTGACCAGGACGCATGCCAGGTTCGGCTATGCCGTGCTGATCGACTGCCATTCGATGCCGGCCTCGATCCGCGTCGGCGACAGCGGCGTGCGGCCCGACTTCATCATCGGCGACCGGTTCGGCATCTCGGCCTCGCCGGCGCTCACCGAAACTGCGATCGGCCTGCTTGTCGGCATGGGCTACACGGTCGCGCACAACAAGCCCTATGCCGGAGGCTTCATCACCGAGCACTATGGCAGGCCGGCGCGGCATCTGCATGCGCTGCAGATCGAGGTCAATCGCGGGCTTTACATGGACGAGCGGACGTTCCAGAAATCGGCCGGCTTCGACGCTTTGGCCGGTGACCTGACCCGCTTCTCGGCCGACCTGATGTCGATGCCCGACCATCATTTCGTCGATTTGCCGCTCGCGGCGGAATGACGGCGCGGTCGGCGGGCCGAGTTCTTATAAACGCAATTCCGGACGGAAGACCGCGTCACGCTTTTCCTGGAATTGCTCGAAAAAAAGACCGCATCGTTTTCACGACACGGTCGAAGTCTAGGGAGGAAACGCCCAAGGAGGGCATGGACAGGAAAACCTGTCCGATAACAAAATTATTGTGCGTCGCACAAATGTCAATCGACATCAGGGTTTTTTAATTCAATATGATGTGGAAATTCCGCTTCGGCGGTTCAGATGTGGCATTCAGGCAACAGAAAGCGGGCGCCTGACCGGTCTTCAAAGCGCCTGTTCTGCGAGAAAGAGCGGCTGGCAAGAGCCGCGATGGGGAGAGCGACTTGGATATCAGCACCGATTTCATGCGGCGCATCGCGCGTGCCGCCGCCGCGGAAACCTTGCCGCGCTTCCGCAGCCAGGGAACGGTGACGAACAAGCTTGCGGGAAGCTTCGATCCGGTCACGGAGGCCGATCGCGAGGCCGAGCGCGTGATCCGCGCGCTGATCTCCTCCGAATACCCCGAACATGGGATTCTCGGCGAAGAGCATGGCAGCCAGAACCTCGCCAGCCGGCATGTCTGGGTGATCGACCCGATCGACGGCACCCGCGCCTTCATTTCCGGCATCCCGGTCTGGGGAACGCTGGTCGGGCTGACTGTCGATGGCGACGCGGTCGCCGGCATGATGTCGCAACCCTTCACCGGCGAGCTGTTCTACGCCAACGCATCCGGGTCGCATTACGAAGGCCCGGGCGGCCCGCGCCGGCTCGCGACTCGCAAGACGACCGAGCTCGCGCAAGCGACGCTGTTTACGACCACGCCGGCCCTGTTCCAGGGCGATGCGCGCAAGCGCTACGACCAGTTCGAGACAAAGGTGCAGCTCGCCCGCTACGGCACCGATTGCTACGCCTTCGCCATGCTGGCGGCCGGCAGCATCGACATCGTCGCCGACCCGGGCCTGAAGCCCTACGATATCGTCGCGCTGATCCCGCTCATCGAAAAGGCCGGCGGCGTCATCACCACTTTCGAGGGCGGGCCGGCCGAGAAGGGCGGCGACATACTGGCGGCCGCGACGCCGGAACTGCATGCGGCGGCGATGGCGGCGCTGCGCGGTTGAGCACCAGGCGCCCAAGAGACCGTTTTATGCAAAGCCTGCGTAAGACTGCGGCGCACTACACGCTCTAGCTGTCGGTTGACGAATGGTCTGTAAGGCGCAAGCCCCACAGAATGAGCGCGAAAGCAATGAGGCCGGTTGGCGCCGACGAATACCCGATGCCCTTGATCGCCGTCTCCTCAAAGGCGCTGCCGTGGAAGGGTCCGGCTGCCAAAGGCATCGTCTCATTGCCGGCGCCCCAGACGCTCGCCATCACGTAGGCGGCCAGAATGGCAAGAGCCGAATAGATCAGGAACCAGAACGCAACCCGCGATGCGGCGGCGCTGAGGTTGAGCCTTTCCCAAAGGAGACCCAGCGCCAGGAGGAGAACGGCCTCCAGGCCGCTGAGCGTATGCGCCGACAGCCCCAGGCGCGGTGCGGCGAGGTACGGGATTGCAAATCCTTCGAATGACGAAAACAGCAGCAGGGCGACGCCGATCTGCAACAGGCGATGCCCCTGACGTGACAGCGATGCGTTCATGTCCGTTCCTCCTCCTGGTCCTTGTCGGCAGGCGCATGGCGCCTCGGGAGGTATCTAGCGTTCCGCGCCTTTGCGGAAACGAGGTGTCGCTCCCGCGCGAGCGCGCCTTCCAGTCAGCCGTTTCTGCACGCGTTTGCCGCAGGATTGGGAATGACCGTGCAGGTGACAACGCCGTCAACGCTGGCGGCGTTCAGCCGAGATTGGGCGGACGGAGCGGCGAGGTCGCGAACCCATTAGCCATGAAGCTCGTGCGCCGGCCGTAAGGCGCCGCCGGCGGCGCCTGCCCACGACCGGGCGTCAAGTGGCATCGCCGGTGCCGGGAATGAAGGCGTCGAAAGCGGCCAGGAGCTGCTCGCGATAGATGTCCTTCTCCTGCAGGATTTCGTGCTGGGCGCCGTCGATCATCAACAGCGAGCCGACGCGCAGCCGCCGGGCATAGGCCTCAACCGCCTTGGTCGAGACCACCCGGTCGGCGCCGGCTGCGACGATCAGCATCGGCACCTTGATCCTTGCCATGAAATCCGGATCGCTGATGGCTTTCGCGGCCGCGGCTGCAGCTTTCAGCCAGCGGATGGTCGGGCCGCCGAGCGCCAGCTGCGGCCAGGCCTCGTAGATGCCGACATTGCGCCGGTAGCGTGCGGGATCCGAAGTCACCTTGTTCACCTCGAAAGCCGGCGGCACTTTCGGCCGCGGACCGAGCGCGGCGTAGAGCCGGCCGAGACCCAGCGCGCAGAAGATCGCGCAGACGCGTCGCACCGTGGCGATCGAGACCGGCAGGTCCGGCACCTCCAGAAAAGGTGCCAGCAGCACCATGCGCCGCACCCGGTTGACCATCGACGGCGAGGCAAGCAGCGCAATCACGGCACCGGTCGAGTGGGCGAGGATGTAATAGGGGCCGCGGCAGTCGGGCAGCACGATCTCCTCGAAGAATTGCTCGAGGTCGCGCGTATAGTCGCGGAAGCTGCGGATATAGCCGCGCTGGCGGTCGCGCAGCAGGCGGCTGGAATCGCCCTGGCCGCGCCAGTCGAAGATGGCGACGCCGAAGCCGCGATCGGCGAGATCGCGGATGGTCTCGAAATATTTCTCGATGCACTCGTTGCGCCCGGTCAGCAGAACCACCGTGCCCTGCAACGGACGGGCGACCGCGGCGAAGACGCCGTAGCGGATCTTCTTGCCGTCACGCGTGGTGAAGAAGCCGCCCGCGGCATTCTGCGGCGGGGGATTGTCGTCGGTCAGATGGAAAAGATCCGTCATTCGGCGTCGTTGCTTGTTCTTTGCCCGGACGGGCGAGGCGTCGGCATGGTGATAGACGGCCAGCCGCCAAAAGCAAAGCGTTGCGAGGATTTACGCGGCAAGCCACGGAGAGGAAGGCCGGAAGTGCCTGCGGCGCACTTCCGGCCTCGTCGATCCGGGAGGAAGGGACGTTGCACCCGGTTCGGCCTCGTCGCGGCGCAGGGGAAGGCGCCGTTTGTCTCTCTGTCTTGAGGCAATTCCGGACGGAAAACCGCTTCACACTTTTCCCGGAATTGCTCGAGCTTGGACAAAGCCTAGCGCTGCTTGACTGAACGGACGCCGAAGCGGTGGTTCATCCACCATTCATTAACGTGGCTGCATTGCGACCGTCACGAAAGCCTTGAAATGGGTTTTTGAGCTTCCCAAATGAAGCTTGCGGCCGCCGATTGTCGGGGCCGCTGGCCTATCCGGAACGCCTTGCAAGGGTTTCGCACCGGGTCACACGCAAACCATGTTGCTCAACAGGAGAACACCTTATGCGTCACGTTGATTTTTCCCCGCTTTATCGTTCGACCGTCGGCTTCGACCGGCTGTTCACCATGCTCGATTCGCTCGGCCAGCCCGAGACCGCGCAGACTTATCCGCCCTACAACATCGAGCGCACCGGCGAGAACGCCTATCGCATCTCGATGGCCGTTGCCGGCTTCTCGGAAGACGAGATCTCGATCGAAGCCCACCGTAACGTGCTGACTGTCAAGGGCGAGCGCAAGGAAGAGAACAACAGCGAGGGGTCGGAGCTGCTTTATCGCGGCATCGCCTCGCGGTCCTTCGAGCGCCGCTTCCAGCTCGCCGATCATGTCGAAGTGGAAGGCGCCACGCTGAAGAACGGCCTGCTCTTCGTCGACCTCAAGCGCAACATTCCCGAGGAACTGAAGCCGCGTAAGATCGCGATCACCTCGTCCTCGGACAAGGCCAAGCAGATCGAGGCCAAAGCCGCCGCGTAATCCGCGGGTCCATCCGTAATACCAGTCTCCTCCCGAGACGAAAGCGGCGCCGCGAGGCGCCGCTTTTTATTGTGCCATCGGCAACGGGTCTTTCTGGCTCTTTTGAAGCATGCAGCGGCGGATCATGAAGGACTATGTCCGATTTTTCCCTGCTGTTGACGGCCGCCGTCGCAATCACTTTCCTGCTCGCCGGTATAGTCAAGGGCGTTACCGGCATGGGCCTGCCGACGCTGGCCATGGGCCTCCTGGGCACGATCATGCCGCCGGTGACAGCCGCCTCGCTGCTCATCGTTCCGTCCTTCGTCACCAATGTCTGGCAGCTTTTCGCCGGCCCGAGCTTTTCCGCGATCCTGCGCCGGCTCTGGCTGATGATGGCAGGCATTCTCGCCGGCACGATCGTCGGCGCGCGGCTGCTCGCCAGCGACAACGTCAAATGGACGACCGCGGGCCTCGGCGCGGCGCTCATTCTTTACGCTGCCTATACATTGCTGGCGCGGCAGCCTTCGGTTCCAGAGAGGACAGAGCGCTGGTCTTCACCGGCCGTGGGCTTCCTCACCGGCCTGGTGACGGGCGGCACCGGTGTCTTCGTTGTGCCTGCCGTCCCTTATATCCAGGCGCTCGGCTTAAGCCGCGACGATCTCATCCAGTCGCTCGGTCTTTCCTTCACCGTCTCCACCATCGCCTTGGCTTTGGGACTGGCGTCACATGGCGCATTCGATGCCGGACATCTGGCGATGTCTGCCTTTGCGGTGCTGCCGGCCTTGCTCGGCATGTGGCTGGGGCAGGTGCTGCGCCAGAAGATCAGTCCGGCTGCTTTCCGCCGCTGGTTCCTGGTTTTTCTGATCCTGCTCGGCGTCGAGCTGTTGCTGCGGCCCTTCCTCGCCTAGAGCGTTTCACCGCTCGATAGAATCGGAAGGGATTCCCGCTCGGTTGGATTTGTGATTCAAGATGCTGGCT
>NZ_JAIUHR010000004.1 GCF_020165195.1 Mesorhizobium sp. CA14 | reverse complement strand
GGCGTGGAAATGTTCCGCAAGCTGCTCGACCAGGGCCAGGCCGGCGACAACATCGGCGCGCTCTTGCGCGGCATCGACCGCGAGGGCGTGGAGCGCGGCCAGGTTCTGGCCAAGCCCGGTTCGGTCAAGCCGCACAAGAAGTTCGTGGCCGAAGCCTACATCCTGACCAAGGACGAGGGCGGCCGTCACACGCCGTTCTTCACCAACTACCGTCCGCAGTTCTACTTCCGCACGACGGACGTGACGGGCATTGTCACGCTGCCGGCCGGCACCGAAATGGTGATGCCCGGCGACAACATCACCGTCGACGTCGAGCTGATCGTGCCGATCGCGATGGAAGAGAAGCTGCGCTTCGCCATCCGTGAAGGCGGCCGCACCGTCGGTGCCGGCATCGTCGTCACCATCAAGGAATAATCGAGCCGGCTTTTGCCGGTTCGGCAGGAAAGGGCGGTCTTCGGGCCGCCCTTTTTCTTTGGCAGCAGTATTGGGCGGATCTGTTCAATTCTGTTGCAAGCACCGTCGCCGCAACTAGTATGGTTGTACCGAGGGGCTTGCCAGACGTGGTTTCAACATTCCGTTCAAAGACCATACGGTGTTGGCGCGGGCTGCTTCGGCTGGGATTGGCCGCTGCCGCAGGGCTTGCCGCCCTCAGCGTCGCCGCGAAGGAGGCACCTCCGGACTACGGTCCGGCGATGCGCTTCGTCGTCGTGCGCAGCAGCGCGCCGGGCTGCGAGCCGAACTGCCCGGAATGGATTTCCGCCGAAGGCACGATCGAGGCCGGCACGCCGGCGCTGCTGAAACGCCTGCTGAAGACGCTCGGCGGGCGGCAATTGCCGATCGTCGTCAATTCTCCCGGCGGCAATGTCGATGCCGCGCTGCAGCTTGGCCGCATGGTCCGCAAGAACAAGCTTGATATCGCGGTCGGCATCACGGAGTTTTCCGGCTGCTCGCCGGGGACGAAGAATTGCCGGGACAATGACGGCAAGGACCAGCCCTACTCCGGCGTCGCTTATGACAGCGGCGCGATGTGCAATTCGGCCTGTCCGCTGATGTTTGCCGGCGGCATCCGCCGCGTGGTCGGCGAGTGGGCCTATCTCGGCGTCCATCAGATCACCACCACCTACCAGCGCGAGAAGCTGCTCTACCGAACGACCTATCGGATCGTGAACGGCAAGAAGAAGATCGTCAGCACCAGGGTCGTCAGCCGCAAAAATGCCGGCAGCTACAAGACCTATGAGATGAGCAAGGCGGTCGAGAAGCGGCTGTCGGCTTATTTGGAGGAGATGGGTGTCGAACAGGGCGTGCTCAGCGTGATGAAGGCGACGCCTGCCAGCGACATCAGGCAGATCGAGCCCGAGGACATGCTGGAGATGAAGCTCGTCACCAGCCTGGATTCGCTCGATCTGCTGACCGAGAGAACCATCTGCCAGCACCAACCGGCGCCGGCGAATTGTCGCGAGATTCCCACGAACGGCGCGCCGGCCGTGGTCGCAGCCGTCGAAACCGGGCCTTCACCCATTGCCCCTGTTCCCGCACCGGCGCCGCAGGCAAACGAACAGGAAATGCGCTTCGTCCTTGTCCGGGGCAGCAATCCGCTTTGCAATCCCGATTGTCCGGAATGGATTTCGGCGGAAGGCAGGATCGCGGCAGGCACCGCCGACAAGTTGCGCCAGCTGCTCGATACGATCCGGGAGCGCCGGTTGCCCATCATCGTCGACTCGCCGGGTGGAGACGTGCAGGCTGCGCTTGCCGCAGGCCGGCTGATCCGCGAGCGCAGGTTGGACGTCGCGATCGCGCGAACGGATTTTCTCGATTGCGATCCGGGCGAAGTGGGGTGCGTCGCACCCGACGGTCTCCATACCGGCCTCACCATCGATGCAGGCGCTGAATGCGATGCGGCTTGCGCAGTGATGATCGCCGGCGGCGTCCGGCGTTTGGTCGGCGCCAATGCGCATTTCCTGGTGCATTCCATGGGCATGGAAGACAAAGTCAGGGCGTATCTTGATGAGATGGCGGTCGGCTCAGGCTTTTTCGTCGCCATGCAGTCGGCCGAATATGCCAAGCACAGGGAACTCAGCCGGGACGAACTGAAGACATTCGGACTGACGACCGGGCAGCAATCGGTGGACGCGCTGACCGGCGCCACCATTTGCAGATCCGCGCCCAGGCCGGACAATTGCCGCGTTCTGCCGGCCGCCGATGCCGAAGCGAAGGCGCCGGCGAAACTCTAGACCAGGATGACGTTTCGTTGAATCGCCATCCTGATCTAACTCTTTGTTGGAGCATGATCTTCTCCGAAAACCGGTTCCCACTTTTTGCATGCGCTGACCTTCGGTTCGGGACCACGCTTTAGCTGCGCACTGGCCATCGAGGCAGGTTGAGCGGGGCAGGGCGCTGCCGCTATCTTGCTGTATGCACAGGGAGGAGCGGCGATGAGCGAGGACATCCCGACTTTGTACGAATGGGCCGGCGGCAGCGAGGCGCTGAACCGGCTGACCCGGATCTTTTACCACAAGGTGGCGGCGGACCCGATCGTCGGTCCGGTGTTCGAGCACATGTCGCCGGATCACCCGGCGCATGTCGCCGCCTTCATCGGCGAAGTCTTTGGCGGGCCGAAGACTTACAGCGAGAAGCATGGCGGCCATCGCGAAATGGTGATGCATCACCTCGGCAAGCATCTGACCGAGGGACAGCGCCGCCGCTGGATCAATCTCCTTGCCGATGCGGCGGATGAGGTCGGCCTGCCCGACGACCCCGAGTTCCGCTCCGCCTTCATGGGCTATGTCGAGTGGGGATCGCGGCTGGCGAAGATGAACTCGAATCTGGGCGAGACCTGCGATCCCGAGACCGAGCCGATGCCGGCCTGGGGCTGGGGCGTGCCGGGCGGACCTTACAAGCCGCCCGCCGGGAAGTCGTAGGCGCGCGTGCCCGCGATCGATTGCAGGCAGCTGCGCAATTCAGATTTCTGGCAAAGCTTCCAAAACGGCATCGGAGTGCTCTTTACAGAGCGCCCGGAAGCTTTTAGGAAGCGCCTGCGCCGAACAAGCGCATGCACGGGCATAGCTCAGTTGGTAGAGCGGCGGTCTCCAAAACCGCAGGTCGTAGGTTCGAGCCCTGCTGCCCGTGCCATTTCTTCAAGTGAGCAGGCATCTGGCAACCGCCCTCTCGATCGCCGAAATCAGCCTTACATATTTCTTCCGCGCGTCTGCCGCCCTTGCGGTCATCGGCCTGCCAGCCCGTGTCGCACGCTCGAACCCTGTGCCGTCCGGGTGGCGAAAATCGTTGCACCTTAGACCAAAGATGTAAGGTTTTCGTCCTTAGCACTTAACTGCGCATTAGGATTACCAAATAGAAAGCTGTTGCTTGCGAGTAACGCTGTGCTGACCAGAGCAAAGCGAAGGGCAGGGGGGTCGCACGTTTGTGCAAAACGCCGCAATTTTCTGGAATACGCCGCCCCGGTCCCGTGCCTTCCTCTCGCATTGCGTCCTGATTCATCAGAACACGATATTTATGACTTCCTAAATTACGAGGGGCACATGAGTGGGCGCAGCAAAAGCAGCGGCGAGAAGCGCCGCTCCCGCGCGCTACTGACGGGCGTCAGTATTGGTGCGATGGTCATGTGCGGCTGGTCAACCTCAGCCAGAGCGCAAGTCTGGCAGGGCACGACGAGTGCCGATTGGACGGTCGGCAGCAACTGGTCGACGGGCACGGCCCCGAGCGGCACGGCAACGGTCACGATCAACACGAATTCGCCCAATCCCGCGGTTTTGGGTGTGTCCGGCGCGGCGAGTGCGACGATCGGCAACCTGCAGCTGAATATGTCGGCAGGCACGAGCGTGCTCACGGTTCAGAACGGGAGCACGCTGTCGTCCAGCGTCACGACGGGCACGAACTACATTGGCCGAGTCGGAAACGGGACCGTTACGGTCACGGGCGCTGGATCGTCCTGGTCGAGTTCGGCCTCGACCCTGATCGGTTTCGGCAGTGGCAGTGCTGGCACGCTGAACATCGCCAATGGTGCAAACGTCAGTCTGGGAACCCTGAGTTTTGGCGCGGCCAATGCCACGATCAATGCGACGCTGAACATAACGGGGGGCGGGACGCTGACCTCGGGCAACACAACTTTGTTCGGATCGGCCACAACCAGCGCCGCCAACATTTCCGGCGCGGGATCCAGCTGGAATGTGGGTGGATTTTTGACAGTTGGCAGGGGCCAGGGCAACGCCGGAACCGGCAGCGGCACGCTCAAGGTGACAAACGGCGCAGTGGTGACCGCCACCGGCATTATCACTATCGCTGGTAATAACCTAAGTGGAGCGGGAACCGGCACGGTGACTGTCTCCGGCACGGGCTCCCAGTTGAACACTAGCGCGGCACTCAACATCGGTGCCTATGGCCAGGGTACGTTGACGGTTTCCAACGGAGCGGCGGCGACCGCCAATACGGTGACAATGACCGCCATCGCGGCCTCAACGGCCACGCTCAACATATCTGGCGACGGCACCCTTTCCACAGGGGCGCTGACAGCCGGTCCAGGAACGGTGCAGGCCAACTTTGACGGCGCCACGCTGCGCGCCACCGCGAGCAACACAGCCTTTATTAGCGGTTTTACCGGCACCGGGCTCAACATCGCTGCGGGTGGGCTCACGCTCGATACCGGCGCCTTCAGCGTCACTGCCATATCGCCGTTCAGCGGCACGGGTGCGATCACCAAGATCGGCACCGGCACGGGGACGACGATCTCGGCGGGCACCCTGCAGCTCGGCAATGGCGGCGCGTCGGGCTCGATCCTTGGCGACGTGACCAACAACGGCACGCTGGCCTTCGACCGGTCAGACGCCTACACCTTCGCCGGGCTGATCTCGGGCAACGGTGCGGTCAATCAGATCGGCTCCGGCACCACCATCCTGACGGCGGACAACGGCTACACCGGCGGGACGACGATCTCGGCGGGCACCCTGCAGCTCGGCAATGGCGGCGCGTCGGGCTCGATCCTTGGCGACGTGACCAACAACGGCACGCTGGCCTTCGACCGGTCAGACGCCTACACCTTCGCCGGGCTGATCTCGGGCAACGGTGCGGTCAATCAGATCGGCTCCGGCACCACCATCCTGACGGCGGACAACGGCTACACCGGTGGGACGACGATCTCGGCGGGCACCCTGCAGCTCGGCAATGGCGGCGCGTCGGGCTCGATCACCGGCGATGTCGTCGACAACGGCATGCTGGCCTTCGACCGCTCGGACGCCGTCACCTTCGGCGGCGTGATCTCCGGCACTGGCGGGCTGAACCAGATCGGCGCCGGCACCACGATCCTGACCGCCGCCAACAGCTATGGCGGGCCGACCAACGTCAACAGCGGCACCTTGCTCGTCAACGGCAACCAGGCCGGCGCCACCGGCCAGACCGCGGTGGCAGGCGGGGCGACGCTCGGCGGCACCGGCATCATCGGCGGCGATGTCACCATGGCGGATGGCAGCACGCTCAGCCCCGGCGGCAGCGGCAATTCCGCCGGCGCGCTGACCATCAACGGCAACCTGACGCTCAGCGGCGGCACCAGCCTGGCGTATAATTTCGGGCAGGCCAACGCGCCCGGCGGCGCGCTGAACGACGTCGTCAATGTCGGCGGAAACCTGACGCTCGACGGCACGCTCAACATCACGCCGACCGCCGGCGGCAGCTTTGGGCCCGGCGTCTACCGCGTGTTCAACTACAACGGCGCGCTGATCGACAACGGGCTCGCCCTGACATCGCCCGACTATTCGGTGCAGACGTCGATCGCCAATCAGGTCAACCTCATCAACACGGCCGGGCAGCTGCTGACCTTCTGGGACGGCGATGCCGGCCCCAAGAACAACAGCGTGGTCGACGGCGGCAACGGCACCTGGCAGGTCGCCGGCTCCGGCAACAACTGGACAACGCCAGGCGGCGAGGTCAATGCGCCGTGGAGCAACGGCCAGTTCGCCGTGTTCCAAGGCACGCCCGGAACGGTGAGCGTGGACAACGGCAACGGCGCGGTGACCGTCAACGGCATGCAGTTCGCCGCCGACGGCTATGTCATCCAGGGCGGCGACATCAGCCTTGTTGGGCCGCAGTCGACGATCCGGGTGGGCGACGGCAGCAGTGCGGGCGCAGGCTACAAGGCCACCATCGCGTCGGACCTTGTTGGAAACTCAGGGCTGACCAAGGTCGACTACGGTACCCTGATCCTTGCCGGCAACAGCTCCTATGTCGGGGCGACGACCGTGCAGGGCGGAACCCTGGCGGCCGGCAAGGCAGGCGCCTTCAACGCAACCTCTGCATTCGCTGTCCAGTCGGGAGGCACGCTGGATCTCGCCGGCTTCGACCAGACGGTCGCCTCGCTCAATAACAGCGGCGCGGTGCGGCTTGGTGCTGCGGCACCCGGCACGGTGCTCACGGTCAGCGGCGACTATGTCGGCAATGGCGGCAAAATCCTCATCAATGCCGCGCTGAACGGCGATGCTTCTGCGACCGACAGGCTGGTAGTGCATGGCAACACCTCGGGCACCGGCATCCTGGCGGTCACCAATGTCGGCGGCGCGGGCGCGCAGACCAGCGAGGGCATCAAGATCGTCGACATCGACGGCAGCTCGGCCGGCACCTTCACGCTCGCCGGCGATTATATCTACCAGGGCGACCAGGCGGTGGTCGGCGGCGCCTATGCCTACCGGCTCTATAAGAACGGCGTGAGCACGCCCAGCGACGGCGACTGGTATCTGCGCTCCACCCTGATCAACCAGACCGGTCCGCTCTATGCGCCAAGCACGCCGCTCTATGAGGCCTATGCCGGCGTGCTGCAGAGCTTCAACGAGCTGGGCACGCTGCAGCAGCGCATCGGCAACCGGGCCTGGGGCGAGGACGCGACGCCGCAGGGCGCGGACGTGCCCGGCCAGGGTCCGGTCGACGGCAACGCCATCTGGGCGCGTGTCGATGCCGCCCACGGCAAGTTCGAGCCGAAGACCTCGACCACCGGCACCGACTACGACGTGACGACGTGGAAGATCAACGCCGGCGTCGACGGCCTGCTGCATGACAGCGAGGCCGGCATCCTGCTGGGCGGTATCACGGTTCACTACGGCACCGTCGCATCGGACGTCTCATCGACCTTTGGCACCGGCTCGATCTCGGCCACCGGCTACGGTGTTGGCGGCACGCTGACCTGGTTCGGCAACAGCGGCTTCTATGTCGACACGCAGGCGCAGGCGACCTGGTATGACAGCGACATCAACTCGGCCGAGCTGGGCAAGCTTGCCGACGGCAACAACGGCTTCGGCTATGCGCTTAGCATCGAGAGCGGTCAGAAGATCGCGCTGCGCTCCAACTGGTCGCTGACCCCGCAGGCGCAACTTTCCTATTCGGCGGTCGACTTCGACAAGTTCACCGATCGGTTTGGCGCGATCGTGTCGCCCGGCAGCGGCGACAGCCTGATCGGCCGCCTCGGCATCTCGGCCGACTATGAGGACCAGTGGGCCGACAGCGCCGGGCAGGTGAGCCGGGCGCATGTCTACGGCATCGCCAACCTCTACTATGACTTCCTCGGCGGAACCGATGTCGATGTCTCGGGCGTCAAGCTTGCCAGCCAGAACCAGAAGTTCTGGGGCGGCGTCGGCCTCGGCGGCTCGCTCGATTTCGGCGACGGCAAGTACTCGGTCTATGGCGAGGCACTGGCCAAGACGAGCCTGGCGAGCTTCGGCGACAGCAATGTCATCAGCGGCAAGCTCGGCTTCAGCGTGCGCTGGTAGCGGCGTCGACGAGGCATCGGGCACAGCTGTCCGCCGGTAGATTGTTCGGTCTCCAAACCGCAAGTCGCAAATCCGAAGCCCTGCTGCCTGTGCCATTTTCCAGGGTCGCGGGCCGATGAGCGGCCGCTCCGCGGTTGAAAATCGGTGAGCGGCTTGCCATATGGCGAGAATTGGGGCATAAGCCCCGTATAGCCGGGACGGGACGACTGGATGGTTCCGAGGCGGCGTTGAGACATAAAGCGGACCCTTGCCACTTGCGTGGATTAAGAATCGGTTTTATGTAGACAAGACAGACACGCGACGCGTGGAGCTGGGAAGCCGGCTTTACGCGTCTGATTTGCGTGGGTGAAATAGCGGCGCTGATTCGCGCCGCATAGAGCCCAGGCGGCACGTCCCGGTCAGCGGGATCATCCAGGAGGCCCGGCCAACGGGTCTCGAAAACAGGCGGCGCATGGCTTCGAAAACCACTAATCCCTTCACCTTTCTCCAGCAGGTTCGCGCGGAGACGGCCAAGGTGACATGGCCTTCGCGGCGCGAAACAATGATTTCGACCGTGATGGTCCTGATATTCGCGGTGATCGCGATGCTGTTCTTCTTCGCTGCCGATATTCTGATGGGCTATGCGATCGAGTGGATCCTGGGTCTCGGGCATTAATTCGGCGGTTTACGGAGAGGTCGTGAAATGACTGCGCGGTGGTATATCGTCCACGCCTATTCGAACTTCGAGAAGAAGGTCGCCGAGGACATCGAGAACAAGGCCAAGCAGAAGGGCCTGTCAGGTGACATCGAACAGATCGTGGTCCCGACCGAAAAGGTCGTCGAGATCCGTCGCGGCCGCAAGGTCGATGCCGAGCGCAAGTTCTTCCCGGGCTATGTGCTCTTGAAGGCCAACCTGACCGATGCCGTGTTCTCGCTGGTCAAGAACACGCCGAAGGTCACCGGCTTCCTGGGCGACTCCAAGCCTGTGCCGATCACCGAGACCGAGGCGCAGCGCATCCTGAACCAGGTCCAGGAAGGCGTCGAGAGGCCGAAGCCTTCGGTCACCTTCGAGATCGGCGAGGCGATCCGCGTTTCGGACGGTCCTTTCGCGTCGTTCAACGGCGTCGTTCAGGAAGTGGACGAGGAGCGGGCCCGCCTCAAGGTGGAAGTTTCGATCTTCGGGCGCGCCGTGCCCGTCGATCTGGAATTCGGACAGGTCGAAAAGGGCTGATCCGTAAAGCCGCGCCGAAAGGCGTCGGCACACCCGCGCCGAAAGGCGTCGGGTTCCCTGCTCCGATAGGTGCCAGGGGCGGTTGCTTAAAGCGCCGCATGAACGGGTGGGAGGCGAAGGCGGCATAGCCGGCCGTCGGAACCGCACCACCAGACTGCAACCGCCGGCGTCCCGGATCATGGGGTCGGCATGAGAAAAAGGCAGGAATAGAGATGGCTAAGAAAGTTGCAGGCCAGCTCAAGCTCCAGGTTGCCGCGGGCTCGGCCACGCCGTCGCCCCCGATCGGCCCGGCGCTTGGTCAGCGCGGCATCAACATTATGGAGTTCTGCAAGGCGTTCAACGCGCAGACCCAGGAGATGGAGAAGGGGTCGCCGATCCCGGTCGTCATCACCTACTACCAGGACAAGTCGTTCACCTTCGTCATGAAGACGCCGCCGGTGAGCTACTTCCTGAAAAAGGCCGCCAACCTGAAGTCGGGCTCCAAGGAGCCGGGCAAGACCAAGGTCGGCACGATCAGCCGCGACAAGGTGCGCGCGATCGCCGAGCAGAAGATGAAGGACCTGAACGCAAACGACGTCGAGGCGGCCATGCGCATGGTCGAGGGCTCCGCCCGCTCGATGGGCCTGGAAGTGGTGGGCTAAGATCATGGCAAAGATTGCAAAGCGTGTTGCCAAGAGCCGCGAAGGCATCGATCCGAACAAGGCTTACGCCCTCAATGAGGCGCTGCAGCTGCTCAAGGACCGGTCCGCGGTGAAGTTCGACGAGACCGTCGAGATCTCGATGAATCTCGGCGTCGATCCGCGTCATGCCGACCAGATGGTCCGCGGCGTGGTCAATCTGCCGAACGGCACCGGCCGCTCGGTGCGTGTCGCGGTGTTCGCCCGCGGCGACAAGGCCGAGGAAGCCAAGGCCGCCGGCGCCGATATCGTTGGCGCCGAGGACCTGGTCGACATCGTCCAGAAGGGCACGATCGATTTCGATCGCTGCATCGCCACCCCGGACATGATGCCGCTGGTCGGTCGTCTGGGTAAGGTGCTCGGCCCGCGCGGCATGATGCCGAATCCGAAGGTCGGCACCGTGACCACCGATGTGGCCGCAGCCGTCAAGGCTTCGAAGGGCGGCGCCGTCGAGTTCCGCGTCGAGAAAGCCGGTATCGTCCAGGCCGGCGTCGGCAAGGTCTCGTTCGACGTCAAGGCGCTGGAAGAGAATGTCCGCGCCTTCGCCGATGCGGTGAACAAGGCGAAGCCCGCGGGCGCCAAGGGCAACTACGTCAAGAAGGTGTCGGTCACCTCGACGATGGGCCCTGGCCTCAAGCTCGACATCGCGACGCTCGCCGCGTCGTAAGTGTCGTCTGACCGGGCTCAAGGCCGGTCATTGAAGAATTCCGGACCGCCGATCCGTCGGCGGCCCGGTACCCGGGAGCCGAGAGGTTTCCGGATATCCTGTCCGAGATTGCAGGCGGCCAGCCTTGTTCAAAAGGGGGCCTTAATTCATGTGGGCCTGCATGAGACGGGTGAAGACCCGACAAAGGAGCAAGTGCTCCAATGAAAGGTTCGAACCGTGTTTGCCTTTTGTCAGCGCATCGCCGGCTTGCCGTCGGTGTCGCGAAAAGGGGGCAGGATCCTCGAGCGCCGTTCGGGAGATCCAGGATTTTGGATGGCCCGGCCGGCAAAAGGCAACCCGACTTCTGACCTCGAGAATGAGGCAGAGGTCAACTGGAGATAGGCAGTGGACAGAGCGGAAAAGCGCGAACTCGTCACGGGCCTGAACGAAGCGTTCTCGAACGCGGGTTCAGTCGTCGTGGCCCACTACGCCGGTATCACCGTGGCGCAAATGAACGACCTTCGGTCGAAAATGCGCGCCGCCGGCGGCACCGTCAAAGTCGCGAAGAACCGTCTCGCCAAGATCGCTCTTCAGGGCACGGACTCCGCATCGATCATCGATCTGTTCAAGGGACAGACGCTGGTCGCTTATTCGGAGGATCCGGTTGCGGCGCCGAAGGTCACGTCCGATTTCGCCAAAGGGAATGACAAGCTGATCATTCTCGGCGGCGCGATGGGCTCGACCTCGCTCAACGCCGATGGTGTCAAGGCACTCGCCACGATGCCGTCGCTCGACGAGCTGCGCGCCAGGCTGGTTGGCATGATCGCCACCCCGGCTACCCGGATCGCCCAGATCGTCAATGCGCCCGCGGCTTCGGTCGCGCGTGTCATCGGCGCTTACGCCCGGAAGGACGAGGCGGCATGAGGCCGTTCCTCGCTGTCAACAACACACGTTCGAACCAACTAAAGGAATATCAAAATGGCTGATCTCGCGAAGA
Organism: Mesorhizobium sp. CA14; assembly: GCF_020165195.1. GTDB lineage: Bacteria > Pseudomonadota > Alphaproteobacteria > Rhizobiales > Rhizobiaceae > Mesorhizobium. The sequence goes on along the minus strand of NZ_JAIUHR010000004.1, from coordinate 332,447 downwards.
TCGTAGACGACCTTTCGAAGCTGACCGTCCTCGAGGCGGCTGAGCTGTCGAAGCTCCTGGAAGAGAAGTGGGGCGTTTCGGCCGCCGCTCCGGTGGCTGTTGCCGCCGCTGGCGGTGGTGCTGCCGCTGCCGCTGCTCCGGTTGAAGAGAAGACGGAATTCGACGTCGTTCTCGCCGACGCCGGCGCCCAGAAGATCAACGTCATCAAGGAAGTCCGCGCCATCACCGGCCTTGGCCTCAAGGAAGCCAAGGACCTGGTCGAAGCGGCTCCGAAGCCGGTCAAGGAAGGCGTTTCCAAGGCCGACGCCGACAAGTTCAAGGCTCAGCTGGAAGCAGCTGGCGCCAAGGTCGAGCTGAAGTAAGCCTGTTAGGCGAGGGCGGACGGTCTCGCGCCGTCCGCCCCCTCCCTTGGATTGAGGGAGGCTTTGTTGCGCGAGGCGTTTGAAAACCTCTTTCCTGAGGGCCGAAAAGCGGCCTTCCGGAAACGGGTTTTCTCCCGTTTTAGCCGGTACCCCGTCAAAAGAGCGGCGAGGGCGGCCGGAAAACAGATAGGGGCAGCCGCCGAGGCCGCCCGTTGGTGCAAGGCGAGCCGCGGCGAGGTTCGCCCCGAGTTTAGAGCTAAGGAGCGACGATGGCCCAGACCCAGACTTTCAATGGCCGCAGACGCGTACGCAAGTTCTTCGGAAAGATCCCGGAAGTTGCGGAGATGCCGAACCTCATCGAGGTTCAGAAGGCATCCTATGACCAGTTCCTGATGGTGGACGAGCCCAAGGGCGGCCGTCCGGACGAAGGACTGCAGGCCGTTTTCAAGTCGGTCTTCCCGATCTCCGACTTTTCCGGCTCCTCCATGCTGGAGTTCGTGAAGTATGAGTTCGAGGCACCGAAATTCGACGTTGACGAATGCCGTCAGCGCGACCTGACCTATGCTGCGCCGCTCAAGGTGACGCTGCGCCTCATCGTGTTCGATATCGACGAGGATACCGGCGCGAAGTCGATCAAGGACATCAAGGAGCAGGACGTCTATATGGGCGACATGCCGCTCATGACGTCGAACGGCACCTTCATCGTCAACGGCACCGAGCGCGTCATCGTCTCGCAGATGCACCGCTCGCCGGGCGTCTTCTTCGACCATGACAAGGGCAAGTCGCACTCGTCGGGCAAGCTGCTGTTTGCCGCGCGCGTCATCCCCTACCGCGGCTCGTGGCTCGACATCGAGTTCGATTCCAAGGACGTCGTGCACGCCCGCATCGACCGCCGCCGCAAGATTCCGGTGACGTCGCTCTTGATGGCGCTCGGCATGGACGGCGAAGAGATCCTGTCGACCTTTTACAACAAGATCACCTACAAGCGCGCCGGCGACCATTGGCGCATTCCGTTCAACGTCGAGCGTTTCCGCGGCCTCAAGGCCGTTGGCGACCTGGTCGACGCCGACACGGGTGAAATCGTTGTCGAGGCCGGCAAGAAGATCACCGCCCGCCAGGCCCGCCAGCTCGGCGAGAAGGGTCTCAAGGCCATCAAGGCGACCGACGAGGATCTGCTCGGCAACTACCTTGCCGAAGACATCGTCAACTACGCCACCGGCGAGATCTTCCTCGAAGCCGGCGACGAGATCGACGACAAGACGCTGAAGGTGCTGCTCGGCACCGGCGAGGACGAGATCCAGATCCTGGACATCGACCACGTCAATGTCGGCGCCTACATCCGCAACACGCTCAACGTCGACAAGAACGAGAGCCGCCAGGACGCCCTGTTCGATATCTACCGCGTCATGCGCCCGGGCGAGCCGCCGACGCTCGAGACCGCCGAAGCCATGTTCAACTCGCTGTTCTTCGACAGCGAGCGCTACGACCTGTCGGCCGTCGGCCGTGTCAAGATGAACATGCGCCTCGAGCTCAAGGCAGAGGACACCGTGCGCGTGCTGCGCAAGGAAGACATCCTGGCCGTGGTCAAGACGCTGGTCGAGCTGCGCGACGGCAAGGGCGAGATCGACGACATCGACAATCTCGGCAACCGCCGCGTGCGTTCGGTCGGCGAGCTCATGGAGAACCAGTACCGCGTTGGCCTGCTGCGCATGGAGCGCGCGATCAAGGAACGCATGTCCTCGATCGAGATCGATACGGTCATGCCGCAGGACCTGATCAACGCCAAGCCGGCGGCCGCCGCCGTGCGCGAGTTCTTCGGTTCCTCGCAGCTGTCGCAGTTCATGGACCAGACCAACCCGCTGTCGGAGATCACCCACAAGCGTCGCCTGTCGGCGCTTGGACCGGGCGGTCTGACCCGCGAGCGCGCCGGCTTCGAAGTGCGCGACGTGCACCCGACGCATTACGGCCGTATCTGCCCGATCGAAACGCCGGAAGGCCCGAATATCGGTCTGATCAACTCGCTGGCCACCTTCGCACGCGTCAACAAGTACGGCTTCATCGAAAGCCCGTACCGCAAGATAGTGGGCGGCAAGCTGACCAACGAGGTCGTCTACCTGTCGGCGATGGAAGAGGCCAAGCACTATGTCGCGCAGGCCAACGCCGAGCTCGACAAGAATGGCAGCTTCGTCGACGAGTTCGTCATTTGCCGTAACGCCGGCGAAGTGATGATGGCGCCGCGCGAGAACGTCGACCTGATGGACGTCTCGCCGAAGCAGATGGTGTCCGTCGCGGCGGCACTCATTCCGTTCCTCGAGAACGACGACGCCAACCGCGCGCTGATGGGCTCGAACATGCAACGTCAGGCCGTGCCGCTGGTGCGCGCCGAAGCGCCGTTCGTCGGCACCGGCATGGAGCCGGTCGTCGCCCGTGACTCGGGCGCGGCCATCGGCGCCCGCCGCGGCGGCGTGGTCGACCAGGTGGACGCCACCCGTATCGTCATCCGCGCCACGGAAGATCTCGATCCCGGCAAATCCGGTGTCGACATCTACCGGCTGATGAAGTTCCAGCGTTCGAACCAGAACACCTGCATCAACCAGCGTCCGCTGGTGCGCATGGGCGACCGCGTCAACAAGGGCGACATCATTGCCGACGGTCCGTCGACCGAGCTCGGCGATCTGGCGCTCGGCCGCAACGTGCTGGTCGCGTTCATGCCGTGGAACGGCTACAACTACGAGGACTCGATCCTGCTCTCCGAGCGCATCGTGGCCGACGACGTCTTCACCTCGATCCACATCGAGGAGTTCGAGGTCATGGCGCGCGACACCAAGCTCGGGCCGGAGGAAATCACGCGCGACATTCCGAACGTTTCGGAAGAGGCGCTGAAGAACCTCGACGAGGCCGGCATCGTCTATATCGGTGCCGAGGTGCAGCCGGGCGACATCCTGGTCGGCAAGATCACGCCGAAGGGCGAAAGCCCGATGACGCCGGAAGAGAAGCTTCTGCGCGCCATCTTCGGCGAAAAGGCCTCGGACGTTCGCGACACCTCAATGCGCATGCCCCCGGGCACCTTCGGCACGGTCGTCGAAGTGCGCGTCTTCAACCGCCACGGCGTGGAGAAGGACGAGCGCGCGATGGCGATCGAGCGCGAGGAGATCGAGCGTCTGGCCAAGGACCGCGACGACGAACAGGCGATCCTGGATCGCAACGTCTATGCGCGCCTCTCCGACGTGCTGATCGGCAAGGAAGCGATCGCCGGACCGAAGGGCTTCAAGAAGGGCTCGAAGCTGTCGAAGGACACGCTCGACGAGTATCCGCGTTCGCAGTGGTGGCAGTTCGCCGTCGAGAACGAGAAGCTCCAGGGCGAGCTCGAGGCTCTGCGCGGCCAATATGACGAGTCCAAGAAGGCGCTCGAGCAGCGCTTCATGGACAAGGTCGAGAAGGTGCAGCGCGGCGACGAAATGCCTCCGGGCGTCATGAAGATGGTCAAGGTCTTCGTGGCGGTGAAGCGCAAGATGCAGCCGGGCGACAAGATGGCCGGCCGTCACGGCAACAAGGGTGTCGTGTCGCGCATCGTTCCGGTCGAGGACATGCCTTTCCTCGAGGACGGCACGCATGCCGACATCGTGCTCAACCCGCTGGGTGTGCCGAGCCGCATGAATGTCGGCCAGATCCTGGAAACGCATCTGGGCTGGGCTTGCGCAGGCATGGGCAGGAAGATCGGCGAACTGATCGATGCGTATAAGGGCGGCGGCGACATCAAGCCGCTGCGCAAGACGCTGGAAAGCTTCATGCCGGCCAACGACCGCAACGAGCCGATCCGCGAGTATGACGACGAGAGCATCGTTCGCCTGAGCGAGCAGATGCGCCGCGGCGTCTCCATCGCGACCCCGGTGTTCGACGGCGCGCATGAGGCCGACATCAACACCATGCTGGAGCAGGCTGGCCTGCACACCAGCGGTCAGTCGCAGCTCTATGACGGCCGCACCGGCGAGCCATTCGATCGCAAGGTGACGATGGGCTATATCTATATGCTCAAGCTGCACCACCTGGTGGATGACAAGATCCACGCGCGTTCGATCGGTCCGTACTCGCTCGTCACCCAGCAGCCGCTGGGCGGCAAGGCCCAGTTCGGCGGCCAGCGTTTCGGCGAAATGGAGGTCTGGGCGCTCGAAGCCTACGGCGCAGCCTACACGCTGCAGGAAATGCTGACGGTGAAGTCGGACGACGTCGCCGGCCGCACCAAGGTCTACGAGGCGATCGTGCGCGGCGACGACACGTTCGAGGCGGGCATTCCGGAGAGCTTCAACGTTCTCGTCAAGGAAATGCGTTCGCTCGGTCTCAACGTGGAGCTGGAGAACACCCAGGTCGAAGAGACCCCGACGCGTCTGCCCGACGCAGCCGAGTAAGCCTATGGCGCGCCGCGCTCAAAGACGCGGCGCGCCCCAAGAAATCTTCGGCCGGTTCGACCGGCCATTCTGCGGACAAGTCGTCCGCGATCGATGCAAGGGGTTATCGAGGACCCCGAAAAGGAGAACGGCATGAACCAAGAGGTCATGAATCTCTTCAACCCGCAGGCGCCTGCGCAGGTGTTCGATTCCATCCGGATCTCGCTTGCCAGCCCAGAGAAGATTCTGTCCTGGTCGTTCGGCGAGATCAAGAAGCCGGAGACCATCAACTACCGCACCTTCAAGCCGGAGCGTGACGGCCTGTTCTGCGCGCGCATTTTTGGCCCGATCAAGGACTATGAGTGCCTGTGCGGCAAGTACAAGCGCATGAAGTACAAGGGCGTCATCTGCGAAAAGTGCGGCGTCGAAGTCACGCTGTCGCGCGTTCGCCGCGAGCGCATGGGCCATATCGAGCTCGCCGCGCCCGTCGCCCATATCTGGTTCCTGAAGTCGCTGCCCTCGCGCATCGGCACGCTGCTCGACATGACGCTCAAGGATATCGAGCGCGTGCTCTATTTCGAGAACTACATCGTCACCGAGCCCGGCCTCACCGCGCTGAAGGAGAACCAACTCCTCAGCGAGGAAGAGTACATGCTTGCGGTCGACGAGTATGGCGAGGACTCTTTCACCGCCATGATCGGCGCCGAGGCCATCCATGACCTGCTTGCCGGCATGGACCTGGAGAAGATCGCCGGCGACCTGCGTTCGGAGCTGGCCTCCACCACCTCCGAGCTCAAGCAGAAGAAGTATCTGAAGCGGCTCAAGGTTGTTGAGAACTTCATGGAATCCGGCAATCGTCCGGAATGGATGATCATGAAGGTGGTTCCGGTGATCCCGCCGGACCTGCGTCCGCTGGTTCCGCTGGACGGCGGCCGCTTTGCCACGTCCGACCTCAACGATCTCTATCGCCGCGTCATCAACCGCAACAACCGCCTGAAGCGGCTGATCGAGCTGCGCGCGCCCGGCATCATCGTGCGCAATGAAAAGCGCATGCTGCAGGAAGCCGTCGATGCGCTGTTCGACAACGGCCGTCGCGGCCGCGTCATCACCGGCGCCAACAAGCGTCCGCTGAAGTCGCTGTCGGACATGCTCAAGGGCAAGCAGGGCCGGTTCCGCCAGAACCTGCTCGGCAAGCGCGTCGACTATTCCGGCCGCTCGGTCATCGTGACCGGTCCGGAGCTGAAGCTGCATCAGTGCGGCCTGCCGAAGAAGATGGCGCTCGAGCTCTTCAAGCCCTTCATCTACGCCCGTCTCGACGCCAAGGGTTTCTCCTCGACCGTCAAGCAGGCGAAGAAGCTGGTCGAGAAGGAGCGTCCGGAGGTTTGGGATATCCTCGATGAGGTGATCCGCGAGCATCCGGTGCTGTTGAACCGTGCGCCGACGCTGCACCGCCTCGGCATCCAGGCGTTCGAGCCGACCCTGATCGAAGGCAAGGCGATCCAGCTGCATCCGCTGGTCTGCACCGCCTTCAACGCCGACTTCGACGGTGACCAGATGGCGGTCCATGTGCCGCTGTCCTTGGAAGCGCAGCTTGAAGCCCGCGTGCTGATGATGTCGACCAACAACATCCTGCACCCGGCCTCCGGCGCGCCGATCATCGTGCCGTCGCAGGACATGGTTCTCGGTCTCTACTATCTGTCGATCGTCAACCAGAACGAGCCGGGCGAAGGCATGGTGTTTGCCGACATGGGCGAGCTCCAGCACGCGCTGGAGACCAAGGCCGTGACGTTGCACGCCAAGATCAAGGGCCGCTTCCGCTCCGTCGACGCGGAAGGCAAGGTCGTGTCGAAGATCTACGACACCACGCCTGGCCGCATGATCATCGGTGAGCTTCTGCCGAAGAACGTCAATGTTCCGTACGACATCGCCAACCAGGAGATGACCAAGAAGAACATCTCCAAGATGATCGACACCGTCTACCGCCATTGCGGTCAGAAGGAGACGGTCATCTTCTGTGACCGCATCATGGCGCTCGGCTTTGCGCATGCCTGCCGTGCCGGCATTTCGTTCGGCAAGGACGACATGGTCATTCCGGACACCAAGCTGAAGCTTGTTTCCGACACCGAGGCTTTGGCCAAGGAATACGAGCAGCAGTACAATGACGGCCTGATCACGCAGGGCGAGAAGTACAACAAGGTCGTCGACGCCTGGGCCAAGTGCTCGGAGAAGGTCGCCGACGAGATGATGGCGCGCATCAAGGCAGTGGAGTTCGAAGACAACGGCCGTCAGAAGCCGATGAACTCGATCTACATGATGTCGCATTCGGGCGCCCGCGGTTCGCCCACCCAGATGCGTCAGCTCGCCGGCATGCGCGGCCTGATGGCCAAGCCCTCGGGTGAAATCATCGAGACGCCGATCATCTCGAACTTCAAGGAAGGCCTCACCGTGCTCGAGTACTTCAACTCGACCCACGGCGCCCGCAAGGGTCTGGCCGACACCGCCTTGAAGACGGCGAACTCGGGTTACCTCACCCGCCGCCTCGTCGACGTGGCGCAGGACTGCATCGTCAATTCGCTGGATTGCGGCACCGACAAGGGCCTCACCATGCAGCCGATCGTCGATGCCGGTCAGGTCGTCGCCTCGGTCGGCCAGCGCGTGCTGGGCCGCACCGCGCTCGACGACATCAACCATCCGGTCAGCGGCGAACTGCTGGTCAAGGCCGGCACGCTGATGGACGAGCGCGACGTGGAGCAGATCGAGAAGGCCGGCGTGCAGTCGGTCCGCATCCGCTCGGCGTTGACCTGCGAGGTCAGGACCGGCGTGTGCGCGGTCTGCTACGGACGCGACCTGGCCCGCGGTACCCCTGTCAACCAGGGCGAGGCCGTCGGCGTCATCGCGGCGCAGTCGATCGGCGAGCCGGGCACTCAGCTCACCATGCGTACCTTCCACATGGGCGGCACGGCGCAGGTCGTGGATTCCTCGTTCCTTGAAGCCTCCTATGAGGGCAAGGTGCAGATCCGCAACCGCAACGTGGTGCGCAACTCGGAAGGCCAGCAGATGGTCATGGGCCGCAACATGGCGGTGCTCATCCTCGATGAGACCGGCAAGGAACGCGCCACGCACCGCGTCGCCTATGGTTCGCGTATCTTCGTGGACGATGGCGACAAGGTGAAGCGCGGCCAGCGTATCGCCGAGTGGGATCCTTACACCCGCCCGATCCTCACCGAAATCGAGGGTCGCGTCGCGTTCGAGGATCTGGTCGACGGCATCTCCGTTCAGGAAACGGCCGACGAATCGACCGGCATCACCAAGCGTGAGGTCATCGACTGGCGTTCGACGCCGCGCGGCAGCGACCTGAAGCCCGCGATCGTCGTCCAGGATGCCAAGGGCAAGGTCGGCAAGCTGTCGAAGGGCGGCGATGCGCGCTTCCTGCTCTCGGTCGAGGCCATCCTCTCGGTCGAGCCGGGCGCCCATGTGAAGCCTGGCGACGTGCTGGCGCGTATCCCGATGGAAAGCGCCAAGACCAAGGACATCACCGGTGGTCTGCCGCGCGTTGCGGAACTGTTCGAGGCTCGCCGTCCGAAGGATCACGCCATCATCGCCGAGATCGATGGCACGATCCGCTTCGGCCGCGACTACAAGAACAAGCGCCGCATCATCATCGAGCCGCATGACTCGACGCTCGAGCCGGTGGAGTACCTGATCCCGAAGGGCAAGCCGTTCCATCTCCAGGACGGCGACGTCATCGAGAAGGGCGACTACATCCTCGACGGTAATCCGGCGCCGCACGACATCCTGGCGATCAAGGGCGTGGAGGCGCTTGCCTCCTACCTCGTCAATGAAATCCAGGAGGTCTACCGTCTGCAGGGCGTGTCGATCAACGACAAGCACATCGAGGTGATCGTTCGCCAGATGCTGCAGAAGGTCGAGATCACCACGCAGGGCGATTCGACCTACATCCCGGGCGACCACGTCGACGTGATCGAGCTGGAAGAGGTCAACGAGCGCCTGATCGAGGACGGCAAGAAGCCGGCCGAAGGTCAGCCGGTGCTGCTCGGTATCACCAAGGCCTCGCTGCAGACGCCGTCCTTCATCTCGGCCGCCTCCTTCCAGGAGACGACCAGGGTGCTCACCGAGGCGGCGGTTGCCGGCAAGACCGACATGCTGCAGGGCCTGAAGGAAAACGTCATCGTCGGCCGCCTGATCCCGGCCGGCACCGGCGGCACGATGAGCCAGATAAGGCGCATCGCCACCTCGCGCGACGAGCTTATCATCGACGAGCGCCGCAAGGCCTCCGGTGTCGAGGTCGCCGAGCCGATGCTGACCGATATGGTCAACGCCGCGCAGTAAGTGGCTTGATATGACAAACGAAGAGAAGGGGCCCACGCGGCCCCTTCTTGCATTTTGGCTTCACCAACGAGGAAGAGCTATGAGCAGCAAGACCTGGACGGCTGTCGACGACTACATCGTTGCCTCTCTTTTCGAAGCGGATCCCGTGCTGGATGCAGTGCTTAAGGCCAACCGCGATCAGGGCCTGCCGGCGATCGACGTCTCGGCCGCGCAAGGCAAGCTGCTGTCGCTGCTGGTACGCATCCGCGGAGCGAGAACTGTGCTGGAGGTCGGCACGCTGGGCGGCTACTCGACCATCTGGATGGCGAGGGGATTGCCGGCGGACGGCAAGGTCGTGACGCTGGAGCTGGACCCGCATCACGCCAAGGTCGCGCGCTCGAATTTCGAGCGGGCAGGGGTTTCCGGCAAGGTCGACCTGCGGGTCGGTCCAGCGCTGCAATCGCTCGCCGCGCTGGCCGGCGAAAATGCCGGTCCGTTCGACCTGATCTTCATCGACGCCGACAAGCCGAACAACCCGAATTATCTGAACTGGGCGATGAAGCTGTCGCGCTCGGGCACGGTCATCGTCTGCGACAACGTCATCCGCGACGGCGCGGTCGTGAAAAAGAATAGCGGCGATGCCAATGTCGAAGGCGCTCGCGAGGCGTTCTCGTTCATCGGCGGCGAGAAGCGGCTGGACGGCACTGCCATCCAGACCGTCGGCGCCAAGGGTTATGACGGTTTTGCCATCGCGATCGTCGCGTGAGATTGCCGTTCGCCTCGACGCTTTGCCGCTGTCTCAGTCGAAAAACGCCTCGACCACATTGCGCTTGCCCAGCATGAAGGCATCGGCGACGTGCTGCAGCGGCGCGAGATCGATATCGGAAACGCCTGCGCGAACGATCTCGGCGAAGCGCTTGTAGAGCATCGGATATTCGGCCTCCGGCTCGTCATGGATGGTCTGCCCATCGACGGCGAGCTTGGCGCCGCCGCCCGAAAGCACCATTCTGCCCTTGTCGGTCTCGGCGACGATGTCCCAGCTTTGCGGGCCGGTCTGCAGCCAGTCGAGCTCCATCGTCACCGGCAGGCCGCTCGAAGTGCGGAAGGCGACATGCGCCGCGACCGGCGCCGCGCGGTTCTCCGGAAAGTCGAGCACGGCCGAAGTGATGAACATCGGCGGCAGGATATGGGTGGCGATCGACAGCGCATTGATGCCCGGGTCGAACACCCCGAAGCCGCCGGGCTCCCAGATCCATTCCTGGTTCGGATGCCAGCGGCGTACGTCTTCCTTCCAGTTGATGGCGGCCGAGGTCAGCCTGGCCGAGGCGAGGAAGCTGCGCGCGGCCTCGACCGCCGGCGCATAGCGGGAGTGCCAGCTGGCGAAGAGCGAGACACCGTTCTTGTCGGCAAGCGCCTTGAGGTGCTCGACCTCGCTCACCGTCGCGCCCGGCGGCTTTTCGAGGAACACGTGCTTTTTCGCTTCCAGCGCGGTGCGCGCGGCATCGTAGCGGAACTGCGGCGGCATGCAGAGCGAGACGGCTTCCAGGCTGGGCTCGGCCGCAAGCATCGCCTCGATCGTCGGGTAGTTCGCAATGCCATCGACTTTGCCATGTCGGCTGGCTGCGGCTGCGAGACGGTAATTGCCGTCCTTGGCGATCGCCGGCAGGTGCTGGTCGCGCACGATCTTGCCCACGCCGACGATGGCGAGCTGGATGGGGGTGATGGTCATGGGAACTCCGGAAAGGGAAGAGTAGCGTCGATTGGTTGAGGGATAAGCCGAAAAAACCCGGCGCGCCGGGGCCGCGATATCAGAAGGGCTCGTCGAAGGTGACGATCGAAACCTCGCCTTCGAGTGCGCCCTGATAGGCCGACAGATGCGGCTCCTCGTCGGGCTCGCCTTCCATGTCGCCGATCTGGTCGAGCTCGGCCTCCGCGAATCCTTCCGCCGCGAGCGATTCGAGCGCACGGCGCACGGCAGAATCATCGTCGGGCGCAACCAGCATCACATGCACGCCTTCCGGCTTGCCGCCTTTCTTGCGCCAGACCCGTCCGGTGATGATGGTGACCGGCCGTTCCTCATTGTCGTTCACGGGCTGATTCCTCGTTTTACCGGGAGATTGTCCGGCTCAAGCCGCCTTTTGACACGAAGCAGGCCGGGAAGACAGCCGCAAGCCGGTCACTTTCTTCCTCGCTCTTGAAAAAAGACGCAAGAAAATTACATGCGTTTTTCGCATGGCTGCCCAGCCTCCGGTTGGGCGCAATATTTGCCGCTTCGGGGTTGACGGACCTTGGGGTTGCGAGTAGAAGCCGCGACGTCAGAACCGATGTGAGGCTCTCCTGTCCGAAGCGACACGCTTTGGAGTTTGCCTCAAACAGGGTTCGTTTTACGAGCGAAAAGACATTTCCGGCGCGCATGAAGCGGCTTCCGCTTCCTCTGCAATTTGTTCGGGCAGGACCGCGAGGCGCGGTGTGTTGCCCGAATTTGCGTATGGAAATGACGCTTTGAGCGGCCCTGACAGGGCAGACACGGAATTGAGAGACAAGAGGGTTTAATGCCTACCGTCAACCAGCTGATCCGCAAGCCGCGCCTGGCGCCGGTGAAGCGCAACAAGGTCCCGGCCATGCAGCAGAACCCGCAGAAGCGGGGCGTCTGCACGCGCGTCTACACGACGACGCCGAAGAAGCCGAACTCGGCGCTGCGCAAGGTGGCCAAGATTCGCCTGACCAACGGCTTTGAAGTGATCGGCTACATCCCGGGCGAAGGTCACAACCTTCAGGAGCACTCGGTGGTCATGATCCGCGGCGGCCGCGTCAAGGATCTGCCGGGCGTCCGCTACCACATCATCCGCGGCGTGCTCGACACGCAGGGTGTGAAGAACCGCAAGCAGCGTCGTTCGAAATACGGCGCCAAGCGTCCGAAGTAAGGGTTTCCCATGTCCCGTCGTCACAGTGCAGAAAAGCGTGAGATCAATCCGGACCCCAAGTTCGGCGATCTGGTCGTCACCAAGTTCATGAACGCCGTCATGTATGACGGCAAGAAGTCGGTTGCCGAGACCATCGTCTACGGCGCGTTGGACCAGGTCCAGGCCAAGACCAAGCAGGAGCCGGTCACCGTCTTCCACCAGGCGCTCGACAATGTCGCGCCGCATGTGGAAGTGCGCTCGCGCCGCGTCGGCGGCGCCACCTACCAGGTTCCGGTCGACGTGCGCCCTGAGCGCCGTCAGGCGCTGGCCATCCGCTGGCTGATCGCCGCGGCCCGCAACCGCAACGAGACCACCATGGTCGACCGCCTCTCGGGCGAGCTGATGGACGCGGCCAACAACCGCGGAACGGCCGTCAAGAAGCGTGAAGACACCCACAAGATGGCGGAAGCCAACCGCGCCTTCGCGCATTACCGCTGGTAACGCGAAAGAGACTGAGAGGCACCTCCCATGGCCCGCGAATACAAAATCGAAGACTACCGCAATTTCGGTATCATGGCGCATATCGACGCCGGCAAGACGACGACGACCGAGCGCGTCCTGTACTACACGGGCAAGTCGCACAAGATCGGCGAAGTCCATGACGGCGCCGCCACCATGGACTGGATGGAGCAGGAGCAGGAGCGCGGCATCACCATCACGTCGGCCGCGACCACGACCTTCTGGAAGGGTCGCGACGGCAAGATGCGCCGCTTCAACATCATCGACACTCCCGGACACGTCGACTTCACCATCGAGGTCGAGCGTTCGCTGCGCGTGCTCGACGGCGCCATCGCGCTGCTCGACGCCAACGCCGGCGTTGAGCCGCAGACCGAGACCGTGTGGCGCCAGGCCGACAAGTACCACGTGCCGCGCATGATCTTCTGCAACAAGATGGACAAGATCGGCGCCGACTTCTACCGCTCGGTGGAAATGATCGGCTCGCGCCTCGGTGCGCAGGCCGTCGTCATGCAGCTGCCGATCGGCGCCGAGACCGAGTTCAAGGGCGTCGTCGACCTCGTCGAGATGAACGCGCTGGTCTGGCGCGACGAGACCCTGGGCGCCGCCTGGGACGTCGTCGAGATCCCGGCCGACCTCAAGGAGAAGGCCGCTCAGTATCGCGAGAAGATGATTGAAGCGGCCGTCGAAATGGACGAGACCGCGCTCGAGAACTACCTCGAAGGCAACATGCCGTCGAATGACGAGATCCGCGCGCTGATCCGCAAGGGCACCATCGCGGTCAAGTTCTTCCCGATGTTCTGCGGCTCGGCCTTCAAAAACAAGGGCGTGCAGCCGCTGCTCGACGCCGTCGTCGAATACCTGCCGTCGCCGATCGACGTGCCGGCCATCAAGGGTGTCGACGCCAAGACCGACGCCGAGATCGAACGTCATGCCGATGACAACGAGCCGCTGTCGATGCTGGCGTTCAAGATCATGAACGACCCGTTCGTCGGTTCGCTGACCTTTGCCCGCATCTACTCGGGCAAGCTCACCAAGGGCACCTCGCTCGACAACACGGTGAAGGGCAAGAAGGAGCGCATCGGCCGCATGCTGCAGATGCATGCGAACTCGCGCGCCGATATCGAGGAAGCCTATGCCGGCGACATCGTTGCGCTCGCCGGCCTCAAGGACACGACCACCGGCGACACGCTCTGCGATCCGCTGCACCCGGTCATCCTCGAGCGCATGGAATTCCCCGATCCGGTCATCCAGATCGCCATCGAGCCGAAGACCAAGAACGACCAGGAAAAGATGGGCCTCGCGCTGCATCGCCTGGCGGCCGAGGATCCGTCCTTCCGCGTCAAGACCGACGAGGAAAGCGGCCAGACCATCATCGCCGGCATGGGCGAATTGCATCTCGACATCATCGTCGACCGCATGCGCCGCGAGTTCAAGGTGGAAGCCAATGTCGGCGCGCCGCAGGTGGCCTATCGCGAGACGATCACCCGCACGCATGAGCAGGACTACACGCATAAGAAGCAGACCGGCGGTACCGGCCAGTTCGCCCGCGTCAAGATCATCTTCGAGCCGAACACCGAGAGCGAAGAGTTCGTGTTCGAGTCCAAGATCGTCGGCGGTGCGGTTCCGAAGGAATACATCCCGGGCGTCGAGAAGGGCATCCAGAGCGTCATGGGTTCCGGCCCGTTCGCCGGCTTCCCGATGATCGGCGTCAAGGCGACCCTCATCGACGGTGCCTTCCACGACGTCGACTCCTCGGTGCTGGCGTTCGAAATCGCCTCCCGCGCCTGCTTCAAGGAAGCCGCTCCGCGCCTCGGCGTGCAGCTGCTCGAGCCGATCATGAAGGTCGAGGTCGTGACGCCGGAAGATTATGTCGGCGGCGTCATCGGCGATCTCAACGGCCGTCGCGGTCAGATCCAGGGCCAGGAAGCGCGCGGCGTTGCCGTCGTCATCAACGCGATGGTGCCGCTGGCGAACATGTTCAAGTATGTCGACAATCTGCGTTCGATGTCGCAGGGCCGCGCCCAGTACACGATGCAGTTCGACCACTATGAGCCGGTTCCGACCGCGGTCGCCCAGGAAGTTCAGAAGAAATACGCGTAACTCGAGCGGGTTGCACGAGACCTTAATTCAAGGCCCGCACGGGCAGGCAGGAATGGAGAGATCACATGGCAAAAGGTAAATTCGAGCGCACCAAGCCGCATGTGAACATTGGCACGATCGGCCACGTCGATCATGGCAAGACGTCGCTGACGGCGGCGATCACGAAGTATTTTGGCGAATACAAGCGTTATGACCAGATCGACGCGGCGCCGGAAGAGAAGGCGCGCGGCATCACGATCTCGACGGCGCATGTCGAGTATGAGACGGCCAACCGTCACTATGCCCATGTCGACTGCCCCGGCCACGCCGACTATGTGAAGAACATGATCACGGGTGCCGCGCAGATGGACGGCGCGATCCTGGTCGTTTCGGCCGCCGACGGCCCGATGCCGCAGACCCGCGAGCACATCCTCTTGGCCCGCCAGGTCGGCGTGCCCTCGATCGTGGTGTTCCTGAACAAGGTCGACCAGGTCGATGACGCCGAGCTGCTCGAGCTGGTCGAGCTCGAGGTTCGCGAGCTTCTGTCGAAGAACGAGTTCCCCGGCGACGACATTCCGATCGTCAAGGGTTCGGCGCTGGCTGCGTTGGAAGATTCCAACAAGACCATCGGCGAGGACGCCATCCGCGAGCTGATGGCTCAGGTCGACGCCTATATCCCGACGCCGGTTCGGCCGCTGGACAAGCCGTTCCTGATGCCGATCGAGGACGTGTTCTCGATCTCGGGCCGCGGCACGGTGGTGACCGGCCGCGTCGAGCGCGGCGTGGTCAAGGTCGGCGAGGAGCTGGAGATCGTCGGCATCCGTCCGACCGCCAAGACCACCTGCACCGGCGTGGAAATGTTCCGCAAGCTGCTCGACCAGGGCCAGGCCGGCGACAACATCGGCGCGCTCTTGCGCGGCATCGACCGTGAAGGTGTGGAGCGCGGCCAGGTTCTGGCCAAGCCCGGCTCGGTCAAGCCGCACAAGAAGTTCGTGGCCGAAGCCTACATCCTGACCAAGGACGAGGGCGGCCGTCACACGCCGTTCTTCACCAACTACCGTCCGCAGTTCTACTTCCGCACGACGGACGTCACCGGCATCGTGACGCTGCCGGCCGGCACCGAGATGGTGATGCCCGGCGACAACATCACCGTCGACGTCGAGCTGATCGTGCCGATCGCGATGGAAGAGAAGCTGCGCTTCGCCATCCGTGAAGGCGGCCGCACCGTCGGTGCCGGCATCGTCGTCACCATCAAGGAATAATTGGACTGAAACGGATCTGTCGCGGGCGCGGGAGCTGCCCGCGCCGCGCCAGAACAAGGAATTGACGCATGAACGGACAGAATATCCGCATCCGCCTTAAGGCGTTTGACCACCGGGTGCTCGACGCCTCGACGCGCGAAATCGTGTCGACCGCCAAGCGCACCGGCGCCAACGTCCGCGGCCCCATTCCGCTGCCGACGCGGATCGAAAAATTCACGGTCAACCGGTCGCCCCACGTCGACAAGAAGAGCCGTGAGCAGTTCGAAATGCGCACGCACAAGCGGCTGCTCGACATTGTCGATCCGACCCCGCAGACGGTCGATGCTTTGATGAAGCTCGATCTGGCGGCCGGTGTCGACGTCGAGATCAAGCTCTAAGGAATGGAGCGCGGCAAGGGGCGTTGCCCCTGGCCCGGAACTCTAAAGGAATTGAACCGATGCGTTCAGGTGTGATTGCAAAGAAGGTGGGAATGACCCGCATCTATAACGATGCCGGGGAACACGTTCCCGTCACCGTTCTCCAGATGGAGAACTGCCAGGTCGTGGCTCAGCGCACGCAGGAGAAGAACGGCTACACCGCCGTCCAGCTCGGCGTTGGCCTTGCCAAGGTGAAGAACACGTCGAAGGCGATGCGCGGCCATTTCGCCGCCGCTTCCGTCGAGCCGAAGGCGAAGCTCGCCGAGTTCCGCGTGTCGGCCGACAACATGATCGACGTCGGCGCCGAGCTGACCGTCGAGCATTTCGTCGCCGGCCAGAAGGTGGACGTCACCGGCACCTCGACCGGTAAGGGTTTCCAGGGCGTGATCAAGCGGCACAACATGGGTGGTGGCCGCGCGACCCACGGTAACTCGGTCTCGCACCGCACGCACGGTTCGACCGGCCAGCGCCAGGACCCCGGCAAGGTGTTCAAGGGCAAGAAGATGGCCGGCCACATGGGCGATACCCGCGTCACCACGCAGAATGTCGAGGTCGTCTCGACCGACGCCGATCGCGGCCTGATCCTGATCCGCGGCGCGGTTCCCGGCGTCAAGGGCGCCTGGATCCTGGTTCGCGACGCCGCCAAGGTTGCGCTGCCGGCCAATGCACCGAAGCCGGCCGCGATCCGTGCCGCTGCCGCCAAGAACGAAGCCCCGGCCACTGAGGGAGCCGAATAATGGATCTCAAGATCACAACGCTGGGCGGCAAGGACGCCGGCAAGGTGAAGCTCTCCGAGGAGATTTTCGGCCTTGATCCGCGCGAAGACATCCTGCAGCGCGTCGTGCGCTGGCAGCTCGCCAAGAAGCAGCAGGGCACGCACAAGGCCAAGGGCCGCGCCGAAATCGCGCGCACCGGCGCCAAGATGTACAAGCAGAAGGGTACGGGCCGCGCCCGTCACCACTCGGCTCGCGCTCCGCAGTTCCGCGGCGGCGGCAAGGCACACGGCCCGGTCGTTCGCAGCCATGAGCACGAGCTGCCGAAGAAGGTCCGTGCGCTGGGCTTGAAGCATGCTCTCTCGGCCAAGGCCAAGAGCGCCTCGCTCATCATCGTCGACGAGCTGAAGCTCGCCGAAGCCAAGACCAAGGCGCTGGTGGCGAACCTCGAGACGCTGGGGCTGACCAACGCCCTGGTGATTGGCGGGGCCGAGCTTGACCAGAACTTCAAGCTGGCCGCGACCAACATTCCGAACATCGACGTGCTGCCCATCCAGGGCATCAACGTCTACGACATTCTGCGCCGCGGCACGCTGGTCCTTTCGAAGGCCGCCGTCGAGGCTCTCGAGGAGCGCTTTAAATGACCGACCTCCGTCACTACGACGTGATCGTCTCGCCGGCGATCACCGAAAAGTCGACCATGGCTTCCGAGCAGAACCAGGTCGTCTTCAACGTCGCCAAAAAGGCGTCGAAGCCGGAAATCAAGGCTGCCGTGGAAGCTCTCTTCGGCGTCAAGGTGACGGCTGTGAACACGCTCGTCCGCAAGGGCAAGATCAAGCGCTTCCGCGGCACTGTTGGCCGCCAGGGCGACGTCAAGAAGGCGGTTGTGACGCTGGCCGACGGCCAGTCGATCGACGTCGCGACGGGTCTCTGAGCAAGGCCGCGAGGACAGAACAATGGCACTTAAGAAATTCAACCCGGTAACGCCGAGCACCCGCCAGCTGGTCATCGTCGACCGCTCGGGCCTCTACAAGGGCAAGCCTGTCAAGGGCCTGACCGAAGGCCTGACCAAGTCGGGCGGCCGCAACAATTACGGCCGCATCACGGCCCGCTTCATCGGCGGCGGTCACAAGCGTTCGTACCGCATCATCGACTTCAAGCGGAAGAAGTACGACGTCGTCGGCACGGTCGAGCGTATCGAATACGATCCGAACCGCACCGCCTTCATCGCGCTGATCAAGTATGACGATGGCGAGCTGTCCTACATCCTGGCTCCGCAGCGCCTGGCTGCCGGCGACAAGATCGTGGCCGGCGAAGCGGTCGACGTGAAGCCGGGCAACGCGATGCCGCTGGCCTCGATGCCGGTCGGCACGATCGTCCACAACATCGAGCTGAAGCCGGGCAAGGGCGGCCAGGTCGCCCGTTCGGCTGGCGGTTACGCCCAGCTCGTCGGCCGCGACCAGGGCATGGCGATCCTTCGCCTCAACTCGGGCGAGCAGCGCGTCGTGCACGGCTCCTGCATGGCCACCGTCGGCGCGGTGTCGAACCCCGATCACGGCAACATCAACGACGGCAAGGCCGGTCGCACCGTGTGGCGCGGCAAGCGCCCGCACAATCGCGGCGTGGCCATGAATCCGGTCGACCATCCGCATGGCGGCGGCGAAGGCCGCACCTCGGGTGGCCGTCATCCGGTTTCGCCCTGGGGCAAGCCGACCAAGGGCAAGAAGACGCGGTCCAACAAGGCGACCGACAAGTTCATCCTGCGCTCGCGCCATCAGCGCAAGAGCTAAGAAGAGGTAACGCCAAGTGACTCGTTCGATTTGGAAAGGCCCCTTCATCGACGGCTACCTTCTCAAGAAGGTGGACAAGGTTCGTGAAGGTGGTCGCAATGAGGTGATCAAGATGTGGAGCCGTCGCTCCACCATCCTGCCGCAGTTCGTCGGCCTCACCTTCGGTGTCTACAACGGCCAGAAGCACGTCCCGGTCTCGGTGAACGAGGACATGGTCGGCCACAAGTTCGGTGAATTCGCTCCGACCCGGACCTATTACGGTCACGGCGCGGATAAGAAGGCGAAGAGGAAATAATCATGGGCAAGGCCAAAGCTCCGCGCAGGCTTGCTGATAACGAGGCGCGTGCCGTTCTGCGCACGATCCGTATCAGCCCGCAGAAGCTGAACCTGGTTGCCGCGCTGATCCGCGGCAAGAAGGTCGCGACAGCGCTTTCCGACCTCGAATTCTCGGCCAAGCGGATTTCCGGCACGGTCAAGAAGACGCTGGAATCGGCGATCGCCAACGCGGAAAACAATCACGACCTCGACGTCGATGCGCTGGTCGTGGCGGAAGCCTATGTCGGCAAGTCGATCGTCATGAAGCGTTTCCACGCTCGTGGCCGCGGTCGCGCCAGCCGTATCGAAAAGCCGTTCTCGCACCTCACGATCGTCGTTCGTGAAGTCGAGGAAAAAGGGGAGGCCGCATAATGGGCCAGAAAGTCAATCCGATCGGGCTGCGTCTCGGCATCAACCGCACCTGGGATTCGCGCTGGTTCGCGAACACCGGCGAGTACGGCCAGCTGCTGCATGAGGACCTCAAGATTCGCAAGTATCTCGAGAAGGAACTCAAGCAGGCCGCGATCTCCAAGGTCGTGATCGAGCGTCCGCACAAGAAGTGCCGGGTCACCATCCACGCCGCACGCCCGGGCCTCATCATCGGCAAGAAGGGCGCCGACATCGAGAAGCTTCGCAAGAAGCTGACCGAGATGACGAAGTCCGAAACGCATCTCAACATCGTTGAAGTGCGCAAGCCGGAAATCGACGCCACGCTGATCGCCCAGTCGATCGCCCAGCAGCTCGAGCGCCGTATCGCGTTCCGCCGTGCCATGAAGCGTGCCGTTCAGTCGGCCATGCGTCTCGGCGCCGAAGGCATCCGCATCAACTGCTCCGGCCGTCTCGGCGGTGCCGAAATCGCGCGCATGGAGTGGTACCGCGAAGGCCGCGTGCCGCTGCATACGCTACGCGCCGATGTCGACTACGGCACGGCCGAGGCGAACACGGCCTACGGTATCTGCGGCGTCAAGGTCTGGGTGTTCAAGGGCGAGATCCTCGAGCACGACCCGATGGCTTCCGAGCGCCGTGCAACCGAAGGTGATGCCGCGCATGGCGGCGGCGGTGCTGGTGGCGAGCGCGAACGCGGCCGCCGTCGCGAGAACGCCTGAGACATTTGAGAATTTGGAGTTAGAACGATGCTGCAGCCAAAGCGCACAAAGTTCCGCAAGCAGTTCAAGGGCCGTATCCACGGTACCGCCAAGGGCGGCACCAACCTGGATTTCGGCGGTTTCGGGCTGAAGGCGCTTGAGCCGAACCGCGTCACCGCGCGCGAGATCGAGGCGGCCCGCCGCGCGATCACCCGCGAGATGAAGCGCGCCGGCCGCGTCTGGATCCGGGTGTTCCCGGACCTGCCGGTCACCTCGAAGCCGACCGAAGTCCGCATGGGTAAAGGCAAGGGCGCCGTCGACTATTGGGCGGCGCGCGTCAAGCCCGGCCGCATCATGTTCGAGATCGACGGCGTCAGCGAGGAGACCGCTCGTGAAGCGCTGCGTCTCGGCGCCGCCAAGCTCTCGGTCAAGACGCGCTTCGTGCAGCGCATCGCAGAATAAGGACAGGCGATCATGAAAGCCGAAGACATCCGGACCAAGACCCAGGATCAGCTGACCGACGACCTGGCCGCTCTCAAGAAGGAGCAGTTCAACCTGCGCTTCCAGAAGGCCACCGGCCAGCTCGAAAAGACCGCGCGCGTGAAGCAGGTCCGCAAGGACATCGCGCGCATCAAGACCATCGCCGCGGAAAAAGCCGCGGCCAAGAAGGGTTAAGGACGAGAACCATGCCAAAGCGCATCCTGCAGGGCACCGTCGTCAGCGACAAGAACGAGAAGACGGTCGTGGTCAAGGTCGAGCGTCGCTTCACCCATCCGGTGATGAAGAAGACCGTGCGCATGACCAAGAAGTACAAGGCGCACGACGAGAACAACGCTCACAAGGTCGGCGACCAGGTGTTCATCCAGGAATCGAAGCCGATTTCGAAGGATAAGCGCTGGGTTGTCGTCTCTTCGGATCAGGCTTGATCCGGGCGAACGAACCGAATTTTGGACAGACCGGGGAGGGGTGAAGAACCCGTCCCGTTAGAAAAGAAGAAGGCGGCCAGTCATGATTCAGATGCAAACAAACCTCGACGTCGCGGACAATTCCGGCGCCCGTCGTGTCATGTGCATCAAGGTGCTGGGCGGCTCGAAGCGGAAATATGCCTCCGTCGGCGACATCATCGTGGTGTCGATCAAGGAAGCCATTCCGCGCGGCCGCGTTAAGAAGGGCGATGTGATGAAGGCGGTCGTGGTTCGCACGGCCAAGGACATCCGCCGCCCGGACGGCAGCGTGATCCGTTTCGACAAGAACGCGGCCGTTCTCGTCGACAATAAGAAAGAGCCGATCGGCACCCGTATCTTCGGACCGGTTCCGCGCGAATTGCGCGCCAAGAACCACATGAAGATCATCTCGCTCGCGCCTGAAGTGCTGTAAGGAGCCGGACCAATGCAAAAGATCAAAAAAGGCGACAAGGTCGTCGTGCTTGCCGGCAAGGACAAGGGCCGTTCGGGCGAAGTCCTGTCGGTGCAGCCGAAGGAAGACACCGCGGTTGTCCGTGGCGTGAACCTCATACGCCGTCACCAGAAGCAGACCCAGTCCCAAGAGGGCGGGATCATCACCAAGGAAGCGCCGATCCACCTGTCGAATATCGCGCTGGCCGACCCCAAGGACGGCAAGCCGACCCGCGTCGGCTTCACCATCCAGAAGGATGGCAAGAAGGTGCGCGTCGCCAAGCGTTCGGGAGAAGTCATCAATGGCTAAGGCTGAAACCAAGCAGGCAACTGCCAAGAACGAGCCGCGCCTCAAGAAGGTCTACAACGAGACCATCCGCAAGGCGATGCAGGAGCAGTTCGGCTACGAGAACGACATGCAGGTTCCGCGCATCGACAAGATCGTGCTGAACATGGGTGTCGGCGAAGCAACCGCAGACTCCAAGAAGCCCTCGGTCGCGGCCGAGGATCTGGCGCTGATCGCCGGCCAGAAGGCCGTCGTCACCCGCGCCCGCAACTCGATTGCCGGCTTCAAGGTGCGCGAGAACATGCCGATCGGCGCCAAGGTCACGCTGCGCAAGGAACGCATGTACGAGTTCCTCGACCGCCTCGTGAACATCGCGCTGCCGCGCGTTCGCGACTTCCGCGGACTGAACCCGAAGAGCTTTGACGGCCGTGGCAACTACGCCATGGGCATCAAGGAACACATCGTGTTCCCGGAGATCAACTACGACAAGGTTGATCAGGTCTGGGGCATGGACGTCATCGTTTGTACGACGGCGAAGACGGATGACGAGGCCAGAGCGTTGCTCAAGGCCTTCAACTTCCCCTTCCGCCAGTAACGGCAGCGAAAAAGGAAAAATCTGAAATGGCAAAGACCAGCTCAGTCGAGAAGAACAACCGGCGCCGCAAGCTCGCCGACCAGTACGCCGCCAAGCGCACGGCGCTCAAGGCCATCATCATGGATCAGTCCAAGCCGATGGAAGAGCGTTTCCGCGCCCAGTTGAAGCTTTCGGCGCTGCCGCGCAACTCGGCCAAGATCCGCATCCGCAACCGCTGCGAGGTGACGGGCCGTCCGCGCGCCTACTATCGCAAGCTGAAGCTTTCGCGTATCGCGCTTCGCGATCTGGGCAATACCGGCCAGATCCCGGGCCTGGTCAAGTCGAGCTGGTAAGGAGACACTGAGATGTCATTGAGCGATCCTCTCGGCGATATGCTGACCCGCATCCGCAACGCCTATGGCCGCAAGAAGTCGAGCGTTTCGACCCCGGCCTCGCGTCTGCGCGCCCGCGTCCTCGAAGTGCTGAAGTCGGAAGGCTATATCCGCGACTACAGCCAGACCGACTTCGAGAACGGCAAGTCGGAAATCGAGATCGAGCTGAAGTATTTCGACGGTGCCCCGGTGGTGCGCGAGATCGAGCGCGTCTCGAAGCCTGGCCGCCGCGTCTATGTCTCGGCCAAGTCGATCCCGCAGGTCGCCAACGGCCTCGGCATTGCCATCCTCTCGACGCCGAAGGGCGTCATGGCCGACCATGAAGCGCGCGAGCAGAATGTCGGCGGCGAGATCCTCTGCCAGATCTTCTGATCCGGCGCGAGATTGATGAATGGGCTTCGGTTCTCGGGATCGCGCCCGGGAACTGGAACCTGAAACCAAAGAAGTGACGAGGACAACAAAATGTCTCGTATCGGAAAGAAACCCGTTTCGCTGCCGCAGGGCGTGACCGCCTCCGTCAACGGCCAGACCGTGACGGCGAAGGGCCCGAAGGGCGAGCTGAAGTTCGTGGTGAACGACGAAGTGCTGGTCAAGATGGAGAACAACGAGATCTCCGTCGAGCCGCGCGACCAGACCAAGACCGCCCGCTCCAAGTGGGGCATGTCGCGCACGCAGATAGTCAACATCCTGCAGGGCGTGAAGGACGGCTTCGAGAAGAAGCTCGAGATCACCGGCGTCGGCTATCGCGCGGCGCTGCAGGGCAAGAACCTGCAGCTGGCCCTCGGCTTCAGCCACGACGTGGTCTATGAGACGCCCCAGGGCATCACCATCACGGTGCCGAAGCCGACCGAAATCACGGTCTCGGGTATCGATAAGCAGCAGGTCGGCCAGGTCGCCGCCGAGATCCGCGAATATCGCGGTCCCGAGCCCTACAAGGGCAAGGGCGTGCGCTATGCCGACGAGCGCATCGTGCGCAAGGAAGGCAAGAAGAAGTAATCGGCCTGGCCCCGAAAAGGCGCAGACTTTTCGGAAAGGCCAAGCCGGAGAAGTGTAACGCCGCGGGGAGCGGCCGCGGGAGGCTTGGCCTACCGCACAGGGTTGCCCCCGTTTTCTGAAGGCAAGGAACTGACATTATGGCAAGCCCCAAAGAAACCATCCAACGCCGCGCGCAGCGCGTGCGCCGTCAGCTGAAGAAGGTCGCCGGCGAGCGTCCGCGGCTTTCGGTGCACCGTACGTCGAAGAACATTTACGCTCAGGTGATCGACGACGCCAACGGCCACACGCTGGCCGCCGCCTCGACGCTCGAGAAGGACCTCAAGGGTTCGCTCAAGACCGGCGCCGACACCGCTGCCGCCGCTGCCGTCGGCAAGCTGATCGCCGAGCGCGCCGCCAAGGCGGGCGTCAAGGAAGTCGTCTTCGACCGCGGCCCATATATTTATCACGGCCGCGTCAAGGCGCTGGCCGAGGCAGCGCGCGAAGGCGGCCTCAGCTTCTGATTTTTAGCCGCTGACGACCCGAAAACGGCGTCGGCAAACAGCAACCCGTGCTTCCGGAAAAGAACAAGGACTAGGATATGGCACAGGAACGTAGAGAAGGCGGCCGCGGCCGAGAGCGTGAACGCGAAGAGCGTGACGACGGCATGGTGGACAAGCTCGTCCACATCAACCGCGTCGCCAAGGTGGTGAAGGGTGGCCGTCGTTTCGGCTTTGCCGCTCTCGTCGTCGTCGGCGACCAGAAGGGCCGCGTCGGCTTCGGCCACGGCAAGGCGCGCGAAGTGCCGGAAGCCATCCGCAAGGCGACCGAATCGGCCAAGCGCGACATGATCTTCGTGCCGCTGCGTTCGGGCCGCACGCTGCATCACGACGTCGAGGGCCGTTGGGGCGCCGGACGCGTTCTGCTGCGCGCCGCCAAGCAGGGTACCGGCATCATTGCCGGCGGTCCGATGCGCGCTGTCTTCGAGACGCTCGGCATGCATGACGTGGTCGCCAAGTCGATGGGTTCGTCGAACCCCTACAACATGGTTCGCGCCACCTTCGACGCGCTGAAGAGCCAGATGCATCCGAAGGATGTGGCTGCTGCGCGTGGCATCAAGTACTCGACCCTTCAGGCCCGCCGCGGCTCCGCCGTTGCGGCTGAAGAATAGTCGACGCTGACCAGGGATTTCGACCATGGCCAAGAAAGCTACCAAGACCATTACCGTCGAGCAGATCGGCTCCCCGATCCGCCGGCCGAAAGAGCAGCGCGCGACGCTGGTCGGCCTCGGCCTGAACAAGATGCACAAGCGGCGCACCCTGGAAGACACCCCTTCCGTGCGCGGCATGATCGCCGCCGTCCAGCACCTCGTCCGCGTCGTGGACGAGGCCTGAACGGAAGCGCAGGAGAAGAATGATGAAACTCAACGATCTGCGTGACAAGGACGGCGCCACGCACTCCAAGAAGCGCCTCGGTCGCGGCATCGGCTCCGGCTCGGGCAAGACCGCCGGTCGCGGCGTCAAGGGCCAGAAGGCCCGTTCGGGCGTTGCCATCAACGGCTTCGAGGGTGGCCAGATGCCGCTTTACCGGCGCCTGCCGAAGCGCGGCTTCGACAACCTGTTCGGCAAGAGCTTCGCGATTGTGTCGCTGGCCAAGATCCAGGCGGCGATCGACGCCAAGAAGCTCGATGCCAAGGCGGCCGTGACGGCCGAGGCCCTGGTTGCCGCCGGCGTCATCCGCCGTGCCAAGGACGGCGTGCGCGTGCTGTCCGACGGCGAGCTCAAGGCCAAGCTCTCCTTCGACGTCGCCGGCGCCTCCAAGGCCGCGATCGAGAAGATCGAGAAGGCCGGCGGTTCGGTCAAGCTGCCGGAAGCGGCCGCCGCCGAGTAACGGCGATTTGAAGCGCGGCCGACCGGGATGATTTCGCATTTTCCGTCGAACCGCGCTTTGACCAGATGAATTGGGCGGCCGCGTCAACGCGGCCGCTTGCATGTTTAAGGTCCGGAGCTTATCTCGTGAGCTTCGGTGACACGCGCGCCTGCGGGCATAGAGCGTGACACAGAAATCAATGAAGTAGAGCACGGTATCGTCCGAAAACCGCTCCATATTTTTCGGCATCATGCTCTAGCGGAGAATCAGGCATGGCTTCGGCTGCTGAACAACTAGCCTCCAATCTGAATTTTGCGGCCTTCGCCAAGGCCGAGGATCTCAAGAAGCGCATCTGGTTCACCATCGGCGCGCTGCTCGTCTACCGCCTCGGCACCTATATCCCGCTTCCCGGCATCAACCCCGACGCTTTCGCCCAGGCCTTCTCCTCGCAGAGCAAGGGCGTGCTCGGCATGTTCAACATGTTCGCCGGCGGCGCCGTGCAGCGCATGGCGATCTTCGCGCTAGGCATCATGCCCTACATCTCCGCCTCCATCATCATGCAGCTGATGACCTCGGTCATCCCGTCGCTGGAAGCGCTGAAGAAGGAAGGCGAGCAGGGCCGCAAGATCATCAACCAGTACACGCGCTACGGCACAGTGCTTCTGGCGCTGATCCAGGCCTATGGCATTTCGATCGGCCTCGAAGGCGGCAACGGCATCGTCAACGATCCCGGCATGTTCTTCCGCATCTCGACCGTCGTCACGCTGGTCGGCGGCACCATGTTCCTGATGTGGCTCGGCGAGCAGATCACGGCGCGCGGCATCGGCAACGGCATTTCGCTGATCATCTTCTCCGGCATCGTCGCCGGCCTGCCGCGGGCGATCTCCGGCACGCTGGAGCTCGGCCGCACCGGCGCGCTGTCGACGGGCCTCATCCTCGCGATCATCGTTCTGGCCATTATCGTCATTGCGCTCATCGTCTTCTTCGAGCGCGCGCAGCGCCGCCTGCTCATCCAGTATCCGAAGCGCCAGGTCGGCAACCGCATGTTCCAGGGCGATACCTCGCATTTGCCGCTGAAGCTCAACACCTCGGGCGTCATCCCGCCGATCTTCGCGTCCTCGCTGCTGCTTCTGCCGGCTACCGTCGCGGGCTTCTCGCAGGCGACCAACATGCCGGCCTGGGCAAGCACGATCCTGGCCTCGCTCGGCCACGGCCAGCCGCTCTACATGATCTTCTACGCAGGAATGATCGTCTTCTTCGCCTTCTTCTACACGGCGATCGTCTTCAATCCGAAGGACACGGCCGACCAGCTCAAGAAGCATTCCGGCTTCATCCCGGGCTATCGTCCGGGTGAGCGCACGGCCGACTATATCGACTATGTTCTGACGCGTATCACCGTCGTCGGCGCCATTTACCTGGTGCTGGTCTGTCTGCTGCCGGAGTTCCTGATTTCGGCGACTGGCGTACCTTTCTATCTCGGTGGCACATCGCTTCTGATCGTGGTCAGTGTCACGCTCGACACGGTGGCGCAGATTCAGGGCCACCTGATCGCGCACCAGTATGAGGGCCTGATCAAGAAGTCGAAGTTGCGCGGGGGTAAGAGGAGCAGATGAGGCTGATATTGCTTGGGCCGCCAGGAGCGGGCAAGGGGACGCAAGCACAAAGACTGGTAGAAGAATACGGCATCCCGCAGCTCTCGACGGGCGACATGCTGCGTGCCGCCGTCCAGGCCGGAACCGAGGTCGGCAAGCGCGCCAAGGCGGTGATGGATGCGGGTGAGCTGGTTTCGGATGCGATCGTCAACGCCATCGTCGCCGAACGCATCGATCAGTCGGATTGCGCCAAGGGCTTCATCCTCGATGGCTATCCGCGCACGCTGGTCCAGGCGGACGCGGTCGAGGCGATGCTTGCCGAGCGCGGCATTGCGCTCGACACCGTCATCGAGCTGGTCGTCGACGACAAGGCGCTGGTTGGCCGAATCGTCAAACGCGCCGAGGACGCCAAGGCTGCCGGCCAGCCGGTGCGCAAGGACGACAATCCGGAGGTGTTTGAGGAACGCCTGCGCGAATACTACAAGAAGACGGCGCCGCTGACCGGCTACTACTACGCCAAAGGCAAGCTCAAGACCGTCGACGGCATGGCCAGTATCGATGCCGTGACAGCCGAGATCGGCAAGGTGCTCGCGGCCGCGGCGAAGTAGGCCGGGCCGACAATTGAAGATTGCGCTTGGCGGCAATTGACGATTGCGCTTGACTGGAGGGGGCCGTTGGGGTATGGCGGCCCGTCTTCCTATCAGGCATGGACTTTGCTTGCCCTTGCGGGCAAGGCATCCGCTTTGAACCAGGAAACTCCCGCAAGGGCCGGCCTCCACCGGACGCGGGGCAACTTCGACAGCGCCGGGCATGCCCGGCCCACATGGAGAAAGAGAAGAAAATGGCTCGTATAGCCGGCGTCAATATTCCGACCAACAAGCGCGTCGTCATTGCGCTTCAGTACATTCACGGCATCGGCAAGAAGTTTGCCCAGGAGATCGTCGACAAGGTCGGCATCCCGGCGGACCGCCGCGTCAACCAGCTGACCGACGCGGAAGTGCTGCAGATCCGCGAGACGATCGACCGCGACTACCAGGTCGAAGGCGACCTGCGCCGCGAAGTCTCGATGAACATCAAGCGGCTCATGGACCTCGGCTGCTACCGCGGCCTGCGTCACCGCCGCTCGCTGCCGGTCCGTGGCCAGCGCACGCACACCAATGCGCGCACCCGCAAGGGCCCGGCCAAGGCGATCGCCGGCAAGAAGAAGTAATTGAGCGAATAGCGAGTAGCCGTTAGCGAGTAGGGGACCCTATTCGCTATTCCCTACTCACTACTCGCTTTTCCAAGGTGGAGCCGCTGGCATTACGGCGGTGTAGAGATCAACTGAAAGGACTACCATGGCCAAGGAAGCCGCTCGTGTTCGCCGTCGCGAACGCAAGAACATCTCGTCGGGCGTTGCCCACGTCAATTCGACCTTTAACAACACCATGATCACCATCACCGACGCGCAGGGCAATTCGATTGCCTGGTCGTCGGCCGGTGCGCAGGGCTTCAAGGGTTCGCGCAAGTCGACCCCGTTCGCTGCCCAGATGGCTGCCGAGGACGTCGCCAAGAAGGCGCAGGAACACGGCATGCGCATGCTCGAGGTCGAGGTCTGCGGACCCGGCTCCGGCCGTGAATCGGCCCTTCGCGCGCTACAGGCCGCAGGCTTCACCATCACCTCGATCCGCGACGTGACGCCGATCCCGCACAATGGCTGCCGTCCGCGCAAGAAGCGCCGCGTCTGATTTTTTAAACGCCGCGCGAACGCCACGGCGTTCCTCCGCGGTTTTCCGTGTCGCCCGCCACGATTGGATGGTGGCGGGGCAAAGGAAGGAAGATATTTATGATCCAGAAAAACTGGCAGGAACTGATCAAGCCGAACAAGATCGAGTTCTCGTCGAAGAAGAAGACGCTGACCACGCTAGTGGCCGAGCCGCTCGAGCGCGGCTTTGGCCTCACGCTTGGCAACGCGCTGCGGCGCGTGCTTCTGTCTTCGCTGCGCGGCGCGGCTGTCACCGCCGTGCAGATCGACGGCGTGCTGCATGAATTCTCGTCCATCGCCGGCGTGCGCGAGGACGTGACCGACATCGTGCTCAACATCAAGGAAATCGCCATCCGTATGGAAGGCGATGGTCCCAAGCGCATGGTCGTGCGCAAGCAAGGGCCGGGCGCCGTGCTCGCCGGCGACATCCAGACCGTGGGCGACGTCGAGATCCTCAACCCCGACCACGTCATCTGCACGCTGGACGAGGGCGCCGAGATCCGCATGGAGTTCACCGTCGACACCGGCAAGGGCTATGTCCCGGCAGAGCGCAACCGCGCCGAGGACGCACCGATCGGCCTGATCCCGGTCGACAGCCTCTACTCGCCGGTCAAGAAGGTCTCCTACAAGGTCGAGAACACCCGCGAGGGCCAAGTGCTCGACTATGACAAGCTGACCATGACCATCGAGACCAACGGCTCGATCTCGGGCGAGGACGCGGTCGCGTTCGCCGCCCGCATCCTGCAGGACCAGCTCGCGCTGTTCGTCAATTTCGACGAGCCGCAGAAGGAAGTCGCCGCCGAAGCCGTCACCGAGCTCGCCTTCAACCCGGCGCTGCTCAAGAAGGTCGACGAGCTCGAGCTTTCGGTGCGTTCGGCCAACTGCCTGAAGAACGACAACATCGTCTATATCGGCGACCTGATCCAGAAGACCGAAGCCGAGATGCTGCGCACCCCGAACTTCGGCCGCAAGTCGCTGAACGAGATCAAGGAAGTGCTGGCGGCCATGGGCCTGCATCTCGGCATGGAAGTGCCGGACTGGCCACCGGAAAACATCGAAGATCTCGCCAAGCGTTACGAAGACCAATATTGAGCATGAATTCCAAGGATCGGCGGCGAGAGCCGCTCGGTCCGACGGTCATGCGGAAAACCATCAGAGGCCGTGGCCTCTTGAACAACTGAAGAAGGAAAAGAGCCATGCGCCACGGTTTCAAAGGCCGTCGCTTCGCCCGCAGCGTAAGCCACCGCAAGTCGATGTTCGCCAATCTCGCCGTGTCTCTGATCGAGCATGAGCAGATCGTCACCACTCTGCCGAAGGCGAAGGACCTGCGTCCGATCGTCGAGAAGCTCGTCACGCTCGGCAAGCGCGGCGACCTGCACGCCCGTCGTCAGGTCATCGCCCAGATCGGCAACGAGTCGGTCGTGAAGCGCCTGTTCGACACGCTTGCGCCGCGTTACGCGCAACGCAACGGTGGCTATCTGCGCATCATGAAGGCGGGTTTCCGCAAGGGCGACAACGCCGCGATGGCGGTCATCGAATTCGTCGACCGCGACACCTCGGCCAAGGGCGCCGCCGACCGCGCCCGTATCGAGGCGGAAGGCGCCAATGAGGAAAACGCGGCCGCCTGAGGTCGCTGTTTCGCCAATGACTTCGAGGGGCCTACGGGCCCCTTTTTGCATTTGGAGCAGGTTTGAGCCGAGTGAGCGGAATTTCACGCCTAGGCTCAAGCTTTTGCGCGACAAGTGTCGCATTTGTGTGCATTAGCCTTTCATTCTGCACATTCGTCGAGACAATGGCGCCCGATCTGGAGGGATTCGAAAATGCACCTCAAACGAGTGTTTCTTGTTGCCGCGCTGGCCGTCTTCGCCGCGGCACCGGCCGCAAGACAGGCTTTTGCCGAGAACGCCGCCAAGCCGGCCGATCCGGGCCTCTCCGATGTGCTGACGGACCTGCTGCATGGCGTCGAAGGCGAGAACGGCACGTCCGGACCTGACAAGCGCGTGCCGTTCGGCCGCGAGGAGGTGCAACTCTCCTTTGCGCCGCTGGTCAAGCAGACGGCCCCGGCCGTCGTCAATGTCTATGCCTCGCAGACCGCCAAGGTGACGTCGCCTTTCGAGGGCGACCCCTTCTTCGAGGAGTTCTTCGGCCGCGCCCAGCCGCGCGCGCAGTCCTCGCTGGGCTCCGGCGTGCTTGTCGATCCGAGCGGCGTCATCGTCACCAACTTCCATGTCATCAAAGATGCCGACGAGGTGAAGGTCGCGACCGCCGACGGACGCGAATTCACGTCCAAGGTCATGCTCAAGGACGAGACGCTCGATCTCGCCGTGCTCAAGATCTCGGCCGACAAGCCGTTTCCGGTGATTGCCATCGGTGATTCCGACGCGCTCGAGGTCGGCGACCTGGTGCTCGCCATCGGCAATCCGTTCGGCGTCGGCCAGACCACCACCAGCGGCATCGTCTCGGCGCTTGCACGCAGCCATATCGGCGTTTCGGATTCGGGCTATTTCATCCAGACCGATGCGGCCATCAATCCCGGCAATTCGGGCGGCGCGCTGATCAACATGGGCGGTCAGCTGGTCGGCATCAACACGGCGATCTACAGCCGCAGCGGCGGCTCGATCGGCATTGGCTTCGCCATCCCCTCGAACATGGTGCGCGCCTTCGCCGACGCCGCCAAGGCCGGGTTGGACTTCTTCGAGCGTCCCTATATCGGCGCAGAATTCGAAATGGTGACCCCGCAGATCGCGGAATCGCTCGGCATGGAGAAGCCGACCGGCGCCCTGGTGTCGTCCGTGGACGCGGCGGGGCCTGCCGGCAAGGTTGGTCTGAAGCCCGGCGACGTCATCCTGTCGCTCAACAACACGCCGGTCGAAGGCATCGAGGCGCTCGACTACCGCATGGCGACGCTGTCGATCGGAACCAAGGCGACGTTCGCCGTGCTGAGCAAGGGGCAGCAGGCGACGCTGGAAATCCCGCTGGAGCGCGCGCCGGAAGGCGCCAAGCCCAGTGAGGTCACTCTGCGTGGCCGCAGTCCCTTTTCCGGCGCCAAGGTCGCGGAGCTTTCGCCCAGACTTGCCCAGCGGCTTGGCCTGCGCACCGATCTCAAGGGCGTCACCGTGATTGATATCAGCCGCGATTCGCCGGCCGCCGATTTCGGCTTCCAGCCGGGCGATATCGTACGCGAGGTGAACGGCACCACCATCGAGACCGCGGCAACGCTGGCGCAGGTTGCCCAGCAGGACACGCGCTGGTGGCGCTTTACCGTCGAGCGCGGCGGGCAGATACTGCGCCAGGTGTTGCGTTACTGAGGCGATCTGCCCATTTAGAGCATGATCCCGAACTGAAGGTCCGCATAGCAAAAAGCGGGAACCGGTGTTCGGACAAGATCATGCTCTTAAAAGAGCGGAATCGCGTTTCAACCAAAAGACTTGCATGGCCGATCTGTTCAGTTCCGATGAGCCGGAAAAGGCGCCGCCCGGGCGGCCGCTGGCCGATCGGCTGCGCCCGAAAAACCTCGGCGAGGTCGTCGGCCAGGAGCATCTGACCGGCCCGGACGGAGCGCTGACCAGGCTAATCGATTCCGGTTCGCTCGGCTCGATGATCTTCTGGGGTCCGCCCGGCACCGGCAAGACGACGGTGGCGCGGCTGCTCGCCGGCGAGACCAATCTTGCCTTCGAGCAGATATCTGCCGTGTTTTCCGGTGTCGCGGACCTCAAGAAAGTGTTCGAGGCGGCGAAGCTCAGGCGCGCCAATGGCCGCCAGACGCTGCTCTTCGTCGACGAGATCCATCGCTTCAACCGCGCCCAGCAGGACGGTTTTTTGCCGGTGATGGAAGACGGCACCGTGGTGCTGGTCGGCGCCACCACGGAGAACCCGTCCTTTGAGCTCAATGCAGCACTTCTGTCGCGAGCGCGTGTGTTGGTGTTCCGTTCGCTGGGCGAGGAAAGCATCGCCAAGCTTCTGGCCCGGGCGGAAGAAACCGAGGGCAGGGCGCTGCCGCTCGACGAAGAGGCGCGCGCGATGCTGATCCGCATGGCGGATGGCGACGGCCGCGCCTCGCTGACGCTGGCGGAGGAAGTCTGGCGCGCCGCAAAGAAGGGCGAGGTGTTCGGCCCGGAAGGCCTGCAACGCGTCATCCAGCGCCGCGCGCCGATCTACGACAAGGGCCAGGACGGCCATTACAATCTGATCTCGGCGCTGCACAAATCGGTGCGCGGTTCCGATCCGGATGCGGCGCTCTATTATCTTGCCCGCATGTTCGATGCCGGCGAGGATCCGCTCTATCTTGGCCGCCGGCTGGTGCGTATGGCGATAGAGGATATCGGGCTCGCCGATCCTCAGGCGCTTGTCGTCGCCAATGCGGCCAAGGACGCCTATGACTATCTTGGCTCGCCCGAGGGCGAGCTCGCCTTCGCCCAGGCCGCCGTCTATCTGGCCACGGCGCCGAAATCGAACGCTGTCTACACAGCCTTCAAGGCTGCGACCGCGGCGGCCAAGGAGTTCGGCTCGCTGCTGCCGCCCAAGCACATTCTCAATGCGCCGACCAAGCTGATGAAGCAGGAGGATTACGGCGCCGGCTATCGCTACGACCATGACGAGCCGGACGCGTTTTCAGGCCAGGACTATTTTCCGGAGAAGATGGGCCGGCACACTTTCTACGATCCGCCGGAACGCGGTTTCGAGCGCGATATCCGCAAGCGACTGGAATACTGGGCAAAGCTGCGCAGCGAACGGAACAACTGAGTTCCGCGGCCCCGGTCGGCACGCTTCGTCGCCGAGCCACGCCATGGTGGACCACACCTGCTGCGGCATTGTGCCGGGAAACAAAAAATCCTATCAAGACGCACGGCTGGCGGGGGTCGCCGTGATTTTGTCCCATGGAACAGGATCGCGCTCCCGCGCGAATGACAATGACAAAGCAAACCGTCAAGACGCTCCGCAAGGCCGCCATCGCCGTCGTAGTTCTCGCGCTCGCCTTCTATTTCATACCGATCCTGGCCGCCATCTGGGTCGTCTGCGGCCTGATCGATGTCATGCGCAACGACCAGAAGGACCGGAACCTGTTCGAGCGTTACTTCCTCGGCAACGGCCTGTTCACCTGGCTGTTGTCGCCGTTCAACCTGATCGTCGACCTTCTCTGCTACCGCAATCCCGGCGTCTGGAAGCCCGAGCAGTTCCCCGAGGACTATCAGCGCGAGATCAATGAGGTGCTGAGCGTCTTCAAGGCGCGCAAGGACGAGATCATCGCCGACATCGACGCCAATTTCGGCGCCGGCCGACGCGGCATGTATGTCTACCAGTGGTACGGCAAGCACAAGATCGAGAACGTTCCCGAATTCAACAGGGATTACAAATACATCAAGACGATCGCGGTATCCGTTTTCAGCAAACGCGAATCCACGTCCTGGCATTTCGGCCCGCTCCGGCTCAGCCTGCGCATCCTCTACAATCTGATTCCCGTGCAGGCGGAGATCTTCGTCCAGTGCGGCAGCAAGAAGAACTACTGGTACGACAATCCCTTGTTCATCTTCGACGACACGCTGTTCCACCGCTCCGTCAACGAATATGACGGCCGCCGCTATTGCGTCTTCGTCGACATCATCCGCCCATCTCCGTTCCCAAAACTGATCGCGGGCCTTCTCGCCATCGTCTCGGTCAGCGTGGAGCGCATCAACTCCATCTTCTACAAGAACTGGAAGATGATCGGCTCGTCCAAGCCGAAGGCCGCCGCGAACTGATCACGGCGCTTCTTCAATCGCAAGTTCGGCCGGCGTGCGGCCGAGCCTCGCGTGGCTCCGCTTGGGGTAATCGTCGCGCTTTGTTGGGTCTTTGGCTCGCAACATGCTCGCCTTAGTGCTATGGCCCCGCTTTCAAACGGAAAAGCGTAGTCATGGCAGGTGTTGAACAGATCACGATTGAGGCCGGCGAGGCGGGCATGCGGCTCGACCGCTGGTTCAAGGTCCATTACCCGGGCCTCGGCTTTGGCCACCTGCAAAAGCTGTTGCGTTCGGGGCAGATCCGCGTCGACGGCGGCCGAGTGAAGGCCGACACGCGCGTCGAGCCCGGCCAGTCGGTCCGCGTTCCGCCGCTCGACGTCGACAAGAAGGGCGATGCTCCACTCACCGGCCACTCGATCCGCAATCAAGGCGATGCCGATGTGCTCGCCAAGATGCTTCTGCACGAGGATCCGAAAGTCTTCGTCTTCAACAAGCCCGCCGGCCTCGCCGTGCAGGGCGGCTCCGGCGTTACCCGCAATGTCGACGACATGCTGGAAGCCTGGCGCAACCAGAAGGGCGAGAAGCCCCGCCTCGTCCACCGCCTCGACCGCGACACGTCCGGCGTGCTGGTGGTTGCCCGCACCCGTCTTGCAGCGATGAAGCTTTCGGAAGCGTTCCGCGCGCGCGAAACCAAGAAAACCTACTGGGCGCTGGTCAAGGGCGTGCCGCCCAAGCGCGAGGACAAGATCTCGACCTGGCTGATCAAGGAGCCGACGGAGGATGGCGACCGCGTGCGCGTGGCCGCGCATGGAGAGAAGGGCGCCGACCACGCCGTCTCCTATTACCGTGTCATCGAGCAGGCGGCGCAGACGATGACCTGGCTGGAGATGGAGCCCTATACCGGCCGCACTCACCAGCTTCGCGTTCACGCCGCCTACATAGGTTGCCCGATCATTGGCGACCCCAAATATTTCGAGGCCGATATCAACTGGGATTTCCCGGGCGGCATCCAGAACCGCCTGCACCTGCATGCGCGCCGCATCATTATCCCGCATCCCGACCAGGGTGTAATCGACGTGACGGCGCCTATGCCGCCGCATATGCGCCAGAGCTGGAACCTGATCGGCTTCGACGACCAGAGCGCGGAGGACTGACTTGGCTGTCGCCCCCGCGCTGGATCGCCGCGATGCGGTCGACATGGCCGCGGCGGTCATCATGGTCGGGCTGACCTTTTCCTGGGGCCTGAATTACGTCGCCGCCAAGGTCTCATACGCTGGCTACGACCCTGTTTTCGTCTCGATCGCACGTTCGCTCATCGGGGGAGCTTGCGTGTTCGCCTGGTGCCGGCTGCGCGGCATCAAGCTCTTCGAAGCGGACGGGACGCTGGCCGCCGGCATCGTCGTCGGCGTGCTCTTCGGCATCGAGTTCCTCTGCCTCTATATCGGGCTCGAATATACGACCGTTGCCCGCAACACGCTCCTGGTCAACACCATGCCGTTCTGGGTGCTGGTCGGCGGACACTTCCTGCTTGGCGAGCGCATCAACGCGCGCAAGCTCGGCGGGCTTGTTCTCGCCTTCTGCGGCCTGGCGGCGGTTTTCTCCGACGGCATTACTGCCGGCAGCGACGCGAAACTGACAGGCGATCTGCTCAGTCTCGGCTCGGGCATTCTCTGGGCGGCGACCAGCATCGTCATCAAGCGATCGAAGCTGGTCGAGACGAGTGCGGAGAAGCTGCTGCTCTATCAGCTGGCCGGCGCCGCCGTCGTTGGTCTCCTGGTGATGCCTTTCGCCGGTCCGCCGATCCGCGCGGTTGCCGCTTTGCCGACACTGGCGCTGCTGTTCCAGTCTTTCTATATCGTCGCCTTCACCTATGTGTTGTGGTTCTGGCTGCTCACGCGCTATCCGGCGGCCGGTCTGTCGAGCTTCGCTTTCCTGTCGCCGGTGTTCGGCGTTCTGTGCGGCGCGGTGCTGTTGGGCGAGCCGCCGACGGCCAGGATAATCCTGGCGCTCGGCCTGATTGCCGCCGGCCTGATCATCGTCAACCGGCCGGCGCGCAGGCAGCCAACACCGTAGATCAGCTCGCCGAACGGCAAGCTGCTCTATCTCTTTGTTTTGACGCAATTCCGGACGGAAAACCGCTTCACATTTTTCCTGGAATTGCTTTAAGGAGTTCGGCATGCGCGAAATCCTCGAAGACCTCGAAGCCGGAAAATTGCTGTCCGATCCCGATCCCGTGCGCCGCGCCCAGATCCAGATGAAGACGCCGCTGCCGAAGCGTTTCTACAAGGCCGTTTCGGTGGCTCCCGTCGAGAACGGTTTTGCCATCCATCTTGA
The DNA here is from genome assembly GCF_020165195.1 of Mesorhizobium sp. CA14. GTDB lineage: Bacteria > Pseudomonadota > Alphaproteobacteria > Rhizobiales > Rhizobiaceae > Mesorhizobium. Next base: position 295,415 of record NZ_JAIUHR010000004.1, on the reverse strand, counting down.
CGGACGGCCGGTGCGCACGCCGGGCAAGGCCATGATGGTGCTGCCGACCGAAAAGGCTGCCGCACTTGTGGCCGATGAATTCAGCGCGCAAACCGAGGTCATCGATCCCGTGACGATGCCCGTCATGCGCCTCGTCAACACCGCCATTGACGGCGTCGCCTCCGATCCGCAGGCGGTGCTGGAAGACGTGCTGCGCTTCGCCTCGTCCGATCTTTTATGCTACCGGGCCGACGGTCCGCAGGGACTGGTCGATCGCCAGAACAGACTCTGGGATCCGGTGCTCGACTGGGCACGCAGCAGCCTCGGCGCGCGCTTCAATCTTGCCGAAGGCGTCATCCATGTCGAGCAGCCGCGCGAAACCATCGCCGTCCTCGGCGCGCATCTTGGCCAACGCTCCGAGCCGATGCGGCTGGCCGCCATCCATGTCATGACGGCGCTGACCGGTTCGGCGCTGCTGGCTTTAGCCGTCGATTTCGGCGAGATCGACGCCGAGGAAGCTTGGACGGCGGCCCATGTCGACGAGGACTGGCAGATCGAGCATTGGGGCCAGGATGCCGAGGCGGTGGCGCGTCGCTCGGCCCGCAAGCGCGACATGATGGCGGCGGTCAGCCTGCTCGAGGCGCTGCAAGGCTAAAGCAATCCCAGGAGGTGGGCAGCGGCCTTCTGCTCAAGAATTGCGCAAAGCTGAGCCACTCCAAGTGTCGCGCAGCTTTCGCAGCGCACCTAATACCAAAGTCATAATCCCATCGTCGCGGTGCCTTTCGCCCGCCCTTTCTGTCATTTTTCCTTCGTTGGCTGCGTTTTGAGTCCGCGTTCGGAGGAGCGCGGACGGTGGCGCGCAGCCATCGAGGACAGACGGGATCTCACGGGAGGATATATAAATGGCAATGGCTTCGACCGCCGGCGGAACCAGCCGCGGCATGACGCGGGAGGAGAAGAAAGTCATCTTCGCCTCCTCGCTCGGTACCGTTTTCGAATGGTATGATTTTTATCTCTACGGCTCGCTGGCAGCCTTCATAGGCTCGACCTTCTTCAGCCCGGCGATCCCGGAGGCGACGCGCAATATATTCGCGCTGCTGGCTTTTGCCGCCGGATTCCTTGTCCGTCCGTTCGGCGCGCTCGTGTTCGGCCGGATCGGCGATCTCGTCGGCCGCAAATACACCTTCCTCGTAACCATGACGATCATGGGCCTGTCCACCTTCCTGGTCGGCCTGCTGCCCGGTTATGCCAGTTGGGGCATTGCGGCGCCCGTGATCCTGATCGGGCTGCGCATGCTGCAGGGCCTTGCGCTTGGCGGCGAGTATGGCGGTGCCGCGACCTATGTCGCCGAACACGCGCCGGACGACCGACGCGGCTACTACACGTCCTGGATCCAGACCACGGCGACGCTCGGCCTGTTCCTGTCGCTGATCGTCATCCTGATCGTCCAGGGCTCGCTCAGCAAGGAGACGTACGCGAATTGGGGTTGGCGCATCCCCTTCATCGTCTCGTTCTTACTGCTCGCCATCTCGATCTGGATCCGGCTGTCGCTTTCGGAGTCGCCGACCTTCCAGCGCATGAAGGAGGAAGGCAAGGGCTCGAAGGCGCCGTTAACGGAAGCTTTCGGTCAGTGGAAGAACGCCAAGATCGCCCTTCTGGCGCTGCTCGGCCTCACCGCCGGCCAGGCCGTGATCTGGTACAACGGGCAGTTTTACGCCCTGTTCTTCCTGCAGAACGTGCTGAAGGTCGACGCATGGTCGGTCAACGTCATGATCGCCATCGCGCTTGCCGTCGGCTCGATCTTCTTCGTCGTGTTTGGCTGGCTGTCGGACAAGATCGGCCGCAAGCCCATCATCATGGCCGGGCTCGCGTTGGGTATCGTCTGTACCTTCCCGCTGTTCAAGGCGCTTACCTGGGCCGCCAATCCGGCTCTGGCCACCGCGCAGCAGAACACCCGCGCGACAGTGACGGCGGCGCCCGGCGACTGCAAGTTCCAGTTCAATCCTGTCGGCACGGCGAAGTTCACGACATCCTGTGATATCGCGACGTCATTCCTGACCAAGAACTCAGTGCCTTACGACGTCGTTGCGACGGCGGCACCCGGCACCGCTGCCACGGTCAAGATCGGCAATGAGACGGTACCGTCCTATGACGCCGTTGCCGCTGGCGATCAGGCCAAGGCCAAGGAGGCGGCCTTCCAGAAAGCGGTGAACATGTCACTGCAGGACGGCGGCTACCCGCTGAAGCGCGCAGCAGCCAAGGTTCCGGACCAGAAGCTCGACGCCTTCATCGCGGCCAATCCCGAACTCAAGCTCGATGCCGCGGCCATCCGCGGCGGCGAAAAGGCGACGGTTCCGACCGACAAGGCGATCGCCGACAAGCTGCTGACCAAGGAGGAGGCTGCCGGCGCGCCGGAAGTTACCGTCTACACCATCCCGGGCGGCGGTCCGTTCGCCATGACTGCCGATCCGGCAGCCATCAACTGGCCGCTCACGATCGGCATCCTGTTCATCCTGGTGCTGTTCGTCACCATGGTCTATGGGCCGATCGCCGCGATCCTGGTCGAGATGTTCCCGACCCGCATCCGCTACACCGGCATGTCGCTGCCTTACCACATCGGCAATGGCTGGTTCGGCGGTCTGCTGCCGGCGACGGTGTTCGCCCTCAGCGCCTATAAGGGCGATATCTACTACGGTCTCTGGTACCCGGTGATCATCGCGGCAATGTCGCTCATCATCGGCATGATCTTCGTCAGGGATACGCTCGGCACAGACCTGCACGCCAAGCAGTAGCCGATCGAGCCTTCTGTAATCAAAAAGCCCGGCGCGAGTGATCGCGCCGGGCTTTTCGCGTGTCGGACTGGAAAGTGGTGATCAGCTCTTGCGCTGCTGGTTCTCTTCCTCGATCGCCGCCTCGTGGTACCAGCCGTCGAAATCGGCGTGCTCGCCGCGAAGTGCTGCAAGTTCTGCCGCGAATTTGGCCTTGGCGCCTAAATTTGAGGCAGACTTGCGTGCTGCAAGCGGGAACAGCAGGATTTTTGCCGACGGTCGCGATGGCGTGACTTGCATTGCCGACCTCCTCGTCTTTTCAGGAGCATACCGATTCACTTTCCCATCAAAATATGTCCTGCGATTCCTTTAGGCAATATGCTTACAAAAAGATCAGTAATTGCCTATTTTATAAGCAAAATTGGCGCCTGAACGATCCAGGCGCATTGCTGAAGCGGCTCAACAAAATCAACGCGTTGCCATGACCATTTTGCCGCACCCGGTGGAGGCCGAGTGGCATACGAATTGCTTTTTAACCGTCGGCAGGCCGGCTCCAGCCGGCCGAGCGTCGCCACCGTTTGGCGGTGATCAAGCAACGAGAGGCACTGGAATGACCAAATACAAGCTCGAGTACATCTGGCTCGACGGCTACACCCCGACCCCCAATCTGCGCGGCAAGACCCAGATCAAGGAGTTTGCCGAGTTCCCGACGCTCGAGCAGCTGCCGCTATGGGGCTTCGATGGTTCCTCCACGAACCAGGCTGAGGGCCGCAGCTCCGATTGCGTGCTGAAGCCGGTTGCGCTTTATCCGGATCCGGCCCGCACCAACGGCATCCTGGTCATGTGCGAAGTCATGATGCCCGATGGCGTTACCCCGCATGAATCGAACAGCCGCGCCACCATCCTCGACGACGAGGACGCTTGGTTCGGCTTCGAGCAGGAATATTTCTTCTACAAGGACGGCCGCCCCCTCGGCTTCCCCGAGAGCGGCTATCCGGCCCCGCAGGGCCCGTATTACACCGGCGTCGGCTACAAGAATGTCGGCGACGTCGCCCGCCAGATCGTCGAGGAGCATCTTGACCTCTGCCTCGCCGCCGGCATCAACCATGAAGGCATCAATGCCGAAGTGGCCAAAGGCCAGTGGGAATTCCAGATTTTCGGCAAGGGCTCCAAGAAGGCCGCCGACCAGATCTGGATGGCGCGCTACCTGCTGCTGCGCCTGACCGAAAAATATGGCATCGACATCGAGTTCCACTGCAAGCCGCTCGGCGACACGGACTGGAACGGCTCGGGCATGCACTGCAATTTCTCGACCAAGTACATGCGTGAAGTTGGCGGCAAGGCTTATTTCGAGGCGCTGATGGCGCAGTTCGAGAAGAACCTGATGGATCACATCGCCGTCTACGGTCCGGACAACGACAAGCGCCTGACCGGCAAGCATGAGACCGCGCCGTGGAACAAGTTCTCCTACGGCGTCGCCGACCGGGGCGCTTCGATCCGCGTGCCGCACTCCTTCGTCAAGAACGACTACAAGGGCTACCTGGAAGACCGTCGCCCGAACTCGCAGGGCGACCCCTACCAGATCGCCTCGCAGGTGCTGAAGACGATCTCGCAGGTTTCGACCGACGCGAAGGTCTCGGCGGCCGCCTGATCCCTTATCGGCGCGAGCTGCGGTCCGCAGTCAGCCTCTCGACGAAAAAGCCCCGGTGGAAAAAGACCACCGGGGCTTTTTTCGTGAACATCGCGCCAGGCCGATTGCGGCTTCCATGCATGTGGCCAAAAAAGAACCCCGGCAAATTTTTTGCCGGGGCTCTTTTTTCGAAAATGTAGCAGCTTAGACCGAATAGTACATGTCGTACTCGACCGGATGCGGGGTCATTTCGAAGCGCATGACCTCGGCCATCTTGAGTTCGATATAAGAGTCGATCTGGTCATCGTCGAAGACGCCGCCGGCCTTCAGGAAGCCGCGGTCCTTGTCGAGGCTCTGCAGCGCTTCGCGCAGCGAGCCGCAGACGGTCGGGATCTTCTTCAGTTCCTTCGGCGGCAGGTCGTAAAGATCCTTGTCCATCGGCTGTCCCGGATGGATCTTGTTCTTGATGCCGTCGAGGCCGGCCATCAGCATGGCGGCGAAGCCGAGATAGGGGTTCGCGCCCGGGTCGGGGAAGCGGACCTCGACGCGCTTCGACTTCGGCGACGAGCCGAACGGAATGCGGCAGGAAGCCGAACGATTGCGCGCCGAATAGGCGAGCAGCACCGGTGCCTCATAGCCCGGCACCAGACGCTTGTAGGAGTTGGTGAGCGGATTGGTGAAGGCGTTGATCGCCTTGGCGTGCTTGATGATGCCGCCGATGTAATAGAGGCAGCTCTCCGACAGGCCGGCATATTCGTTGCCGGCGAAGGTCGGCTTGCCGCCCTTCCAGATCGACTGGTGCACATGCATGCCCGAGCCGTTGTCGCCGAACACCGGCTTCGGCATGAAGGTGGCCGTTTTGCCGTAGGCGTTGGCGACCTGATGCACGACATATTTGTAGATCAGCATCTTGTCGGCGTTGCGCACCAGCGTGTCGAACTTGATGCCGAGCTCGTGCTGCGCGGCGGCGACCTCATGATGATGCTTTTCGACCCGCACGCCCATCTCGGCGAGCACGGTCAGCATCTCGGAGCGCATGTCCTGGCAAGAATCGATCGGCGGCACCGGGAAATAGCCGCCCTTGATGCGCGGGCGGTGGCCAAGATTGCCGGTCTCGTAGTCGGTATCGTCGTTGGAGGGCAGTTCGGTCGAGTCGAGCCGGAAGCCGGTGTTGTAGGGATCGGCCTTGTACTTGACGTCGTCGAACACGAAGAACTCGGCCTCCGGGCCGACATAGATCGTGTCGCCGATGCCTTCCGACTTCATATAGGCTTCGGCCTTCTTGGCGGTGCCGCGCGGATCGCGGTTATAGGCCTCGCCCGAGACCGGATCGAGGATGTCGCACAGGATGACCATGGTCGACTGCGCGAAGAACGGATCCATGTGGACGGTATCGGTGTCGGGCATCAGCACCATGTCGGACTCGTTGATCGCCTTCCAGCCGGCGATCGAGGAGCCGTCGAACATGACGCCATCGGCGAACATGTCCTCCTCGACCTCGACGACATCCATCGTCACATGCTGCAGCTTGCCCCGCGGATCGGTGAAGCGCAGGTCGACGAATTTCACGTCGTTATCCTTGATCTGCTTCATGATGTCTTTGGCTGTCGTCATGTCATTTCTTCCCTGTGTGATGACGTCCGGAATGGATTGAAGGGTCAGATGGCGTCGATGCCGGTCTCGCCGGTGCGGATGCGCACGACTTCCTCTATGTTGGAGACGAAGATTTTTCCATCGCCAATGCGGCCGGTCTGCGCCGCCTTGCGGATGGCCTCGATGGCGCCTTCCACGGCCTCGTCGCCGAGCACCACCTCGATCTTCACCTTGGGCAGGAAATCGACGACATATTCGGCGCCGCGATAAAGCTCGGTGTGACCCTTCTGGCGGCCGAAGCCCTTGGCTTCGGTGACGGTGATGCCTTGCAGTCCGGCCTCCTGAAGCGCTTCCTTCACTTCGTCCAGCTTGAATGGCTTGATGATCGCTTCGATCTTTTTCATGTAAAAAGTGGCCTCCACTGCCAAGAAGACGGGTTGTGTGCCCCGCTTGCGCCTTCATCAAGCACGAAGCGTGCCAATCGTGAGGAGTGCAGGCGGTGAGGGGCGTTTTCGAGCCCATGCCGCACACGGATGCAAATTCGCGTCATCCGCTGCATCGCGTGCGTCATGGACGCCCAAAGCCTGTACATCGCCCCTCCTCAGGTCTGCGCAAAAAATGGGCAGACAGCGCAACTTGCAAGCAGAACCCTCTCGGACGCGACCGCATGTGCAAGATAATGCCGCAATCGCGCTGGTTTGCTTCGAACCGAAAACTGGACAATGCTTGATCGCATGGAGATCGGCAATCCCATGCGCAATGAACTTCTATCGCCGGCCGAAATGGCCGAGGTCGACAGACTGACGATCGCGGCCGGGCCGCTCGACGGCTATCGCTTGATGCAACGTGCCGGCGAGGCAGTCGCTGCCGCCGTGCTGGCGCGCTACCCTGGCGCGAAGAAAGTGCACGTGCTGTGCGGTCCCGGCAACAATGGCGGCGACGGCTATGTCGTGGCGCGGCTGCTGGCCGAGGCCGGCGTCGATGTGGCCCTGTGGACATCGGGCAAACCGCGGGCAGGCAGCGACGCCGCGCTTGCGGCGGCTGATTGCGCTCTGGAGCAGCACCCGCTTTCGGCTTTCGCCGCGGAAGCCGGCTCGCTGGTTGTCGACGCGATCTACGGCGCGGGCCTGTCGAAGCCTCTCGCCGGCGACGCCAAAGGCGCGGTCGACGCCGTGACCAGGCTGAACCTGCCGGTTGTCGCGATCGACCTGCCTTCGGGCGTTTCCGGCGAAAGCGGCGAAATCCTCGGCTCGGCATTTCGCGCGGCGCTCACGGTGACCTTCGCGCGAAAAAAGCCTGGGCACCTGCTTCTGCCTGGCCGCGAGCGCTGCGGCGAGATCGTGTTGGCCGATATCGGCATTCGTGACGAGATCATCGACGCGATCGCGCCGCGAGCCTTCGAGAACAGGCCCGGGCTCTGGATCGCGAACTTCCCCGCGCCGGCCGTCGACACGCATAAGTACAGGCGCGGCCATGCAAGCGTCTTTTCAGGCGGACCATCCGCGACGGGTGCGGCGCGCCTCGCGGCGCTTGCGGCCGCAAGAAGCGGGGCAGGGGCCGTCACCGTGCTGTCGCCGGCGAAGGCCATGCAGGTCAACGCGGCGCATCTGACCTCGATCATGCTGCGCAAGGTCGACGCGATCGAAGACGTGCACGACCTTATCGGCGATCGCCGGCCGTCCGCCTTCGTTCTCGGCCCCGGCTTTGGCATCGGCGACAAGGCGCGCGATTTCACGCTCGCCGTGCTCGCCAAAAACCGCCAGGACGGCGGCGTCGAGGGCCTCGTGCTCGACGCCGACGGCATCACGTCTTTCCGTAATGCGGCCTCGACACTATTCGAGGCGGCCGGCAGACCGGACGCGCCGGCGTTGATCATGACGCCGCATGAGGGTGAGTTCGGCAGGCTGTTTGGCGACATTGCCGCCGACAAGGCCTTGTCGAAGCTGGCCAAGGCGCGCGAAGCCGCGCGGCGCGCCAACGCCGTGATCGTCTACAAGGGCGCCGACAGCGTGATCGCCTCGCCGGACGGCCGCGCCGGGATCAACAGCAATGGCGCGCCTTGGCTCGCAACCGCCGGTTCAGGCGACGTGCTGGCGGGCCTCATCGCGGGCCTGCTTGCCCAAGGCATGCCGGCCTTCGAAGCGGCTTGCGCAGGAGTCTGGATCCATGCCGAAGCCGGCAGCCGATTCGGACCGGGCTTGATTGCCGAAGACCTGCCGCTGGCGATGGTGCCGGTCCTCCGCGAACTGGCGCAGAGCGCTGTCCGATGAAATTGCGGCGCCGCCCGCGCGCCGGCATGGACGCCGGCTTCGGCGCGGCAGCCGAGGAATAGGTCAGGCAACCTACCTGGGGCGCGGCTCCCTCATGGCGTCGGCCAAAGCGGCAAGAACACGTTCCTCGCTGACACCGCGTGTGTCCTGGACCCAGCTCGGCGTCGAAATCGGCGGCTCGAGATAGCGGACCTGGTCGTTTACCGGTCCGGTCTCATAGGAGCGGTTCGATCCGAAGATAAGCACGCATGGTCCGCCCAAGGCCGCGGCCGCATGGCAGAGCCCGCCATCGACGCCGAGAAACGCAGTCGAGGCGGCGATCTGGCATATGGCGTCGGTCAGTTGCGGTGTCGATGTGAAATCCACCGCCTCCGGAAGCGCTGCCCGGATTTGGGCGGCGGCCTCGCGTTCGCGCGGGCCGCCGATGAGCCAAACCGACCAGCCGCGCCGGGCGTGATCCTGCGCTACCGAGATAAACCGCTCCGCCGGCCATGAACGGAAATTGCTGAAAGCCGAGGTGTAGAGCGCCAGCGCCGGCCGCGCCGGATCGATTCCATGCCGGGCGCGCCAATCGGAAAGTTCCTCGGCTGAAACCGCCATTTGCGGCGCAGGCAGGCGCATGTCATCGCCAGGCTTCTCGCCCAGCATCGCGATCGCGCAGACTTGCTCGAACAATCTCGTCTTGCGCGGGCCGAACGCCACGAAGCTCTTCGGCCAGCCGGCGGGAAGGCGGTTGATGATGCCGAACTGGAATTCGCGCGGATAGCCGATACGCTCCGGTATGCCGGCCAGCCATGGCACAAGCGCGGCCTTGGTGCTGCTGGTGAGCATATAGGCCGCCTGGTAGTTCTCCTTGCGGATTTCGCGCGCCAGACCTGCGCGCTCTTTCAGCCCGGGCCTCCAGTGCTTCTCAACGATCCAGGTCTTGCGGATATGCGGCATCAGCCGCGCCAGCGGCGCGGCGAGCGGCGAGGTGGCGACGTCGATCGGATGCTCGGGGAACTTCTCGGCAAGTATCCGGATTGCCGAATGGCAACGGATGAAATCACCGATCGCCGGCAAGCAGAAGACGAGGATGGGACGCAACAAGCGCTACCTTTTTGATCTGGAACAGCCGCTGCCAATGGCGAGCATGACGGTGATTTGTCACGGAAGCGCTTCGCCATCAAGGATGCGGGCATAGAGTTCCAGATAGGCTTTTGCCGTTTTCTCGATCGGGAATCTGTCCGCCGCAGACTGCCGGCATCGCTGCGCGGACAGGCCTCCGGCCTCGGCAAAACCGCGCCCGAACTCCTCGTCGGACTCGAAGAACCGGCCGGTATCCGCATCGACGGTTTCGACGAGCGCGCCGCGCGGTGTGGTGAGCACGGGCGTGCCGCACAGCATGGCCTCGACCTGCGCCATGCCGAACGGCTCCTCCCAGGAGATCGGGTTGAGAAATGCCTTCGATTCACCCAGCAGGCGCAATTTGTCCTGGCCGTCGACCATGCCGTGAAAGCGGTAGCGGGCGGAAATGCTCTTGAAAAACACGCCCTCGCGACGTGTCTTGCTGCGGCCGAGCAGCTTCCAGCGCGAGCCGCCGGCGATATCGAGGGTGAAGTCGAATTTCTTCGCCAGGTCCACCGCCCGGTTCAGCCCCTTTCCGGCCCGCGCGATGGCCGCCATGAAAAACAAATGGTCGTTCTTCGACGGTGCCAGGCGATAGGCGTCCACCGGAAAACCATTGTAGACGAAGGTCTTGCGGCCATGCAGCTCGGCATGGCGAGCGCTGAGAAAGTTCCAGTTGGGCTGCGGCCGTGGATAATCCGGAAGATGACCGTGCTCGGTGTTGAGCGTCGGAAAGGGGACCTCTACCTTCCAGGCGTGGAGATTGACGATCTGCGTGTCGCGTGGAATCGCCGCCCGGCACTCGGCATCGCTGATCGCATGCCTGACCTCGCATAGTGGATGCGACGATCCCGGCGCGGCGATCAGGACCACATGGTGCCCGAGCCTGACCAGTTCGGTGATCAGCCACTCGACCTGACGCTGTGTGCCGCCATACCCCTTCGCTGGAATGAGGCTCTGGGCTGCAAGGGTTATGCGCATTTCTTATCGGTGCAGCTTGTCACAGCGGGATGTTGTCGTGCTTCTTCCAGGGGTTCTGCATGTCCTTGTTGCGCAGCATGCGCAGCGCTCGCGCGACGCGGCGGCGGGTCGAATGCGGCATGATCACCTCGTCGACGTAGCCGCGTTCGGCTGCAACGAAGGGCGACAGGAAGCGATCCTCGTAAGTCTTTGTATGGGCAGCAATTTTCTCGGGATCGCCGATATCCTTGCGATAGATGATCTCGACCGCGCCCCTGGCGCCCATCACCGCGATCTGCGCCGTCGGCCAGGCATAGTTCATGTCGCCGCGCAGATGCTTCGAGGCCATCACGTCATAGGCGCCGCCATAGGCCTTGCGGGTGATGACGGTGATCTTCGGCACGGTCGCCTCGGCATAGGCGAAAAGCAGCTTGGCGCCATGCTTGATCAGCCCGCCATATTCCTGCGCGGTGCCCGGCAGGAAGCCTGGCACGTCGACGAAGGTGACGATTGGGATGGAAAAACAGTCGCAGAAGCGCACGAAGCGCGCGGCCTTGCGGCTGGCGTCGGAATCGAGCACGCCGGCCAGCACCATCGGCTGGTTGGCGACGAAGCCCACGGTGCGGCCCTCGACCCGGCCGAAGCCGGTGACGATGTTCTTGGCAAAACTCTGCTGGATCTCGAAGAAATCGCCTTCGTCCGCGACCTTCAGGATCAGCTCCTTGATGTCGTAGGGCTTGTTCGCATTGTCGGGGATCAGCCGGTCGAGCGACAGGTCGTGATCCGTCACCGACTGGTAGCACTCGATCTCGGGAATCTCGGCTGTGTTCGACGCCGGCAGAAGATCGACCAGCCGGCGCATCTGCAGCAGCGCCTCGACATCATTGTCATAGGCGCCATCGGCGATGGAGGATTTGGTGGTGTGCACGCTTGCGCCGCCGAGGCTTTCCGCGGTCACCGTCTCGTTGGTCACCGTCTTCACCACATCCGGTCCGGTGACGAACATGTAGGAGGTGTCGCGCACCATGAAGATGAAATCGGTCATGGCGGGCGAGTAGACGTCACCGCCGGCGCAGGGACCCATGATCAACGAAATTTGCGGAATGACGCCGGATGCCAGCACATTGCGCTGGAATATCTCGGCATAGCCGCCAAGCGCGGCCACGCCTTCCTGGATGCGTGCGCCGCCGGCGTCGTAGAGGCCGATGATCGGCGCGCGATTGCGCAGCGCCATCTCCTGGACCTTGATGACCTTTTCGGCATGCGCTTCCGAAAGCGAGCCGCCGAACACGGTAAAATCCTTGGCGAAGATATAGACCGGGCGGCCGTTGACGGTGCCCCAGCCGGTGACCACGCCGTCGCCGGCGATCTTGGTCTTCTCCATGCCGAAATCGGTCGAGCGGTGCTCGACATACATATCGAATTCCTCGAACGAGCCCTCGTCGAGGAATATCTCGATGCGCTCGCGAGCGGTGAGCTTGCCCTTCTTGTGCTGCGCCTCAATGCGGTCCTTGCCGCCGCCCATGCGGGCAATCTCGCGGCGGCGCTCGAGTTCCTTCAGCACGTCCTTCATTGCCGGTCCTCAAAACCAATAAGCAATTTGTGGTAATCGCGCGGGCAGGGGAGCGCAAGCATCCCTGTTTTGCTGCATTGCAATATGGAGCCCTTGCATTTCGGAACGAACTCAGCCATATGCGGTGGCATAGGCGCTTGGGCCGGGATATCCGGCCTTCTCGACGAATGAGACTGGTTGCGTCTGTTTTCCCTCTTTCCGGCAAATCGGCCATGGTCGATCGGCAAGCTGGCGAAAAAGCCCCGAGGCATGATGCTTGCGGGCACGACAGCGCAGCCGCGCGGACGATTGTCCGCCGCCTTGTCGTTCCATGACAATTTATCCGACGGCAGGTTGCGCCCTGCCGCCATTGATGTTTGCGGCCACAAGGCCGCGTGAAAGAAGATTATTTTGACCAACGAAAACACAGCGGAACTGAACGGTTTCGCAGCACTTGGGATTTCGGGCGCGCTGCTCAAGGCAACCCATGCCGCCGGTTTCACCGATCCGAAGCCGATCCAGACGCAGGCGATCCCGCCGCAGATGGAAGGCCGCGACATTTTCGGCATCGCCCAGACCGGTTCGGGCAAGACCGCGGCCTTCGCGCTGCCGATCCTCTCGAAGATCATCGGTCTCGGCACCAAGCGCCGGCCGAAGACGACGCGGGCGCTCATCCTGGCGCCGACGCGCGAGCTCGCCGTGCAGATCGAGGACACCATCAAGATCCTCGCCAAGGGCGCGCATGTCTCGACCGCGCTGGTGCTGGGCGGCGTCTCGCGTTTCAGCCAGGTGAAGAAGGTTGCGCCCGGCGTCGACATCCTGATCGCCACCCCCGGCCGGCTGACCGATCTGGTGCGCGAAGGCGACCTCATTCTTGCCGACACCAAATGGCTGGTGCTGGATGAGGGCGACCGCATGCTCGACATGGGCTTCATCAACGACGTCAAGCGCATCGCCAAGGCGACCGCGGCCGACCGTCAGACGGTGCTGTTCTCGGCGACCATGCCGAATGAAATCGCCGAATTGGCAAAGGGCCTTCTGAAGAACCCGATCCGCGTCGAAGTCGCGCCGCAGAGCACTGCGGCAGCCGAGATCGTGCAGAGCGTGGTGCTCGCCCGCACCAAGCAGAAGCGCCAGGTGCTGTCCAAGATGCTCGCCGACGAGGCAATGCGCTCGGTGATCGTGTTCTCGCGCACCAAGCACGGTGCCGACCGCGTCACCAAGGACCTTGCCCGTGACGGTTTCGAGGCTGCGGTCATCCATGGCAACAAGTCGCAGAACGCACGCCAGAAGGCGCTCAACGATTTCCGCGACGGCTCGGTTCGCATCCTGGTCGCGACCGATATCGCGGCGCGCGGCATCGACGTGCCCGGCATCAGCCATGTCGTGAATTTCGACCTGCCGGACGAAGCGGAAAGCTACGTCCACCGTATCGGCCGCACCGGCCGCAACGGCAGAGACGGTATTGCGATCACGCTGTGCGATCCTTCGGAAAACGCCAAGCTGCGGCAGGTCGAGCGCATCATCCGCATGAAGCTGCCGGTCGTCGCGGACCATCTCGGCAGCCCGGATCCGCAGCGCGACCCCAGGGAAAAGACCGAGCGTCATTTCGAACCGGCCAATGACCGCGAGCATCACGGCGCCCGCCGCGATGGCCGCCGCCCTGGCAACGGTGGCGACAACAAGCGCTTCGGCGGCCAGCCTTATGGCGAGCGCGCTCCGAAGCCTCAGGGCGAACGCCCGGCTGCGGCCAAGCCGAATGGCTCGAGCAAGCCCGACGGCTTCAAGCGCTTCAAGGGCAACAACAAGCGCCGCTTCGGCGGCAAGCGTCCGGCGAACCGGGCCGCTTGAGCCTAGCAGAATCAGGCGAACAGGAACGGCCGGAGCGATGCTTCGGCCGTTTTTCACTCCACTGGCCTGACTTCACTGGCCTGACTGCTGCTGCATCAGCGCCTTCACCCACACCACGATGCGTTGGGTAAGGAAGGCTGTGGTTTGCGGCGACAGCACATCGCCGGCGATGACGTGATTGTCCGGATCGCCGGTGTCGTCGACCGGCACCAGTTCGTGCGGGCCGCCCCAGCGCCCGGCGATCTCGCGCGTGCGGTCGGGCCGCACCACCTTGTCGGAATCCGAGAAGATGAACAGGGCAGGGATTTTCGCCTTCTCGACCGGCGCCTCATAGGCAAGATTGGTGAGCGCCGCCATCGGCAGCACCGACTTCATGGGATATTTGGTGGTCCAGAATTTCTCGTGCAGCGCATTGCGCGCAGGGAAGCTGCGCTCCTTGCCGCCGACAAGCTCGGCGAGCTGCCGGCCCCAGGGCATGATCAGCAACTCGGCGCCGGAGGCCTTGACGCCGAAATTCGGCGATATGAACGCGATGGCCACGACATCGTCGGATGCGCCCGGCTGCGTGGCGGCCCACGCCGCCAGCGAGCCGCCGGTCGAGGTTCCGATGACGATCACCTTGTCGCCGATGGCGCGGCCGATGGCCAAGGCCTCCTCATAGTCGTTTATCCACGCATTCACGCTGCCCTGCGCCATCGCCGCGCCGTCCTGGCCATGCCCGGTCAGGCGCGTGTAGAACAGGTTGGCGTCCAGTTCCTCCGCGATATCGTCCGGCAAGGGGCGAACCTCGCCCTTCGAGGCGGAAAAGCCATGGATATAGACGATGGCCAAAGGCGTCTTGGCGTGGACCATCGGATTCGCCCAGATAATCTCCTTGTCGAGGCCGTCGCGGATGTTGGGCACGGCAGCCTCTTCACGCGCCAGATAGGCCTGCGGATCATCGCCGATCACCGATGGATTGAAATGGATTGTAGTGTCGACCGGCACGCGCGGGCCGAGAAAGAAGCCGGCGACCAGGATGACTGCAAGGCCAAGCACCGCCAGCACGATCCGCCGCCCCATTACAGTCTCCAAATAATGATTCTCAACCTATGGCCGTACCCGCCGGCAGGCAATCGCCGTTTCGCCGGCTTATGTAGCCCCTACCTATGTGGCCTTGTCGCGGGATGGGTTTTTATCGCCAGGCAGCCTGCGATCGAAATGCAATGGCCGCCCCCACCAGTGGGTGGTGAGCCCGATGACGAAGCGGCCGATCGGTCGCGGCAGCAGGCCGAGCAGCTTCAACAGCCAGCTTATGTGGTACGGGAAGGTGACTTCGAAGCCGCCCTTCCTGATGCCGCGCGCCATGCGGCGCGACGCGCGGTGCACAGGCATGAGGCCCGGCATCGGCAGCTTGTTCTTTTCAGTCAAAGGCGTGTCGATGAATCCCGGATTGATGACCTGGACCCGGATGTTCATCTTGTCGAAGTCGTATTTCAGCGACTCCGCCAGGATGTTGATCGCGGCCTTGGTGCCGCCATAGGCGGCCGTCGTCGGCCAGCCGGAATAGGCAGTGACCGATCCGACCAGAACGACATGGCCGCGCCCGCGCACGCGCATATGCTCGACGACCGGCACCACGCCGTTGACGATGCCGAAATAGTTCACGGCAAAGGAGCGATGGAAATCGCGCACCACCAGATTCTCGCCGGGGGTGGCGATGTAGTTGCCGGCGTTAAAGACGGCAAGCACGATCGGCCCCATCTGTTCCTCGATCGCGGCGGCCGTGCGCGCCATACCGTGCTCGTCGGTCACGTCGCAGGGAAAGGATCTCACATGTCCCGACATTTGCGCCGTTTCGACGATCAGCGTCTCGACCGGATCGTCCGGCAGCGACGTCACCGCCACGGCATAGCCTTGATTGGCGAGATCCTTGGCCAGTGCGCGCCCAAGCCCACTGCTGCCGCCCGTGATCCAGGCGACACCGTCTTTTGGATTGGCCCGGTAGAGTGTCATGGGGTGTCCTGCGGATGTTCCGGTTTGCTCTAGCGGCGATGAAATCGGTTGAAAAGAGCGGTTTGCACCTGGCGTTGAAATGATTGCGAGCATTGCACCATGCGGAATGCGACTGGACCAGGCAAAATCTTGCCTTGAAACCGCGGCGTCCGGTTTTTAGGGTCTCGCCGCACACATGAAGGAATCCCGCATGCCCCGTTCTGTGATCGAAGCGATCGGCAACACGCCCCTGATCCGGCTCAACAAGGCTTCGGAGGCGACCGGCTGTGAGATTCTCGGCAAGGCCGAGTTCATGAATCCGGGGCAATCGGTGAAGGATCGGGCCGGCCTGTTCATCATCCGCGACGCCGAACAGCGTGGGCTGCTCAAGCCAGGCGGGCTCATCGTGGAAGGGACTGCCGGCAACACCGGCATCGGCTTGACGCTGGTCGCCAAGGCGCTCGGCTACCGCACCGTGATCGTCATCCCCGACACGCAGAGTCAGGAAAAGAAGGATGTGATCAAGATCCTGGGCGCGGAGCTCATCGAGGTGCCCGCCGTGCCCTACAAGAACCCAAACAATTACATAAAACTGTCCGGCCGGCTTGCCGAGCAACTGGCGCGCTCGGAGCCGAACGGCGCGATCTGGGCCAACCAGTTCGACAATGTCGCGAACCGCGACGGTCATATCCGCACGACGGCCCAGGAAATCTGGGCTCAGACCAACGGCAGGGTCGATGCCTTCGTTTCGGCCGTAGGCTCCGGCGGCACTCTCGCCGGCGTCGCGCTTGGCCTCAAGGGCAAGAGCAAGGACGTCAAGATCGCGCTCGCCGATCCGCTCGGCGCCGCGCTCTACAGTTTCTACACCAGCGGCGAGTTGAAATCGGATGGCAACTCGATCACCGAGGGCATCGGGCAAGGCCGCATCACAGCCAATCTCGAAGGCTTCACGCCGGATTTCTCCTACCAGATCCCGGACGAGGAAGCGTTGCCCATCATCTTCGACCTGATCCAGGAAGAGGGGCTTTGCGTCGGCGGCTCGACCGGCATCAACATCGCCGGCGCCATCCGGCTGGCGCGCGACCTCGGACCCGGCCACACAATCGTGACGATCCTTGCCGACTACGGCACGCGTTACCAGTCCAAGCTCTTCAATCCGGAGTTCCTGCGCGGCAAGAATCTTCCGGTGCCGGGCTGGATGGAAGAGAAAATCGACATTTCCGTGCCGTTCGAAAAGGTGGCATGATGGCGCACAGGACCGAGGCGCTGTTTCGCGACGACGCCTATCAGAAGACGGCCGAAGCCGAGGTCGTCGCCATCAACGATCGTGGCGGCATCCTTCTCGACCGCACGATCTTCTATGCAACGTCCGGTGGGCAGCCGGGCGATACCGGCATGCTCGAACGTGCCGACGGCGGCCGCATCGCGATCGCAGCCACCATCACCGGCGAGACCAAGGAGGAGATCATCCATGTGCCGGCCCCCGGGCAGACGCTCCCCGCGGTCGGCGAAAGGCTCAAGCTTCTGATCGACTGGGAGCGGCGGCACCTCCTGATGCGCATGCACTCCGCCTGCCACCTGCTGACCGTGGTCTGTCCGTTTCCGATCACCGGGGCGGCGGTCGCGGAGGACGACAGCCGCGTCGACTTCGACATTCCCGACGCCGGCTTCACCAGGGAGGATGTGACGGCTCGGCTGATGGAGCTGGTGCGCGCCGACCATCCGATCTTCACTCGGCTGATCACCGACGAGGCGCTGGCCGCCAATCCCGGCCTGGTCAAATCGAAGAACGTCCGCCCGCCGGTCGGCACCGGCAAGATCCGCCTGGTCTTAATCGGCGACAACGGCTCGATCGACAGCCAGCCATGCGGCGGAACGCATGTGAGGTCGACCGGGGAGGTCGGCGACATACATATCGGCAAGATCGAGAAGAAAGGCCGCGAGAACCGGCGATTCCGCATCCGCTTCGGGCCGATGCCGGCGAACTGACGTCAAAGCTAGGCGGGGCAGGAGAATAGAATGGCGCAGGACAGTCCCTTCATAGTCGACGCCGACTGGCTGCAGAAGCGGCTTGGCGAGCCCGGCCTCACCATTATCGACGCCTCCTGGTATCTGCCGGCGCAAAAGCGCGACGCCCGCGCCGAATACGATGCCGCCCACATCCCCGGAGCGCGCTTTCTCGACCAGGACGCGGTTTCCGATCCGGATTCGAAACTGCCGCACACATTGGCGTCGCCGCAGCACTTCGCTCAATATGTCGGCGCCATGGGCGTTTCGGCCGACGACACCATCGTCGTCTATGACGGGCCCGGCCTGTTCTCGGCGCCGCGCGCCTGGTGGATGTTCCGCGTCATGGGCGTCTTCCAGGTCTACATCCTCAATGGCGGATTTGACCGCTGGAAGGCCGAGGGCCGGCCCGTGACGGCCGAACCGACCAAGATCGCGCCGAGTGTCTTCTATGCCGATTTCGACAAGGACCGGGTTGTAGGCCTCGACGAGATGCGCAGGATCGTCGGCAGCCAAGGGAGCCAAATCGCCGATGCGCGATCGGCCGGCCGCTTTGCAGGCACCGATCCGGAGCCGCGGCAGGGCGTCCGTTCGGGCCATATGCCGGGTGCGCATAATGTCCCGATCACGGCGCTTGCCGAGAATGGCGAGCTGCTGCCGAAGGATCGCCTGCGCAAGGTGATCGAGGATGCCGGCATCGACCTCTCGAAGCCCGTTGTCACGTCCTGCGGCTCGGGCATCACGGCGGCGGCGATCACGCTGGCGCTGGAGACGCTCGGCCATACCGACAACCGGCTTTACGATGGGTCCTGGACCGAGTGGGGCAGTCTCAGCGACACACCGGTGGTGACGGGGAAAGAATGATGGAAAACAGCGCGCTGCAAGATATCGATGTCACCGTCACATTCCTGGAGATGCATGCGGCGCCGGCGGTTTCACCGCCGATCCCCTATAATCGCCAGATCGCGCTGCTGAAGACGAAAGATATCCCGCTCCATTTCTACCGCTATCTGATGGATCGCGTCGGTCGCAAATGGCACTGGGTCAATGTGCTGAGGCTCAGCGACGAGGAGCTCGCCGCCGGCTTGCACCGCGAGGACCGCGACATCCGCGTGCTCTATCTCGACGGCGCCCCCGCCGGCTTCTTCGACCTCAAGCCGCATCTTCCGGACGAAGTGGAGCTCGCTTATTTCGGCATGATGGAGCATGCGCATGGCCAGGGCATCGGCCGATGGTTCCTTGGCGCCGCGATCTCGGCGGCCTGGGCATATGGGCCAAGGCGCGTTACCGTGCAGACCTGCACCCTCGATCATCCGGCGGCTCTGCCGCTTTACCAGAAGCTCGGCTTCACGCCGGTGGCGCAGAAGAAAGAGGTCGTCCATCCGCTGACCTTCGCCGAGCGCTCGGCCAGCGTCATGCGAGACTAGAGCAATTCAGCAATTCCAGGACTGGTGAGAAACGGTTCCGCCAGTCAGGAATCGGGTGGGAGGCACTGTCGCCAAGGCATAATTTCCGGAGATCGACACCGGAGATTTGTCATGACCATCCAGTTCAAAGCCTTGCCGACCGAAGCCGTGCGCGCCTTGCAGCGGGGAGGGTCCGATGCCTATGGCCGCAGCCCGGAGCACCGCATTTCCGACGGCGACGGCGTGCCCTGCAGGCATTGCCTCAGGAACGTCGCCGAGGGTGACGGCTATCTGATCGTTGCCTACCGGCCGTTCCCGGAACTGCAGCCCTATGCCGAAACCGGCCCGATCTTCCTGCATGCCGACGAATGCGAGCGCGCCGCCGACGGGGATGCGCTGCCGGAAATGCTCGAAGGCAGCGACTACATCGTCAGGGGCTATGGCAAGGACGATCGCATCGTCTATGGCAGCGGCGCGGTCACGCCGACGGGCGACATCGCAGCTCGCGCGACAGCACTGCTTGAGCGCGACGACATCGCCTACATCCATGTCCGGTCGGCGCAGAACAATTGCTATCAATGCCGCATCGAGCGGCCATGATCCAAAAAAAAGCCCGCCGATGGTCGGGCGGGCCGTTGGAGGGTCTGACAGAAGCTGCCGGCAAGTGCTGTCCGGGCCGGACTTGTCCGACCGGGCAAGCAGCTCAGGCCGCCAGTAACGTCGCCTGTCTAGGCGTCTTTCCTGTCGGGCGAATGTGAAGCATTTCACACAAGGAGCACAATGGCCGGGAAGATGGAAACCGGACCTTCCAAGAACTGTCGTATTCCCGTCGTACTACTGCGCTAAACAGTAATCGTTGATGATTTGTCGACCGCGGATGGACCGGCGACAGATCGCAACATCGAGGAAGCGGGGCTTTTGCTCCGCTTTTTTGTTGCCCGGATTCGGGTGGGGATTAAGTTTTGCGCGCAAAAAAGCCCGCCGGAATGACCCGGCGGGCGCGACAGGAGGAAGTTCTGGCCGGATGTCAGGCGGCGAGCACCGCCTTCGGCTCGACCATTTCGTAGCCGAGCGCCTCGGCGACGGCGCGGTTGGTGATCTTGCCCTTATGGACATTGAGGCCGTTGCGCAGGTGGTGGTCATCGACCAGCGCCTTGAGGCCCTTGTCGGCGAGCTGCAGGCCATAGTGCAGCGTCGCGTTGTTGAGCGCGTGCGCCGAAGTGACCGGCACGGCGCCGGGCATGTTCGCGACGCAATAATGGATCACGCCGTCGACCTCATAGGTCGGATCGGCGTGGGTCGTGGCATGCGAGGTCTCGAAGCAACCGCCCTGGTCGATCGCGACGTCGACCAGCACCGAGCCCTTCTTCATGCCGGAAAGCATTTCGCGGGTCACGAGCTTGGGCGCCGCGGCGCCCGGAATCAGCACGGCGCCGATGACGACATCGGCCGAGAAGCATTCTTCTTCCAGCGCTTCGACGGTCGAGTAGCGGGTATGGACGCGGCCGCCGAAAATGTCGTCGAGCTGGCGAAGGCGCGGGATCGAGCGGTCGATGATGGTGACGTCGGCGCCGAGGCCGGCAGCCATCTTGGCCGCGTGCAGGCCGACGACGCCGCCGCCGAGCACCGTGACCTTGCCGGGCAGCACGCCGGGTACGCCGCCGAGCAGCACGCCACGGCCGCCATTGGCCTTCTGCAGCGCCGTCGCGCCGGCCTGGATCGACAGGCGGCCGGCGACTTCCGACATCGGCGCGAGCAGCGGCAGGCCGCCGCGATCGTCGGTCACGGTTTCATAGGCAATCGCGGTGACGCCTGAAGCAAGAAGACCCTTGGTCTGCTCCGGATCCGGAGCCAAATGGAGATAGGTGTAGAGGATCTGGCCGTCGCGCAGCTGGACCCATTCGTTTGGCTGCGGCTCCTTGACCTTGACGATCATGTCCGACTTGGCGAACACGTCGGCGGCCGTCTTGGCGATGGTGGCGCCGGCGGCGCGATAGGCGTTGTCGTCGGCGCCGATGCCGGCGCCAGCACCGGTCTCGACCAGCACTTCATGGCCATGCGCGACATATTCGCGGACCGAGCCCGGCGTCAGGCCGACGCGATATTCGTGGTTCTTGATTTCCTTGGGGCAGCCGACACGCATCTTTCTTCTCCCTGTCCGCGCCCTTCAAGGGGCGCTCTCACTGTCGCTCGTGCATGTCACCGGGTCGAAAATGCGGAGGGTGGACACGCAGTAACCGCAGTCAACCACGAATCGTTCCGTATGTGTTTGCGAATGCACTTGCGGCAATGGTCTCTCTTCGATAATCGTTGCGAAAAACGACTTGAAATTCGCAGGAACCACGAAAAATGCGGCTCGACAGGATTGATATCGCCATTCTGGAGACTTTGCAGAAGGATGGCCGGATCCCCAATGCGGCGCTTGCCGAGAAGGTCGGCCTTTCCCAATCGGCCTGTTCCCGCCGGCTCGACAATCTGGAGAAGTCCGGAACCATCCGCGGTTACCACGCGCGGCTGTCCAATTCCGCGCTCGGCCACCAGATGACGGCGATCGTGCACATATCGCTGTCGGGGCAATTCGAAAAGACGCTGTCGGATTTCGAGGCAGCGATCAAGCGCTGCCCGAACGTGCTCTCCTGCCATCTGATGTCGGGCGAATACGACTACATCCTGCGCATCGCGGCGAAAGATCTCGTCGACTATGAGCGCATCCACAAGGAATGGCTGTCGGCCATGCCGCACGTGACCAAGATCAACTCGTCCTTCGCACTGCGCGAGATCGTCGATCGCACGGCGGTCGGGCTGCGGCCGGAGATGGCTTAGACCGCTGCGGCTTCGGTCACCACAGTCGTCATTGGGATATCGTGCGGCTGCGGGTAGATGGTCGGAATGCGCTGCAGTTCGTAGCCGACGCCGATGACCAGCGGCCTGAACGGCATTGCGGCAAGCGTGCGATCGTAAAAGCCGCCGCCATAACCCAGCCGATAGTTACCTGGATCGATGCCGACGATCGGCGAGATCACGATGTCGGGCAGCACCGGGTCGCCCTCGGCCGGGATCGGAATGTTCCACACGCCCTTTTCCAGCCGGTCACCCTGTTTGTAGGCGCGAAACACCAGCGGCTGCCCCTTCTCGATGACGACGGGCAGCGCGGTGCGCCCACCGCGCTCGTTGATCGAGGCCATCCAGCCACGCAGATCCGGCTCGCCGCGAAACGGCCAATAGAGGCTGACCATCCGGCCGTCTATGTCGCCGATCAGCGCGTCGATGCCTTCGGCGATGCGTGCCGACATGACGGCGCGCGCGTCGGCTGAAACGGCGAGGCGGGCATTGATAAGCCGCTCGCGCTCCGCCTTGCGCCATCGCCTGACATCGGCCCAGTCGGAGAGCGGCTCCCGATATTGCGGGTCGAGTTCATGCATGAAGCAGGGCGGCGATGCGTATTGGGCCAGCCCGTCGTCGTCGCGATTATCAGCCATGATAAGGTCCTGTAATGCTGTCTCACGCTATACCTGTGGCGAGGCGCGCCCCATGTGCATTCGCGACGCCACGCGACGACTCTGGGGCATGTTTCCTGCCCGGCAAGATGTTGTTGCAATGCACAAAAACACTTACATCCAGTGTGGTAGCTTTACGTCGCGAGGTGGATGAAATGAGCGAAACCGAGCATCATGTCGTGGTCGTTGGCGCCGGGTTCGGCGGGCTCGAACTCACCCGTGCACTGTCTGGCGCACCGGTGCGCATCACGATGATCGACAAGCGCAATCACCACCTGTTCCAACCACTGCTTTACCAGGTGGCGACGACGTCGCTGGCGACCTCGGAGGTTGCCTGGCCGATCCGTCATCTGCTGCGCAGGCGCAAGGACGTGACGACGCTTCTCGGCAATGTCACCGGCATCGATCGCGTCGGCAAGCGCGTGCTGCTCGAGGACGGCAGCTCGATCCCTTACGACACGCTGGTGCTCGCCACCGGCGCGCGCCACGCCTATTTCGGCCATGACGAATGGGAGCCGTTCGCACCGGGTCTGAAGACGCTCGAGGATGCCACGACGATCCGGCGCCGTATCCTGCTCGCCTTCGAGCAGGCCGAGCGCGAAACCGATCCGGCCAGGCGCCAGGCGCTGCTGACGCTGGTCATTGTCGGCGGCGGGCCGACCGGCGTCGAGCTCGCCGGCACCATTGTCGAGCTTGCAAATGACACGTTGCGCGGCGAGTTCCGCAATATCGACACGCGGCAGGCGCGCGTCGTGCTGATCGAAGCCGGCGACCGGATCCTGGCTAATTTCGCGCCGCAGCTTTCCGACTATGCCCGCAAGGCGCTGGAACGGCTGGGCGTCACCGTTGAGCTCGGGCGCCCCGTCACTAAGCTCGATGCCGAAGGCGTCGTCTTCGGCGACAAGCGCCTGCCGGCAAGAACGATCATCTGGGCGGCCGGCGTTGCCGCTTCGCCGGCGGCCGAATGGCTGGGAGCGCCGGCCGATCGGGCGGGCAGGGTGATCGTCGAACCGGACCTCACCGTGCAGGGCAATCCCGACATTTTCGTCATCGGCGACACCGCATGTGCTGCGGCCGGATGGGAAGCCGGTGCCGGGCGTGGCGCCTTCCGCCAAGCAGGAGGGCAAGCATGTCGCCGCGACGATCAAGGCGCGGCTTGCCGGCGACACGGCGACCCGTCCCTTCCAGTACCGGCATGCCGGCGACCTGGCGACGATCGGCAAGCGCGCCGCCGCCATCGATTTCGGCTGGATCAAGCTCACCGGCTGGCTCGCCTGGTGGCTTTGGGGCATAGCGCACATCTATTTCCTGATCGACTTCCGCAACCGCCTCGCGGTCTCGCTTAGCTGGCTATGGATTTATCTTACCGGCCAGCGCAGCGCGCGCCTGATCACGCAGGGCGACGACGACAAGAGTTGATTCCCTGGCCGTCGCCTGCCGGCAGCGGAGATGCCTGATGGCCGATCGCAGTTTCATTGCGTCGCCTCACGAGCGTGGCTTCGCGTTCATGCGGCGCAGGCGCCGCTGGCCGAAAGCGCCAGGCAAAAGCGGTGAACTGGAACAACTGCCGTCGCCCCCCCCTCTGGTTCCGCACTTCCACATGCGATAGTTTTAGACATGCGTTATGTGATCGTCATCGCCGCCATCGCCTTCTTTCTGATCTGGGATGGCCTCTACAACCATGGTCACTACCTAGATGTGACCGTGCGGGAAATGTCGCGCATCGTGCGCCTCGTTACTGGGTGAGGCCTTGACGTTTGCGCGCTGCGGGCGCGACATCGTTGCCGGTTGACGCCCAGGCCCCGCTCCCACAAAAACGCCGCTGAATCGAAGATCAGGGAGGCTGGCTTGATCCGGCACATCGTTTTCTTCAGCGTGCGGCGCAAGGAAGATGTCGAGACCGTGCGCTCGGGCCTGCTGGCGCTCGGCAAGATTCCGCACTCCAAGCATTTCGAGGTGACGCTCAACACCAAGGTCGACCTGTTCTCCAACGCGATCGACGTGGTCGTCTATGCCGAGTTCGCGGACGAGGCCGCCCTTGCCGCCTACAAGGCGCATCCGATTTACGCGGATACCACAAACAAGGTGAAGCCGCTGCGCGAATTGCGCTATTCTGCGGATGTCGTGGCCGCTGCCTGAGCGGCAAAGCCGCGGCCAACGGTTCGGTGCACTTGAACCGCCAGCCGGAATGAGGCACACCGCGCCGGCATGATCGAAAGCTCCGCCCATCCGCTCGACCATCTCGTGCTGCCGACACCGAGCCTCGATGCCGTCCGGTCGCGTCTGACCTCGCTCGGCTTTGTCGTCGCACCCACAGGCGTCCACCCCTTCGGCACGGAGAATGCTTGCGTCTTTTTCGCCGACGGCACCTATCTCGAGCCGTTGGCGGTGGCAGATGCGCAGGCGACGGGACAGGCGATTGCGGCCGGCAATGTCTTCGTAGCGCGCGACCGCCTTTATCGCGAACGGCTGGGCGAGGAGGGCTTTTCCGCCGTCGTGCTTGGAACCGGCCATGCCGATGCCGACCATAGGCGCTTTGTCGAAGCCGACCTGTCGGCCGGCGACATGCTGGGTTTTTCACGTGCCTTCACCGACACGAACGGAAAGAGCGATACGGCGTCCTTCAAGCTGGCCTTCGTGGCCGACAAGCAGGCGAGGGACGCCTTCCTCTTCGCCTGCGAGCGCGTGAACCCGCCGAAGATCGATCGCACGGCGCTCCAGGCGCATGCCAACGGCGTAACCGGCATCGTCGAAGTGATCGCGGTCAGCGACGCGCCGCCCGCGCAGATCGGACTGGTCGCGATCGCCGCAGGCGCGAAGGCGGACGGTAACGCGGTGCGGCTGCCAAATGCGATCCTGAGCATCGTCACGCCCGAAAGCTACGCGCAGCGCTTCGGTCTAGCGGCCGAGCCTTCGCCGCATTTGCGCTTTCAAGCGATTGTTTTCTCGGTCCGCGACAAAGCTTCAACGTTACGCGCGCTTGCGGCCAGCGCCATCGATCACAACATGTGCGGCACTGACATCGTCGTTCCACCGGCGCTCGGGCAGGGCGCCGCCTTCATCTTCCGGGAGATCCCATGAGCCAGCCCCTGGCGCCCAATTCATCGGTAACCGTCGGCAAGGTCGTCTTCGCCAACAATGCGCCGCTGTCGCTGATCGCCGGCCCGTGCCAGCTCGAATCGCGCCAGCACGCTTTCGACATGGCCGGCGCGCTGAAGGAACTGACGGAACGGCTGGGAATCGGCCTCGTCTACAAGACCAGCTACGACAAGGCCAACCGCACCTCGCTGTCGGCGACGCGCGGCGCGGGGCTCGACGCGGCGATGCCGATCTTCGACGATCTGCGCAAGACGTTCTCGCTGCCGGTGCTGACCGACGTCCACACCGAGGAGCAATGCGCGATCGTAGCGCCCCATGTCGACGTCCTCCAAATCCCGGCCTTTCTGTCGCGCCAGACCGACATGCTGGTCGCCGCGGCCAGGACCGGCAAGGTCATCAATGTGAAGAAGGGCCAGTTCCTCGCGCCCTGGGACATGAAGAATGTCGTCGCCAAGATCACCGGCTCCGGCAATCCGAACGTGCTTGCCACCGAGCGAGGCGTCTCGTTCGGTTATAACACGCTGGTCTCGGACATGCGCGCGCTGCCGATCATGGCCGAGATCGGTGCCCCGGTAATTTTCGACGCAACCCATTCCGTACAGCAGCCGGGCGGGCAGGGCGGCTCCTCCGGCGGCGAACGGCGCTTCGTCGCGACGCTCGCGCGCGCGGCCGTTGCAGTTGGCGTCGCCGGTGTCTTCATCGAAACACATCAGGACCCCGACAATTCGACATCTTCGGATGGTCCCAACATGGTTCCTTTCAAGGACATGCCGGCGCTGCTGAAAAAGCTGATGGCCTTGGACCGGATCGCCAAGGGACACTGATTCCGGCGACGTATCTCGAACTTGCATCAGGTTATGGTGAGCCGGCGTTGCCTCACCGACGGCTGAGCAAGTCGTCGGGAACCTTAGCGCGCTCCTCTCATTGTCAGTGCATGCATTCAACGAGAGGAGCACCATCATGACCACACCGTCCGGGCATACCGAAGCCATTGCCGCCTCGCGCGTCATCGGCACGTCTGTCTACAACACCGAAGGCAAGAGCATCGGCAGCATCGAGGACGTGATGCTGGACAAGATGTCGAACGGCATCATGTTCGCCGTGATCGGTTTCGGCGGCTTCCTTGGCATGGGCGAGAAGTATCACGCCGTTCCGTGGGCGACGCTCGACTATGACGAGGACAGAGGCGGCTACGTCGTGCCGTTCACCAAGGAGCAGCTCCAGGCTGCGCCCGCCTATTCGATCGACGAGCTGACCGGCGCCGACGGCGAAGCCGCCCGCGATGCTTCATTCCAGTATTACCATGTGAAGCCCTATTGGCATTGATCGCACGATCGGCAAGCTGGAAATCGAAAGGCCCCCGACATAAAGCCGGGGGTCTTTGACGTTTAACTACTCCGCTGCGTTGAGAGTCGACAGCTCTGCCGAGCTCTGCTGAGGTTTCTGATCGTCGCATGACGTCAGGAACGCCGCCCGATGAGGAACAAACTCACGATACCGCTCAACTGGGACATGGCGAAACTCCTCCTGTTTCGCCCCGCGCGAACGCGACCATAGATGAGAAAATCACGCAACGCGCATGACTTATGATGACAGAAATTTGCGCTTCGTGAATCCGGCCCGCGGCAATAATTGCGGCAGCGCCGATTGCCTTTTGCGCCGCTTTGGCTAAGAGGGGCGCGACGCTTCAATCGATCAATCGGGGACATCGCAAATGACCGCCATCATCGACATTGTCGGGCGTGAAATCCTGGACAGCCGTGGGAATCCGACCGTCGAGGTCGACGTGGTGCTGGAAGACGGCTCCATGGGCCGTGCCGCGGTGCCCTCGGGTGCATCGACCGGCGCTCATGAAGCGGTCGAGCTGCGCGATGGCGGACCACGCTATCTCGGCAAGGGCGTTCATCGCGCCGTCGAAGCGGTGAATGGCGAGCTGTTCGAGGCGATCGGCGGCATGGAAGCCGAGAACCAGATCCATATCGACCAGACGATGATCGAGCTTGACGGCACGCCTAACAAGAGCCGGCTCGGCGCCAACGCCATCCTGGGCGTGTCGCTGGCGGTCGCCAAGGCCGCGGCCGAGGCCGCCGGCCTGCCGCTCTATCGCTATGTCGGCGGCACCAAGGCGCACATCCTGCCTGTGCCGATGATGAACATCATCAATGGCGGCGCGCATGCCGACAACCCGATCGACTTCCAGGAGTTCATGATCCTGCCCATCGGCGCGCCGACGCTGCGCGACGGCGTGCGTTGGGGCTCGGAGATTTTCCACACGCTGCGCAAGAAGCTCAAGGACGCCGGCCACAACACCAATGTGGGCGACGAGGGCGGCTTCGCCCCCAACCTGAAGAGCGCGCCGGCGGCGCTCGATTTCATCATGGAATCGATCGAGAAGGCCGGCTTCAAGCCAGGCGAGGATGTCGCGCTCGGCCTCGACTGCGCGGCGACCGAGTTCTTCAAGGACGGCAACTACGTCTATGAGGGCGAGAAGAAGACCCGCGATCCGAAGGCGCAGGCCAAGTATCTCGCCAAGCTGGCTGCCGACTATCCGATCATCACCATCGAGGACGGCCTTGCCGAGGACGACTGGGAAGGCTGGAAGATCTTGACCGATCTGATTGGCAAGAACACCCAGCTCGTCGGCGACGACCTCTTCGTCACCAACACGGCGCGGCTGCGCGACGGCATCCGCATGGGCGTCGCCAATTCGATCCTGGTCAAGGTCAACCAGATCGGCTCGCTGACCGAGACGCTCGACGCGGTCGAAACGGCGCACAAGGCCGGCTACACCGCCGTCATGTCGCACCGCTCGGGCGAGACCGAGGATTCGACCATTGCCGACCTCGCGGTCGCCACCAATTGCGGGCAGATCAAGACCGGCTCGCTGTCGCGTTCGGACCGCATGGCCAAATACAACCAGCTCATCCGCATCGAGGAAGAGCTCGGCAAGCAGGCGCGTTACGCCGGCAAGTCGGTGGTCAAGGGCTGATCCGGCCTGTTCGAGCAGTCTGAAAAGGGCGGGGCATTCCCGCCCTTTTTCATTTCCGGCGGTCCTGCAACAGGTCGTCCGTAACCGTCCATTAAGCACAATCGGGCGAAATACGACTCATGGCCGCTTGCGTTCGCGGCCGCGAGGGTTCGGGTCATGTGGACACGTCAGCACAAGCAGAGAAACACCGGCAGGCTAATCATCCCTTCGCTTTGCGTGCTCTTCCTGGCCTATTTCGGCTTCCATGCCTATCACGGCGAGTTCGGCATCTACTCCAAATATCGGCTCGAGGCCCGGGCGGTTGAACTGCAGGCCCAGCTTGATGCCGTGAAGGCGCGCCGGATCGACTTCGAGCGCCGTGTCCAGCTGATGCATGAGGGCACGCTGGAGAAGGACATGCTTGACGAGCAGGCCCGAAAGGCGCTCAATCTGTCCCAGCCCGACGAAATTACCATCATGCTGCCCGCCCCAACGAAATAACCGAATTACGGTTAATCGCCCTTATTTGCAATGATTATAATCGCTTAGATGCATGCCAGCCATGCATTTTTCAGCATGGCGCAATGCATCCTTGCATGTTAGCCTCGCGCAAATCGGTGGGGAGGCGATCGATCTCCCTGAATGTCCGCAAAGAGACGCCAACAGGGAGTGACGCATGGCCACCGCCGCCAAAAAAGCGCCCGCCAAATCCAGATCCGACAAACAGCCCAATCTGTCAGCACCCAAGCCCGCTGATTTCACCAAGGAAGAAGAGCTTTCCGCCTACCGGCACATGCTCTTGATCCGCCGCTTCGAGGAGAAGGCCGGCCAGCTCTACGGCATGGGCTTCATCGGCGGCTTCTGCCATCTCTATATCGGCCAGGAGGCCGTCGTCACTGGCATGAAGATGGCGCTGGTCGAAGGCGACCAGATGATCACCGCCTATCGCGACCACGGCCATATGCTGGCGATGGAACTGTCGCCGCGCGGCGTCATGGCTGAGCTCACCGGCCGCCGCGGCGGCCTGTCGAAGGGCAAGGGCGGCTCCATGCACATGTTCTCCAAGGAGAAGCATTTCTATGGTGGCCACGGCATTGTCGGCGCGCAGGTGTCGCTCGGCACCGGTCTCGCCTTCGCCAACCGCTACCGCGACAACAAGAACGTATCGCTGACCTATTTCGGCGATGGCGCTGCCAACCAGGGGCAGGTCTATGAAAGCTTCAACATGGCCTCGCTGTGGAAGCTGCCGGTGATCTACATCATCGAGAACAACCGCTACGCCATGGGCACGTCCGTGTCGCGCTCGTCGGCCGAGACCGACTTCTCCAACCGCGGCGCCTCCTTCAAGATCCCCGGCATCCAGGTCGATGGCATGGACGTGCGCGCCGTGAAGGCCGCGGGCGACCTCGCTGCCGAATGGTGCCGCGCCGGCAATGGCCCGCTGATCCTCGAGATGCAGACCTACCGCTATCGCGGCCATTCGATGTCCGACCCGGCGAAATACCGCTCCAAGGAGGAAGTGCAGAAGATGCGCTCCGAGCACGACCCGATCGAGCAGGTCCGGGTGCGGCTGCTCGACAAGAAGTGGGCAAGCGAGGACGAGCTCAAGGCCATCGACAAGGAAGTCCGTGACATCGTCGCCGACGCCGCCGAATTCGCCCAGAACGACGCCGAGCCGGATCCGTCCGAGCTCTGGACCGACATCGTACTCTAAGGAGAGGGCAAGGACATGCCGATCGAAATTCTCATGCCCGCGCTCTCGCCGACGATGGAAGAGGGCAATCTTTCCAAATGGCTGAAGAGCGAAGGCGATAAGATCGTCGCCGGCGATGTCATCGCCGAGATCGAGACCGATAAGGCGACGATGGAAGTCGAAGCCGTCGACGAAGGCACGCTGGCCAAGATCGTGGTTCCTGCCGGCACCGAAGGCGTCAAGGTCAACGCGGTCATCGCCGTGCTCGCCGTCGACGGCGAGGATGTCGACGAGGCCGGCGAAGGCATCGGCGAAGAAGAACCCGCCAAGGCTGAGAAAGCCGCACCGGCCCCGGCCCCCGCCGCGGCCAAAAGCGAGACTGCCGCTCCTGTCGCCGCCGCGCCGAAGACGGAGATCGCGGCGGACCCGGACATTCCCGCCGGCACCGAGATGGTTTCGACCACGGTGCGCGAAGCGCTGCGTGACGCGATGGCCGAGGAAATGCGCCGCGACGGCGACGTCTTCGTCATGGGCGAGGAGGTCGCCGAATACCAGGGTGCCTACAAGATCACGCAAGGCCTGCTGCAGGAATTCGGGCCGCGCCGCGTCGTCGACACGCCGATCACCGAGCACGGCTTTGCCGGCGTCGGCGTCGGCGCCGCGATGGCCGGGCTTAAGCCGATCGTCGAGTTCATGACCTTCAACTTCGCCATGCAGGCGATCGACCAGATCATCAACTCGGCCGCCAAGACGCTCTATATGTCCGGCGGCCAGATGGGCGCGCCGATCGTGTTCCGTGGTCCCAACGGTGCGGCGGCCCGCGTCGCCGCGCAGCACTCGCAGTGCTATGCCGCCTGGTACAGCCATATTCCCGGCCTGAAGGTGGTGATGCCCTATACGGCCGCCGACGCCAAAGGCCTGCTCAAGGCGGCGATCCGCGATCCGAACCCGGTCATCTTCCTCGAGAACGAGATCCTCTACGGCCATTCCTTCGATGTGCCGAAGCTCGACGACTTCGTGCTGCCGATCGGCAAGGCGCGCGTCCATAAGCAGGGCAAGGATGTGACGATCGTCTCGTTCGGCATCGGCATGACCTATGCGGTCAAGGCGGAGGCCGAGCTGCGCGGCATGGGCATCGATGCCGAGATCATCGATCTCAGAACCGTCCGGCCGCTCGACTTCGACACGATCATCGCCTCGGTGAAGAAAACCAACCGTCTCGTGGTGGTGGAAGAAGGTTTTCCGCAGAACTCGGTCGGCGATCACATCGCCAACCAGGTCTCGCAGCGCGCCTTCGACTTCCTCGATGCGCCGGTGATCACCATCGCCGGCAAGGACGTGCCGATGCCGTACGCGGCGAACCTCGAGAAGCTGGCGCTGCCAAACGTCGGCGAAGTCGTCGAGGCCGTCAAAGCCGTTACCTATCGCTGAGCCGGTCGGGAGGACATCATGCCAATCAACATCACCATGCCGGCGCTCTCTCCGACCATGGAAGAGGGCAATCTGTCAAAATGGCTGGTCAAGGAAGGCGATAAGGTTTCGCCGGGTGACGTGATCGCCGAGATCGAGACCGACAAGGCGACGATGGAAGTCGAGGCCGTCGATGAAGGCACGGTCGCCAAGCTTGTGGTTCCGGCTGGCACCGAGGGCGTCAAGGTCAACGCGCTGATCGCCATCCTGGCTGGTGAAGGCGAGGATGCCGCGGCCGCCGCCAAGAGCGGCGGCGCCGCCGCGCCCAAGGCCGAAGCGCCGAAAGCCGACGCCCCGAAGCCCGAAGCGCCCAAGGAAGCAGCCAAACCGGCGGCAGCCGCTGCGACGCCTGCACCGGCGAAGGTTGAGTCCGCTCCCGTCGCCAACGGCCACGCCGCCGGCGATCGCGTCTTCGCATCGCCGCTGGCCCGCCGCATCGCCAAGGATGCCGGCGTCGACGTGAAGGCGCTGACCGGTTCCGGCCCGCATGGCCGCGTGGTGAAGGTCGATGTCGAGGCGGCGATCGCTTCAGGCGGCGTTCCGGCTGCGAAGGCGCCCGCCGGCGCCCCATCCGCTCCGGCGCCTGCACCCAAGCCGATGTCGGACGACCAGGTGCTGAAGTTGTTCGCCGAGGGCTCCTACGAACTCGTGCCGCATGACAACATGCGCAAGACCATCGCGCGCCGCCTGGTCGAGGCGAAATCCACCATCCCGCATTTCTATTTGACGCTGGACTGCGAGCTCGATGCGCTGCTTGCGTTGCGCACGCAGTTGAATGCCGCCGCACCAATGAGGAAGACCGAGAAGGGCGAAGCTCCGGCCTACAAGCTCTCGGTCAACGACATGGTGATCAAGGCCATGGCCATGGCGCTGATGGCGGTGCCGGATGCCAACGCCTCCTGGACCGAGAACGCCATGATCAAGCACAAGCACGCCGATGTCGGCGTTGCCGTCTCGATCCCCGGCGGCCTGATCACGCCGATCATCCGGCATGCGGATGAAAAGACGCTGTCGGTCATTTCCAACGAGATGAAGGACCTGGCAAGCCGCGCCCGCAGCCGCAAGCTGAAGCCGGAAGAATATCAGGGCGGCACGACGGCGGTGTCCAATCTCGGCATGTTCGGCGTCAAGGACTTCGCCGCCGTCATCAACCCGCCGCACGCGACGATCCTGGCGGTTGGCGCAGGCGAGGAGCGGGCAGTGGTGAAGAACGGCGAGATCAGAATAGCCACCGTGATGTCGGTGACCTTGTCGACCGACCACCGTGCCGTCGACGGCGCGCTTGGCGCGGAGCTGCTCGGCGCCTTCAAGCGCTTGATCGAAAACCCTATGGGCATGCTGGTGTAAGAAGGGAAAAGGCGGTGCGGAAATCCTTCACCAGCCTTTTCGCCTTGATCATTTTCAATCCCGACGGCGAGCTCTTCTCACGACGGCGCGGCAGGCGCTCGCAGCCGGGTTTCGGCAAGTGTGGGGCAACCGCATGAAGACAATTCTCTGCTACGGCGACTCCCTGACCTGGGGCTACGACGCCGCCAACCTCGGCCGCCATGCGCTGGAGGACCGCTGGCCGAGCGTTCTCGGGGCCGAACTCGGGGGCGGCGTCGAGGTCATCGCCGAAGGCCTCAACGGCCGCACCACGGCATTCGACGACCATCTGGCTGGTGCCGATCGCAATGGCGCCCGCGTCCTGCCGACGATCCTGACCAGTCATGCGCCGCTTGATCTCGTCATCATTATGCTCGGCGCCAACGACATGAAGCCCTGGATCCACGGCAATCCGGTCGCCGCCAAGCAGGGCATGGAGCGGCTGATCAACATCGTGCGCGGCCATGACTATCCGTTCGACTGGCCGGCGCCACAGATCCTCATTGTCGCGCCCCCTGTCGTGACACGCACC
The DNA here is from genome assembly GCF_020165195.1 of Mesorhizobium sp. CA14. GTDB lineage: Bacteria > Pseudomonadota > Alphaproteobacteria > Rhizobiales > Rhizobiaceae > Mesorhizobium. The sequence continues at coordinate 261,694 of NZ_JAIUHR010000004.1, read as the reverse complement.
GACAATGCCGAATTCAAGGAGATGTTCGCCGGCGGTGACGACGCGTCCAAGCGGCTGGCACCGCAGTATTCCGCGCTGGCAGACGAGGCCGGCTGCGGTTTCTTCGACGCCGGCACCGTCGCCACCACCACGCCGCTCGACGGCGTCCATCTCGATGTCGAGAACACGCGTAGGATCGGCCAGGCTCTGGCGCCGCTCGTGCGCATCATGCTCTCACTCTAACCTTCAGAAAGATCAGGGAGAAAACCCGTGGCTGAATCCTACGACGTCATCATCATCGGCTCGGGCCCGGGCGGCTATGTCACGGCGGTGCGTTCCGCCCAGCTCGGCTTCAAGACGGCAATCGTCGAGCGCGAGCATCTGGGCGGCATCTGCCTCAACTGGGGCTGCATCCCCACCAAGGCGCTGCTGCGTTCGGCCGAGATCATGCATTATTCGGATCATTTGAAGGATTACGGGCTGAAGCTTGAAAGCGGTAAAATCATCCCCGACACCGCCGCCGTGGTCGACCGCTCGCGAAAAGTGTCGCTACGGCTCAACACCGGCGTCGGCTTCCTGATGAAGAAGAACAAGGTCGATATCATCTGGGGCGAGGCAAAGCTTTCGAAGCCGGGTGAGCTCGTCGTCTCGAAAACCGCGAAGAAGGCGATGGAACCGCAGCCGCCGGTGCCGAAGGGCGTCAAGGGCGAGGGCACCTACACGGCCAAGCACATCATCCTGGCGACCGGTGCCAGGCCGCGCGCGCTGCCCGGCATCGAGCCGGACGGCAAGCTGATCTGGACTTATTTCGAGGCGATGGTGCCGAAGGAAATGCCGAAGTCGCTGCTGGTGATGGGCTCGGGCGCCATCGGCATCGAATTCGCCTCTTTCTACCGCACCATGGGCGCCGACGTGACGGTGGTCGAGCTGCTGCCGGCGGTGATGCCGGTCGAGGACGCCGAGGTCTCGAAATTCGCGCAAAAACAGTTCGAGAAGCAGGGCATGAAGATCCTCCTCGAGGCCAAGGTGACCAAGGTTGAAAAGGGCGCCAATTCGGTCACCGCGCATGTCGAGATGAAGGACGGCAAGGTCGAGAAGATCACCGCCGACCGCATGATCTCGGCCGTCGGCGTGCAGGGCAACATCGAGAATCTCGGCCTGGAAGCGCTTGGCGTGAAGACGGACCGCGGCTGCGTGGTCGTCGACGGCTACGGCAAGACCAATGTGCCCGGCATCTACGCGATCGGCGACGTGGCCGGCCCGCCTATGCTCGCCCACAAGGCCGAGCACGAAGGTGTGGTCTGTGTCGAGAAAATCGCCAATTTCCCAGGCGTGCACCCCATCGACAAGCTGAAGATCCCGGGCTGCACTTATTGCAGCCCGCAGGTCGCGTCCGTCGGCCTGACAGAAGCGAAGGCCAAGGCGGAAGGCAAGGATATCCGCGTCGGCCGCTTCCCGTTCAGCGCCAACGGCAAGGCCATCGCGCTCGGCGAGGACCAGGGCTTCGTCAAAACCATCTTCGACAAGAAGACCGGGCAACTGCTCGGCGCGCATATGGTCGGCGCCGAGGTGACGGAACTCATCCAGGGTTTTGTGGTGGCTATGAACCTGGAGACGACTGAGGAAGAGCTGATGCATACGATCTTCCCGCATCCGACACTGTCGGAGATGATGAAGGAGAGCGTGCTCGACGCCTATGGCCGCGTTTTGAACGCATGACAGGTCACCAATCGGTGATAAGTCACCAATCGGTGATCGATGGCCAATCCGTGCTAAATTGGTCGGGCGAGACTCACACGCGGCAGCCGGAGAAAGCTGACGGCAAGGCGGTTCGTATCCGGATTCATTTTCACCTGATCGAGGAGGAATTGGCACATGCATATGAATGGCGTCGGCTGGATCGCAGCCATCATCGTCGGCGGCCTAGCGGGCTGGCTGGCCGAGATGGTCATGAAGAGCAACACCGGTATCTTCATGAACATCATCATGGGGATCGTCGGTGCGATAGTGCTGAACGCGATCCTGCAGGCTCTCAACATCCAGTCCTTCGGCGTCGGCTGGGTCGCCTATCTGATTACCGGCTTCATCGGCGCCTGCCTGCTGATCTTCGTCGGACGGCTCGTGCGTCGCTGACCCAAAGCCACCGTTATGCGAAAATGGCCGTGGCGGCATGCGCTGCCGCGGCCTTTTTCTTTGTCCCGAAAAGTCCTAGATGACGAAAGACAGGCGGCTGGCGAAATCGCGGCCGCGAAGGGTTTGAGATGGTCACAGTCGTAGACACGATCGCCAACCGGCCGCGCCCGCGGCATCCCGAGAAGGCGCACAGGCCCGACCAGGAGGTGCTGCGCAAGCCCGACTGGATCCGGGTCAAAGCGCCGGTTTCGAAGGGCTATGCCGAAACGCGCGAGATCGTGAAGTCGCACAAGCTGGTAACGGTGTGCGAGGAAGCCGGCTGCCCGAATATCGGCGAGTGCTGGGACAAGAAGCACGCCACCTTCATGATCATGGGCGAGATCTGCACGCGCGCCTGCGCCTTCTGCAATGTCGCGACCGGCATCCCGACCGCGCTCGATCCGGATGAGCCGGCGCGCGTGGCGCATGCCGTAAAGCAGATGGGATTGAGCCACGTCGTCATCACCTCCGTCGACCGTGACGATCTGGCCGACGGCGGCGCGCAGCATTTCGCCGATGTCATCCGCGCCATCCGCAAGGCAACGCCTTCGACGACGATCGAGATCCTGACGCCCGACTTCCTGCGCAAGGACGGCGCGCTGGAAATCGTCGTCGCGGCCAAGCCCGACGTCTTCAACCACAATCTTGAAACCGTGCCGTCGAATTACCTGACGGTTCGCCCCGGCGCGCGTTATTTCCACTCGATCCGGCTTTTGCAGCGGGTCAAGGAACTCGACCCGTCGATCTTCACCAAATCCGGCATCATGGTCGGCCTCGGCGAGGAGCGGAACGAGGTGCTGCAGTTGATGGACGATCTGCGTTCGGCCAATGTCGACTTCATGACCATCGGCCAGTATCTGCAGCCTTCCAAGAAGCACCATCCGGTGATCCGCTTTATCCCGCCGGACGAGTTCAAGTCCTATGAGACGATCGGCAAGACGAAGGGTTTTCTCCTCATGGCGTCGAGCCCGCTGACGCGCTCCTCGCACCATGCCGGCGAGGATTTCGCCAGGCTGCGCGCGGCGCGCGAGGCGCAGCTCGCGAAGGCCAGCTGACCTTCAATGCCGAAATTCGAGGCGACACGCCACGTCGCGCATACCCCCGACGAGATGTTCGCGCTGGTGGCGGACATTGAGGCTTACCCGCAATTCCTGCCGCTCTGCGAATCGCTCACCGTGCGCTCGCGCAAGGAGCGTGACGGCCGCACCATCCTGGTTGCCGACATGAGCATCGGCTACAAGGCGATCCGCGAGACCTTCACGACCCAGGTGCTGCTGAAGCCTGACGAGAAAGCGATCGACGTCAAATACATAGACGGCCCGTTCAAATATCTCAGCAACATCTGGCGCTTCGACCCCGCGGCGAGAGGCTGCGAGGTGCATTTCTTCATCGACTACGAATTCAAGAGCCGGATACTCGGCGCCGTGATGGGCACGATGTTCGACCGTGCCTTCCGCATGTTCTCGGAAGCCTTCGAGAAACGGGCAAACGTGATTTACGGTGTAAAGCCCGCCTAACGTTCGCCCAGCGCCCGCAACCCGAGTTGCAGCGCGTGCCGCACTGTCTCATGCCGGATGAATTCGCGGCCCTTGTGGCCGAACAATTGCCGCTCCGCGACGATCGGCTGTCCGGCAAGCGCTATCCCGAACCAGACAAGGCCGACCGGCTTATCGGCCGAGCCGCCGCTGGGGCCGGCAATGCCGGTGACGGCGAGCGACAGGCTTGCTTGCGAATGCGTCAGCGCGCCCGCGGCCATCTCCAGCACCGTCTCGCGCGAGACCGCGCCATGCGCGTCGAGCGTGGCCTTGGAAACGCCGAGCATCTCCATCTTGGCTTCGTTGGAATAGGTGATGAAGCCGCGATCGACCACGGCGGAAGACCCGGCGATATCGGTCAGCGCGGCTATGATCAGGCCGCCGGTGCAGCTTTCGGCCGTCGCCAGCATGATGCCGCGCTGCTGGCAAGCCTGGAGCAGGGCATTTGCGAGTTCGGCGTTGCTCATGCCGGCACGTCTCCCGGATAGACGACGCTGGCCGTGGCGATCGCGGCGATGCCTTCGCCGCGCCCGACAAAGCCGAGCTTCTCGTTGGTCGTGGCCTTGATCGAAATGCGCTCGGGCGCAATGCCGAGCATGGCCGAAAGCGTCTCCGTCATCGCCGCGCGATGCGGCCCGACGCGCGGCGCCTCGCAGATCAGCGTGACGTCGGCATTGGCGATGCGGCCGCCGCGCTCGCGCACCAGCTTGGCCGCGTGCTCGACGAAAATCTTCGAGGCAGCACCCTTCCATTGCGGATCGGACGGTGGGAAATGCGTGCCGATATCGCCAGCGCCGCAGGTCGCGAGCAGCGCGTCCGTCAGCGCGTGAAGCCCGACATCGGCGTCCGAATGGCCGGACAGTTTTCGCTCATAGGGAATGGCGACGCCGCAGAGCGTTACATGGTCGCCGGGCTCGAACGCGTGCACATCATAGCCATTGCCGGTGCGAATATCCGGGAAGCGCTGCTGCGCGCTCGAAAGCCGCTGGTCGGCCAATGCGATGTCCCTTGCCCAGGTGAGTTTGACGTTGTCCGGCGATCCGGGAACAATCTTGACCGGTATCTGTGCCCATTCGGCGATCGCCGCGTCGTCGGTGAACTCGGTCTTGCCCAGGTGATGCGCTTTCTCATGCGCGGCGAGCAGCGGCCAGAACGGAAAACCCTGCGGCGTTTGCGCGGCATGAAGGCCGGCCCTCGACACCGTCTCATCGATCATGCCGGCCGCCGATTCCCGCTTCAGCGTGTCAGCTACGGGCAGTGCCGGCAGCGCGCCCTGGCGCTCGCCGATGGCTTCGATGGTGCGGTCGATCAGCCCGGCGTCGACGAAGGGTCGCACAGCGTCATGCACCAGCACTTTTGCCGGTGCCTGCTCCCTCAGCGCCAGGAGGCCGAGCCGGACGGACGCCTGGCGCGAAGGGCCGCCGATCACGGCGACAAGACGATTGCCATGCGCTTCGGCCGCGCGTTGGAAGAGTTCGGCGTCGTCGGCATGGATGGCCACGACCACGGGACCGATCATCGGATGGGAGAGGAAGATATCCAGCGTATGCGCGATGACGGCACGGCCGCCGATGCGCTGATATTGCTTCGGACCGTCGGCCTGCCCCGCGCGCGCGCCACGGCCGGCGGCAACGATCACCACCCCGATCCCGCCGCGTGGGGCGGCCGCTTGCTTTTCGCTTGCCTCGCTCATTCCGATCGGTCCTAGTCGGGGTGATGGCCGAAGGCCAGCATTTTCCAAAATGCGCCTTAATGTGGCGTCATTGCGCGTTGCACAATGCCACACTTCTGGCTAGAGAATGTGCAACGATCGAACATGCTTGGTTTTTGTGCATGGCTGAACTGACCACATTGGCATCGCCACTTGATGTCGGCGGGATAAAAATCCGCAATAGGGTTTTCCTGGCGCCGATGTCCGGCATCACCGACGAGCCGTTCCGGCAGCGTGCCCACGCGCATGGCGCGGGGCTGGTCGTTTCGGAAATGGTGGCGAGCGGCGAGTTGGCCAAGGGCAGGGCCGGCTGCGACCTGCGCATCCGCCATTCCGGCCTGCCGGTGCATATGGTGCAGCTCGCCGGCCGCGAGGCGATCCATATGGGCGAGGGCGCGCGAATCGCGGCGGGCGAGGGCGCCGATATCATTGACATCAACATGGGCTGCCCGGCGAAGAAGGTGACCGGCGGCTATGCCGGCTCGGCGCTGATGCGCGACCTCGACCACGCCCTGTCGCTGATCGAGGCGGTAGTCCGCGCCGTATCGGTGCCGGTGACGGTGAAGATGCGGCTCGGCTGGGACGAGAGCGCGCTCAACGCGCCGATGCTGGCGCGCCGCGCCGAACAGGCCGGCGTCAGGATGGTGACCGTGCACGGCCGCACACGCTGCCAGTTCTATCAGGGCAAGGCCGACTGGCGCGCCATCGCGCGCGTCAAGCAAGCCGTTTCGATCCCGGTGGTGGCCAATGGCGATGTCGGCTCGCCGGAAGAGGCGGCGATCATCCTCGAACAGTCCGGCGCCGACGCGGTGATGATCGGCCGCGCGCATTACGGCGCGCCGTGGGTCGCGGGCAACATTGCGGCCGCCGCGACTGGCGCATCCGCTCAAGGCATTCCGCAAACGCCACAGACGCTCGCCGACTATGTCGTCTCGCATTACGAGGACATGCTCTCGCTCTACGGCATAGAAAGCGGGCTGCGCCAGGCGCGCAAGCATCTCGGCTGGTATCTCGACCGCCATGCTCCCGATGTTTCAGCCGAGCAGCGCAAAGCCATTCTCACGTCCTTCGAGCCGAGCGAGGTCATTGCAGGCTTGCGCAGTGTGTTTGCCGACAGTTCGCCATCGATCAGCTTGCGGAGCGCCGCATGAAGGCCGATGTTTCCCGGCAGGCCGATATGGCGGATGCCGCCAATATCGTGCTCAACACCATCCGCCGCCCGGTGATCATGGTCGATCCCGACGGCTTCGTCACTTTCGCCAACGCCGATGCCGAGGACTTCTTCCGCTCCAGCGCGAATATGCTTGCCCGCAACACGCTCGCCAAGCTGGTGCCCTTCGGCAGCCCATTGCTGACGCTGGTCGACCAGGTGCGCGAGCGCCGCGCGCCGGTCAACGAATACCGCGTCGACGTGTCGTCGCCGCGTCTCGGCATCGAGAAGATGGTCGATCTCTATGTCGCGCCGGTGCCGGAGTTTCCGGGCTCGGTCGTCGTCATGTTCCAGGAACGGTCGATGGCCGACAAGATCGACCGCCAGATGACGCACCGCGGTGCCGCGCGCTCCGTCACCGGTCTTGCCGCGATGCTCGCCCATGAGATCAAGAACCCGCTCTCCGGCATCCGCGGCGCTGCCCAGTTGCTCGAGCTTTCCGCTTCCGACGAGGATCGCGCGCTGACCCGCCTGATCACCGACGAAACCGACCGTATCGTCTCGCTGGTCGACCGCATGGAAGTGTTTTCCGACGAGCGGCCGATCGAGCGTTACCCGGTCAACATCCACGTCGTGCTCGATCATGTGAAGGCGATTGCCAAGAACGGTTTTGCAAGGCGAATTAAGATTTTGGAGGAATATGATCCATCATTGCCTCCGGTCTTCGCCAACCGCGACCAGCTGATCCAGGTCTTCCTCAATCTGGTCAAGAACGCCGCCGAGGCGATCGGCGCCGACCCGCAGGGCGAGATCGTGCTGTCGACGGCCTTCCGCCCCGGCATCCGCGTCTCCGTGCCTGGCACGCAGGACCGGGTCTCGCTGCCGCTGGAATTCTGCGTGCATGACAACGGCCCCGGCGTTTCCGAGGACATCCTGCCGATCCTGTTCGATCCGTTCATCACCACAAAGCCGAACGGCTCCGGCCTCGGGCTGGCCCTGGTCGCCAAGATCGTCGGCGAGCATGGCGGCATCATCGAATGCGATTCGACGCCGCGCGGCACCAATTTCCGCGTCCTGATGCCGGCCTGGAAAGAGATTTCGCAAGGCTCGGGCGACGAAGCTGAAGGAGACCGCAAATGAGCGCTCGCGGCAATATTCTGGTCGCCGACGACGATGCGGCGATCCGCACCGTGCTCAATCAGGCGCTGTCACGCGTCGGCCACGAGGTGCGCGTGACCTCCAATGCCTCGACGCTGTGGCGCTGGGTCGCGGCGGGCGAGGGCGATCTCGTCATCACCGATGTGGTGATGCCCGACGAAAACGCCTTCGACATGCTGCCGCGCATCAAGAAGGCGCGACCAGAGCTGCCGGTCATAGTGATGAGCGCCCAGAACACCTTCATGACCGCTATTCGCGCCTCCGAGACCGGCGCCTACGAATATCTGCCGAAACCGTTCGACCTGACCGAACTGCTCAACATCGTCAACCGGGCGCTGGCCGAGCCGAAGCGGCCGAAGCTCGATGCCCGCGCGGAAGACCAACCGGAGACGATGCCGCTGGTCGGCCGCTCCGCCGCCATGCAGGACATCTACCGCATGCTGGCGCGCATGATGCAGACCGACCTCACGGTCATGATCAGCGGCGAGTCCGGCACCGGCAAGGAACTGGTGGCGCGCGCGCTGCATGAATATGGCCGTCGCCGCGGCGGCCCGTTCGTGGCCATCAACATGGCGGCGATCCCACGCGACCTCATCGAATCGGAGTTGTTCGGCCATGAGAAAGGCGCCTTCACCGGCGCCCAGAACCGCTCCAGCGGCCGGTTCGAACAGGCGGAGGGCGGCACGCTGTTTCTCGACGAGATCGGCGACATGCCGATGGAAGCGCAGACGCGGCTTCTGCGCGTGCTGCAGCAGGGCGAATATACCACCGTCGGCGGCCGCACGCCGATCAAGACCGATGTGCGCATCGTCGCGGCCACCAACAAGGACCTGCGCACGCTGATCAACCAGGGCCTGTTCCGCGAGGATCTGTTCTACCGTCTCAATGTCGTGCCGCTCAGGCTGCCGGCGCTGCGCGAGCGTTCCGAGGACATTCCCGACCTAGTGCGGCACTTCTTCAAGCAGGGCGCCAGCGAGGGCCTGCAGACCAAGCGCATATCGTCCGGCGGCATCGAGCTCATGAAGCGCTATCCCTGGCCGGGCAATGTTCGCGAGCTGGAAAACCTGGTGCGCCGGCTGGCCGCCCTCTACTCGCAGGACGAAATTTCGTCGGAGATCATCGACTCCGAGCTCAAGACCGGCGAAAGGCCGGTCGTGCCGGACGGCGGCGCGCTCATCCCTGACGATCTGTCGATCGGCCAGGCGGTCGAGCATTTCCTGCAGCGTTATTTCGCCTCCTTCGCCGGCGAATTGCCGCCGGCCGGGCTCTACCAGCGCATTCTTGCCGAGGTCGAGTATCCGCTGGTGCTGGCTTCGATGACGGCGACACGCGGCAACCAGATCAAGGCCGCGGAGCTTCTCGGGCTCAACCGCAACACGCTGCGCAAGAAGATCCGCGAGCTTGGCGTCAACGTCTACAAGTCGGCCAGGCAGCCGTAGCGTCACCTCATCCCCTCGGTGAATTTTGTCTGGGAAAGATTATCTTCCCGGCCACACTTGTTGCATAATCGCCACAATGCGTTGCATACATCCGACGCGATGACCGACTGTGTACCACTACATGGCAGCTGAGGCTCCGACCCTGAACCAACAGCTTTTCAACCAGACCGGCACGCGTGACGGGCGGCGGTTGCTGGCGTTGCCCGGCGTGGTCGCCATTGCCGGCGCGATAATCACGGCGGCCATCTCGTTTGCGATCCTGGTCGGCGCAACGCCGATCGCGCCGACCGCCGACGCGACCTGGGCCTTGATCGCGGCCAATGCCGTCTTTGTCCTGTTCCTGATCGCCTTGATTGCCCGCGAGGTGCGTCGCATCGTCCTGGCGCGGCGCCACGGCAGGGCTGCCTCGCGGCTGCATGTGCGCATCGTCGCCATGTTCGCGCTGGTTGCCGCCATCCCGGCCATCATGGTGGCGATCATCGCCTCGATCACGCTCGACATCGGCCTGGACCGCTGGTTCGAAATCCGCACCAAGACGATCGTCAACTCGTCGCTGTCGATTGCCGACGCCTATGTGCAGGAGAACGCGCGCAACCTCCAGGGTACGACATTGTCGATGGCCTACGATCTCGATGCCTCGCGCACGCTCTACGGCCTCGACAAGGGCGGCTTCCTCGACCTGTTGAACAAGGAAGCTGTCGGCCGCGGACTGGCGCATGCGGCCCTGATCAAGCCGGACGGCTCGTTCGTCATGAACGCCAGGACCGACGCCGATTTCCCCATGCCGGAGCCGCCCACGGGCGCTGTCGACACCGCGGCCGATGGCAAGCCGGTGCTGATCGAGCCGCGCACCCGCAACATCATGGGCGCCATCATCAAACTGCGCGAGATCGAGGGGCTTTACCTCTACACGATCCGGCTGGTCGATCCCGACGTGATCAAGGCGCGCCAGATCGTCAGGGGCAACACCGACGAATACCGCAACCTGGAAGACAATCGCCGGACCTCGCAGGTCGCCTTCGCGTTGCCTTATCTGTCGCTCACGCTGATCATCACGCTTTCGGCAATCTGGACCGGCATTGCGGTCGCCGACCGGATCGTGCGGCCGATCCGCCAGCTGATCGGCGCAGCCGACGAGGTGGCGACCGGCAATCTCGATGTTGCCGTTCCCGTGCGTCAGTCCGATGGCGACGTCGCTTCGCTCGGCGAGACCTTCAACAACATGATCCTGGAGCTCAAATCGCAACGCAACGAGCTGCTCTCGGCCAAGGATCTGATCGACGAGCGCCGGCGGTTTTCCGAGGCGGTGCTCGCCGGCGTCACGGCCGGCGTCATCGGCGTCGACCCCTACGGCACCATCACCATCGTCAATCGCTCGGCCGAGACCATGCTGACCATTTCGGCAAATGCGACGCTCGGCCAGAATCTTTCGGCGGTCCTGCCGCTTGTCGGTCGCGTGTTCGAGATCGGGCGGCAGTCCGGCAAGCCGGTCTATCGCGAGCAGGTGACCTTCTTCCGCACCGGCCTGGAGCGCACCTTCAATGTCCAGGTCACGGTCGAATCCGGCGACGACGGCGAGGAGGAGAAATCCTATGTGGTCACCGTCGACGACATCACAGATCTTGTCCAGGCGCAGCGTTCGTCGGCCTGGGCGGATGTGGCGCGGCGCATCGCGCATGAGATCAAAAACCCGCTGACGCCGATCCAGCTCTCGGCCGAGCGCATCAGGCGCCGCTACGGCAAGGTCATCACCGAGGACCGCGAGGTCTTCGACCAGTGCACCGACACCATCATCCGCCAGGTCGAGGACATCGGCCGCATGGTCGACGAGTTCTCGGCCTTCGCCCGCATGCCGAAGCCGGAGATGAAGGCGATAGATCTTCGCGAGTCGTTGCGCGAGGCGTCCTTCCTGGTCGAGGTCAGCCGCTCCGACATCACCTTCGAACGCGACTTCGGCAGCGAGCCGTTGAAAGGCACTTTCGACAGCCGCCTGATGGCTCAGGCCTTTGGCAACGTCATCAAGAACGCGGCCGAGGCGATCGACGGACTTGATGCGAAAGGCCGTTCGGACGGCACAATCCGGATTCAGGCCGGACGCCAAGATGGCGCCATACGAATCGACGTTATCGACAACGGCAAGGGGCTGCCGCGCGAGAATCGCCAAAGGCTTCTCGAGCCCTATATGACGACGCGCGAAAAGGGCACTGGGCTTGGCCTCGCTATCGTCAAGAAGATCGTGGAGGACCATGGCGGCCGTCTCGAATTGCACGACGCGCCGCCGGATTTCCATGGTGGCCGGGGCGCGATGATCTCGATCATCCTGCCGCCGGCAACGGTCGTAGCCGCGCCGCCACGCGGTGAAGGCCGAAACGAACACGAACGAGAAACTGAAAAGGTCGATAATGGCGTCTGACATTCTCATCGTCGATGACGAGGAAGACATCCGCGAACTTGTCGCCGGTATACTGAGCGACGAGGGTCATGAAACCCGCACGGCACATGATGCCGATAGCGCGCTTGCGGCGATCGCCGATCGCGCGCCGCGGCTGATTTTCCTCGACATCTGGCTGCAGGGCTCGCGCCTCGACGGCCTAGCGCTGCTCGACGAGATCAAGACCATGCATCCCAGCATGCCGGTGGTGATGATCTCCGGCCACGGCAACATCGAAACGGCGGTGTCGGCCATCCGGCGCGGCGCCTACGACTTCATCGAGAAACCGTTCAAGGCCGATCGCCTGATCCTGATCGCCGAGCGCGCCCTGGAGACATCCAAGCTGCGGCGTGAGGTTTCCGATCTCAAGCAGCGCAGCGGCGAGACCTTCGACCTGATCGGCATGTCGTCGGCCATGAGCCAGCTGCGGCAGACCATCGAGCGCGTCGCGCCCACCAACAGCCGCGTCATGATCGTCGGCCCTTCCGGCTCCGGCAAGGAACTGACGGCGCGCGCCATCCACGCGCTGTCGTCGCGCAAGACCGGTCCGTTCGTCACGCTAAGCGCGGCCACCATCACGCCCGAGCGCATGGAGATCGAGCTGTTCGGCACCGAATCGAACGGCACCGAGCGCAAGGTCGGCGCGCTGGAAGAAGCGCATCGCGGCATCCTCTACATCGACGAAGTCGCCGATATGCCGCGCGAGACGCAAAACAAAATCCTGCGCGTGCTGGTCGAGCAGCAGTTCGAGCGGGTAGGCGGCACCAAGCGCGTCAAGGTCGATGTCCGCATCATCTCCTCGACCTCGCAGAACCTCGAGGCGATGATCGCCGACGGCCGCTTCCGGGAGGACCTCTACCATCGCCTGGCGGTGGTTCCGGTCATGGTGCCGGGGCTCGCCGAGCGGCGCGAGGACATCCCCTACCTTGTCGACAATTTCATGAAGCAGATCGCGCGCCAGGCCGGCATCAAGCCGCGCCGCATCGGCGATGATGCGCTGGCCGTGCTGCAGGCGCATAACTGGCCGGGCAATGTTCGCCAGCTGCGCAACAATGTCGAACGACTGATGATCCTGGCGCGAGGGGACAATCCCGATGCTCCGATCACGGCCGACCTTCTGCCCTCCGAGATCGGCGACGTCATGCCACGCACGCCCAACCAATCGGACCAGCACATCATGGCGCTGCCGCTGCGCGAGGCACGCGAGCAGTTCGAGAAGGACTATCTGATCGCCCAGATCAACCGCTTCGGCGGCAACATCTCGAAGACGGCCGAATTCATCGGCATGGAACGGTCCGCCTTGCATCGCAAGCTGAAGTCGCTCGGCGTCTAGGCAATCCCACGAAAAGTGTGCAGCGGTTAGGCTCGGCGGCTCCGCCGTAGCTTTTCGTCCCGAATTGCATAGAACCGGCTTGGCCCACGCGATTGTTCATTACGGCCAGGGGCGGAATCACCTAAGAAAGCCGGATATTTCCCTGAGGATGCCCATGCCGCGCATTGCCTATGTCAACGGCCGCTATGTCGCCCATGCCCAAGCCAGCGTCCATATCGAGGACCGCGGCTACCAGTTCGCGGACGGCGTCTATGAGGTCTGCGAAGTGGCGCACGGCCATATCGTCGACATGCCGCGCCATCTTGCCCGGCTCAAGCGCTCGCTGAAGGAACTGTCGATCGCCTGGCCGGTCTCGGAAGGGGTGTTGCCGATGCTGCTGCGCGAGGTGGTCAATCGCAACGGCGTGGTCAACGGCCTGGTCTATTTGCAGGTGACGCGCGGCGTCGCCAGCCGCGAATTCGTTTTTCCGCCGGCAGGCACGAAATCTTCCCTGGTCATAACCGCCAGGAAAGCCGATCCGGCCGCGAGTGCAAAGCGGGTGGAGAGCGGCATCAAGGTCATCACCGTTCCGGAGAACCGCTGGGACCGTGTCGACATCAAGAGCACGGGCCTCTTGCCCAATGTGCTCGCCAAGCAGAAGGCCAAGGAAGCGGGTGCCCAGGAAGCCTGGTTCGTCGATACCGATGGCAACGTCAAGGAAGGCGGCTCGTCAAACGCCTGGATCGTCACCCGCGACGGCGTCCTGGTGACCCGGCCGGCCGAGCACGGCATCCTGCGCGGCATTACCCGCACGACGCTTTTCGATGTCGCCGCCAAGCTCGGCCTCAAGATCGAGGAGCGCGGCTTTTCGGTCGCCGAAGCCAAGGCAGCCAGGGAGGCGTTCATCAGTTCGGCGACGACAATTGCCATGCCGGTGGTCGAAATCGACGGCACGCCGATCGCAAATGGCCATCCCGGTTCTATGACACTTTCGTTGCGGCAGGCCTTTTTTGACATTGCGGAAAAAAGTCCAGCCTGATAACCGCACAACTGGAATGAACCTCAACTATCTCGTTCTGCTTGCCTTTGTATCGGCAAGAGGGGGTTTGCGCGCTTGACAGGTGCCGCGTAATTTGGCGCATTGGCCGCAAACCGAAGGGGATCGGCGAAAGACAAGAAAAATGGCGGAACGATCGCAAAACCTTCAGGACCTGTTCCTGAATTCAGTTCGCAAGAGCAAAAATCCACTTACCATCTTCCTCATCAACGGCGTGAAGCTGACCGGCGTCGTCACTTCGTTCGACAATTTTTGTGTGTTGTTGCGGCGTGACGGGCACTCCCAGCTCGTCTACAAGCACGCTATTTCCACGATCATGCCGAGCCAGCCGGTTCAGATGTTCGATGGCGAGGAAAGCCAGGGCGCCTGATTGGCACGTGAGAAAGACGCGAACCGTAGCGTTCGCGGAAAACAAGGACATCAACTCGGGCCGGAAACCAAGGATCCGACCCGGGCCGTCGTTATTGTGCCGGTGCTTACCCGCCAGCCGCGCGGCGACGATGAATCGAGCCGTCCGCGCCTGAGCCGCTCGGCGGATGCACGCCACGACGAAGCGGTCGGACTTGCCAGCGCCATCGATCTCAACCCGGTTCATACCGCGGTGGTGACGGTTGCCGATCCTCGGCCGGCCACGCTGCTCGGCAGCGGCAAGGTGGCCGAGTTCGCGGATATCGTGAAGGAACGCAAGGCGGAGCTGGTCATCGTCGACCATCCGCTGACGCCGGTGCAGCAGCGCAATCTCGAAAAGGAACTGAACGCCAAGGTGCTCGATCGCACCGGGCTCATCCTCGAGATCTTCGGCGAGCGGGCGCGCACGAAGGAAGGCACGCTGCAGGTCGAGCTTGCGCATCTCAACTACCAGAAGGGCCGGCTGGTGCGAAGCTGGACCCACCTCGAGCGGCAGCGCGGCGGCGCCGGTTTCCTCGGCGGCCCCGGCGAAACCCAGATCGAATCCGACCGTCGCATCCTGCAGGACAAGATCACCAAGCTGAAGCACGAGCTGGAAACGGTGCGGCGCACGCGCGACCTGCACCGCGCCAAGCGCAAGAAGGTGCCGTTTCCGGTGGTGGCGATCGTCGGCTACACCAATGCCGGCAAGTCGACGCTGTTCAACCGGCTGACCGGGGCAGGGGTGCTGGCCGAGGACATGCTGTTCGCAACGCTCGATCCGACGTTGCGGCGCGTGCGGCTGCCGCACGGCACGCCGGTGATCCTGTCGGATACGGTTGGCTTCATTTCCGATCTACCGACGCATCTTGTGGCCGCCTTCCGGGCGACGCTGGAAGAGGTCGTCGAAGCCGATCTGGTGCTGCATCTGCGCGACATCTCCGACCCGGACACAGCCGCCCAAGCGGAAGATGTCGAACGCATCCTTGGCGATCTCGGCGTCGATGCCGCCGATGCGAACCGTGTGATCGAGGTCTGGAACAAGATCGACCTGCTCGACGAAGGCAATCGCGAGCGGCTGCTTGCCGAAGGGGTAAGCGGCAAGTCTCCACCGATCGCCATATCGGCGGTGACCGGCGAGGGCATCGACACGCTGAAAGCGCTCATCGAGGCGCGCGTGTCGGGCGAGCTGGAAACGATGACGGTGACGTTGAGTCCGTCCCAGCTCGGCCAGGTCGACTGGCTCTACCGCAATGGCGATGTCGTTTCGCGCACCGACAATGAAGACGGCAGCGTCACCCTTTCGCTGACGGCCACGCACAGCGCCCGGCAGGAGATAGAGAACCGCCTGCATCGCAAGAGCGGCAGCTAACCGGCTGTTTATTTGGCGCTTTTGGCCTGCTGCCAGAGCGCTTCCATCTCGTCGAGCGTTGCCTTCTCCAGCGAACTGCCAGAAGCCGCCAAGGCCTGCTCGACATAGTGGAAGCGCGAGCGGAACTTTTCATTGGTGCCGCTGAGCGCCGCTTCCGAATCGAGCTTGAGGTGTCGGCCGAGATTGACGACGGCAAACAACATGTCGCCGAACTCGTCCC
Organism: Mesorhizobium sp. CA14; assembly: GCF_020165195.1. Lineage (GTDB taxonomy): Bacteria > Pseudomonadota > Alphaproteobacteria > Rhizobiales > Rhizobiaceae > Mesorhizobium. Next base: position 245,771 of record NZ_JAIUHR010000004.1, on the reverse strand, counting down.
TGATTGGAGCCGCGTCACCGGTGGCGAGCGCTTCGCGCAATTCGCCGATCTCTTCCTCTATTTTGTCGAGGATCGGGGCTGCTTCGCTCCAGTCGAAGCCGACACGCGCTGCTTTTTCCTGCAGCTTCAGGGCGCGGGTCAGGGCAGGGAGGCCGACCGGCACGCTGTCGAGATAACCCTTGCCGTGATCTTCCGGATCGAGCCCGCGCGCGATGCGGGCGTCGCGCTTCTCGGCCTTTTCGGCTGCCTTGATCTTCTCCCACATGCCCTTGGCCATGCCGGCGCTGCGTGCCTTCTCGTCGCCAAAGACATGCGGATGGCGGCGGATCATCTTGGTGGTGATGGCTTCGACGACATCGCCGAAAGCGAACTCGCCGATCTCCTCAGCCATCTGCGCATGATAGACGACCTGCAGAAGCAGGTCGCCCAGCTCCTCGCGCAGATCGTCGAGATCGCCGCGCGCGATCGCATCGGCCACTTCATAGGCTTCCTCGATCGTATAGGGCGCGATGGTCGAGAAATTCTGCTCGATATCCCAAGGGCAGCCGGTCTTCGGCGCCCGCAGCGCCGCCATGATCTCGATCAGCCGTGAAATGTCTTTCGAGGGTTTCATACAGCAAACCCTAGCGTGCAGCGCGGTGGGCGACCAATCCCGCCGGCCGGCAAATGCCTATTGTCCACAGCTGCGCGGGCTTTCAGTCGAGCACCGAGACGATCGCCTTGGCGAGATCGTCCATGCCCTCCTCCGGCAGGCCGGCCACGTTGATGCGGCTGTCGCCGACCATATAGACGGCGTGCTCGGTGCGCAGGCGTTCGACCTGCGCCTCGGTCAGCCCAAGCCTCGAAAACATGCCGCGATGGCTGGCGACGAAATCGAAGCGGTCGGAGTTGGACTGCCGGCGCAACGCCTCGGCGAAAGCGACGCGCAGCCTGAGCATGCGCAGCCGCATCTCCTCGAGCTCCGTCTCCCAGTCCTTTTTCAGGCCGGCGTCCTCGAGCACCATGCGCACCGCCGCCGCACCGTGATCCGGCGGCATCGAATAAAGCGCGCGCGCCGCCGCCAGCATCTGGCTCGTCGCCACATCCGCCTGGGCGCCGCCCTTGGCCATGATCATCGCCGCACCCACCCGGTCGCGATAGACGGCGAAATTCTTCGAGCAGCTCGAGGCGACGACCATTTCCGGCACCTTGCCGGCCAGCAGCCGCAGGCCGGCGGCATCGGCGTCGAGGCCCTCGCCAAAGCCCTGATAGGCGATGTCGACGAAAGGCACGAGGCCGCGATCCAGCAGGACATCGGCGACCTTGGCCCACTGCGCGATATCGAGGTTGGCGCCGGTCGGGTTATGGCAGCAGCCATGCAGCAGCACGACATCGCCGCTGTTGGCCGTGTTGAGCGCCGCCAGCATCTCGTCGAAGCGGACTGCGCCCGATGCGGCGTCGAAATAAGGATAGTCGCGAACCCGCAAACCAGCGGCGCGCATCACCGGCAGATGGTTCGGCCAGGTCGGGTCGGACAGCCAGACCGTCGCGCCGGGGCGCGTGCGCTGCAGAAGCTCGGCCACCAGCCTGAGCGCGCCGGAGCCGCCCGGCGCCTGCGCCGCGCGGATGCGCGAATGGTCGGCCTTCTCGCCAAAGGCGAGCTTGATCATGGCCGTATTGAAGGTCGTATCGCCGGCAAGGCCGAGATAGGTCTTGGTGTCCTGGCTCGCCAGCAGCCGCTTCTCGGCCTCGCGCACGGCGCGCATCACCGGCGTCTTGCCGTCGATATCCTTGTAGACGCCGACGCCGAGGTCGACTTTGCCGGGCCGTGGATCGTTGCGATAAAGGCCGATCAGGGCAAGGATCTTGTCGGCGGGCGCGGGCTGCAGGGTCTCGAACATCGAAAAGGACTCCAATGGCGGCGGAGTGATACGCAAATCGATCCCGCCGCGCCAGCGGTTTCCGCGGTGCCGGCAACACGAAAGAAATGCCGGGCAGGGGATTAAAATCCCTACATGCTCCGTAAACAGGGCATGAAACGGTCGATGGCACGCTTCGATATCGTCGGGCAGTTGGGATCGCTGCGGCGCTATGCGCGCTCGCTGACGCGCGACAGCACTGAGGCCGAGGATCTCGTGCATGACGCGCTGGTGCGCGCCTATGAGCGGCGCGCGACCTTTCGGTCAAGCGGCAATCTGCGCGCCTGGCTGCTGGCGATCGTACACAACATCTTCATCGACCGCATGCGCTCGCGCCGCTCCGAGACGGCGCGCATCGAACAGGCCGGCCTTGTCGCCGATCAGAGCGTGCCGGCCTCGCAGCACCATTCGGTGCGCCTGTCGCAGGTCCGGGAAGCGTTTCTTTCGCTGCCGGAGGAACAGCGCTCTGCGCTCCATCTCGTCGCCATCGAAGGGCTTTCCTATCAGCAGGCCGCCGAAGTCATCGGCGTGCCGCTCGGAACGCTGATGTCGCGCATCGGCCGCGCGCGTGCCGCGCTGCGCGAGATGGAGGAGGGCGCCGCGCCGAAAACCAGGCCTCATCTCAAGATCGTGGGAGACGATCAATGACCGTCGTTGTCGACCCCGTAACCGATGCCGATCTCGACGCCTATGTCGACGACCAGCTGGATGTCGCCCGCCGCATCGAGGTCGAGGCACACCTCGCCGCGCGTCCGGAAGTGGCGGCGCGCGTGATGTCGGATCTGAGGACCCGCGACGAACTGCGCGTCGCGCTTGCCGGGCCGGTCGGCAGGGCGCGTCCGGCTACGACCGAAGCGGCGCGGCGGCTGGAAAGGGCGCTGGCCAGGGGACGTATGCTTGCCGTGCTGCAGCGGGCGGCGGCCGCGGCCGTTCTGGTCGCGGCAGGCTGGCTGGCCAACGGTATTTTCGGGCCGATCGCCGTCACCAAGGTGGTCGCTTCGACGCAGCCGCCGGCCTATGTCGAGGATGCCGTCAGGGCACACCGGACGACCTTGGTGCGCGAGACGATGCCGTCGCAGCAGGAAGCACCGGGCTACGACGCCGACGAGATCCGTTCCGCCACGGCAATCGTCATGCCGTCGCTGCCCGACGACTGGAAGGTCCGCGACGTCCAGGTCTATCCCTCGCAATTCGGCCCGAGCGTCGAGGTGGCGGTCGAGACCAGGGACCTCGGCCTTGTCTCGCTGTTCGCCATCAGGCCGGGAACATTCGATGTCGTGAAGCCGACGGTTGCGCCAGCCGACGACATCTCAACCGCGTATTTCCAGATCGGCGAGGTTGCCTATGCGGTGGTCGGACGCGGCGACGCCGGCAACCTCGACCGTGCCGCCGAGAAACTCGCCAGAACACTCTACTGAGCACCAAGGAGAACCAAATGAACAGCCCCAATCTGGGATACCGAATGGGCACCGGCGTCCAGGCCGGAGCCGTCTACGACGAGGGCCTGCGCAAGCACATGCTGCGCGTCTACAACTATATGGGCCTCGGCCTCGTCGTCACCGGCCTCGTCGCCTTCTTCGTGGCCTCGACGCCGGCGCTTTATGTGCCGATCTTCTCCAGCCCGCTGAAATGGGTGGTGATGCTGGCGCCGCTCGCCTTCGTCATGATCTTCTCGTTCAAGATGCAGACCATGTCGGCCGCGGGCGCGCAGGCGATGTTCTGGGCCTTCTGCGCGGTCATGGGCCTGTCGCTCGCCTCGGTGTTCCTGGTCTTCACCTCGACCAGCATCGCGCGGACCTTCTTCATCGCTGCCACGATGTTCGGCGCCACCAGCCTTTACGGCTACACGACCAGGCGCGACCTGACGCAGTTCTCGTCCTTCCTGATCATGGGCCTGATCGGCGTGGTGATCGCCAGCATCGTCAACCTGTTCCTCGGTTCGACCGCGCTGCAATTCGCCATCTCGGTGATCGGCATTGCCGTCTTCATCGGCCTCACCGCCTGGGACACGCAGACGATCAAGGAGCAGTATGCGGAGAACTTCGATGCGGAATCGCAGCAGAAGCTCGCCGTCTTCGGCGCCTTCTCGCTCTATCTGAACTTCATCAACATCTTCCAGCTGCTCCTGAATTTCACCGGCGAGCGCGAATAAGCCGGACCATAGCGGTAACGCTGCTGACCTCGAAATGGCCGGAGGGAAACCTCCGGCCATTTTTTGTCGACTGCGCACCAAAGTGTCCATGACCGAGGGCGATCTGCCTGCCGCGCTTGAGTTCACGCGCGGCCTTTTGCTAGCCTGCCGGCCAACCCAGCCAGCTGCGAGGACGCAATGGACCAGCTGACGCTTCACGCTGACGGTATTTCGGTGACCATCGTCGGGCAGGGGGCCGAACTAGTCTCGCTGCGCGATGGCGACGGCACCGAGCTTCTGTGGCAAGCTGGCCCCGCCTGGCGTCGTCATTCGCCGGTCCTGTTCCCGATCGTCGGCCGGCTCAAAGGCGACCAGTTGCGGCACCGCGGCCAAACCTATCCGATGACGCAGCACGGCTTTGCCCGCGACCGGGGCTTTGCCTGGGCGGAGCAGGGGCCTACCTCCTGCACACTGGTCCTGACGGACGACGCCGAGACCCGGACGCACTATCCCTTCGCCTTTCGTCTCGCCATCGGCTACGAGCTAAAACCACGGCAACTCGGCGTGACCTTCGAGATCGCCAATACCGGCGACCAAGCGCTGCCGGCCTCGATCGGCGCGCATCCGGCGTTCAACTGGCCGCTGTTGCCGGAACTGCCGAAGGAAGCCTATCGGCTGACCTTCGCCGAAAATGAGCCGGCGCCGGTCCGCCGCCTAAAGGACGGCCTTTTGCTGCCCGCCCCGCAACCGACGCCCATCGAGGGAAGGACGCTGCCGCTTTCGGAAAGATTGTTCGACGACGACGCCGTTATCTTTGACAAGCCGGTGAGCAAGAGCGTGCGCTACGCCGCCGGCCGCGGGCCGGCGATCGAGATGTCCTGGCAGGGATTCAATGAGCTGGGCATCTGGTCCAAGCCTGGCGGCGCGCCCTTCCTGTGCATCGAGCCCTGGCACGGCATCGCCAGTCCCATCGATTTCGGCGGCGAGTTCGCCGACAAGCCGGGCGTCATGCTGATCGAGCCGGCCGGCCGGCGCGTGCTGAGTTACCGGATCGGCCTCAGCCGGGAGCCATAGGGCATGGCATACGCCATCAAGGCCGAGATCGAGGACCCGGCGGCGGAGAGGTTCGTGTTCGCCGCCCAGAAAACCATGTATGGCGGCAAGCGCATCGCCGAGGGCGACGTCATCTTCCTGTTCGCCAGCGAGAACGAAGGCGGGCAGGGGCTTGTCGCGCGCGGCGTCGTGACGTCCTCCGAGGCCACTCCCAGACGTCCGGATCTCGAACGGCAGACGCCGCGCGTCAGCGTTGCCGTCCGCCGCACCGCCTTAGCGGCGAGACGTTTGGGTCGCAATGAGCTCAAGCGCTTCAAGGATTGGAAGGACGGCCGGCCCGAGACCGAGCTCAACTTCAAATTCTACCGTCAGGCAACCAACAAGATCGTTGGTGTTTCAGACGAGGCATCGGCGTTTCTGAACAGCTTTTTCTAGACCATCCGATCGGATCTCAGCCGGTCTGCCGGACAATGGTGCCGATCACGTTGGCAAGAAGCCGCGATGCGGTGATGGCCGACAGACCGTCAATATCGGCGGGAGGATAAAGCTCGACAAGGTCGAATCCAGCAATGCTGGCCCGCTTGCCGAGCCCCGCGATCAGGTCGATCGCCTGCGTGTAGGTGAGGCCGCCAGGCGTGCGCGCCGCGACGCCGGGCATGATTGAGGGATCGAGGCTGTCGCAGTCGAAAGTGACGACGACATGCGCGCCTTCCGGAATATGCCGCAAAGCGGCTTCGACGCCCTGGGCGTGAACCTCGCGGGCCGTGACGAAGCGGCTGCCGTAGCGCCGCGCCGCTTCAATTTCGCCGATGCGTGCGCTGCCGACGCTGCGCAGGCCGACCTGCACCATGCCGGCTACATGCGCCATCTCGCTCGCCCGGCGCATCGGACTCGAATAACCGTAGCGTTCGCCATGCACCTCGTCGCGCCAGTCGATATGGGCGTCGATCTGCAGGATCCAGATTGGCCCGTGATCAGCAAAGCCGGCCAGGAACGGAATGACGACGGAGTCATCGCCGCCAAGCAGGACCGGTACGGACGGCAGGGACAGAGCTTCGCGTGTTTTCGCCTCGATGCGGGCCCGGTTGCCAGCATTGTCATGCATGGTGGTCGCGATGTCGCCGGCATCGACGCAGCAGACCGGTCCGCCGTCGAACAGCGGGCCGCCGAGGTCGAAATCCCAGTGCTCCACCAGCGGAATGTCATCTTGGCTTGCAGCTCGGATGGCGTCAGCGGCCAAGGCATGGCCGCTGCTGTCCTGGCCGCGATAGGTGCTTCCATGACCCGCCCCGAAGATCACGGCTCGCGGCACACACCCGTCGGCGAGGCGATCGGGAAAGCCGAGAAAGGAAGGCGAGGCGGTCATTTTCTGGATGCTTTCATTGTTGCGCCGCGGCGCGATGGGAGCTTTGGGCAGGGTAGTTGCTTCGGCCTGGAGTTTTGCGACAATTCGCATCTCGCGCAACACAGTGGGGTTACAGCAACGGCCAGAATATTGATGCCGGACAATGTAGCCCAGGAGTCGGCCGGCGTTCAGGTCGGCCAGACTCAAGGCCTGTTCTATTGCCGTTCCAGGAAGTCGACCATCAGCGACGCAGCTTGGTTGGCATGCGTTTCCAGCAGGAAATGAGGCCCGTCGAGAATGTGTGCTTCCATCCTCGGCAGGGCCTGCATCCATGACAGCGTCTCTGCCAGGTCGAAGAACGTGTCGTGCCGGCCCCACAGCATCAAGGCGCGGGGCTGCCTGCGCCGCAGATAGTCGGCAATTGCGTCGAAGTGAGCGACGTAATTGCCATAGTCCGCAATGAGCGCGCGTTGCGTCTCCATGCGTCCGGGGCGCTGCATCACGCGCCAGTCTTCCTCCCAGTTCTCGTCCGGAATTTGTGCGGCCACATCGTCGGGAACACCTGCCACATACTGGTCGCGCGTGCCCTCGAAGGTCAGATGCGCGGTGGCTTTCGCTTCATTGTCGGCGTTCGGATTGGCCCAAAAGTCCTGCGTCGCCTTCCATGATGGCCCCATTCCGCTCCGATGGGCGTTGGCGTTCTGGATGATCAAGCCCAGCACCGCATCGGGAGCCTGCATGGCTATCCGCAGCCCGACCGGCGCGCCAAAGTCATGAAGGTAGATGTAGCGGGGCCCGACCGAGAGGTGGCCGAGCAACTCCGACATCGCATCGGCAAAACCATCAAAGGACGGGTCGGGCAGAGCATTGGACATGCCGAACCCGGGCAGGTCGGGAGCAACCACATAAGCCACCTTCGACAATGCGGGAATAACGTGGCGAAAGGTCCTGGAGGAACTCGGAAAACCGTGAAGAAGCAGAAGAGCCGGTTTGGAGGGCTCTCCAGCCGTGAGGAAAGACAATTCCGTGCCGCTTGCCAACTCAATCCGTGAACGCATGCAAAGGTCCTCAAACCGCTCACCAGGCCAACGCGAGGTTCGGCGATTGAGTTCCGAACACTTGCTGCCGCAACGAGGGACGACTCCTACTCGTACCCGTCAATGCGCAACACCATCGTGCGGCTAGCGAGCAGGGACATCGCGCTTTCGACATCTCCGTGCCCACGTCAGAAAGTCGCATAAGATAGATTATGGAACTAACTCGTCGGCCGCATATGCTGACGGCGACAAACTCCGCGGTAGCGTTTCGACTTCGAGATCGCAGCAGAAGGTTCGACAGACGAACTGCGGCGCCGACCGAACAGCTGTCGCTATCGTTCTGACTCGTAAGGAATTTCGATCACCATGCCGTCATAGGCCGGCGCCACGTGCTCCGGCGTCTCGGCCATTACGACGGCATAGTCGAGCGGCACATGCATATGCGTCAGCACGGCATTCCTTGGCGCCAGCTTTTCAATCCATTCCAGCGCCTGGCCGAGCGACAGATGGCTGGGATGGGTGTTGTACTGCAGCGCATCGATCACCAGCATATCGAGGCCGCGCAAACGCTCAACGGTGGCGTCCGGGAAGCCGCTGATATCAGGGCAATAGGCAAGCCCGCCGATACGGAAGCCGAGCGAGATGATATCGCCATGGAACTGCGGCAGCGGCTCAAGGGTGAGGGCGCCCCCCTCGCCTTCGATCACGACCGGACTCGCGTGATCGATGATGTGGGCCTCGACGATCGGCGGATAGGAACTGCCGGGTGGCGTCTCGAAGCAATAGCCGAACGCCTGGCGCAGCCGCAGCATGGTCGGCTCGTCGGCATGGATGTCGATGCGACGGCGTTGCTCGAGCACATAGCCGCGCAGATCGTCGATGCCGTGGATGTGGTCGGCATGCGGATGCGTGTAGACGACCGCGTCGATGCGCTTGACCGAGGCCAGCAGCATCTGCTCGCGGAAATCCGGCCCGGTGTCGATGACGACCGTCGTGCGCGCGCCATTGGCGGCAATCCGCTCGACCAGGGCGGCCGTGCGCATGCGCCGGTTCTTCGGGTTCTTGGAGTCGCAATTGCCCCAATCGCCGGTGATGCGCGGCGTGCCGGGCGATGAGCCGCAGCCAAGAACGGTAAAGCGCAGCCGCTCGCTCATGCTTCAGCCCGCAGCCGTTTCGGGACGCGGCATTTTGGTGAACAGCCTGAAGAAGTTCCCGGTGGTGATATCGGCGATCTCGGCCTCGCTGACGCCGATGGTCTCGGCGAGCACCTTGGCCGTGTTCGCCACATAAGCCGGCTCGTTGCGTTTGCCGCGATGCGGGACCGGCGCAAGGTAGGGCGCGTCGGTCTCGACCAGCAACCGGTGGCGCGGCACATCGGCGGCAATGGCGCGCAGTTCGGCGGAGTTCTTGAAGGTTAGGATACCGGAGAAGGAGACATAGCCGCCCAGGGCCACGCCGACTTCAGCCAGCCTGCGTCCCGACGAAAAACAATGCAGGATGAAGGGGAAGGCGCCCTTCCTTGTTTCGTCCTCGAGGATTGCCGCCATGTCCTCGTCGGCATCGCGCGCATGGATGACCAGCGGCAGGCCGGTCCGGCGCGCGGCGGCGATGTGGGTGCGAAAGCCTTGCGCCTGCGCATCGCGCGGCGCCTTGTCATAGTAATAATCGAGCCCGGCCTCGCCGATCGCCACCACCTTGGGATGGCCGGAAAGCCGCACCAGCTCGTCAGTGGTGACGTCCAGCTCTTCCGCCGCATTGTGCGGATGGGTGCCGACAGAGCAATAAACCTCATTGAAAGATTCAGCGATTTCAAGGACCTGCTGAAATCGCCTCACGCGCGTCGAGATCGTCACCATGCGACCGATCCCAGCGGCGAGAGCGCGGGCGACGACAGCCGCCCGCTCCTCGGCGAAGTCCGGAAAGTCGAGATGGCAATGGCTGTCGACCAGCATCAGGCGCTCTGCTCGACATAACGCGGAAACACGCCCTCCGGCGCCGGCAAGGCAGTGCCCGGCTCCAGCGCGTGGTCGGCATGGACGTGCTCGAAAGCGCGGCTCTCAGCGGGCACGGCCAACAGGTCGAGCAGCTTGGCGGCCGACCCTGGAATGAACGGCTGGCAAAGCAGCGTCACCCGCCGAACCACCTCGGCCGTGGTCCACAGCACGGTTTCCATGCGCTCCGGATTGGTTTTGCGCAGCGCCCATGGTTCCTGGGACGCGAAATAGCGGTCCGCTTCCGCAACCACGCCAAAAATCGCCGCCAGCGCCAGATGGATACCCTGCTCCGCCATCGCCCGGCGCGAAACGGCCAGCGCTTCGACCGCCTGGTCGAGGATCGCCGTGTCGGCTTCGGTTAGTTCGCCGCGCTTCGGCACGGCGCCGCCGCAGTTCTTGGCAATCATCGACAGCGAGCGCTGCGCCAGATTGCCGAGGCCGTTGGCGAGGTCGGCATTGGTCCGGTTGACGATCGCTTCATGGCTGTAGTTGCCATCCTGGCCGAACGGCACCTCGCGCAAAAAGAAGTAGCGCACCTGGTCGACGCCGTAGTGTTCCACCATCGTGAACGGGTCGATGACGTTGCCAACCGACTTCGACATCTTCTCGCCGCGGTTGAACAGGAAGCCGTGGCCGAAGATGCGCTTCGGCAGCGGGATCCCCGCCGACATCAGGAAGGCCGGCCAATAGACGGCGTGGAAGCGCACGATGTCCTTGCCGATGATGTGCGCGTCCGCTGGCCAAAAGCGCCATTTCTCATCGTTTTCATTTGGATAGCCGACGCCGGTGATGTAATTGGTCAAGGCATCGACCCACACATACATCACGTGCTTTTCGTCGCCCGGCACCGGCACGCCCCAGTCGAAAGTGGTGCGCGAGACCGACAAATCCTTCAGCCCCGATTTGACGAAGCTCATCACCTCGTTGCGGCGCTCGGCTGGGCCGATGAAATCGGGCTGGCTCTCGTAAAGCGCGATCAGTCTGTCCTGGTAGGCCGACAGCCGGAAGAAATAGCTCTCTTCCTCGACCCATTCCACCGGCGTTCCCTGCGGGCCATAGCGGATATTGTCGCCGCGGACCTCGGTCTCCTCCTCGCCGTAATAGGCCTCGTCGCGCACCGAATACCAGCCGGCATAGCCGCCCTTGTAGATGTCGCCATTGGCGGCCATCGCCTTCCAGATCGCCTGCGAGGACGCATAATGGCGCTCCTCGGTGGTGCGGATGAAATCGTCGTTGGACGCGTTGAGCGCGCTCGCCATGCGCCTGAAATCGGCCGAGTTGCGGTCGGCGAGCTCACGCGCCGTGATGTCTTCCTTGCGGGCCGTCTGCAGCATCTTGATGCCGTGTTCGTCGGTGCCGGTCAGGAAGAAGACTTGCCTGCCATCGAGCCGCTGGAAGCGCGCAAGCGCGTCGGTGGCGATCAGCTCATAGGCATGGCCGATATGCGGCTTGCCGTTCGGGTAGGAGATCGCGGTCGTGATGTAGAATGTGTCGCGTGACATGAATGAACCGTCATGAATATCTGAATGTGAGTTGTGGCGGTGGATATCGCATCGGAACGTCGATTGCCATCCCGAGGCCAATGCATGCCGCCCAAAACTGGGCCAACGGCATGCATCGAACAAGCCGTCACATTCGCATCGCAGAATTCAGGCGGTCGATCATGGTCAGGGCGTGCTGCTTCTTGTCGAGGTTGTAGGTCTCGGCCTCAGATATCGTGTTCAACGCCTCGTGCCAAGCCTCGGACAGGGTTTTGGCCCGAGCGAGATTGCCGGACAGCGCCGCTTCGCTGGCGGCGGCCGAAAGCAGGTCGAGCGCGCGGCGGTTGAAGATGTCAAACTGGATCGCCTGGTCGCGTCCCGCCACGGCCTCGGCAAGACGGTGGGCGCCGGCAATGTCGGGCTTCCTGGCCGCCACCAGCGCGTCGAGCGCTCCCGCGATCTCCAGCCCGCCATACTGAGTAAGCAGGATCGCGTTGCGGGCGCTGCCCCCTGCCCGCTCGGCCAGCGCGGCGCGCGCGGCCGGATCGTCCGGCGGCGGCGGCTCGACATTTTCCAGCACCGCCATCAGCTCGTCGGCGGCCAAAGGCGCCAGCCGCACCACCTGGCAGCGCGAGCGGATCGTCGGCAACAGGCTGCCTGGCGCATGCACGACAAGAATGAACAAAGTACGCGCCGGCGGCTCTTCGAGATTCTTGAGCAAGGCATTGGCGGCGTTGGTGTTCATGTCGTCGGCCGGATCGACGATGACGACGCGGTAGCTGCCGTCATGCGAGGTCATCGACAGGAAGCGGCTGACCTTGCGGATCTCATCGACGGTCAGCACCGTCTTGAAGCTCTTGGTCTTGTCGTTGGCCGGACGGGTGAGATGCAGCACTGAAGGATGCGCCCCGGTGGCGATCTGGCGAAACAGCGATGAGGCCGGATCGGGAACGGCAAGCGTGTCGGGCGCCGTCTTGAAATCCGGATATCTCAGAAGATGATGCGCCATGTGGAACGCCAGCGTCGCCTTGCCGATGCCTTGGGGCCCGGCGAAAATCAGCGCATGCGGCAGCTTGCCGGTGCGGTAGGCGCTGGCAAGCATCCCTGCCGCCGTCGCGTGGCCGATCAGCCGCGGCGTTTCGGCGGGCTCGGGCACGCCGTCCAGCGTGTCGTGCTGTTCGGGGGCGATGCGTTCGAAGATCATGCCGGCGCCGTCTCAATCCTTTGCGCCGGCATCCGCTCTTCCAGCGCTGCGAAGACGGCGGCGGTGACGACATTCTCCACCGTATCGGGATCGGCGGAGGCGTCGATAACGACGCATCGCTCCGGTTCGGCCGCGGCGATCGCCAGGAAAGCCTCGCGCCGTCGCCGGTGGATGGCCAAAGTCTCCTTCTCGAAGCGATCGGCCGCGTCACCGGCGCCGCGCCGCGCGGCGGCCCGCTTCAGGCCTTCAGCGGGATCGATGTCGAAGATCAGCGTCATGTCGGGCATCATGCCGTTGATGGCCACCGCCTCCAGCGCCTTCATGAAATCGGCATCGAGCCCGCCGGTGACGCCCTGGTAGACGCGAGAGGAATCGATGAAACGGTCGCACAGCACGATCGAGCCGCGCTCGACCGCCGGCCGGATGACCTGCTCGACATGGTCGGAGCGCGCGGCGGCGAACAGGATCGCCTCCATCTTCGGGCCGAACGGCTCGGCCGCTCCCGACAGAAGCACATGCCTTACGGCCTCGGCGCCGGGCGATCCACCCGGTTCGCGGCTGACCAGGACCTCGTATTTCTTGGCGCGCATGCGCCGCGCCAGCCGCTCGATCTGCGTCGACTTGCCTGCTCCTTCGCCGCCCTCGAAGGTGATGAAAAATCCGCTCGCCAATCGAGATTGCCTCTGCTCGCGCTGGCCGCTGTCATAGCTCCCGTCCGACAAAAGGTCCACGAACTTGCCCGTTCACAAATGTTTCTGACGCAGCCAGCCGACAGCGAGTTCCTTGGCCGCGTCGAGCGCGCGCTGCGGCAGCGTGCCCACCTTTACCGACTCGGCGGCATAGAGCGGCGTCTGCTGGCTCAGCGTCTCGCCTATCCAAACGCGCAGTTCTCCGACAGGTTGCCCCTCCTCGACCGGTGCCGACACCGGACCTTGGTAGACGATTCTGGCGGTCAGCTTGTCGCGATTGGCTATCGGCAAAAAGATGTCCACGGGACCTTTGGCTTTCAAGGCCAGGCCGGATTTGGCGCCGCCGAAGACCTGTGCTTCCCCGACCACCTCGTCCTTGGCGAAGATCTCGGTCTTCTGGAATGACCGCGATCCCCATTCGAGCAGCTTGCGCGCCTCTTCGGAGCGTTCGCGGTCATTGGCCAGTCCGCTGAGAGCGGCGATCACGCGCGTGCCGTTGTGACTGACGGTGCCGACCAGGCCGAAGCCCGCCTGCTCGCTGGCGCCTGCCACGAAGCCATCGGCCTCGATGCCCATGGCGATCAGCGGATTGCGGTTCCTCTGCGATATCTTGTTCCATGTGAAGTCCGGCTGGCCGTAATAGTGGAAGAACTCCGGATAGTCGCGCCACAGATGCAGCGCCAGCATCGCCAGTTCCCGCACCGTCGTCTGCTGCCCGTCGGCCGGCAGGCCGGTCGAATTGACGAAGGTCGATTTCGAGAGGCCGAGCTGACGGGCACGATCGGTCATCTGCGCGGCGAAATTCGCTTCCGAGCCCGCCATGCCCTCGGCCAGCACGATACAGCCGTCATTGGCAGCCTGCACGGTGACGCCCTGGATCAGATCCTCGACGCGGACCCCGGATTTGAGCTTGGCGAACATGGTCGAGGTTCCGGACGGCGCGCCGCCGGTGCGCCAGGCGTTTTCGCTGACGACAAAAGTGTCGTCGAGCGCGATCCGCTTCGACTTGATGGCGTTGAAGACCATTTCCATCGTCATCAGCTTGGCCATCGAGGCCGGCGGGATCGGCTTGTCGGGGTCCTTGGCGAAGAGCACGGTGCCGGTGTCGGCATCGATCATGAACGCCTGCGTCGCCTTGGTCTCGAAAAGTTGCGCGTTCGCCGGAATGGAGCAAAGCAGGACCAGCACCAATCCCAGAATGCTGTCGAAAGGCGGAAGAATGCGCAATTGCATGAAATGTCGACCCATCTGAGCAATACCGGAGGGTCGCCCCGGAATGCGCAAAGACTACCCCGCAGCCAAGCTATCAGGATTTTTTCAGCCGGATCAACGGGTAGCGTGAATTTGATCAGTTACGCACAACCAGCGCGTCCGGCGCGCCATGCGACCAGGCTGCCTGAAGCAGATCGTCGATGCTGCCATGGCCGTTCGGATAGACGTTGACCGCATACCAGTCATTGCCGTCGAATTCGGTGCGCTGGATCTCGGTCCGGCCGAATGGCTCGAGCGCCGCGGCGACGCGCTTTGCCTCCGCGGCTTCGTCGAAGGAGCCGGCGGCGACATAGTCGGACGCCTGTTCCTGGCGGTTCGATTTTCGCCACGACTGCAGGATATCGGCCGGCGACATGCCGCCGGAATCGAGCGCGGCAAAAACATCGGCGCGCTTTACCCGCTCATCCGCGTAGGACAGCGAAGCCATGGCGAAAGGCGAGTTCGCAGGAAGGCGGAGATCCGGCCGTTCCGGCACGATCGGTCCGAAATCGGGCAGCGCGACATCGCTGGCGCTCTGCACCGGGAAGGCTGCCGGCTGCACGGCAGGCTGCTCCGACAGCCCCGGCTGCGCGTCAAAAGCTTGCCCCGAATTGGTCAGCTGGCCCGGGAACGGCACGGCGGCCGGCGGCGCACCCACCGGCAGGCTCGGCGACGGGCCGTTCATAGCCACCATCACGCCGGTCGGCAGGCCGTCCGACGGATCCGGCCGGTTCTTGCCGGGGTGGTAGGAGGCAACCAGATACTGGTCGTCATCGCCGTCGAGCGGCGCGCGGCCGACATATTCCACCTTGACCCTGGCGGTGCCGACCTTGTCATAGTCGAGCATCTGCGCCGCGCGTTCGGAGACGTCGATGATGCGGCCTTCATGATAGGGGCCGCGATCGTTGACGCGCACGATCACCGAGCTGCCGGTCTCCAGATTGGTGACGCGGGCATAGCTCGGCAGCGGCATCGTCGGATGCGCCGCCGTCAGATGCGTCATGTCATAGACTTCGCCATTGGCGGTCAGACGGCCGTGGAAGGCATCGCCATACCACGAGGCCAGTCCTACCTTGGCGTAGTTCTTCTCTTCCTTGGGAAAGTACCACTTGCCGCGCACCTGATAGGGCTTGCCAAGCTGGTCGCGGCCGCCGCCGCGCCGCATGAACTGGACACGCGGGCTCGCTTTCACGCCATATTCGGATTCGGCGAAATATTCCTTGGAGCGGGCCTTCTTGTGGACCATCCCCTTCGGTTCGGGTTGTGAGGCGCAGGCAGCCAAAAGCAGGCCCGAAAGGGCGCACAGGGCGAAAGCAGAAGCGCGACGAAGACGCGGGCGCGCCGGAGTCTGCATGTTTTCGATTGTCCCCTACCGTGCTGCCACTCGACGGAGCCAAGCGTCCGCCGATGCCAGCAACACCTTGATCCCCAATCCCTTTTGCACAGGAATTGTTTATCACGATGTTAATCGATTATGGCAGCAAAAGGGCGAGATTATGGCGCAAGACGGTACCATCACCGCTCGGAAAGTCCGTGCTCTTCGAGAATGCCCAGCTGCGAACAGCGTCGGCCACAAGACCGAGGGCATCGAATCCGAATAAGAGTAAAGATTGTCCGCTAATCCGCCCTCGCATCGGACGACACCTGCTGGGCCGTCGCACGAGACAGCATGTCGCGCTTTGTCAGCACGGGTTTCTCGTAGGTTTTCTTCATGATTGCCCCCCTGTTAAAGTATTAGAAGATTGAGATTGACTGGCTTTTGCCGGCATTGTCAATGCATCGAATCGGCCAACAGGACGAAGCGGAAGCAACCTGGCTTCGGCCAAGGTCGGGGCTTACCATGCTTAAGTCGTACCGTACGTCAGCGCGATTGGGATGATCGCCGCCGTGCCGCTGTGGCCATCCATACATCTATCCGGTGGCGTCAGTACTGTTGAGACTGCACATCCGGATCAACCAACCTCCGCCAGCCTGATGCTCAAAGACACTCAGCGAGGTGCCGTTGCCCACCGCCTCTCCTTCCGAATAGGCAGCCAGTGTCCAAGCCAGATTTCCGGAGCTACCCGCTTCGATCACCTCAAGGGTCTTATTAGGCCCGGCATGTTGAACCCAAATTTCGTGCAGCGCCTCTATTGCCGCGCGTCCCCGCGCCGGAGGCCCATAGGGTGAATGCATTTCCGCGTTGTCGGTGAAGATAGCAGCACAGCCAGATGCATTCCCCGATCGGTACGCTGCGACATACACGTCCCAAAGCTCCTGCAGATCATCTCGGATCGACATAGTTACCTCCTTCGCCGCCCGATATAGTTTAGTTAATACTAATACGATCAGCTAGATCGCCGTCTCGTCCTGCGGATTTCCCCCAGCCGTCCCGGTGCATGTCGTTTCCGCCGGCCCCGGCAACGTAGCCCGTCGGGTCATGCCGAATATTCTTCCACACCTTTTGCCGCGACAGTTGGAAGGCGCAGCCGCAGTGGTTGACGCGGCCCCGGCAGCCGCACTACAGGAATGAAGCGCGAACCGGCCGGGAATGCCCTTCGGGTGCTAGCCGAATTGACCGGTCGCGATGACCTAAATGGTTGAAAAACCATAGCGGAGGGATGGCCGAGCGGTTTAAGGCACCGGTCTTGAAAACCGGCGTGGGCGCAAGTTCACCGTGGGTTCGAATCCCACTCCCTCCGCCACAACTATAATGAATTCAATTATCAAGGCGGCCGAAGAGGCAGAGAAAAGCCCGCCACCGTGAGGCAGCGGCGCGGTGAATAACCAAGGCTGACCCTCTCCCGGAACATTCGTCACTTAGTGCCAGTCGCTAAGCCGCGGCTTATCGCAGGCTGTATCGTTGTAGGACGGGAACGCTGGCATCGGCCTTGCACAGCAGAGACTGCCGGGTTGATCCCCGGCAGCTCGTCGGGCTTGAGGCAGTAGTTGGGGGCCTCGCCCGGCGAGTTTCAGCGAAAACCGGTGGAACGTAACCAAGCGGGGTATTCATGCAGCCTCGCTAATGTAACCTCCCTCCAGCCGACTCCACCACCCCGAGTCGGCTAGGCCCGGCGGTTCAACCCAACGCAACCCCAACGCGGGAACTGTCGGGCCGCTCTACTGGCAGGGCGTCCAGCCCTTCCGCCGCTTCGGAGCGTGATTGGTGAACTGGAGGTTCCGATCGTCGCGGCCGGCGGCGCGGCACTCATGGCAGTGAACCACCTTAATCAGGCTCCAGTGCATGCAGGAGTGATCCGGGCCGAGCCGATTCACCAATTCGGCAATGTTCAGGGCCGCGGTTCGCTTACAGGTGAGGCAATAGACAGATAGGCCCGTGCCGGCCTGGAGCTTCTTGCCAAGCGTGTCTTCAACGAAGGGATATTTATTGCCCATGGCGATAATCAGGCTTCCCGTTGGCGAGAACGCCAGCGCGCATTAGCTGCTCCGCGCGTTGCAATCCCGGTTTACCTACCCAAGGACTATGCGCCGAAAACCGTGAGATGGCCGCCAGGATGGCCGCTATCGTGCCGCCTCGTCCCGAGCCATGGTCAAGTCGAGCGATAGAGACTTGCGCGATGATCCTCTTGGCGATTGCGGTTGTTTCCGCCACTGTCGTCGCCCTGAAGCATCTCCCGCGCTAGTTCACGAAAAAATCCTGTAGCGACGCATGGCGAAGGTCTTCCTCGCCACGCAGATGTTTCACGCGGCCGATCAAGCCCGGCATGACCCATGTGTCGCCGGCCGTTTTATGTCCTTCGGTGCCTCGCCTCCGGCAGCTTTTTGACCCGCCTCTGTTGCCGATGACGACGCTTATCCGAGTGCCGCGCCGTGCCCGAAAGGCGGAGTTTTCAGTCCTTTTTTGGGCATCCGCTCCCGACCCCGACAAATGGCTTCCCGATGTGCAGCGAGAATAGCTCTGCTAGACCGGCTCGGCATGGCGCCGCGGTTGGTAAAACACCGTTTATTTGATTTCTCGGACAAAATATGCTGCTTCTCGCGCCCATGAAAAAGCTCTGTCTGATGGTTCTGGCGTCGTTGATGCTGGTCTTGCCGGCCAAGGCGATGGACAATGCGTTGCGCGCCGGCCTGATGAAACTCGATCCTGAGACCCGCCTCGAGCAGCGGTGTGACGCCGAGGTGCTCGACCGGATCAGCCACGACGATCATAACTACAAGGCCGACCGTGTCGTGGCCTACGCCTTCGCCACGCCGCAGATGAGCGCCGATGCCATCAAGAGCTCGGGCGCCGCCTTCCGTAGCAACGGCCAATGGTACCGGCTGAAGTTCAAATGCCAGACCGCGCCGGACCACATGCAGGTGCTGCGGTTCCGCTACAAGATCGGCGACGAAATCCCGGAATCCGACTGGGCCAAATATAATCTCTACGACTAATTTTCGGCCTTGCCCTTGCCGGCAAACACCCGAAATCCTTGACGGCTTGCGCCGGCGGCGTTGTTTTCCGGCGATGTCCAACCCTGCGTCTTGACGCCGATGGACCATGCCTTTAGGCCCGTCCGGGTAAAGGGCCACGTTCATTTCAGGCAAGGATTTCTAGTCGATGGAAATATTCACTGCCGCAGGCCTTTCAGCTCTCCTCCAGGTCGTCGCAATCGATCTCGCCCTCGCCGGCGACAATGCAATCGTGATCGGCCTTGCGGCAGCCGGCCTTCCCGCGGATCAGCGCAAGCGCGCCATCCTTGTCGGCATCGCGGCGGCCACGGTTCTGCGCATCGTCTTTGCCCTGATCACGCAATGGCTGCTGAGCATCGGCCCCATGCTGCTCATCGCCGGCGGACTTCTGCTTCTGTGGGTGTGCTGGAAGATGTGGCGCGAGCTGCGCGTGAGCCATGAGGATGAGCGCGACGCGACAGAAGCGCTGTCGAACGGCGACTACAACAAGGACGGCAAAATAGCCGGCAAGGGCCCGCGCAAGACCTTCTCGCAGGCCGCTTGGCAGATCGTCATCGCCGACGTCTCGATGTCGCTCGACAACGTTCTGGCCGTCGCCGGCGCGGCCATGAAGCATCCCACGGTGTTGATCATCGGACTGGCCCTTTCGATCGCGCTGATGGGCTTTGCCGCATCCTTTGTCGCGCGCCTGCTGCACAAATACCGCTGGATCGCCTATATCGGCCTGCTGATCATTCTCTACGTCGCTGTGAACATGCTGCTCGGCGGCGCAGTGCAGCAGTTTCCCGACCATTTTGCCTTCCTGGCGCCCTGGTTCGGGCCGGACGGCCACTGACGCTTGTTAGGGGGGAAACGTGGCCGGTCGCCTTGCTCCGGCCGACCGGCGGTTTGCTTCTGTGCCGAAGCGTGCTATTGCGCCGCGCGAAATGGCTCGAAGCCGCGCCCGTAGATCGAAATGCAGAGCCTGAGGCTCAATCCTCGATCTCGCCCTCACCTCTTGGAAAACAAAGTTTATGTCCGCCCCACGCGTCAGTTTCGTCAGTCTTGGATGCCCGAAAGCGCTCGTCGATTCCGAGCGCATCATCACGCGGCTCCGCGCCGAAGGCTACGAGATCGCGCGCAAGCATGACGGCGCCGACCTCGTCGTCGTCAACACCTGCGGCTTCCTCGATTCCGCCCGCGACGAGTCGCTCAACGCCATCGGCTCCGCCCTTTCCGAAAACGGCCGCGTCATCGTCACCGGCTGTCTCGGCGCCGAGCCGGAGGTCATCCGCGAGAAGCACCCCAATGTGCTGGCGATCACCGGCCCGCAGGCCTATGAGAGCGTGATGGCGGCTGTGCATGAAGCGGCTCCGCCCAGCCACGATCCCTATGTCGATCTGTTGCCGCCGCAGGGCGTGAAGCTCACCCCGCGCCACTACGCCTATTTGAAGATCTCCGAGGGCTGCAACAACCGCTGCACCTTTTGCATCATCCCGGCGCTGCGCGGCGATCTTGTCTCGCGCCCGGCCGCGGACGTGCTGCGCGAGGCCGAAAAGCTCGCCAAGGCCGGCGTCAAGGAGATCCTCGTCATCTCGCAGGACACCAGCGCCTACGGCGTCGACATCAAGTACCAGACGTCGATGTTCGGCGATCGCGAGGTGCGGGCGAAATTCCTCGACCTCGCCGAGGAGCTCGGCAAGCTCGGCATCTGGATCCGCATGCATTATGTGTACCCCTACCCGCATGTCGCCGATGTCATTCCGCTGATGGCGGAAGGAAAGATCCTTCCCTATCTCGACATTCCCTTCCAGCACGCCTCGCCGCAGGTGCTGAAGAACATGCGCCGCCCAGCCCATGGCGAAAAGACGCTGGACCGCATCCGTGGCTGGCGCGAGGTCTGCCCGGATCTCGCCATCCGCTCGACCTTCATCGTCGGCTTCCCCGGCGAGACCGAAGTCGATTTCCAGATGCTGCTCGACTGGCTGGATGAAGCCAAGATCGACCGCGCCGGCTGCTTCAAATACGAGCCGGTCAAGGGCGCGCGCTCCAACGATCTCGGGCTCGAGCAGGTGCCGCAGGAAGTCAAGGAAGCGCGCTGGCACCGCTTCATGCAGCGCCAGCAGAAGATCTCGGCAACGCAACTCGCCAGGAAGGTCGGCATGCGCCTGCCGGTGCTGATCGACGAGGCGCATGGCGCATCCGGCAAAGGCCGCACCAAATACGACGCGCCGGAGATTGACGGCTCCGTGCACATCCAGTCGCGGCGGCCGCTGCGGGCCGGAGAGATCGTCACGGTCAAGATCGATCGCGCGGATGCGTACGATCTTTATGGCTCGGCGGCCTGACAGCTTGCGCGAAGCTGACATTTCCAATGAAAAAGGGCGCCCCGGGGGCGCCCTTTTCCGTTTCGGTTCCGCGACTTGCCGTTTATTGCGGCAGCTTGTCGTCGATGCCTTTGACGTAGAAATTCATGCCGAGCAGCGTGGCGTCGTCGGCAACCTCGCCGTCCTTCAGCCAGGGCGAGCCGTCCTGCTTGGACACCGGGCCAGTGAAGGGGTTCCAGCCGCCGGCGATCTTCTTCTCGGTCGCCTCGGCCATCGCCTTCACATCGTCAG
The DNA here is from genome assembly GCF_020165195.1 of Mesorhizobium sp. CA14. Lineage (GTDB taxonomy): Bacteria > Pseudomonadota > Alphaproteobacteria > Rhizobiales > Rhizobiaceae > Mesorhizobium. The sequence continues at coordinate 224,699 of NZ_JAIUHR010000004.1, read as the reverse complement.
GCATGTTGGTGTAGGGGGCGAGCTTGACCGCGCCATCCTTAATGCCCAGCCACACATTGTCAGGCTTCCAGGTGCCGTCGAGCGCCGCCTGCACGCGGCTGATATAGTACGGGCCCCATTCGTCGGTCAGCGAGGTCAGCTGCGCGTGCGGCGCGAACTTGATCATGTCGGACGACTGGCCGAAGCCATGCAGCTTGCGCTCCTCGGCGACCTGCAGAGCGGCGGTCGAGTCGGTGTGCTGGACGATGATGTCGGCGCCCTGGTCGAACAGCGCCTTGGCGGCATCGGCTTCCTTGCCCGGGTCGAACCATGAGTTCACCCACACGATCTTGACCTTGAAGTCGGGATTGACCGACTGCGCGCCGAGCATGAAGGAATTGATGCCCATCACCACTTCCGGGATCGGGAAGGAGACGATGTAGCCGGCAAGGCCCTTCTTCGATTCCTTGGCCGCGATCTGGCCGAGCACGTAGCGGCCTTCATAGAAACGGGCGTTGTAGATGCCGAGATTGTCGCCGGTCTTGAAACCGGTGGCATGCTCGAACATCACCTTGGGGAACTTCTTGGCGACCTTCACTTCGGCATCCATGAAGCCGAAGGAGGTGCCGAAGATGATCTTGCAATTCTCGCGCGCCAGGCGCTCGAAAGCGCGGTCGGCGTCCGGGCCTTCCGACACGTTTTCGAGATAGGCGGTCTCGACCTTGTCGCCGAGCGCCTTCTCGACCTCGAGCCGGCCCTGGTCGTGCTGATAGGAGTAGCCGAAGTCGCCGATCGGACCCGTGTAGACCCAGCAGGCCTTCAGCTTGTCGGCGGCCTCGGCGGTTGCCGCCAGCGACAGGGCCGCGGTCGTGGTGATCAACGCAATAAGCAGTTTTTTCATTGTGTTACCTCTCTGAGTTAAGCCTTGGAGCTTCCCGTCTTTTTGTTGTTGTCAACGATCCGGAACAAATGGCTGCCCCAACGAAGCCGGCGTGTTCATCATGGTCAGCCGCTTGTTGCGCGAGATTAGAACGAGAACCACGATGGTTGCCAGATAGGGCAGCGAAGAAAGAAACTGCGAAGGCACCGGAATGCCAAAAGCCTGTGCATGAAGCTGGCCGATCCACACCGCGCCGAAGATATAGGCGCCGGCCAGCACCCGCCACGGGCGCCAGGAAGCGAACACCACCAGCGCCAGCGCGATCCAGCCGCGGCCAGCGCTCATGTTCTCCACCCATTGCGGCGTGTAGACCAGCGACAGGTGGCCGCCGGCAAGGCCGGCGCTGGCGCCGCCGAAGATCACGGCGAGATAGCGGTAGCGGATGACCTTGATGCCGAGCGCGTGCGCCGAGGTATGGCTGTCGCCGATCGAGCGCAGCGTAAGCCCCGTGCGTGTCCTGAACAGGAACCACATCACCGCCGCGGTCAGCGCGATCGAGATGTAGAACACCGGATCCTGGCCGAAGATCAGCTTGCCGACGATCGGGATCGAGCTGATCCCGGGAATGTCGAGGTTGGGCAGCCTGACGCCCGGCTGGCCGACGAAGCTGGTGCCGATCATGCCAGAGAGGCCCAGGCCAAGCAGCGTCAGCGACAGGCCGGTCGCCACCTGGTTGGTCGCGAGCGACAGCGTCATGACGGCGAACAGCAGCGAGAACAGCGCGCCGACGATAATTGCGGCAAGCAGGCCGATCCACGGCGATCCGGTCAGATACCCTGCGCCGAAACCGCCCACGGCGCCCATGATCATCATGCCCTCGACGCCGAGATTGAGCACGCCGGAGCGCTCGACCACCAACTCGCCGATCGCCGCGATCAGAAGCGGCGTCGCCGCGGTCGCGATGGTCAAAAGGATATTGACGGTGATGTCCATCAGCGGGCCTCCCCGAGCTTGGGCGCTGCTTCGAGCGCCGCGCCCTTCGGCTTCGTCAGCGCCATGCCGATCAGGCGGATGCGGTAGTGGATGAGCGTGTCGCAGCCGAGCACGAAGAACAGAAGCATGCCCTGGAAGACCCGCGCCACCTTGTCGGAAATGCCGAGCGCGCTCTGCACCGCCTCGCCGCCGAGATAGGTCAGCGCCAGCACCAGGCCCGCCGCGACGATGCCCAGCGGATTGAGGCGCCCAAGGAAGGCGACGATGATGGCGGTGAAGCCGTAGCCGGGCGAGATCACCGGCTGCAGCTGGCCGATGGCGCCGGACACCTCCGAGATGCCGGCCAGACCGGCCAGCGCCCCGGACAGAAGGAAGGCGAAGAACACCATCTTGTTGAAGCCGAAGCCGGCAAAGCGCCCTGCCCTCGGGCTTGAACCCAGCACGCGGACCTCGAACCCTTTCAGCATGCGGCTCATCATCAGCCAGATCGCTACCGCGGCGACCAGCGCGAAGACGAAACCCCAATTGGCGCGGCCGGCATCGGGCATCAGCTCAGGCAGCACGGCGGAATCGCCGAACTGGATGGTTTGCGGGAAGCCGTGGCCTTGCGGATCGCGCCACGGGCCGCGCACCAGCCAGTCGAGGAAAAGCTGCGCGACATAGACCAGCATCAGGCTGGTGAGGATCTCATTGGTGCTGAAGCGCGTCTTCAAAAGCGCCGGGATCGATGCGTAGAAGGCGCCGCCGACCATGCCCAGCAAAAGCATCAGCGGGATTACCAGCGGGCCTTCGAATTGCGGGAACAACACCGGGATGATCGAGCCGAAGATCGCGCCGAAAATGAACTGGCCTTCGGCGCCGATGTTCCAGATATTGGCCTTGTAGCAGACCGACAGGCCGACCGCGATCAGGATCAGCGGCGCTGCCTTGATCGCCAGCTCATGCAACTGCCAGACCTGGCTGATCGGCTCAACGAAATAGATCTCGAAGGCGTTGAGCGGATTGACGCCGAGCAGCGCAAACATGATGGCGCCGGCAATGATCGTCAGCGCGAAGGCGATGAAGGGCGACAGCATCGAGAACAGCGCCGAGCGCTGCGGGCGTTTGACGAGTTCGATGCGCATCATGCGACCTCCAAGCTGTGTTCGGCATGTCCGGGCTCGGCGCCGCCCATCAACAGGCCGACCTTCTCGAAAGTCGCCTCGGCGATCGGCAGCGGCGTCGACAGTTCTCCGTTGTGCATGACGGCGATGGCGTCCGACAGTTCGAACAATTCGTCAAGGTCCTGGCTGATGACCAGGACAGCGGAGCCGCTCCGGGCGAGCTCGATCAAAGCCTGGCGAATGTGGGCGGCCGCACCAGCGTCCACGCCCCAGGTCGGCTGGTTGACGATCATGACGCTGGGCCTGCGGTCGAGCTCGCGGCCGACAATGAATTTCTGCAAATTGCCGCCCGACAGCGCGGCGGCCTCCGGATCGGGTGCGCTCTTGCGCACATCCATGGCTTTAATGATGCGCTGGGCGGCGCTATAAACCGCGCCGTTCTTGACCGTGCCGCCCGAACCGACGAAAGCCTTGCCGTCGGTGGCGTGACGAGACAGAAGCAGGTTCTCTGAAAGCTTCATGCGCGGCGCCGCGCCATGACCGAGCCGCTCCTCCGGCACGAAGGCGGCTCCCATCAGCCGCCGGCCGGTGATCGACAGGCCGCCGGCATCCTTGCCGCGGATGCGCACGGAACCGGCATCCTGCTGCAGCACTTCGCCGGAGACGGATTCGAAGAACTCGCCCTGGCCGTTGCCGGCGACGCCGGCGATGCCGATCACTTCGCCGGCACGTACGGTGAGGTTGATGTTCTTCAGTGGGATGGCGAAGGGCGTGGCCGGCTTGCGGTTGAGGCCGCGGATTTCAAGCAGCGCCGGCGCCGTTTCGATGCCTTCCGCCGGCGCACGCACCACCGCCTTGACCTCGCTGCCGACCATCATGCGGGCAAGCGATGCGGCTGTCTCCTCACGTGGATTGCAGTGGCCGACGACCTTGCCGTGGCGAAGCACCGTAGCGCGGTCGCAGATGCGTTTGACCTCTTCCAGCCGGTGCGAGATGTAGAGGATCGACTTGCCTTCCGAGCGCAGGCGCTCCAGCGTCTCGAACAGCTTGTCGGCCTCCTGCGGTGTCAGCACCGAGGTCGGCTCGTCGAGAATGATGAGCTGCGGCGTCTGCAGCAGGCAGCGGATGATCTCGATGCGCTGGCGTTCGCCGACGGAGAGATCTCCGACCAGCGAGTCCGGATCGAGCGGCAGTCCATAGCTGAAGGACAGCGCCCTCGCCTTCGCCGCAATGGTGCTGATCGGCGAACCGTCATTGAGCGAAAGCGCGATATTCTCGGCCGCCGTCAGCGCCTCGAAGAGCGAGAAATGCTGGAACACCATGCCGATGCCGAGCTTCTTGGCCACGCCCGGGCTGGTGATCTTGACCAGCTTGCCGTCCCAGAAGATCTCGCCCGAGTTCGGCTCGAGCGATCCGAACAGCATTTTGACCAGCGTCGACTTGCCAGCGCCGTTCTCGCCGAGCAGCGCGTGGATCTCGCCCTTTGCGATGTTGAGATCGACGTGATCGCACGCCGTCAGCGTGCCAAAAACCTTGGTAAGGCCACGAACTTCGAGCAGGTTCGCCCTGTCATGATTTGCACTCACAGTGCCTCCCATCCAGTTTCCCGGATATGTTCTGTGTTCCCGCGATCATGGTATGCGCGGCCGGCTCCCATCGGAAAGCAGCACCCAACTTGAAAGAGCTTCAAGAATTTCAGCGGAAACTCAAGGGCTAAGATAGATCTCTTGAGAACAACGGCAAATCCGCATCGTTTTTCAGGCAAGCCGTGCCTTCGGGCACGGCAAGCCGCCGAAAAACAAGGCAGCCGGATAGAGCAAGGTGCCGAAGGGCGTAAAGCGGTTTTCCGTCCGGAATTGCGATAGAGCGGTACTTCGCTTCCGCGAAGCTCTCTAAGGAATGAGGATAGTCGTGCCCGTGGTCTTGCGCGCTTCGAGATCAGCTTGCGCCTTTGCGGCGTCCTTCAGCGCATAGCGCTGGTTGATCTTGATCTCGACGGCGCCGCTCCTGACCACGTCGAAAAGTGCTTCGGCCGACTTCACCAGATCCTCGCGCCTGGCATTGTAGACGAAGAGCGTCGGCCGGGTCGCGTAGAGCGAGCCCTTCTGCGCCAGCAGCGACATCGAGAAAGGCGGGATCGGCCCGGACGACTGGCCGAAGCTGACGAACATGCCAAGCGGCCGCAGGCAATCGAGCGATGCCGGAAAAGTGTCGGCGCCGACGGAATCGTAGACGACGTCGCATTTCTTCCCGCCGGTAAGCGCCGCGACGCCGGCGACGAAATCCTGCTCCTTGTAGTTGATGACATGATCGAAGCCATGCGCCCGGGCGAGCTCGATCTTGTCGGCGGAGCTCGCGGTGCCGATCACGGTTGCGCCAAGATGCTTTGCCCATTGGCCGAGGATCAGCCCGACGCCGCCGGCGGCTGCGTGGTAGAGGATCGTGTCGCCGGCCTTCACCGGGAAGGTCCGGCGCAACAAGTATTCGGCCGTCATGCCCTTCAGCATCATCGCCGCCGCCTGCTCATCGCTGATGCCGTCCGGCACTTTGACCACGCGGTCTGCGGCGATCACCCGTTGCTCAGCGTAGGCCCCGACATTGACGGCATAGGCGATGCGGTCGCCTGGCTTCAGCCAATCAACACCGGCGCCGAGCGCCAGCACGACGCCTGCCGCTTCGCCGCCCGGGATCAGCGGAAAACCGCCGAGCGGCGGGTAAAGTCCGGAGCGATAATAGACATCGATGAAGTTGAGGCCGATCGCCGTGTGCCGGATCAGGATCTGGCCTTCTCCCGGCTGGCCGGGATCGGCATTTTCATAAGCCAGGACTTCGGGGCCGCCATTGGCGTGGATGCGGATTGCCTTGGACATCGCTCAACTCTCTGAAGGCTACGTGCACGATCTGGAAACATGATTCCGAAAGGGAGAACCGATTTTCGGAAAATCATGCGCCGATAGACGGCTAGGGCCAGGATGACCATTCAGCCAAAAATATCCTGATCCAGGATCAGGGCTTCTTGGCGCCCAGATTGGGAAACATCTGCATGACGCCCCCGATGCAGGCGAGATAGAGGCCGGTGATTGTGATGCCGATCTTGGTGAAATCGCTGACCTGTTCCCCCAGTACGCCGATCTTGTCATAGAAGGCGGCGAGTGCCGCCTGGGCCAGCGCCAGCGCGCCGAAGGCGCACCACAAAAGCGTCATGCCGAGATTGACCGGCCTCAGCCGCACGACACGCACCGGATGGATGAAATTGATCGGCACGAAGGTCAAAATGCCCGCAACCACCACAACAGCGAAAGATACCCATTGCCCTGGTTCGATGACGAAGAGCGTGAACACCACCATGTTCCAGACAACCGGGAACCCCTTGAAGAAGTTCTCCTTCGTCTTCATGCCGGTGTCGGCATAGTAGATCGCGCTGGAGACGACGATGATGGCCGCCGACAGGAAGGATAGATTCTCGCCCATGAAGCCGCGCTGATAGAGCGCGAAAGCCGGAATGAGCACGTAAGTGACATAGTCGATGATGTTGTCGAGGAGTTCGCCCGACCATGTCGGCAGGATTTCCTTGACCTCGAGCTTCCTGGCGATCGGGCCGTCGATACCGTCGACGAACAGCGCCAGCCCCAGCCACCAGAACATCGCCGTCCAGCGTTGCTCGCTTGCCGCCACCAACGACAGGAAGGCAAGGAACGACCCCGACGCGGTGAGCAGATGCACGGAGAACGCTCGCGCCTGCGGCCACGTCACCTTCTTCTTCGGCAACGGGATCCGTTGCGCGATCTTCTTGGCTGCCTTGCCGGCCCTTGTGTTCTTGCTCACGGTCCCCGCCAGTCCAGCTTGCAGATTTCGGCCGAGCGGCCGGCGAAATTCCAGTTGCGGCCGAAGGCGCGCATCTTGCTCTTGTCGGACTTTGCCACGATGATCTCCGGCGCGATCCAATATTCGGAATTGGTAATCACCGTATCCTTCTCACGGTCCTTGCCGGGAATGGGCGTCACCGCGCCGTCGACAATCTTGGGAATCTGGAAGACGCGTGTCCTGTCGCGGGTCTCGTAGGTAATCGGCACCTGCTCGACGCCGAGGAATTTCCCGACGAGGATCGACAGCAGCGAGGTGGTGCCGCCGGCCTTGCCGGTGAAGATCTTGGTCAGCGCCTTCACCGCATAGATCGAGGCGCGCTTGTCGATGAACAGGCCGGCCGTCCAGTTGCCGCGGCTCATATAGCCGGGAATTTCCATGATCAGGCCGAGATTGAGGCCGGAAAGCTCGACCTCGCCGAAATGGCCCGCATCGATGCGGAAGCCTGCCCAGGTCTGGCAGTAGCCCTCGGTCGGCGGATGGCTGCCGAGCGACAGCACGCAGGGACAAAAAACCGTGCAATTGCAGGAGAGTACCAGCTCCCCTTTCATTGCCCAGCTTTGGTCGGTCATCGAATTCTCCCTCACGCCGAAACTAATAGCAGGGCAGCCGCCCACACAAGCAGTATCGCACCGGCAACCCGGCTGACCACCCTGCCGGCGGTCTGTTTCTCGGTCAGGGTGAACAGGCCGATCAGCGCCATCCAGAAGACGTTCATCGCCCCGACGGCGAACATCACCAGCATGAGCGCCCAGCAGCAGCCGAGGCACCAGACACCCTGTTCCAGGCCGAGCCGGAAGATGTGGCCCGGTTTCGCGCTCCAGTTGGCGAACAGGATCGAGAACGGGTTGCGGCATTTTTCCAGGCATGCCTGTTTCAGGCCACTGAATTGATAGAGGCCGGCGACAAGCAGCGCGGCGGCGCCGGCGAGGCCGACGGCAGGATCGAGCATCCGGCCGGAACCGGCAAAGGCGTAGGCCGCGAGCGTCAACGTGGTGAAGCCGACGGATGCGGCAAACCATGTTGCAAGGTATCCGGCGACAAGCACCAGCGGATGAACGACGGGCTCGCCCTTGATCCTCGCGGTATCGGCGATTTCGCAATAGATGCGGACCAGCGGCGCCGCCGAAGGCAGCATCGTCGCCACGGCCATCAGGAACCACATCAGCACAAGCGCCGATGCTTGCAGGCCGGTCGGGCCGGCAAGCGGCGCCGGCACGAGGCAAAGAGCGAAGAACCGGTCGAGAAAATCCGGCAACGGCAGGCTCGGCAGATTTTTCAGCAGCATGTCGCCTGGCGCGCCGGCGGGGCGGCTTTCGGCACCGCGGATCGCCATTGCGCCGAGAAGGAACCACGCAAAGGCTATGCCGATGCCGATGGTGAGCATGACAGCGAGGCGCGGGCTGCGCGCCACGCCCGCCGTCGCGCGGCCGGCGCGGTCGAGATGGCTGAAATCATGCTGTTCGCCGCTCATTGCAATCGAATGGGCTGAATCGCCGCGTTGATCAAGCCGGCCGATCTGACCTATATCCCGATAAAGGCCCGACGGGGTCGCCTCGCATTGTGGAAGCCTTGGCGTGGAGCACAACGACAAAGCCCGCATCCTGGTTGCCGGCAGCGGTCCTGCCGGCCTGATCGCGGCGCTCGGCTTTGCCGAGGCCGGTTTCGGCGTGACGCTGGTCGGCCCTGAGGTCAACACCGCCGACGGCCGCACCACGGCCCTCATGAATCCGGCGCTGAAGGTCCTCGACCGGCTGGGTGTCCTTGCCGAACTGAGGACGCAGGCCGCGCCGCTCAAGGCGATGCGCATCGTCGACGCCACAAGGCGGCTGATCCGAAGCCCAACCGTCACCTTTCGCGCCAGCGAGATCGGCGAGGAACAGTTCGGGCTCAATTTGCCGAACAAGGCTCTCATCCCCATCCTCGCCAGGGCCGTTTCAGCTCATGGTCGCATTCATTGGCTGAAATCCACCGTCGAGTCCTGGAATCTTGACGCCGACCGGGCCCATGCAAGGCTGGCCGACGGCAGCGAAGTCTCGGCATCGCTGGCGGTCGCCGCCGACGGGCGCCTGTCTCCGGCGCGGGAAGCCGCCGGCATTCGCGCCTCCGCGCGGCCCTATCCGCAGTCGGCACTCGTCCTCAATTTCGGCCACCGCAGCGAGCATGGCTTCGTCTCGACCGAATTCCACACCGAAACGGGGCCGTTTACGCAAGTGCCGCTGCCCGGCAGGCGCTCCAGCCTTGTCTGGGTGGTGAAGCCGGAGACGGCGCAGGAGCTTGCGGCGCTCGACGATGCAGCCCTGTCGGGCCGCGTCGAGGAACAGATGCAGTCGATGCTTGGCCGCGTCTCAGTCGAGCCGGGCCGCCAGGTCTATCCCTTGTCGGCGGCCTCGCCCGGCCGTTTCGCGCAAAACCGCGTGGCGCTGGTCGGCGAAGCGGCGCATGTGTTTCCGCCGATCGGCGCCCAAGGCCTCAACCTCGGCATCAGGGATATCGAAGATCTGATTGGAATCGCGAGTGAAAACAGCGGTGATCCCGGATCGCGCCGGACCCTCGCCGCCTATGACACAAGGCGCCGGCCCGACATATGGGCGCGCAGCGGCGCGGTGAACCTGCTCAACATGTCGCTCTTGTCCGATATGCTGCCGGCGCAGCTGGCGCGTAGCGCCGGCCTCAATGCGCTGGGCAGCTTCGCGCCGCTGCGTGCCTTCTTCATGCGCGAGGGGCTGCGGCCCGGCAGCGGTTTTCGCGCGATTGCCGGCGGCCTAAGGAAAGAGGTTGGCCGTTAGGATTCCGTGCCGGATCGCATAAAGCAGCGCGGTCACCGTCACCACCGAAAAGCGTGTCGTGATCAGCACGCTGGCCGAGGCCCGCTGCACCCACACGCCGTACTGCTGCGCGATCACGAAGACATTGATCGCCGTCGCTGCCTCGTTGCTTCGTCCGAGGTCGAGGACTTGGCTATTGAATTGCGGCAGCGCCTGCGCCAAATAGGCCCAAGCCGAAAGTCGGGGTCGATTTTTGGCTGCGTGACGTGTAAATTCAAGGTCTTAGGCGCCTTGTGCGCAGCCTCGAAAGGCGCCTCGGAACCTAAGTGGTGAACGTGATGAAGACGGCCAAATTCTCGATCGGGCAAGTGGTTCGCCACAGGCTGTTTCCGTTCCGCGGCGTGATCTTCGACGTCGACCCCGAATTCGCCAACACCGAGGAATGGTACGAAGCCATTCCGGCCGACGTGCGCCCGCGCAAGGACCAGCCTTTCTACCATCTTCTGGCGGAGAATTCGGAGACCGAATACATCGCCTACGTGTCCGAGCAGAACCTGCTCGAGGACCGGTCGGGCGAGCCGGTGCGGCATCCGCAGATCGGCGAGATGTTCGACAAGCTGCCGGATGGCCGCTACGAGCCGAAGCGCCAGTCGAAGCACTGAAGCGCGAAAGCACATCGCCCAAGGAGTTTAGCGCGTCGACAACAAAAAAGCGGAGCATTTGCCCCGCTTTTTTGTTCCGAGAAACGCGCTTGCGCGATCAGTTCGCGGTCTTGGCCTTGTCCTGCTCGTCCTTGAGCTTTTTGGCGAAGTCCTGGTTGTTCTTGGCGACGAAGTCCTGCAGCTTCTTCTGCCGGTCCTCGATGTCCGACTGCTGCAGCGGCGGGCCGTCATAGGCGCCGCTGAAGCCGGTGAGCGCGATCTTGATCGGGTTCGGCTGGTTCTGAAAGTTGATCGAGGTGAGCGTGATGCCCTGCCCCTTCTTGAAGGAGGCGACGAGCTGGTCGCTCAGCGGCACTTCCGCCACGCAACGATCCGGGAAGCAGATCACATAATCGAGCTTCTGCGCCTTGCCGGCATCGATCTGCAGCGCAATGCCCGGAGGAACGAGGCGGCCGGTCGGGACCGTGACCTGGAAGACCTTGCGGTTCACCTTGCCCTTGAGCTCGATCAGGCTGACGCCGGTGACGAGCTGGCCATTGCCGGCGGTGACGATGTTCTGCACATTGCAGATGTCGACGTCTTCCTGCTTGGTGCAGGCCTTGAACCAGCCCTGCGGGATCTGCGGCTGCTGTTGGGCCGAGGCGGTGAAAAGCCCGGCGCCCAGAACGCCGACCACGCCTGCGGCCAGCACCGAAAGGCGGTACGCGTTGATCGTCATATGGTGCACTTTCCTCTCAAATGATCCCGGGAACCGGCTTCTTCGTGCCGTGTGGTCCAGCTACCTGTTGCCCAAATGAGGCAACAGGATGACTTCGGAGCGCGTGTTACACTGCCAGCGGCGTCGAATCCAGCCCGGTTTCCGCGATTTCTTTGCGGTTTAGTGTCAGTGGGAAGAGTGCGGTCGGCGATGGAGCGGCTGAACCCGATTACCATTGGCGCGCCGATTCAATCGGATGGCGAAATGCTCTACGGTGCATGGCGAATCACAAAGCCGCCCGGCAAGGAGACGGTCATGGACCGCGTTCTCGTTCGGCTGATCGCCGCGACGTCGTTTCTGGCCCTTTCGCTCCTTCCGGCACAGTCGGAGCCGAAGCACGGCATCGCCATGCAGGGCGAGCCGGCGCTGCCGCCCAATTACCAGCATTTCGACTACGTCAATCCGGACGCGCCGAAAGGCGGAAGCGTCACCTATTGCGTCGTCGGCTCCTTCGACAACCTTAACCCCTTCATCCTGAAAAGCCTGCGCACCACCGCGCGCGGCATGATCGATACGGTTTACGGCAATCTCGTCTTCGAGCCACTGATGCAGCGCAACTATGACGAGCCCTTCAGCCTCTACGGACTGCTTGCCGACAGCGCCGACATGGATCCGGATCGCAAGAGCATCGAGTTTCATCTGAACCCCAACGCAAAATGGTCGGACGGCCAGCCGGTGACGCCGGAGGACGTGCTGTTCACCTATGACGTCTTCGCCGAGAAGGGCCGCCCGCCCTACAGCGATCGCATGAGCATGATCGCCAAGCTGGAGAAGACCGGCGAGCACAGCGTGAAGTTCACCTTCAATGACAAGGCCAACCGCGAATTCCCGCTGATCGTCGCGCTGACGCCGATCGTTCCGAAGCACGCCTTCGACAAGAACACTTTCGACAAGACCACGCTGAAGCCGCTGATCGGCAGCGGCCCCTACACCGTGGACAAGGTGCTGCCGGGACAGCGTATCGTCTTCAAGCGGAATCCGGATTACTGGGGCAAGGACCTCCCGTCCAAGCGCGGCTTCGACAATTTCGACCAGGTCACCATCGAGTATTTTCTCAACGCCAACGCCAAGACGGAAGCGTTCAAGAAAGGCATCTGCGCCCTCGACGACGAGACTGATCCGGTCAAGCGCGAGCGCGACATCGATATTCCGGCCTTCCGAAGGGGCGATGTGAAGGAAGAATATTTCAATACCGGTATTCCCCCTGTGGTGACCGGCTTCCTGTTCAACACCCGGTTGCCCAAATTCGCTGATCCCGTGGTCCGCCGCGCGCTCGGCATGCTCTATGACTTCGAATGGACGAACAAGAACCTGTTCGGCGGCAAGTTCAACCGCACCGTGAGCTATTGGCAGAATTCCGAATTGTCCGCGCTCGGCCACCCAGCCGACGATCGTGAAAAGACGCTGCTTGCGCCCTATCCTGGCCGCGTGCCGCCCGATGTGATGGACGGCACCTGGCGCCCACCCGTGACCGATGGTTCGGGCCAGGATCGCAAGGTGCTCAAGGCCGCCTTCGAATTGCTGAGGAGCGCGGGCTTCCACGTGCAGGACGGCAAGATGCTCGACCCGCAGGGAAACCCTTTCGGCTTCGAGATCCTGACCTCCTCGCAGGATGAAGAGCGGCTGGCGGCCATCTACCAGCGCACGCTGGAAAAGATCGGCATCGAGGTCCGCATCCGTACGCTCGACGGCGACCAGATCCAGTCGCGCAAGCAGCGTTTCGACTTCGAGGTTCTGATCGGGACAAGCGGCTTCAGCAATTCACTGTCGCCGGGCAGCGAGCAGGTCGGCCGCTGGGGGTCGGTCGCGGCGAAAACGGAAGGATCGTTCAATCTCGCCGGCGTCGCCGATCCTGCCATCGACGCCGCGATAGACGCCATGCTGAACGCCCGCACCAAGGAGGACTATGTCGCGGCGGTGCGTGTCCTCGACCGGCTGCTGATTTCAGGCAACTACATGGTGCCGATGCAATACAACACGCAGCAATGGCTCGCCTATTGGAGTTATCTGGAACATCCGCAAAAGACCCCCATATTCGGCTATCAGTTGCCGACCTGGTGGCGAAAGCCCAACTGACGCCCGAGCATGATGCCGAAAAGTGTGAAGCGGTTTTCGGACGACATCATGCTCTACGATAGAGACCCAACCCAATCGGGACCGAACAGGAGACGAGCATGAGCGCCGAGAACTCGATCACCGTCGACGTGGTGTCCGATGTCGTCTGTCCCTGGTGCTTCATCGGCCAGAAGCGTTTGGATAAGGCCATTGCTGCTGCAAGCGGCATCGACGTGCAGGTCCGCTGGCGGCCATTCCAGCTCGATCCGACCATTCCGCAGACAGGCATGGACCGCCGCCAATACATGCTTGGCAAGTTCGGCAGCGAGGAACGCATCCAGCAGATCCACGCGCGCATCGAGCCGCTCGGCGAAGCCGAGGGCATCCATTTTGCATTTGGCGCCATCAAGGTCGCCGCCAACACTCTGGACGCTCATCGCGTCATCCGCTGGGCGGGCGCTGCCGGCGAGGACGTGCAGAACCGGCTGGTGCGCCGCCTCTTCCAGCTGAATTTCGAGGAAGGCGCCAATATCGGCGACCATGCCGTGCTGGTGACGGCCGCCAGCGAGGCAGGCATGGATGCGTCCGTGGTCGAGACGCTGCTGCCGACCGATGCCGACGTCGAGGCCGTCCGCAACGAGATCGCCACCGCCTCGCGCATGGGCATCACCGGCGTGCCCTGCTTCCTGCTCGAAGGCAAATACGCGGTGATGGGCGCGCAGGATGCCGACACGCTTGCCGACGCGATCCGCCAGGTGGCCCAGGCCAAGGCGCGCGGCGAATTGGAAACCGCCGCAGGCTGAGCGTTCCTTCTACGCAATTCCCGACGGAAAGCCGTCGCGCACTTTTCCTGGATTGCTCCTACCTGACAGTCGGCTCGCCAAAACACGATCTGGTGAATCGCCCTGGAGACGGCGCTGAGCTAAAACCCGGAAGAGTTTAGCTGATTTGAGGGGCACCGAATGGCGGTCAGGCGTCGCGCATTACTGCTGTTGTGCTTGCCTTTCGCTCTCGGGCTCCCGCTGACATTGCAGCGCGTGTCCGCGGAGGAAGCCGTCATGTCGGCGACTTTTGAAGGCAAACCCTGGACAGCGTCTTTCACCATGGCCCAGACGATGCAGATGGGCGGCAAGCCGGTGCTGAACTTGTCGGGAGCCGAGCAGGGCTCGCCGACCAGGACCTTCAATTCGATGCTGGTGCTCAAGGATCCGAACGACCTTGCCGGCAGCTATAAGCTCAAGACCGGGTCAGCCGCGAACAGCGCTAATTTCAATATGCTTGATTCCGGCGCCATGGTCGGCCTTGTCCGTTTTGCCAGCGGCGAGATCGTCATCGACAAATACGACGCAGCCGCAAGGACCATTTCCGGTCATTTCAGTGCCTCGGGAAAAGACGAATCGGGCAAGCCTGAAGGGCTCACGGACGGCAAATTTTCGGGCATTCCGGTCACCGCGCAGTAGCCATTTCGGCTGAACGGCGCCTCTTTTTCGTTCACAAACCCGTGTTTTTTGCTTCCCCTAGGGAAGCTTTTCGCCGGCTGACTCAATTGCCCTTAACGCCCTGGAATAAAAGCCAAAATCAGCTCGATGAAGGGTCTTCCGGCACCGGCCTCCTGTTGCCCCCGCGCCACGGGGGGTAACCTTGTTCACATTCTCCGCCAGAAAATTAATGGAAAATGATCAATTGGTGTTACCCTGTGTAACAAAACTAAGAAAGGTTTGGGCGGGATCGTGATTCGGGTCGGTAGACCGCGACGTACAATACCGGAGCCAATATCCAGCGAGGCAAAGACCTCGTCTCTGACGCCGGTATCGTCGATGCGTACATTCTGGGGGCTGATGCGAGCCTACTGGTTTTCCGACCGGTGGAAGGAAGCCTGGACCCTCACCATCGTCATCGCACTGCTGACGGCGCTGTCCAGCAAGGCTGGCGTCTGGTTTGCCGTGGCGCTGGGCGAGTTGGGCAATTCGATCGCCTTCCTGCACGACGCCGCCAACACTCACCCCTTGCAAACCATTCTGGCCAATGCCGGCATATTGGTGCTGCTGGTGCTGCTGAAGGATGCCGGCCTTACCGGCGTGCGCAATCTCGTTTCGACGACTTTGCACCGCAAATGGCGGGGCTGGCTGAACAACCAATTCAACCAGGCCCTGCTCGACGGCAACCATACCCATTTCCATGCGCAGCACGGCTCGGCGGCGGGCGGCATCGTCGCTCCGGACAATATCGATCAGCGCATCCAGGAATCGATCAAGGACATGACCGGCGGCGCTATCGGGCTTGCCATGGGCGTCTTGGGTGTGGCGACTTCGCTTTATTTCATCGGCGAAAACCTGATTGGATCCTCGGTCGAGGTCAAAGGCCTGGAATTCCTGGGCAGCTACGGCACAGCGGTGCTGGCTTTCCTTGCCGTCGCCACCTACGTGCCGCTGAACACCTGGATCGCCATCAAGCTCGGGCGATTGCTCGAGCGGCTCAACGTGCGCATGCAGCAGGCCGAGGGCAGCTACCGCAGCGAGCTGACGACATTCCTGCGCCGCAGCTTCCACGTCGCCGCCTCGCATGGCGAGGGCGTGCAGAAATCGATGCATGACAGGCTTTATGTCGATATCGACAAGACGTGGGGGCGGCTCAATATCGTCAACACGAGCTACACGTCATTCGAGCTGATCTACAATTTTGTCGGCGCCCGTATCGTTGCCTACGCCCCGGGCCTCGTGTCGTTCATCCACAACCGTCTCGACTACAAGGGTTACATCACCGGCTCCGAAATGGTCGCCCAGTTGATCAGCCAGTGCTCGTGGTTCATCCATGTGATGCCGGCGATTGCGACGCTCAGGGCCAACAGCCAGCGCGTGACCGAACTCGCCGACGCCATCGAAAACGTCCAGCATCCGCGCGAATTCTATCAGCAGACCGGCCGCTCCGATTTCAGCTACGCCAGCCAGAATCCGGTGTTCGGCCTGACCATCCAGAAGCTCGAACTGGCGCATCAGGGCGAGGATGCGACGCCCTTCCTCAGTGCCGCCAATCTGCGCTTCCGCCGCGGCGAGTGGACCTTCCTCAAAGGCGAGTCCGGCTGCGGCAAGACTTCGCTGATCAAGGCGATCAACGGCCTGTGGCCCTACGGCCGCGGCACCATCGTCTTTCCCGAGGGCGTGACGAGCTTCTACGCCGCGCAGGAAGTGAAGCTGCAGCAGGTCTCGCTGAAGCAGCTCGTCTGCCTGCCGGGTTCAGAGGGCGATCATAGCGACACGCAGGTTGCGGCCGCCCTGCACAAGGCCGGTCTCGGCGACTTCATCGGGCACCTGGCCGACGAAAGCCGCGAGGGCAAGATCTGGGACCAGGTGCTTTCGGGCGGCCAGAAGCAGAAGCTGGTGGTCGCGCGCATCATCCTGCAGCAGCCGGGACTTCTCTTCCTCGACGAAGCGACCGGTGCGCTCGACCCCGAAGGCAAGATCGCCTTCCATCAGGCGATCAAGGACAATTGCCCGAACGTCACCGTCATTAGCGTCATGCACGAGGCGGTGGCGCCGCGCTCGCTCTCCGGCGAGGAGTTCTACCATAGCGTGGTTTCGATCGCCGACGGCGTGGCCACCAAGAAGCCGCTTGCGCCCAGCCTGCCGCGCGAGCTCACCACCATTCTCACCCAGCCCCGGCCGGTCGAGGACAAGTGGCTGCGCTTCCGCCGGCTGAAGCAGAAATAGCAGTTATACCAAGCCTTTGACCGGCGACCGTGACCCGGCTTGGGCTGTCTTCAATCACAGTCTCGCGATCCGGCCTGCCCGCATTCATTTTCAGCGCCCTTCGCGATTGACTCGGCAAAAACCGCTTCTATGTTGCGCCCGCTCGCCAAATTCAAACTCGAACCCCGCGAGCAGAAAGGTCAACCCGCCATGCCTGGCGACAGTCACAGTCGAACGCAACCGCCGTCCGCCCTGACGTGACCTGACGGCTCACGTCCTGCCGGACGGCATGGAGTGAGCCATGAATGAATTCGCACCTGTATTGGACGACGAAGCCGTCGCCGTAGCCCGTGTTCTTGCCAACGATCACGTCGCCGACGTCGTCGAAGCCCTCAACCACGAGCCCCGCGAGACAGCCATCGAGCTTCTCTGCGCCGTGCCGTTCGAGCGGCTGGTCGAGATTTTCGACCAGCCCGAGCTCGAGGCAGCACCCGAGCTTGCCGAGGCCCTGCCACGCCCGAAGGCGAGCAAGCTCCTGACCGCCATGTCGGTCGACCGCGCCGCCGACATCCTGCGCGAGCTGGACGAACCGGCCCGCTCGGAGCTGCTCGGCGCCTTGGCCCCGCCGCTGCGGGCGACGCTGCTGTCCATCCTGGGATACCCGGAAGGCAGCGCCGCCTCGATCATGACGACGGAATTCGTCAGCGTGCCTTCGGACTGGACTGTCGGCCGCACGCTCGACTACATCCGCAAGGTCGAGCGCACGCGCGAAACCATCTACGCCATCTACATCGTGGATCCGGACACGCAGCTCCTGCTGCGTTCGACCGGATTGCGCCGGCTGATCACCGGCAACTCCGAGGATTCGATCCTGTCGGTGGCACCCGACCGCATGCCGGTGACGGTGACCCCGCTCACCGATCGCGAGAACCTGGCGCAGACCATCTCCAAATACGACCTGCTGGCCTTGCCTGTCGTCGACCACGGCAGGATCCTCGGCATCGTCACCGTCGACGACATCATCGACGCGATGATCGAGGAGACGACCGAGGACGTGCATCGTTTCGGCGGCATGGAGGCGCTGGACGAGCCCTACATGAAGATGGGTTTCCTCGCCATGATCCAGAAGCGCGCCGGCTGGCTCTGCGCGCTGTTCCTTAGCGAGATGCTGACGGCCAACGCCATGCAGAGCTACGAGGGTGAGCTGGAGAAGGCGATCGTGCTGACGCTGTTCATCCCGCTGATCATGAGCTCCGGCGGCAATTCCGGCTCGCAGGCGACGTCGCTCGTCATCCGCGCGCTGGCGCTGCGCGAGATCGGGCTGCGCGACTGGTGGCGCGTGGCGCTGCGCGAGTTGCCGACCGGGGTGGTGCTCGGCTCGATCCTCGGCATCGTCGGCATCTGCCGCATCGCGCTCTGGCAACATTTCGGCCTCTACGACTACGGTCCGCACTGGATGCTAATTGCGGCGACGGTGGGCGCCGCGCTGGTCGGCATCGTCACCTTCGGCTCGCTGTCTGGATCGATGTTGCCCTTCGCGCTGAAGCGCATCGGCTTCGACCCGGCAAGCGCCTCGGCGCCGTTCGTCGCCACGCTGGTCGATGTCACCGGGTTGGTGATCTACTTCTCGGTGGCGCTGGTGATCCTGCGCGGCACATTGTTGTAGAAGCGCTACATAACCCGTTGCCGGCCATGCCGGCGGCGGGTTGTCTCTTGCAGACCAGCTGAATGTCAGACCCGTTCGCCGTTCTTCACGCGATAGGTCGGCTTGTACATCGTCACCAGCTCCTCGGCCGCGGTCGGATGTACGGCCATGGTGCGGTCGAAGTCCTCCTTGGTGAGGCCAGCCTTCAGCGGGATGCCGAGAAGCTGTGCCATCTCGCCGGCATCGGGGCCCAGAATATGGGCGCCGATCACCTTCCTGGACGCTCCGTCGACCACCAGCTTCATCAGCATCTTCTCGTCGCGGCCGGACAGCGTGTGCCGCATCGGACGGAATGACGAGCGATAGATCTCGACGTCGGGGAAGCGCTTGACCGCGTCGTCTTCCGACAGGCCGACGGTGCCGATCTCCGGCTGCGAGAACACCGCCGTCGGTATGGTGTCGTGATCCGGCGCGGTCGGATTGTCCTTGAAGGCGGTCTCGATGAAGCACATCGCCTCGTGGATGGCAACCGGCGTCAGTTGCACGCGATGGGTGACGTCGCCGATCGCCCAGATGTTGTCGACATTGGTGCGTGAGTATCGGTCGACCACGATCGCGCCCGTCTTGCCGAGTTCGATGCCGATGCCTTCCAGGCCCATATTCTCGGTGTTGGGAATACGCCCGATTGCCAGCATCACCTGGTCGACCGTCAGTGTTTGGCCGGAAGACAGCAGCACGTCCAGCCTGCCCTCCGGGGTTTTGCGCACCCGTTCCGAAACCGCCGGGCAGAGGATCTTGATCCCCTTTTTCTGCATGGTCTCATGCAGCGAGCGGCGCAGATCCATGTCGAAGCGGCTGAGTATTTCCTGGCCGCGATAGACCAGCGTGGTGTCGACGCCCAGGCCATGGAAAATGTTGGCGAATTCGACGGCGATGTAGCCGCCGCCCTCGATCATGATCGCCTTCGGCAGCTCCTTGAGATCGAAGGTCTCGTTGGAGAAGATGCAATATTCATGGCCTGGCAGCGCCGGATGCGGCGCCGGACGGCCACCGGTGGCGATCAGGATCTGGTCGGCGCTGACCGTGCGGTCCTCGGCAACCAGATAGATGCTGTGCGCGTCGACGAGCACTGCGCGTGAATGAAAGGTCTCGCCGCCGGCGCCTTCGACATTCCTCTTGTAGATCGCCTCGAGCCGCGCGATCTCCTTGTCCTTGTTGGCGACCAGCGTCTGCCAGTCGAAGCTCGCCTCGGGCACGGTCCAGCCATAGCCGGCGGCGTCGGCGAAATGTTCGGGAAATTGCGAAGCATAGACGTAGAGCTTCTTCGGCACGCAGCCGCGGATGACGCAGGTGCCGCCGAACCGGTACTCCTCGGCGATGGCGACCCGCTTGCCGAGGGCCGCCGCCACCCGGGCCGCTCTCACCCCGCCTGAGCCGCCGCCGATGACGAACAGATCATAGTCATAAGCGGCCATCGCTTGGGCTCCTGCGGATGAGAAAGTCGGGGGTCACAGGTAGGCTGCCAAGCGGCAAAAGAAAAGCCCGGGGAACCCGGGCTTTGTGGTCCAGTGGCCGTGGGCCTGTGATGCGGATCAGTTCTGCGAGTCGTCCGCAGGAGCCGAATTGTCGGCCGGAGCGGCGCCGTCGGCGGGCGCCGTGGCGGCCGGAGCCGGTGCTGCCGGTGCCGCCGCCTTGGCTGCGGCCGCGAGCGTCTCGCCAACCTGCTGGGCGAGGTCGCGGGCTACGCCGTTTTGCCAGATGTCGGCGGCCTTCACGAGGTCACGTGTCACCGCGGGGCCGCTATCCAGCAGCTTCTTGCCGGCTTCCGAGCTGTAGAAGGCGGCGATGTCATTGAGGTCTTTCTCGGAGAAAACCTTGGCATAGGCCAGGGCCGCCTCCTTTTCGAGGTCGGCGCGCCGCGAAGCCATGCCGAGCGCCTTCTCAGTCACCGTCTTGCCGATCAGCTCCTGCATGTCGGGGTTCTTCTGGATGAGCTGTGATTCCAGTGCCGCTGCCGCCTGTGGCAGGATGTTGTCGAACGAGTCCGTGGCGTGGATCGCCGCGACCGCCGCGCGGGCGGCCTTCAAATGCGATTCGCTGACGTCCTGTGCAAACACCGGCGAGGACAGCGCAAGAACGGCCGAGGCCGCCAGAAGCGTCGAAAGGCGGCGAACTCGTTTAGACAACATCATAGTCGGTAGAACTCCCTGGTTTCAGGCTGCATGGACGGTTTCGATACCGTCGCCGCCGGCGATGATGGCCGTTGACGCCAGCCCGATGAATAGACCGTGCTCGACAACGCCTGGAACGGCGAAGAGAGCATTCGAAAGCGCTCTTGTATCCGGAATGCGGCCAAAAGATGCATCGAGGATAAAGTGGCCGCCGTCTGTAACAAATGGCTGGCCCCCCGTCATCCTCAATGTAACCGGGCCGGAAAGGCCGAGCTTCGTCGCGGCGGCTCCAACCGCGATCTCGGTGGCGCGCAGGCCGAACTGGTTGACCTCGATCGGCAGCGGGAACCGGCCGAGGGTCTCGACCAGCTTGGACTTGTCGGCGATGACGATCATGCGCTCGGACGCCGCCGCGACGATCTTCTCGCGCAGCAGCGCGCCGCCGCCCCCCTTGATCAAGGTCAGGTCCAGGTCGACCTCGTCGGCGCC
The DNA here is from genome assembly GCF_020165195.1 of Mesorhizobium sp. CA14. Classification (GTDB taxonomy): domain Bacteria; phylum Pseudomonadota; class Alphaproteobacteria; order Rhizobiales; family Rhizobiaceae; genus Mesorhizobium. Next base: position 203,647 of record NZ_JAIUHR010000004.1, on the reverse strand, counting down.
GTCTATCGTGAGGTCGAGCTCCGGCGTGTCTTCCAGTGTAGACAGAGGAACGCCGAGCTCACGGCAGAGCGCCGCGGTGCGCTCGGAAGTCGGCACGCCGATGATCTTGAGGCCGGTCGCAATCTTCTCGGCCAGCAGCCGCACGAATTCTTCCGCCGTAGTGCCGGTGCCGATGCCGAGCCGCATGCCGCTGCCGACATGGGCGAGCGCGGCCCGCGCGGCTTCGACCTTCAACTGCCTTGCATCCATGGGGAGCCCCGATTTCGCCGGTTTCGCGCGCCTCCTAGCATTTTTGCCTGACCCGTCAAAGGCTCCTGTTAAAGGCTCTGTGGACCGATCGAGGCTTCTTGCTTGAGCCCGGCCCAACCTGTATCGGCTGCGGCAATTCAATCGCTGCAGGAGCTCTCCATGCCACGCCCGATCATCGTCTTCGACCTGGATGGAACGCTGATCGACACCGCGCCCGACCTGCTCGACAGCCTCAACCACAGCCTGGCGGCAAGCGATCTTGCCGCTGTCGACGAAGCCGGCTTCAGGCGCTTCGTCGGTCATGGCGGGCGCGTCATGATCGAACGCGCGCATGCCGCGCAGAACAAGGCGCTGATGGCCGAGGAGCACGACCGGCTGCTAAAACTATTCCTCGACCATTATACGCTGAACATTCCCGGCAAGTCCCGCCCCTACCCCGGCGTGATCGCCGCCCTCGATCGTTTCCAGGCCGCCGGCTACCTGATGGCTGTCTGCACCAACAAATATGAAGCGAATTCCGCGACGCTGATCGGCGCGCTTGGCATGTCGAACTATTTTGCCGCGATCTGCGGCCAGGACACCTTCGCCTTCCGCAAGCCCGACCCGCGCCATCTCACCGAGACAATCCGGCTCGCCGGCGGCGATCCCCACAACGCCGTGATGGTCGGCGATTCGCAGACCGACATCGACACCGCCAAGGCGGCCGGCATTCCGGTGGTCGCGGTCGACTTCGGCTATACCGATCGCCATGTGCGCGAATTCGAGCCCACGCTTGTGATCTCGCATTTCGACACGCTGACGCCGCAACTGGCGCAACGGCTGATCGCCGCGGCGGGTTGAGCGGAGCTCGGAATTGGACGGTTGAGAAACCGGAAACCGGTCCGCGCGATAAGCTTGACACATTGCCTTGACTTCGCGCACTCGCCTCCCTTATATCGCGGCTCGCTTCGACCTTCGGGCCACAGGCGGGCGATTAGCTCAGCGGGAGAGCACACCCTTCACACGGGTGGGGTCGCAGGTTCAATCCCTGCATCGCCCACCATCCAACTCACTGATTGGGTTGGATGATCCAGCCTACCAATTCACAATCATCGCTATTTGCGCAGCCGGGCTTAGATGCCGCAGGCGCCTAGATCAGCCCTCGCCTCACATTCATGCGCGTCACGGCCGTCACCAGAATGGCGCCGGTCATGAAATAGAGCGTGGCGATGATATGGCCTTGATGGAAATGCAGCCCGGCAAACAAAAGGGCTGTGACCACGGCAAGGAAGGCGATGACGCGGGAGAATGCATCGGGCATGGGGCGACCTTGTGCAATGTGTTGAGCCGGCCGCCCTCATTCAGCCGCTCGCTCCATAAAGCGGTTTTCGATTTTTCGCAATCGACTCGGTGGCAGGCTCTCAGGCAAGATCCACCTCGACCCACAGTCCGCCCGGCCCGCGCCCCGCATCGCGCGGTGCGCTGCGCACCGCCTGAATCGAACCGGATGGCGCGGCAAAACCCGGCTTGCCGTCCTTGTCGGCCAACCATGGATCGTCGGCGCGGATGACGCGGCCCTTTGTCTTTGTTTCGAGCGCGGTCAGGATGCCATCATAGGGCATCTCGCCCCAGTGCACTTTCAAGGCGTCGACCTTGTTGGTGGGGATGAAGGCCGACAGGTCAGCGCTGGTCAGCAGATCGAAACCCTGTTTCTGCGGCGTGGCGTTCTGGCTGCCGTGATGGGCGACCTTGAGATAGACGGTACGCGCCAGAAGATCGGCCGACGTGACGGTGCCCTGCCCGACCGGCCATGTCAGATCCTTCCAGCTCAGCCAGTTGCCGATCTGGGCGTCGCCCGGGAACAGCAGCACCCGGCCCGAGTCGGTGAGCTCGAAGGCAAGCACCAGGCTGGTGTTGTTCACGCCGCGGTCGAGCTGCAAAGCAAGGTCGGCGGCGATCCCCATCCAGTCGGCGTCGATGCGCCGCCAGGACTGGTCGCGGTCTTCCATGGATGCCGCAGCTGAAACCGGCCCGGAATAGTGCTTGCGGACAAAGGCGGCGATGTCGATGGCCGGGTCGCTGCCCTTGTCGCCTTTCAGCGCCGCGGAAAGCGGCGTGCCGACATTGCGCTCGAACGGACTGAGCTCGTCGACGTAACCGGCATCGATCGCCTCGTTGATCTTGAGGCCGCTCGTCAGCGCCCGCGCGTACGGGCCGCCGCTGGCCAGCGGGAACATCTCGCTCGCCCTTTCCTCCAGCCGGAGCGCCGCCTTGTCGCGCGGCGGGCCGAGCACATAGACGCGCAGGTTGGGCAATGCGTCGATCGTCACCGGTGGCTCGCCGGGCTCGAAATAGGTCGGCGAGGGTTTTTGCGAAAGCCTGGCGGCAGCGTCGCGGGCCGAGCGCACCCGCTCGCCGGCAGCGCCGAACTGGAAGCCGAGCACCGATTGCAGGCCGTCGCGGACACCGGCCATGTAGGCGCTGAGCCCCTGCATTGCGTCGAGCTTCTGACCCACGCCTTGCAGCGCGGCGATCGCCTGGCCCTTGAACTTGTCGAGCTCCGCGGCCTCGGCGTCGGCGGGATTTTCGGTCCACGCCATCCAGACGTCGCCAACGACAAAATCCTTGAAAAGGTCCTTGGCGGTCAGGAAGCCGGAGACATGATCCCAGTGTTCGTGCGTGACGACGAGAATATCGATCTTGCCGCCGGTCTCTTTCTTGAGGTCGGCGACAATGTCGGCGACCAGCGCCGGGCCGCCCGCGATCGAAACATGGATGCCGCAATCGATGAGCATGCGGAAGGGCTTTCCATCCGCCTTCTTGAACGTGAGCAGATGGCAATCGCCGATGCCCTGGCAATAATGCCGCACGGTAACGCCCGATACCGGAGTCGCGGCCGTTTTTGCCGGCCTAGTCCTCGTCGCCGGCTTTCTAGACATGGTCGTCGTCTCCGTCGCTGGCATGCAGCAAGGCAAAGGGCTCCGACACTTCGCCGCCGAAATAGAGCGCTCTCAGCGGCGACAGGTAATTGGCCGCCATCGTCCCGGCCTGACGCCTCTGCCGGTCCGTGCTGCCGGTGTTCTTGATGATGGAGTAGCGGATCTCCTCGAACCCCTCGCGCGGGTCGATGATGATCGTGGCGCCGCCGCGGAACCAGAAGAAGCCGTCGCCCTTGACCATCCCTTGCGGCATCGCCGTGCCGTCCAGCGCAATTGGAATGCGCTGCTGGATCACGGCCACCACCTCGACACGGAAGGAGCCGTCCGGCTCGACGCGGCGCGTCGGGCGCACGCTGTAGATGTCGAAGGTCGTCTCGCCTTTCTTCGCCGCGTGCATGATCGTGCCGTCCTCATTGTAGCGCGGCAGGTCGGGCAGCAGGCCGAACTGCTTGTAGAGGTCCGGATCGGAGGCGAAGGCCTTGTGCATCGCCTTCCACAGCGCATAGCGGTTCCTGTCGTTGAGCGCGAAGATCTCGGCCCGCTTCAATTTCTGGTTCCAGCCGAGGTCGATCTTGCTGAGCAGACCCTTCAGCCAGGGAGGCGACGGGTCTTCCGGCGCGCTCCAGGCGAGCGTCTCCTCCGAGATAGTGCGAACGTCGCGCGGCAGAAGCCATTTGCGGAACGATTCCAGGAAGGCCAGGCGATAGTGGAACGGATCGTCCGGGTAAGCGTCGCGGTCGGCAGTGATCAGCGCGCGCAGATATTCTCCGAAGGTGATATCGACGGAAGGGCAATAGTCGAGCGCGCGGATGCACATGGTCAGCATCTGCCTCGCGGTCTTGGCGACCTCGTCAGTCAGGCGTTCGACCAGGCTCGGATGCAAGGTTCCCGCCGGCAGGATGCCGGAGCCGCCGGTGGCAAGCTGGATCAGATCGTCGGTCCGCCGGTCGACGATCGCCAGGAAGGCCTGGTAGACGGCGAAAACCAGGATCGAGCCGCGGTCATGCGCCTCGAAGGTCTTATCGTAGTCGAGGTCGGCCATGCCGGCGCCGCCATATTCGCGCAACGGCCCGGCCCTGCCGCTGCCTTCGCCGAACTGTTTGGCTATACCGGAAAGCAGCGAGGCGGCCGACAATTCGCCCCTCGCCTTGCCGATTTCGAAGCTGACCAGTTCCTTCAGCGTAAAATGCTGAAACAGCGCGACGATATCGGCGAAGGCCTCATGGAAGGCCGGCACATCCGGGTTGGATGCTTCCTGGAAGCGGCGATGCAGCCCGTCGAGCAGCGCATGCGACATCTCATGCGCGACGATATCGCTCGACAGGCACGAGAACACCGTCGTTCCAGGCGTGGTGACGTCGCCTTCATTACTGGTCGCCGGGAAATAGCCGAACAGCAGCGCCTTCTTTTCCGGGCTGTAATAGGCATTCTCGGCGCGCAACGCATGCGGGTAGATGCGCAGGCGCGGCGCATAATGCGCCTTCACCGTCATGTCGCCGGTCCGACCGGGTGCCTCGGCGTAATGCGGCGCCCACAATGCCCGCCGGCCGAGGGCGCGCTCGAAATGGCCGATCGTGGTCATGGCGACAGCGTAGACCATCTGCTGGTGGAATTTCGGATTACCTTCCGAAGGCGACAGGCCGTCCTGCGCCAGAAGCACCTTGTCGTTGAGGTCGACCGGATCATAGACGCGGTCGGACGCGGGATCGACATCGACCACTTCGAGATATTCGCCGATCGGACCGGGCAGCAGCGGCTTGTCCGTCGCCGGCTCGTCGTCCCACGGCACCGAAAGTGTTGCCTGGTAGACCGAAACCGAATCCAGCCGCTTGGCGACCGACGGATCGAGCGCGTAGATGCGCAGGCGCCGTTGCGGCGGCGGCAGCGGCCGCGGCTTGCGCCTGATGGCCGGCGCGGGGCCCATAACCGGTGCGGGAACCGCTGCGCTGACGCCGGGCCGGCCGAGCAAACCTTCCAGAAACGCCTTGAGCGGTTTCGACGGTTTGCCCTGGTCGAGCGCCGCTTCGAGGAAGCGGTTGCGTGCCGCGGCCGAAACTTGATCCGGATCGCCGTCCGGGTCGGCGATCGTCTGCTCGATTGCCGCCGTGGCTTGCGCCATCTGCGTCAGCTCCAGCGCAAACATCATTCGCTGCCGCAGCGTCGGCGGCGATAGCGGCGCCAACGAATTCCCGCCGGTCAGAAGGTCGAGCCAACTCCATGTGTAGGTGGCGGGGGCGAGCTTCGTCAGGCTCTCCGCCGCCGGCGGCAGGAAGTCCAGCGCATCGAGAGCCCGCAACACGCCCTGCCCGATCTTCTCCTTCGTCTCCGTCGCATCCATCTTGGCAGTCGATTTCAGGGCCTTCGCGAACAACGCCTTGCGTACCGCCTCTATTCGCATCCAAGGCTGAGGATAATTCTTCACCACGTCCCAATGCTCGGCCAACCAGAGTGCGGCCGCGGCGGCGACCTGCGGGGTGGCCGCCGACGTGCCGTTGCCGTCCATGTCGACCACCTTGCGGCAATCGATTTCGGCCCAGGGCACGTTCGGCGTGTAGGCGCCGAGCGCCGTGTTCATCTTGGAAGGCGGCCCGTAATTGCCTTGCATGGTGCCGAGAGCGAGCCCGGCATAGGCGCGCCCGTCGCCCATCACGCCGCATGCCGCAAGCACCCGGTTGTAGCGGGCCGGATAGACGATGCTGCGCGGCGTGATGATAAAATTGTTGCCGGCCGCCGTGACCATGACCATGCCGTGCTCGTAGGCAAGATTGACGGCATCGACCAGGGCCTGCGAGGCGAGGCCGCCCATGCTCATCGACAGCACCTGCGCGCCCTGCTGGCGCGCATAGTCGATACCTTGCACCATAGTGCCGGTGGTCAGCCGCACCACCCAGTCGGCGATGCGCACCGGCAGGATCTTCGCCAGCGGCGCGCCGCCGACGAAATCGGTGAAACCCGGCCAGTGCGGCGAGGAGCCGTCGAGCTTATTGCCGGCAAGCAGGCTGAGCGTGCCGGTGCCATGGCCGCGATTGCTGGTGAGCGTGCCTGCCGGAGCGTGGTCGGCCGCGTTGTCCGGACCGGTCCCGTCGTCGACGAAGTTGCGTTGCTGCGCTGTAAGAAGCCCGGCCGGAAGGGTCTGGTGTCCCGGATCGAACCCGGTATCGAGATGGGCGATGGTGATGTTGGCCTGCTTGGCGCCCACCCTGTTGCGCGCCGCTGCGAACTGGCTGAAGTCAGGCGCGGCATTCCAGGCGATGCGCCCAGCGACCACCGCCTGTCCGCCCTGCGGGTCCTGATCGTCGAAAGCGCAGACGGGACTGGCGCTCGCCGCCATGCCGCGGTCGCCGGCGCCGTTCCTGTAATCCCATTGCTGCTGGATATTGGGCTCCACCGCGAGCACCTCGCCGCCTGCGGCCGCAAGCGTTGGAGTCCGGCCAAGAAGATCGTGGGCGTGGTCCCAGGGATTGTCCGTATCGGCGGCATCCGTGGCCAACCGCAGCCAGGTGGCGCCGCGATCCCCGGCCGCGGCCGGACCTGCGCTATCGACACCGGGCGGGAGAGCGAGGATCGGTTCGGCTTCGATCCCGCCAATCCGGAGCGGCCCGCCTCGCACCGCGAGTCCCGCGCCGTCGCCACGAACCTTGACAAGGAGTCCCTTCACGGCTGCCACGGCGTGCCCCTCCCCAACGCGAACCATGGCGCCGACCATCCGCTCCAGTCAAGCCAAGGTTCCTGCCATGCTTCGATTGATCTCTTTGCCGACTAGCAATGATGCAGCCTGTCTTTCAAAGCAAAGCCGACCGAGACATGAACCCGCATATTTCAGAAACGACAGTCGCTCCGCCGGACATGTATATCTGTGAGCGCCTTCACATACGCCGAACAGGATCTGCGCGCAGATACTGCACCTGGTTTCTCGAAAAGAAATTTCGATCACCTAGCCATTTTCAGATTTGCTGTCTGCGCGCATGGGCACCTCCCACCCAAGCGCGCGGACGGCGTTCCCAAGGATCGGCCCGCAACCGCCAGTGCGCCCGGTCTCCTTACAGTTTGCCGGCTTGTCCAATTTCGGCGTGTCGGGCGTGACATCGGAATCTCCGTCCGCCGCCCGCCGAATTCCGCCAGCCACCACAGAAGGAGACGACGCTTTGATCGAGCACGTACTTATCCTACAATTTCCGCTTAACGAGAGGCGGAATCGTATCATGGCTACAAACGGCGCGGACGACAGGAACCTGCCGCGCCTGGCGCGCATCGACCCGCGCCAGTTCGACCTGCTGTTCGGCGGCTGCAAGCTGGAGCGCTATGCCGCCGGCCAGCATTTGTTCGTCCAGGAGGATGCGTCCGACCGCATCTACGGCGTGATGAGCGGCACCGTCGAGATTTCGCTCTATTCGCCGGGCGGGCAGAAGCTGGTGGCCAACATCGAGCTGTCGCGCAGCTTGGTCGGCGAGATCGGGGCGCTGGACGGGCGTCCGCGCACGGCGACCGCCATATGCCTCACCGCCTGCGAACTGGTTTCGCTGAGCCGGACTCAGCTCTTCGACCGCATCGAGAAAAACCCGCCTCTTGCCCGCGCGATGATCGAATTGCTGTGCGCAAGGCTGCGATGGGTCAGCGGCGAGCTGGGCGATCAGGCCTTTTTCGGCATCGAGGCCAGGCTGGCAAAGCGGCTGGTGTTCCTGAGCGGCGTCATGGCCGATAGCGCCGGCTGGATTCCGATTTCGCAGTCGGAGCTCGGCGAATTCCTCGGCGCGACGCGCGAATCCGTCAACAAGACGCTGAACGATTGGCGCAACCGCCAGATGATCGCCATCAAGCGCGGCGGGTTGCGCATCACCAACGTCGCCGCGCTGAACCACATCGCCGAATCGCAGGACGACGACTGAACATCAGGCTCGGCGACTTTCGCCACAGCTCCACCGGTTCGTCGCATCCGAGAAAACTCAGCGCGCCCTGTCACAGCCGCGAAATCAGATAGCGCAGCGCCGAGCGGCTCGGCATGAAGAAATAGCCGCCCCCTTTGGTGGTGACGAACTGCGGCACATTCTTGAGCACGGTGACCTTTTCCCAGGACGGGATCGAGAAGCGGCCGCCGCCGCGCGCGCCGATCGTCGGATCGGTTTCGCCGACCAGGCCCTGGAACGAGTTCGATGAGACCCATGTCTGCTGGATGAACTCGTATTGGCGCTCGATGTCGGCGTTGAGGCACATGAAGAGCAGCCCCTTCTCGGTCTTTCCGCCTCTGCCCTTCTTCTCATAGGTGCGGCCGACGCGTAGGATGCGGTGGCGCTTGCCGATCCTGATCTGCGTCTCCCGGTCCTCGCCGAGCGAATCGCGCGGGTTGGAACGGCGTATGTGGGAGCCGAGCGGACAAGCGTGCCCTTGCGGATCCTCCGCGCCAAGCGCGAAATCATTGTCGACGCCGCGGCCCGGACGCCCGTTCGGATTGCGCACCAGCGAACTGCCATCCTGCCAGCGGCCGAGCATCTTTGCCGCCACCCAGCGCGGCGTGATGGCCGCATCGCCGGTCTCGTGGGCGACCTGAACGGCGGCCTGCCGGCAATAATCGTCGAACAATTCGACATGCTGCTCGAACTGCCGCACGACGAGGAAGGTGCCGTTGCGGCCGAAATCGCGCGGCGGAGGCGGCTGCCCCGGGATCTGACGGTTGCGCCGCACCTGCGACAGGATCCCGGTGCGGTCCAGCGCCGCCTCGACCGACGGCGAAGCTGGATAGAAGCCATGCTCGTCGCGATAGCCGAACAGGAACTCGCCGGGCGCGACGAGATGCATGGGCGCGGCTCCCTTGGCGGCGCGCGCCGTGCCGCGAACGATCGGCTGCGAGACGCCGTCGACGAAACCGAAATGCTCGACCGCCCGCTTGCCGTCGCGCCGCACCATCAGCGGCAGTTCGGCGGTCACGGACATGCCCGCGCCCGTCGTCTGTCGCTTCATGGCCGCGATCTCGGCTTTCAGCGTGGCCGGCGTCTCGGCGTAGCAGACGATGACGAGGTCGACGGGATTTTTGGGCGAGCCCCACTGCCATTTGTCTGGAGCGTCGGGGCCGGTATCGTTGAGGATGCGGCTGCGCTCGGGCGTTCCCATGCCCTGGCGGAAAGCCACGGGGAACGTGTCCAGCGGCCGGTCGTCGACGCCGCCCTCGAGGCCCAGCCGGCGCAGGCCGTTGGGGCCGAACGCCACCGTCATGGCACGGCCGGCCGGCACGCCGTCGCCGAAGCTGGTTTTTTCAGTCACGAAGTCGAGCCACGCCTTGCGCTTCGCCGCCGGCAAACCGTCCGGCACCTCGATCGCAAGCATATGCGCATGGCCGAGCGCGCCGAACGGCCCGAAGAAGATCGACTGGATTTCCCCGGATTCCAGCTCTTCGAGCGGCGCAGACGCCGGTCCAGCCAGGCTGGTCGCGTCCGCCGGCCGCGCTTGCGGGCGTGGAAGCGAACCGAAGAGGCTCAGCCAGTCGCGCGCCTCGTTGCCGGTGGCCGAGGCGATGCCGCGCCTGATCCTGGAGTTGATGCGGATGCGGGTGGTGTTGAGATGCGGATAGGCGCTGTACCAGAACAGCGTCGGCACCTGCTGGCGCCGCGCCCAGCGCTTGAAACGATCGCCGTCGCGCGCGCCGTCGAGGAACAGCCAGCGCGTGCGCGGATAGCCTTCGGTGTTGCTCCACACGCCGGTCAGACCGGCCGCGGCCTTGGCGATGAAATCCTCGAGATAGCTTTCCCAGCTGCCGCCGTAGTTGGAGAAGAACACCAGCCTGTCGGTGCCGGGCAACAGCACCCAGCGGGCGAAATGAATGGTGTTGATGGTGGCAAGGAAGCCCGGCCGGAATACCTTCTGCGCCGATATCGAGATGAGATAGAAGGAGAGCCGCAGCGCCAGCCGCCGCAAGATCCCCCTCTTCATCGTCGAGATCGCCGTCAAATTGTTCTGCGCGGCGTGGTCCTCCTTCGCGAGGATCTTTTCGAGCGCGCTCACATCGACAGGCGTGTTCGCCGGCCGGTCCTTGTCCTCGAGCCGCCGCAGCGCCAGGAAGCAAAGGCCGACGAGAAGGATCAGGATGGCCAGCAGGCCGAGCACCGAAAGCAGAAGCGCGGCGCCGGCGATCGCGACATTGGCGAAGGTGACGCCATGCGGATTGCCGAACACGAGCACATAGGTCATGCGCCAAAAGGCGAGAACGACGAGCGCGACGGTGGCGAACATCGCCGGCGTCAAAAGCGTCGTTGTCAGCGCACGCGACCAGTGGCCCGGCGGCCTTTCCAGCAGGCTTTCGGCGGCCTCGAACGCCCAGCCGAATTGCCCGAGGCAGCGCACATGCCGGCGCGCCTCGGCCAGCACGTCCATCGCGTTGCCGGTGCCCGCGCGCGGCTTCTCGACGATCTCACGCACGCTGTCGGCGAGCTTGGCCTCGGCCAGGATCCGCCTCACGGAATGTCCCGGCGTGCCGGAGAAAACCAGCCCGGCCGCGCTGCCGAACGAGGGCGATATCTCTATGTGGTTGCGCTTCAGGAAGTCCTCCAGCGAGCCGCCGTCCGGCAGGCCACAGACATCCCTGAAGATCGGCCGCAGCCGATGCCCGATCGATTGCGCAATGGCGGCAACGACGTCGTCGGTGCTGCCGTCGCCGGAGATTTCGAACACCAGCGCGCCGGTCTCGGTCCCGGTTTTCTCGTCCTTGCCGGTGGGAGCGACGGCCAGGCTGGTGAAATGAATGGTGCCGGCCTTGTCGAGCGCGGCGCTGAGTTCGCCGATCGCCGGATTGCCGAGATCCGCAACCTTGTCGCGCACCGCATCGAGCGGCACCGGGCGGGTGATCGGGCAGACCACCGTCACCATCGATTGATCGGCGATGCGGCAAAGCGGCGAGCGCTCGAAATCGACCTTGAGGCTTGCCGGATAGGCGCCGACACTGACCATCTTGCCGGCCCTGCCCCGTGCGCGGGCGAGCTTCGGTTTGCTGAACAGGGCGCGGACGCATTCGCCGATCTGGATGCGGGCGATCTCGGCGCCGATGCACAGATGGATGCCGTAGCCGAACACCATGTAGTCGCGATGCGGGCGAGACGTATCGAACTCGTTCGGCCGCTGCACGATGTCCGGATCGAACATGGCTGAAAGTGTCGCCGGCATCACCACTGTTCCGGCCTTGACCAGGCGCTCCCGGCGCGTGCCCTTGCCGATGACCGCGTCACGCCTCGTGTAGCGCCATGGCCCGATCCAGATCGGCTTGAAGCGCATGGCCTCCAGCACGGCCCGGTCGAGCTTGCCGGTATCGCCGGCAGCGACAGCCTGATCGATGGCTTGCCGCGCATCGCTGCGCGACAGGATCACATCCAGGCAGTTGCTGCCGGCAAGCACGTTGGTTGGCACAAAGCCGGCGACCATGCCGAGCATGATGGAATGGATGTCGGGCAGCGACAGGCGCCCCTGATCCATCAGCGCGACCAGGCGGGCCAGCGGCCGGTCGTCCCTGCCCGCCCTTTCCCTGACCGCGGCGATCGAGCGGTCTATGACCTTGATCAGGCGATCGCCGCCGACCACGGCAAGCTGGCGCGTGGTGGGATTTGCCGTCGGGTCGGAGAAGAACAATGCGCTGAGCGCAATCGACCAGTCTGCGAATTCGGTTTCGTCGTCGATCTCAAGGCCGAAATAATCGCGGCAGATGCGCACCGGCACGATCTTCATCAACCCGGCGACGGCATCGAAACCGGGGCTGGCGCCGGTTACGATATCGCGCGAATGGCGCTCGGCGATCGGCCGGACGATGGCTTCGACTTCCGCTGGCGGGAAAGCGCTTAGCACCGCCGATTTCATTTGCCGGTATGCGGCGCCGTCCTGCATACCGAGAATGAAATTCGAGCCCCGGGCGAGTTCGGCCATTTCCGGCCCGTAGGGCGTCTCGAACTCATTGCCCCGCTCCAATATGTCGCGCACATCCGCGCCCTTGGTGACGAGCAGGAAATTGCCGAAGCCGAGATTAGGCCAGAAACGGCGCAGCAGCGACAGCAGCCAGCGCGGATCGCTAAGAAGAAAGCCGGCGATGCGGGAAGCAATGCCGCTTTTAGAACGCAGGCGGTTGATGTCGAAAGGCGGCATCTCGACGACTGGACGCTGGCTCTTCTGAGCGGCGCGGACGGCGGCGAAGTATTTTAAAGTGATCATCGCGTTCAAGCCCCCCGGCTATCCACGTCAATGCGATGCCGGCATTATTCTGGCCTAAGTTTGCATCGGTCTGGCGTATGTGAACTCGCTCACAGTCATTTGTTGTCGGCCCCGGCGATCATGCGGCAGACTTGGCCAGATCAAAATTGCCGATCAGGAAATTGTTCTTGGCCGGGTCGACGAACGGTATCCAGCGTATCCTCTGCTCGGAAAAATCGGGATGCCTGGTCATGAAAATCGCAAGCTCGCGCGCCGCTTCGTCGCGCCGGCCGCTTCTCATCAGCGCGCCTATCTTCAGGAATCTGGCATAGAAGTAACCCGGCGACAGGTTGAGCGAGCGCTCGGCCGTGGCGATCGCAGCCTGCCAGTCCTCGACGAAGCAATAGGCCGCGGCCAGTTCCCCCAGATTGTGGAAGCGATAAAGGTCGAACGGGCTCAATCGCTCGGTATCGAGGAAGAACGGGATCGCGCTGATCGCATCGCCAAGCAAAAGGTGCGCGCTGCCCATGGCCGAACGGGCGAAGGCAAAGCTCGGATTGATGTGGATCGCTTCGGCCAGATGCTCGGCCGCCAACGCCGGCAGGCCGCGCATGATGTCGGCGGCGCCGAGATAGGCATGCGGACGCGCATCGAGGCTGTCCATCAGAAGCGCCTTGCGCGCAAGCGTCTCGACTTTCTCCAGATCGTCGCTGTCGCCGAAACGCAGCCATGCCCGCCAGAAATACCACCATGCGAGCTCGTTGAGCACGGCGCTTGAATTCGGATCTTCCTGATAGGCCTTGTCGAAGAAGTCGAGCGCGATTTCGGTATCGCGACGTGTCCGCCTGTTCATGTGCCAGCGGCCGCGCCTGACCAGTTGCCAGGTTTCGAGGCTTTCCCACGGCACCTGGAACGTGCGCGCCTGCTCGGCACGATCGACCTCCTTGTCGAGGATGGAAACGATCTCACTGCCGATCTGGTCGCGCAGGCTGAAGATGTCGACGAGATCGCGGTCGAAGCGCTGCGACCAGACCAGGCGCCCGTTCGAGGTGTCGGTGAGCGACGTATTGAGGCGGATCTGCCTGTCGGAGCGCGCCAGCGTGCCGCTGACGATGTAGCGGGCGCCGAGCGCATTGCCGATGAGCCTTGTGCCCAGGCTGTCGTCGCGAAACTGGAAGCTGGACCCCTTGGCGATGACGGAGAGCCAGCGCGTGTTGGAAAGGCCGTATATGATGTCCTCGGCGATGCCGTCCGCCATATAACCGACATCGGGTTCGCTTCCGTTGCCCTGGAACGGCAGCACCGCGATTGCAGGGGGGCCTTTGGCGATCGGCCTGAAATGGCCGGGCGTGGCAGGGATGGAAGCGAAGGAAGCCGTCGCCGCGGGGCCGTTTCCGCCGCGGCCGGCGATCAGGACCCGCACCGGTAGGGCGATATTCTTCAGGCTGAATTCGCCGAGATCGGTGAAGACGGCCGACGTCTTGTCCTTCACGTGATGCCACGTCGTCGCCGAGATGGCGACGCCATCATGCGGTGCGAATTCCTGCAGCCGGGCTGCGATATTCACGTCGTCACCGTAGAGACGGCCTTCCCGGACGATAACGTCGCCGGTGTTGATCCCGGCCCGAAACGGCATGCGCATGTGCTCGTCGACCGCGGCGTTCAGCGCCACGATCCGGTCCTGGAAATCGAAGGCCGCCCGCAGGGCTTCGATCGGGTTGCCGAATTCGGCCATGATGCTGTCGCCGGCATCGCCGAACGTGCGCCCGCCAAAGGCGCCGCAACTGTCGGAGATGATGTCGCGCCTCTCCTCGAAGGCGGCGACGGCAAGCTCGTCGTCGATGCCCATCAGCCGGGAGAATCCTACGGCGTCGATCGAAATGATTGTCGCAAGCTGACGGGTATAATTCCGTTCAGCCATGATCGAGCCCCCAGTCCCCGCTTCCAGTCCAGAACAGGCGACCTGCGCTCAAAAAGAAACGCGTCGCCGTCTGCCGATGGATATCACCGGCAGGTCCGGCGCGCCGTTGCCACCCTGTTGTGATCAGAATTCTATCAGGGTCTTACCGAAAGCTCTACTACGAACAGCTAATATGACGAACTCCCCATACGGCGCATGGTTAGTCGTTCGTTACATCAGGCGACACATCCATATCACGCCCCTACCTTTTGAAATCAAACAGGCTTTCGCGCCGGGCAATGCTGGGTTGGTTACGAGCGGACATGGATCGGCCGCTCCGAGGCAAACGCCCCGGAAAGCGTTATTCTTACGCGGCGGAACCAACCTGCCCACGTGCGAGTTTCTGACCGCACCCGCCAACACGAGATCTGAGGGCTCTCATGCGCACTGTTGTTTTGGCAACCGGTATCGCGGCCTGCCTTGCCGGCGGATCGGCCTTTGCGGCGGACGACCGGCCACTGCCTCCGCAAAATGCCAAGAAACTCTCGGAGATCGTCGCCAAGGTCGAGCACCGCACCGACTTTCGCTATGTGAAGGAGGTTGAATGGGACAGCGACGGCTACACCATCACCTACTACACCACGGACAAGGCTAAGGTCCAAATCACCTACGATCCCGTCAGCGGCGAACCCAGATAGACCCCGCCCGCCCGCGGCCATTCCGCCAGACCTGCTAGGGCAAATGGCCCCTGCCCGATCCCCGGCATCTGTGTGTTAGAGCATGATCCCGACAAGTGGGAACCGGTTTTCGGAGAAGACCATCTCCAACAAAGCTAGCGCCTGAATACTCCTGTGCCGCGCTCCGACTGGTTGATCGCCGGGCGCGACGCCGGCTTCCGCCGGCCGTTGATCCACTGCTCAGCTTGACGGCGCGCGCACCGCTTCGGTCGTGTCCAATGCCTGCATCAGCTTGGAATCGCGGCCATAGACGTCGTCGAAATACTCGACCTTGCCGGACATGTCCGGCCAAGCGGTGAAATAGGCGACATAGACCGGAATGACGCGCGTGACATTCTCGGTCGAATGGCCGTGCTTCAGCTTCTCGGCGATGTCGTCGACCGTGGTGCCCAGCACGGCGGCGGCCATGCCGCGCGGATCCTGCAACCGCACGCAGCCATGGCTGAGCGCGCGCATGTCGCGCGCGAAGAACGACTTCTGCGGCGTGTCGTGCATGTAGATGGCATGCTTGTTGGGGAAGAGGATCTTCAACTCGCCCAGCGCATTGGCCTCGCTCGGCTGCTGACGCACGCTGAACGGAATGTTGGCGCCATAGGCACCCCAATCGACCGCCGCCGACGGGATGCGCTTGCCGCTACTATCCGTCACCTCATAGCCGGCGCGGTCGAGATAGCCCGGATCGCCGCGCAGCCTTGGCAGCATCTCGTTGACGATGATCGACTGCGGCACGCCCCAATAGGGATGGAAGTCGACCTGCTTGATCTGGTTGTAGAAGAAGGCGGTCTGGTTGGTGACCCGGCCGATGACCGCGCGGGTCTTCAGCTTCTCTTCGCCGTTGTCGATATAGCTGGCGGTGAAGGCCGGCTGGTTGATGAAGACGCGCGGGCTGCCGAGATCCGACGGCATCCAGCGCAGTTCCTCGAGCGCCACCTTGACCTTCTCGATCTTGTCGGCCTTCGACGCGCCGGACAGCGAAGTCACGGTGCGCGGGCCGATGACGCCGTCGCCCTTCATGCCGGCGCGCTGCTGCACGGCCTTGATCACCGGCACCAGCTCGGGTTCGTAGACCTCGCTCTTGCCTAGCCTGGCGAGCACCTCGCCGTAGCTGCCGCCCATCTCATCATCGAGACTGCGGGCGATCAGCGTCAGCAACTTTGGCAGTTCCGGGCTGCTCTCGCCCGGCTTGAGCAGCAATTTGGGATCGACGACGATCTCGTTTTCCTCACTGGCCTCGAGCGCCTCCAGCTCGACGCGCAGCGCCTGGTACTCGGCATTCTGCGGATGCCGCGATTCAAGATAGGTGCGGACCTCCTGAGTATGCGCCAGCGTCTTCAGCGCGCCTTCCAGATCGAAGGGCTTGGCCGGGAAATCGTAGTAACCGGTCATCCGGTTGGGGTCGACGCGGCCGCTCTGGGCATCATGCGCATAGCGCAGCACGCGCGCCGACAGCGCCACCTCGAAGCGGACCAGTTCCTTGGTCCGTTCTTCCGGTGTGGCGGCGGAACTGGCGGCAGCCGGGACATCGACGGAGTAGTCGGCCGGCGTCAGGCCGTAACTCGCCGCCTCGCCCAGGACGCGCACCGCATCCTGCGCACGGCTGTTGGGGGCATTGTCGCTCACCCAGATGAAATCCGGATTGGCCGAATAATAGGCGACCAGCGCTTTGGCGATATCCGGCTCGGCAAACAGCTCGTAATCGCTCAAGCCTGCAAGGGCATCACGGAAGCTGTTGCTCGTCACCGATGGGACAAAGGCGGCGTCCTGCGCGGTCGTCGGCTGCGGCGCCGGCAGCAGCGATTTGAAATCGACCCGCACAAGCTTGTCGGCCCTGTAGGTGTTGTAGGTTGGGCTGCTGATTCTGACGCCGCCACCATCCTCTCCGGCCGGCCGCACCTTGCGCGGCTTTGGCGGCGGCGGAAACTCGCCTTGCGGGTTGTGCCGGATGCCGCCGCCGAACAGCATGTCGAACAGCCCTTGCGCGCTTGCCAACTGCTGCCCGAGGGCAAGCGTCGCCGCGATCGCGATCGGCAGGACGGCCTTTTTGTTCCCGAGGATTTTCATGCTTCACCCGCACCGGTTGAAACCGGTTCCCGTTCCACGCCGCTGGACGGTCCCGCCCTCCGCAAGGCGGATGTATGACGTGACTATACCGATTCATACTGATTTCGTTAAGCTTCCATAAATTTTCGGGGCCGTGTTGCAGAACGGTTTCACATCATCGTGAGACCCAAAGCGGCGATTGCTCCGGCCCCCACGCGCTCGCAAAGGTGTCGAAAAACAATCAGGCGTTGGCGCCGCCATCTATGGTCAACGATGCCCCCGTGACGAAGCGTCCTTCAGGGCCTGCCAACCAGGCCACCATTCCCGCGATCTCCTCGGCCTCGCCGAAGCGCGGCGTCGCCATCTTCCGACGCTGGTGCTCCGCATGTGGCCCGTTGGCGGGATTCATGTCGGTGTCGGTGGATCCCGGATGAACAATGTTGGCGGTGATGCCGCGCGGACCGAGGTCGCGCGCCAGGGCCTTCGTCAGTCCGATCAGC
Source organism: Mesorhizobium sp. CA14 (assembly GCF_020165195.1). Taxonomy (GTDB): domain Bacteria; phylum Pseudomonadota; class Alphaproteobacteria; order Rhizobiales; family Rhizobiaceae; genus Mesorhizobium. Next base: position 186,144 of record NZ_JAIUHR010000004.1, on the reverse strand, counting down.
GCCGCCTTGCTGGTCGAATAGGCGCTGAGGCCCGGATCCGTCACGCGCTCGGCCAGATTGCTGCCGATCGAGATGATCCTGCCGCCATCCGCCATATGCCGCGCAGCGGCTTTGGAAGCGACGAAAGGCGCTCTGAGATTGACCTCCATGCTCTCGTCGAAATCGGCGAGCGACAAGGTGTCGATCGGCGCGGCGCGCCAGATGCCGGCACTGTTGACCAGGATATCGAGCCGCCCAAATGCATCCATCGTCTCATCGACGGCGCTCTCGATCGCGCGGGCATCGCGGCCATCGGCCCTGATGGCGATGGCACGCCCACCGGCCGCTTCGATTTCATTGACCACGATGCGCGCCTGCTCCCCGCCATTCACATAGGTCAAGGCGACATTCGCGCCGTCACGCGCCAGTCTTTTCGCGATTGCCGCGCCGATACCGCGGCTGCCGCCGGTGACGAATGCGGCCTTGCCGCGCAACTGGTTGGAAGACATCGGATTCTCCTTAATGTAACGATCGATACATAAATACCTGCCAAGCTTGCCGGATGCCGTCAAGTGAATTATGTATCGATCAACACAGAAAAGAACCAACAGAAGGACATCATGCCGGAAAGAGGCCGCCCGCGAAGCTTTGATCGAGCGTCTGCCTTGCGCCGCGCAATGGAGGTTTTCTGGGCGAAGGGCTATGAGGGCGCGTCGCTGAGCGACCTGACCGCGGCCATGGGCATCAATTCGCCCAGCCTCTATGCCGCCTTCGGCAGCAAGGAAGCGCTCTTTCTTAAGGCGACTGACCTCTACACGCGCAGCGAAGGCACCGACATCTGGTCGACGCTGGAAGAAGCTCCGACCGCGCGGCTTGCGATCGAAGGCTTCTTAACCCAGACCGCCCGGGCCTACGCGCAGACCGACCGGCCGCAGGGTTGCCTCATCGCGCTCGGAGCCTTGCATCAGGATTCGACGCAAGGGCTGATCTGCCAGGATCTGCGCCGCCGCCGTGCCGAAAATCAGACGGCGCTTGAAAGACGTCTGGGACGGGCCGTGGCTGAAGGCGAGCTGCCTGCCGACTTCGACTGCCAAGCCGCAGCCACCTTCTTCGCTACTGTACAGCATGGCATGTCCATCCAGGCGCGAGACGGCGCAACCCATGCCGCCCTTATGGCGACCGTTGCCGGCGCTATGGCGGCGTGGACGACGATGGCCGGCGCCAACGCCTGACCCCGTGACAAACGCAAGTCTTTGTGATCGAAATTTCGGTGGCCGCAGCGAGCGTGGCCGGGAGGATTTGCCGTGAAGAAAGGTTATCGCCAGCTTCTCGACGAGGCGAATGCCGAGATCGAGGTCGTGTCGCCGGAGGAGGCAGCGGGGCTGCTGGAGGATGACGAGACGATTTTTGTCGATCTGCGCGACCCGCGCGAGGTCGAGCGCGACGGCAAGATTCCCGGCGCCAAGCATGTGACGCGCGGCATGCTGGAATTCTGGATCGATCCCGAAAGCCCGTATCACAAGACGTTCTTCGCCAGCGGCAAGACGTTCGTCTTCTTCTGCGCCGGCGGCTGGCGCTCGGCGCTTGCCACCAAGACGGCGCAGGACATGGGCCTGACACCGGTCAAGCATATCCTCGGCGGCTACACCGCCTGGAAGGCGGCCGGCCTGCCCCTAGAGCCGGGGCGGAAAAAGAAGGCGGACTGATACGCTGATTAGGGTGTGTTGAGATTCAGGTTAGGCCGAGCCGAGAACGATGATTTCCGAGAACCGGAGCGGAGCGTACTTGAAGTACGCGAGCACCGGAAGCGGAGGAAACCATCGTTCGCAGGCCGGCATCACCTGAATATCAACGCAGCCTAGTGCAGGGCCGTTTCCCGCTGCCCAGTCACGAAGCCGACAGAGCGCGCGACTACATCCCTGTCGGCGAGGATACGGCGGTGGCCGAGCCCGTCGGCCCAGTGCAGATGGACATGTTCGCCGGCGCCCGCATAACGCTTGGCATGGTCGGCATGAACCTCGCGATCGTCCGGCGCGTGGATGACCAGTGTCGGCACCGATGCTGCGGCCAGTTGGCGATCGCCGGTGAATTCGCTGAGCGGCCGCCCGGACAGATGCTTCACCCGGTCCGCCATGGCGACGCGCGAGCGCGGCCCGACATTCATCATGCGGCTGAAATCGTCGAAGATCGCGGGCAAGGAGCTCGGCGCGGCAATCAGCACCAGCTTTTGCGCCGGAAGCGGCGGCATGCCCTTGACCGACGCCGCGACGGCATTGGCGGCAATCGCGCCGCCGAAGGAGTGGCCGACGACGGCGGCAAAGGGGCCGAACCATTCGCCGGCGACCCGCGCCGCGTCCACGGCAGTCACCATGTTGAGATGGCGGCCGGGCGAATGGCCATGCCCGGGCAGGTCGAGCGAAACAACCTTGTAGCCGGCGCCGCGAAACCCTTCGATCAGGGCACGCATATATTCGGTGCGCGAGCGCCAGCCATGGATGACGAGCACCGTGCCGCGCGACTCCCTGCCCGGCTCCGGCCGGAATTCATGCACCGCGACGCAATCCGTCCTGGTCTTCAGCCTGTGATGGCGCGCCTCGGCCATGAAGGCTGAGGCTCGTTCGACAGCCCGGCGTTCGCCGTCGCTCAAGGCCTTGACGCTCGGTGTGCGGCAAAACAATTCGAACGCGGCGCGGCCGCTAAGACGCGGCGCAACATGCTCGGCCGCGCCAAAAACGCCCCGGATGACCTTCATTCCAAATGATGCCATATTGGCAGTCCATTCATTCGTTCAAGCATGAACATAATAGTTCAAACATGAACATTAAGCAAGAGCTGCCCTGGGACAATCCTCGCTTTCGCAACTGGGTTGCGGTGGCGCGCGCCTGCCATGTGCTGGAGCGCACCCTGGCGGTGAAGCTCGCCCCGCTCGACCTCAAGCCGGCGCAGCTCGACGTGCTGATGAACCTTTACCGCCACCCCGGCATGTCGCAGCACGACCTTGCCCGCAAGCTCTTGGTCGGCCGCTCCAACATCACCATGCTGTTGCCGCAGCTGGAAATCCGCGGCCTGTTGCGCCGCGAAGGCGACGAGAAGGACAAGCGCGTGCTGCGGCTGAACCTAACCGAGGCGGGCGAGGCCCTGCTGATGAAGGCGTTGAAAGTGCACATGGCGCTGATCGAGAAGGCGATGAGCCAGTCGACGCCGGAACAGTGCGACATGATCGGCGAGCAGATGCGCAAGATCGCCGACGTGCTGAAGGAAGCCTGAGCACAGGTTTGCTGAGACTTGGCTTAGGTGTGCTGAGATTTCGGTCAGGCCGAGTCGAAAATGGTGGGTTCCGAGAACCGGAGCGGAGCGTGCTTAAAGTACGTGAGCACCGGAAGCGCAGGAACCCGCCATTTGCAGGCCGGCCTCACCGAATATCGGCGCACCTGTCACCACATCGTCTTCTTGGCTCTTTCCGGCCATTCCTGGTCGTACTTCTGGCCGTCGATGTTCTTGCGGCTGGTGATCTCGAGGATCTGGCCGGGCGTCGGCAGCGACTTCGGGTCGACATGCCGGGCCGGGTTCCAGAGCTCCGAGCGCACGATGGCCCGGGCGCACTGGAAATAGACCGTGTCGACATCGATGACGGTGACGGAGCGGGCCGGCTTGCCGTCGACCATGAAGGACGCGCAAAGCTCGGCATCGGTCGTGATATGGGCGCGGCCGTTGATGCGCAGCGTGGTGCCCGAGCCCGGCACCAGAAAGAGCAGCCCGACGCGCGGATCGCGAATGATGTTCTTCAGCGAATCGGCGCGATTGTTGCCGCGCCTGTCAGGCACCATCAGAGTCTTGTCATCGACAATGCGCACGAAGCCAGCGAGATCGCCGCGCGGCGAGCAGTCGAGGCCCTCGGACCCGCTCGTCGCCAGCGCCACGAAGGGCGAGGCCTCGATGAAGGCGGCATATTCGGGAATCACATGGTCGAGTTCCTTGACGACCGAAGCCTCGCCCGGCAGGCCGTAGAGGGCCTCGAGCTGTTCGACGGATGTGATGCGCGACATCTCTTTCGTCTCCTGACCTTTTGCCGGCGCTACTCCATGTCCATGACGCCTTGACGACAGCCGGCATTGGATTGCCACGCGCCGGGCTAGCGATCCCGGCTCATCCCCTTCTCGGCCAGCTCGGCGAGATAGGCGTTCCAGCGCTCGTCCTTTTCGTGGCCGAGCGTATGCAGATAGTTCCAGGTGAAGATGCCGGTGTCGTGGAAATCATCGAAGGTGATGCGCACCGCATAATTGCCGACCGGCTCGATCTTGAGGATCGCGACATTTCGCTTGCCCGGAACTGTCACCCGCTGCTCCGGCGAATGGCCCTGCACTTCCGCCGATGGCGAGGCCACGCGCAAGAACTCCGCCGGCAATTCGAACGGCTGATGTCCCGGAAAGGTCACGGTCAGCAGCTTGCGGTCTTTCGAGACCCTGAGTTCCTTTGGCGCGGTCATCACTGTCCTGTGTGGGTTGCGCCCTTCCCTACGCCGCTTTGCACGATCCGGAAAGACCGGTGCCAATGCATGTCGCCCAGAAGTGTGCAGCGGTTCTGGGACAAACGACATGCATCGGACAAACACTTCAGCCAGCCGACACGCGATGTCGGTCGGGGAATGTTACCAAAGATCAAGAGCTTCTATCTTGAATGCGGCATTGGATCGTATCACATAGCTGTATATAACGACGCCGCTCAGGCCACGGGAAGCGCTTGCAATGGACATGATCGACCCCTTCGGTCGCACGATCAGCTACCTTCGCGTGTCGGTCACCGACCGCTGCGATTTCCGCTGTACCTATTGCATGGCCGAGGACATGACCTTCCTGCCGAAGAAGGATCTGCTGTCGCTCGAGGAGCTTGACCGGCTCTGCACCGTTTTCATCGAGAAAGGCGTCAAGAAGCTCAGGCTGACGGGCGGCGAGCCACTGGTGCGCAAGAACATCATGCATCTGGTGCGCCAGCTGTCGCGGCATCTGGAGAGCGGCGCCCTGGAAGAGCTGACGCTGACCACCAACGGCTCGCAGCTGTCGCGCTTCGCAGCCGAGCTCGCCGATTGCGGCGTCAAGCGCATCAACGTCTCGCTCGACACGCTCGATGCCGAGAAATTCCACCAGATCACGCGCTGGGGCAATTTCGGCAAGGTGATAGAGGGCATCGACGCCGCGCAGAAGGCCGGGCTGAAGATCAAGCTCAATGCGGTCGCGCTGCGCGACTTCAACGATGCCGAAATCCCCGAGCTGATGCGTTGGGCGCATGGCCGCGGCATGGACCTCACCCTCATCGAGACGATGCCGATGGGCGAGATCGAGGCCGACCGCACCGACCAGTATCTGCCGCTGTCGCTGCTGCGCGCGGCGCTGGAGCGCCAGTTCACGCTCGCCGACATTCCTTATAAGACCGGCGGCCCTGCCCGCTATGTCCATGTCACGGAGACCGGCGGCCGGCTCGGCTTCATCACGCCGATGACGCATAATTTCTGCGAAAGCTGCAACCGCGTGCGGCTCACCTGCACCGGCACGCTCTATATGTGCCTTGGGCAGGAGGACGCCGCCGACCTCCGGGCGCCCCTGCGCGCCTCCGAAGGCAACGAACTGCTCGGCGAGGCGATCGACGAGGCCATCGGCCGCAAGCCCAAGGGCCATGACTTCATCATCGACCGCCGCACCAGCCGCCCTTCGGTGTTGCGGCATATGAGCGTCACCGGCGGCTGATTTTTTCCACGATTTGGTGCAGAATCACCTTCGGTCATTGACCAAAGGGGGGATTATGCAACGCCTGCAGCGCATCGGTTGGTCGTCGGTAGCGGCCATCTTGTCCCTGTCGACAATCATGACGACGACCGCAACGGCCAAGCCCTTCACTTACGTGAATGCGCGGTTCGGCCAGTCATGCACATTTCCCGACGACATCTTCGATCAGCCGATGCCCGAACCGGAAAACGGCGATGGGCAGCAATGGCTTAGCGCCGATGGCGCCAGCCTGACCTGTTCCGGCATCTATAATGTCGACAACGACACCCCGAAAGGTTTCGTCGATGAGGAGAAAGCCCGCACCGAGCCGAACTACAAGGTCACCTATAGCAAGACCGGCAAGAACTGGGCGGTGCTTTCCGGAACCAAGGACGGCAAGATCTTCTACGAACGACGCTTGTTCGGAAAGGACGACGTCGTCCGCACCATCTGGATCGAATACCCCGCCGCGCTCAAGGCGAAATACGACGCGCTGGCCGGCTCGATCGCCAAGAGCCTGCGCGGCCCTTGAGGTCAACCTGGCCGCACTGAAAATAAAGCGCTGGCGTCGCCTTCCACCCGATTTACCGCCGGCCTTTTCCAGCCTAGCCTTCGCGCGCGATTTTCGCTCTAGGGGGAGTGCCCATGCGCACATTCATGCTTTCATTTGCAATGCTTGGGGTTGCTTCCGTATCGGCCGCGGCTCAGTCGATCGGCGGCACCTACACCGTCGCCGGCACCAATTTCGACGGCTCGAAATATGGCGGCGAGGCAACCATCACGCTGACCAGCGACACGACCTGCACGATCCATTGGGAAACCGGCGGCTCGACCTCGGACGGTATCTGCATGCGTAACGACGATGCGTTTTCCGCCGGCTATGCGATGGGCAAGGAAGTCGGTCTCGTCGTCTACAAGATCGAGAAGGACGGCTCCCTGCACGGGCTGTGGACCATCGCCGGCCAGAACGGCAACGGCACCGAAGTGCTGACGCCGAAGTAAGTCTTCCAAAGCTCGGCCAATCGATCTCACGGCCACGCGGAAATTCGTGGCCCATTTCTTTGCCGTTGCTGTTTTCCGGCTGCCTGCTAGACGCTGATCTAGAATTAAATTCGGAAACGCCTTTGCCCCTTTCGCCAAATCTGCGCGGCGCGCTGTTCATGGTCGTGGCCATGGTCGGCTTCACCTTGAACGATGCGATCACCAAATTCTCGTCCGAATCGATGAACATGGCGCAGGTCATGCTGGTGCGCGGCGCCTTCGCGTCCCTGTTCGTCGGCCTGCTCGCCTGGCGGCGCGGCGCGCTTGCCAATCCGGCCGCCATGCTGCAGCCGTTGGTGGCGACGCGCGTGGCCGGCGAAGCCGGCGCCACGGTATCGTTCCTGATCGCGCTTGCGCATTTGCCGATCGCCAACGTCTCGGCCGTGCTGCAGGCGCTGCCGCTGGCGGTGACCATGGGCGCGGCGCTGTTCTTCGGCGAAGGTGTCGGCTGGCGGCGCTGGCTCGCCATTGCCGTCGGCTTCGCTGGCGTGATGATCATCGTGCGGCCGGGTTTCGAGGGCTTCAGCGTCTACTCGCTGCTGGCATTGGCGAGCGTCGCCTGCTGCGCGGTGCGCGACCTCGCCACCAAGCGGATCCCAGAGGCGATCCCGACCATGCTGGTGTCGACGGCGACCGCGCTTGCCATGACCGTGCTGGGCGCGCTGCTTTTGTCGCCTATGGGCGGCTGGATGCCGATGAGCGGCAGGGCGACCACGCTGCTGGCCCTGGCAGCGGTGCTGGTGCTGATCGGCTATCAGTTCATCATCATGGCGATGCGCTCGGGCGACATCTCCTTCATCGCGCCTTTCCGCTACACGGCCCTGCTCTGGTCGATCCTGCTCGGCCTCGTCATTTTCGGCGACGTCCCCGACCTGCCTATGATCGTCGGCGCCGCCATCATCATCGGCTCGGGCCTCTATGCGCTCTACCGCGAGCGCATCGTTGGCAGGCAGCAACCTGCCGCCGAAAGCACTGGACCCGACATGGCGCCGGACGGCATATAGGCCGATGGACCGAAATGTCGCAGGGATCATTCTGGCGGGAGGCCAGTCGCGCCGAATGGGCGGCGGCGACAAGCCATTGCTTTCGCTGGGCAATGAGAGGCTGATCGATCATGTCGCGCAACGCTTGAAGCCGCAGGTTGCGGTCCTGGGGCTCAACGCGAACGGCGATCCGGCGCGGTTTGCCGCCATGGACCTGCCGGTGCTCGAAGATACGGTGCCAGGCCATGCCGGGCCGCTGGCGGGCATTCTCACCGGCCTCGAATGGGCGACGAGGCAAACGAGCTGCCGGTGGCTGATGAGCGCCGCCGGCGACACGCCGTTCTTCCCCGACGACCTCGTCGAGCGCCTCGCAGCCGCAACCCGCGGCCGCCCCGGCGCGATCGCCGTCGCCAGTTCGGACGGCAGATGGCACCCGACCTTCGCGCTGTGGCCGCTCGGCCTGCGCGACGCCCTGCGCCATTTCCTGGTCGATGAGGACAACCGGCGGGTTTCCTCCTTCATGGAACGCCAGGGCTATATCGAGGTCGAGTTCCCCACGATCGACGCCGACAACCAAACGATCGATCCGTTCTTCAACGTCAACACGCCGGACGACCTTGCGGCGGCGGAGCGTCTGTTGCAAAGCCTCAGGCCATGAGACGCGTATTCGGCATCACCGGCTGGAAAAACTCCGGCAAGACGACCCTGACGGAAAAGCTGGTCGCCGAGCTGGTGGCGCGCGGCTGGACGGTTTCGACGGTCAAGCACGCCCATCATGACTTCGACATCGACAAGCCGGGCACCGACAGCTTTCGCCACCGCCAGGCGGGCGCGACGGAGGTCGCCATCGTCTCCGGACGGCGCTGGGCGCTGATGCACGAATTGCGGGGCGAGGACGAGCCGACGCTGGACGATATCCTGGCGCGGCTGTCGCCCTCGGACATCGTGCTGGTCGAAGGCTACAAGCGCGAAGCGCACAAGAAGATCGAGGCAAGGCGGCTCGAAGCCAAGGACCGGACGCCGCTTTCGGCCAACGATCCCAACATCGTCGCGGTCGCCGCCGACTTTCCGGTCGAAGGCGAGAGCCTGCCGGTTTTCGACCTCGATGACACGAAATCGATAGCCGACTTTGTCGAGCGCAGCACAGGTCTCGTCGCTCAAACCAAGTAACGCAGCGGCACGTCCTGATTGTCGTTTACCGTTGATTTGCGGTTGCTTTTTTCTTGGAAAGAGTGGGAGTATCCGCCCCAGCGGGCGGTCAGGAAACGACCGCCCACAAGAGCCGCACGGGACAGCGGCCATGACAATATGAGAGGATTATCATGCGTATTGCACTGCGTATCGCGCTTGCCGCTTCGGCCGCGCTGCTGACACTCGGCGTCGCCCAGGCTCAGGAAAAGACCCTGAGGATCGGCACCGAAGGCGCGTACCCGCCCTTCAACAACCTGACCTCTGACGGCCAGCTTGTCGGCTTCGACATCGATATCGCCAAGGCGCTCTGCGACGAGATGAAGGTGAAGTGCACCTTCGTCGCGCAGGATTGGGACGGCATCATCCCGGCGCTTCAGGCCGGCAAATTCGACGCCATCGTCGCCTCGATGTCGATCACGCCCGAGCGCCAGGAAAAAGTCGACTTCACCCACAAATACTACAACACCCCGTCGGCCATCGCCGTGCCGAAGGATTCGCCGGTCAAGGGTGTGACCAAGGAAGACCTCGCCGGCAAGACCATCGGCGTCGCCACCACCACCACGCACTACAACTATGCGTCGAAGACTTACACGGACAGCACCATCAAGGGCTATCCGAGCAGCCCCGAGGAGCAGGCTGACCTGGCCAATGGCCGTCTCGATGCAATCGAGGACGACATCGTCGTGCTGCAGCAGTGGCTGGATTCGCCGGACGGCGCCTGCTGCAAGATCCTCGGCCAGCCGTCGCCGCAGCCGGTCGAGATTTTCGGACCGGGCGCCGGCATTGCCGTGCGCAAGGGCGAGACCGATCTGGTCAACAAGCTGAACGCCGCGATCGACGCCATCCGCAAGAACGGAAAGTACAAGGAAATCAACGACAAGTACTTCAAGTTCGACGTCTACGGCGCCGAATCCTGATCGACAAGCCAAGGGCGGCGAGGCATCCCTCGCCGCCCTTAAATCCTTCCGGGATCGCCACGGAGACACGACCCGTCAATGCCGGCCCAAAGCATTTGGACACTTCTCAGCTGGGGACCGGATGGCTGGAGTGACGACATTGCGTCTGGCGTGCTGGTCACCATAGCACTGGCGCTCGCCACACTGCCGATCGGCCTGGTGATCGGCTTTTTCGTCGCCTTCGCCAAGCAGCATGAAGAGCCGTCGCTGCGCCTGGCCGGCAACATCTACACCACGGTCTTTCGCGGCCTGCCGGAACTGGTGACGCTGTTCCTGTTCTTCTTCGGCATGCCGCTACTGCTGCAATATCTCGTGCGGCTGTTCAATCCGGACGCAACGATCGACGTCAACAGCTTCGTCGCCGGCATGATCGTGCTGGCGCTGATCTTCTCCTCCTACGCCAGCGAGGTGTTCCTCTCCGCGTTCCGCGCCGTTCCGAAAGGCCAATATGAGGGTGGCTACGCCATTGGCCTGTCGAAATGGCAGACGATGCGGCTGGTGATCCTGCCGCAGCTGATACGTATCGCTTTTCCGGGCCTCGAGAATTGTTGGCTGAGCCTGCTCAAGGACACCTCGCTGGTTTCGGTCGTCAATCTGGCGGAGACCCTGCGCCAGTCCGGCGTGGCGGCGCGCGTCACCAAGCATTCCTTCCTCTTCTACAGCGTCGCGGCGCTGATCTTCCTGGCGCTGGCCGTCCTGTCGTCGATCGCCACGAGCTACATCCTGCGCTATCTCGGGCGGAGGGAAGCGCGATGAGCGTCAGCCAGGCCATCGCCATCGACAAGCCGCCGCCGCAAGCGCGCGGCTGGCCGCGGGTCCGCATCCTCGGCTACGCGCTGGTCGGTGTTTGGGTACTGTTCGGTGCCGGCATCCTCGCCTACCTGGTCTATGCCTGGAACGCCGAATTCTTCGCCCGATATGCTCCCGCCTATCTGCAGGGCCTCGGGACCACCCTATCGCTGGTGAGTATTTCGATGGTCGTTGGCGCGCTCCTGTCGCTTCCGGTCGCCTATGGCCGCATGTCGAAGAACCCGTTCCTGTCCGGGCTCGCCTATTGCTACGTCTATTTCTTCCGCGGCACGCCGCTGCTCGTGCAGACCTACCTGGTCTATTACGGCATCGGCTCCTTCCGCCCTGAGCTTGAGACGGTCGGACTGTGGTGGTTCTTCCGCGAGGCCTTCTATTGCGGCGTCTTTGCCTTCTCGCTCAACACCGCCGCCTACCAAGCGGAAATCCTGCGCGGCGCCATCGAAAGCGTGCCGCGCGGCCAATGGGAAGGTGCGGCTTCGCTTGGCCTGCATAAATTGCAGACGCTGCGCAAGGTGGTCTTGCCGCAGGCGATCATCGTCGCACTCCGGCCCTACGGCAATGAACTCATCCTGATGATCAAGGCCTCGGCGATCGTCGCCATCATCACGGTCTACGACCTGATGGGCAACGCCAAGCTCGCCTATGCGAAATCCTTCGACATCCAGGCCTATATCTGGGTGGCGATCGTCTATCTGGTGATGGTCGAAATCCTGCGCCACGGCGTCGAGTGGATCGAGCGCCGCATCACCGTCCATCTGCATCGATAATGCATGTCGCCTAAAAGTGCGCAGCGGTTTTAGGGGAAACGACATGTATAAAACAAAGACTTAGATTGCCGCCCCGACCGCCTGCACCAGCCGATGCAGCGCTGCGTGCCTTGACGAATTTTTCGCATGGCCTAGACCTTCCGCCACTGGAAACTGTGTTTTGTTGGAAGGCAGGCTTATGGCATCGGTTGCATTTCTCGGTCTTGGCGTCATGGGCTATCCGATGGCCGGGCACCTCAGGAACAAGGGCGGCCATGACGTCACCGTCTACAACCGCACCAAGGCCAAGGCCGAGCAGTGGGTGGCCCAGCATGGTGGCAAACTGGCGCTGACGCCGGCGGAAGCTGCCGAAGGCAAGGACTTCGTCTTCTCCTGCGTCGGTAATGACGATGATCTGCGCTCGGTCACGACCGGCGCGAACGGCGCCTTCGCCGCGATGAAGAAGGGTTCCGTCTTCATCGACAACACTACCGCCTCGGCCGAGGTGGCGCGCGAGCTCGACGCTGCCGCGCGCAAGGCGGGCTTCTCCTTCCTCGATGCGCCGGTGTCCGGCGGCCAGGCCGGCGCCGAGAACGGCGTGCTGACCGTCATGGTCGGCGGCGATGAGGCCGCCTTCGACAAGGCGAGGTCCGTCATCGACGCCTATGCCCGCATGGTCGGCCTAATGGGATCGGCCGGTGCAGGCCAGTTGACAAAGATGATCAACCAGATCGCCATCGCCGGCCTGGTCCAGGGCCTGGCCGAGGGCATCCATTTCGGCAAGAAGGCCGGTCTCGACATCGACAAGGTCATCGAGGTGATCTCCAAGGGTGCGGCCGGCTCCTGGCAGATGGAGAACCGCCACAAGACGATGAATGCCGGCAAATATGATTTCGGCTTCGCCGTCGACTGGATGCGCAAGGATCTGGGCATCTGCCTGGCGGAGGCCAATCGCAATGGTGCCAAGCTGCCGGTGACGGCATTGGTCGACCAGTTCTACAAGGATGTGCAGGACATGGGCGGCAAGCGCTGGGACACGTCCTCGCTGCTGGCGCGCCTGGAAAGATAGGCGAAAATGCCCCTGCCCGATCCGAGCTGGAGCGCCGACGACATCGTTGCGCATTTGCGCGCGATCGGCACCGACGAAAACCGGGCGGGCATGGCGCGCTTCGGCCTCAACACCACCAGCGCGCTCGGCGTCGGCAATTCGCAATTGCGGCCGCTGGCGCGCAAGCTGAAGAAAAACCACGAGCGATCGCTTCTGCTGTGGGACAGCGGTGTCCGCGAAGCGCAGCTGATGGCGGCCTTCACCGGCGAGCCTAAGAAGGTCGATATCGATCAATGCCGGCGCTGGGCCGCGGATTTCGACAGCTGGGAGATCGTCGACACTGTAGCGGACCTCTTTGCAGAGACGCCATTCTGGCGTGAATTGATGGACGAGTTCGCCGAAGACGACCGCGAATTCGTTCGGCGCACCGCCTTTGCCATGTTGGCCTGGAGCGCGGTGCATCTCAAGAAAGAGCCGGACGCGACGTTCCTTGCCTATCTGCCGCTGGTCGAGAAACATGCCGGCGATCCGCGCAATTTCGTCAGCAAGGCGGTCAATTGGGCGCTGCGGCAGATCGGCAAGCGCTCGATGAGCCTGCACGCCCCTGCCCTTGCGCTGGCGGAAAGATTGGCGGCATCGTCGGACAAGACGGCGCGCTGGATCGGCAAGGATGCGGTGAAGGAATTGACGGATGCCAAACAGCTCGCAAGGCTCGCAGCTGCAAGAACCTGACCTTGCCGGGATTCGCTTCGTCGAGGTGACGCGAGAAACGCGCGATCGTTTCGAAGATCTGTTCGAGCAGCCGGGCGCGCCGAAATATTGCTGGTGCATGGCCTGGCGCCATTCCAGCCGCGAGCACATCGAGAACGACGAGAAGAAGCGCCTGATGACGGCGCTCATCGATGCCGGCACTCCCGTGGGCATCGTCGCCGAGTTGGACGGCAAGCCCGTGGGCTGGTGCTCGGTCGCACCGCGCGAGACATACCGGAAACTTTCAAAACAGCAGGACGACACCGAGACCGGCATATGGTCGATCGTCTGCTTCTATGTGCCGAGAGCCTTGCGCGGCGGCGGATTGGCCTCCGCCCTGCTCGATGCGGCAATCGACCATGTGTTCAGCAAAGGCGCGCGCGTCATCGAAGCCTATCCGGTCGACGAGGCAGCACCAAGCTACCGCTTCATGGGCTTTCGCGACATGTTCACCGCGCGCGGCTTCCATGAGACCGGAACCGCCGGCACGCGCCGACATGTGATGCGGCTAAGCCGTTGAGCCCGGACTGGTCACGACGCTTTTACTCGATTCCGGAAATCGGCTGGCGGAGGATGGAGCAATCATGAGCAAGCGTTTCAATTCATGCCCAGCGCTGGTGGCCGCGCTCCTTATCGCAGCCACGGGAGCCGATGCGGCGGCCGATGTCGCGCATATCTTCTGGAAGGACCTGCGCCCCCCGACGCAGGCCGTCGCCGAGGACGCTAACCTGCCGATGATCGCGGCAAAATTGCCCGATCATGGCGAGACCTTGTCGCTCAATCTGCAGGACAAGACCATACAATTAGCCGGCTATGCATTGCCGGTCGATCGCGAGGGCGACCTCGTCTACCAGTTCCTGCTGGTGCCGTGGACCGGTGCCTGCAGCCACATGCCGACGCCGCCGCCGAACCAGATCGTGCTGGTGACGCCGGCGCATCCCTACAGGATGAAAGAGGCTTATGAGCCGGTCGCCGTCACCGGCGTGCTGAAGCCCGGCATGGAGAAAAGCCAGCTTTTCATCCTCGACGGCGTCTCGATCGTCCAGTCCGGCTACACGGTGCAAAGGGCCGAGGTGACGAGCGTCGACAGCGTGCCGGACACCGTGACGCTGCCGGTCAACTCGCCGTGGAATTTCCTCAACAAGAAGAAGAACTAAGGCCTGCCGGCCTGGCCTGGCGTCTACGCCGCGTTCGCGCCTGATTCCTTGTCCAGAACCATGTAATCGAGCGGAATTTCGGTCGTGTATTTGATCTGCTCCATGGCGAAGGACGACGAGACGTCGCGGATCTCGATCTTGGCGATCAGCCGCTTGTAGAAGGCGTCGTAAGCCGCGATGTCCGGAACCACCACGCGCAGGAGGTAATCGACGTCGCCGCTCATGCGGTAGAACTCGACCACTTCCGGGAATTCCTGGATGACCTCGGAGAAGCGCCGCAGCCATTCATGGCTGTGCGAATTGGTGCGGATCGACACGAAGACGGTGACGCGCACATTGACCTTCTCATGGTCGAGGATGGCGACGCGCCGCTTGATGACGCCCTCCTCCTCGAGCTTCTGGATGCGCCGCCAGCACGGCGTGGTCGACAGGCCGACTTTCTTGGCGACATCTGCGACCGCGAGCGTCGCATCCTCCTGCAGGAGGCGGAGAATTTTTCTATCGAGGCGATCCATGGGAGGCTCCAGGGGAATAGTTTGGCTATAATCCCTTTTATCCGAGCCTTTCACAAGAAAGAAATTCTGCCGATGGCGGTAAAAGCGAGTGATTTCTTGCAGGATGCCTAATCGATGCGATAGCGGATTTCCGACCTGAGAAAGGGCAGCAAATCCATTTCAAACCAGGGATTCTTCTTCAGCCAGCCGGTGTTTCGCCAGGACGGATGCGGCAGCGGCAGCACTTTGGGCACGGCCGTTCCATCCCATATGGCGCGCCAGTTCCTGACCGTCTCGGTCAGCGACGGCAGCCGTGCCGTGCCCATATGCCATGCCTGCGCGTAGCCGCCGATGGTCAGCACGAGGTCGATCTGCGGCATCAGCGCCATCAGGTCCGGCCGCCAGGCCGGTGCGCATTCGCGACGCGGCGGCAAGTCGCCGCCCTTGGCGTCCTGGCCGGGAAAGCAAAAGCCCATCGGCACGATGGCGAACTTTTCTGTGTCGTAGAATTCCTGCGCGCTGACGCCGAGCCAGTTTCTCAACCGATCCCCCGAGGCATCGGTGAACGGCATGCCCGACACATGCACCTTGGTGCCCGGCGCCTGACCGGCAAGCAGGATCCGCGCCGCGGAGGACGGCTGCAGCACCGGCCGCGGCTCATGCGGCAGGGGCCGGCCGTGTGGCTCGTCGACGCAGATACGGCAGGCCCGCACCCTTTCGGTGAGGCGCTCCAGCGCTTGTCTCATATCGGGCGGGTTGTCCAATTTCTGTCGCTCAGGCCGTCGCGCTCGGCCGGCTTGTAAGCGCCGCATACCAGCGCAGCACGTTCGTGCATTCTTCCGGCACCTTGATGCGGGCCGGCTTCATGAAATCGATGGCGATCATGCCGGTGATGTCGGCGACCGAATAGGCATCGCCGGCGGCGAATTCGCGCTCCGCCAGTTCGTCGTCGAGCAGGTGCAGGAATTCGATCGCCTTCGGCTTGTTGGCCTCGCCCCATTCCGGAATTTGCGGCACTTCCCATTCCTTCATCGCCGGATGGATGTGCCGGAACGCCGCGGTGACGCTGCTCATCAGGTTCAATTCCAAGCGTCTTTGCCACATCTCGACTTTTGCCTTGCCGAGCGCGCCCTTGCCGAACAGCGCGGGCTCGGGATGCAACTCCTCGAAATAGCGGCAAATGGCGATCGATTCGGTGATGATGGTGCCGTCGTCGAGCTCGAGCACCGGCAGGCGTCGTAGCGGATTGCGCTCAGCCACCTGCCCGCCGCGATGCTCCAGCGCGCCCATGTCGACGGGCACCAGCGGTACCGTCAGCCCCTTCTCGGCAAGGAAAACACGCACGCGCCGGGGATTGGGCGCGCGGCCACCGTCGAACAGCTTCATTCCATCCTCCAGCTTCTCCACCGGATCATAGGGCGCGGGCCCGCCCATCACCAGAAGCGAAAAAATTCCCGCAACGCATCGCCGAACGAGGCCAGCACGCCGTGCTTTCTCTCGACCGGCGCGTCATGATGGCTGTCGCGCCAGTCCTGCGGCTCTTCGAAAGTGCCGGCCCAGATGCCGACCTTGGCCGCTCTCGCCACCGCTTCCTCGGCTTCGAAGCCGCCGAAGGCAACCGCCCATCCGGCCTGCACCTGGGCCCGGTTTAGGTCGGTGTCGCCTGCCCTGCAATCGCCGAGCAGCCGGCCATAGCGGTCGCGCTGCCAGCCGCTGCAGACAACAGGCCTGCCGGCGATCAGGCGTACCAGCGACTGCCGCGCCAGTTTACCGCAGGGATAGTCGGCGCCGGCCTTCCGGCAGGTCTGCTGATATTCCGGAGCGTCGATGCCGCGCATGCGGATACGCTCGGCGCCGAGCGTGATCGAATCGCCGTCATTGACGATTGCCGTGCCTTGCTCCTTGCGTGTCTCGAAGCGGTCGAGCCGCGCCGCCACCAGGATGAGCAACCCGAGCAAGAGGAAGCCCAACCCATAGTCCAGCAGCTTGCGCCAGAGGCTGCGCGGCGGGCTCGCCGCATAGCGTCGGCGCGGTCCTCGCGGCCCGAAACGGCTCATATGGCAAACAGTCTCTTAATCATTCGAACGTAGCTTAACGAACTGAAAATCGCTGCGCGCAGAAATTGAAGTCCGTATGCCTTTGCTACGCTCGAACACAGCGGATAAATTCATTGTGGACCGCCGTAAACCGCACCGCAACAGCGATGTGGCGCGCGCGGTGCGCAAGACGCGCGACCGCCTTTCGCAGCAGGCGGGCAGCCTCGATTTCGACCGTGAACTGCTGAAGCTGCATGCGCGCGCCATGGTGGTCAGCGCGGTCGCGATCCCCTTGCTCGTGCTCGCGGTGGCAGCCATCGGCCGGCTGGCGGGCCTGGACAGCCAGATCGCCATCTGGGCCCTGTCGACGCTGCTTTGCTACACGATCGTCGCTTTCATGGCGCGTCGCGTGGAGCGGACCGAAGCGGCCGAACTCGACCCGGTGCAGACGCGTCGCGACTTCCTGATCGGCCATTTCCTCTGCGGCCTTGGCTGGGCGTGGTTCGCCTGGTTCGGCTGCGCCACATGCCAGATCGACCAGTTCAATGTGGCCAAGGCCATGGTGCTGCTGATCGCAATGGCGACGACCGCCGTGATGGCCTCCTCGCTTGGCGGCGCGTTGTTCGCGACCTTTGCCATTCCCGTTGCCATTTATGTCTACACCGTCATCCGCCTGTGGACGCCGATCGAAGCCACGATGGCGGCCTTGCTCATCGCGGCGCTTCCCTTCTTCGGTTACGTCGCGCGTCATCTCAATCAGGCTTCGCTGATGGTGCTGTCCTTCCGTTCGGAGAAGGATGCGCTGATCGCCGAATTGGAGACGGCGAAATCGATGTCGGACGAAGCAAGGCGGCGCGCCGAAGACGCCAATCTGGCGAAATCGCGCTTTCTCGCCTCGATGAGCCACGAGCTCAGGACGCCGCTCAACGCCATCCTTGGCTTCTCCGAAGTGATGGCCAATGAAGTGCTGGGGCCGATGAACAATCCGACCTACCGCGACTATGCCCATGACGTGCACGAGTCCGGCCAGCACCTGCTCGACCTGATCAACGAGATCCTCGACCTGTCGCGCATCGAGGCCGGCCGCTACCAGCTCAACGAGGAACCGGTCGTGCTGGTGACCATCGTCGAGGACTGCTGCCACATGATGGAGTTGCGCGCCCGCAACAAGGACATCCGCATCATCCAGGAGTTCGAGGAGACCTTGCCGCGCCTCTTCGCCGACGAGCGCGCCGTCAGGCAGATCACGCTCAATCTTCTCTCCAATTCGATCAAGTTCACCCCGTCCGGCGGCGAAGTGCGCGTGCGTGTCGGCTGGACCGCCGGCGGCGGCCAGTACATTTCGGTCAAGGACAACGGCCCGGGCATACCGGAAGAAGAAATCCCGGTGGTGCTTTCCGCTTTCGGCCAGGGCTCGATCGCCATCAAGAGCGCCGAACAGGGAACCGGCCTCGGCCTGCCGATCGTGCAGGGGCTGCTTGCCATGCATGGCGGCGAGTTCGAGCTTCATTCCAAGCTGCGCGAAGGCACCGAGGCGATCGCCATCTTCCCGTTGAGCCGGGTGATGGAGGAATTGCCGGCCTTGCCGACCAAGACGGTCGTCGCGCGTGGGCGCCGCTGAAGCAATTTCCGCCGGGCGCTAAAGCCGGACAGCCATCGCCATGCCGGAACTGGTCAATGCCGCGGCCTTGACGATACCGGCGGCAAGAGCGGCCCCTACCCCTTCGCCATGGCCGATGCCGAAATCGAGCAGCGGCCGCAGCCCGAGCCTTTCGGCCGCCTTGGCGTGGCCAGGCTCCGGCGACAGGCTGGCAAGCAGACAATGATCGAGCGAGCCTGGATTGCTCGCATAAAGGACAGCCGCCGCCGCAGTCGCCGCGAACCCGTCGAGCAGGACAGGGATCTTCTCCATGCGCGCCGCGAGAATGGCGCCGCAGATCGCCGCGAATTCGCGTCCGCCGACCCTGCGCAAGGCCTCGAGCGGATCGCTCATATCCGGGCCATGGAATGCCAGCGCCCGATCGACGACCTCGGCCTTCCGCGCGATCATCGCTGCGTCGGCGCCCGCGCCTGGGCCAACCCAGTCGATGCCGTTGCCACCGAACAGCGCGGCGAAAAGCGCGGCCGCGATCGTCGAATTGCCGACCCCGAGATCGCCAAGGCACAGAAGGTCGGCGCCGCCCGCGACCGCCTCCATGCCGAAGGCCATGGTTGCGGCGCAGCCGCGTTCATCGAGCGCGGCCTCCTCGGTGATGTCGCCTGTGGGGATATCCAAAGCGAGGTCGAAGACTTTCAGGCCGAGATCGTTGGCGATGCAGACCTGGTTGATGGCGGCGCCGCCGGCGGCGCAGAGCTCGACCTCATTGGCGGTCGCCGCCACCGGCCGCGGCGAGATGCCGTGCCTGACGGCGCCGTGATTGCCGGCGAAGATCGCCATCAGCGGCCGGTTGATCACCGGCGGTGCCCGCCCGCTCCAGGCGGCAATCCAGGCTGCGATGTCCTCGATGCGCCCAAGCGATTCTTTCGGCTTGTCCGCCTTGGCAAACAGGGCGCGGACACGCGCGCCCGCCGCATCATCGGCCGGCGGCAGCGCCGCCAGGAGGCTTCGGAAATCGTCGAAAGGCTTAGCAGGCATTTATGTCGATCGCGCTTCGTTGCGGAAATCGCAAGCGGCATAGCCGCCTTCTCCACCCGGCACAACCGCCTGGACGATGCCGCGAACGCGCTGCCTTGCGGCGCAATGCGGAGGGCTTGCATTGCTCCGGCGGTTGCACCATGTGGAATAAAGCCAAGAGAACAGCATGACCGCCATCGAATCCCCCTGCATCCTGGTCTGTTCGATCGATATGAAAACCGGCTTCTGCTTCGGTTGCGGCCGCACGCGCGACGAGATTTCCGCCTGGCTCGCGATGACCCCCGAAACGCGCCGCGCGGTGATGGCCGAACTGCCGGCGCGGCTCAAAACGGTGGAGCGGCGGCCGCGCCGCGAAACCCGCCGAACCCGCATGGCGCGCGAGCGCGGCGTTTTGTGAGAAGAAACCGATGAATCGGCTGTTCTGGATCGTCATGGCGGTGATCGGCGCCGGGGTCGTGCTGCTCATGCTCAACAATTCGGCCGGCCACACCTTCGGTATGAACAACAACGATTTCGGCCGGCTGATCTGGGTCGGCGTGCTGGTGATGGTGATCGGCGCGAGCCTGCTCCGCTCCGGCCGGCCGCTGGGCGACATGGCACGCAATATCGGGGTCTGGGCCGCACTGATCCTCGTGCTGATCGCCGGCTACCAGTATCGCTACGAGTTGCAGGATGTGGCGAACCGCGTGACCGCCGGCCTTGTCCCGGGCAGTCCGCTGGCGCTCGGCGTGGAGAATGGCCGCCCGACCGTCACGCTCGACAAAGCCGAGAACGGCCATTTCGAAGCCCGCATCCTGGTCAACGGCACGCCGGTGCGCGCCGTGGTCGACACCGGCGCGACCAGCACGGTGCTGACGTCCGAAGATGCTCAAGCCGCGGGGTTCAACCCGGCGGCGCTCAGCTACAGCGTAGATGTCGCCACGGCCAACGGCATGGCGCGCGCGGCGACGGTCAGGACCGACGAGGTGGCGATCGGCGGCATCGTGCGCAAGGACATGTCGGTGATGGTCGCCGCGCCCGGCATGCTGGATCAAAGCCTGCTCGGCATGAATTTCATCGGCTCGTTGTCGGGCTTCGACGTGCGCGGCGACCGCATGATTTTGCGGGACTGATATTGCCGGGAAGTACTCGGCGGTTCCGCGGCAACGACATCGCTTGAGGCGCCTGAATCCGTTTCGGGCGTTTCTTCAGCCGAAGTCAGGCTGCTTCGGCTTCCGCCTCGAAATCGACTGCCGAAAACGCGCTCTTCAACACCTCCACCCCGGCTCCGGGCTTGTTTGCGTCGGTGGAAAGAATCTGCCGGAAGCGGCGCGCGCCGGGCAAGCCGTGGAACAGCCCGACCATATGGCGGGTGATGTGGCCGAGCCGCCCGCCCCGCTCGATATGGCGCGCGGCATAGCCGGCCATGGCGTCGATCAGCGCCGAATAGTCGAAGGCGGCAGGTGCCTCGCCGTAGAAAGCGGCATCGATGCCGGTCAGGATCCCCGGCGTATGATAGGCCGCGCGGCCGAGCATCACGCCATCGACATGGGAAAGATGCGCCGACGCCTCGGCGAGCGACTGGATGCCGCCGTTGATGCCGATGAATTCGTCCGGCTTTCCGGCTTTCAACCGATAGACGCGCGGATAGTCGAGCGGCGGGATCTCGCGGTTCTCCTTGGGACTCAATCCCTCCAGCCAGGCCTTGCGGGCGTGCACCCAGAGCGCATCGGCGCCGGCGGCGAGCACGCCGTCGGCGAGCGTGTCGAGAGCGGATTCCGGATCCTGATCGTCGACGCCGATACGGCACTTGACCGTGACGGGGATTTTCACCGAAGCTTTCATCGCCGCGACGCATTCGGCGACCAGAGCCGGCGTCTTCATCAGGCAGGCACCGAACGTCCCCGACTGGACGCGGTCGGACGGACAGCCGACATTGAGGTTGACCTCGTCATAGTCGAAGGTCTCGCCGATCCGCGCGGCCTCGGCAAGTTTTATCGGATCCGATCCGCCAAGCTGCAATGCAACCGGGTGCTCGACATCGTCGAAACCGAGCAGTCTTTCGCGCGCGCCATGGATGACCGCGTCCGCCACCACCATCTCGGTGTAAAGCAGCGCGCGGCGCGTCAGCTGACGGTGGAAGAACCGGCAATGCCGATCCGTCCAATCCATCATAGGCGCAACGGCCAATCTATGCTCTTGATTTTTCAGCATTTTTCTCTTTATCATCAAATTCTTAGCACTTAGCGGGCCAACCCGAATTTACGCCAGAGTACGACCCTTTTCGCCACGTTTCGATCTCTCAGTGCGCACGGAGCGCACACAAAAAATGGCCACTTACACAAAGCTCTTGTCCGGTTCCTGGCGCGTGCAAGTCCGTCGCAAAGGTCGCTACGTCAGCGAGACTTTTCTACGCCGTGACGACGCACGCCGCTGGGCGACCGAAACCGAGCGCCAAGTCGATCGTGGCGAGACGCCGACGAAGTCCCGCATAGCGTGTCTTAAGACCTTCGGCGAGCTCATCGACCTCCATATCGACGACATGTGCGATGTAGGCAAGTCCCCTCGCCGCTCCAAGGCCGCGGCCCTCGATATGATCCGGAGACATCTTGGCAAGAGCAGCATCGCAGCGCTCGATCGCGAACGGCTCACTCAGTTCGGCCGCGGGCGCGCTGCCCAGGGTGCCGGCCCGATGACGCTCGGTGTCGACATCGGCTTCGTAAAGCTTGTCCTGTCTCATGCTGCGGCCGTCCACGGGTCTACCAGTCAAGGTGGAACCCGTCGATCTCGCCCGTACCGCACTTAAGCGCCTCGGCCTTGTCGGCAAGGGGGTGTGAGCGCGACAGGCTAATCGCTCACTTCGATTCAAACCCACCAAGGAATCCGGCTTCGAATTCGACCCGCAGTTCGTCTTGGCGTCCGAGATAACGAGGCGAAAGGTGCATCGGGTAGGCGGAGATCGCGCCGGCTTGCCTGGCGATTGCACCCGCCTGCGCGGCGGTCAGATGTTTCTTCACTGCGGCGAGGTTCCGGTCTGCCTCCAGGAACCCGGCTTCGATGAAAAGCCGATCGGCGCAGCGTGCCAAGTTGGAGAGACGTGTCACATTCTCCGGATGGAACGCCAAATCGGTTGCATATACGATGCGTTGACCATGCCCACAGACCATGGCTCGGTCCCGCAGCAGTTCCCCAAGCGTCACCTTCCTGCCCGCATTCGGCGTGAACTCAGTAGCCGCGTCGGCGCCGCGTCGCACCGCCCGTTTCGCGTTCGTGAGCCAAAGTCCGACGGGAAAGCCAAGCTCGTCCAGGCGCGACCTGTGCACGTTGACCCGCAGCTTTTCCTGGAAGGCGAAAGCCAAGCAAGGAATGCCGTGATCGAGCGTAACCGCTTCGACGGAAAACTCCGGATCATCCAAGGGGATCCGAGTGCTCGTGTTCCGCCATCCCTCCCGCTCGAAGGCCCTGCGCGCCCGGAAAGCGGCCGCGGTGGCAAACCCTTCTTCTGTCCAGTCGGAGGCGAAGATCGTAAAGTCGTGCGACCCTTCGTTAAGGAGATTCCAGGTGTAGGCCCTCAACTTGGCCTCGACGGCAGCCGCCAACCCGGGCGGGCCGATGATATGGACCTGCTTCTCACGATAGAGCGACACCCCGAGCAGACGATCAAAACCGCTGAAGTGATCCATGTGCATGTGCGACACGAACACGTGCGAAACGCGCAGGATCTCACGCGGTGAAAGCGCCGACAGATCTCCAAGGTCAAAGAGGATTGCCTTATCGCCGAAGCAAAAATCGAGAAGCAGTGCCAGCTCGGAGAACGGCTCGTTTACCCGGCGCGGCTGGACGAGAAGCGTCATGACTGGGAAGGCAAGAGTTGCATCCCCAAAATCCAGACGCTTGCCGATCGTTCCGCCCGCCGGTCCAAATAGGCTGTGGGGACGCGCATGGCGTCTGCAAGGTCGAATGTGTCACTCGGCATCTCAGCCTAGCGAAAACTCGTCCGAGGAACCGTGGTTGATGTCGAGCCCAGAACGGAACGTGCCGCTGCCAGGGTCATCGATCTTGGCGTCCAGATCGGTCAGAGCTTTGTCGAAGCTGGTGGTCTGGTCGTTATTGTAGCCCTGGTTAGGGATCGTCATCAAATCGATGTTTGCGGCCCTGTCCCTTTGCAGAACTGAACTCGGACGTGAGACTGGTGATCTCCTCCAGCTTCGCGTCGGTCGCCGACCGCCCGAAGGTGTAGATAGCCACCTGAAACTGCTTGGCAAACTGCTTCGTGTCGGCGGCTGTGTCCATCAACGCCTGGGTCGCCCGCCGAACCACGTCGATCCGCATCGTCACGCCAAGGCTCTTTGCCAGATTGTAGTAGTTGTTTTCGTTGTTGGTCTCGTGGCAGGCGAAGCCACATTTGTCCTGCGTTTTCGAGACCATCGTCGTGACGTCCGCCGGCGTCGCCCCAATGCCTCGAGGGCGTGTTGTCCAACAACATATAGAAATCGACGAAGTAGTCAGTGGTGATCGCCTCCGAAGCGCCGCCCGATATGTTCACCTTCTCGACGCCGACAATCCCCATGAACGCGGTCCGCATGGTCGCATGGAAGGAGACGTTCGACGTCACCTTCAGTCCTGATTTGTCAACGGACGCAACCACCGTCTCAAACTGGCCAAGATCCTGTCCCTAAGATTGTCCGAGAACAACGCCTCCGCATCGGCCTTTCCCTCTGGAACAGGGCCATCGCCGGACATTTCGATCGCGGCCGTAACGCTGGGCGAGTTTTTCGAGATAGAGCCTACCACCGCAGCATCTGCTGCGTTCTGAAGGCGCGATTTGAGGCTGTAGGCGGCTGCGAAGTCCAGGCCAAAACCCACGCCAACAATGAGGGGGATGAGCAGATGCGCGGTAACGATCGCAACATGGCCAGACCTGTTACGTCCGAAGCTATATTACCGTTAGAAAAGAATTGACCTCCAATCATTAGATTGAATGCCGAGCTAACAGTCTTGGCATAAATAGAATTGTAACACCAAGCCTGTGGCATGGGATTTCTAGGACACTGCAAGCTGATGCAGGGACAATTCGCGCATCAAAATGCATTCTATCGCAATCGCGCACCCCTGTTCTTGGCGAGCTTTCTTTGCGTTACCTGTCTTTGGCGTGGTGATTTTCGTCTGCCGTGCCGGGCTAGTTGCACAAGATGTCTGAGAGAGATCTTAACCAGATACGTGCAGACTTCGGTAAGCGCCCGGTCATAGCAGCTCGACATCGGCGCCGAGCATTTCGGCGGCATGTACCCCGGGTGATCGTGGCCACGGCCAGGCCGCCAGTCTCGAACCTGATCGGGATGCCAGTTCCAGCGGAGAAGGTGGTCAATGCGATTGGCCGGATGATCGCTGACGCGGCCGATCAGGTTGGGGAGAGGCCTCCGGATTAATGCGGTTCAGCTGTGGATCTGGTGTCCGCCTACATCGCAAATGACCCGGTTCCGGTCAGCGAACTCCCTGCCCTGTTCGGCCAGGTTCGTCGAGCATGCGAAATCCGGCACCGCAAAAGAGAAGCTCTGATACGCCGTGTCTCGCGTTTTTGTGACATGTCCGTCTCGCCGCTATGGACTCTTTCGAAGGAAGAGCCACCCCCAACTCCCAAGATTTTCAGAACGGAGCGGTCATGAACTTTCGCTGAATGGAGCCTTCAGCCTCCGTTCTGGACCACCCTCCTACAAACGGACCGTTCAACCCGCGGTCCCCCTGCCGCATTGAAGGAGAAGTCCCATGATCCCTACCTCAGTCGTCGCCGCAGCCCTTGCCGCCTTGGTCGGCTTCACCGCCGCGGCGCCCGCCATGGCCAACGACGTCAACATCGAACAATATGGCTGGCGCAATTCCGCCGGCGGCGGCCAGCACGGCTATCGCAACCGCATTCATGTCTACCAGGATGGCCGCTTCAACACCGCGATCGGCCAGCAATATGGTCATCGCAACCGGTCGGTGATCGGGCAGCAGGGCATCAACAATTACGGTGCAACCTATCAGTACGGCAACCGCAACGCCGCGGGCATTGCCCAGTTCGGTTCGAACCACACCGCGATCCTGACGCAGGACGGCAACGGCAACATCGCAGCCGGTGTCCAGGTCGGCCACGGGTGCAATGCCGATGTCAGCCAGGGTGGCAGCGGCAATGTCGCCGCCTTCGTCCAGGACTGCCCCTGAGCCATGGACAGCCGGCAAGAGTGTTGCCGGCCACCATCTTGCAATCGCGAGGACATCATCCATGACCAGATTTGACAAGCGAACAGCAGCAGCATCGGCCGCGCTCCTGGCTGTCATCGTCGCCGGCGCGACCGCCGCAACGGCCAGCAAGGATGGCTCGAATGCCGGGCCCCTGCGATGCGAGATCCGGGACACGCTGCAAGGCGACGCTATCCTGCTGGAGCCCGTGGTTTATGCCGACAGGAAAACCACCGGCACCTACACCGTCAGCGTCTCCGGGGGCGGCACGTCCGGCTCCGCCAGTATCAGCCAGGGCGGCGCCTTCGAGGTCGGTCCCGGCAATCCCGCGTCACTCGGCCGGATGAGTGTGGGAGCCAATGGCGCTGCCTACGACGTCAAGCTGAAAGTGACCGCAGGCGCGGCGAGCGTCAGCTGCGTCAAACAGGTGTCCGGCGCTACCTGAGCGTCGGCTGTCCTCGAGGATCGAAAGAAGGGCTCTGGGCAACCGGAGCCCTTCCCCTTTTACACGATGGGTCTCCTTCCGAAGTGATGCAAAAAAATATTTAAGGCCTCGGCGGTTCCGTCGACGGCCGCGCCGCTCCAGGTCTTGAACCGCTGCTGAACGAACCCTTCCGTCACGGTTCAGCTTCGCCGTGCGACCGTGGCTCATCAGATGATGAAGCCACAAGGAGAGGCATCATGAACCGCCAGGTCACAAAACTTATCGCCGCCATCGCGCTCGCGAGCGCCATCGGCCTGCCCCTTTTTTCCGCTCCGGCGAAGGCGGGCGGTTCGATCGGGTTCTACTACTCGCCTCCGACGGCTCGCGATGCGCGGGCGCTGGATCTCGGCCTGCGCGCCTATTCGGTCTACAAAGGGCTGCGCAGCGGCGCCCATATCAGGCAGCGCGGGTGGAACAATCGTGCCGGCATAGGTCAGGATGGGGCCGGCAATCTCGGCATAATTCGACAGGAGGGCAGCGGACACTCCGCTACCCTGCGGCAGGACGGCAACGACAATTCCTACGGTGTCTTCCAGTTTGGCCGAAACACCGACGCCAATGTCGCGCAGGCCGGCGACGGGCAGAGCGGCGCGGCTCTCCTGTTTGGATGGTAGGCAAGAAATCGCCTGGTAGCGGATGCGTGACGACTGTCCGGCACGCATCCGACGGCGCTGCGAAGCGCGATCGGCCTAGGAAGCGATAGGCCAATCGAAGGTCGGCTTTCGGGGAATGCGAATTCGAAATTGAACGTCCGCGATAGGCGCAAAGCGGTCATCATCGTCTGAGCCGTTCAATGGCAGCTTCGGCTCGTCACGACGAGAAGTCCGCGGTGACGGCGCCGGCATTCTCCTTAGGTCTCGATCCGATGGGGTAGCGAACGCAACAAGCTGTTGCACAACTCTGCTATCTATTAACGTCCATGCCCGACCCGACCTGCCTCGCCCCTAAAGAAGTCATCGCTCGCTATCGCTGCCAGGTTAGCGTTGAGACGCTTCGCATTTTGCGTTGCATGCGGATCGCGCCATCCCTCCAGAACCAGATCATAAGTCATTGTTAAACAACATGAATCCATTCATAGCGGTTTGATGCACAACCTTCCAATCCCGAACCCGACGCTCCTTCGGGCTCGGGATCTAGTCCTACGGGGACACACGTCGCCGTCCTGCTTCCTTGATGCTTTGCCTTCCCTTAAAATCCCTATCGGACACAGAGGAGTTCCGCCGTGAGCGAAGATGCCTTCAACATGTCGATCCGCAAGTTCCTGAAGGAAGTCGGCGTCACGTCCCAGCGCAAGATCGAGGAGACGGTGCGCGAAAAGCAAATCGGCAGCAAGAAGTTGAAGGTCCGCATGACTCTCACGGCGGAAGGCACCGGCCTCAACCACGTGGCGGACGGCGAGATCGAACTTCCATGAGAGGGGCGAAGTCGTCCGGCCGAACCGACAGCGTTTCCAGCGGCGCGGCGTCACTCAACCCCGGTTGTCTCGGATGGGAAGTGGGGCGGGGCCGAGGCCCCATATACGCGCCCCTGACGCGGCGTCTCGCTCCGGCACGTTTGGTCGCAAGATGCGCCTGATGAAGAGCCCTTTCGCGCCCCTCACAAGAGGTTTGCGTTGCTGATCTTTGGTCCAGTCATCCACGGCGGTGCTGTGGGCACGTCCTCGATCACGCCAACCTTGCGGGCCCAAGCCATAAAGGCCTTGTGCGCGGCCTCGACTGGTTTGCGACCATCATAGGCCGAGTAGCACGCTTCGCAGGCCGCCGCGTGAAGCAGGCCACGTCTCTCCACAGGCCATTCTTCCAAAAACTCAATGGCATCCATCACGCAGTCGATCTTTTGGATGTAGCCATTCTCGCCTACGAAAACCGGCTGCTTGAAAGCATCACTTTCCATGGTGACCTCCCTTCAACAACTGACTCCGTTGGTCGTTTCCGCAGATGCACCGGTAATATTCGAACATCTGCACGCCGGCTGGAGACCAAGAGAAAAGATTGGAAGGAGCTCTTTTCGGTTCAAGAGGATCCCGCGAGACCTCACCAGCAGCACCTGAATGCTACAGTGAGCATCGATGGCAGGCCCTGCTGCCCGGGTTGCTAAGAGCAAACGAGCAGCGGCACCAGACCCTCGTGCCGTTCGCCGAGATAGCAGACGACGCGGTCGCCGACGCGCTCGAAATTGAGGTCGACCTTCGCCTCGCCCACGGCTAAGTGCCGGACATCCTCCATCCACCCGATCGCTGCGCACGGCGAATCCCACATGCGTTCGACGAACTCGTCATCCCCCGTGCGATCGGCATAGGACCAAGCCAGGTAGACACAGAGCGGAGTGGTGTCGACGCCGCCGTAGTAGCGGCCGAACGGCAGCTCGCGCAGCACGGCAGCGCGCCCGCCTAGCCGCGGCCTCGCCGGGCCGGCGACCGAACAACAAGCCTTACGAGATCGCACCGCACAGCTCGTCGAGCATCAGATTGCCGTTATCAGCCGTCCACTGGCGCTCGAAGTCGGTGTGAGCGGCCAGCCTGTCGCCGCCAGTGCCATGGCCTTGCCGGAGCGGCTCAAGCGAACCCCTCTCGGCGCGCAGCTTCATCAGATCGTTCACGGACTTCCGCGAAACCCCGAAAATGACGCGACGCCTCTCGGTTCCAAAGTTGGGGATGTATCGACGAGCACCAACTACCCTAGGGTTTGGCTTGCCAGAGCATAGGTCTTCGGCCCAGCCGAGCGGACTTCGTAAAAATCGGCGAGGCGTTTGCCCAGCGACATGGTCAGCACGGTGTCGAAAACCGGCATTCCGGCGTGCGATAGGAAGGCAGCGAACTCGCCGTTGTGCATGTGAGTGTCAACTCTGAGGAAAGACCCAGAGTGATCGGCTACATGCGGCCGGACAATCGCAACCGCATCAGCATCGCTTTCGGCCACGACCGGTCCTATGACATGGCCTCGCCCGAATGGCCGGCAGAGCGCGAAAGCGTTCAGCTTGTCATTCTTGAAAAGACCATATCCGGTCGAGTGTGCGAAGAGCCTTTCGATAAGCGCTGTCCGCCTCACTCCAAACCCCGCCGCGTCGAGAGCGACCGCTGCCGGAATATCGCCTGCGTCCAAAGTCCGGACGTCGCTGCCCGCCTCCGTGCGGCTGCCTGCCGTTGGGACGCGGGCGATGCCCTGGCATTGATATACGGTCTTCTCCGGGTGGAAGTCGAGCGAGAGATAAAGCCGCCGCGCAGCACGCGTCGCGTTGAGACGCAGATCGCGCCCGGGAATCTTGTCGAAGACCCGCTTCATCAGCCACTGCGCCGCCCCGAGCGTCTGAAGCCGTGGCGAGGTGATGACCATGCCGACGGTCGCGAAGCCGGCGCCATGCCCGAACCACATCGCTGATCCCAGAACCCGGCCGATCTCATCGAGAGCCACGAAGCCTTGGCCCGTTTCACGCAGGAATTGCCAGTCTTCTGCCCGATGCGGCCAGCCCACAGACAGCGAGAGCGCATGCAATCGGTCCAGTTCAACCCCTTTGATGTCGGCGATCCGCACCGAGAAGGCATCGATTTTCAAGCTTTCGGCCGGCTTCAATTCCTTGCCTCTGAAAGATTGCGTAACGGGTGACATACAACGTCCCTGCCCTTGCCTACGCTAAACAACCGGACCGATACGATTTGCTCGAATGACGCATGCCAACGCAAGATTCAACTGAAACACTTCCGCTTTCGGCACGCAATCGCGAAGCAAAGCGCCCACCCTCTGCGGCAGTTCTGCAGCTATGGCCGTCGGTCCTGAGCCCGGCGAACCCAAAACGCCTTGAGGGCTGGAATGGACGTCTTCGACATCCTCGACCGTCTCGTCGCCTTTCCATCGGTCGCCGGCAAGGCGAACGGCGATATTGCAGGCTGGATAGAGGCCTATCTCGCCAAACATGAAACCAAGGTCACTCTTGTTCCGGGCCCCGACGGCGACCGTTCCAATCTTTTCGCCACGATCGGTCCAGCCGATGTTCCGGGTTATATCCTGTCAGGACACATGGATGTCGTCCCCGCTTGCGAGCCGCAATGGAGCTCGTCCCCTTTCGCGCTGCGTCGGGACGGTAACCGACTCTACGGACGCGGCACGACTGACATGAAGGGATTCTTGGCCGCCGCGCTTGCGGCCGCGCCCCTGCTCGCGGGACTGCGCCTCGCCCGACCGATCCATCTCGCCTTCTCCTATGACGAGGAGATCGGGTGCCGCGGCGTGCCGCACCTGATAGCACGCCTTTCCGAGTTTTGCGCCAAGCCGCTCGGCGTCATCGTCGGCGAGCCGAGCGGCATGCGCGCCGTGCGCGGCCACAAGGGCAAGGCGGCCGCCCGCGTGACCATAAGGGGGCGCTCAGGCCATTCCTCTCGCCCCGATCTAGGCCTCAACGCCATCCATGCGATGGCTGATGTCCTGAGCACGGCCGTGAGCGAAGCCGGAGGGCTGACGCACGGCCCATTCGATGCGGCTTTTGAGCCCCCCTATTCCTCGCTGCAGGCCGGCGTGATCGCCGGCGGCCAGTCGGTCAACATCATCCCCGATACCTGCACGATGGATCTGGAGGCGCGCGCCGTACCCGGCATTGATCCGGCCAGCCTGCTCGCGCCCGTCAAAACGAGGGCCGGGGCCATTGCCGCCAGAGGCTATCGTGTCGAGTGGACGCCGGTCAGCGCCTATCCGGCACTGTCGCTACCGCAGGACGCGCCGCTGGCGGCACTGTTGCAAGAGCTGACCGGCCAGACGCCGCTCGCCGCCGTCAGCTACGGCACCGAGGCCGGGCTGTACCAGGCCGCGGGGCTGGACGCGATCATCTGCGGCCCCGGCGACATCGGCCGCGCCCACAAGCCGGATGAATACATCTGCGCCAGCGAACTTACCGCCTGCCGGCAGATGATCGAGGCACTGGGCGCGCGTTGCGTGGCCTGAAGGAGCAGCCGGAATGACCTTCCTGTTCAACTCCGATGCGCAGCGCGCTGAGATTTTCGCTGATGCCTTCGCCCGCGAATTCCCCGAGCTGCCCTTCGCGATGGACCCGGCGACGGTCGATCCCGACGCCGTGCGCTATCTGATCACCTGGACCGTTCCGCAGGAGCTTGCCCGCTACAGGAATCTCGAGATCCTGTTTTCCATCGGTGCCGGCGTCGACCAGTTCCGCTTCGATGCAGTGCCGGCAAGAGTGAAGATCGTGCGCATGATCGAGCAAGGCATTGTGCGCATGATGCAGGAATATGTGACGCTCGCCGTGCTCGCTCTCCACCGCAACCTGCCGGCCTATCTGGCACAGCAGCGCGCCGGACAGTGGCGCGACATCCCGCAACCCCAGGCAGAATTGCGCCGGGTCGGCGTGCTCGGTCTGGGCCAGCTCGGCCAGGCCGTCCTCGACCGGCTGAAGCCCTTCGGCTTTCCGCTCGCCGGCTGGAGCCGCTCGCCCCGGCAGATCGAGGGCGTGGCCTGTCATCATGGCGAGCTCGGATTGGAGCAAATGCTGGCAACCAGCGACATACTGGTCTGCCTGCTGCCATTGACCGAGGAGACGCGTGGGTTCCTTAATGCCGGTCTGTTCGCGAAATTGCCCGAGGGCGCGGCTCTCGTTCATACGGGTCGAGGCCCGCAGCTCGACCACGAAGCGCTTGTCGCGGCGCTCGATCGCGGTCATCTCGCGTCGGCGATGATCGACGTGACCGATCCCGAACCGCTGCCCGCGGGACATTCGTTCTGGTCGCATCCGAAGATCATCCTGACTCCGCACATAGCCAGCGTCACCCAACCCGTGACCGCCGCGCAGGCCGTCATCGACAACATCAAGCGTCACCGCGCCGGGCTCGATCCCATCGGGCTCGTCGACCGCTCGCGCGGTTATTGAAATTCAACTGGAAAGGAAATCCTTTGTCCCTCCTCAAGTCCATCGATATCAACCCGGTTTTCCCGCCGCGCGAATCCAACGCGCTGCCCGAGCGGCTGATTGCCGGCGACCCAGCCTTCAAGACCTGGGCGCAGGATGTCGCCAAGGACGACCTCGTCCACACCGGCGTCTGGGAGGCGACACCGGGCGAGACGCGCTCGATCAAGGGCGACAAATTCGAGTTCTGCCACATCGTCTCCGGCGTGGTCGAGATCACGCCCGACGCCGGCGAAACGGTGACCTACCGGGCCGGTGACAGCTTCGTCATGAAGCCGGGCTTCACCGGTGTTTGGAAGACCATCGAGACGGTGCGCAAGATCTACGTCACGGTGGGCTAGCGAACGTCCGCGCAGGCCACGACCTCCGCGGTAGATTTTGCCGTCTCTTGTCCCCAGCACGCAACATTCGTCGGCGGCGGATCACCGAACAGTGCAAGCTGCGTGCCGGCACGGGCTAGGCTCAGGCCGATGCTACCAAGTGGTTTGCCCATGAGCCTGAGTTTCAATCCCGACACAATTTCTCTGCCCGTCGGCCATTTCATCGGTGGCGAGTTGATTTCGGCCGAGGGCGCGATCGAGATGCGCCGTCCCTCCGACGGCAAACCCTACGTCACCTGCCCCCTTGCCGGCAGCAACATCGTCGATCGCGCGGTGGAGAGCGCCAAAGCGGCGCTGAAGTCCAGCAACTGGGGCGGCGTCCGGCCGCGCGAGCGCACCAGGGCGCTTCAGGCCTGGGCCGATCTGATGGAAGCGGAAGCCGAAACGCTCGCCAGGATCGAGGCACTGTCCTCGACCCGCCCCGTGGGCCAGCTCGTCGCCGGCGACATCGCCGTGACCGCCGAGCAGATCCGCTTCTTTGCCGAGTTCGCCGACAAGGAAGGCAGCGAGCTCGCGCCGACCGACGACGCCAGCCTCGGCATGATCATAAGCGAGCCCTATGGCGTGGTAGGCGCGATCACGCCGTGGAATTTTCCGATCTCGATGGCCGGCTGGAAACTCGGCCCGGCGCTGGCGGCCGGCAATGCCGTTGTGCTGAAGCCGTCGGAAATGACGCCCTTCTCGGCTATCTACATGGCAGAGCTTGCGGTCAGGGCCGGCCTGCCGGCGGGGCTGATCAACGTGGTGCTCGGCGACGGCCCGACGACCGGCACGGCGCTCACCGCTCATCCCGAGATCGCCAAGGTCAGCTTCACCGGCTCGACCCGTGCAGGCTCGGCCATCATGGAGAACGTCGCGCGCACCGGCGTCAAGCCGATGACGCTGGAGCTCGGCGGCAAGAGCCCGCAGCTCGTCTTTGCCGATGCCGATCTCGACAAGGCGGCGGCAGCAATCGCCGGCAGCGTCACCTTCAATGCCGGCCAGGCCTGCGTGGCCGGCACGCGCCTGATCGTCGAGAAGGGCGTGGCCGACAGGCTGACGGCCTCGATCCTGGAAAAGATGAAGGCCGTGAGGCCCGGCCCGACCTGGGAGGAGACGACGCAGTATGCGCCGATCATCTCGGAACGGCAGCGGGCGCGTGTCGACGGCATCGTGCGGGCCGCTCTCGCCGCCGGCGGCGAATGCCTGATCGGTGGCGGGGCAATGGAAGCTCCCGGCTATTTTTACGAACCGACGCTGATTGCCAATGTCAGTCAGGACAATCCGGCGATCGTCGAGGAGATCTTCGGCCCAGTCCTGACCGTCCAGACCTTCGACACCGAGGAGGAGGCGGTGGCGCTGTCCAGCCATCCAACCTACGGGCTGGCCTCCGGCCTGTTCACCGCCGACCTGTCGCGCACGATCCGTTTCGCGCGCAGGCTCGAAGCAGGCACCGTCTGGGTCAACCGCTATAGCCGCTCGCGCGACCACATCCTGCCGACTGGCGGCTACAAGCGCTCCGGCATCGGCAAGGACCTTGGCCGCGAGGCCTATCTCGCCAACCGCAGGACCAAGAGCGTCCTGATCAGCCTGTGAAGAGATGCCCATGAAGTCCTATTCGATCGCCCTGATCCCCGGTGACGGCATCGGCCGTGACGTCACCGCCGCTGCCTGGACGGTGCTGGAAACAGTGGCCAAACAGGGAGACTTTTGCCTTGCGGGCACGGAGTTCCCCTGGTCCTGCCGCTTCTTCAAGGAAACCGGCCGCATGATGCCGGAGGACGGCATCGAGACCTTGCGCCGCTTCGACGCCATTCTTTTCGGCGCGGTGGGATGGCCGGCGGAAGTGCCGGATTCCGTTTCGCTGCACGGGCTGCTGCTGCCGATCCGTAAGGCCTTCGTGCAATACGCCAATATCCGGCCGCACCGCCTGCTGCCAGGCGTCAGAGGTCCGCTGCGGGCCGAGAGCTTCGACATTCTCTGCATCCGCGAGAACACCGAAGGCGAGTATTCCGGCGCCGGCGGGCGCGTGCATCAGGGCACGCTGGACGAAGTCGCGGTGGAGACCGCGATCTTCACCCGCGCCGGTGTCGAGCGCATCCTGCGTTTCGGCTTCGAGCAGGCGCGATCACGGCACGGCAAGCTCGCCTCCGTCACCAAGTCCAATGCGCAGAAATACTCGATGGTGTTCTGGGACGAGATCACCCGCAAGCTGGCGGCGGAATATCCTGATGTCGCCGTCACCAGCTATCATGTCGACGCGCTCGCCGCGCGCATGATCATGGCGCCGGAAAGTCTCGACGTGGTCGTCGCTTCCAATCTCTTCGGCGACATCCTGACGGATATCGGCGCGGCGATCCAGGGCGGGCTCGGATACGCGGCTTCCGCCAACATCAACCCCGACCGCTCGGCGCCGTCGATGTTCGAGCCAGTGCACGGCTCCGCGCCCGACATCGCCCATCTTGGCATCTCCAATCCGATCGCCACCATCTGGTCCGGCGCCATGATGCTCGATCACCTCGGCGAGAAGGATGCAGCCGGCCGCGTCATGAAGGCGCTCGAGGCGACAACAGCGCAAGGCATTGGCACCGCCCCCGGCACGGAAAGCACGCAAGCCATCACCGCGGCCGTCGTCTCGGCGCTCACCTGATTTGCGAGGTCGTATTGATGAAAAGCCTGAATGACAAAGATCTCTTCCGCGAGGCCGGCCTGATCGGTGGGAAATGGGTCGCAGCAGGTTCCGGCAGAACGGTCGATGTGATCGATCCGGCAACACAGCTATCGGTCGGCACAGTGCCCGACATGGCTGGTCCGGAGACCCGCGCGGCCATACAGACGGCGGCTTGCGCCTATCAGGATTGGAAAAAGAAGACCCAAGCCGAACGCGCCGCCCTGCTGGAGGCCTGGCATGGCCTGATGGTCAAGCATCTGGATGATCTCGCGCTGATCCTGACGACGGAACAGGGCAAGCCGCTGGACGAGGCCAGGGGCGAGATCCGCTACGGCGCCTCCTTCGTCAAATGGTTCGCCGAGGAGGCGCGCCGCATCAACGGCCATACCATTCCCGCGCCCACGGCCGACCGCCGCATTATCGTCCTGAAGGAACCCGTCGGCGTGTGCGGCATCATCACGCCGTGGAATTTTCCCAACGCGATGATCACCCGGAAAGTCGCGCCGGCGCTGGCCGCCGGTTGCACGGTGGTCATCAAGCCGTCCGAGTTCACGCCCTATTCAGCACTGGCGCTCGGCGTGCTCGCCGAACGGGCGGGCATTCCGGCCGGCGTCATCAACATCGTCACCGGCATGCCGGCCGAGATCGGTAACGAGATCATGGCGAACGAGACCGTGCGCAAGATTTCCTTCACCGGTTCGACCAGGGTCGGTTCGCTGCTGATGCGCGGGGCGGCCGACGGCGTCAAACGGCTCAGCCTCGAGCTCGGCGGCAACGCGCCCTTCATCGTCTTTGACGACGCCGATCTCGACCTCGCCGTCGAAGGCGCGCTCGCGTCGAAATTCCGCAATGGCGGCCAGACCTGTGTGTGCGCCAACCGCATCCTCGTTCAGGCTGCAGTCTATGAAGACTTCGCCGCCAAGCTCAGCGCCCGCGTCAACGCGTTGACGGTGGGACCGGGCACGCAGCCCGGCGTCGCGATCGGACCGATGATCAACATGGCGGCGGTCGAGAAGATCAGTCGGCACGTCGAGGACGCGCTCGCCAAGGGCGCGACGATCGTCACCGAGAAGCCGGTGCTGCCGGAGGGTCCTCAGTATGTAGCGCCGCTGGTGCTGACCGGCGCCACGGCCAGGATGCAGCTCGCCGGCGAGGAAACGTTCGGTCCGGTCGCACCGCTTTTCCGTTTCGAGACGGAAGAGGAGGCGATCGCGCTGGCCAACGGCACGCCCTATGGGCTTGCATCCTACTTCTACACCGAGAGCCTGAAGCGGGCCTGGCGCGTCGGCGAGGCGCTGGAGTTCGGCATGGTGGGTCTCAACACAGGGTCGGTCTCGATGGAGATAGCCCCCTTTGGCGGCGTCAAGCAGTCCGGCCTCGGGCGCGAGGGCGCGCAGGCCGGCATCGAGGAATATCTGGAGATGAAGAGCTTCCACATGGGCGGGCTGGGCTAAGCCCAGCCCCGATCACTGGATCCGGTCGAGCGCCTTGTAGTAGAGACCGACCATCGGCAGAAACCAGGGCTTGCCGGAATAGCCGGGAATGGCAGGCCACTCGAGCCCCTTCATCGGATTGCGGTCCGCGCGGCCGAGCATGGCATCGGCCATGATCATGCCGAGCTGGGTGGAGAGCTGTGCGCCGTGGCCGGAATAGCCCATAGCGTACCAGACCCCGTCATGGTAGCCGGCCCGCGGGAACCGGTCCTTGGTCATGTCGACCAGCCCGCCCCAGCAATAGTCAATCTCGACGTTGGCGAGCTGCGGGAAGATCGCAGCGAGGCTTGCCCGCAATATCTGTCCGCTCTTGGCGTCGGAGCGTTGGTCCGATGTCGCCGAGAAGCGGGCGCGGCCGCCAAAGATCAGGCGCTTGTCCGGCGAAAGCCGGAAATAGTTTCCGATGTTCATCGAGGTTACGCATGTCCGGTTGCCCGGCATGGTCGCGGCGATCTCGGCGTCGCTCAGCGGCCGCGTGGCGATGATGAAGCTGCCGACAGAGATGATCCTGCGCCGGAAATAGCCAAAATTCGGCGTGGTGTAGGCGCCGGTCGCCACCAGCACATTGTCGGCGCTGATGCGGCCGCGGGAGGTGGTCAGCTGATGCCGCGTGCCGGACTGCCTGTGATCCGTCACCGCCGCATTCTCGTGGATAAGGGCGCCATGTCGAACCGCGGCTGTCGCCAGCCCAGCCACATAGCGGCCCATATGCATCATGGCGCTTTTCTTCGACAGCATTGCGCCATGGAAGGGCGAGCCAATCTCGGGTTTGAGATCGACCGCTGAAAGCAGCGCCGTATCCGGATCCACGTCGGCATGGACGGCTTCGAAGTTGCGGGCGATCGCTTCGAAATGCTGCGGCTTGGAGGCGAGCTTCAGCTTCCCGGCGCGGCGGAAGCTGCAGTCGATGCCTTCCTCGGCGACCAGGGCCTCGATGGTGTCGACGGAATCGTCCAGCGCCCGGTAGAGGGCGATCGCGCGTTCCTTGCCTAGCTCCGCCTTGGCCGAAAGGTAGCTGTGGGCGAGACCGTTGTTCAGGTGTCCGCCATTGCGCCCGGACGCCCCCCAGCCCACCCGCTCCGCTTCCAGCACGGCCACCTTGACGCCGGCCTTCGCCAGCTGGCGCGCGGCGGCGAGACCGGTGAAGCCGCCGCCGATGATGGCGGCGTCGTAGTGTCCCTCGACCGGACCTTGCATGCCGCCGGAAAAAACAGGGGCGGTGTCGTGCCAGTAGGAGACCAGCTTCATTTGCATCTCGTGAGTTTCAAAGCCCGACCACGGCTGGAAGACCGGAAATGTCGGCGATCTCGACGTAGCCGTAATAGGGATTGGCGGGCTCATGGCCGCGATTGACCCAGACCTTGTTCTTGATGCCGAGGTCGTGGGCCGACATCAAGTCGTAGCGGAAGGAGGACGAGCAGTGAAGAACGTCCTCCGGACCACAGCCCAGCCTGTCGAACATGTGTTCGAAGGCCTTGAAGCGTGGCTTGTAGGCCTGCGCCTGTTCGGCCGTGTAGACGGCGTGGAACGGTGCGCCGAGCTTCTCGACATTGGACATGATCTGCGCGTTCATGGCGTTGGACAGGATGACCAACGGGATTTCCTTGGCGACCTTCGCCAGGCCTGCTGGAACGTCGGCATGCGGGCCCCAAGTCGGCACGCGCTCATAGACCATCCTGGCGTCATCCGGGCTGAAGGCGACGCTGTTGCGCTTGCAGGCGCGCTCGAGAGCATTGTGGATGACGTCGGCATAAGGTTTCCAGTCGCCGAGGATCTCGTCCAGCCGGTAAGCCGCGAAGTTCTTGATGAACTCCTGCATGCGCGGCGCATCGAGCCGGCTGCCATAGAGGTCGCGCGCCGCTTCCGCCATCTGGAAAAAGGTCAACGTGCCGTAGCAGTCGAAGGTGATGTATTTGGGCCTGAAGGAAGCCATGTCTGTCGATCTCCAGTGGAAGCACATCCGCGTGCGGATGTTTTTCATCATAGGCCGGCCGGGAGCGAGCCAGCTGACCGAAATTCGCCTTGCAAAAGCAGAAAGTTCCGTATCCGCTGGCCTGTTTGGCACGCTGTAGCACTCTGCAGCCGATCCAGAGGGGTCGGTCGGCGGCCCGCGGCGCATCCGCTGCCGCCCGCGCCAGCACAAGATGCGGCGTACCCCCTGCGCAAAGGCGAATGATACTGCCGAAGTCGAAACCTTCAGACGATCTGCGGCGCACGGATGAACGAGACTTGGAGCCAGACGCAAAGGTGCCTCATGCAGCAAGGCGAGATCGAACTCCAGGGCTTTAGGCCCGATCATATCGAGGGCGCAGTCGCGCTTTCTCGCCAGGAGAATTGGCCGCATCGCCCGCAGGACTGGCAGATGGCGCTGCAACTCTCCAGCGGCGCGGTCGCGCTCGACGACCGGGGCCGGGTCACCGGGACCATCCTGGTAACGCCCTACGGCGGCGATTGCGCCATGATCAACATGGTGATCGTCGACAGAAACGCGCGGGGCAAAGGGCTCGGGCGCCGGCTCATGGAACAGGCCTTTGCTCTTGCCGGCGACCGTCCACTGCGACTTGTCGCGACAAGCGACGGCATGCCCCTTTACGAGAAGTTGGGCTTTGTGCCCTCGGGCACGATTCTTCAGCACCAAGGCCAGGTGGCAGCGCTTGAGACTCCCGACGGTGTGGAAGCCGCGGGCACCCGCGATCTGCCGGAAATCAAGGCCCTGGACCGTGACGCCTACGGCGCCGACCGTGAAGCTCTGATCGGTGTGCTGGCCGAGCGGGGTGAATTCGCGGTCATCCGCCGCGATCGCGCTATCAACGCCTATGCCGTGATCCGCCCGTTCGGACGCGGTGAAGTGATTGGCCCGGTCATCGCGGGCAGCGCCGCGGACGCCAAAGTGCTGATCAGCTACTTCGCCGCGTCGCGCCCCGGCGCGTTCTTGCGCGTGGATACCGACAGCCGCACCGGCCTCGCCGGCTGGCTGACCGAAATCGGCCTCGCCCATGTCGGCGGCGGCGTCGCCATGGACCGTCCTGCCAGGAATGGGCCGGAACAGGCCAGACCAAAACTTTACGCCCTCGCCAACCAAGCGCTCGGCTAGTCCGGAGGATAACAATGCTCGCCAATTCCCTGATCGAACTCGACCGGGCCCATCTCATCCATCCGGTCGCCTCCTATCGCGGGCATGAGGCGCTCGGCGTGCGGGTGCTGAAATCGGCGAAGGGCGCTACCGTGACAGATGCGTCCGGCAGGCAACTTCTCGATGGCTTCGCCGGGCTATGGTGCGTGAATGCCGGCTACGGTCACGACAGCATCGTCGAGGCGGCGGCCCGGCAGATGCGCGAGTTGCCCTACGCCACCGCCTATTTCGATCTCGGCTCGGAGCCTGCCATCCGGCTCGCCTCGGAGTTGGCGGAGCGCGCGCCCGGCGATCTCAACCACGTCTATTTCACGCTCGGGGGATCGGACGCGGTCGACAGCACGATCCGGTTCGTCCGGTATTACTGGAATGCCAGAGGCGAGGCTCAACGCGACCAGTTCATTTCCATTGAGCAGGGTTATCACGGATCGTCGGTGGTCGGCGCGGGCCTGACTGCCCTGCCCGCCTTCCATGCCGGTTTCGGCATTCCTTTCGAATGGCAGCACAAGGTTCCTTCCCCCTATCCCTATCGCAACCCGGTAGGCGAGGATGGTAACGCGATCATCGCCGCATCGCTTGCGGCGCTGAAGGCCAAGATCGAGGAGATCGGGCCGGAGCGGGTCGCCGCCTTCTATGCCGAGCCGATCCAGGGCTCGGGCGGCGTCATCGTCCCGCCGAAGGGCTGGATCAAGGCCATGCGCGAGCTCTGCCGCGAATACGGCATCCTGTTCATCGCCGACGAGGTGATCACTGGTTTCGGCCGCACCGGTCCCCTGTTTGCCTGCACGGAAGAGGATATCGTTCCCGACTTCATGACAACCGCGAAGGGCCTGACCTCGGGCTATGTCCCGATGGGCGCCGTGTTCATGGCTGATCATGTCTACAACGTCATCGCCGATGGCGCGGGTGCTTCCGCGGTCGGCCACGGCTACACCTATTCCGCCCATCCAGTCAGCGCCGCCGTCGCGCTCGAGGTGTTGAAGCTCTATGAAGAAGGCCTTCTGGAGAACGGCGCCAGAGCTGGCGCCCGCCTGATGACGGGGCTGTCAGGGTTGAACGACCATCCGCTGGTCGGGGACGTCCGCGGTCGCGGCATGCTTGCCGCGATCGAGCTGGTGGTCGACAAAAAGAAGAAAACGCCGCTTCCACCCTCGGCCATGCCGGCGCGGCGCGTCTTCGACAGGGCTTGGGACAATGGCCTCATCATCCGCGCCTTCGCGCACGGTGTTCTCGGCTATGCCCCTCCGCTGTGCTGCACCGACGGCGATATCGACGCGATCATCGAGCGCACGCGCCGGACGCTCGACCAGACACTCGACGACCCGGACGTCCGCCAGGCGCTGGCATGAGATGAATATGTCGTGTCTCGAAATATCGCTGGGGCCGACGATTTCGCAATTTTGTGCCGCTACCTCGCGCCTTTTCGGCGAATCCAACGTGGGGGAAGTGCCAGACTGCTTTTTAAGACAAGGCCAGAAGGCCCGAATTTCCGGGCTTTTGAAAAAGGCCGACGCCCCGGACAGCACGGAATTTTGTTCTGTTCAGCATGAGTAATTCGGCCGCGCGCAGAGGAGAGCCAGTCTTGGCCAGGGGCTTTAACGAATTCAAATACATGACCTTCGACGTGGTCGGCACGCTGATCGACTTCGAAGGCGGCATCACGACCTGCCTGGCCGAGATCGCCGCGGAGGCCGGTGTTCCCATAGACGGCGAAGAAGCGCTCGCCCTTTACCGGCAGGCCCGCTACATGCCCGACGCGAACCTTTTTCCCGACGATCTCGCGCGTGTCTACATGGTCATCGCACCGCGGCTCCGCCTGCCGGCCGAGGAGAAATGTGGCGCCCGCTTCCGGGATTCGGTGAGCCGCTGGCAAGGCTTCTCCGACAGCAGGGCGGCGCTGGCCGAGCTTGCGAAGTCCCATAAGCTGATCGCCATGACCAACGCCCGGCGCTGGGCTCTGGACCATTTCGAGAAGCAGCTCGGATCACCTTTCTTCGCCACCTTCACCGCCGACGACACCGGCGCCGAGAAGCCGGACCCCGCCTTCTTCCAGAAGGTCTTCAACTTCGTGTCGTCCCGCGGCGACAGCAAGGACGACATCCTGCACGTCGCGCAAAGCCAGTACCACGACATCGGCATATCAAGATCGCTCGGCATGACCAATTGCTGGATCGAGCGCCGCCACGCCCAGAAGGGCTATGGCGGCACGATAGAGCCCGAGCGCTTCACCGCGCCGGACTACCACTTCACCTCGATGGCCGCTTTCGCCGCGGCTGTGCGGGAAAGCCTAAAGGAACGAACCTGAGCTTAAAACCCGGAAAGCCGCATCAAGACGCGCATGCCGGCCAGACAACAGAAAGGGGAATGACATGACCGACAAGATCACGAACTGGACCGGAGCAGACGATGCGATGGTCGAAAATGCCATCAGGCGAGGCGCGAGCCGCCGCGAACTCCTCAAGATGCTGCTGGCAGGCGGCGCCGCGTTTGCCGCGGGTAGCGTGGTGCTCGGCCGCGCCACCAATGCCGTCGCCGCCACGCCGGTCTCAGGCGGAAACCTCAAGGCGGCCGGCTGGTCGTCCTCGACCGCGGACACGCTGGATCCGGCCAAGGCGTCGCTTTCCACCGACTATGTCCGCTGTTGCTCGCTCTACAACCGTCTGACCTTCCTCGACAAGGATGGCAAGACGCAGATGGAGCTGGCCGAAAGCTTCGACAGCAAGGATGCCAAGACCTGGACGGTGAAGCTGCGCAAGGGCGTCACCTTCCATGACGGCAAGGACTTCACCGCAGACGACGTGGTCTTCTCGCTGAAGCGTCACCTCGACAAGGCGGTCGGCTCCAAGGTCGCCAAGATCGCCGCGCAGATGACCGGCTTCAAGGCGGTCGACAAGTCGACCGTCGAAATCACCCTCGCCGACCCGAATGCCGACCTGCCGACCATCCTGGCGCTCCATCATTTCATGATCGTAAAGGACGGCACCACCGACTTTTCCAAGGGCAACGGCACGGGCGCTTTCGTGCTGGAGACCTTCGAGCCGGGCGTGCGCTCGGTGGTCACCAAGAACAAGAACTACTGGAAGTCGGGTAAGCCCTATCTCGACTCCTTCGAATTCATCGCCATCAGCGACGACAGCGCGCGCGTCAACGCGCTTTTGTCCGGGGATATCGGCTTTGCCGCCTCGATCAATCCGCGCGCGATGAAGCTCATCGGCGGCCAGCAGGGTTTCGAACTGTCGAAGACGACCTCGGGCAATTACACCGACCTTAACATTCGGCTCGACATGGATCCCGGCAACAAGGCCGACTTCGTGGCCGGCATGAAATATCTCGTCAACCGCGAGCAGATCGTCAAATCGGCATTGCGCGGCCTTGGAGAGATCGGCAACGACCAGCCGGTCTCGCCGGCGAACATCTTCCACAACGCCGACCTCAAGCCCAAGGCTTTCGATCCGGACAAGGCGAAGTTCCACTTCCAGAAGGCAGGCGTGCTCGGCCAGTCCATTCCGGTGATTGCCTCCGACGCCGCCACCTCCTCGATCGACATGGCCGCGATCATCCAAGCGGCCGGGGCGGATATCGGCATGAAGCTCGATGTCCAGCGCGTCCCCTCCGACGGGTACTGGGACAATTACTGGCTCAAGGCGCCGGTCCATTTCGGCAACATCAATCCGCGCCCGACCCCGGACATCCTGTTCTCGCTGCTCTACGCATCCAACGCGCCGTGGAACGAAAGCCAGTACAAGTCGGAGAAGTTCGACAAGATGCTTGTCGAGGCGCGCGGCTCCCTCGACCAGGCCAAGCGCAAGGAGATCTACGACCAGATGCAGACGATGGTGTCCGAAGAGGCGGGCACCATCATCCCGGCTTATATCTCGAACGTCGATGCCCTCTCCAGCAAGGTGAAGGGTTTGGAAGCGAACCCGCTTGGTGGCATGATGGGCTACGCAATGGCCGAGTATCTCTGGCTCGAAGCCTGAGAGGCGCCTGCCGGGGGGCCGGTCAGCCGGCCCCCCGGCACCGCATTGAGCAAGATTTCGGCCGAACGCAACCGCAGGAGCCTCCATGACGTCTGGGGTTTTGAACCTCGTGGTGAAGCGGCTGGGGATCGCGCTCGTCACGCTTCTGATCGTGCTCTTCGCCGTGTTTTTCGCCACCAGCATGCTGCCTGGCGACACCGCATCGATCCTGCTCGGCCAGGCGGCGACGCCGGAGGCGGTCGCCGGCCTGCGCGAGGCCATGCACCTCAACGATCCGGCGATCCTGCGCTTCCTGCGCTGGCTTCTCGGCCTGCTGCATGGCGACCTCGGCACGTCCTATGCCAACAACATGCCGGTGGCAGCGCTGATCGGTGGCCGCCTGGTCAACACCATGAAGCTCGCCGCCATCACCACGCTCTTGTCCGTGCCGCTGGCGCTGACGCTCGGCATTACCGCCGCGATGCTGCGCGGCTCGCTCTATGACCGCGCCGTCACCGTGGTTTCGATCGGCGTGATCTCGGTGCCGGAGTTCATGGTCGCGACACTGGCGGTCCTGCTCTTCGCGGTCTATCTCAAATGGCTGCCGGCGTTGTCGTCGGTCAACGAGGCGCATTCGCTGACCGATGTCGTGCGCATCTATGCCATGCCGGTGATCACGCTCACCTTCGTCATCTCCGCGCAGATGGTACGCATGACGCGGGCCGCGGTCATCGAAACGCTCTCCACGCCCTACGCCGAGATGGCGCTGCTCAAGGGCGCCTCGCGCGGCCGCATGGTGCTGAAGCACGCGCTTCCCAATGCGCTCGGCCCGATCGTCAACGCGGTTGCGCTGTCGCTCTCATATCTGGTCGGCGGCGTCATCATCGTTGAGACAATCTTCAACTATCCCGGCATCGCCAAGCTGATGGTCGATGCCGTCGCGACACGCGACCTGCCACTGATCCAGAGCTGCGCGATGATCTTCTGCCTCGGCTATCTGCTGCTCATCACGGCCGCGGACATTGTGGCCATCATGTCCAACCCGAGGCTGAGATGACGATGGCACGCGGTGCAGCCTCTCGACGATCCCTGCTCGGCCACAGCTACAATCTTGTCGGCGTCGTGGCTTCGCTGGTTATCCTGGCGTGGACGCTGGTCGCCATCTTCGCGC
This sequence comes from Mesorhizobium sp. CA14, assembly GCF_020165195.1. Lineage (GTDB taxonomy): Bacteria > Pseudomonadota > Alphaproteobacteria > Rhizobiales > Rhizobiaceae > Mesorhizobium. The sequence continues at coordinate 141,184 of NZ_JAIUHR010000004.1, read as the reverse complement.
CCTACATCATCCCGCATCCGATCGGCGACATCGTCGATGACGACTATTTCGGCCCAATGCGCCAAGGCCTGTGGCTGGGCTCGGACTATCTCGGCCGCGACATGCTCTCGCGGGTGCTGATCGGCGCGCGCTACACCGTCGGCATATCGCTTGCCGCCGTCTGCATCGCCTGCTTTTCAGGTGTCGTGCTCGGCATGGTCGCAGCCGTCACCGGCGGCTGGTTCGACACCTGCCTCAGCCGCTTCCTCGATGCCATGAACTCCATCCCCAGCAAGCTGTTCGGGCTCGTCGTCGTTGCCGCGGTCGGCTCGTCGATCCCGGTGCTGATCCTGACGCTTGCGGTCATCTATATCCCAGGCGCCTACCGTTTTGCCCGCGCGCTCGCCGTCAACATCAACACCATGGACTTCATGACCGTCGCCCGCGTGCGCGGCGAGAGCACCGCCTATCTCATCGGGTCGGAGATCCTGCCCAACATCATCCGCCCGGTGCTCGCCGACTTCGGCCTGCGCTTCGTCTTCATCGTGCTCCTGCTCTCCGGCCTCTCGTTCCTGGGGCTCGGGCTGCAGCCGCCGCTCGCCGATTGGGGCGCACTGGTGCGCGAGAACATCGGCGGCCTACCGTTTGCGGCGCCGGCAGTGATTGTGCCGTCGCTGGCGATCGCCAGCCTCACCATCAGCGTCAACCTGCTGATCGACAACCTGCCGCAGAAGATCAGGGACAGGGACACATGACCAATCTCGTCGAGGTGAGGAACCTGAGGATCGAGGCGAAGACCGATTCCGGACGGATCGTCGAACTCATCAAGGGCGTCAGCCTCGACATCGCCGACGGCGAGATCGTCGCACTGATTGGCGAGAGCGGCTCCGGCAAGACGACGGTGGCGCTCTCGCTCATGGGGTACGCACGCCCCGGCTGCCGGATAACCGGCGGCGAGATCAATGTGAACGGCAAGAACATGGCCGCACTTTCCGAAAAGCAGCGCGCCAGGCTGCGGGGCACCGACATTGCCTATGTTCCACAAAGTGCCGCGGCCTCGTTCAATCCCTCGGCGACCATCATGGAGCAGGTGATCGAGGTTACGCGCATCCACAGGCTGATGCCTCCTGAGAGGGCGCGAAAGCGCGCTGTCGAGCTGTTCAGGGCCTTGTCGTTGCCGGATCCGGAACGGATCGGCGCCCGTTATCCGCACCAGGTTTCCGGCGGCCAGTTGCAGCGGCTGTCGGCGGCCATGGCGCTTATCGGCGATCCCAAGCTGGTCATCTTCGATGAGCCGACGACGGCGCTGGACGTGACGACGCAGATCGACGTGCTGAAGGCCTTCAAATCGGTCATGCGGGCGGGTGGGATAGCCGGGGTCTATGTTTCCCACGATCTCGCCGTCGTCGCCCAGATCGCCGATCACATCGTTGTGCTGAAGGGCGGCGAAGTGCAGGAGACCGGCAGCACGCCTCAGATTCTTTCGGCCGCGCAGCATCCCTACACGCGTGAACTGCTGGCTGCCTTCGAGCCGAAGCCGCGGCAAGCGCAGGCGCACGCATATGCCGGCGCGAAGCCGTTGCTGCGCATCGACAATGTGACGGCCGGCTATGGCGCGGTGCGAGATGATGGACTGCCACTTATCCGGGCCGTCAATGCCGTCAGTCTGGTCGTCGAGAAGGGCCGCAACCTCGGCGTCATCGGCGAATCCGGTTGCGGAAAATCGACGCTTGCGCGCGTCATCGCGGGCATCCATCCGGCAACGGCCGGCGATATCATCTTCGACGGCAAGCAACTGGAGCGCGCCGCAAGCAAACGCAGCCAAGACCAACTGCGCGAGATGCAGATCGTGTTCCAGTATGCCGATACCGCGCTCAATCCGGCCAAGCCGATCGAAGACATCATCTCCCGCCCGCTGGCCTTCTACCACGGGATCAACAGGCAGGCGCGCTCGAAGCGCGTTGACGAACTGCTCGACATGGTTCGCCTGCCGAGAGCGCTGCGCTATCGTCGTCCATCGGAGCTCTCGGGCGGCCAGAAGCAGCGGGTGAACTTTGCGCGCGCTCTGGCCGCCGATCCCAAGCTCATAATCTGCGATGAAATCACCTCGGCGCTCGACACGGTGGTGGCGTCCGCCGTGATCGAGCTTCTCAAGGAGCTGCAGCGCGAGCTGGGGCTCTCCTACATCTTCATCAGCCATGACCTCTCGGTCGTCGAGGCTATCTGCGACGAGATCATGGTGATGTACAATGGCGAGCGGGTGGAGCAGATCACGCCCGACAAGCTGAAGGCGCCCAGCCACCCCTATTCCAAGCTTCTGTTCTCCTCCGTGCCGAAGCTCGATCCGACCTGGCTCGACGGGCTCGTCCGCGACCCCGAACTGGTCAGCACGTACGGCCACCGCTAAGCAAAGGGCCGAGCCTCACATCGGAAACGGGTTGGGCAACGGCGTATGCGCCTTGACGACGGGAGACTTCAGCACCACACAGCTGAAACACTTGTCAATGCCGATATCCATGTCGGTCAAGGCGCTCCATGAGCGCCTTCACCGACACTACAATTGCGAACAGATCCGGTAGGCCTCGTAGATCGACGAGTAGATATCCCGGCTGGCAACCGCGTCGCCAATGCGATGCAGGACGAATGATCCGGCAGCTTGGGTACCATGGTCTTCCCTCGCCCTCGCTCCCGTCATAAGGGCGATGTCGGTGATGCCGTTGTTGGCGGAGCGGACGCGCAGTTCCTGGTAGGTGTCTTCCATGGGCACCGTGCCGCGCTCAACAATGAGTTGCGCCGCGGTCATTTCCGTCTCCGCGCCGGTGAGCTCGTGCCGGAACATGGCGGCGATGCCGTTGCCTTGGCGCGCCGCCTTGACCAGGCGCAGGTCGCCGACGACACGGATGCTCAGTTCCGAGGCAAGTTTGCGGAAACTCACCCTGTCCGGATAAGGCGTCTCGATCGCCAGGGTGTCGTCCGCTATGGCCAGGCTGACCGCGCGCCCCAGGCGTGCCAGGTGGAGGGCGCAGGAGATGGCGACCTGACGTCCGGTTTCATCGTAGATCAGCACATCGTCCTTGGCTGGCACGGCTCCGGTCAGAAGGTCCCAGACGCTGTCGCAGTGTTCGGCGCCGTCCAGCCACTCCATGTCGGGAATGCCGCCGGTGGCAACGATGACGGCGTCCGGCTTGCCGGCAAGGACGAGTTCGGCATCCGCATAGGTGTTGAGACGGACTGCGACGCCGAGGCGTGCGAGTTCGTCGACACGCCAGTCGACGATGCCGATGAGATCCTTTCGGTCATAGGCAGAGGCTGCAATGAGTACCTGCCCGCCAAGCCGCGCTCCGGCCTCCAGCAAGGTCACTTTGTGCCCACGCTCGGCCGCGACCCTTGCCGCCTCCATGCCACCCGGGCCGCCGCCGACCACGACCACCCGTTTCGGGGTTTCGGCCCGCTCGATGATGTGGCTGACCATGGTTTCGTGACCGCTGGCCGGATTGTGGATGCACTGCACCTTCTTATAAAGGCAGTAGGACGCTCCGACGCACGGGCGGATGCGGTCTTCCTCTCCCCGCATCACCTTGTTGACGATATCCGGGTCGGCGATGTGCGCCCGCGTCATGCCGACCAGGTCGACAAGATTCTCCCGGATCGCATGCCGGGCCGTGGCTACGTCCCTGATGGCGGCGGCATGGATGACGGGCAGTCTCGTTTGCCGCTTGAACTCTCCAACCAGCGACAGAAACGGCGCGCTCTTGGTAAACATGCCAGGCATGTTCTGCTCGGCCAGCGAGAGGTCGGTGTCCATGCGGCCGAAGATGCAGTTGAAGAAATCGATGTGGCCTTCCCGCTCGAACAAGCGGGCGAAGGCAAGGCATTCATCGAAATCCGATCCGTCATCCACCGCCTCGTCAATGACGAAACGGATGCCGACGGTGAAGTCGTTACCGACCGCTCGGCGGATCGCCTCGTGGACCATCAGGCCGAAGCGCGCCCGGTTTTCCAGCGAGCCGCCAAAAGCGTCGCTGCGCTTGTTTGTTCGGCGCGACAGGAATTGGCCGATCAGATGCCCGCCGGTGACGGTCTCAATGCCATCCAGACCGCCGTCGAGACAGCGCCTGGCGGCACTCGCGTAATCCTTGATGATCCTGTCGATGTCCGCGGCGTCCATCTCCTTCGGAAAATTCCTGTTTCGCGCCTCGCGCACGCGCGACGGCGCCACTGGCGCCAGCCAGTTTCCGGCATAGGCGGTGGCGCGCCGGCCGAGATGCGAGACCTGGCACATCACGGCTGCGCCATGACGATGGATCCGCTGCGACAGCGACTGGAGATGGGGAACTATGCGATCGCTCGAAAGGGCCAACTGGCCGCCGCCCCAGCTCGAATCGGGTGACGTCATCGCCGAGCCGCCAGCCATGGTCATGGCCAGGCCGCCGCGCGCCTTCTCCTCATGATAACGCTGGTAGCGTTCGAGCGGCAGGCCGCCTTCGTCCAGCATCGAGGCATGGCTGGTGCTAACGATGCGGTTGCGCAGCATCAGGCCCTTCAGCCGAAAGGGCTGAAGCAGGGGATCGCTGGATGTCTCGCCTGCTCGAGGTCCTGCTGCACTCACGTTCTGCTCCCACCCATTCATGATGGTTATAGTTCGCCATTTGCAGGGAGGCAGAAAGCTTGAAAATTATTGAGGCAGCTATACGCTGAGCGTATGGCCGGTTTTGCAAAACTAGTTCCATCCGCACGCGGGCTACTTGTCTTCGAAAGTGCCGTCCGGACGGGCAGCTTCACGGCGGCCGCGCGCGAGTTCAACGTCACGCAGCCGTCGATCAGCCGCAGCATCGCCCAGCTGGAGAGCGATCTTGGCGTCGCTCTTTTCACGCGGGGGCGAACAGGGCTGGCTCCAACCCCGGAGGGACGCTCTCTCTATTCGGCCGTAAGGGAGGGGTTCGACGGCATCGAAGGGGTTATCGGCACGATCAAGAAGAACGGCGCCGCAAAGCCGGTCGTCACTCTTTCGCTTTCGAGCTCTCTCGCAACCTATTGGTTTGTTCCGAGGTTGGGGACGTTCAACATGAGATTCCCCGATGTGGACCTGAGATTTGAATTGATCGCGGGGGTCTTGCGAGGGCCCGCCGAGAATGTCGACCTTGCCACACGAATCCTGGCCGACGACGATAGGCATTATCATCGCTGGCCCTTCTGTCCGGAAATTATCGTGCCGGTGTGCAGCCCATCCTATTTGTCGACCCACGGCCATTTGATGCATGCCGGAAACGGGGAAGGTCATGTCCTGCTTCATCTGACCGACGCCAAGGAGCAGTGGCGGGACGCCTGGGGCAGCGTGGCGGACCGCAAGACCAGCCGGGCAAAGTGGCTGGAGTTCTCGGACTACGCGGTCGTCCTTCAGGCGGCGATGAACGGCGAAGGCGTGGCGCTCGGCTGGCTCAGCAACGTTTCAAGGGCGTTGCTCCAGGGAACGCTTGTTCCGGCATCGGACAGGCAGATCAACACCGGTCGAACCCATCAGCTGATTGCGCCATGCTCACGGCCGCCACGACCGATCGTGTCCGACATCCGCGCCTGGATGATTGCCGAGATGCAAGCCGAATTGAAAGCGCTGCATCCTATATTGCGGCCCGGCATACTGTAACGGACCGCAGTCAGTGCGCGGCCATCGCCGACTACATCGGAAACAGGCTGGGCAGCGGCATGTGCGCCTTGACGATCGGCGACTTCAGCACCACGAAACTGAAATACTTGTCGATGCCGATGTCCATGTCGGTCAGCCGTTCCATGATCGTCTGATACTCGCTGATGCCGGCGGTCATGAATTTCATCAGATAATCGTAGCCGCCAGAGACAAGGTGGCATTCGATGACCTGGTCGATCTTCTCCACCACGGCGAGAAAACGGGCGAAGTCGACCTGGCGATGGTTCTTCAAGGTGATCTCGGTGAACACCGTCAGCGTCTGGCCGAGCTTGCCGATATTGACCTGCGCGGAATAGCCCTCGATGTAGCCTTCCGACTGGAGTTTTTTCACCCGCATCAGGCACGGGCTCGGCGACAGATGCACCAGATCGGCCAGTTCGACATTGGTAATGCGGCCGTTCTTCTGCAATTCGTGCAGAATCTTGATGTCGATCCGATCCAGTTTCATGGCCGTCTCCACATAACGCACGAGACAGCACAAAATGCCGCGCTGCCAATAGCCATCGACACTACCACAGCCCACCGGCCTGTCCATCGCATCGGACACCGCTTTGAAACGCATCGGCTCCCGATTTCGACGGGACTGGCGGAATAAAATTCTGCCTCGCTCTCAACTGCAGCAGCGCCTGCCTGCGCAACGCGGTAGATTGAAGCCCCAAGGCGGAGAGGATCATGCGCGCGCCGCTGCAGCAAATCGAGACTTCGAGCGAACTGCCGCAATCCGCGGACGCGGTGGTCATCGGCGGCGGCATTGTCGGCGTCTTCGCGGCCTATTACCTGGCGCGGCGCGGCATGAGGGTGGCGCTCGTCGAAAAGGGACGCATCGGCGCCGAGCAGTCTTCCCGCAACTGGGGCTGGTGCCGCCAGCAGAACCGCGACGCCCGCGAGCTGCCGATGGCGACCCGCAGCCTCGATCTCCTGGAGCGCTTCGCGGCCGAAAGCGGCGAGGAGACCGGCTTCCGCCGCTGCGGCCTGCTTTATCTCAGCAATGACGAGGCGGAGCTGGCAGGCTGGGCGCGCTGGCGCGACTTCGCCAGGGCAGCCGGCGTCACCACGCATATGCTCGACAGTCGCGAGGCCAGCGAGCGCGGCCGCGCCACGGGCCGGACGTGGAAGGGCGGCGTCTTCTCGCCCACCGACGGCACCGCCGATCCGTCGCGCGCCGCGCCCGCGGTCGCCCGCGCCATCCTCAAGCTTGGTGGCAGCGTGCACCAGAATTGCGCCGCGCGCGGCATCGAGACCGAAGGCGGGCGATTGAGCCGCATCGTCACGGAAAGCGGGGCGATCCGCACGAAGGTGGCGGTCCTAGCCGGCGGCGCCTGGGCCTCCTCCTTTTGCCATCAGTTCGGCTTCCGCTTTCCGCAAGCCTCGATCCGCTCCTCGATCCTCTCCGTCTCGCCCGGGGTGGACGGCCTGCCGGACGCACTGCACACGGCGCGCATCTCGGTCACGCGCCGTGGCGACGGCGGCTATACGCTCGCCATAAGCGGTCGCGGACGCGTTGATGTCACGCCGCAGCAGCTGCGCTTCTCGTCGCATTTCGTGCCGATGTTCCTGAAGCGCTGGCGAAGCTTGGCGCCCGGCGGGCTGCAAGGCGCGCTCTCGGGGCACGAAACGCTGAAACGCTGGCGGCTCGACCGGCCGACGCCGATGGAGCGCATGCGCACACTCGATCCGGTCCCGAACCAGGCGACGATCCGGCTGACGCACGCCCGCGCGCTCGAACTTCTGCCCGATCTCAGAAAGACCAGGATAAGTGCTGCCTGGGCCGGCTATATCGACAGCACGCCGGACGGCGTGCCTGCCATCGGCCAGATTGATGCCGTTCCAGGGTTCTTCCTGGCTGCCGGATTTTCGGGACATGGCTTCGGCATAGGATCGGGCGCCGGACATCTGGTGGCCGATCTCGTCACCGGGTCGGAGCCAATTGTCGACCCGAGATCCTACAATCCGCAGCGCTTCGATGCTTCCTCCTGGGGTAAGGTCGCCGATTTCTAAGGCTCGCCACCACTTTCGCGCTCGCATCAGCCCTCCTGGAGAAAAACGCCGACGGGCGCGGGCCGCACAGGCGCCTGTGCGCGAAACCGGCCGACATCCTTTGGCGCGCATCCGGCCCGCGCCGTGATGACTTCGACGGCGGCCAGCAGGCAATAGCGTCCCTGGCAGCGGCCCATGCCGACGCGCGACAGCGATTTCACTCGGTTGGCCTCGCCGCCGCCATGCTCCACGCTCTCACGTATGCTTCCAGCGGTCACGTTCTCGCAGCGGCAGACGATCGCATCGTCGGGGAGTGCCCGGGCCATCGCCTCCAGCCACGGAAAGGCAACGGCCAGACCGCGCGCGAACCGCTCGAGCCGCTTGAGCTTGCGCAGGTCAGCGCCGGTGGCGGGCGCCGCAATTCCGAGATCGGACAGGCACGCTGCCGCGGCGAGACGGCCCCCAATCTCCGCGGCGTCCGCGCCGAAGAGACGAGTTCCATCGCCCGCAAGATAGAGGCCGTTGCCGGCCCGCCCCATCTCGTCGATCTTCGGCAGCCATTGCCGCCATTGTTCGTCATAGGTGAAGGCGCATCCGGCGATGTCGGCTAGATGCGTCTCCGCGCGCAGATGCCAGCCCATGCCGATCATGTCGCAGGCGGTCACGCGTTCGCGGTCGCCGGCATCGCGCCAGCGAACCGCCACCACGCCCGACCCGTCGGCTTCGATCCGTTCCAGCGTCACCCCCGCATGATAGCGGCCGCCGAGCCTTGTACGCAGGGCCAGTCCGCGCAGCGCGACAATCGGGCGGGCGGAAAGTTCCCAAAACCCCCGCATCTGCTGACGCCAGGGAGAGGTATCCAGTACCGCCGCCACATCCGCGCCAGCCTTAAGCAGCTGCGCGCCGACCAGCGTCAGCAAAGGCCCCGATCCGATCAGCACCATACGCCGCCCGAGCGCCACGCCCTGCACCTTGAGCGCGATCTGCGCAGCACCCAGGCTGTAGACGCCGGCGTTCTGCCAGCCTGGAACGGGGGCGACGCGGTCGGACGCGCCGGTGGCCAGCACCAACCGGTCGTAGCCGATCACCTGCAGGCCGCCTTCCCCCAGCACATGCAGCCGCCCCTCATGCACGGCAATAACCGACCTGCCGGCGCAATGGGTGAGTCGCCCCTCGCCTACCAGTTGGTCGAAGAGCGCGTGCAGCGCGCGCCTTGGCCGCCTCGGTTCCATAGAGCTGCTCGGGCGTGCGGGTAAACCCGGCAGGCGGGCGACGATAGATCTGGCCGCCTGCGCGCTGCCCCTCGTCGATCACGATCGGATGGAAGCCGGCATCGACCAGCGTCGCGGCGGCACGTATGCCGGCAGGACCGGCGCCCACGATCACGATGCGCAGCGCTGCGGCCTCGCTCACGGCCAGCGCTCCGGCGGCGTCGTGCGCAACCGCATGCCTTCGGCGGCAACCGTGGAGCAGGCCCGCAGGCGCAGTCCCTCTTCCTGCCACACCCAGCAATCCTGGCAGGCTCCCATCAGGCAGAAGCCCGCGCGGGGCTCGGGTCCAAACTCGGATGTTCGCAACGTGCGTCCCGAAGCCAGCATAGCCGTCAGCACGGTGTCACCGGCCAGCGTGCGACACATTTGTCCGTCGAGAAAGAAACGCACCTCTGCCCGGTCGCGCTCCGCCAGCCGGACGATGCGGCCCGCCGTGATCATTCGGCAGCCTGTTGCAAGGCTTGAGGACGCGGCAGTTCGGGAAAACGCTCGCAGACGGCATCGAAGGCCGCCTGAACGCCCTCCGGCCCGGAGCGTCCCTTCATGCGGCGGAAGACCTCGGTCTTGGCGAAGAACCGCCAGTGGATCGGCAAGGCGTCCAGGAAGGAGTGGAGCCGGTCATAGGCGGCCGGCGTCCAGTGCATTTCGTAGCCGTCGCGCTCGGGGCCGAAATGGAAATGGCCGGTGGCGGGCTCCCGCTGCGCGCGCAGCCGCGCCGTCGCTTCCTCGTCGACCGCGCTGCCGCGAAAGATGACGCCATAGTCACGCTCGGCCGCTGTCGCCGATACATAGCCGCGCCGCACGTCCTGCGCGACCTGCCACGGCTCACGCTGACAGGGATTGCCACGCCCACCGCCCCCGGCGGAGCGGATTTCCAGCACGTCGCCTGGCTGCAACACCGCCGTGTCGATGTTGCCCAGCCGCCGCTCATGCTCGGTCCCCGGATTGACGACCATGTCCGAAAGGCCGGCCGCCTTGCCGCCCAGCACGCCCCAGGGACGGAAGAAGCTGCGGTCGCGGTTGCGCGCCGTGATCCTGGAGTCGGGTGCGAAGACACGGAAGGCCATCTCGGTCGCCAGCCCGCCCCGCCAGCGCCCCGCGCCGCCGCTATCCTCGGCGAGGCCATATCTGACGAATTCGACCGGGGTCTCGGTCTCGGTGATCTCGATCGGCGTGTTCTTCAGATAGGCCGCATCCGCGCCCGAACCGTTCGTGCCGTCGCGATGCGGCATTGCCCCGCCGCCGCCCACCACCGGGTTCACCGCCGCGATGACGGTGCGGCTGGTGCGCTCGTCCGTCGTCATGACGTTGATGATGCAGTTGTTGCCGGCCGGCGCAGCGGGCAGCCGCTCCGGCACGGCCTGCGAGAAAGCGCCGAAGATGACCGACCGCAACCGGGCGCAGGTGAGCGAGCGCATGCCCACGGCGGCCGGGTGGACCGGATTGAGCACCGAACCGAGGGGCGTGATGCAGGTAAACGGGCGGGTGAGGCCCGTATTGAGCAGGATCTTCGGGTTCAAAGTGTAGAGCACATAGTAGACGCCGACCAGAAGCATCGTGTGGCGCGGGTCGCCGCCCGAGGGCACGTTGAGCGAGGAGCCGAGCTGCGGATCGGAGCCGGTGAAGTCGAGCACCGCCTCGTCGCCCCTGATCGTCAGCGTCAGCTTCAGCCGGCAAGGATTGGCCTCGACCGAATCCTCGTCGGCATAGTCGGCGAATTCCCATGTGCCGTCGGGCATGCCGCGCAGCACGTCGCGCGCCTGCGCCTCCGCATGGTCGAGAAGCGCGCAAACGCCTTCGACGAAGCCGGCCTTGCCGAACTTCCGCACCATCGCCTGGATCTTGCGTTCGCCGGTGCTGAGTGCGCCGACCAGCGCCTTGATATCGCCGATGTTGAGGTCAGGCTTGCGCACATTGGTGCTCATGATGCGCAGGATCGTCTCGTCGAAGACGCCCTCCCTCATCAGCTTCATCGGAGGAAAGCGGATGCCTTCCTGATGGATTTCGGTCAGCGCGCGGCTCAGCGAAGCCGGCACCGCCCCGCCCATGTCGGTGTTGTGGATGTGCCCTCCAGTCCAGGCGACGATCTCGCCGCCGACGAAGACCGGTTTCCACAAATGCGTGTCGGGCGCGTGCGTGGCGACGTGGCCGGAATAGGGATCGTTGGTGAAGGCGACGTCGCCCGGCCGGTAGTCGCTGACCATCGCGATGGCGCGATGATAGGAAAGTCCCGGATACCAGGTGGCGCCGAGTTCCATCGGCACGGCGAACGTCGCCCCCGAACGGTCCATCAGCATTACGGTAAAATCCTGAGTCTCCTTCACAAAGGCAGAGTGCGCGGTGCGGTGCAGCGTGTGCGCCATGTTCTCGGCGGCCGCGCGGGCGTGGTTCGCCAAAACCTGAAGGTTTGTCCGGTCGAACATCGCATCACTCCGGGAAGGTCAGCAGAAGGTTGAGATGGCGGTCGACCCGTGCCTGCGCTCCCGCGGGGATCGCAAACGTGGTGTCTTCCTGAACGACCACGGCAGGCCCACGGAACGTGCTGCCAGGCATGAGGGTCTGCCGGTCGTGAAGGTCGACGGTCTCGACGCCGAGGCCCGTATAGACCGGGAGCCGGCGCGTCGGATTGGCCGGGGCGTCGACCTCATCGGTTTGCGGGAAGGAAAGTTTCGGCCCTGCGCCTATGGCGGACAGCCGGATGTTCACAAGCTCAATATCGCCGTCCGGATCGTGAAAATCGTAGAGCTGCTGATGGGTGAGGTGAAAAGCCTCCACGATCGCCGCCATATCGCCATCCGCCAGCCATTGCGGCGAAAGGACGACTTCGATCTCATAGCTCTGGCCGACATAGCGCATGTCGCAGAAGAGATTGAGTTCCGCGGCCGCGCCATGCCCCTGCGCTGCGAGCCAATGACGCCCCTCACCCGCAAGCGCTTCGAAGGCCTCGCGGATGGTGGGAAGCGACGCTGCGGACAGCGGGCTGAAGATCGTGCGGATGAAATCGCCGCGCAGATCCGCCACCAACCCGCCGAGTGCCGAGACCACGCCGGGGCGGCGCGGCGCCATCACGCGTTTCATGCCGAGTTCGCGGGCAAGGAAGGCGCCGAGCATCGGGCCGCCGCCGCCGAAAGGCATCAGCGTGAAATCGCGCAGGTCGACGCCAGCGCGCGAGGCGAGCTTCTCGACCTCCACGAACATTTCCGACACCGCGATGTCGATGATTGCCTGCGCGGTCTGCTCGACCGTGCGGCCGAGCCGGGCGGCAAGCTCGCCGAGCGCGCGATGCGCCAATCCAGTATCGATCCGGAGCTGGCCATAGGCCATCTCGCTGTGGCCGAGCCAGCCGCATACCACCATTGCGTCAGTCACCGTCGCCCGTTCGCCGCCGCGGCCGTAGCATGCCGGTCCCGGTGCCGAGCCAGCCGATTCCGGCCCGACCCGCAGCACGCCTTGCGCATCGACACTGGCGATCGAGCCGCCGCCGATGCCGATCGAGCTCACCGACACAGACGGGATGTGGAGCGGGAATTCGCCGATCAGCTCGCCGGTCCCGAACTGCGCCTCGCCGTCTATGATCAGCGCGAAGTCGGCCGACGTCCCGCCGATGTCGAGGGTAAGGATCTTGTCCTCGCCGGCCTGACGCGCCAGCCACGAGGCGCCGATGACGCCGGAAGCCGTTCCCGACAAAAGCATATTCACGCAAGCGCGCTTGCCTTCGGCGGCGTTCATCAGCCCGCCATTCGATTTCGTCAGCATCGGGCGCGCCGGCACGCCGCGGCTCTTCAGCCGCTCTTCCAGCGCCGTCAGATAGCTCGAGACCCGCGGATGGACATAGCCATTGAGAATGGCCGTCGAGCTGCGTTCATACTCGCGGATGACCGGCCACACTTCGGCAGAGGTGAAGACGAAGACGTCCGGTGCCAGACGGGCGATCGTGGCCTTGACCGAGGCTTCCTGCGCGGCATTGCGCCAAGCATGGAGGAAGGACACGATGATCCCTTGCGCTCCGTTCAATTTCGCCGCAGCGACCGCGCTTTCCACCGCCGCCATGTCCGGCGCTTGTGATTCACTCCCATCGGCACGCATGCGGGCTGGAATGCCGAAGACCATGTCGCGCGAGATCAGCGGATCGGGCCGCGAGCAGAACAGTGAATACATGTCCGGCATTCGCAGCCGCGCGAGCTCGATCACGTCCTCGAAGCCGGCATTGGTGAACAGCGCCAGCGGCGCGCCCTTGCGCTGGATGATCGTGTTGATGCCGACAGTCGTGCCGTGCACGAAGCGCGTTACACAGGCCGGGTCAAAGCCCTCGCGCTCGGCCAGAAGGGTGAGTCCCGTCATCAGCTCGGCGCCTGGATCTTCCGGCGTCGTCAGCACCTTCAGCGACGTGACGCGGCCGGAGCTTGCTTCGAGCGCGCAGAAATCGATGAATGTCCCGCCAATATCGACGCCGACCTTCCAGTCAGCTTCATTCTGCACCTCGTCCGCCGCGATGGCACCTTCCATGATGCGTCCCTTCCTGTCTGCCGACCAAAACTCGCACGAGCGGACGGTCAGCGTCCAAGACGGATGAGGGGGAAGGATATAAGTCCTGCTTATGCCTTGGCGCGATGCTCACCCAGAACGGCGGAACAGGCCGTACGGATTTCCTCGCGCATCATCTCGTCGGCGCGCGACAAGGCCCGGGCACGCGACGTGAGCAGCGCGATCGGAAATTCCGGTCCGGCCGCCAACGGCCTGACAGCAAGGCCGGCGAACTGGCGCCAGGGAAGCAGCGCGTCGACGAGGCCGACGCCCAAACCGGCCTGGACGAAACCGATCGCGGAGATAGAGGCGTCGATCTCCAGCGACGGTGATAGCGCCACACCTTGCGCGCGGGCCGCGTGGACCAATTCGTCGGCGGGACGGGTGTTTCCGCGATAGGAGATCAGCTCTTCTGCGGCGAGGTCGGCAAGCGTCAGCTCGGCTTTCTTCTGCAGTGAATGCCCGGCAGGCAGCAGGCAGACGAAGCCGACGCTGCCGATCACCTCCGCTTCGATATCGGGAGGCAGCCGATCGTCCAAGGCCACACCCAGGCTGGCGTCGCCGGCGCGCAGCATGTCGACGATCGCGGCGATCGGCGCGCTATGGGAACGCAGCAAGATCTCCGGGTGCTGCGCCCGGAATGCGGTGAAGGCGCGCGGCAATATCGCCATGGCCGGCGGCGGCGAAGCCGCGACCCGCACCAGCCCTGTCCGCCCGAGACGCAGGTCGGTGGTCTTGCGGCGCAAACCTTCCAGCCCCGCCGACAGCCGCTCGGCATCAGCGAAGATCTCGAGCGCCTCAGGCGTCGGCCGCAGCCGGCCCTTGACCCGTTCGAACAAGGTGAAGCCAAGTTCGTCCTCGGCATGAAGAAGGATCTGGCTGAGCGCGGGCTGTGAAATGTTGAGCATCCGCGCCGCGGCCGTCACCGTGCCTGCGCGCATGACGGCGATGAACACTTCAAGCTGACGGGCCCGCAAATCCGAACTCCATAGGTCGAGCTTATGGCTTCCGCCCAAACTCATCTTTGACGCAATGTCGCGGCGCCGACAAGATGGATGGGTCCAAGGATCTGCCGCTCTGCGCTAAGGAATGACTATGGATGTGATCGTGCTGGGCGGCGGCCTGATGGGGACGGCTTCGTCCTATTTTCTCGCCAGGCGTGGCGCGCGCGTGACGCTGATCGAGCGCAACCGGGTCGGCAGCGGGGCGACGGTCGCCTCTTTCGGCAACATCCGGCGAAGCGGGCGGCATCTCTCCCAGCTTCCCCTGGCTCACCGCTCGCTCAGGCTTTGGGGTGAGGCCGAAAAGCTGCTTGGCCGCGACGTGGAGTTCCGCGCCACCGGCCATATCCGGCTGATCTTCGATGAGGGCGGTCTGGCCGACATGCGGGCCTATGCCGAGACCGCGCGCCCCTGGGGGCTGGAGCTGGAGGAACTTAGTCCGCGCCAGATCCATGCGCGCTTTCCTGGCCTCGGTCCCGACGCTATCGCCGCGTCGTTCTCACCACAGGATGGCAGCGGCAATCCGCGGCTGATCGCACCGGCCTTCGCTGAAGCGGCTCGCAAGCTTGGCGCGACGATCGTCGAGGATGCAAGGATCGAAAAGATCCAGCGCACGGACTCCGGTTTTCGCATCGCCAGTTCAAAGGGCGCCTTCGCCGGGGCGTGTCTGCTCAACACCGCCGGGGCCTGGGGCGCGCGCATTGCCGCGCAGTTCGGCGAAGCGGTTCCGCTGGACGCCCGAGGACCCCAGATGGGGGTGACCGAGCCGCTGCCTTATCGGATTCTGCCGGTTGTCGGCATCTGGACCCGCGACAGGGAGCATGGCGCCTATCTGCGCCAAGTCGAGCGTGGCAACATCGTCTTCGGCGGCGCGGCCGAAAGGGTTTCGGTGGACCTCGATCCGGGCCATGCGGCCGCTGACCCGATGCGCTTGCCGGCGCAATTGCGCGCGGTCGCGCGGCTCCTGCCGGCAATCGCAAAGGTGGCTGTCATCCGCACCTGGTCTGGTTGCGAGGGCTATGTGCGCGACATGCTGCCGGTCATGGGGCGTTCCATGACGACGCCGGGCCTGTTCCATGCCTTCGGCTTCAGCGGACATGGCTTTCAGCTCGGCCCGGGCGTCGGCGAGGCAATGGCCGAACTGATCACGACCGGCCGTTGCGAAACGCCGCTCGACGATTTCAGCGTCGATCGCTTCAACCGGCACCCGGATTGAGGACGGCGCCTGGTGTTCGATTAGAACAGGCGCCGGAGCGCGCCGCCATCTCGCTCGGCAAGAGCGCCCGTTTCTACCGCGTCCAGGCATTTGCCGTTGGGGGCGCGCTGATGGGCTTCGCCGGGGCTGTGCAGGCGCATTTCATCGGCTTCATCGCGCCCGACAATTATGCGCCGATGCTGACCTTCCAAGTCTGGGTCATGCTGATCGTCGGCGGTTCCGGCAGTAACATCGGCGCCCTCGTCGGCTCGATCCTCGTCTGGGCGATCTGGGCCGGCTCGGGCGCGCTCACCGCCACGCTCTTCGCCCCCGAGCAGCAAGCACGCGCCGCCTCCCTCCAGATCGTGGCGATCGGCGTTATGCTATGCCTGATCTTGCTGTTTCGGCCCAACGGTCTGTTCGGCAACATGACGCAGCGCCGTCGCTTCCGGCTCGGACAACGAAAGCCGTCATGAACGACATCTCGCTTTGGCATGCGGTCGCGCGCAACCGGCGGCACCGGCCCATCCTGGATGGCGCCCTCGATGCCGACCTGGCGATCGTCGGCGGCGGCTTTTCCGGCCTGTCGGCCGCATTGCACGCGACCCAGAAAGGACTCTCCGTCGCCCTCCTTGAAGCACAGATCCTGGCCTGGGGCGCAACAGGCCGCAATGCTGGCTTCGTCGTGCCGAATTTCGCCAAGAAGG
Organism: Mesorhizobium sp. CA14; assembly: GCF_020165195.1. Lineage (GTDB taxonomy): Bacteria > Pseudomonadota > Alphaproteobacteria > Rhizobiales > Rhizobiaceae > Mesorhizobium. The sequence continues at coordinate 124,826 of NZ_JAIUHR010000004.1, read as the reverse complement.
ACCCGGCCGACATCGTGGCGCAGCTTGGCGCCGAGCGCGGCGAAAGGTTGATCAACCTTGCCTGTGGCAGCGGCGATCTGGTCTTCGACCTGGTCCGGCGCCATGCGATCGATTGCGCGGCCGACCGGAGCGGCTGGATCCAGCCTGCGCCGACGGCGCAGGCTTTCGCGAAGGTCCAGGCGCGCGCCCGGCAATGGGCGGCCAGGGGATGCCCAGCCGTCATTCTAGATCGGGACGAGGTGACGGCCCTGACCGGCGTCAAAGGGTATGCAGGCGGTTGGATGGATCGCTCCGGCGGGGTGATCAACCCGGTCGAATATGCGCGCGGCCTGGCAGACGCCGCCGAAGCTCAAGGCGCGCGCATCTTCGAGAACACGCGCGTCCGAAAGATCGCTCGCGAGGCCGACGGCTACCGGTTGGCGACCGAGTGCGGATCGGCCCGTGCGGGCAAGGTTTTCGTGGCGGCCAACGCCTATGGCGGCGATCTCTTTCCGCAGCTGGCGCGAACATATTTTCCACTGCGCATCTTCCAGCTGGCGACAAAACCGTTGCCGGCGTGGTTTCGCGGCCGCCTGCTTCCCGGCAATCAATGCGTCTCGGATACGAGGCGAAATCTCTTCACCTTCCGCTTTGACGCCGAGAACCGGTTGATCAGCGGTGGAATGCATGTTTTCGGACCGGGCTCCGAACAGCGTGTGCCCCGCGCAATCCACAGGCGGCTTGCCGAAAAACTCGATCTGCCGGATATCTCGCCGATCGAATATGCCTGGTCCGGAATGGCCGCCGTGGCGCCCGATTTTTTGCCGCATCTTGTCGATCTTGGTCCCGGCATGATCGCCGGGTTCGCCTGCAACGGGCGCGGCATCGCGATGACGACGGCGATGGGCGGTGTCGTGGCCAGTTGGGCGGCGGGTGCCGACCCGGACAGCCTGTCCATTCCCTATGCCCGCCCCGGCGTTATACCTTTTCACGCCGTGCTCAGGCATGCGCCGAACGCGCTGCTTCCGTTGAGCATGCTTCGCGACCATCTCGACGAGGACAAGGCCTCTTAACCTTATGTCTCGCGATGCTTTCTTCGCCCTTGATGAAAACGGTCGGTACACTCACTCAACTGCATGGCGCCGAGCGCCTGTGTTTACTGGCCCGCTGATCTGGATTTGTCCAGCGGGTGTTTGACCGCTTGTGCGATCGGCGCCGCCTAGCCAAGGAGACCGGGAACAGCGTGAATTCCTGGCCATAGAGAGGTTTTGAACCTTCGATGATGGCACTACCCGACGAAGTTGACCCGCTGCGAGCGCTTTCGAAGCGCCGCAGGGCACAATCGTCTGGATCAACCCGCTTCTTGTGAGCAAGAACCCATCCAACTAATCGGCTACTCGTCTATTTCTAGTGCCTCATGCTTGGGCTGCCGATGCCATACAAGCTGCCTGAGGTCGGTCATATCGACAATCTGACAGCAGACCGGGCACACATAGCTGGTCACATAGTCGCGCGCCTTAGGCTTGTCAGGTCGTTTGCCGAATATCGGTGGCCCGAGATCGGACAATTTCGTCATGGAGATGAAACATTCAAGTTAGCTAAAATGTTCCGCCTGCACGCTTGACATCGCCAATCGGAAGGTGTCCAAAACCGCTCTATTCCGGTCGCTATCGAGCGGCGTTGCGCTGGCGCCGATCCTGATTCACAAACCACTGCCGCTTTTAATGAATCAGCGCCCGGCAAGCGGCCCCCGCTGGCGTGTACCGGCGCCGGCTTGAAGAGATTGGAGCACTCCTGGCAGGGTGAGGACGTGGCCGGGATTACGGTGACGCTGCCGCCGGCCTCGCGCCGAAAGACGACGCCGCCTGCTTCTTGAGGTCGCGGAACTGGCGCGACGCTTCGGAGAGCCTGTGATCCCATTCGGGGTTCGGCACTTGGCCCTCGATCGCCTTGAAATAGACCTGCATCAGCGAGGCGATGGCGAAGGGTTCCATGAAAGCCGCTTTCAGCGCCCAGGCGAACACGATGACCAGCACGAAGCCCCAGCCGCTAAAACGGCCCGGCAGCAAGTAGACGACCGCGCCCGCCGGAGCCAGCATGAGCAGGAAGATGAAAAAGGTGACGCCCGACAGGATGAGCGCCAGCCACACCGCGTTCTTTTAGACCGGCGTTTTGCATTTTGGATGCCGAGGAACTTTTCCCCTTGGACCAAGTTGGATGGTCTTGGTTGGGGAACAAGGCCACAAATCCATGCAAAGTCGTAAGTCCGTCAAGGCCGCGCTTCTCAATCAGATCGATGCGGTTCGGCCCAGTATTTCAGGCGTTCGCCTTGGGGCGGGCGCTTCGGCCGCCAAATAGCAGGAGCGGACTTGAAATTAGCCGACGAGGTCCGCCATAGCTCTGAAGATATCAGCGACCTGGTCCTGTCTGATGTCGTATCTGCACTTCATCGACGAGTTAAGGTCAGCCACGAGTTCGATATTCCCTACATTGCTGGGTACAGCAGCGATGCAACGAAGATTTACATCGACCGACATCTGCCGCGCACCATCAGATGGAGAGGCAAGGACGTGCGCCTCGAACCGTTTCTAGTGTGCCACGAAATTGTTGAAAAAGCTCTCTTGGACGAGTTGCGCCTTCATTATCTGCACGCCCATCAAATCGCCTCGCGCATCGAAAGAGACGCCGTCAGAGGGGCTGGTCTGACCTGGCGACACTACCAAAGCGTCATCAAGGCCCATGAGAAAGCGATCGATGACGAACAGCTTCGCTGCGTGCCGGGGGATTTAGACCTCACGCCTTACAAGGATCTGAAGGATTACCCATTGCTCCGACGCCTGGTTGAAGCATCCCAATAGCTCGTTGCATTGGTATGGTCACGCGGGGCCGGTGATGGCTGTCTCCTGCCGGAGCGAGTACGTTCAATTGGCGGCCTCATTCGCCTGTTGTCTCACTGCATCTATCAGGTCTCGTGTCGCTTGAGCGACCTTGGCAACTGGCAGTCGATGAACGCAGTAGACAGCGCTCGCGTTGCCGTGTTTGCACAAATCGGGCGCAACACATTGGCAAGGCAACGGCGGCTCAACGGTGCGGTGAAGCACCCCCAAAGGCCCCCATATGTCGGGTGGCGTGAGGCCATACAGGCCCACAACCGGGGTTCCGACCGACGCGGCCAGGTGCATTGGGCCGCTCTCGTTTCCCAGAAAGATAAATGCATCTGCAAGCAAAGCAGTTAGTGTCTCAAGCGAGAGCTCCCCAACAACGCTCATCAAAGGTGACATTGCCATATTCAAGATTGCTTGGGCGGTTGCGCTTTCATCAGGTCCACCGACCAGCAGTGACCGCAGGCCCGTCGTTGTATAAACCTCGTCGATTACTGCAGCGAAGCGTTCAGGTTGCCAACGCCGCCCTTCGAACCCTGCTCCAGCGTGTACTGCGATGAAAGCTTTTGTAGCCAGATTGCTTCGCGCCAGAACCTGGGCAGACGCGCTTCGCCCGACTGGTGTGGGTTCAAGCCTCGGTGTCACTTCGCATATTTCTATCCCAAGCGCTTCAAGCGGGGACAGATATCGGTACAAATAGTGTGCGCCTCCATGGCCGCGTGCGTCAGCAAATATGTTGGCAGGCTGAACTTCCCAAAATTTCAGGGGCCTGTCCGGGGGATTGTATCCAACGCGCAGCGGGGCGCCGATTACCCTTTGCATTATCCTTGATGTTTTGGAGTCAGCCACATCGATGGTGAGATCGAATTGTCGACGGCGGAGGTCAGCAGCCAAGCTTGAGTATTCCTTCACTCGCTGAAGTAGGCTTCTACCAGAACTTCGACGGTCGAATCCGATGGCCTCGTCTGCGATATTCTGAGTGACTACGAAGTCTCGCAGACCAGCAGCGCAAAGCATGGCTATAGCAGCGTTTGGGTAAGCGAGGCGCAGATTTCGCACGAGCACGGAGGTCAAAATGACGTCCCCGATGTACTTCGTCTGAATAACGAGAACGGACTTAATAGTCCGCCGATCAACCATCGAAGTATTCAGCGCATCGAACTCCTGAAGGCGGATGATACTGCTCGTTTTCCGGCTCGCATTCCGAGAAATCTTTATCCTATTTTCAACGCTGGAGCCGGCTCATCTTGCTAGTAAAGTTCGGAATAGGCCAATATTGCGGGTTCTCTAAGAAACACTCGTCATGGCATCTGTCCCTGCCACAAGGGCAATCCAGTTTCTGCAGCGAAGTCTCTATCCTCTGCGTAGATTGGCTCTCCTCTTCTCACGACCAGTCGAAGCAAAGCCGCATCTTCGTCGGCGTGATATCGAAAGGCATTTCGGGTGTCGTATCCGTGCCCGGCCTGGGACAGGGAAAACCCGCTGACCACAACAGGAGCGAAACCAGCGAAACGCGCCAGGATGATTGCGAAAACTCCGGTGGAGATTTTCCGGTGCCAACGGCGGGACACATGATATTTGCCGCTAAGCCGCCAGACGATGTTGGCAAGCTGCCATTTGGTAAGCGCTTGCAAGGTGTCATAACGATAGTTGAAGGTGCGACAACCGGCTTTCAGCTTGTCCTCGACGTCCGTCCAAACCGGGATGATCAGATGCTTTGCCTGCCGTCCTTTTAACAAATCACGCTTGTAACAATCCTGCTCGCCCGCACCGACTAAAATGCCGCGACGTATCAGGGCGACATCAGGAACGGGAAGACCGAAGGTTTCCGCCAAAAGCTGGGAAGCGTTGACGGTCACAAGTGCCCAATCGGCACCATGTCCCTCGGGGAGGCGAAAATTCGGCGCCGACCCCATCACCAAAGCCGGACCCGTGACCCTGGGCAAACGAAGAATGGGCTTTGAGAAGGTTGGCAAGTGCTTCAAAAGCGGAGTTTTCATGGGGGAATCTGAACCGCCTGTTCCTCAAACGCGCGCAGAATGCTCTCTTCTCGGCTCCACAATTCGTCCCATTGCGTGGCGCCAGACCAGCCAGCAAACCAAGGACCGCCGAGCGTGTAGTGCGCCAGCGAGACATCGGCGGGGTCGAGTTCCGAAGCCGAAGCCCCTACGAGGTAGTTCCATGCCAAAGGTAATTCCCCGATCTCATGGTCCTCAAGCCATTTGAAGGCGTGGAGGTCACGTCCAGGCCACGTATTGAGCATCTCGTTGGTCAACCGTTTGTTGGACGGATGATCTAGATTCCACAAAACGACCGACGACCAGTTTTTGCGGCGATAAAACGTCTGCGTTTGTCCGTCCATCTTGACCGCTTCGGATTCGCGTTGCCGGTGCTTAACCGCCATAATCGCGTAGGAAGGATCGACTAGGTCGAGCAGCTTGACTGGATCCTTCAGAAACAGGACGTCACAATCGCAGAACATGGCCCAGCCGCCTTGCCTCATGAACGGAACGGCAAAGCGCGATATGGCAAACTCGGTCGCCATCGGTGCCTCGGAAATCGGGCACCAGAGCTTCCCATCACGAACCTCCATCGGTCGCTTCATGATTCCTTGAGCTTCAAGCTCTTTGAGCACGAGTGGCTGTATCTGCAACGGCCTGCTTGTCCGCCGATAGGCGCTCCATCGCGCTACCTCTAGAACTCGGGATTCGCGTGGGTCATACCCAATGTAGATCGGTATCACGTGACAACTCTATAGTTGGTGCGGATTTATTGGAATTAAGCAGGGAACCACTGCAAGCGGAAGACCCGATGTACAGCGGATCACTTCGGCGCGGTCGCGACCGTGCACGGTGAAGGGCATCCATCGCGCTGTCGGGAAAGGTCTCGGCGTAGAAGCGGCTGCGGCCTCCAAATCGCATTCTTTGCCATTGCGTGTTCCTTTCGATCAGGATTCCGTCCTTGTTTCCCACCTACGGCGAGTGGGGGGGAAGGCGGTAGCGCTCTTCCGACTCGAACCCCCGATGGCGAGCGCACGGCTCGACCATCAAGTTTGCCCCAATCCGTGACAGGAAGTCCAATCTCTTTCATAAGCGCGCGCAATTCGGCTGGCAGGCCGGCACTTCAACTCGCCATTGCTCCTGCTCAGGGACGCAGAGTTCTCTTGCACGGATCTGTCCTATGAAAATGGGACTGGCCCGGGTTCCTCTTGCTCAAACAGGCAAGGTGCTGCCCACGGGCTGCAGCCAAGTTCCCTGGTGAATCGGTCCGTGAAATAGCGCACCTGTAACGTCAGCCCGAGCAACGATCAGTCGTCTCTGACTCTCTGCGCATGATCCTGACCGGCGAGCACAGTTTGCTCGGTCGTCGTTGAGAATCCGGGTGACGCGGGCAAAGCCGACAAAGGCTTTTCGCGCTTCCTCGCCCGACATCTTGCCCGACAGTGCCGCCGCAGCAATTCAGCGCGCATTGGTAAACCGGTCCGCGTCTTCCCGTTGGCCATTTCCGCAGGAACACCATCGCCTCGGAGACGCTATCGAGGGCTGCGGTCGGAACATCCGGCGGGACGAACGTTTCCCGCCAGACACAATCCAGAAACATCCAGGAAAAACTCCAGAAATCATTCAAGCGTACAATGCTCAAGAGGGTCAGTTCATCGGCTGCAGCAGTGCTGCACTTGCTCGGGTTTGCGACAAGCGATGCACAGAATCTCGATCAACTTGATGGGTGCGTTGCTCAGCTTGTCGCTTACCGCGGCAGCGACCGGAGTCCCCACCTCAAAGGTGGCCCCGCTCACCCGGACCGAGCGCTGCACCAATCTCAGCCGTCAAGTTGACGAAGCCCTCAAAATGCATGCCGCGGCAACGCAGGTCACCGCGGCGAAGGCTCTTCAAAGAAAGGGAAACCGGTACTGCGCCAAGAAGAAAGAGGCGCAGGGGATCCGTATGTTCGCGAAAGCTTTGAAGCTGCTCGGAGTGACACCCATCGATCCTGATGAGTGACGCTCAAACCCGACTTGCCAAACAAGGAACAGGCACATGAAAAAGTCTCTTCTGTCCGCCGTCGGTCTTGCATTCGCGCTCGCCGTCTCGATGCCAGTTCTCGGTCCTAACGCCGCCGCCGCGGCTACAAAGCCAGCGCCGGCAGCGACGGCCGCAACCAGCTCTGCGCCCGCTTCGGATGCTATGACCAAGAAGAAGCACGTCACGAAGGCCTGCAAGGTGACCAAGAAGCACAAGTGCCCGGTTAAGCACAAGAGGAGCGCCGCGAAGAAGGCAGCCCCCAAGAAGGCCTATTAAGCTTTGCAGTATTGCAAAAGAGGCCATCCATCTCCGCATTTATCTGGATGGCCTTTTTTGTTCCCGCCTGCGGCTGAGTGGGCGCAACTACCGCCTCTTCGCGCTGGTCCACTCTTTTGGTCACGGAGAGGAGCAGGCTGGTTAAACCGAGACAGCCGCCGCGCAGGTCAGGCGCAGCGTTCTCAAATTTGCGAAATGCTGGCTCGCCCTAGCGCCTCAGGGCGTGGACATTGTCCATCGACGCGCCACCCAGCGGCAGCGCCATGTCATCGTCGAGCAGCCGGGTGATCCGAGCAAAGCCGACAAAGGCTTTCCGCGCTTCCTCGGCCGACATCTTGCCCGACAGTGCCGCCGCGCAGCAATTAAGGGCGCATTGATAAACCGGGCCGCGTCGTCCCGTTGGCCATTTCCGCAGGAACACCATCGCCTCGGAGACGCTATCGACTTCCTCCACAGGGTAGCCCTGCCCACGCGCAATTCGCACTGGGGTAAAGAAATGCAAGCGATCCATTGTTATCCTCCCGGTCGACTGCAATGCAGCCGAACCGCAATAAACGCACGTATTGCGAATCAGTTCCAAACAAATTTGGTTGCCGTCGGAAAAGTTTGGAACCAGCCCGCCCGGGCCCGAACGCACCGTCGCGACTCAAGCTCGACGCCCACCGAGATCAGCGGATAAGGGCGATTCTCATTGAATATCTTTAAGGCGAAAGCCGGCAAATGGATTGCTTGCCGGTTCCCCTGCGTCAGGCTTAACCTCCGCGGTTAAACGCGTGAGGGCGCGTTTTTGCAAAAAGGGGAACACATGCAATGACCATTCAAGGCGCATCGCCCGACCTCTACAATGAGGATCTGGCTCCCGCAACGGTCAGGAACTGGGGACCGTTTTCGATCTTCAACGTCTGGACGTCGGACGTCCACAGCCTCTGGGGCTACTATCTGGCAGCCAGCCTGTTTCTGTTCTGCGGCGGTTTCGTCAACTTTGTCATCGCCATCGGCATCGGCTCGCTGATCATCTACGCGCTGATGAACCTGGTCGGCTATGCCGGCGTGAAGACCGGCGTGCCCTACCCCGTGCTTGCCCGCGCCTCCTTCGGTATCTGGGGCGCCAACATCCCGGCCCTGGTGCGCGCCATCGTCGCCTGCTTCTGGTACGGCGCGCAGACGGCCGCGGCGTCGGGCGCGATCGTCGCGCTGCTGACGCGTCTGCAATGGTTCGACGAGTTCAACAAGAGCTCGCACATGCTCGGTCATTCCACGCTCGAGGTGATCTGCTTCGTCATCATCTGGGCGCTGCAGTTGCTGATCATCCAGAAGGGCATGGAAACCGTCCGCCGCTTCCAGGACTGGGCCGGCCCGGCCGTTTGGGTCATGATGCTGATCCTGGCCATTTTTCTTTGTGTGAAGTCCGGCACTTTCGCCTTCACCAGCGACATCCCGATGAATGTGCTGCTGGACAAGACCAAGGACGCCGGCGTTCCGGGCGAGCCTGGATCCTGGACCGCGCTGTTCGCGGTGGCAGCGATCTGGGTGACCTATTTCTCTGCGCTCTATCTCAACTTCTGCGACTTCGCCCGCTATGCGCCGGACAATGCAGCACTTCGCAAGGGCAACATCTGGGGCCTGCCGGTCAATTTGATCCTGTTCTCGCTGGTCGCCGGCGTCACCACGATCGCCGCCTACGACGTCTACCATGAGGTGCTACTGCATCCCGACCAGATCTCGGCCAAGTTCGACAGCTGGTTCCTGGCGGCACTTGCCGCGCTGACCTTCGCGGTGGCGACGCTGGGCATCAACGTCGTTGCGAATTTCGTCTCGCCGGCCTTTGACTTCTCCAACGTGTTCCCGCGCCAGATCGACTTCAAGAAGGGCGGCTACATCGCGGCGCTGATCGCCCTGGTGCTCTATCCCTTCGCGCCATGGGAAGGCAGCGCCGCTTCTTTCGTCAACATCATCGGCGCGACGATGGGACCGATCTTCGGCGTGATGATGGTCGACTACTATCTGATCCGCAAAAGCGAGGTCGACGTCGAGGCGCTCTATCGCGAGGACGGCGAGTTCCGTTTCCAGAGCGGCTGGCATGTCAGCGCCTTCATCGCCGCCGGCATCGGCGCGATCTTCTCCTCGATCCTGCCCAACTTCACCAACTGGCTGCCGTCCTGGTGGGGCGTCTATGGCTGGTTCTTCGGCGTGGCGATCGCGGGCGCCGTCTACTACGTCCTGCGCACCATGGCGCTTGGCGCGGGTGCAAGGACCGCCAAGGCCTGAAACAAGGCAGTAGGCAGCAGGGATCAGGCAATAGAAGATGCCACCCTACTGCCTACTGCCTACTGCCTACTGCCTACTGCCTACTGCCTACTGCCTACTGCCTACTGCCTACCATCTCCGCCAGCCGGCGCACCGTGTTCCAGTTGCGCGACGTGCCGACGCCGAAGCGCTTGTGATTGGCGGCGGCGAGCAGTCGCGAGCTCGGCCGCTCGCGCGAGAAGACAAGCCAGATATCGCCGTCGACCCAAAGCACCTTCTCGTCGCCTGCGGCATAGGCCTGGAGCGCTTCAACGGCATCCGCCGGTGCCGGTTCTCGCATCACGCGCACCGCAACCTGATCGGCCGCAGTCGCGGATTCAGCCGGGAATGGATTGCCGGCCGCAAGCTTCAGCCAGTCCCCGGCACCGCGCACGATGATGTCGACATGGCGGCCGAAGGTCTTTTCGAAGGCCTTTTCCAGTCGCTGCTCGAGCTTTGAGATTTCGCCCGCCCGCGCCTCGAACACCAGATTGCCGGTGGCGACCAGCGTGCGGACGTTTTTCAGCCCGAGGCTTTCCGCCATGGCCTTGAGGTCGGCCATAATCACGCGCCGCCCCTCGCCAAGAATGATGCTGTAGAGCAGCGCGACATAAGTTTGCATGGCCAATGTGCCGGCCGGTCGTTCAAACCAGGCGCGACTGGTCCACCGCGGCCGAAATGAAGCTGGCGAACAGCGGATGCGGGTCGAGCGGCCGGCTCTTCAGTTCGGGGTGATATTGCACGCCGATGAACCAGGGATGGTCGGGATATTCGACCGTTTCCGGCAGCACGCCATCGGGCGACATGCCGGCAAACACCAGGCCGCAATCCTCGAGCCGCTGCTTGTAGTCGATGTTGACCTCGTAGCGGTGCCGGTGACGCTCGGAAATCTGCGTGTCGCCATAGATCTCCGCAATCTTCGAGCCCTTGGCGAGTTCGGCCTGATAGGCGCCGAGCCGCATCGTGCCGCCGAGATCGCCGGTGGCCCGGCGCTTTTCCAGCATGTTGCCCTTCAGCCATTCGGTCATCAGGCCGACGACCGGCTCATCGGTCGGGCCGAATTCGGTCGACGACGCATGGTCGACGCCGGCCAGCGAGCGGGCCGCCTCGATGCAGGCCATCTGCATGCCGAAGCAGATGCCGAAATAAGGCACCTTGCGTTCGCGCGCGAACTTTGCCGCCAGGATCTTGCCCTCGGAGCCGCGCTCGCCGAATCCACCGGGAACCAGGATGCCGTGCACCTTCTCTAGCCAGGGCGTCGGATCCTCCTTCTCGAAGATCTCGCTTTCGATCCAGTCGAGCTTGACCTTGACGCGATTGGCGAGGCCGCCATGCGAGAGCGCCTCGATCAACGATTTGTAGGCGTCCTTGAGGCCGGTATATTTGCCGACGATGGCGATGGTCACCTCGCCTTCCGGATTGTGGATGTGGCTGGAAAGCTTTTGCCACGGCTCCATGCGCGGCTTCGGCGCAGGGTCGATGCCGAAGGCCGCCAACACTTCCGAATCGAGGCCTTCCTGGTGATAGGCCAAAGGCACGTCGTAGATATGCGGCACATCCAGCGCCTGGATCACGGCGCTTTCGCGCACGTTGCAGAACAGCGAAAGTTTTCTGCGCTCTTCCTTCGGGATCGGCCGGTCGGCGCGCACTAAAAGGATGTCAGGCGCGATGCCGATGCCGCGCAATTCCTTCACCGAATGCTGGGTCGGCTTGGTCTTCAATTCGCCGGCGGTCGGGATATAGGGCATCAGCGTCAGATGCACATAGACCGCATTGTTGCGCGGCAGGTCGTTGCCGAGCTGACGGATCGCTTCCAGGAACGGCATCGCCTCGATGTCGCCGACCGTGCCGCCGATCTCGCACAGCACGAAGTCGTAGTCGTCATTGCCGTCCAGCACGAAATGTTTGATCTCGTCGGTGACGTGCGGGATCACCTGCACCGTCGCGCCGAGATAGTCGCCGCGCCGCTCGCGCTCGATAATGTTCTTGTAGATGCGGCCGGTGGTGATGTTGTCCTGCTGGTTTGCCGAGCGGCCGGTGAAGCGTTCGTAATGGCCGAGATCGAGATCGGTCTCGGCACCGTCATCGGTCACGAACACTTCGCCATGCTGATATGGCGACATCGTTCCAGGATCGACATTCAGGTAAGGATCGAGCTTTTTGATCCGCGCGCGATAGCCTCGCGCCTGCAGAAGAGCCCCAAGAGCTGCTGCGGCGATGCCTTTTCCGAGTGAGGAAACCACGCCGCCTGTGATGAATACATATCGCGCCATGGGAGTCATCGCTTAACGCGGCCTGATTGATTCCGCCAGAGAAAAAACCGCCGCGAAGGCTTTTTCCCAAAATGGCGCCGTGCTCCCGAGGGAGGCTTCGCGAAACATGTTGCTCAAAAGTGCAAAGCAGTTTTGGGAGAACGACATGCATCAAAACAAAAGGGCCGGCGATGCCGGCCCTTTCGGCAGTTCGATGGAGGTCGTTAGATAATCACAACCTTCGTGCCGATCTTGACGCGGCTGTAGAGGTCCATGACGTGCTCATTGATCATGCGGAAGCAGCCATTGGAGGCGCTGGTTCCGATCGACTGCGGCGCGATCGTGCCGTGGATGCGCAGATGCGTGTCCTTCTTGCCGTCATAGAGGTAGATGGCGCGCGCGCCGAGCGGATTCTCGCCACCGCCGGGCATGCCATCCTTGTACTGGCCGTAATGCTTCGGCTCGCGCTTCTGCATGTCAAGCGTCGGGATCCAGCGCGGCCATTCCTGCTTGTCGCCGACGGCTACCGTGCCCTTGAACTGCAGGCCTTCGCGGCCGACCGCGATGGCATAGCGGCGGGCAGTGGAAAACGACTCGACGAGGTAGAGGCGGCGTGCACTGGTATCGATGACGATGGTGCCAGGCTCGTAGCCCGAGAAGGAAACATCCTGCGGCACGAATTCCGGCTTCACCTTGAAGGGCCGCTTGGCGGCCTTCTTGGCCAGCGCAGAATCAAGCGCACGGGTCTCGGGCAGGTAATTGATCGAGCTCACCGACGAGCCGCCGAAGAGGCCGGCGAACAGCCCGCCGCTGCTCGTCTGCTTCTGGCCGGGGTTTTCGCTGCGCAGCTCGCCATTGTTGCCCGTGGCCGTGATGTTCATCGCCTCGGCCGGGATCGGCTCGGCGGTCTGGATCGGAGCGATCGGCGCAACCGGCGTCAGCGGCTCGATCACTTTGACGGTCTTCTTGGCAGGCTTGGCGTCGGCGACTTCGGGGCCACCGCTCTTCTTGGCGAGCCACTCCTGGCGCGCGGCATCCGCCTTGGCCTTGGCCGCCTCGCGCATCGCCATCTTGCGGGCATCGAGCGCCTTTTGCTTGGCGGCTTCCTTGTCGGCCGCGATCTTGGCCTCGAGCTTGCTGATCTGCGCAAGATCGTCCGAGCTCGGGTTTTTCTTCTTCTTGAGAAGCCTCAGCTGCGATGCGTCGCTCTTGGCGGCGACAGGAATTGCGTCGGTTTTCTCAACCGACGGGGACGTGGCCAGATTTGCCGGTCCGGCAAGGGCCGTGGAACCCATGCCGAGGACGGCACAGAATCCCAGAAGGATTAAGCTGCGAAGCTGCATGGCGAAGATCCGATTTTCAAAGCAAGTTGCCCACGGCGTCGCCCGGCGCCCCCCAAGGACGCCGAATAGTGCCGCGCGCATTCTATAATCGATTAGCCGTCGTCGCCTCAAGCTGAGGCACGCGCTACGCCCGGTTGAATCTTCGTGATCGGGCGCGCATTTGCCGCGACTGTGTTCAAAGAACCACAGATCACGGCCCGGTGCTTGTCCGGCTACTGGTTCGGAACCTGCGGGGTGACCGGCAGGGTGACGCCATTGTTTGCCGGCGGCGTGGCCGGATTCGCGGGCGCGGGAGCGGCTGGAGCTGGCGTCGTTGCCGGGGCCGGCGCGGTCGTGCCATTGGCGAGCGGCGTGGTCGTCATCGTGCCGCCCGACGGAGCCGCGCTGCCGGCCGGAGCCGCGGGCTTGGAAGTGCCCACCGGCCCATTGGAACCCGGCAGCTGGTTGAGCACGCCCTTGCCCTGGCTGGACGTCGCCGGACGGTCGAGGATGTCGATCGGCTTCTCGCCGTAGCGGGCAAGGATCGATAGCGCCAGCGAGGTTACGAAGAAGGCCGCCGCCAGGATTGCGGTGGCTCGGGTCAGCGCGTTGGCGGCGCCGCGCGCGGTCATGAAGCCGGAACCGCCGCCGATGCCCAGGCCGCCGCCTTCGGAGCGCTGCAGCAGCACAACGCCGACAAGGGCGAGCACGACCATGAGGTGGATGACGATCAGTACGGTTTCCATAATTTATCCTGGCGAGGCCTTGCGCGACCGCGCATATGACCGGTGTTTTGGAGGCGGCTCCTTACAATGCTTTGGCGGCATTTCCAAGCCCGTGGCCGGGAATATGGGAAGCAATGCGGCCAATACAACGATTTATGCCGCGGAAGCCCAGAGACCGTTTCGAAATTCACTCCGGCGAGTCATATGGTGGTGGTTTCGAGAACCGGAGCGCAGCGGACGTTCAGGTCCGTGAGCACCGGAAGCGCAGAAAACGCCGCCAGATGGCCACCGGAGTAGAATTTCCAAATGGTCTCTAGGAGATGTTCATGTAAGCTTCCGCTATCGCCAGGAAGTCGGCCGCCTTCAGGCTGGCGCCGCCGACCAGCGCGCCGTCGACATTATCGACCCCGAGCAGTTCCACCGCATTGGAGGACTTGACCGAGCCGCCGTAAAGAATGCGCATCCTGGCCGCGGCATCGCCGAGCAACCCGATCAGCTTGCCGCGAATATGCGCATGCGCCTCGGCGACGTCGGCCGCTGTCGGGGTCAGGCCGGTGCCGATCGCCCAGACCGGCTCATAGGCGATGATGGTGTTCGCCGCGGTAGCGCTGGTCGGAACCGACCCTTCGAGCTGACGCGACAGAACATCGAGCGTGGCGCCCGCCTCTCGCTCGGCGCGCGTCTCGCCGATGCAGATAATGGCCACAAGCCCCGCCCGCCAGGCGGCCGATGCCTTGGCATGGACCGTCGCATCATTGTCGCCGAACAGTTCGCGACGCTCCGAATGGCCGACGATCACGTGGCTTGCGCCGGCATCCTTGAGCATCTCGGCCGAAATCTCGCCGGTGAAGGCGCCGCTCTCCTTGGGATGACAATCTTCTCCGCCGGCCCGCACCGGCGTGCGCGACAGGATCTCGGCGGCGCGCTGGAGCAAGGTCGCCGGCACGCACACCAGCGCTTCGGTCTCCGCGTCGAGCCCGCTCATGAACCCGTTGCCGATCGACCGCAGCTCGTTGAGCGAGGCGCTGGTGCCGTTCATTTTCCAGTTGCCGGCGACAAGCGGGCGGATTCCAGGGGTCATGGGGCGCGTTCTCCGAGCGACATTAAGCAGCGCCCTCACTACCAAAATCAGGTCACAAAGCAATCGACAGTGGACCGGAAGGGCGCTATTGCGCTTGTTTCAGACTCGGCGCAGGCGAAAATGCGCAAAAATCGGAAGTATGCATGCTTGGTATATTGAGAAGCGCGGCAGGCACTTGGGTCGCGAAGGCGTTGCTGTCCTTGCTGGTGGTGAGTTTCCTCGCCTGGGGCGCGACCACGCGCATGGTGGGAGGCGTGCTGGGCGGTCATCACGCGGTGATCACTGCCGGCGGCACGGAGGTCTCGATCAACGAGTACCGCCTCGCTTACGATCGCCAGCTCAACCTTCTGTCGCAGCAATATGGCCAGCGCGTCACCCAAGAACAGGCCAAGCTGCTCGGCGTCGACAACCAGGTGTTGGCGCAGCTCGTTTCTGGCGCCGTGCTCGACGAGCAGGCGCGCAAGCTCGGGCTCGGCCTTTCCAAGGATCGGCTGGCCGAACTGACGCGCGAGGATCCGGCTTTCAAGGGACCCAGCGGCCAGTTCGATCGTCGGACCTTCGAATATCTTCTGCGCCAGCTCGGCATGCGGCCTGAGGACTACCTCAAGAACCGCGCGCAGGTGGCTGTGCGCCAGCAGATCGTCGAGGCGATTTCCGACGGCCTCAAGGTGCCGCAGACCTTCCTGAAGGCGGTCTCGCTCTACCGCGGCGAGGATCGCACGATCGACTATCTCGTGCTGCCAAAGACGCTTGTGCAGCCGATCGAGGCGCCGTCCGACAGCGCCCTCAATGCTTATTTCGACGCCAACAAGAAGAACTACGCCGCGCCGGAATATCGCAAATTCTCCTATGTCCGGCTGGAGCCCCAGGACATCGCGGATCCGTCCGCCGTGACCGACCAGCAGGTCAGCGACGACTACAAGAAGAACATTGCGCGCTACACGACGCCCGAGATGCGCACCATCGAGCAGTTGGTGTTCAAGACGCCGGATGCGGCGAAGGCCGCCTACGATTCGCTGAAGGCAGGCGCCACTTTCGACAAGCTCATCACCGCCGAAGGTAAGACACCGGCCGACACGCTGCTTGGCACGTTGTCGAAGGACAAGATCGCCGACAAGGCGGTCGCCGATGCGGCCTTCTCCCTCAATGCCAATGAGGTGAGCCCGGTCGTTCAGGGCGCCTTCGGTCCCGTGCTCTTGCGCGTCACAGAGATCAAGCCGCAGGTGGTGAAGCCGCTTTCGGAAGTGTCCGCCCAGATCCGCAAGGACCTGGCGCTCGGCGAAGCAAGCCGGATCCTGCTGGACGTCCATGACAGCTATGAGGACACCCGCGCCTCGGGCGCCTCGCTTGCCCAGGCCGCCGAGAAGCTGAAGCTCAAGGTCGTCACCATCGACGCCATCGACCGGACCGGCCAGCGCCCCGACGGCACGATCGTCAACGATCTGCCGGAATCGGCCACGCTGATCAAGTCGGTGTTCGCGACGGAGCCCAATACCGAGAACGAGGGGCTGACCACCGCGGACAATGGCTTTGTCTTCTACGAGGTGCAATCGATCACGCCGGCGCGCGACCGCACGCTGGACGAAGTCCGCAAGAAGGTCGTGGCCGACTGGACGGAGGCCGAGACCGACAAGCGGCTCAACGCGAAGGCACAGGAATTGGAGAAGCGCCTCAAGGCCGGCACCACGCTCGACGCCATTGCTGGCGAGCTCAAGCTCGAAAAACAGACCAAGCGTGGTCTGAAGCGTGAAGCCGACGATGCCGATTTCGGCAAGGGCGGCGCTGCGGCCATGTTCGGCGTCGGCGAAGGCGGCACCGGTTTGATCCCCTCGCCCACCGGCGACGGCCAGATCCTGTTCAAGGTCGCCGAGGTCTTCGAGCCGGCAGGCGCCGATGGCAGCGCGGTGCCGGACGACGCGCAGAAATCCTTCGGCGCCGGCATGTCCGACGACCTGCTCGACCAGTTGGTGGCGCAGCTGCAGTCGCAATATGCCGTTCGCATCGATCCGAACGCCGTTTCGCAAGCACAGACACGATGAGCGCGCTAAAGACACACATAGCCAAGGTCGCTACCGGCACCGCGCTTTCTTTCGAGGAAGCCCGCGAGGCGTTCGACATCATCATGTCGGGCGATGCGACGCCCGGCCAGATCGGCGGCTTCCTGATGGCGCTGCGCGTGCGCGGCGAGACCGTGAGCGAGATATCCGGCGCGGTCGCGACGATGCGCGCCAAGATGCTGCGTGTCGAGGCGCCGCACGGCGCCATCGACATCGTCGGCACCGGCGGCGACAATTCGCACTCGGTCAACATCTCGACCGCTTCGGCCTTCATCATCGCCGCCGCCGGCGTGCCGGTCGCCAAACATGGCAATCGCGGCCTGTCCTCGCTGACCGGCTCGGCCGATGTGCTGACGGCGCTGGGCGTCAAGATCGATATCTCGCCGGAGCTGATTGGCCGCTGCATCCACGAGGCCGGCGTCGGCTTCATGTTCGCGCCTGCGCATCATCCGGCAATGAAGCATGTCGGACCGACCCGCGTCGAGCTCGGCACCCGCACCATCTTCAACCTGCTCGGACCTTTGTCGAACCCGGCCGGCGTCAGCCGCCAGATGGTCGGCGTTTTCCTGCCGGAATGGATCATGCCGGTGGCCGAGACGCTCAAGGCGCTGGGCGCCGATCACGCCTGGGTCGTCCATGGCGACGGCTATGACGAGATCACCACGACGGGCGAGACCCAGGTGGCGGAGCTTGCCGGCGGCGAGATCCGCAGCTTCACCCTGACGCCGGAAGCCGTCGGCTTGAAGCGGCACACCAAGGAAGAGCTGCGCGGCGGCGACGCGGCCTATAACGCCAAGGAATTGCGCGATATGCTGGGCGGAGCGGCCGGCGCCTATCGCGACACGGTGCTGATGAATGCCGGCGCCGGACTGGTCGTGGCCGGCAAGGCGACGACGCTGGCCGACGGCATCGCGGCGGCGGCGCAGGCGATCGACAGCGGCCGCGCGCTTGGCGTGCTGGACAAGCTCGTCGAAATTTCGAACGGATAAGACCTTGTCGGACATCCTGCGCAAGATCGAAGCCTATAAGCGCGACGAGATCGCGGCGGCGAAGGCGAAGGTACCGCTGGCCGAGATCAAGGCGCGGGCAAAGGATGCCGATGCGACGCGCGGTTTTTTGGCGGCGCTTGAGGCGAAGCGCAGAGCGGGGAGCTTCGGCCTGATCGCCGAAATCAAGAAGGCCAGCCCTTCCAAGGGTTTGATCCGCGCCGATTTCGATCCGCCGTCATTGGCACGGGCCTACCAGAAAGGTGGCGCCGCCTGCCTTTCGGTGCTTACGGACACCCCGTCTTTCCTTGGCGCTCCAGAATTTCTGACCAATGCGCGCAAGGCGGTTTCGCTGCCCGCGTTGCGCAAGGATTTTCTGTTCGACCCCTACCAGGTCTACGAAGCACGGGCCTGGGGCGCAGACGCCATCCTGATCATCATGGCAAGCGTGGACGATGCCCTGGCGAGCGAATTGGAAGCTACCGCTTTCGAGCTCGGGATGGACGCGCTGATCGAAGTGCATGACGAGGCCGAAACGGAGCGCGCGCTAAAATTGTCGTCGCGGCTGATCGGTATCAACAACCGCAATTTACGGACCTTCGAGACCAGCCTTGAGACTTCCGAGCGACTGGCGCCAATGGTGCCGGGCGGCTACCTGCTGGTCAGCGAGAGCGGCATCTTCACGCACGACGACTGCCTCAGGATGCAGAAGAGCGGCATCGGCGCCTTTCTCGTCGGCGAGAGCCTGATGCGACAGGCCGATGTGGCCGCGGCGACGAAATTGCTGCTCACGGGCAAGGCAGCGGTCGAGGCCATCTAAGATGGCCCTCACCCATCTCGGCGCCAAGGGCGAAGCCAACATGGTTGATGTCGGCGACAAGGCCGAGACGACCCGCACCGCGGTCGCCGAAGGTGTTGTCACCATGCAGCCGGAAACGCTGGAGATGATTCTCGCCGGCGACGCCAAGAAGGGCGACGTGCTGGGCACAGCGCGCATCGCCGGCATCATGGCGGCGAAGAAGACGCATGAGCTGATCCCGCTTTGCCATCCGCTGCTTCTCACCAAAGTGGCCGTCGAGATCGAGCCGGACCGCACGCTGCCCGGCCTCAGGGTCACCGCGCTTGCGCGCGTCACCGGCAAGACCGGAGTGGAGATGGAGGCGCTGACCGCAGCCACGGTCGCCTGCCTCACCATCTACGACATGGCCAAGGCGGCGGACCGCGGCATGGTGATTTCCGGCGTCCGGCTGGTCGAGAAGACCGGCGGCAAGTCCGGCGACTACAAGGTGGATGCCTGATGGCCCTGGTTCCAGTCGCCGAAGCGCTCGAACGCTTGCTCGACGACGCGACGCCATTGCCGGGCGAGAGCGTTCCGCTGGCGGACGCGGCCGGTCGGGTTTTGGCGGAACCGGTGGTCGCGCTGCGCCCGCAGCCCCCTTTCAATGCCTCCGCGATGGACGGCTATGCCATGCGCTCCGCCGATGTTGCCGCGGCGCCGGCGCAGCTCGAGGTCATAGGCATGGCGCCCGCCGGACGAAGTTTCTCCGGAGCCGTCGGAAAAGGCCAGGCCGTGCGCATCTTCACCGGCGCGCCGCTGCCCGAGGGCACCGACACCGTCGTCATCCAGGAAAATGTCCGCGATCTCGGCAATGGCAGGATCGAGGTGACGGAACCGACCGCGGAAGGACGCAATGTGCGCCGCCGCGGGCTCGACTTCGTCGAGGGCGACGTGCTGCTCGAAAAGGGCCGCGTGCTCGACGCGGCGGCCCTTTCGCTCGCGGCCTCGGCCAACCACCCTGCCTTGAACCTCGTGCGCCGGCCGCTGGTCGCGATCATCGCCACCGGCGATGAATTGCTACCGCCGGGCAGCACGCTCGGCCCCGACCAGATCATTTCATCGAACGCTTATGGCGTTGCCGCCGCCGCCCAGTCGGTCGGCGCGCGCGTGCTCGATCTCGGCATCGCTGCCGACCGCAAGGAGTCAATCGCCGCGCTGGTCCGGAAAGCGGTCGAGGCGAACGCCGACGTCATCGTCACGCTCGGCGGCGCCTCGGTCGGCGATCACGACCTGATCCACGACGTTCTGACCGGCGAAGGCATGAAGCTCGACTTCTGGAAGATCGCCATGCGCCCCGGCAAACCGCTGATGTTTGGCCGGCTTGGCAATGTCCGGTGCATCGGCCTGCCCGGCAATCCGGTAGCCAGCATCGTCTGCTCGCAACTCTTCCTGAAGCCGCTGCTTGCCCGGCTCGGCGGCCGCGACCACCGGCAAGACCTGCGAACGGCCCGGCTGGGCGCCGCGATGCAGGCCAACGACCTCAGGCAGGACTATGTGCGCGCCTCCGTGCGCGAGGAAGCCGGCGCCCTGGTCGCGACTCCCTTCGGCATCCAGGACTCCTCGATGCTCAGGACGCTCGCGGAGGCCAATGGCCTGATCGTGCGCGAGCCCTTCGCGCCGGCTGCAGAGACCGGCGCCGCATGCAGCGTGCTGATGTTACGCTGAACAAATCGTCAACAAATTCACTAAACTTTAAACGGTTGCGGAACACAACTGGAACAGATAGTGTTTGTTCTGGGTTTGTTTTTCTGATTCTGGTTTCAGAACCCGTGGGGGCCGCCATGCTGACGCGCAAACAACATGAACTTCTGATGTTCATCCACGAAAGGCTGAAGGAAAGCGGGATTCCGCCGTCTTTCGACGAGATGAAGGAAGCGCTCGACCTCGCCTCCAAGTCTGGCATCCATCGGCTGATCACGGCGCTGGAGGAACGCGGCTTCATTCGCCGGCTGCCGAACCGGGCGCGCGCGCTGGAAGTGCTGCGCCTGCCAGACTCGATCGCCCCCGGCCTCAATGCGGCGAAGAAGTTTTCGCCAAGCGTCATCCAGGGCAGCCTGGGTCAGAACAATCTCAGCCGTCAGGTGAAACCGGCGGTGCCGTCGCGCACCCCGGCGCCGAGCAATGACGACGATGCCGGCTCTGCCGTGTCCATTCCGGTGATGGGCCGCATCGCCGCCGGCGTGCCGATCGACGCCATCCAGCACCAGACGCATTCGATCACAGTGCCGCCGGACATGATCGCCGGCGGCGAGCATTATGCGCTGGAGGTCAAGGGTGATTCGATGATCGAGGCCGGCATCTTCGACGGCGATACCGTCATCATCCGCAATGCCAACACGGCAAGCCCGGGCGAGATCGTGGTGGCGCTGGTCGACGACCAGGAAGCGACGCTCAAGCGCTTCCGCCGCAAGGGTGCCTCGATCGCGCTCGAGGCGGCCAACCCTGCCTACGAAACCCGCATCTTCGGGCCGGATAGGGTGAAGGTGCAGGGCAAGCTTGTCGGGCTGATCCGTCGCTACTGAGCAACTCCGGGAAACAAGCTGCTGCGTACTTTTTGTGGAATTGCAGCGATCTATTGATCTGGTTCCGGGGACTTTGCACCCGTCCTCTCAGGTTTTTCATAAGGCGGCAGCCCCCTCGCCTCGCGGGCGTATTTCCGTTGCTCGTGCCAGGGTCGATATGGTTCTTCGACCGCGTAGCGAATAGTTGGCCGCGCGGTTGCCGATTGCGGATCGAAGAAAACAGCGGCGCTGCCGTCGCGCGCCAGCTGTCGCTTGGTGACGACAAGCACGCGTGGATCGCGGCAGGGGTTGTAGGCGGTGGCGTCATTGATGACGATGAGGTCGGCGAAGCCGCAGGCCGGCCGGGCGCTGTCGCGGTTTTCGGCGAGCGCGACGATGGCACCGGATGGATGCCGGCCGATGCAGAGATCACCTGTGCAGTAGAAGGGCGAGCCGGACGGCAGGTCGACGGGGTCGGCTATGTCCACCGCATCTTTGGCGAATGTCTCCGGTGGCACGATGTCCTCCGCTTTCAGCGCCCGTTTCCAGTTGTCGGTGGTGAACTCGTTGGGGCGTGCGCGATTGACGGCAAGCTCGCCGCCGCCGATCGGCATCGCCACCAGATGCGCGTCCTCCGAGATGAGCACATCCGGCGTGCGGACATGCGGAATGGCCAGCAGTGCGGCAAGCGCGAAGGGAACAGCGGCTAGCCTTAGCCAGGTGGTGGCCATCGTCGCGATGACCAGCGCGATCGTCGCCAGCAGCACCGACTGGATCGAGATCAGCCCGACGGCGTCGACAGGTGAGCGCTCGGAGATCCATGCCGAGATGGCGATCATTGCCGTCAGCCCCTTGCCCATCACATAGAGGAACGGCCCGTCGAAGCCGAAGGGCATGGCCAGCGCGCTCAACACCGCGAACGGCATGACGATCAGCGAGACGATCGGCATGACCGCCAGATTGGCGAGCAGGCTGAGCGGCGAGACGCGCTGGAAATGCCAGATCGCAAACAGCAATGTCGCGCTCCCCGCGATGAGCGACGTCACGGCGGCGCCGCCCACGCCAACCGCCAGTTTTCGCGACAGGAACCCAAGGAACGAACGCTTTGCCGGCGGCGCGGTCGTTTTGCCGGCGCGGTAGTCCGCAAAGCCCGCATAGGCGCCGACCAGGGCGGCGGTGGCGGCAAAGGACATCTGGAAGCTCGGGCCAACCACCTCATGCGGCGAGACAAGGATGACAGCGATGGCCGAGATCGCCAGGTTGCGCATGGTGAGCGCCGCGCGGTCGAAGAGCACGGCGGCGAGCATTACGGCGAGCATGATGAAGCTTCGCTCGGCCGCCACCACGATGCCGGAGATGACGAGGTAAGCGGCGATCGAGACTAGCGCGATTCCAGCAGCATATTTCTTCACCGGCCGCCGGGACGAGAAATCCGGAAACAGCGCGAAGGCGCCGCGTAGAAGCATCATGATCGTGCCGGCGACCAGCGCCATGTGCAGGCCGGAGATCGAGATGATGTGATAGATGCCGGTGCGCCGCATCGACTCGTTGATCGCTTCCGGAATGCCGGCGCGCACGCCGACGATCAGCGCCGCCGCGATTTCGCCTTCGGACCCGCCGATGCTGCTCCTGATGTGATCGGCGATGCCTTCGCGCGCGTTTTCGACTGCCGACGCGACGCGCGCGCCAAAGGGTGCCTCCATTGGCGCAATCAGCTTCGGGTCACCCAGGAAAAAGCCGCTGCCGCCGATGCCGGCAAAGTAGCTGTCGAAGGAAAAGTCGTAGCTGTCCGGCCGAACCGGGCCTGTCGGCGGCAGCAGCTTGGCATAGCCGGTCAGCATCGATCCGGCCGTCATGCCGGGCGGGATCCTGCGTGCCGACAGCCTGACGCGGTCCGGCGCGTAGCGCAGCTTCGGACGCTCCGTTGAAATCAGATCGATGGTCAGCCGGACGCGGCCGTTGGCCATCGCTTCGGCGATGACGAGGCGGCCCGTCAGCCGTGTCTGGATTTCGGACCCCAGCATCGGGGTCGCCATCCGCCAGGTCTCTACTTTGGCCGCGAGAAAGCCCAGGGCGCAGAAAAGCGCCGCCATGAAGAGAAGATGCGTTCTCTGCCAGGAGCGCGACACCGCCGCGCAGACAGCCATCAGAGCCACCGCTGCAAGCGGCCTGTAGAGGTCCGGCTCGGTGCTCAGCGAAAAATAGTAGATCACGCCGGCTGCAAGGAACACCGGCACCAGCAGAAAGCCGATGCCACGGTCGAGCTCAGTGGCGGCAGCGACCGCAACGCTTCGGCGCAGCGCAGGAAGCGAAACGCGGCCAAGCTGTTTGCGGATCCTGTCGGCGATAGCTCTTGGCGAGGCTGGCTGCAGCGCACCACCGCCGGGCGGCGGTAGCTCGGCGGGTGGATGGAGTTCCGGAAGCGAAAGCGGCGCTTCTTCGGCCGGCGCGGCACGGGCAAACATCAGGCGCTCGCTGACGCCAGCTGTCGTTTCCCCGCCCTCCTCCGCACCCCGGCCACGTCCAGCCATCGGGTCTGCCCCTTGCGCCCCAGACCGCCTATGCTACATGAACGCCGACCGCGCGAAAGCCCGCGCGAAATATGCCGTTTCAGTGCTTCTTCGAGAGTTCAATGTCCAACAAGGTCGTCACACGTTTTGCCCCCTCGCCCACAGGCTACCTGCATATTGGCGGGGCGCGCACGGCGCTGTTCAACTGGCTCTACGCCAAGCACACCGGCGGCACGATGCTTTTGCGTATCGAGGACACCGATCGCGAGCGTTCCACAGAGGCCGCCACGGCGGCCATTCTCGACGGTCTGACCTGGCTTGGGCTTTCCTGGGATGGCGACGCCGTCTCGCAGTTCGAGCGCGCGCCGCGCCATCGCGAAGTGGCCGAGGAGCTCGTGCGCATGGGCAAGGCCTATTACAGCTATGAGACGCCGGCGGAGCTGGAGGCGATGCGCGAGGCAGCTAGAGCCAAGGGCCTGCCGCCGCGTTACAACGGCCAGTGGCGCGACCGCGATCCGTCCCAGGCGCCGGCGGGCGTCAAGGGCGCAATCCGCATCAAGGCGCCAACCGAGGGCGAGACGGTCGTGCAGGACCGCGTGCAGGGCGAGGTGCGATTTCCCAACAAGGACCTCGACGATTTCATCATCCTGCGCTCGGACGGCAACCCGACCTACATGCATGCCGTCGTCGTCGACGACCACGACATGGGCGTCACGCATATTATCCGCGGCGACGATCACCTGACC
The DNA here is from genome assembly GCF_020165195.1 of Mesorhizobium sp. CA14. Classification (GTDB taxonomy): domain Bacteria; phylum Pseudomonadota; class Alphaproteobacteria; order Rhizobiales; family Rhizobiaceae; genus Mesorhizobium. The sequence goes on along the minus strand of NZ_JAIUHR010000004.1, from coordinate 100,363 downwards.
AACGCCGCGCGCCAGACAGTGATCTACAACGCCATGGGTTGGACAGTGCCGTCGATGTCGCACATCCCGCTGATCCATGGCGCGGACGGCGCCAAGCTGTCGAAGCGGCATGGCGCGCTCGGCGTCGAGGCCTATCGCGCCATGGGCTATCTGCCGGAGGCCCTGCTCAACTATCTGGCGCGGCTCGGCTGGAGCCATGGCGACGACGAGGTGATGTCGATCAAGGACATGATCGCCTGGTTCGACATCGGCGACGTCAACAAGGGCGCTGCCCGCTTCGACTTCGCCAAGCTCGAGGCGCTGAATGGCGTGCATATGCGCAAGATGGACGATCGCACGCTGTTCGATATCTTCCTCGCCACTCTGCCCTATCTCGAAGGCGGCCCGGCGCTCGCAGCAAAGCTCGATGAGAAGCGCAAGGCACAGCTGCTTGCCGCCATGCCCGGCCTCAAGGAGCGGGCCAAGACCCTGGTCGAGCTGGTCGACGGCGCGGGTTACCTGTTCGCCGAGCGGCCCTTGCCGCTCGACGAGAAGGCGGCGGGCTTGCTCAGCGCGGATGCGCGCGCGATTCTGCGCGGCGCCCATGGCGCGTTGTCTTCCATCCAGGGCGACTGGAGTGCCGCTTCGGCGGAGACTTCAATCCGCGAGTTTGCGCAGGCCGGCGGACACAAGCTCGGCGCGGTGGCGCAGCCGCTCAGAGCCGCGCTGACCGGCCGCAGCACCTCGCCCGGCGTGTTCGACGTGCTGGCCGTGCTGGGCCGCCAGGAAAGCCTGGCGAGGATTGCAGATCAAATCGATTAGGAGCGAACTGGCCCAAGAAGATTGGCATTGAAAGGTGTGTTTCGCAGTGCAACATTAGGCCTTGGCCCAATCTGGCACGCACCTCCTAAAATGCGGTGGCGAGTTCGCGCATTCCGGTGATTTCGACGTGTCGTTTGCAGGAATTGCCTTGCCGGCATGAGGAAACATAAAGGAGTTTGGGAATGAGCGAAGCTGCGACAAAACTGGAATCTGGCGGCAAAGCGCACGAGTCGACCGCCAGGCTCGAGCTCGCCGGCAAGACGCATGAATTCAAGGTGCGAAGCGGGTCGACCGGGCCTGACGTCATCGACATTGGCGCGCTCTACAGCACCACCGGCGCCTTCACCTACGATCCGGGCTTCACGTCAACGGCAAGCTGCGAGTCGGCAATCACCTTCATCGACGGCGATGCCGGCATCCTGCTGCATCGCGGCTATCCGATCGACCAGCTTGCCGAACATGGCGACTTCCTCGAGGTCTGCTACTTGCTGCTCTACGGTGAATTGCCGACCAAGGCGCAGAAGGAGGATTTCGACTACCGCGTGACGCGCCACACCATGGTGCACGAGCAGATGTCGCGCTTCTTCACCGGCTTCCGCCGCGACGCGCATCCGATGGCCGTGATGTGCGGCGTGGTTGGCGCGCTGTCGGCTTTCTATCACGACTCGACCGACATCTCGGACCCGTATCAGCGCATGGTCGCCTCGATGCGCCTGATCGCCAAGATGCCGACCATCGCGGCGATGGCCTACAAATACCATATCGGCCAGCCCTTCATTTATCCGAAGAACGATCTCGGCTTCGCGGCCAATTTCCTGCACATGTGCTTTGCCGTGCCGTGCGAGGAGTACAAGATCAATCCGGTGCTGGCGCGCGCGATGGAGCGCATCTTCATCCTCCACGCCGACCACGAGCAGAACGCCTCGACCTCGACGGTTCGCCTCGCCGGCTCTTCCGGCGCGAACCCCTTCGCCTGCATTGCGGCCGGCATCGCTTGCCTGTGGGGTCCGGCGCATGGCGGCGCCAACGAAGCGGCGCTGAACATGCTGGGCGAGATCGGCCATGTCGATCACATTCCGGAGTTCATTGCCCGCGCCAAGGACAAGAACGACCCGTTCCGGCTGATGGGCTTCGGCCACCGCGTCTACAAGAACTACGATCCGCGCGCCAAGATCATGCAGAAGACCGCGCATGAGGTATTGGGCGAGCTCGGCATCAAGGACGATCCGCTGCTCGACATCGCGATGGAGCTGGAGAAGATCGCGCTGACCGACGAGTACTTCATCGAAAAGAAGCTCTATCCGAATGTCGACTTCTATTCCGGCATAACGCTGAAGGCGCTCGGCTTCCCCACCACCATGTTCACCGTGCTGTTCGCGGTCGCGCGCACCGTCGGCTGGATTGCCCAGTGGAAGGAAATGATCGAGGACCCGCACCAGAAGATCGGTCGCCCGCGCCAGCTCTACACCGGCGCGACGGAACGCGATTACGTGCCGATTGCTAAGAGATAGGGAATAGTGAGTAGGCAATAGGAAGTAGAAAGAGAGCCCCTACTGCCTACTGCCTACTGCCTACTGCCTTCCTGATACACCCCATCACCACTTCGGCGGCGATCTCGCCCGAGGGACGCTCGGTCGCCATGCGCCGGGCAATCTCGGCGAAGCCCGCCTTTTGCCAGGCGCGCATGCCGGTGTCGGCAAACAGGGCCTCCAGCTGCCTGGCGAGATTTTCCGGGCGGACATACTGGTCATAAAATTCCGGAACCAGCGCGAGGTCGGAAATGAGGTTGGGCAGCAGCGCCGACCATGTCGTCACCATATGCTGCAGAAGCTGACGCGCGATCGGGTCGAGCTTGTAGCAGGACACCATCGGAACGCCGGCAAGCGCCAGCTCGAGCGAAACCGTTCCAGACGCGATCAACGCCGCATCGGCCTTGCCGAAGGCCTGCCATTTGCGCTCCGGCTCGGTGATGATTTCCGGCTCGTCGTCCCAGCTCTGGACCGACGCCTTCACCAGCTCGGCGACATGCGGCACTGTCGGCAGGATGAGGCGCAGGCGATGGCCGCGCTGGCGCAGCGCCGACATCGCTTTGCCGAACGGTTCCATCAGCCGGCGGACCTCGCCGGGGCGCGAGCCGGGCAGCACCAGCAGCGTCTTGACGCGGTCCTCGGAGAGATCGCGCGGCTGGCCCTGCGCCCTGGCGGCGCCGAGCACGCCCGGATCCTGCGTCAGCCGGTGACCGACATAGGTGCCGGGGGGGCCGCCAAGACGGGCAAGCGCCTTCACCTCGAATGGCAGGATGCAGAGGATATGGTCGACATATGGCTTCATGGCCACTGCCCTGCCCGGCCGCCAGGCCCATACGCTTGGGCAGACATAATGGACGATCGGGATGGCCGGTGCTGCCGCGCGGACCTTCCTCGCGACGCGCAGCGAAAAGTCCGGACTGTCGATGGTGACGAGGCAATCGGGCCGCTCGGCCGCAATCATCGCCGCCGTCTGGCTGATCCGGCGCATCAGCCGTGGCAGGTCGCGCAGCACCGCGCTGAAGCCCATCAGCGCGATCTCGCTGCCGTCGAAAAGCGGCGTCAGCCCCAGTTGCTGCAGATGCCGGCCGCCAATGCCCACAAGTTGCACTTTGCGGCCGGTCGTGCGCTCGAGCGCCCGCACGATGTCGGCGCCGAGCAGATCGCCGGATTCCTCCCCAGCGACTATCGCGAGCTTGAGCGGCTTGTCAGCGACCATTAGCCGGCTCCCCATTGGCCAACTCCGTCGCAGGCAGGCCGACGATGAACAGGCCAAGCGCATTGGCGCGCGCGAGCGTTTCCGGGCCTTCGAGAATAAGCGAGCGGCCAGCTTCCAGCGCAATGCCGGCCAGTCCGGCGGCATGCGCAGCCTCGACCGTCTGCGGACCGATCGAGGGCAGGTCGGCACGCAACTCCTGGCCGGGCTTCGCGCATTTGACAAGGACGCCGCGCCTCTTGCCGGCGAGCCTGCCGTGGCCGCGCAATTCCCTTGTCCGCTCGAGCAGCGCGGCGGTGCCTTCCACCCCCTCGAGCGCTATCGCCCGACCGCCGATCGCGATCGCCGCCTGTCCGATGTCCAGCGCGCCGATGGCCTTGGCCGCCGCGCGCCCGGCCCCGATATCGCGCCAATCCGATTGCTTTGGCGCCGTGACCGTCAGCGTACCCTTGCCGGTGGCGAGTTCCGGCACGACCTCATGCGCGCCGACGACCGTGATGCCGCGCTTCTCCAATCCGCGCGTGATGACCTTCAAAAGCCCGTCATCGCCGCGCGCCAGCGCCATGACCACGGAAGGGATTATCGCCAGCAGGCCAAGGGTCGGGCGGATCTTGGCCAGCCGAGGCCTGCGCCGGATCTCGCCGGCCATAACCAGATGGCTGATATTGTGGCGCTTCAGCAACGGAACCAGGGAGCCGACATCTTCCAGCGCGAGCGTCGCCTGCTCGTACTTTGCGAAATCCGCCTCGCGATCGACTTCGCCTTCGGCCATGATGATGAAGGGCGAATGTCCCTGCCGCTTCAGCCCCTCCGCCACTTCGACCGGCAAGCTGCCGCCACCGGCGATGATGCCGACCTTGGAGCCGGGCGCGAGTGCAAGCCGTGCTTGGGCGGGCTCAGCCCTCGTCATCGCCATCATTGTCGTCACCGCCCCTCAACGGCGGCATGGCATAGTGCCGCTTGCCGCCGCTGGCGATGAAGTCGATCATCTTCATGGCGGCAGGAGACGAGGAGGCGAATTCCGCCCTGGCGAGCTCGATATTCTCGGCGACGCTGCGGGAACGGTCGAAAATCGACCGATAAACCTTGCGCAGCAGATAAATCTCCGAGCGCGGCAAGCCGGAACGCTTGAGCCCGATGATGTTCAGGCCACGCAGCTTGGCGCGATTGCCGGCGGCGATCGCATAGGGAATGATATCGCCGACCACCGCCGAGCAACCGCCGATGAAGGCGTTGTCGCCGATGCGCACGAACTGGTGAACGGCGGTCAGTCCGCCGATATAGACGTTGTCGCCGATCTCGCAGTGGCCGCCGAGCGTCGCGCCATTGGCGAAGGTGGCGTTCTTGCCGACGACGCAGTCATGGGCGATGTGGGCATAGCCGAGGAAATTGCCGTTGGCGCCGACACTCGTCTCGCCACGGCTGGAATCCGTGCCGACATGCATCGTGACACCTTCGCGGATGGTGCAGTTCTCACCGATAATGAGCGTGGTGCGCCCGCCCTTGTGCTTGGTGTTCTGCGGCGGCGCGCCGAGCGTCGCCACCGGATAGACCTTCGTCCCTGCCCCGATGGTCGTGGCGCCCATCACCGACACATGGCTGACCAGTTCGACGCCGTCGGAGAGAATTGCATCGGGCCCGACATGGCAGAAGGGTCCAACGCGGACGCCTCTGCCGAGCCGGGCTCCTTCTTCGACGACCGAGGAAGGATGAATAGATGTCTCGACTTTCATGGGCATTTCAAATCGTCAGCCGGTAACCATCATGGCCGAAACCTCGGCTTCGGCGACTTTCGCGCCATCGACCATCGCCTCGCAGGCGAATTTCAGCAGATTGCCGCGTTTCTTGATCTTTTTGACGTGGATCCTGAGCTGATCGCCCGGAACCACCGGTTTGCGGAACTTCGCATTGTCGATGGTCATGAAATAAACCAGCGAGGGCTTTTCCGTGTTCAGGCTGCGAATGCATATCGCGCCGGCGGTCTGGGCCATGGCCTCGATGATGAGCACGCCGGGCATGACCGGCTGCTGGGGAAAGTGGCCTTGGAAATGCGGCTCGTTGATGGTCACGTTCTTGATGCCGACGGCAGAGTCGTCGCCGTCGATCTCGACGATACGGTCGATCAGCAGGAACGGATAACGGTGCGGCAGGAGCTTCATAAGCCCCATGATGTCGACCGCCTCGAGTGTCGTTGCCACCATGTCAGCCATTTCCGTCGCCCTGCTTGCGCGTCCTGGCCATCTTGCGCAGCATCGCTATCTCGCGCATGGCTTCCGCCATGGGCTGCGCCGGGTAACCTCCCCAGACCTCGCCTGCCGGCACGTTGTTCATGAATCCACTTCTCGCAGCAAGCTTGGCCCCCGGGCCGATGGTCAGATGATCGGCGAGACCGACACCGCCACCCATCGTGACATTGTCGCCGACGACGACGGAACCGGAAATACCCGAAAGCCCGGCTATAATGCAATTGCGGCCGATGCGAACATTGTGGGCGATCTGCACCAGATTGTCGATCTTGGTGCCTTGGCCGATGATGGTGTCCGCCATCGCGCCGCGATCGACGGTCGAATTGGAACCGATCTCGACATCGTCCTGGATGATGACGCGGCCGATCTGCGGCACGCGTTCCGGTCCTTTGGCGCCGCCGACGAAGCCGAAACCGTCCTGGCCGATCCGGGCGCCGCCATGGATGATGACGCGATTGCCGATAAGCGCATATTGAATGCTGGCGCCGGGGCCGATGAAGCCGTCGCGGCCGATCTGGCAGGAACGGCCGACAACGGCGTGGGGCGCAACGACCGTGCCGCTGCCGATGGACACGCCGGGGCCGATCACGGCGCCGGCCTCCACGATCGCCCCGTCTTCGATATGCGCGGATGGATCGATAAACGCATGCGTCGATATGCCGGTTTCTCCGGTCATTGGCCCCGGTGTCGCGGCTTGCGGAAACAACAGGCGTCCGACCATCGCGAAAGCTTGTTGCGGACGTGGATGCATAAGCACGGCGATGCCCGACGGTGCCTTGCTGGCGAAATCGGCAGGGCACAGAACCGCGGCCGCCCTCAGCGAGGGCATGAGCGTGAAATTACGCTTGCCGTCGACAAAGACGAGCGCGCCGTTGCCGCCTTCACTGGCGGGAGCCAGCGCCTCGATGGCAATTTCGGCCTGAGCGGAATCGAGCAGGCTGGCGCCGGTCAGATTCGCGACCTCGCCAGCCGTATACCGGCGTGAAGGCGCGAAGAACACCGGATCGGTCATTCCAGAAGCAATATCCAGCTGGGTCGGATTAGTCCACTCCGGGCCGTCAGACCGGCCCGGAACGATCGCGACCGCGAAATTAGAAGCGGGTCGCAATACCGAAGTTGAATTCCTGCGTTTTGTCGGTCGACTCTTTCTTGACCGGAATCGCATAGTCGATGCGGATCGGACCGAACGGCGAAGCCCACATCAGGCCAACACCGACCGAAGCGCGAAGCTTCATGCCAGCCGAGTCTGAATCGACGCCGACAAGCTTGTTGCCATAAAGCGTCGCCGCATCGGCAAATACCGCGCCGCGCAGCCCGAAGCTCTCCGGAATAACCGGAAGCGGGAACTGGGCCTCAGCCGAAGCATTGAAGTATGTCGAGCCGCCGAGATGGTCTCCGCTGGTTCCAGAAGCCACCGGGCCGATGCCGCCATATTCGAAGCCTCGGATCATACGGTCGTTGCTTTGGAAATAATCAAAGATGCGCAGATCATTGCTGCCGTAGCCCGCGATATAACCCGCCCCACCTGAGATGAGACCAACCAAGTCAAGCTGTTCCGACAGGGTCTGGTAAACGCTCGCACGCCCGGTCAACTTCACCCACTTGGCATCGCCGCCGAGGCCGGCAAACTCAGTGCTGCCGGTGATGTAGAGACCCTCATGCGGGTTCTTCATATCGTCGATGGTGTTGTAGACAAGGCCCAGGCTGACAGACGACTTCAGCCACGGGCTTTCTGCAATACCAGCTTGAATTGGCGGAGAAACATTGCACTTCGTTGTATCTAGCGCACCATTGGTCAAGCAATGGTCTGGGTAATCATACTTTTCCTGCGAGATGTTATACGCCAGCTGCGTCGAAATGCTGTCGGTGATCGGCAGGCCGAACCGAACCGTCGCACCAGTGACGTCAGTGTCGTAGTGGTCATACTCGCGGGTCGACTTGTAGATATCGAAGCCCGCCGCGATGCGCCGTCCGAGGAAATAAGGCTCGGTGAAGGAAACGGCGAAGTCGCGCGAATGCTTGCCGCCGCCGGCCGACAGCTTGATGTATTGGCCGCGGCCGAGGAAATTGCGTTCGGTGATCGAGCCTTCGATCGACGGTCCGGGCGTGTCGCCGCCTGTCGAATAGCCGGCGCCGACCGAGAATTCGCCGGTCGACTTCTCGACCACGTTGACCACCAGCACGACCTGGTCAGGCGCCGAGCCCGGAACCGTCGAGATGTCGACGGACTGGAAATAATCAAGGGCTTCCAGCCGCTTCTTCGCGCGCTGGATGAGCACCTGGTTGAAGGCGTCGCCTTCGCTGACATCGAATTCGCGACGGATGACATAGTCGCGCGTGCGGTCGTTGCCGCGGATTTCGATGCGCTCGATATAGGCCTTGGTGCCCTGGTCGATGGTGTAGACGACCGAGATGGTGTGGTTCTCGAAATTGCGGTCGCCGCGCGGCGTCACCTGGGCGAAGGCATAGCCCGAGCCCGCGACCTTCTCGGTCAAGGCGACGATCGAATCCTCGACGTCCTTGGCGTTGTAGACGTCGCCCTTGTGCGTTTCGACGACCGATTCCAGCGACTTCGAATCGACTTCAGGAATGGTGCTTTCCACGCTGACGTCGCCGAACGTATAGCGATCGCCCTCCTGCACGGTGATGGTGACCGTGTATTTGTTGGTGGTGTCGTCGAGCTCGCCGACGGCCGAGACGACTTGGAAGTCGGCATAACCGTGATTGTAATAGAAGCGGCGCAGCAGCTCCTGGTCGGCGCGCAGCTTGTCCTCGTCATAGACGTCGTCGCGCAGCACGAAGGACAGCCAGGACGAGCGCTTGGTGTTGATGACATCCGACAGGCGGCGACTGGAAAAAGCGTGGTTGCCGACGAAATTGATCGCCGCGATCTGGGTGCGGCCACCTTCGTTGATGTTGAAGACCACGTTCACGCGGTTGTCGCCAAGATCCATGACCTGCGTGGTCACCGCGGCATCGTCGCGGCCGATGCGCTTGTAGGCCGTCTTGATCGCCTCGACATCAGCGTCCAGCGCCTGCTGCGAGAAGGTCGCACGCGGCTTCAGCTGGATAGCGGCCTGAAGCGCGTTGTCCTTCAGCTTCTTGTTGCCCTGGAACAGGACCTGGTTGACGACCTTGTATTCGGAAACCTTGACGACAAGGCTCGAACCGACCTGGTTGATCCGGACATCCGAGAACAGCCCGGTGCCGAACAGCGCCTTGACGGCGTCGTCGATATCGGAGCTGGAGAAAGGCTTGCCCGGCTTGATCGCAATGTAATTGCGGATCGTCTCGGCATCGACGCGCTGGTTGCCGCTGACCTCTACCCGCGAAATGACCGCGGCTTCGGCCACGGATGTGGCGGCCAACTGCACTGCGAGCGCGCCTGGCATGACCAGAGCGGCGGACAAAGCCGCCGCGGAAGCGGCGCTCAGAAACTTGGATGCTGCCTTCATCGGGCTTTTGTACCTTTTTCTCGTAGTCCCCACGGCGAGAAAACCGGACGTGCGGTATTTTCCCTTACCGTATTAACCGGATTTTCCCTACACGCAAGGCTCCCGGTTAATTTGTATTTACTTAACCGTACCGCGTGGCTTTCGCGTCACGCATATCCCCACGCATGGTAAACGGCATCTCAATATGACCGGCGCTGAAGCCAAATTTCTTCATGATTTCAGCACCCAAACAGATCGTTCCAAAAAACGAAGCCCATGAATCCGAGCACCAGGAACAGCCCGGTCCGATAGGCCATCTCCATCATTCGCTCCGACACGGGCCGCCTAATGACGGCCTCCACGCCGTAGAACAACAGATGGCCGCCGTCGAGGGGGGGAATCGGCAGGAGATTGAGAAATCCTATTCCGACTGACAGAAATGCAACAAGCTGCACCAGCCACTCGAAGCCGAGCTTGGCTGCCTGACCCGACATCTTCGCGATCTTGATCGGGCCACCCAGCTGGCATTTGTCCTCGCGCCCAAGCGCAAAGCGCTGCAGAAACTGGCCGGTGCGCTCGATCACATGCCCGGTTTCTTCGACCGCCGCCACGACGGCGCCGGCTGGCGTATAGGAGATCAAGCGCGGCTGGCCGAGCTCGGCATTGTTGACGACGCCGATCACCGCGACCTTGACCTTGTTGCCCAGTGCATCCTGCTGCTCCATGGGCTCCGGGGTCGCCGTAACGTCGATTTCCTTACCGTCGCGCAGCATGGTGAAGGTGATGGCGTCGCCCGCCCTCCCCGAAACCAGCCGCTGCACGTCGGCGAAAGTCTCCACCTTGCTGCCGTCGACTCTAACGAATCGGTCGCCTGGTTGGATTCCGGCTTTTTGCGCCGGGCTGCCGGCCGTGACTTCGGCCACCGTCGGCTCCAGGACCGGGCGGCCATAGAGGGAAAACAGCACCGCAAACACGGCAATCGTCAGCAGGAAATTGAACAGCGGCCCCGCGACGACGGTGGCGGCGCGCTTCCAGATGGGCTGCGTATGAAAGGCGACCTCACGCTCAGCTTCCGTCAGCGATTCGAGCTCTTCCGTGCCCGGCTGGCTCGACGTCGCATTCATGTCGCCGACGAATTTGACGTAGCCGCCAAGCGGAATGACGCAAAGCTTCCAGCGCGTGCCGCGACGGTCGTAAAAACCGAAGAGCTCAGGGCCGAAGCCGATGGAGAAAGCCTTCACGCCGATGCCGCACCAGCGGCCGACCAGATAGTGGCCCATCTCGTGGACGAACACGACCACGGTCAGCACGAACAAAAACGGCACGAGCGTGCCAAGGACGAAGCCTTGTGTGCTGAAGACCGCGTGAAAGATGTCGTTCAAGTCATGCCCTCAAATTCGCCCGCACGCGACATTCCACCGCGACTGTGGCATCAATCCGGGCGAATCGGTGGCGCGCGCCATTTTTCGCCTTACTGCTTACGTCGTTCAGTTTGGAAAAAGCCCCAATGCCGGATGCTCGGCGCCCGCCGCGACCCAGCCTATGACGTACAGCGCGAACGCGGCCGCGACAAGCCCGTCCACCCTGTCCATGACGCCGCCATGACCGGGAATGAGGCTGCTGGAATCCTTGGCGCCGTGCCGGCGCTTGACCCATGATTCGAACAGGTCGCCGATCTGCGAAACGATCGAGAGCGCCAGCGCGACGAGACCAAGCTGGACGAGATTGCCGGCGCCGGCCGCAATTGCGAGCAAAACTCCGGCGATAACGCCGCCGACCGCGCCGCCCAGCGCGCCGCTTTGCGTCTTGCCGGGCGAGATCGATGGTGCAAGTTTCGGGCCGCCGACCGCGCGGCCGACGAAATAGGCCGCTATGTCGGTCGCCCAGACGACGGCGAACAGGAAGAGAATCGCAATCAGCCCGGAATGATTGTCGTCACGGAGATAGGCGAGCGAAAAGCCGGAAAGAGCCGCATAGGCCACCCCGGAGGCTTCCCAAGGCGCTGCCCCCCTGATCCGGGCGGCAATGGCCGCGACCGCCACAAGGATTGCGATAAGGAGGAGCAGCCACAAGGCCGGTAAGCCGGTGATCAGTGCGCCGATGAAGATCACAATCAGCGCTTCGGGCAGGAAGCCGAGCGCCGCGCCGTTGCCGGGGCGCGCCATGCGCGTCCATTCATAGAAGATCAGCGCCGCTATTCCCGCGCAGAACAGCCGAAACGGCACTCCGCCGAGCCAGGTGAGCGCAAGCGTCAGAGCCGCCATCACGATTGCCGAGATGACGCGCTGCTGGAGGTTGCTCATTCCTGGCGGCGCCTAAAGCGCGACATCGCGGGCGGCGAGCCCGCCGAAGCGTCGTTCACGGCCAGCAAAGTCGCGCAGGGCATCGGCCAGATGCTCGCGGCTGAAGTCCGGCCAGTAGCAAGGCAGGAAGACAAGCTCGCTATAGGCGGCCTGCCAGAGAAGGAAGTTCGACAGCCTGAGCTCGCCGCTGGTCCGGATCACCAGTTCGGGATCAGGAATGCCCTGCGTGTCGAGCGATGCCGCGAAGCTTTCGGCCGTGATCGCGTCGCTCGCCATGTCGCCGCGCGCGACGGCATCCGCCAGCTTGCGAGCGGTGCGCACGATCTCATCGCGGCCGCCATAATTGAAGGCGATCACCAGCGTCAGCGCCTCGTTGCCGGCGGTCAGCGATTCGGCGTCCTGCAACAGGCCCCTGATGTCGGGCTGCAGACCTTCCTTGTCGCCGATCACCCTCACCCGCACCCCGTTCTGATGCAGTTCGGCGAGATCGCGGCGAATGAACAGCTTCAAAAGACCCATGAGGTCGCTGACCTCGGATTTCGGTCGCGACCAGTTCTCTGAGGAAAAGGCGTAGACGGTCAGATAGGAGACGCCGAGCTCCGGCGCGGCGCGGACCGTCTTGCGCAGAGCCTCGACGCCGGCGCGGTGCCCGGCAAGGCGCGGCAGGCCGCGCGCCTTGGCCCAGCGTCCGTTTCCATCCATGATGATCGCGACATGCGCGGGCGTTGCCATAGTCTCGCTTTCGAGCCGGAAAATCCCGACCCTAAACCTGCATGATTTCAGCTTCCTTATCGGAAAGCAGGTGATCGATGGTGCTGATCATCTCGTCGGTCAGCTTCTGGACCTGGTCGGACCGCTTGCGCTGATCGTCTTCGCTGATGGTGCCGTCCTTCTCAGCCTTCTTGAGGAAATCCATGCCGTCGCGGCGGACATGGCGCACCGCGACGCGCGCGTTCTCGGCATAACCATGCGAAATCTTGACCAGTTCCTTACGACGCTGCTCGTTGAGTTCGGGCAGCGGGATCCTCAGCGTGGTGCCGTCGACGATCGGATTGAAGCCCAGATTGGCTTCGCGGATGGCGCGGTCGACCGCGCTGACCATCGACTTGTCCCAGACCGACACCGAAATCATGCGCGGCTCCGGCACCGAGACATTGGCGACCTGGTTGATCGGCATCGCAGTGCCGTAGGCCTGCACCTGGACGGCGTCGAGCAGGTTGCTGGAGGCCCGGCCGGTGCGCAACGAAGCCAGGTCATGTTTGAAGGCGGCGATCGCCCCGTCCATGCGTCGCTTCAGGTCTTCGTACTCGCCACTCATGATCATCTCCTCGACCCGTTCGCCGGGTTCACTGTTTCTATCGTCGTTCGGTTCGCGGTTCCGCAGTCGCTCAGCGGATCCCGACGCCTGTTACTTGTCCGTGACGACCGTGCAATGGCCGCCGCCCCTCAGAATATCGCCGAAACCACCTTTTTCGTGGATCGAATAGACGATTATCGGAATGTTGTTTTCGCGCGCAAGTGCAATCGCGGCCGTATCCATGATCGCAAGCCCGCGTTTGATGACTTCGGCGTGGCTGATGCGGTCGAAGCGGACAGCGTTCGGGTCTTTCTTGGGGTCGGCCGAATAGACGCCGTCGACCTGCGTGCCCTTGAACAGCGCATCGGCGCCGATCTCGGCGGCGCGAAGGGCCGCGGCAGAATCGGTGGTGAAGAACGGATTGCCGGTGCCGCCGGCGAAGATAACCACCTTGCCCTGGTTCATATAGGCCGTCGCCTGGCGCTGCGAAAAGCTCTCGCAAAGTTCCGGCATGGCGATCGCCGAAAGCACGACGGCGTCGACGCCGATCTTGTTGAGCGAGGTGCGCAGCGCCAGCGAATTGATGACGGTGGCGAGCATGCCCATGTGGTCGCCGGTGACACGGTCGCCGCCTTTCGAGGCCACAGCCACGCCGCGAAAAATGTTGCCCCCGCCGATGACGACACCCACTTCGACGCCCAGCGCGCGCGCCTCGGCAATGTCTGCAGCGATGCGGTCGACCACCGAGACGTCGATGCCGAAATGCTGCTCGCCCATCAACGCTTCGCCGGAAGCTTTCAGCACGACACGTCGATAGAGGGGCTTCACCGTCATCTCATTCCTCGAAATCTCGGCGCGGCAAATTTGGAGGCAAACCGCCCCCGCTTCATCCGGCGATGCTGTCATGACGGGTTGACCCGATACACGAAGGGCGCGACGATGTCACGCCGCGCCCTCGTGCAAAATTCCAGGCTTTTTCGGTCGGTAGCCGCCTCTTTGATCAGTTGCCATCTTTTGATCAGTTGCTTGAGATGCTGACCGCCTCGCCTTCGATGATGACCGCGGGCGAATAACCTACCGGCTTGTCTCCCGTCACCGCGCCGCCGGTCACCCGGACCTGGATCTCGGAGCCGAAATAGGAATGCGGGAACGGCGCAGGCGTGGCGCTGACCTTTTCCAGCCGCGCGCGAAGCTCTGCGGGAATCGAAAAATCGAGCGCGCCAAGATTGTCCTCGAGCTGGTTGAGCTTCGTCGCTCCAAGGATGACGGAAGCGATGCCTGGCTGCGTCGCCACCCAGTTGAGCGCGACCTGGGCCATGCTGCGGCCGAGTTTGCCCGCCACCTTCTCGAGCTCCGCCACGATCGCCCAGTTGCGGTCGCTGAACTTCTGGAAACCAGGATGCGTGGTGTTGCGGAAACCGTCGAGCCTGCCGGCGTTTCCGGCTTGCGTCGGCCTGTATTTGCCGCTGAGTAGGCCGCTGGCCAAAGGGCTCCACACCATGATGCCAGCGCCATGACGGGTGGCGAAAGGCACATATTCATGTTCGATGGCGCGCTCGGCGAGCGAATATTCGAGCTGCAGCGCCGAGACCGGCTCATAGCCGCGCAATTCGGCGATTGCCTGGGCGCGGCCGGCATACCAGGCCGGCACGTCGGAGAGGCCGATATGGCGCACCTTGCCGACGCGAACGAGGTCGTCCAGCGTGCGCAGCACCTCCTCGGCCGGAGTGATCCTGTCCCAGACATGCAGAAGGTAAAGATCGATATAGTCGGTGCCGAGCCGTTTCAGCGAGGCGTCCACGGCCCGCATGATGTTCTTGCGGCCGTTGCCCCCGGCATTCGGATTGCCGGCTTCGGAATTCATGGTGAATTTGGTGGCGATGACCGCCTTGTCCCGCAGGCCGCGCTCGGCCACGAACTCACCGAGCCAGGTCTCGGCAGTGCCAGCGGTATAAAGGTCCGCCGTATCGAAGAAGTTCCCGCCCGCTTCGACATAGGCGTCGAACATCGCTCGGGCCGTGTCCCTGTCCGCGCCCCAGCCCCATTCGGTGCCGAAGGTCATGGTGCCGAGCGCCAGCCGGCTGACGCGCAGGCCGCTATTGCCAAGCGTGTAATAGGTCATGGTCATGGTTGGTCTCCCGATTCTGAACTGATTTGCTGCCGGTCACTGGCCGGGGGTCGCCTTGACCCAGGGATTGCCGCGCTCATGCGTTATCCGGAAGGTGAAGCCGTCGACCTTCCAGCCGGCAGCCGAGCGTGTCAGGTGGTGCTCATAGGTGCCCCAGACTTCCCAGAGCGGATCGCCATTGCCTTCCATCCGGTTCCAGGCATAGCCGTTGGAGCGGACAGTCGCGGCATCGGCTTCGAGCACGACCTGATGGTTGGTGCGAAGATGCAGGCTGGTCTTGCTGCCCTTGAGGTTGCCCGCCCAGGCGCCGATCAGGTCGTCGGACGCGATATTGGCCGCGGGCTGCCCGGACAGGCTGCTGAAATCGGCGGTGACACGCTCGGCGAAATAGCTGCGCGCCAGCTTCCAGTCCTGCGCATCCACCGCGCGGTCGATGGCGTCGGCGATGCGGATGACGGCACGCTCATCGGCAAGCGCCTTCCAGCCGGCCGGTTCGGCACCGCCGGCATCGACCGGCGCCAGCGCCATGCCTGCCGCAAAAGTTACATGTCTCAACGCGTTCATTTCGTCTCTCCTTGGCCATCAGCCCGCCGCCGATGTGTTGACGCCAATATGAGACGGCTCAGGAGTATCGATAAGATTGCACTGTTCGCAAAGACTGTGCGATATTATTCATGAATGGATCGCGATCTGCTCACGCACCTGCCGGTCATCGTCGCCGTGGCGCGGCGCGGCGGCTTTGCGCTTGCCGCGGCTGAGCTCGGCATGAGCCCGTCTGCCGTCAGCCATGCGGTGCGGCTGGTGGAAGAGCGCATCGGCCAGCCGCTCTTTGCGCGTACGACGCGCAGCGTCTCGCTGACGGAAGCCGGCAAAGCGCTGGTGGAGACCGCGGCCCCTGCCCTGCAGGACATCGCCGAGCGGATGGATCGCATTCGCGGCGTGAAAGGAAGGCCGGCCGGCCTGCTCAGGATCAACGCCTCCAACATAGCGATCCCCTTGGCGGTGACGCCGGTGGTCGCGGCGATGGCCGAACGTTATCGCGATGTGACGGTCGAAATCGTTGCCGACCAGGGACTTATCGATATCGTGGGCGAAGGTTTCGACGCCGGCATCCGGCTGGGTGAAATGATCGCGCAGGACATGGTCACCGTCAGGATGACGCCGCCGTTCAAAGCCGTGATCGTCGCTTCTCCCGCCTATGTCGGAAAGCACGGCCGTCCGCGCGACGTGGCCGATCTCGCCAATCATAACTGCATCGGCTACCGGCTGGTTCGGTCCGGCGCGCTTTACCGTTGGGACCTGAACGACAACGGCAAGGATGTCGTCGTCGAAACGCGCGGCACGGCCATTGTCACGGATTCGCTTGGCGCCATCGATCTGGCGCTGGCCGGCGTCGGGCTCGCCTACGTCTTCGAGCCGCTGGTGCGCGCCGACCTTGCCGCCGGTCGCCTTGTCCAGATCCTGCCGCAGACGGGGATCGAGGAGCCGGGACTCTTCCTTTATTTCCCGCGCCGCGCGTCGATGGCGCCGAAGCTGAGGGCTTTTATCGATACCGCACAAGAAATCGGCCGGGCATCCATGCGGACACCCGGCCGAGTTGCCTGAGCTCGTGAGCTCTTCACCTTGAGGGAAACGCTGCGCGTTTCCCTTGGATCAGAGCTATTTCTTGACCGCAGCCGCGACTTCCGCCGCGAAATCGGTCGTTTCCTTCTCGATGCCCTCGCCCAGCGCATAACGCAGATAGGCGGTGATCTTCGCCGGAGCGCCGATCTCCTTTTCCGCATCCTTCAGCGCCTTCTCGACGGTGACGTCGGGATTGAGCACGAAGGCCTGCTTCAAAAGCACCACCTCTTCATAGAACTTGCGCAGGCGGCCCTCGACCATCTTCTCGATGATGGCGTCCGGCTTGCCGGACTGGCGCGCCTGGTCGGAGAAGATAGCCTTCTCGCGCTCGACAAGCGCCGGGTCGACTTCCTCGGCGGTCAGTGCGACCGGGTTGCTGGCGGCGACATGCATCGCGACCTGGCGGGCAAAGGCGTTGGCCGCATGCTCGTTGCCGGTGGTCTCGATTGCCACCAGCACGCCGAGCTTGCCCAGCCCATCGGCCACCGCATTGTGGACATAGGTCGCCACCGCGCCATGCGGCACGGTCAGCTTGGCCGAGCGGCGGAAATTGATGTTCTCGCCGATGGTGCCGACCGCGTCCTTGACGGTCTCGGTGACCGTCTTGTCGGAGCCCGGGTACTTGGCGGCGGCAACCGCCTCGGTCGCGCCATAGGCGAGCGCGACCTTCGCGATATTGCGGACCAGCTCCTGGAACTGCTCATTGCGGGCGACGAAGTCAGTCTCGGAATTGACCTCGACAATGGCGGCTTCACGCACGCCGGAGTCGACGCCGATCAGGCCCTCGGCGGCAGTGCGGCCAGCCTTCTTGTCGGCCTTCGAAATGCCCTTCTTGCGCAGCCAGTCGACGGCCGCTTCCATGTCGCCGTTGGTCTCGTTCAACGCCGCCTTGCAGTCCATCATGCCCGCGCCGGTCAAGTCGCGGAGTTCTTTGACCTGTGCAGCCGAAATCGTCATTGTCGCCTCTTTGTTTCAAATACGCCGACGCACCATCGGGATTCGATGATGCGCTCGGCAAAAGCGCTTTAGCGCGCCAGCTTATTGGAAAGATGAAGGCCGCGATCCGGCCTTCCTCATCAAGCTTCCGGAGCTTCGGCAGCCGGAGTGTCGAGCGCCGGCTCGACCGGAGCCTCGGCCGAAGCGCCGACGTCGACGCCGAGCGCGCCCTGCTGGCGGGCGATGCCGTCGATGGCGGCCTTGGCGATCAGGTCGCAATAGAGCTGGATGGCGCGGGCCGCGTCGTCATTGCCGGGGATCGGGAAGTCGATCTTGTCCGGGTCGCAGTTCGAATCGATGATGGCCACGACCGGAATGCCGAGGCGCTTGGCCTCGAGGATGGCGATCGCTTCCTTGTTGGTGTCGATGACGAACATCAGGTCCGGCGTCGAGCCCATGTCCTTGATGCCGCCGAGAGCCTTGTTGAGCTTCTCGCGTTCGCGGTCGAGGTTCAGGCGCTCCTTCTTGGTGAGGCCCTGGGCCTCGCCGGCGAGCGTCTCGTCGAGCTTGCGCAGGCGCTGGATCGAGTTCGAGATCGTCTTCCAGTTGGTGAGCATGCCGCCCAGCCAGCGCGAGTTGACATAGTACTGGGCCGAACGCTGCGCGGCATCGGCGACGATGTCGGACGCCTGGCGCTTGGTGCCGACGAACAGCACGCGGCCGCCCTTGGCGACGGTGTCGGACACCTGCTTCAGCGCCTGGTGCAGCAGCGGCACCGTTTGCGACAGGTCGATGATGTGGATGTTGTTGCGGGCGCCATAGATGTAAGGCGCCATCTTCGGGTTCCAGCGGTGGGTCTGGTGGCCGAAGTGAACACCAGCTTCCAAAAGCTGGCGCATGCTGAAATCTGGCAGAGCCATTCTTTAGTTCCTTTCCGGTTGGCCTCCACGGACACAGGCATTTCGGACAGGATGTCCTGATGCCACCGGAGGTTTCAGCCGGATTTCTCCCGGGCAGACACCAAAGTCCGTGTGTGGAATGAGCGCGCATATAGAGGGGAAGTCCCATAAACGCAAGCCGGGTATCGCTTCGCGCATCAACGTGCGGCAATCAGCGCACCGGTGCCGATCATCGCGCCACCAGCGACCCTGTTCATGAGGCGCATGCGCTTCGGGGTTTTGAACCACCCGGCTGCCCGCCCCGCCATCGCGGCATAGAGGCCCATGGTGATGATATTGACGCTGACCACGACAAGGACCACGAGCAGGCCATCGGCGAAGGTCATGGTGTCAAGGTTGAGGATCAGCGGCATGATGGAGGCGTGGAACAGAATCGCCTTCGGATTGCCGAGCGCAATGGATGCGCCGAGAAAAAAGAACCGCGACAGCCGCGCCTGTGTCTGACGAGAGTCGTTCGGTTTCTGGGCGGTGGTCCGCCACATCCTGATGCCGAGAAAGACCAGGTAAGCGGCGCCGGCGTATTTCAGCAAAAGAAAAATCCACTCGAAGGTCTGGGCCAAGGCCACCAGTCCGAGCAACGCCAGGGTGACCAGGACGGCGTCGCCCGCGGCGACTCCCATGCCGGCTATGAAAGCGCGCAAGAACCCACGCGACAGACCATTGCTGATGACCGCGAACATCGCCGGTCCAGGCGTGGCGGCGGCCAAGGAGATCGCGACGCAATAAGCCAGGAACGCCGTCACCGTCATCGTCTTACCTTCCCATTCGGAACCCGCACGCGGCGGAAGATCGCCACGATGTCCTCGCGGCTGCATTCGATCGCCCCAAGCCTCACCGCGCGATCACGCTCGAAGCCAGTGATATCGTAATGCGGCGCCGATGTCTTGGGCGGCCCCTGATAGGACGAGCGCTTAAGGCCTAGCTCGGCGGCAAAGCGATGGAGTTCGTCGGTATTGTCGGCGAGCAGATGGCACCAGCGGTGGCCGGCCCATTTCCAGATCGCCGCATCGACATAGACCGCCATCAGGCCCACCGCATTGGGTGAGCCTCACACATGGCATTCGCAGACCAAGCCTGCAAGCCGGGCCGGCTGCCGTCAGCAAATGCTATTTCGAAGCAGGGCAAGGCTTGGTCTGGTCGAACAGCGACAGGTTCACCAGCTTGCCGGTCATCGAGAACTCGCCATAGTCCATGACGAGGTCGCGCGTGATGCCGTTCTCATGCAGCTTGAAGCTGATCCGGTATTCCGGCACCTCTTCGCCGCTTTTGTCGGTATCGTCGAAATAGGCGATGTCGACCGGCCAGTATTTGTCGGAGGCGAGCTTGGCCAGCGCCGGCGCTTCCGGGTCTGTCTTCTCGGCTTCGGTCTTCTTGCCGACGATGACCGTAGTGGTCATCACCTTGTTGGCGTCCTCGGAGCCGTCGAACAGGTTGGTCTGGTAGAAATTCTCGCCCTTCTCGGCCTTGCCGATCAGCTCGACCAGATGCTGGGTCGGAAACTGCGTCGCCGCGAGCTCGAGACTGTTCTTCTCCGGCTTGTCGATATCGACCTTGAGGCCCTTCGCTTCCCTGGTGGCCGTGCCTTTGACTTCCTTGTCGAGGTTCTGGTCGACAAAGGATTTGGTCACGAAGGAAAAGGTCTTGCCTTCGGCGTCCTCGAAGGTGGTCGTCTGCTGGTCGGTCAGCCTGGTGTTGTCGTTGGTCACGATCTGGGTAACGAAGCGGAACTTGACCGTATAGCCTTCGCAGGCGGAGCCGTTGAACTCGTAGACCATGCGGCCGGTGATGCCGGTAATGCCTGAACGGTCGGAGGCCTTGTTGAGGGTCAGATCGTAGACGGCGCGATGCGCCTGCAGCGCTGGCACAGCAAAGGCCGGTGCCATCGGAAACGCGGCCGAAAGGCAGGCGGCGGCGAGAAAAAGGCGCGTTGCGCGCATGCGTTGCTCCGGTCGTCGCGGCTGTGGGCAGGCCGCAGGGAAAGATGGTCCAGCTTAAAAAAAGTCGTGGCGGAAGCGAGGCAAAAATAGCAATTTCGGCCCGGCCAACGCGGCGTCTTCCAGCAATAGGGAAAACCAATGAGCGAAACAATCGAAAAGCGGCTAAGCGATCTTGGCGTCACCCTTCCGGCCGCCGCCGCGCCCGCCGCCAACTACGTGCCCTATTGCCGCGCCGGCAACACGCTCTTTACTGCCGGCCAGCTGCCGCTGAAGGACGGCAAGCTGCAGGCAAGCGGGTTGCTTGGCCGCGACATCGACACCGCCGCTGGCAAGGAAGGCGCGAAATTCTGCGCCATCAACATCCTGGCGCAGGCCAAGGCGGCGCTCGGCGATCTCGAAAAGATCCGCCGCTTGGTCAAGATCACCGTCTTCGTCGCCTCCGCGCCTGATTTCGTCGAGCAGCATCTGGTCGCCAACGGCGCCTCCGACTTCCTGGTCGCGGTACTTGGCGAGCGCGGCAAGCACGCCCGCTCCGCCGTCGGCACCGCCTCGCTGCCGCTCAACGCCGCGGTCGAGATCGAAGCGATCTTCGAAGTCGAGTGAGGCTTAACATGACCGATCTGTCCTGGCTGATCGCGCGACCTGTCGCGCATCGCGGCTTCCACGACATGAACAAGACCCGCTGGGAGAACACGCTGTCGGCCTTCGCCGCGGCGGCCGAGCGCGGCTACGCCATCGAATGCGACGTCCATATTTCGTCCGACGGCGTCCCGGTCGTCATCCATGACGGCGACCTGAAACGCCTCACCGGCCAGGATGGGTTCGTCTGGCAACGCACCGCGGCCGAGCTGGCGACGCTCAGGATCGGCGGCACCAAAGACCACGTCCCGACGCTCGAGGAGGCGCTCGACCTGATCGACGGCCGCGTGCCGCTGGTGGTCGAGCTGAAAGGCATTCCCGGTCACGACACGGGGCTGGTGGCAAGCGTCGGCCGGCTGCTCAAGCGCTACAAGGGCAAGGTGGCGATCATGTCGTTCGACCACTGGCTGATCCGCGACTTCGCCAAGGATGCGCCGGGCATCCCTGGCGGGCTAACCGCCTATGGCAGGGACAACCAGCTGATCGAAGCGCATTTCGCCATGCTCGCGCACGACCTCGCCTTCACCTCCTACGCCGCCGGCGACCTGCCGAACCCCTTCGTCAGCTTCGTGCGCGAAAAGCTGAAAATGCCCGTCATCACCTGGACGGTGCACGACCAGCCGGCGGTCGACCTCACCTTCAAATATGCCGATCAGATGACCTTCGAGGGCTTTGAGCCTGATCTGGTGAAGGTCGCCTGAGGAATGCCTGAAACGTGACTTGTAGACGCCTGGGTGACGCTTAAATAAGCCCCATGGATCAAGGCGACGATGACGATGGACGGGCAGCGAACGCGGACTATGCGATCCGCGTCGCGGCAGGTATCGGCGCGTTCACCTGCGAGGAATGGGGTGACTTCGCCGGTACCACACGTGGTGACCAAGGAAACGGCTACAACCCGCTGGTTTCATTCGCTTTTCTAAGCGCTCTGGAAGACTCCGGCTGCGCTGTCCGGCGCACCGGCTGGCAGGGTCATCACCTGCGGTTGGAAACCGCGCAGGGCAGGCTTCTCGGCGCCGTCCCTTGTTATCTCAAATCGCACAGCCAGGGCGAATATGTCTTCGACCATGGCTGGTCGGACGCCTTCGAGCGCGCCGGCGGGCGCTATTATCCCAAACTGCAATGCTCGGTGCCCTTCACGCCGGTCACCGGCCCTCGCCTGCTGGTCAGCAAAGGCGAGAATGAAGGCGCCGTGAAGGCCGGCCTCGCCGAAGGCCTCAAACTCGTGACCGACAAGCTCGGCGTCTCTTCCGCGCATGTCACCTTCGCCACAGAGTCCGACGTCGCGACGCTGGAAGCGGCGGGCTTCCTGCATCGCACCGACCAGCAGTTCCATTTTTTCAACGACGGCTTTTCGACCTATGACGACTTCCTCGCCACGCTCGCCTCGCGCAAGCGCAAGGCGATGAAGAAGGAGCGCCGCGAGGCGCTGGTCGACGGCATCTCGATCGACTGGCTGACCGGCAAGGACATCACCGAGCGCGCCTGGGACGATTTCTACACTTTCTACATGGATACCGGCGGCCGCAAATGGGGCCGGCCCTATCTCAACCGGCAGTTCTTCTCGCTGATCGGCGAGCGTATGGCCGACGACATTCTTTTGGTAATGGCGAAGCGGAACGGCCGCTACATTGCCGGCGCCATCAACTTCATCGGCTCCGACGCGCTCTACGGCCGCAACTGGGGCTGCATCGAGGATCACCCCTTCCTGCATTTCGAGGTCTGCTACCATCAGGCGATCGATTTCGCCATCGAGCGCAAGCTCAAGGTGGTGGAGGCAGGCGCGCAGGGCGAGCACAAGCTGGCGCGCGGCTACCGGCCGGTGACCATGCATTCGGCGCACTACATTTCGCATTCCGGTTTGCGCAATGCCGTCGCCGACTATCTTAGGCGCGAGCGGCGCGAGGTCGAACGCATGGGCGAATATCTCGAAGAACACACGCCCTTCCGCAAGGACCTCGAGGAATAGTCGGGCCTCGCCCGCGCGCCATGCCGCTGCGATGAAGAACAGCGCTGACACGTTTGCCGCATCAGACGGCAAATGTCAGCGCTCATGCAATAGCTGGGCGTGCCGTCAAGAACAGCCGATAGTCTTGGCAAAGCGAATGATACCGGCTTGATGCATGCCGTCCAAAACTGCGCGGCGGTTTTGCGGGGAACGACCTGCATGAAAACAGAGACTTAAAGCGCATCGCCTGAATCCATTTCTTAACACGCGCTTTAGCGATCTCGCCTGAGCGCCTTGCCGCCCGGCGGCGGCTTCGCTACACCGGACGACGAATGCAATTGGGAGTGTCACCCCATGGTCGAAGCGTATGATCCCGGCAACATCTTCGCGAAAATCCTGCGCGGCGAGATCCCTTCGCACCGCGTCTACGAGGACGATGCGGTCGTCGCCTTCATGGATGTGATGCCGCAAGGCATGGGCCACACGCTGGTGATGCCCAAGGCGCCGTCGCGCAACATCCTCGACGCCGATCCGGCAACGTTCGGACCGCTGTTCGCGGTCGTCCAGAAGGTGGCCGTGGCGGTGAAAAAGGCCTTCGACGCCGACGGCGTCACCCTCATGCAGTTCAACGAATCTGCCTCTGGGCAGACCGTCTACCATCTCCATGTTCACGTCGTGCCGCGCTTCGAAGGTGTGCCGTTGAAGCCGCATTCCGGCCAGATGGAGAAGCCTGAAGTGCTGGCCGAGAACGCCGATAAAATCCGGGCGGCGCTGGCAAGCTGAACGGCTGGCGCTCAGCCGGCCAGCGGTTGCGCAAGTATCCGGAATGCCGACGGCTCGGGTCCGCTTCGGCGATGCTCGACTTTCCCTGGAGCAATTCCAGGAAAAGTGCGAGCGGTTTTCCGTCCGGAATTGCGTAAAAACAAAGAGATAGAGCGGTTCGGCGTTTCCATGAAACGTTGAAACGCTCTAGCGTAGCGCACCGTTGAGGGGATGACGATTTGTCCGGCTTCCAAGCGGAGCTCCCTTCAACAAAAAGGCCCCGGTACGGGGGCCTTTTGTATTTCAAGCGAGAGCTTGTCAGCCCTTGCGCGGCAGTTGCGGCACAAGGCTGCGCTTGTTGCCGTCCTTGCCCTTCGGCTCCGGTTTCTGCGCCACTGCCTTCTTGGGCGCAGGCTTCTTGGCCACCGCCTTTTTCGGCTTCGGCGCGTCTTCCGGCTCTTCCTTCTTCGGCTGCACGGGCGACTCATCGGCGAGCGATTCGAGCTTCAGGCCGGACTCGCCGGTTTCCTTCTTCTCGACGGTAACACGCACCGTGCCGCCCTTCTTGAGCTTGCCAAACAGCACCTCGTCGGCCAGGGGCTTCTTGATGTGCTCCTGGATGACGCGGCCGAGCGGGCGCGCGCCCATGCGCTCGTCATAGCCCTTGTCGGCCAGCCAGGCGATCGCATCCGGCGACAGGTCGAAGGTGACGCCCCGCTCGGAGAGCTGGGCCTCGAGCTGCATGACGAACTTCTGCACCACCTGATGGATAACCGGCACCGGCAGCGAACCGAACGGGATGATCGCGTCCAGGCGGTTGCGGAACTCCGGCGTGAACAGCCGGTTGATCGCCTCGACGTCGTCGCCCTCGCGCTTGGTCGAGCCGAAGCCGATCGCCGCGCGCTGCGCGTCCGAGGCGCCCGCATTGGTGGTCATGATCAGGATCACGTTGCGGAAGTCGATCTGCTTGCCGTTGTGGTCGGTCAGCTTGCCGTGGTCCATCACCTGCAACAGGATGTTGAACAGGTCCGGATGCGCCTTCTCGACCTCGTCGAGCAGCAGCACGCAATGCGGATGCTGGTCGACGCCGTCGGTCAGCAGGCCGCCCTGGTCGAAGCCGACATAGCCGGGAGGCGCGCCGATCAGTCGCGAGACGGTGTGGCGTTCCATGTATTCCGACATGTCGAAGCGGATCAGCTCGACGCCGAGCGAGGCGGCAAGCTGCTTGGCGACTTCCGTCTTGCCGACGCCGGTCGGGCCTGAGAACAGGTAGGAGCCGATCGGCTTCTCCGGTTCGCGCAGGCCGGCGCGCGCCAGCTTGATCGCCGAGGTCAGCGCGGTGATGGCCGTATCCTGGCCGTAGACGACGCGCTTCAGCTCGATATCGAGCCCCTGCAGCACCTTCTCATCATCCGCCGAAACCGTCTTCGGCGGGATGCGAGCCATGGTGGCGATCGTCGCCTCGATCTCCTTGATGCCGATCGTCTTCTTGCGCTTGGCTTCCGGCACCAGCATCTGCGAGGCGCCGGTTTCGTCGATCACGTCTATCGCCTTGTCCGGCAGCTTGCGGTCGTTGATGTAGCGCGCCGACAGCTCCACCGAGGCCTTGATGGCCTCGCTCGTGTAGCGGACCTTGTGGAACTCCTCGAAATAGGGCTTCAGGCCCTTCATGATCTCGATGGCGTCCTCGATGGTTGGCTCGTTGACGTCGATCTTCTGGAAGCGCCGCACCAGCGCGCGGTCCTTCTCGAAGAACTGGCGGAACTCCTTGTAAGTGGTCGAGCCGATGCAGCGAATGGCGCCCGACGACAGCGCCGGCTTCAGAAGGTTCGATGCATCCATGGCGCCGCCCGACGTGGCGCCCGCCCCGATCACGGTGTGGATCTCGTCGATGAACAGCACCGCGCCTGGATAGTCCTCGAGCTCCTTGACGACCTGCTTCAGCCGCTCCTCGAAGTCACCGCGATAGCGGGTGCCGGCCAACAGCGTGCCCATGTCGAGCGCGAAGATGGTGGCGTCCTGCAGCACTTCCGGCACGTCGCCCTCGACGATGCGCTTGGCCAGTCCCTCGGCGATCGCCGTCTTGCCGACGCCGGGGTCGCCGACATAGAGCGGGTTGTTCTTGGAACGGCGGCACAGCACCTGGATGGTGCGGTTGATCTCGCTGTCGCGGCCGATCAGCGGGTCGATCTTGCCGGCGCGCGCCTTGTTGTTGAGGTTGACGCAGTAGGCCGTCAGCGCGTCCTGCTGCTTCTTCTTGCCGCCATCTTCCTGCGGCTCGGCGCCGTTCTGGCCGCCCTGCTCGTCCTCGGCGCCGCGCGGCGTGCGCGATTCCGAAGCGCCCGGGCGCTTGGCGATGCCATGCGAGATGTAGTTGACCGCGTCGTAGCGGGTCATCTGCTGTTCCTGCAGGAAATAGGCAGCGTGGCTCTCGCGCTCGGCGAAGATGGCGACGAGCACATTGGCGCCAGACACTTCCTCGCGGCCGGACGACTGCACATGGATCACGGCGCGCTGGATGACGCGCTGGAAACCTGCGGTCGGCTTCGAATCCTCGTCATAACCGGTGACGAGGTTGTCGAGCTCGGTGTCGATATAGGTGAGAACGGTGTGCTTGAGCTCGTCGAGATCGACGTTGCAGGCGCGCATGACGGCGGCCGCCTCGGTGTCGTCGATCAACGCGAGCAGCAAATGTTCGAGCGTCGCATACTCATGATGCCGCTCGTTGGCGAATGTCAGCGCCTGATGTAGCGCCTTTTCCAGGCCTTGGGAGAAAGCCGGCATGTTACCTCACTTCTTCTCCATCACGCATTGCAGCGGATGCTGATTCTGTCGGGCGAAATCCATGACCTGGGACACTTTGGTCTCGGCCACCTCGAATGTGTAGATGCCGCACTCGCCCACTCCATGATTGTGAACATGAAGCATGATGCGTGTGGCAGCTTCGCGGTCCTTTTGGAAAAACCGTTCCAGGACGTGAACGACGAACTCCATCGGGGTGTAGTCGTCGTTCAGGATGAGGACCCTATAGAGACTGGGCTTCTTGGTCTTGGTTTTGGTGCGCGTGATGACAGCGGTGCCGCGACCGGGATCGTTGCGGTCACCGTCACTTTGCATTCGCACCACGTCTGCCGTGGCAGTCAAACCGGTCGTCACGTAGTCCAGCCTTTTCGATTCCCCATGCGAGTTCAACATGTAGGTTCTCGATGAACGATTTTAAGCCCTTCTGTTTAGCTGACAATATGGCTAGGTGGGCAAACCTCAGCGAATTTCTCAATCGTGAATGCAGCAAGGCGCATCGGGTTGCGATTGCGCATGAAAAAACCCGGCCGCGTTTCCGCGACCGGGCCCTTTTCGCAGGCCGTCTGGCCGTATCGGCTATGACCGGGCGAAATTACTTCGCCTTGGCGACCACCGATTCGAACGGCTTGTAGGCTTCCTTGGCGAGCTCGGCGTAGAGATTGCCGATCTTGCTGGCCTCGGCCACGAAGCTCTCATAGCTCTGCTTGGCGTAATCGGTCTGGATCTCGATGACCTTTTCGATCGACTTGGCCGAGAACAGCTTCTCGAAAGCGGCGCTGCCGGCCTCCAAGCTCTTCTTGGTGTATTCGCCGGCTTCGGTGGCGATCGCCTGCGCGCCCTTGGTGAGCGAGGCAAAGCTCTTCAGCCCGGTGTCGGCAAACTCCTTGCCGTATTTCGTGAAGTCCTCATAGGTCTGGGTCATTTCATGCTTCCCTTGGTTGAAACGCCCTTTTGGCCCCGGGCGCCCTTGTGCAATGCACCTCAATATATTGTGCGATGCACAAAAGTCAAGAATCCCGTTGGTATGCAGGGGGTTCAGCGCCGGCGGCTGGTAAAATTCGATTAAAGAGAAGCTCGATTTGCCGAAAAATGGTGAACGCGGCGGTTACCATAAACGGATTGGTAACGCTGGGCGCGATAGCTTGGCCGGAAGCGAGGCAGGCACTCCGTTTGCCGCCTCCGGGGCAACGAAAATTCAGGGTAAGTAACGGTGCGTCAGGCGTTGTCGGGGCTGGTCTCCAAATCTTTCTCCCTCAAGGCAATCATGATCGCTGCGCTCGCGATGACGGTTGTCGTCGCCGATGTGGCGTTAGCAATGGCAGCGAGATCCTCGGCCATCGTCGTGGACGCCAAGACGGGCAAGGTGCTCTACTCCGCTGACGCCAATGGCCGGCGCTATCCCGCCTCGCTTACCAAGATGATGACGCTCTACCTCACCTTCGAAGCGCTGGCGAAGGGCAGGATCAGCAAGAGCACCCCGGTTCCGTTTTCCGCGCATGCCTCCGCCGAGGCGCCGACCAAGCTCGGCGTGCGCGCCGGCGGCTCGGTTCCGGTCGAGACCGCGATTCTGTCGATCGTGACCAAATCTGCCAACGACTCAGCGACCGCGCTTGGCGAGATGCTTGGCGGCAGTGAAGACAATTTCGCCCGCATGATGACCGCCAAGGCGCGCCAGCTCGGTATGAACGGCACCGTCTTCCGCAACGCCAACGGCCTGCCCGACCCCGGCCAGTTCACCACGGCGCATGACATGGCGATGCTTGGCATCGCGCTGCGCGAGCACTACCCGCAATATTATGGCTATTTCTCGCAGCGCTCGTTCCTCTACGGGCGTCAGCGCATCAACGGCCACAATCGCCTGCTTGGCCGCATCAAGGGCGTCGACGGCATCAAGACCGGCTACACCCGCGCTTCGGGCTACAATCTCGTCTCCTCCGTCGCCGATGGCGACCGCCGCCTCGTCGCCGTGGTGATGGGCGGCGCTTCCGGCCGCAGCCGCGACAACCAGATGGCCGCTCTGATCAACACCTATCTGCCGCGCGCCTCGACGCGAGGCGGCGGCGATCTCATCGCCAAGGGCAACGACAATCCGACCAAGACATTGGCCAAGGTTTTCTTGCCCAAGCACGACGCGCCGACGCCGGACGCCAAGCCGGCAGCCGACGACACCGTCGTTGCCTCGACCGATGACGTCCAGGACGACACGCAACAGGTCGCCGAAGAGACGAAGCCTGTCATCAAGGTCAAGAACGTGAAGACGGTTGCGGTCGCCGCCATGGTGCCGGCTCCCAAGTCACAGGACACCTCGTCCCAGGTCGTCACCGCCTATGCCGACCCGGCGCCCGCAGCACCCGCGATCGATCCCGTTAAGACGTCGTCAGTGCCCTCCGGCTGGGTGGTTCAGGTTGCGTCATCGCCGACGAAAACGGGAGCCCAGGCGCTGCTCGATCAGACCGCCAAGCAGGCGCCAAAGATCCTGGCTGACGCTTCGGGCTTCACCCTCGCCTTCGACAAGGACGGCACCACCTACTACCGCGCCCGCTTCGGCGGCTTCGGCTCGAAGGACGCCGCCTGGAAAGCCTGCGATGCGCTGAAGCGCAAGAAAATCTCGTGCTACGCCGTCGAGCAGTAGGCGGCCGTTGAAATCTCCCGGAGAGTACCGGCGTCGAAGGAGACTAATCGTGATTGGAGAGCAAGACGTCCTTGGCTTCATTGATTCGCGCCGCCAGGACAGACGTGCCGCCGACATCGGCGTTCAGGCGCTGCATCAGGCGGCGGTGCGCCTTGCGGATATCCGCCGCGGCAGCCCCCGCTTCAAGACCAAGGATCTTGTAGGCCTCCTCCTTAGTCATGGCGCCCGCACCTGGCGCAACACGCAGCCCTTCGCCACCGTGCGGCTGCGCGTCCTTGCGCCAGACGGGAAAACGGCCGTCAAGATACGTCTCTAGGAGCTGGCGGCTCTCCAGATCGGGGCTGAGCTCGCCATAAAGCTGGCGCAGGTCCGTCAGCCCCATGGCCCCAAGCATCTTGCCTTCATAACGCCCGGCCAGAACAAGCCCCTCGAGCCTGCCGCTGTCGTGATCGAGGTCCATTTCGAGCGCGGCGGTCCGCACCGTCGAGTGTTTGGATGCCGCGGCGCGCGCCGGAGGCCGCCTCGTGCGCATCCAGCCGACCCAGGCCAGCGCCGCGAGCAGAAGCAGTCCGCCGATAAGGCTGCGGCCGAAGATCAGCATGGGAGCGCCGACCAGCCCCAGGAAGGCCGGTCCAAGCGATCTCAAACTGCCGGCCATCCTTGCCGCATCCGCACGCACAAAGAGCAATGCGGCGCCGAAAAGCACCACGAGCACCGCTGCCAAAGCGAGGATCACGCCCATCGATTAGCACCGTCGTATCGATTAGCGCCGTCGTACGGATGACCGAGCATAGAAATAGGATGGGACGAAGGTCCCGCGCTTGCAAGTCCCACATCGGACGAGCCGAAGGGCCAGCGCCGGGGACGATCCACAAAGCCGTGCTAAAGCAGACCCAGTTCGGCGAGTTCCAGCCTGAGCTTCGGCGGCATCTCGGCGAGTGCCGCCCTGCCCTTGCCGAGATCGGCCGGCGCATCGGCGGGCTTGAGGTAACGCCAGCCCTGGAAGGCGCGGCGCGGCTGCCAGTCGGTGCGCACCACCTCAGGATCGAGCACCAGATGGCAGCGACCGATCCCTTCATCGTCGGTGAAGGGCCTGATCTCGGTGATCAGTTGCCGGCACTGCACGCTGCCCTTGATCACCCAATAGAGTGAGCCGCCATCAGTGATCTCATCGCCGCGCGTCGGCACCATGCGGGTGGTGTGCCAGTGCTCGGCCGGCTCGCCCGCGCGGCGCCGCTCGTCGAGGCGGAAGGCAATCCACTCTTCGAGATCCTCGACGCTGTCGCAGCCGACGCACAGTTTGATGAGGTTGAGTGACATGCCCCAAGATTTAGCCGCAAGGGTTGACGCGTCAACGCCTTGAGCGACTTCTCCACAGGGCCAGTCTGGCGTCTCGGTAAGACCTCAGCACTCCACCACATTGACCGCCAGGCCGCCGAGGCTGGTTTCCTTGTATTTCTCGTTCATGTCGAGGCCGGTCTGGCGCATGGTCTCGATCGCGGCGTCGAGCGGCACGAAATGCGTGCCGTCGCCCTTGATGGCCAAGGAGGCGGCCGTCACAGCCTTCACCGCGCCCAGCGCATTGCGCTCGATGCAGGGCACCTGCACCAGACCGCCGACGGGATCGCAGGTCATGCCTAGATGATGCTCAAGCGCGATCTCGGCGGCGTTCTCCACCTGCTCGGGCGTGCCGCCCATCACCGCGCAAAGGCCGGCGGCAGCCATCGCCGAAGCGGAACCCACCTCGCCCTGGCAACCGACTTCGGCGCCGGAGATCGAGGCGTTGGACTTGATAATGCCGCCGACGGCGGCGGCCGTCAGCAGGAAGTCGCGGATGCTCGGCTGGTCCGCTTCGGGATGGAAATGCAGCCAATAGCGCAGCACTGCCGGCAACGTGCCGGCCGCGCCATTGGTCGGCGCCGTCACCACGCGACCGCCGGCGGCGTTCTCTTCGTTGACCGCCATGGCGTAGATCGACAGCCAGTCATTGGCGAGCAAGGGATTGGGCCGGTTCTGCTGCCACTGTTCCTGCAGCTTGTCATGCAGTTGCCGCGCACGGCGGCGCACCTTCAGCCCGCCGGGCATGATGCCGTCCTGCGAGAGGCCGCGATCGATGCAGCCCTTCATCGCTCCCCAGATCGCGTCGAGGCCTTCGTCGAGCTCCTCGCGCGACATGTGTTTCTCCTCGTTGGCGCGCTTCATCTCGGCAATCGAAAGCCCGCTCTTTGCCGCCATCGCCAGCATCTCGACGGCATTCTTGAACGGGTACGGCACCTTCTTGCCCTCGGTCGTCACCGAGCCCTTGGCCTTCATGCGCTGCAGCTCTTCTTCGGAAACGACGAAACCGCCGCCGATCGAATAATAGATGCGCTTGAGCAGCAGCCGGTCGGATGCGTCATAGGCATAGAAGGCCATGCCGTTGGCATGGCCGGTCAGCGGCGTCTTGCGGTCGAGCACGAGGTCCTTGGCGGGATCGAAACGGTATGTCGGGTGCCCGGGCGGGGAAATCCGCTTCTCCGCGCCGATGCGGGCGACGATGCCCTCGGCCTCGTCCGGATCGACCGTCTGCGGCGTCTGACCTGCCAATCCCAGGATCACGGCGCGGTCCGAGCCGTGGCCGATGCCGGTATAGGCGAGCGAGCCATGCAGGCTTGCGCCGATACGATCGACTTTCACGCCCGCCGGCCGCGGCCAATCGCCGGTGAGGATCTCATCGAGGAAACGGCGCGCGGCCGTCATTGGCCCCATCGTGTGCGAGCTCGACGGGCCGATGCCGATCTTGAACAGGTCGAAAACCGAAAGGAACACGGGGCCATTGTCTCCTGGAGGCCGATCAAGACTTACATATAGGAATTCCTGTGATGTTTCCGCTGTTTTGCATGTCGCGGCCCGGCGGCTGCCGACCTTGTTTGCTCCGCCAGCGACATCGTCCTCCCGAGAGCTCTCGCGCCCGTCGAAGCGTCGGCCCGGCCCGTGTTACAAGAAGTCATGGGCGACTCACTCCACCTTTCAATGGCAGATCTGGCGGCGTTGATCTTCTTCCTGGCCGTCTGGGTGCTGCACACGCTCGCCTCCGACGGCAGGCTGATCAGCCGCATGTCGCTTACCACGGCAATGAACGCCCAGCGCGAGGCCTGGATGCGCAACATGGCCGAGCGAGAGATTCGCATCGTCGACACCGCCATCATGGGTGGCCTGCAGCAAGGCACCGCCTTTTTTGCTTCGTCTTCCCTGATCGCGCTCGGCGGCTGCTTTGCCCTGCTCGGCGCTTCCGACCGCGTGCTTCAGGTTCTGGCCGACCTGCCCTTTGGCGCGGCTTCGTCGCGCGAAGCCTTCCAGACCAAGGTGTTCGGCCTGGTGCTGATTCTCGCCTTCGCCTTCTTCAAATTCGGCTGGGCCTACCGGCTGTTCAACTATTGCTCGATCCTGATCGGCGCGGTGCCGACTCCGCATGGCCCGGCGTCGCGCAATCCGGTCAGCGAAACGGCGGTGTGGCGGGCGACGCGCATGAACGTGCTCGCCGGCAAGCACTTCAACTCCGGCTTGCGCGCCGTCTTCTTCTCGATCGGCTATCTCGGCTGGTTCGTCGACCCGATCGTCTTCGTCGTGTCGACGCTGGTGCTTCTGGCGGTGCTGGTGCGCCGCCAGTTCTTCTCTGCTGCGCGGCAGGCGGTGCTCGGTCAGCCGCCCGGTCCGGGAAAAGGCTGATCGATGCGGCCGGCGATCCAGTAAGCGATGAGCCCGGTCCATTCACGAAGCGCCTTGGTGGTGATTTCCAGATTGTCGCCGGGGCTCGTGCGGTACAGGCGTTCCCTTCCCGTGGTCCAGTAGTCAACCGGCCAGGGAACTGTGGGAAAGCCGGCCCTGTCGAACAGCGCCTTGGCGCGGGGTATATGAAAAGCCGACGTGACGAGCAGCCAGGTCTCGCCCGGTTTCGGCATCACCAGCCTCTTGGTGAATATAGCGTTCTCGTAGGTGGTGCGCGATTTGTTCTCGAGGACCAGGCGATCGGCGCTTACCCCGAGCGCTGTAAGCAGGCGCGGCGCGGCGTCCGCATCGCCCTCGCCTTCGCCGATCATTTCGAGCGGACCGCCGGTAATGACGACCTTTGCCGTCGGGAACCGTCGGGCCAGCACCGCCGCCTCGACGATACGGTCGCCGCTGGCATTCAATTCATAGCCGCCGCGCACGATATTGACCGCCCCGTCCATGGCGCCGCCCAGCACGACGATACCGTCCACCTTTGCCGGCAGCGGCGGTTTCGGAAAGCGCTCCTCCAGCGGGTTGAGCATCATGACGCCAATCGACGACCATGTCGAAAGCACAAGGATGAGAAAGGCAAGGGCGCTGCCGGTGGTTGCCAAACGCCCACGTCCCATCATGCTGGCAATCAGGCCTACCAGCAGCAGGAAGATCGCCAGGTTGAGCGGCCTGGCGACAAACCAAAAGAGCTTCGACAGGAAGAAGAACATCACTCACCCCGCTGGGTCGCCACTGACCCTGACGGGATTGAGCCTACCACCATTTTTCCGGCTGGAACCTGCCCGCCGCCTGCTCGATGACGTTGGCCGTCTGGAACAGCGTTTCCTCGTCGAACGGGCGGCCGATCAGTTGCAGGCCGAGCGGCAGGCCCTTGCCATCAAGGCCGGCCGGCACCGAAATGCCGGGAAGGCCGGCCATGTTCACCGTCACGGTGAAGATATCGTTGAGATACATCTTCACCGGATCGGAGGCCATGTCCTCGTCGGCGATGCCGAAGGCGGCCGATGGGGTCGCGGGCGTCAGGATGATATCGACGCCGGCGGCAAAGACATTCTCGAAGTCGCGCTTGATCAGGGTGCGCACCTTCTGCGCCTGCAGATAATAGGCGTCGTAATAGCCGGCCGACAGCACATAGGTGCCGATCATGATGCGCCGCTTGACCTCGCGGCCGAAGCCGGCGGCGCGCGTCTTCTCATACATGTCGACGATGTCCTTGCCGGGGACGCGCAGGCCATAGCGCACTCCGTCATAGCGGGCGAGGTTCGACGAAGCCTCGGCGGGCGCCACGATATAGTAAGCCGGCAAGGCATATTTGGTATGCGGCAGCGAGATGTCGACGATCTCGGCGCCGGCGTCCTTCAGCCAGGCAATGCCCTTCTGCCAGAGCGCCTCGATGTCTTCCGGCATGCCGTCGACGCGATACTCCTTCGGAATGCCGACCTTCATGCCCTTGATCGGCTTGCCGATCGCCGCTTCATAGTCCGGCACCGGGCGGTCGACCGAGGTCGTGTCCTTCGGATCGACGGAGGCCATCGATTTCAGCAGGATCGCGGCGTCGCGCACGTCGCGCGCGATCGGTCCGGCCTGGTCGAGTGAGGAAGCGAAGGCAACGATGCCCCAGCGCGAGCAGCGCCCATAAGTCGGCTTGATGCCGACCGTGCCGGTCAAGGCCGCGGGCTGGCGGATCGAGCCGCCCGTATCAGTCGCTGTTGCGCCCGCGCAGAGAAACGCGGCTACCGATGATGCCGACCCGCCGGACGAGCCGCCGGGCACCAATTGGGCGTTGTCCAAGGTCCGCGCCGTCTTCGTGCCGCCGGCGGAAACAAAGCCGCCATCGCCCTGATGCGTCGTCGGCATAACGACCGTATCGACACGCGAGCGCCGCCATGGATTGATCACCGGGCCGTAATAGGAGGTCTCGTTCGACGAGCCCATGGCGAACTCGTCCATGTTGAGCTTGCCGAGCATCACCGCGCCGTCGGCCCAAAGATTGCTGGTCACGGTCGACTCGTAGTGCGGCTTGAAGCCGTCGAGCACGTGGCTGCAGGCCTGGGTGTGGATGCCTTCGGTGGCGAACAGGTCCTTGATGCCGAGCGGAATGCCTTCCAGCGCGCCGCCCTCGTCCTTGGCGAGCCTTGCATCGGAAGCCTTGGCCATGTTGCGCGCCTTGTCGGCGGTGACGGTCACATAGGCATTGAGCACCGGATTGGCGCGATCGATCGCCGCGAGATAAGCCTCGGTGATCTCGGCCGCGGTGATCTCCTTGCCGCGCAGCTTGGCGCGGGCCTCGGAAATGGTGAGATGGGTGAGATCGCTCATCAGGCAAGGCTCTTTTCGTAAAACACCGACCACTCGGAGTCGGGATAATCCAGCACCGGTCCGCAACGCGAGAATCCGGCACGCTCATAGACGGTCCAGGCGGCGGGGTGGCGATCGCCGGTTTCGAGAACCAGGCGGGTCAGCCCTTCCTGCCGGGCGAGCGCTTCGATCCGCCCGACGATTTCGGCGCCGATCTTGCGGCCGCGATGCGAAGGCCGCGTATACATGCGCTTGACCTCACCGGTGGCATTGTCGTGGCGCTTGAGCGCGCCGCAGCCGACGGCAAGGCCGTTGTCGCGGGCGATGAACACCGTCGTATCCTTGTCCGCCATCTGCTCGACGGTCAGGTGATAGCAGTGCTCGGGCGGCGTCAGTTCGAGCAGCGCGGCATTGAGTTCGGCGACCAGCACGCGGACGTCGTCCTGCAAAGGCGTCTCGACGGCGATCTCGACAGCCACGGCCTACTCCACCACCTTCGGAACGAGGAAGAAATTCTCTTCCGTTGCCGGCGCGTTGGCGACGATGTCGGCAGGCTTGTTGCCGTCGGTGACGGCATCCTGGCGCTTCTTCATCTCCATGGGTGTGACCGAGGTCATCGGCTCGACGCCCGAGACATCGACCTCGTTCAATTGCTCGACGAAGCCGAGGATGGCGTTCAATTCGCCGGTCATGCGCTCGGCGTCCTCCTCGCTCACCGCGATACGGGCAAGGCGCGCGACGCGCTTCACGGTCTGAAGATCAACGGACATGTTCTATCGCCTCGGGAAAACCAGTGCGGGCTATAGCGGCGCGGCGCTTGCCGCGCAACATAGATCATGTGGGCTGCGGACAGCCCAGCGTCGCCTCAAGCATGTCTCGCAACGCGCTTTCGGAGAGCGCGGCTCAGATCGTGATCGCCTTGCCGATTTCCGGCAGCGCCACGTTTACGCCCGAACCTTCCATGCCGGCGACGAACTTGTCGGCGGTCTGGTCGATCATCGAGAAGGTGCCGAAATGGCAGGGAACGACCGTATCGAAGCCGAAGAAGCGGCGGCAGGCAAGCGCCGCCACTGCGCCGCCCATGGTGAAGCGGTCGCCGATCGGCACGATGCCGATCTTCGGTTCATGCAATTCGTTGATCAGGCCCATATCGGAGAAGATGTCGGTGTCGCCCATGTGATAGAGCGTCTTGTCCTCGGGGAAGTGCAGGACGAGCCCGCCCGGATTGCCGAGATAGGTGTTCGTGCCGCCTTCGCCGCCGAAAGAGGACGAATGCAGCGCTTGGACGAAGGTCGTGGTGAAAGGGCCGCAATCGACGGTGCCGCCGATATTGCCCGGATTGATCCTGTCGCCGCTGACGCCCTGGCCGACGAGATACATGCAGATCTCGAAATTGGCGACCAGCATGGCGCCGCTTTTCTTCAGCACTTCGACTGCGCCGCTGACATGGTCGTTATGACCGTGGGTCAGGAGCACGTGGGTCACGCCTTCCGCCGGCCCTTCCCAGCCGCCCGTCCAGGATGGATTGCCGACCAGATAGGGGTCGATGAGAATGGTGGCGTCCTTGGTCTCGACGCGGAATGCCGAATGTCCGTACCAGGTCAGTTTCATGAATGCTATCCTCGATTTCTCCGTTGCCGGAAGATAGAACGCTAGTCGCAAATTGAAAGTGGCGCCCTCCTCCCAAACGTCAAAAGGATGTGACGCCTAGATGTCAGAGAAAGCCGTTGGGCATTATTTCAATCGAGGAACTGCCAGGGCGGCTTGCCGACGGCAAGACGCTCGCCGGGCTCGATCTCGGCGACAAGACGATCGGCGTGGCGGTCTCCGATCGCGGGCTGTCCTTCGCCCATCCGCGCCC
This sequence comes from Mesorhizobium sp. CA14, assembly GCF_020165195.1. Classification (GTDB taxonomy): domain Bacteria; phylum Pseudomonadota; class Alphaproteobacteria; order Rhizobiales; family Rhizobiaceae; genus Mesorhizobium. The sequence continues at coordinate 63,253 of NZ_JAIUHR010000004.1, read as the reverse complement.
GGTGATCCTGCGCAAGAAATTTTCGCTGGATGCCGCCCAACTGCTCGCTCAGCTCGACAAGGACAATGTCGGCGCCGTCGTGCTCGGCCTCCCGGTCAACATGGACGGCTCGGAAGGGCCTCGTGCGCAAAAATCGCGCGCCTTCGTCCGCAACATGGCGCCGCTTTCCGACCTGCCCTTCGTGCTGTGGGACGAGCGCCTCTCGACGGTGGCAGCCGAGCGGACACTGATCGAGATGGATTTCTCGCGCAAGAAGCGCGCCGGCAAGATCGATTCGGCGGCCGCCGCCTTTATTCTGCAGGGAGCGTTGGACCGGCTTCAGTCGCTGGGCCGAGCCGTTCGGGGCTGATATCACCCCGCCGGCGCTGCCTTATCCATTCGGCGATGTTGCGCCGGCGGCGGAAGGCCCAAAGCCCCATGAGCAGGAAAAAGTCGAAAACGCAGGTTCGCGCCACCATGCCCGGGATGATAGCCGGATCGACGCCGAGCATCTGGCCGTAGAGCTGGAAAGCGAAATCGTGCACCTGTCGGCTCAGCATCGCGTAGCCGAAATTCATGTCGTTGGCCGACAGGAAGAACCATCCCCAGAAGATGGCCATCGGAGCAGCCCATAATGTGAATATCGTGCGCATCAGCGGCTGCCGCCAGGCTTGTTTTCCGGGCGGCCGGATATGCGGGAAAGGAGCGAACTGTGCGCGGCGCCCATCGCCATGCGCGAGGCGGCGCGAACATCGCCCTCGGGCAAATTCATTGCGGCGAAGGTGGAGCGGCGTTCGGCCAGCACGGCGATGTAGGAGGCAAGCAGCGCCGTCATCTGGATTGCGACGATCATGAACAGGCCGTTTACGCCTTGCGCCACGCCGCCGATGAGGATCAGCGAAAGCAGAAAAGATGCCGAGATGAAGGCTATCCGCGCCACGCTCTCGCCCGCGTCCGGCCTTGCCGCCGCGTTCAGCAGCGTCTCGACGAAGGCCCAGCAGAACAACACCGCGACGGTCAGGAGCGCGATCGAGAGCGGCGCCAGCACGGCAACATTTTCAAGCTCGGGAAGCCGGTGAGCCTGGACTGAGAGGCCAAGCACGCCAAACGCCGCCGCCATGCCGCGGCTGCCGTCCATGCAGATATAGGCAAGCAGGGCGAAAACCACCGCCCAATGTAAGGCCAGAACTGAGCTCAACACGTGCCGCATACGTTTCCCGCTGTCGGAGCTCGGGGAGATCGTGGTTAACCGTCCCCTACTCCAGCATGCGGAGATTGGGCTTTGCATCGGCGCGCCGCAACGGAAACCATTTGTTAAGGTTAACGGCTATCCACAGATCGGCAATCCGCCTCGGAGCATGACGCCGAACGGTGTGAAGCGGTTTTCGGATGATATCCCGCCCTGTCTCCTTGATATGGAACAGGATCAGGTCACCGGCGGATAGAGCGTGTCGATGATCATGCGCGCGTCGTGGCGCGAATCGAGCATGCCGTAGGTGGTGCGCCACTGGCCGCCGAGCCGCGTTTCGACAAAGGCGTCGGCAATCCGCCCTGCCCCCAGCCGGCGCAGCTCCGCCGCCGCGGCCGAAAGCGCCAGCTGTTCGGTGAGCAGGCGCGCCGAGCCCTGGTCGGTCGCGGCGACCTGCATGGCCGCCTTCAGCACGCCGATTGTGCCGCGCCCGCCGGTGCCGAGATCACGGTCGATGCCGGTCAGCACCTCCTCGAACAGGCCGGGCGCGCGGCCGAGCACGCGCAGCACGTCGAGCGCCATGACATTGCCCGAGCCCTCCCAGATCGCGTTGACCGGCGCCTCGCGATAATAGCGGGCAAGCGGCGCTTCCTCGACATAGCCGTTGCCGCCAAGGCATTCCATCGCCTCGTAGAGCAGCGCCGGCGCGATCTTGCAGACCCAGTATTTGACCACAGGCGTCATGGCGCGGGCAAAGGCCGCCTCGCCACGGTCGCTTGCCGCCTCGTCGAAAGAACGCGCCAGCCGGAACGACAGAGCGGTGGCCGCGGCGACATCGAGCGCCATATCGGCCAAAACCCGCTGCATCAGCGGCTGGTCGATCAGGTTTGAGCCGAACACCTGGCGATGGCGCGTGTGATGGATGGCCTCGGCGAGCCCCGCCCGCATCAGCGCCGACGAAGCGACCGCGCAGTCGAGCCGGGTCAGCGTCACCATGTCCATGATCGTCTTCACGCCGGCGCCCGGGTCGCCGACCATCTCGCCGATCGCGTTGACGAACTCCACCTCCGACGAGGCATTCGAGCGGTTGCCGAGCTTGTCCTTCAGCCGCTGGAAGCGGAAGCCGTTGCCGGAGCCGTCACCCAGGATGCGCGGAACGAGGAAGCAGGACAGCCCTTCGGATGCCTGGGCCAGCACCAGGAACGCATCAGACATCGGCGCCGACATGAACCATTTGTGGCCGGTCAACCGGTAGAAGCCGCTTCCGGTGCGCTCCGCCCTGGTGGTGTTGGCGCGCACATCGGTGCCGCCCTGCTTCTCGGTCATGCCCATGCCGAGCGTCAGCCCGGTCTTCTGCACCGGAGGCTTCTGCGTCTGGTCGTACTTGCGCGTCGTCACGCGCGGCGCCCATTCGCGGAAAAGCTTCGGGCTTGCCATCAAGGCCGCCAGCGAGGCGCTGGTCATGGTGATGGGGCACAGATGCCCGGTCTCGAGCTCGGCGGTCAGGTAGAAGCGTGCCGCCCTCACCTGATGGCGGCGGCCGATCTCGGCATCGCCGTTTTCCCACACCGAAGAATGCAGGCCGCCGGCGATCGAGCGGCGCATCAAGGCGTGATAGGCCGGATGATATTCGACCAGGTCGAGGCGACGGCCCTGGCGGTCATGGGTCCGCAATTTCGGCGTGTCGACGTTGGCGAGGCGGGCAAGCTCCTGCGCCTCCTGCGTCATCACGAACCGTCCAAGCCCGTCAAGATCCTTGCGCACGGGATCGGAAAAACGCTCGGCAAGCTGGATGAGCAACGGATCGCCCCGCCACGCATTGCCACCCGTCAAAGGCGGCGGCTGGTTGATCACCTCGTCGGTCACGCCCAATCCTTCAGTTGCCCAATCCTTCAGTTGGCCGAGAGGTCCTGACCATTTCCAAGGCCGCGGTCGCGAATCCGAACCCACTGGGCCTTATAGCCCAAGCCACGGAAGGCGCGCGACGAAAATACCGGGGAGAACGCCCGCAATCCAAAGCTGGCGCTTGCGGCAGGCCGGACCGCACCCTATAGCAGCGCCTTGAGATGACCGACGCTTCGTCCCTGCCGCTCTTCCCGCACCGCCACCTTCTGGGCATCCGCGACCTTTCCCCCGCCGATATCGAGCTGCTGCTAGACCGCGCCGACCGGGCCGTATCGATCTCACGACAACCGGAAAAGAAGACCTCGACGCTGCGCGGCCGCACCCAGATCAACCTGTTCTACGAGGCATCGACCCGCACGCAGTCGTCCTTCGAGCTCGCCGGCAAGCGTCTCGGCGCCGACGTCATGAACATGTCGGTGGCAAGCTCCTCGGTGAAGAAGGGCGAGACGCTGATCGACACGGCGATGACCCTCAACGCCATGCGGCCCGACATCCTGATCATCCGCCACCAATCGGCGGGCGCGGCTGCCCTGCTCGCCCAGAAGGTCGGCTGCTCGGTGGTCAATGCCGGCGACGGCGCGCATGAGCATCCGACGCAGGCGCTGCTCGACGCGCTGACCATCCGCCGCGCCAAGGGGCCGCTGTCGAAGCTGATCGTGGCGATCTGCGGCGACATCCTGCATTCGCGCGTCGCCCGCTCCAACATCATCCTTCTGAACGCACTTGGCGCGCAAGTGCGGGTCGTCGCGCCCTCGACGCTGCTGCCCTGCGGCATCGACAGGATGGGGGTGATCGTGTCGCGCTCGATGGCCGAGGGACTGAAGGACGCCGACGTGGTGATGATGCTGCGCCTGCAGCGCGAGCGCATGGAAGGCGCCTTCGTGCCGTCGATCCGCGAATATTTCCGCTATTTTGGCCTGGATGCCGAAAAGCTGAAAGCCGCCAAGGACGATGCGCTGGTCATGCATCCCGGCCCGATGAACCGCGGCGTCGAGATCGCCTCCGAAATCGCCGACGGGCCGCAAAGCGTCATCCAGGAACAGGTGGAGATGGGTGTCGCCGTGCGCATGGCGGTGATGGAAGCGCTGCTTGACCCGCGCCGCAACCATGAAGGGCGCGGCGCATGAGCGCGACCGTTTTCAGCAAGGCACACATTGTCGACCCCTCGCGCGGCGTCGATGAAATTGGCAACGTGATCGTCGACGGCCGCAAGATCGTCGCGGCTGGGAAAGCCGCATTGAACCAGGGCGTGCCGGAAGGCGCCACCGTCGTCGACTGCGCCGGCAAGACGATCATTCCAGGCCTTGTCGACGCGCGCGTCTTCATCGGCGAGCCCGGCGGCGAGCATCGCGAGACCATCGCCTCGGCAAGCGTGGCGGCCGCAGCCGGCGGCGTCACCTCCATCGTCATGATGCCGGACACCGATCCGGTGATCGACAATGTGGCGCTGGTCGAGTTCGTGCTGCGCACGGCGCGCGACACCGCAAGCGTCAACATCTTCCCGGCGGCCGCGATCACCAAGGGCCTCGAAGGCCGCGAGATGACCGAATTCGGCCTGCTGCGCGAGGCCGGCGCCGTCGCCTATACCGACGGCCGCCACACGATCGCCAATGCGCTGGTGATGCGCCGCGCGCTGACCTATGCCCGCGACTTCGGCGGCGTGATCGCGCATGAAACGCAAGATGCCGACCTCGCCTCGTCCGGCGTGATGAACGAAGGGCTCTATGCGAGCTGGCTCGGCCTGTCGGGCATTCCGCGCGAGGCCGAGCTCATCCCGCTCGAACGCGACCTGGCATTGGCCCGGCTGACCGGCGGAGCCTATCACGCGGCAAAGATCTCATCGGCGATGGCGGCCGGCGCGGTGAACCGGGCAAAGACGGATGGCGCCAATGTCACGGCCGGGGTCGCCATTCACAATCTGTCGCTCAACGAGAACGACGTCGGCGAGTACCGCACCTTCTTCCGGCTGACCCCGCCCTTGCGCGCCGAGGACGACCGGCTGGCGATGATCGAGGCGATCAAGGACGGCACGATCGACATCATCGTCTCCTCGCACGACCCGCAGGACGTCGACACCAAGCGCCTGCCCTTCGCCGATGCCGCCGCCGGCGCGATCGGGCTGGAGACGCTGCTTGGCGCGGCACTTCGGCTCTACCACAATGGCGATGTGCCGCTGCTGCGACTGATCGAGACGCTGTCCACCGCGCCGGCAAAACTGTTCGACCTGCCGGGCGGCACGCTGCAGCCCGGCAGGCCGGCCGATCTCGCGGTCGTCGATCTCGACGAGCCGTGGATCGTCAGCGAAAGCGGCCTGCGCTCGCGTTCGAAGAACACTTGCTTCGAAGGCGCGCGCCTGCAGGGCAAGGTTCTGCAAACGGTGGTGGCGGGCCGCACGGTGTTTACCGCATAGACCAGCCGTCGCTTTGAACTCTGCCGATCCTGCCGCACAGAGTTGCTTGGCGAACCCTTCCGACTCTACCATTATGACCACTGATCCTCGAGCAGGCCAGGGTCTTGCCAACTATGGTTGCATAGCGCACAGTGGCTCAACTTTAGGGCGAGCACCCGCAGACAAAGGAATATGGGGGAGACAATGGGTTACGCGATCGCGCTCGTCTTCGGCTATCTGCTCGGCTCGATCCCGTTCGGGCTCTTGATCACCCGCGCGGCCGGCCTCGGAGATGTCCGCAATATCGGCTCCGGCAATATCGGCGCGACCAATGTTCTGAGGACAGGCAACAAGGGCCTCGCTGCCGCAACGCTGCTGCTCGACGCGCTGAAGGGCACGGCCGCGGCGCTCATCGCCGGGCATTTTTCGCCGAACTTCGGACTGTTGGCCGGCTTCGGCGCCTTTCTCGGCCATCTCTTCCCGGTCTGGCTCGGCTTCAAGGGCGGCAAGGGCGTCGCCACCTATCTCGGTGTGTTGATCGGCCTTGCCTGGCAAGGCATGCTCGTCTTCGCCGTCGTCTGGCTCGCTATGGCGTTCCTGTTCCGCTATTCCTCGCTGGCGGCATTGGCGGCTGCGGTGGTCGTGCCGATCGCGCTCTATTTCACAAGCACGCCGCAGATCGCCGGCCTGTTCGCCGTGATGAGCCTGATCGTCATCGCCAAGCATCGTGCCAACATCTCGCGGCTGCTGGCCGGCACCGAAGGCAAGATCGGGGCGAAGGGATGAGCGCCCTGGCCGCCGGCCCGCGCCTCAGCGACCGGCAGCGGCTTGCCTGGCTTCGCCTGATCCGCACGCCCAATGTCGGCCCGGCTTCGTTTCGCGAGCTGATCAACCGCTTCGGCTCGGCCGAAGCTGCGCTTGAAATGCTGCCGGAGCTGATGATCTCTGGCGGCGCCAGCCGTATCGTCCGCGTCCCCTCCGTCGCCGAAGCCGAAGCCGAACTGGAAGCCGCCCGGCGCGCCGGCGCCCGCTTCGTCGGCATTGGCGAGGCCGACTATCCGCCCTTGCTGAAGACCCTCGACAACCCGCCGCCGCTCCTGGCGGTGAAAGGCGAAGGCGCGGTCTTCCGCTTGCCGGCGGTGGCGATCGTCGGCGCCCGCAATGCCTCGCTGGCCGGCATCAAGATGGCGCGCATGCTGGCAGCCGATCTCGGCCGCGAAGGCTACGCCATCGTTTCCGGCCTGGCGCGCGGCATCGATACCGCCGCGCACAAGGGCAGCGTCTCGACCGGCACTGTCGGCGTTTTGGCCGGCGGGCTCGATGTCCCCTACCCGCCCGAGAATGCCGGCCTATGCGACGAGATCGCCGACCGCGGCGGCGCCATCGTTTCGGAAATGCCGTTCGGCTGGCAGCCGCGCGCGCAGGACTTTCCGCGCCGCAACCGCCTAGTCGCCGGCATGGCGCTTGGGCTGGTGGTGGTCGAGGCGGCGCAGCGCTCCGGTTCGCTGATCAGCGCCCGCCTCGCCAACGAAATGGGGCGGTTGGTCTTTGCCGTGCCAGGTTCGCCGCTCGATCCGCGCGCCGCCGGCTGCAACGCGTTGCTCAAGGACGGCGTTACGCTCGTCACCGAAGCCGCCGACGTTCTCGGTGCGCTGGCGCCGCTTGCCGGCACCCGTCGTCAGCGGACCACGCCCCTTGCCGAGGCGCCCGACATGTCCGCCATGCCGCCGCCCCGCGAAAGCGAACGCGCCGATGTGCTGGAAGCGCTCGGGCCAACGCCGACAGGCATAGACGAGATCATCCGCCACACGGGACTGAGCGCCGCGCAGATTGCGATGGTGCTTCTGGAACTCGACCTGGCCGGACGGCTCGAGCGTCACGCCGGCGGGAATGTGTCGCTCATCACATGACTTGGCGCGTGCGCCCGCAACGCCGATTTCTCTACCGGAACAAATATTTGGACACTTCCGGATTGCCGCGGCGCCACATCACATTGTCGAGGAAATAGTGGTGCACATTGATGAATATCAGCACGATGAAGAAAAACAGCGACGAACCGAGCACCTGCTTGTCGTAGGGGACAAGCGCGGTCAGCACGAACGGGATCAGCCAGAAGCCGAGATAGCCGAGTGCGGCGCCTCCGACGATGAATCCCAGCACCCGCAGCCTGTAGCGGGGGCCAAGCGCGGATAGGATTTTCGGCTCCGGATCCCGCGCCGCATCCAAGACGTCACGCTCGACATTGGTTTGATAGCGCCACACCACGGCCAGATATTGCAGCGAGTGCAGCGCCGGCACCACCAGCAGCCAGAGCGGGTTTATCCTGGCAATCAGGATCCAGAGATAGAGGGACGCGACATAGGCAACGATACCGTTATACGGCAGGCCGCCATTCTTTCGCCAACGGTTGGCCAGCATCATGAGCGTGGCCGCCGTCGATGCGACGGCCGCCGCCAAGGCAATGTCGGTGATCCAAGAAGGCGCGGCGAAGGTGTAATACTGGAACCCGTAATACTGTCCCGCGGTCACCGCCGTGTTGGTGTGCAGCCAGGCCAAGATCCACACCGTGTAGCTGTTGACGAGCAAGACTTTCTTGTCCCGGTCATCGAAGAATTTGCGTTTCAAGACGGCATCGACCATCAGCATGCCGTAGCCCTGCTTGACGTAGTGCCAACCGACGAAGAAGAACATCGCGTTGGCCGCGAGGCCGAGCAGCCGCGTGTTCGACGTCGCCGCGCCATAGGCGAAGAACAGGACCATGATCACCGGAACGACGACGCCGGCGAAAATGTAGCGAAGCTGCAGGCTTCTGTCGTAGCCGTCGCCACGCGCCTTCCGGCCGAAATTGCGATAGAATATCTGGTAGGAATGCGCGAAATGCGGATAGTTCACCAGATAGGCCACGACGACCATCGTCGCAGCCAATGGACCTTCATAATCGCGCGGCACAAAGAACAGCACGGGCAGGATCAGAAACGCGCTGCCGCCGAGCATGAGGAAATCGGCGATCGGGCCGAAGAGATATTTGCCGGGCGGCGTCGCCGCTTTACGGGCGGTGGTCTCTACCGAAAGGTCAAGTGCCATCCTGGAGCCTCCCTCGGGGGGCCGAGTTTAACCATGACCCTGCCAATGGGACAAGTTTGCCGGGGCCGACTCTCATTGGTCTTGGGGAAGGTTACGCCGTTAGGGTAAGGCAGCCCGAGCGATCTTCATCAGCCGCTCTCTGGCTTCTGCCACGCGCTTCTGTTCCAACCTTATGCGGTCGCACAGCGCAAGGTTGATCCCTACGCCACAGTCCTCGTCTAGCATTTCCTTTGCGTGATTGAGAGAAGTCTCTGCGCGCTTTACGCTCTGCCTGGCCCTGGCCAGTTCCAAGTTCAGTACGTCCACTGTATCCGCGTCCCAGATTGCGGTCCCTTCAACAGGGAAACAGCCGCGCGCAAGTTTTTGTTCCGATTGCCGGGGACGCAGACGACACGTCCTGCTTCGGTCGCCCGTATGGAAGCGTCGGCAGGTTTGCTCTGGCATCTATTTGGGTGTTGAAATTTGGTGAGCGCGATGGGATTCGAACCCATGACCTACTGATTAAAAGTCAGTTGCTCTACCGGCTGAGCTACGCGCTCCCGCGGGCTCGAAACGCCGCCCTCGAAATTGCGCGGAACATAGGGAGAGTGCCGCGGCCGGTCAACCGGAAAAAGACGGGCTTCCAAGGCGGATTTTTTGAACGGATTCGAAGGCGCGCCGAGAGTATTTGCGAACGGCTTTCGATGCCTGCGCCAATGGCCCGGCTCCGGGCTACTTTAAAAATCCCTACAATAACAAATCCCTACAATAACAATGGGCTGAAACAATGGACTGATGATGGAACGAGGAACCATTGCAACCGAGGTCCGTTTCGCAAAACAGGGACGTCCCATCAACCATCGAGGAGAAGATCAATGAACAAGATCGCATCGGGCCTGCTGGCAACCGCTCTCTCGGCGTCGTTCGTCGCGGCGGAGATGGTGCCGGTCAATGCTCAGCCAGCTTATGTGCCACAACCCCAGGGCCTGTCGTCGGATGTCCAGACCGTGCAGTATCGGGATTGGAGGAGGCACCGTGCCTTCAACCGGGATTTCTCGCGCCGTGATGGCGCGGTCTACTGGAACGGCCATCGCGGCTATCGTGAATATCGCCGCGGCTATCGCCGGCACGGCGACTATTGGTTCCCGCTGGCAGCCTTCGCCACCGGTGCATTGATCACCGGCGCGATCGTCAACAGCGAGAACAACCGCGTCTATCGCGGCAATTCCCATGTCCAATGGTGCTACGACCGCTACCGCTCTTATCGCGCCTCGGACAACACCTTCCAGCCTAACAGCGGTCCGCGTCGGCAGTGCGTGTCGCCCTATTGACGGCCTTTAGTCAGTACCCAAGGCCTTGACCGACCGAGCCCGCACCGCAAGGCGCGGGCTCTCTCTTTCTGATTTGCTTTGCAACGAACGACCTGGTCAGTTCGCCCATCGTATAGTCTTGAAAACCAAATACAGAGCGCCGCCTTCGCCGCGCGGGGAGCGGTAAGCTCCAAGCGCATTGCAAACCCGAACCATCGCCGCCGTCAGTTCCCAGCCAAATGCTTCCAGGTCACCGCCCGTATCGTCCACATAGGCTTGGGCCAGGTCGTCCACGCCCTTTTCCTCGCCGAAGGACCGCACCAGTTTGGCGTCGCCGAGAAGGTCGCCAGGCAAGTTCGAATTGGCCCACGCCCAGAGCCAATTGCCGGCCTTGGCGCTGGTGGAGCCCGCAATCTGGATTTCCGAAACGACCTTGACGCCACTCTGGTCGGAAAACACCAGTTTTCCCGCCGTCAAGTCGTAGTTATAACGTGACCAACTGCCGAGGCGGAAATCCTTCGCCAGGCGCGCATTCTTGGCCGTGAGCTGTTGGAAGGCCTCATCGCGCCAAGCAGGATACCAATCCGGCTGCATTCCCCTCGCCCAATCCCGTAAATCGCTATCGCACGCTTAGCGTCCTGCGCACCGCATCGCGCCATCCGGCCAGCTTCGCCCCGCGCATTGCGGCGTCCATTTCCGGCTTGAAGCGCCGCTCCAACGCCCAGCTCTTGCCGAATTCCTTAGCTTTCGGCCAGACACCCGCCTTTGACCCGGCAAGCCAGGCCGCGCCCAGCGCTGTCGTCTCCAGGATTGTCGGACGGTCGACCGGCGCGTCGAGAATGTCGGCCAGCCTCTGCATGGTCCAATCGGATGCCACCATGCCACCGTCGACGCGAAGCACCGTCTTGGCCGAGGCGCCTTTCCAGTCCTTGCGCATCGCGTCGAGCAGGTCGCGCGTCTGGAAGGCGACGGATTCAAGTGCGGCGCGCGCAAACTCTGCCGGGCCCGAATTGCGCGTCAGGCCGAAAATCGCGCCGCGCGCATCCGCGTCCCAATGCGGCGCGCCGAGGCCGACAAAGGCCGGCACCAGGTAAACCTGCTGCGCCGGATCGGCGCTCGCCGCGAGCGCACCACTTTGCTCGGCCTTGCCGATCACCTTGATGCTGTCGCGCAGCCACTGCACGGCGGCGCCCGCGATGAAGATCGAGCCTTCCAGCGCGTAGATGGTCGTGCCGTTCAATCGGTAGGCGATCGTGGTCAGAAGCCGGTTCCTCGAGCGTACCAGGTCAGCGCCAGTGTTGAGCAGCGCGAAGCAGCCGGTGCCGTAGGTCGACTTCATCATGCCGGGTTCGAAGCAGGCCTGGCCGATGGTCGCTGCGTGCTGGTCGCCGGCGACGCCGAGGATTCGCATCTCGGCCCCGAAAAGGCTTTTCTCGGTGACGCCGAAATCGTCGGCGCAATCCTTCACCTCAGGCAGGATCGCGGCCGGGATATTCAGGATCGAAAGCAGCTCGTCATCCCAGACATTCTTCTCGATGTTGTAGACCAGCGTGCGCGAAGCGTTGGTCGCGTCGGTGGCGTGCACTTGGCCGCCGGTCAGCCGCCAGATGAGAAAACTGTCGATGGTGCCGGCGAGCAGTTCGCCCTTCTCGGCGCGCTTCCTCGCACCCTTCACCTTGTCCAGCATCCAGGCGATCTTGGTGCCGGAGAAATAGGGGTCGAGCAGCAGGCCGGTCTTCTTCGTGAATGTCTTCTCCAGCCCCTGCTTCTTCAGCTTTTGGCAGAGCGGCGCGGTGCGGCGATCTTGCCAGACGATCGCATTGTGGATCGGCTTGCCGGTCGCCTTGTTCCAGATCACGACCGTCTCGCGCTGGTTGGTGATGCCGATCGCGGCGACATCGGATGCGGTGCGCCCGGCCGCCTTCAGCGCCGATTTCACCGTGGCGAGAACGCTCATCCAAATGTCTTCCGGGTCGTGTTCGACCCAGCCGGAAGCCGGATAATGCTGCGTGAATTCCTGCTGGCCGGTGCCGGCGACTTTCATCCTGTCGTCGAACAGGATCGCCCGGGTCGAGGTCGTTCCCTGGTCGATCGCCAGCACAAAACCGCTCATTCCATCCCTCCACTTCTCATGCAACAGGGGAGACGGCCAAGCCGCCTCCCCCCGCATTTCTGAATGGGCACGTATGCCCACGTTGTGCGCTTACTTCTGCCAGCTCTTGACCAGCTCGTCATAGTTGACGGTGACCGGCTTGTCCTTCTCGTTCTCGACCTTGAGCTGCGGCGCAAGGGTGCCCTTCGAGACGGCGTCCTTGTTCCAGTATTCGAGATCGTGCTCTTCGGCCATTTTCGGTCCGATGTCGCCCTGCACGCCTGACTTCTCGAGGCGGGAGAGCACCTTTTCCTGGTCAGCGCAGAGCGAATCCATCGCTTCCTGCGGGCTCTTGGCGCCCGAGGAGGCATCGCCGATGTTCTGCCACCAGAGCTGCGCCAGCTTGGGATAATCCGGAACATTGGTGCCGGTCGGGGTCCACTGCACGCGCGCCGGCGAGCGGTAGAACTCGATCAAACCGCCAAGCTTCGGCGCCCGTTCGGTGAAGCTCTTGTCGTGGATCGTGGAGTCGCGGATGAAGGTGAGACCGACCTGGCTCTTCTTCACGTCGACGGTCTTCGAGGTGACGAACTGCGCATAGAGCCAGGCAGCCTTGGCGCGGTCGGTCGGCGTCGACTTCAAGAGCGTCCAGGAACCTGCGTCCTGGTAGCCGAGCTTCATGCCGTCCTTCCAATAGACGCCATGCGGCGACGGCGCGACGCGCCACTTCGGCGTGCCGTCATCGTTCACCACCGGCAGGCCGGGCTTGGCCATGTCGGCGGTGAAGGCCGTGTACCAGAATATCTGCTGAGCGATGTTGCCCTGCGAAGGTACCGGGCCAGACTCGGAGAAGGTCATGCCCTGGGCTTCCGGCGGCGCATAGGCCTTCAGCCAGTCGAGGTATTTCTGGATGGCATAGACCGAGGCTGGGCCGTTGGTGTCGCCGCCGCGGGCAACGCAGGAGCCCACGGGCCGCGACTTCTCGTCGACCTTGATGCCCCATTCGTCGACCGGCTTGCCGTTCGGGATGCCCTTGTCGCCATTACCGGCCATGGAGAGCCAGGCATCGGTGAACCGCCAGCCGAGCGACGGGTCCTTCTTGCCGTAGTCCATGTGGCCATAGACCTTCTTGCCGCCGATCTCACGGCCGGTGAAGAACTGAGCGATGTCCTCATAGGCCGACCAGTTGACCGGGACGCCGAGGTCGTAGCCGTATTTGGCCTTGAAGTCGGCCTTGTTCTTCTCGTCGTTGAACCAGTCGTAACGGAACCAATAGAGGTTCGCGAACTGCTGGTCGGGCAATTGGTAGAGCTTGCCGTCCGGCGCCGTCGTGAACGACTTGCCGATGAAGTCGTCGACGTCGAGCATCGGATCGGTGACGTCCTTGCCCTCGCCAGCCATCCAGTCGGTCAGGTTGCGCGCTTGCTGGTAGCGCCAATGCGTGCCGATCAAGTCGGAATCGTTGACCCAGCCGTCATAAAGGTTCTGCCCCGTCTGCATCTGGGTCTGGATCTTCTCCACGACGTCGCCTTCCTGGATGACGTCGTGCGTGACCTTGATGCCGGTGATCGCGGTGAACGCGGGCGCCAGCACCTGGGATTCATACTGATGCGTCGTCAGCGTTTCCGACACCACCTTGATTTCCATGCCGGCGAACGGCTTGGCGGCGTCGATAAACCACTGCATTTGCTTTTCCTGATCGGCGCGCGAGAGCGTCGACAGGTCGCCTATCTCCTTATCGAGAAAGGCTTTTGCTTCATTCATGCCGGCATAGGCATGGCCCGCTCCGAGCAATAGGACAAGGGCGGTCGTCGATGTTAGAAATTGCCGTCGCATGTGTCTCCTCCACTTAGGTTTCAAGTTCGATCCGGAGCGGGCCGCCAGCACGCGGCCGCTCCGGCTATTCCCCCTCTATACGTATCGGAATACGCCAATCGCGTAGACCACGGAGAGAGCGAGAGCCCACCAAAGGTTGGGTCCGACTAGACCCAGCCAAGCGAGATGGATGAAGGCGCTGCCGAGCAGCGAAACGAAGAGGCGGTCGCCGCGCGTCGTCTCGAAGCGCAGCACCCCGACGCGCGGATTGCCGCCGGGCGAAACATATTCCCAAACGCCCATGCCAAAGAGCATCAGCGCAATGACGATGAAGAAGGCGGCCGTCGGCCACGTCCACGCCATCCAGGAGAAGTCGAGATTCATGGCTTAGACCCTCCCCAGGGCGAAGCCCTTGGCGATATAATTCCGCACGAACCAGATGACCAAAGCGCCGGGGATCAGCGTCAGCACGCCGGCGGCGGCGAGCAGGCCCCAGTCCATGCCGGCGGCGGAGACCGTTCGGGTCATGGTGGCGGCGATCGGCTTGGCGTCGGTCGTGGTCAGCGTGCGGGCGATCAGGAGTTCGACCCACGAGAACATGAAGCAGAAGAAGCAGGCGACGCCGATACCGCTGGCGATCAGCGGCATGAAGATCTTCACGAAGAAGCGCGGGAACGAATAGCCGTCGATATAGGCGGTCTCATCGATCTCCTTCGGCACGCCGGACATGAAACCTTCGAGGATCCATACCGCCAAAGGCACATTGAACAGGCAATGCGCCAGCGCTACCGCGATATGCGTGTCGATCATGCCGAAGGCCGAATAGAGCTGGAAGAACGGCAGCGCGAACACCGCCGGCGGCGCCATGCGGTTGGTGAGCAGCCAGAAGAACAAATGCTTGTCGCCGAGGAAGCGGTAGCGCGAGAAGGCATAGGCTGCCGGCAGCGCGACCGCCACCGAGATCACCATGTTCATCACCACATAGGTGATCGAATTGATGTAGCCCGAATACCAGGACGCATCGGTGAAGATGATCTTGTAATTGCGCAGCGTCGGCTCGTGCGGAAAGAGCGTCAGCGAGGAGATGATCTCCTGGTTGGTCTTGAAGCTCATATTGATGAGCCAGTAGATCGGCAACAGCAGCACGATGATGTAGATCGTCGGCACGATCCACCACCAGCGCGATTCCTCGCCGCGGCGGCGCATCAGCTTCGCCACCTCGTCCTGCGACAGCGTGCTGCCTACCTCGGTCACCGCCGCTTCGCTCACGCGCGTCGTCTCGTTGGCGCTCGCCATCTCAGCGCTCCGCGTCGTAATTGGTCATCACGGTGTAGAACACCCACGACAACAACAGGATGATCAGGAAGTAGACCAGCGACATCGCCGCCGCCGGACCGAGGTCGAACTGGCCGAGCGCGGTCTTGACGAGGTCGATCGACAGGAAAGTCGTCGAATTGCCGGGGCCGCCGCCGGTGACGACGAAGGGCTCGGTATAGATCATGAAACTGTCCATGAAGCGCAGCAGCACGGCGATCAGCAACACACGCTGCATCTTGGGCAGCTGGATGTAGCGGAACACCGCCCAGCGCGAGGCGCCGTCGATCTTGGCCGCCTGGTAGAAGGCGTCCGGGATCGAGACCAGGCCGGCATAGCACAGCAGCACCACCAGGCTCGTCCAATGCCAGACGTCCATGACGATGACGGTGACCCAGGCGTCGAACGGATCCTGGACATAGTTGTAGTTGAAGCCCAGCGCGTTGACATAATAGCCGAGCAGACCAATGTCGTTGCGGCCGAACACCTGCCAGATCGTGCCGACGACGTTCCACGGAATGAGCAGCGGCAGCGCCATCAACACCAGGCAGACCGGCACGCCCCAGCCCTTCTTCGGCATATTGAGCGCGATGAAGATGCCGAGCGGCACCTCGATCGCCAGGATAATGAAGGAGAAGATCAGGTTGCGCACCATCGCTTCCCAGAAGCGGTCGGAGTGCAGCAATTCCTCGAACCATTCGGTACCGGCCCAGAAGAAGACGTTGTTGCCGAACGTGTCCTGCACCGAATAGTTGACGACCGTCATCAGCGGGATCACGGCCGAGAACGCCACCAGCACCAGCATCGGCAGGACAAGGAACCAGGCCTTGTTGTTCCAGGTCTTGTCCATTTATGCCCCCATCTCGACGCGCCAGGAATCGGCATAGATGTTGATGCCGGCCGGATCGAAGCGGACTTTTGGCTCGGCCGGCACCTCGTCGTCCTCGCCGATCACCGCAGCGATCTCCCTGCCCTCAAGATTGGCACGAACCACCTTGTGGCGGCCGACATCCTCGACCTTGCTGACCTGCACCGCCATGCCTTCGCGGCCGAGCCGCACATATTCGGGACGGATGCCGAGCTCGACGGCGCCGGCCTCAGCCTTCGGCACGCCCGGCAATTCGATGCGCTGCGCGCCGAGCTTCGCCGTCCTGCCTTCCAGCGCAACCGGAAGCACGTTCATGCCCGGCGAGCCGATGAAATAGCCGACGAAAGTGTGGCGCGGGCGCTCGAAGAGTTCGGCCGGCGTGCCGATCTGGACGATCTCGCCGTCATACATGACCACCACCCGGTCGGCGAAAGTCAGCGCTTCGGTCTGGTCGTGCGTGACATAGACCATCGTGTAGCCGAAGCGGCGGTGCAGCTGCTTCAACTGCGAGCGCAGCACCCATTTCATATGCGGGTCGATGACCGTCAGCGGCTCGTCGAACAGGATGGCGTTGACGTCGGAGCGCACCAGGCCGCGTCCAAGCGAGATCTTCTGCTTCTGGTCTGCGGTGAGCCGGCGCGCCTTCCTGTTCGCCATCGAAGCGAGATCGATCATGTCGAGCGTCTCGCGCACCTTGCGATCGACATCGGCTTCCGGCACGCGGCGGTTGCGCAGCGGGAAGGCCAGATTGTCGTAGACGGTCATGGTGTCGTAGATGACCGGAAACTGGAACACCTGCGCGATATTGCGCTCCTGCGTCGACAGATTGGTCACGTCCCGGCCATTGAACAGCAACCGGCCGTGCGAGGGGTGCAGCAGTCCCGAGATGATGTTGAGCAAGGTGGTCTTGCCGCAGCCTGACGGCCCGAGCAGCGCGTAGGCGCCGCCATCCTCGAAGGTGTGATGCACTTCCTTCAGCGCGAAATCGGAATCCTTCTGCGGGTTGGGCAGGTAGGAATGGCGGATGTGGTTGACCTCGATGCGCGCCATCGTTTGCTCCTCAGGCCGCCAGCTTCGACGCCGTCACGGCGCGGCCGTTATGGTCGAACACCATGATGTGACGCGGATCGATGAATACTTCGACCTCGTCGTCCGTTTCGAAATCGAGAATGCCATGCGCAAGCATCACCCAGCGCGCATCGGCGAAGTCGAGGTGGACGAAGCTTTCCGAGCCGGTGATCTCGGTGATTGTGACCTTGGCCCGCACCGGCACGGCGCTGGCGTTCGGCCGCCCCAGCGACAAATGATGCGGCTGGAAGCCGATCGTGTAGCTTGCGTCCGGGATGCCGTTGAGCTCCGGCGGCACCGGCAATTTGACGCCGCCTTCGAGCAGGAAGTCCGAGCCTTTCTTAGAGAGCACGATGGTGTTGAGAGGCGGATCGGCGAAGGTCCTTGCCGTCACCAGGTCGACCGGCTTGCGGAACACTTCGACGGTCGGGCCGAATTGCGTGACGCGGCCTTCCGAAAGCGTGGCCGTATTGCCGCCGAGCAAAAGCGCTTCGTGCGGCTCGGTTGTGGCGTAGACGAAGATGGTGCCGGTGGCGGCGAAGATCTTCGGCAATTCGGCGCGCAACTCCTCGCGCAGCTTGTAGTCGAGATTGGCCAAAGGCTCGTCGAGCAGCACCAAGCTGGCATTCTTGACGATCGCGCGGGCAAGCGCGGTGCGCTGCTGCTGCCCCCCGGACAGGCTGAGCGGCGTGCGCTCGAGATAGGGCGTCAGCTTCAAAAGCGCCGCCGCGTTGCGCACTTCCTTGTCGATCCTGGCCTGCTCGACGCCGGCGACCCGAAGCGGCGAGGCGATGTTCTCGTAGACGGTCATCGCCGGGTAATTGATGAACTGCTGGTAGACCATGGCGACGTTGCGCTTCTGCACCTTCTGTCCGGTGACGTCCTTGCCGTCGAACCAGACCGAGCCCGAAGTCGGCGCGTCGAGGCCCGCCATCAGCCGCATCAGGCTGGTCTTGCCGGAAAGCGTCGGCCCGAGGAGCACGTTCAGTGAGCCATGCTGAAGCGTCAGCGACACGTCGCGGATATGCTCCTGAGCGCCGACCGTCTTCGTCACGTTCCTCAGTTCCAGCATCACGCCTCCTCCCAGGCCTTGCGCATCAGCGGACGATCCTCATTCCGCCGCCGCGACATGGCGGCTGCTCAGTCCGCGCATGAATTCTTCCAATGCCGCCGTCTGCTCGCGGCTGAAATGCAGGCCGCGCTTGGTGCGGCGCCACAGCACGTCCTCGGCGGTGACCGCCCATTCGTTTTCGGCCAGATAGCGGACTTCCGCCTCGAAAAGGTCGGCGCCGAAATTGCGGCCGAGATCGGCATTCGACTTGGCGAGCCCGAGCAGCTTTTCGGCGCGCGTGCCGTAAAGCCGGGTGAAGCGGCGCGCCAGCCGCTGGTCGAGGAACGGATAGGTGTTCTTCAGCCTGGCGACCTGGGCATCGAAACCGGTCGCCGGAAAATCGCCGCCGGGCAGCGGCGCGTCATGCGTCCACGGCTTGCCACGCTTGCCGAGAAACCCTTCGATCTTCTCCAGCATCGATTCCGCCAGCCGGCGAAAGGTCGTGATCTTGCCGCCGAAAGCGTTGACAAGCGGGGCTGTGCCCTCCCCACCATCGGCCTTCAGCACATAGTCGCGCGTCGCTTCCTGCGCCTTGGAGGCGCCGTCGTCATAGAGCGGGCGCACCGCCGAATAGGTCCAGACGATGTCGGCGCGCTTCACGGGTTGCGCGAAATACTCGCTCGCCGCGGCGCATAGATAGTCGATCTCTGTGTCGGAGATCTTCACGTCATGCGGATCGCCCGGATAGTCGCGGTCGGTGGTGCCGATCAGCGTGAATTCTTCCTCGTAGGGAATGGCGAAGATGATGCGGCCATCCTTGTTCTGGAAGAAATAGGCGCGCGGATCGTCGAACTTCTTGCCGACCACGATATGGCTGCCCTGCACGAGGCGGACATTGTGGACCTCGTTCTGGCCGACGGCGGCCGAGAGCACGTGATCGACCCAGGGGCCGGCGGCGTTGACCAGAAGCCGCGCGCGCACCTCCTCGGTTTCGCCGGTAAGCACGTTCTGCACCTTGACGGTCCAGGTCGTACCGTCGCGCCGCGCGCTGACAACCTTGGTCCGGGTACGAATAATGGCGCCCCGGTCGGCGGCGTCACGCGCATTCAGAGCCACCAGGCGCGCGTCATTGACCCAACCGTCCGAATATTCGAAAGCCTTGCGAAACAATGGCTTGAGCGGCTTGCTGGCCGGATCGCTCGCCATGTCCAGCGTCTTCGTCGCCGGCAAGAGCTTGCGCCCGCCGATATGATCGTAAAGGAACAGCCCGAGCCGGATCAGCCAGGCGGGCCTGAGGCCCTTGGCGTAGGGAAGCACGAAGCGCATCGGCCAGATGATGTGCGGCGCGTTCTTCCATAGAACCTCGCGCTCCATCAGCGCTTCGCGCACCAGCCGAAACTCGTAGAATTCAAGATAGCGAAGGCCGCCATGGATGAGCTTGGTCGAGCCGGAGGAAGTCCCGCTCGCCAGATCGTTCATTTCGGCGAGGTAAACTGAAAATCCGCGGCCAACGGCGTCGCGGGCGATGCCGCAGCCATTGATACCGCCGCCGATGACGAAAATGTCATGGATCGGGAATGCGTCCAAAGGGTCCTCCAACGATTTCGCATTGCACCATTTTTGTGCTTTACGAAACCGTAGCGGGATTATTTCGAACTCAAACCGAATGTCAAACGAAATATCACGGCCGCGTGAGGCAACGGCGATGCGCCCCTACTCAAGCGCCGTCTCGATTAGCCGGACCTCGGTCTCTTCGCAAATCCGGCGGATCGAGGGAATGTCGCAGCGGTCGGTGATGAAGGTGTTCACCTGCGAAAGATGGCCGATTCGAACCGGCGCCGTGCGCTCGAATTTGGTCTGGTCGGAGACCAGGATGACGTGGCGGGCATTGGCGATGATGGCCTGGGCCACCTTCACCTCGCGAAAATCGAAGTCGAGCAGCGCGCCGTCATGATCGATCGCAGAGGCGCCGATGACGGCGTAATCGACCTTGAACTGACGGATGAAATCGACGGCCGCTTCGCCAACGACGCCGCCGTCGGAACCGCGCACCACACCGCCGGCGATCACCACCTCGATCGTGGGATAGATGCGCATCCTATTGGCAACATTGATGTTGTTGGTGATGACCATAAGCCCGTTATGGTGAAGCAACGCCTTGCTGACGGCCTCAGTGGTGGTGCCGATATTGATGAACAGCGAGGCATTGTCCGGGATAAGCCGCGCCGCCGCGCTGCCGATCGCCTCCTTCTCGTCGGCGGCGATTTTGCGGCGGGCCTCGTATTCCATGTTCTCGATGCCGGACGGGAACAGCGCGCCGCCATGGATGCGGGTGAGCAGGCGCTGATCGCACAGATCGTTGAGGTCCTTGCGGATGGTTTGCGGCGTCACGTTGAAATGTGTCGCCAGGTCATCGACCAGCACCCGGCCATGGTCTTTCGCCATCTGGATGATTTCGGCATGGCGTGGCGAAAGAAACATCGCGCGTCCTCCATTTTCGTTTTTTCCGTGTATATCGGAAAACGAAAGCGAAGAAAAGGTATAAGCCGGCTAACGAAAATCATCTGATTGCAAAAGGCAAGCCGGTGCGGAACATGTCTGCTGCCTCAGGATGAGCGCCGCGCAATCTCGGTTATGACGTCGAACGCCGCGTCGACATCGGCCGCCGTCGAGTCGAACTGCCCCGCCTGAAAGCGGATCGCCACGCGCCCATCGACCCGCGTTTGCGTCAGGTAAATGCGGCCATCGGTGTTGATGGCGTCGACCAAGCGCAGATTGTGCTCGTCCGGATCGGCAACTGAAGGCGCTTGGTGCCGGAACGAGAACAGCGAAAGCATGGGCTCAGAGACGAGCTCGAAATCCGGTTCCTTGGCGAGCCGCGCGGCCAATCTTTCACTCCAGGCGACATGATTGCGGATCATGGTGCGCAGGCCCTCGAGGCCATGGGCACGCAGCAGGAACCAAAGTTTCAGGGCGCGAAAGCGGCGGCCGAGCGGCACCGACCATTCCGAATAGTTGATGATGCCGTCGTGACCCAGCGTCTTCAGAAACTCCGGCTTGATGGCCAGCGTGCGCACGAGGTCTTCCGGTTGGCGGACGAACTGAATCGAGCAATCGAACTGCGCGCCCAACCACTTGTGCGGATTGAAGACGATGGAATCGGCGCCTTCGACCCCGGTCCAGAAATGCCGGTATTCCGGGCAGATCATCGCCGATCCGGCCCAGGCAGCGTCGACATGGAGGTAAAGCCCGTGCCGCTTCGCGACCGCTGCCACCGCCGCGATGTCGTCGGTGCCGCCGGTGCTGGTGCCGCCGACGCAAGCGATGATGCCGGCCGGCAGCAGACCGGCTTCGCGATCCGCGACGATCGCAGCCTCGAGTGCGTCCGTATCCATGGCGCGAAAACGTCCGGAGACCGGGATGCGGACAAGGTTGTCCTCGCCGATGCCGGAGACCCAGATGGCACGGTCGATCGAGGTATGGACCTGGTCGGAGGAATAGACGCGCAGCTTCTCCTGCCCTGCCAGCCCCTTTTTGTTGCCCTGCCAGTCGAGCGCTTGCTCCCGCATGGTGAGCACCGCCGCAAGCGTCGCCGACGAGGCCGAATCCTGGATGACGCCGGAAAAGCCCTCGGGTAGGCCGAGCGCCTGGCGCATCCAGTCGACGATGCGCGTCTCGAGCTCTGTCGCCGCCGGCGAGGTCTGCCACAGCATGCATTGCGCGGCCATCGCCGAGACCAGATACTCCGCCACGACCGAAACCGGCGCCGCATTGGCCGGGAAATAGGCGAAGAAGCGCGGATGCTGCCAATGCGTCATGCCCGGCACGATCTTTTCTTCGAAATCGGCGAAGATCTTTTCCATCGGCTCGGGCAATTCGGGTGGCGAGGTCTCGATGGTCCTGAAAATCTCGCCCGGCGCGATTGCCGGCCGCACCGGGCGGTCGCGCAAGCCAGCGCGGTAATCGGCGCCCCAATCGGCCGCCCGCCGCGACCAATCGCGGAATTCCTCATTATCCATTTTCCCTCCCATCGGCCGTCGAAGATACCGGCCGGCCGAACCGCTTTCCGAAAGTCCTACCCCGGAAAATCCGGCAGATTTGAGAAAGCGATTTTCAGGGCGTTGGACCAGCCGTCGGAAATGGTGCGGTAGTAAGGATCATCATGGCCGATCCGTCGGTTCAGCCCCACCCTGAGCGCATCCTGTTCCAGGAACAGCAGATCGAGCGGCAGCCCGACCGAAAGGTTGGATTTCAGCGTCGAGTCGAACGACACCAGAAGCAGCTTCACCGTTTCGGCCAGGCTCATTGTCCGATCATAGGCACGGATGATGATCGGCTTGCCGTATTTCGTCTCGCCGATCTGGAAGAAAGGCGTGTCGTCGGTCGACTCGATGAAATTGCCTTCCGGATAGATCATGAACAGCCTGGGCGGGCTGCCCATGATCTGGCCGCCGAGGATGAAGGAGGCATTGAAGTAGGAATCCGCCTTGTCGCCGCTCGGCGAGGCATGCTCTATCACTTCCTTCACTGTATCGCCGACCAGCCGCACCGTCTGGTACATGGACGGGGTTTCGAGCAGCTTCGGATGACGGTCGCCAACGGCCTTGTTGCGTTCGTCGAGAAGGCTGACCACCGCCTGCGTCGTGGCAAGATTGCCCGCCGACATCAGTACGATGACGCGCTCGCCGGGCTGTTCCCACACATGCATCTTCTTGAAGGTCGAGATCGAATCCATGCCGGCATTGGTGCGCGTGTCGGACATGAACACGAGCCCGCGATCGATCTTGAGGCCGACGCAATAGGTCATGGTCGCTCTTCTGCTAAAGCAATTCCAGGAAAGCGCGCAGCGGTTTTCCGCCCTGAATTGCGTGAAAACAAAGAGATAGAGCGGTTCGGCGATTCTATCAAACGCTGAACCGCTCCAGCGATTCCGGCGCAGATTACTGCTCTACCGTGACGGTGACGGCAAGCTTCTCTTGCGCCTGTCCCAAGAGTATCCCCGACACGGGCGAGGCGTCGCGATAGTCGCGGCCCGTCGCCACCCGCACATAGCGTTCGTCGGGAGAGATACCGTTCGCCGGGTCGAAGGCAACCCATCCGAGCCCGACGACATAGGCCTCGGCCCAGGCATGGCTCGCTGCCTGTTCGACAGCCGCATCCATCATCAGATAGCCGCTGACGTAGCGAGCGGGAAAACCGAGGGCGCCGGCTGCCGCGATGAAGATGTGGCTGTGGTCCTGGCAGACGCCGGACTTCAGCGCCAGCGCTTCCTCCGCCGGCGTCACGACGCTGGTCGTGCCCGGTCTGTAGGCGACGCGTTCGCGGATGGCGCCCATCAGCCGGTGCAATCGTTCGATCTCGGTGCCCTGCCCGGCCGCGCCCGCAAGTTCGCGTATGCCCTCGCCCGCAGTGGTGAGTTGCGTCTGCTGTGCGAACAACCAGAGCGGCGCAAAGCCCTGATGCGGGCCGGTCACGCCCGCCGTGTCATGCGTGGTCACGTCTCCGGCCGCCTCGACGATGATCGAGTTCTGGCCGCTCTCGGCGCTCGCCAGCCGTGTGTCATTGCCGAAATGGTCGGTGAAGCGCACCTCCTCGCGCGCGCCTTCCACCTTGATCGCCCAGGAGCCGACGGTCTGCGTGCGCCCGCTGGAAGGGATCAGGCGCAGCCGCTGCAGCAGATACTGCACCGGCTGATCGTAGCGATACTCGGTGCGATGGGTGATCTTGAGCCGCATAGCGTTCGCCCTCGGCCGTGCTCAATGGAACCGGTAGTCCTGGGCGATCTCGTCGCCCAGCCTGGTGTTGTCGCGAATGAACTCGTGCAGGAACTCGTGCAGGCCATGATCGAATATGTCCTTGATCGAGCCCTTCCTGAGCATCGCCTGGATCTTCTCGGCCGTAGCATGGCAGGCATGGCGCTCGCCGTAATCGTCGGCGAGGAATTTCAAATGCTCGCCGAGGAAGCGATAGCAGAAGGTCAGCGAGCGCGGCATGCGCACGTTGAGGATCAGATAATCGGCGATATTGGTCGGCTTGTAGTCGGCTTCATAAACCCAGCGATAGGAACGGTGCGCCGACACCGAGCGCAGGATCGACTCCCACTGATAGTTGTCCAGCGTCGAGCCGACCCAGGACAGCGAAGGTAGGAGCACATAATATTTCACGTCGAGGATGCGCGCCGTGTTGTCGGCGCGTTCGACATAGGTGCCGAGCTGCGAGAAATCGAAAATCTCGTTGCGCAGCATCGTGCCGTAGAACGAACCGCGGATCAGCGCCGTCTCGCGCTTTATGGCATCGAGCACCGTCGGCAGGTCGCGTTCGTCGATGGGCCTCGCCAGCATGCGCTTGAGCGACATCCAGGCTTCGTTGATGCTTTCCCAAGTCTCGCGCGTCAGCGCCGTGCGCACCATTCGGGCATTGTTGCGCGCCGTCTCGATCGACGACATCGTGCTCGACGGGTTGGAGGTGTCGCGCAGCAGGAAGTCCGAGACGTTGGCGGCGGTGTAGTCCTGGTATTTCTGGCTGAAGGCGATATCCGAACCGGCGCTGAGCAGCACCGAGTTCCACTCTTCGGATGCATCCTGGGTGCGCGTCAGCGCCATGCGCAGGCCGGCATCGACGAGACGCGCCATGTTTTCGGCCCGCTCGATATAGCGGTTCATCCAGTAGAGACCGTTGGCGGTGCGGCCCAAAAGCATATCAGCTTGCTCCAGTGTCGAGCGAATAGCGAATAGCGAGTAGCGAGTAGCGAGTAAAAGACTTCATGACTTTTGCTGCAGGCTCCGGATCATCGAACGTAGCATCTTTCCTATTTCGTCAGTTTGGCCAAGCAAGCTGGCGACCTTCGCTTCGACCATCAGCCCAACCTCTCCGCACAGGATGAGATGTGTCTCCAACTCTTTCAGAGAGCCCTGCGCTACCCGAAGAAATTGAATGAAAGCTCCCGTATTTTCTCTTCCGTGACCTTCCGCAACATTTGCTGCGATGGAAGCCGCCGAGCGTCGTATCTGAGAGGTCATTCCGTACGCTTCGCTGTTCGGAAAATCTTTCGTGGCCGAATAGCAGTCCACGGCCAACCTCAAAGCCGCCTTCCAAACAATCAGATCTCTGTAGGAATTGATTGCCGTCGTATCCCCCTTTTCCTACTCGCTATTCGCTACTCTCTATTCGCTCCTAATCATCCAGCACCCACGTATCTTTCGTCCCGCCGCCCTGTGAGGAATTGACCACCAGGGACCCCTCCTTGAGCGCGACGCGTGTCAAACCGCCCGGCACAATCTGGATACGATCCGAAACCAGCACGTATGGCCGAAGGTCGACATGGCGCGGCGACAGGCCCTTTTCGGTCAGGATCGGGCAGGTCGACAGCGCCAGCGTCGGCTGGGCGATGTAGTTCGAGGGTTTGGCCTGCAGCTTCTTGGCGAACGCCTCACATTCCTTCTTGGTCGCCGCCGGGCCGACCAGCATCCCGTAGCCGCCCGAGCCGTGCACTTCCTTGATCACCAGCTCGCCGATGTGCTCGAGCACATATTTGAGGCTGTCCGGCTCCGAGCAGCGCCAGGTCGGGATGTTGCCGAGGATCGCCTTGCGGCCGGTGTAGAACTCGACGATCTCCGGCATGTAGGAATAAATCGCCTTGTCGTCGGCGATGCCGGTGCCGGGCGCATTGGCGATCGTGATGTTGCCGGCGCGGTAGACGTCCATGATGCCCGGCACGCCAAGCGCGGAATCCGGCCGGAAAGTCAGCGGATCGAGGAAGTTGTCGTCGACGCGCCGGTAGAGCACGTCGATCTGCTTATAGCCTTCCGTGGTTCGCATCGCGACATGGCCGTCGACGACACGTAGGTCCTGCCCTTCGACGAGTTGCACACCCATCTGGTCGGCAAGGAACGCGTGCTCGAAATAGGCCGAGTTGTACGAACCCGGCGTCAGCACTGCGATGGTTGGCGTGCCCTTTGCGCTTTGCGGCCTGACCGCTGCCAGCGACTGGCGCAGCAGCTGCGGATAATTCTCAACCGGCCGAACCTTGATCTTCTGGAACAGCTCCGGAAAGAGCTGCATCATCGTCTCGCGGTTCTCCAGCATGTAGGAGACGCCCGACGGCGTGCGGGCATTGTCCTCCAGCACGTAGAACTCGTTCTCAGAGATGCGGACGATATCGACGCCGATGATGTGGGTGTAGACGCCGGCCGGCGGCCTGACCCCGATCATCTCGGGCAGGAAGGCCTCGTTTCTGGCGATCAGATCCTTGGGCACGCGCCCGGCGCGCAGGATCTCCTGGCGGTGGTAGATATCGTCGAGGAAGGCGTTCAGCGCCTGCACACGCTGCTCGATGCCTTGCGTCAGCCTCCGCCATTCCTGGCCGGAGAGGATGCGGGGGACAATGTCGAAAGGGATCAGCCGCTCGGACGCTTCCTGCTCGCCATAGACGGCAAAGGTGATGCCGGTCTTGCGGAAGACACGCTCGGCATCCTGCATCTTCTGGGTAAGCCTGGCCGGGTCCTGCTCCTTCAGCCAGCGATCGTAAGCCTCATAAGGTCTTCTCAATCCGGAGACTTCCGGAAGCATTTCGTCGAACGCTGCCAATCGCGTACTCCCCTCTGAGGCCATTTCACTGGCCTCGCCGGAGAAAATCAAGCGCAATCGGTGATTTAGGGAAGCCGTGACGGCCACTCTATGCAAATTGCCTAAAATCAAGGCATGGACAGCAAGGCCGGGTCAGTTCCTGCTTCCCGGCGCGGCACAGACAGGCCGGGTCAGAACGCCCGGAAGGTAACGATGGTGAAGGTGTCCTTGATTCCCGGCAGAATCTGCACCCGCTCGTTGACGAAATGGCCGACGTCTTCCTCGTCGTCGATATAGAATTTGGCGAGCAGGTCGTAATTGCCCGCGGTCGAGTAGATCTCGGAGGCGATCTCGGCATCGGCGAGCGCGCTGGCGACCTCATAGGACTTGCCCAGGTCGCACTTGATCTGCACGAAAAATGCCTTCATTGCCCGGTCCTGCCAGCCTGCTTCATGGATAAGCGGCCCTTGTGGCAGACTGCTGCCCGGCTTTCAAGCTTCACGCGCCGCGCACCTCGAAGAGCACCTGGTCCCGCCTCCCGACGCTGAAATGGCGAAATCTGCGCAGCTCGGTGAAACCACGCCATGCCTCGGCGCGTATGTTAGATTCGTTCGCCAAGCGAATTCCGGGAGGCAGGCCATGCGCCGCGCATTGTTCGCACTAGCTCTTGTTCCGATGTTGATAGCCTCGCTCGCCTTTGCCGGCGACGCCGAGATCAAGGCCGCGCAGACGGTCATCGACAGCCAGTTGAAAGCCTTCATCGCCGATGACGGCGCCACCGCCTACAGTTTCGCCGCGCCGAACGTGAAGCAGATCTTTCCGAGCGTCGACACCTTCATGAACATGGTGACGAATGGCTACGCACCGGTACGAAAACCCCAATCCTATTCCTTCGGCAAGGTCGAGGAAACCGGGCCCGGTTCGATCGTCCAGCAGGTGCTGATCGTCGGGCCCGACGGCAAGGACTATGAGGCGGTCTATACGCTGCAGCAGCAGGCGGACGGCAGTTTCAAGATCACCGGCTGCAGCCTGCGCGCTTCAACCTCGGTCAGCACCTGAGCGATCAGAAAAGGGCGAAGCGATTTTCCGTCCGGAATTGCGTCAAAACAAATGGCGGCGTCAAAGCGCCGGAATATCGCCCCGCACCCAGCCTTCGGCGATCTCGGCGGCGCGCGCTTCGAAGGCTTGCGCCTCGATGGCTGCCCGGATGTCCTGCATCAGCTTCTGATAGTAGGACAGATTGTTCCAGGTCAGCAGCATGGCGCCGAGCGCTTCCTGCGAGCGCACGAGGTGATGCAGATAGGCGCGCGAATAATCGCGCGCGGCCGGGCAATCGCTTTCCTCGTCGAGCGGCCGCGGATCGTCGGCATGGCGGGCATTCCTGAGATTGACCTTGCCGCGGCGCGTGTAGGCAAGGCCGTGGCGGCCGGCACGCGTCGGCATCACGCAGTCGAACATGTCGATGCCGCGCGCCACCGATTTCAATATGTCGTCCGGCGTGCCGACGCCCATCAGGTAGCGCGGTCTGTCGGCCGGCAGTTCCGGGCAGGTGATGTCGAGCATCTCCAGCATCACCGGCTGCGGCTCGCCGACCGCCAGCCCGCCGACGGCATAGCCCTTCAGATCCATCGCCTTCAGCGCCTGCGCCGAACGCACGCGCATCGGCGCGCTGTCGCCGCCCTGGACGATGCCGAACATCGCTTTGCCGGGCTGGTCGCCGAACGCGGTCTTGCAGCGCTCGGCCCAGCGCAGCGACAATTCCATGGCGCGCTCGATTTCCTTCGGCTTGGCCGGAAGTGCCGTGCATTCGTCGAGCTGCATCTGGATATCGGAATCGAGCAGTCCCTGGATCTCGATCGACCGCTCCGGCGACATTTCGTAAGCTGCGCCGTCGATATGCGAGCGGAAGGTGACGCCCTGTTCGGTCAGTTTCCTGAGCTTCGACAGCGACATGACCTGGAAGCCGCCGCTGTCGGTCAGGATCGGATATGGCCAGCGCGCGAACTCATGCAGGCCGCCGAGTCTGGCCACGCGCTCGGCGCCCGGCCGCAGCATCAGATGGTAGGTGTTGCCAAGGATGATGTCGGCGCCGACGCCGCGCACCTGATCCATATACATGGTCTTGACGGTGCCGCCGGTACCGACCGGCATGAAGGCAGGCGTGCGGATCTCGCCGCGCGGCATCGAGACGAGGCCACGCCGCGCCTTACCGTCGGTGGCAAGCACGCGGAAGGAAAAAGTCTCAGCCATTGAATTCCTTGTCGTGCACCGGCGCCCCGGGCGCCTGCTCGTCGAGCGACTGCCGGTAGCGGATGCAGCCGCGCATGAATTTCGGCCATGGCGGCACGGCGATCGACGGCTCGGTCTTTTCCGGCAAAAGGTCCCAGAGATCGGGGTGATGCCAGCACAGATCATGCCCGGTCGTGTCGCGATGCGCGCGGATGCCGGCGCGCAGCTTCTTCACCTCCGCGATCAGCGTATCGCGGTCCATTTTCTCGAGATCATCGTCCATCGCTCGTCTCCGCTCGGTAAAGCAGGCTGGCGTCGCCATAGGAATAGAACCTGTAGCGGTTCTCGACGGCATGCGCATAGGCCGCACGCATCGTCTCGAGCCCGCTGAAGGCCGAGACCAGCATGAACAGCGTCGAGCGCGGCAGATGGAAATTGGTCATCAGCATATCGGCCGTGCGGAACCGGTAGCCGGGCGTGATGAAGATGTCGGTGGGTCCGGACCAGGGCTCGATCCTGCCATCCGCGCGCGCCGCGCTCTCGAGCAGGCGCAGCGATGTCGTGCCGACGCAGACGATCCGCCCTCCCCGCGCCTTCGCCGCGTTGAGCGCCGCCGCCGTCTCCGGGCTCACCGAACCGGTCTCGGCATGCATCTTGTGATCGGCCGTGTCGTCCGCTTTCACCGGCAGGAAGGTGCCGGCGCCGACATGCAGCGTGACGAAGCGGCGCTCGATGCCTTTGGCGTCGAGCGCGGCGAACAGCTCCGGCGTGAAATGCAGGCCGGCGGTGGGGGCAGCGACTGCGCCCTCTTCCCTGGCATAGATGGTCTGGTAATCGGCGCGGTCGCGCTCGTCGTCATCGCGCTTCGAGGCGATATAGGGCGGCAGCGGAATATGGCCGACGGCGTGCAGTGCCTCGTCGAGGAACGGCCCGGAAAGATCGAAGCCGAGCAGCGCCTCGCCCGCCTCGCCCTTTTCGAGCACCGTGGCGTCGAGCTGGCCGAGGAAGCAGGAATTCTGATCATGGCCGAAGTGGATGCGGTCGCCGGCGGCGATGCGTTTTCCCGGGCGCATGAAGGCCTGCCAGCGGTTCGGCGCCACCCGCATATGCAGCGTCGCCTCGACCTGCGCCACCGCCTCGCCGCGCTTGCGCATGCCCTTCAGTTGCGCCGGAATAACCTTGGTGTCGTTGAACACCAGCACGTCGCCTTCGCGAAGCAGCGACGGCAGATCGGAGACGATGCGATCCTGCGGCGTTTCGCCCGGTTTGACGACCAGCAGCCTGGCGCTGTCGCGCGGCTCTGCCGGGCGAAGCGCGATGCGCTCCTCCGGCAGGTCGAAGTCGAACAGGTCGACGCGCATCAGTAGAGCCGGATGAGCAGCGCCCCGGCAAGCAGAAGCACGGCGCCGGCGACGCGGCCAAGCGAGATTTCGCGCACCGCCACGCCAAGGAAGCCGGCGCGGTCGATCAGCATGCCGGCGATCAGCTGGCCGGCGACCAGGAAGGCCATGAGCGCCGCCGCGCCGATACGTGGCGTCAGAATCGTCGACAGCGTCACATAGAAGCCGCCGAGCATACCGCCGGCAACGAACAGCCAGGGCGCCGGCGCTTTCCAGTCGAGCGAGATGCCCTGCAGCTTCACCACCGCGACGGCGATGATGCCAAGCACGACGGCGCCGGACAGGAAGGAGAACGCGGCGGCCGCGACCGGAAGGCCGAGGCCCTTTGCCAACTGCGAATTGATCGGCGCCTGGATGGCGATGAAGGCGCCGGACAGGATGCCGAGCAGGGACCAGACAGCGCCCATCATCGTTCCGCCCTTACTTGACGTCTGCCGCGACCTTCAGCGACACGATCTTGTCGGGATCCTGCACCGGCTCGCCGCGCTTGATCTTGTCGACATTCTCCATGCCTTCGATGACCTGGCCCCACACCGTGTACTGGCGGTTGAGGAAGGCGGCGTCGTCGAAGCAGATGAAGAACTGCGAATTCGCCGAGTTCGGATTCTGGGCTCTAGCCATCGAGCAGGCGCCGCGGCCGTGATTGGCGTTGGAGAACTCGGCTTTGAGGTCCGGCTTGTCGGAGCCGCCCATGCCAGCGCGTGACGGCGCGTAGGTGGGCTTCGAGGAATTGCCGAACTTGACGTCGCCGGTCTGCGCCATGAAGCCGTCGATGACGCGATGGAACACCACGCCGTCATAGGCGCCCTCACGCGCCAGTTCCTTGATGCGGGCGACGTGCCCGGGCGCCAATTCAGGGTACATCTCGATGACGACCGGGCCCTTGGTCGTTTCCATGATGAGCGCGTTCTCGCGGTCCTTGATCTCAGCCATGTCGGAAAATCCTTTTGAAAATTGAGGGAGTTACTTGCTGTCGGCGGCGATGCGGACCTTGATCATGCGGTCGGGGTCGCTGACCGTGCCGTTGTCGGCCTCGTCGCCCTTCTTGATCTTGTCGACGAGGTCCATGCCGCCGACCACCTTGCCGACGATGGTGTACTGGCCGTCGAGGTTCGGCGCCGGCGCGAACATGATGAAGAATTGCGAGTTCGCCGAATTCGGGGCCTGCGAGCGGGCCATGCCGACCACGCCGCGCGTGAACTGCTCGCTCTGCGAGAACTCGGCCGGCAGGTCCGGAAGATCGGAACCGCCGGTGCCGACGGCTTGGGGGTTGAAACCCTTCTTCATGTTGCCGAACTTGACGTCGCCGGTCTGCGCCATGAAGCCGTCGATGACGCGGTGGAACGCGACATTGTCGTAGGCGCCGTCACGCACCAGCTTCTTGATCTGCGCGACATGCTTGGGCGCCAGGTCAGGGCGCAGCGCGATGGTCACGTCGCCGTCCTTCAGCGTGATGATCATGGTGTTTTCCTTGTCGGCGGCGACAGCCGGCATGGATGCCGCGAAAAGGCCGGCAAGCACGACAAGGAACGAAGCGAGCTTCTTCAGCTGCATAGGGATCTCCGGGAAAGCCTATCTGGTGAACTTGGCGTTGAGCGCGCCGGCGACGGCCGCTGGCACGAATGGGCGGATGTCGCCGCCCATCGAGGCAATCTGGCGCACGAGTGTGGCGGTAATGGTGCGCACCGAGGGGCTCGCCGGCAGAAAAACCGTCTGCAATTCCGGCGCCATCGTCTCGTTCATGCCGGCCATCTGCATTTCGTAGTCGAGGTCGGTGCCGTCGCGCAGACCCCGGATGATGATCGAGGCGCCGTGCTTGCGGGCCGCATCAATGACCAGCCCATCGAAGGAAACGACCTTGATGCGACCGCCGTCGCGGCCGAACTCGTTCTTGGTTGCCGCCTCGATCAGCTCCACGCGTTCCTCGAAGGAAAACAATGGCTTCTTGCCCGGATGGATGCCGATCGCGGCGTAGACGGTGTCGGCCACCGCCAGCGAGGCTTTCAGCACGTCGAGATGGCCGTTGGTCAGCGGGTCGAAGGAGCCGGCATAGAGGGCGGTGCGTTCGGTCATGGCAGGCTTCTAGAGCAATTCCGGGAAAAGTGTGAGCGGTTTTCCGTCCGGATTGCGCAAAACAAACACATGGAGCGGTTCGCCGTTTCCTTGAAACGGTGAACGCTTTAGCGAGCCTCTCCAACAAAGGCAAATCCCATCGATTGCGCGGCCGTGAACCTTCTCGCGCCGATGAACGACAGATGAACGCGGCAATCACGAACGTTTCACTCAGCGTTCACTAGGTTGCCGCTTCAAGGGATGAAACCAAATCCCCATGTCATCGTTGTAAGCCCAGGAGAACACGCAAATGCTGATCTACATGCTTGCCACTGCAATGACCATCGTGATGCTGATCGCAACTGCATTCGGGTTGCATCAGGAAGCAGCGCGAGTGCGCGTCAAGGCCAATACCAAGCGGCTCGATGGGTTCGCTCATCGCAACGTCTACCGTCGCCACTGATCACCGCTATCTTCGCACCGGCCTTGAGGGCCGGTGAAGCCTGGACGGAACCTACTCGCCTTCGCCCACCTCGTCGGTGCCAGTCTCGCTCGAAGCCACGTCTTCGACCTCCTCATCCGACTGCGGCTCCGAAATCCGCTCCACCGACACAACCTTCTCGCCTTCGGCCGTGTTGAAGATCGTCACGCCCTTGGTGGCTCGGCTGGCGAAGCGTATGCCGTTGACCGGCACCCGGATGACCGTGCCGCCGTCCGAAACCAGCATGATCTGATCGTCATTGCCGACCGGGAAGGTCGCGACCAGGCGGCCGATCTCGGCCGTTTTCGACACGTCGGTGGCGCGGATGCCCTTGCCGCCGCGCCCCGTCAGGCGGAAATCGTAGGACGACGAGCGCTTGCCGTAGCCATATTCGGTCACCGTCAGCACAAACTTTTCATGCGCCTTGAGGAACTCGTAGCGCTCCTCGGAAAGCTCGGCCTCCTCACCAACCTCCTCGTTGGTGAGCGCGATCTCCTCTTCCTCGCCGGCTCCGCCGGCGGCAAGCCTGCGCTCCGCCGCTGCACGCTTCAGGTAGGCTGCGCGCTCGCCGGGTGATGCATCGACGTTCTCGATGATCGACATCGAGATGATGCGGTCGGTCTCGGCCATGGTTATGCCGCGCACGCCGACGGAATTGCGGCTCTGGAAGACGCGCACGTCGGAAACCCGAAAGCGGATACACTGGCCGGAATTCGCCGTCAGGAGCACGTCGTCATTGTCGGTGCAAGTCTCGACACCGAGGATCTCGTCGCCCTCTTCCTCCAGCTTCATGGCGATCTTGCCATTGCGGTTGACCTGGACGAAGTCGGACAGCTTGTTGCGGCGAACGGTGCCGCGCGTCGTCGCGAACATCACGTCGAGCTCGCCCCAGCTGGTCTCGTCCTCGGGCAGCGGCATGATGGTGGTGATGCGCTCGCCCTGCTCGAGCGGCAGCATGTTGATCAACGCCTTGCCGCGCGATTGCGGGTTGCCGATCGGCAGCCGCCAGACCTTCTCCTTGTAGACGATGCCGCGCGAGGAGAAGAACAGCACCGGCGTGTGCGTGTTGGCGACGAACAGCCGGGTGACGAAATCCTCTTCCTTGGTCGACATGCCGGAACGGCCCTTGCCGCCACGGCGCTGCGCCCGGTAGAGCGAGAGCGGCACGCGCTTGATGTAGCCGGAATGGCTGACGGTGACGACCATGTCCTCGCGCTGGATCAGGTCCTCGTCTTCCATGTCCGCCCCGCCGTCGGAGAGCTCGGTGCGGCGCGGCGTGCCGAATTCGTCGCGGACCGCGATCAGCTCGTCCTTGACGATCTGCTGGATGCGCGCGCGCGACGACAAAATATCAAGGAAATCAACGATCTCGGCGCCGATCTTGTTCAACTCATCGGCGATCTCGTCGCGGCCGAGCGCGGTCAGGCGCTGCAGGCGCAGGTCGAGGATGGCACGCGCCTGTTCCTCGGAGAGATTGTAGGTGCCGTCCTCGTTGATGCGGTGGCGCGGATCGTCGATTAGCTTGATCAGCGGCGCGACGTCGTGCGAGGGCCAGCGCCGCTCCATCAACTGCTCGCGCGCCGTCTGCGGGTCGGGCGCGGTGCGGATCAGCTTGATCACCTCATCGATGTTGGCGACGGCAATCGCAAGACCGACAAGGACATGGGCCCGCTCGCGCGCTTTGCGCAGCAGGTATTTCGTGCGGCGGCTGATCACCTCCTCGCGGAAACCGACGAAGGCTTTCAGCATGTCGATCAGCGTCATCACTTCCGGCTTGCCGCCGTTGAGCGCCACCATGTTGGCGCCGAACGAGGTCTGCAGCGGCGTGAAGCGGTAAAGCTGGTTGAGGATGACGTCGGCGACGGCCTCGCGCTTCAGTTCGATGACGACGCGATAGCCCTGACGGTCGCTCTCGTCGCGGATGTCGGAAATGCCGTCGATGCGCTTTTCGCGCACCAGTTCGGCCATCTTCTCGATCATCGCGGCCTTGTTCACCTGATAGGGAATTTCGGTGACGACGATGGATTCACGGTCGTTTCCGCGCTTTTCGATCTCGACGCGGCCGCGCATGACGATCGAGCCGCGGCCGGTAGAATAAGCGCTGTATATGCCGGACCGGCCAAGGACGATGCCGCCCGTCGGGAAATCCGGGCCGGGCACGATCTCCATCAGCGCCGGCAGGTCGATGGCTGGATTGTCGATGATCGCCATCGCTCCGTTGCACACTTCGGCCAGGTTGTGCGGCGGGATGTTGGTGGCCATGCCGACGGCGATGCCGCCCGAACCGTTGACTAGAAGGTTTGGGAAACGCGCAGGCAGTACCTTGGGCTCTTGTTCGGCGCCGTCGTAATTGTCCTGAAAATCGACCGTTTCCTTGTCGATATCCCCCAGAAGCTCGTGCGCGACCTTGGTGAGCCGCGACTCGGTGTAGCGCATGGCTGCAGGCGGGTCGGCGTCGATCGAGCCGAAATTGCCCTGCCCGTCGATCAGCGGCACGCGCAGCGACCAGTCCTGCGCCATGCGAACCAGGGCGTCATAGATCGAGGCGTCACCGTGCGGATGGTATTTACCCATCACATCGCCGACGATGCGCGACGATTTCACATGCTTGCGGTTCCAGTGGTAACCGCCTTCCTGCATGGCATAGAGGATGCGCCGGTGCACCGGCTTCAGGCCGTCACGCACGTCGGGCAGCGCGCGGCTGACGATCACGCTCATGGCGTAATCGAGATAGGAGCGCTGCATCTCCTCGATGATCGAAATCGGCTCGATGCCGGTGGGGCCGCCGTCCGGCCCGCGCGGTGTCTTCTGGTCGGTCAAATCAGGTCACAGTCCAGTCGGGAATCACTCACCGCTTATATAGGATGCCTCGCCGAAACTCCAATATCAGCCCGACTTTTCCAGCGACAATTTTGATGGTAATTTCAAATGGATACCGCTGATTGCGACGATATGGCCACAGTCGTTTTCGCCATGATGCGGCAAGGTCGGCGATGGATCGGGCAAAAACCGCAAGCGCAATGAACCTGGCCTCATGGCTGCCTTTGCGGGCGCTGAGCGGCTGGAGCGTCAGGGACCTCAACGGGGATATGGCGGCCGGCATTACACTGGCCGCGATCGCCATTCCCGAGCAGATGGCGACGGCGCGCCTCGGCGGCTTCGCGCCGGAGATCGGTTTCTTTGCTTTCGTCGCCGGCTCGGTCGCCTTCGCGCTGTTCGGCGCCAACCGCCACCTCTCGGCCGGAGCGGATTCGACGATCACGCCGTTGTTCGCCGGCGGGCTGGCGCTGATCGCCACTTCCGGCTCGCCGCATTATCTGGCGCTCGCCGCCATGCTGGCGCTGATGGTGGGGCTTCTGGTGACGCTCAGTGGCATTTTCCGTCTCGGCTGGATCGCCGATCTCCTGTCCGTGCCAGTCACGACCGGTTTCCTCGCCGGCATTTCCGTCCATATCATCGTCTCGCAACTGCCTTCTTTGCTCGGCCTGCCGGCGGAAAGCGGCGAGACGGTTCGACGCGTTAGTGAAATCGCCGCAGATCTTCATCTCACCAATCCATGGAGCCTTGGGCTCGGGCTCGGCGTGTTCGTCCTCGTCTTCGTCTCGGAGCATATCAGCGCTCGCATCCCGGCGGCTTTGATCGGCATGGCTCTGGCGACGCTTGGCGTCGTCGCCTTCGACCTGAAGAACCGTGGCGTCGAAGTGCTCGGCGCCTTGCCGAACGGGCTGTCGGCTCACGGCATGCCGACCGTCGACTTTCAGGACGCGCAGGCCCTCGTCCCGCTCGCGCTGCTGATCGCCATTGTCGTCATGGTGCAGACGGCGGCCACCAGCCGCTCCTTCGCGCCGCAGGATGGCGACACGCCCGACATCAACCGCGATTTCGTCGGCGTCGGCGCAGGCAGCATCGTGGCCGGCCTGTTCGGTGCCTTTGCCGTCAACGCCAGCCCGCCGCGCACGGCCATCGTTGCCCAGACGGGAGGTCGCTCGCAGCTCTCGGGCCTTATCGCGGCGGCCATCGTCTTGGCGCTCAGCGCTTTCGGCGGCGGCCTGCTTGCCAACGTGCCGCAGGCTGCTTTGGCCGGGGTGCTGATGTTCGTGACCCAGCACATCCTGCGCTGGCAGGTGTTCGCCAAGGTCTGGCGCCAGGCGCCGGTCGAGTTCGCGCTGATCCTGATCACCATGATCGCCATCGTCGTCCTGCCGATCGAAACCGGCGTCGCGATCGGCATCGGCCTGTCGCTGCTGCACGGTATCTGGGGCTCGACGCGCACTGAGCCGATCGAGCTGGCGCAAGTGCCGGGCACGTCGGTCTGGTGGCCGCCGAGCGGTTCCAGCGCAGGCGAGCGGCATCCCGGCGTGCTGGTGGTAGCGTTCCAGGCGCCGCTTTCCTTCATAAACGCCGACCGTTTCAAGCGTGGCCTGAGCGGCCTGATCGAGGCCAGGAGCGAGAATGTGAAGCTGGTGGTGCTGGAGGCCAGCAACATCGTCGAGATCGACTATACCGCCGCGCAGGCGCTGATCGACACCATCCGTCATTGTCGCGACAAAGGCGCGATCTTTGCTATCGCCCGTATGGAATCACTACGCGCCCAGGCGGCGCTGAACGGGTTCGGCATCGCCGAAATCGTCGGTCCGCAACGGATATTCCACAGCGTCGATGCGGCGATCAAAACACTTGGTCCGGGGAAACCGCAACAGCAGGAACAGGATGGAATGCCATGATCGATCCCCGAGAACCCATTGTGACCCCGGTCCCCGTCGAGGAATTGCGGCCGACGCAGATCACGGTCGGCATGCGCGAAGTTGCGTTGAAACGCCAGATGATCCGGGCGCAAGACGCCAAGAACAAGACCGGCACTTTTCTCGGCAAACACATGGTGCCGGTCGTGCTGAGCCCCAAAAGCCGCAACTACGTCACCGATCACCATCATCTCGCCCGCGCCTGCTCGAGGAAGGTGTGAAGGACGTGCTTGTGACCGTGATCAGCGACCTGTCCGCGCTCGCCAAGGACGCATTTCTTTTCGTGCTCGACAATCGCGGCTGGATGCACCCGTTCGATGAGAACGGCCGGCGCCGCGATTACTCGGCTATCCCAAAGACAATTGGCGAGCTGGTCGATG
Source organism: Mesorhizobium sp. CA14 (assembly GCF_020165195.1). Lineage (GTDB taxonomy): Bacteria > Pseudomonadota > Alphaproteobacteria > Rhizobiales > Rhizobiaceae > Mesorhizobium. The sequence continues at coordinate 25,361 of NZ_JAIUHR010000004.1, read as the reverse complement.
ATCCCTACCGAAGCATGGCTGGCGAGTTGCGCCGGCTGGGCGGCTATGCCAAGGACACGACGCCGTTCAGCGAATTCATCTGGGCGGATTTCCTGCGCCGGCGCATCGATCACAATGCGGTGTCGAAGAACTTCGACAAGGCGATGAAGGAGGCTCTGGCGCTCGCGAAGAGCAAGGATGCGGATTATCTGCCCGGCTGGTGCGGGCCGACGTCGGACTGACGGCGGCCGGGGCCTGGCACTGGTGCCCTGGCTGTCGCCACTGTGTCAGTGGCTGCGACTTGAAACGGGAATAAGCCGCTCCAATTGCCTCCCGCAGACCCTGCTTGCGTGTGGAGGTGGCAATGGATGTCCTTTCCCTCAGGACCGGATTGCTTTCCGTTGGAATTCGATTTCTCGCTTTGGCTTCCGTTGCGGTGATCACTTCCGGTCTGGGCGCAGCGCAGGCTGCGCTTCTTGCCCGCGTTCCAGCCGCGCGCGAAATGGCGGTCTGCGGCGACATGCTGTTCGTCGGCACCAAAGGCTCTTCGGTCTATTCCTTGCCGGTGTCCGGGGGGCGCGCCCGAGTGGCCGCCTCCGGATTCTCGGCTGCGAACGGTGTCGCCTGCTCCGGCAATCGTCTGTTTGTAGCCTCGAGGAACAGCGTGACCGCCTTCGACATCGGGAATGACGGCACTCTGAGCGGCAGGCGCGACATACGTCGGGGGTTAACGAACTCGGGGGTCCATAGTTACCGCTATATCCGCGTCGGCCCTGATTCCCGGCTTTATGTCTCGTTGGGTTCACCTTGCAACATTTGTCTGACGCACGGACTGCAAGGCACGATCGTCAGCATGAAGCAGGACGGGTCCGATTTTCGGCGCGCCGCCTGGGGCGTGCGCAATTCGGTCGGCTTCGACTGGAAGGGCGGCGCCATGTTCTTCACCGACAATGGCGCCGACAGAATGGGCGACGACATCCCGCCTGACGAATTGAACGAGCTTCAGCCCAGCGGCTTCTACGGCTTTCCCTATTTCGGTGGCCGAATCCGGCTCAAGGGATTCGAGAACGCGCGGCCGCCCGCGCAGCAGATTGCACCCGTCTTCGAGTTCCAGGCGCACGTCGCAACGCTAGGAATCCATTTCTTCCGCAGTCTCGGTGGCGACGCTTTGGTCGCCGAGCACGGAAGTTGGAACAGGACGGTCCCGGTCGGCCGCGAGGTCGTGCGCGTGCGCTTCCAGGGCGGTCGCCCTGTTTCGGTCGCGACATTCGTCAGAGGGGTTGGTCGCCCCGTAGATGTCAAGGAAGCGCCGGATGGTTCCGTCCTCGTATCCGATGACAGCGGAGGCGCGATTTACGTCTTCAAGCAATGACAATGGGCACCCGAGATACCCGGTCATTGGCGCAGTTGCCGGTCCAAATTAAACGCGTCGGCTCTATCGTATGTGGGATCGCCTGACGCGATACGCACCGGGGGCCTCCCCCATCTCGCGCCGGAACCGGCGGTTGAAGGTCGACAGGTCGTTGAAGCCCGCGTCGAAAGCGATCGTCGAGATCGTCGCGCCGGAGCTGCGCAGCCGCACCGCGGCGCGGTGCAGTCTGGTCCTGAGCAGGAACTGGTAGGGCGTCAAGCCGGCCACCTGCCGGAAAATGCGCAGGAAATGATACGGACTGGTCGCCGTGCAGTCGGCAAGTTCGGTCAGCGAAAGCGGCCGTTCGGCGTTGAGCTCGATCAGCCGCACCGCTTCGGCAACCCGTTTCTGGTCGCGGCGGCTGGGCGTTCGGGTCGCGGCGGCAGACCCGGCCGCAGCCGCGGCGACCGCGCCGGCGATGCGCAGGCCGAGTTCCTCGAACGCGTCGCTGTCGCCTGTCTCCCGCGCCGCCTCCGCCTCGGCGAGCAAAGGCGTCAGCGCCGGCAAGGGCGGCAGGCGCGGATCGGCAAAGCCGAGCCGTTTCGCGCCCGGCACATCGGCCACGACCCGCTCCATATAGGCCGGGGTAAAATGAAACGAGAGGCAGCGGTCGCCGGCGCCGTGCTCATGCCCGCATTCGTAGCAGGCGCCGGGATTGCCGAGCAGGATAGCGCCCGGCGCCAGCATCGCCGTGCCTTGGCGCGTGCGATAGCGGAACATGCCCCTGGTCACTGCGGCAACGCAAAAGCTGCGATGCTCTTCCTCGAATGGTTTGTCGCCGGGGACGGCCGTGCACACCACGTCGGACACCTGCCAACCGTGCCCGGAAGCCAGAGTTTTTTGTGCCGTCGTCATGCCCGAAAGATAGCAATTTTTCCCAAGCGACGAACCCTGCCATGCCCCTATTGCTAGCCCTCTCCTGACAAACGAGGCAGCAACAATGACCGATCCCTTTGCCGAGGCCCTGCACAGCGACGGGCCCAAACCAGACCTCGCCGAAAAGCTGAAGCTCTATGGCCGCTTCGTCGGCGCCTGGACGTTCGATGCCACGCGCATTCTCGAGGATGGGACAAGGCTCACAGGTCGCGGCGAGGTGCATTTCGGCTGGGTTCTGGAAGGCAGGGCCGTACAGGACGTCTGGATCCTGCCCGCTCGCGATGCAGGTCCCTCCCCGTCGCTCGGGCCATGGACCTTTTACGGCACGACATTGCGCGTCTACGATCCCGGCGCCGACGCCTGGCACATCTTCTGGAGCGACCCGCGCAACCAGTATTACAGCCGCCAACTCGGCCGCGCCGGGGATGACACCATCGTCCAGGTCGGCGCCGACGGCACCGGCGCGTCGGTGCGCTGGAGCTTCTCGCAGATCACCGAAAACTCGTTTCGCTGGCTTGGCGAGCGCTCGCATGACGGCGGCACGACCTGGCGCACGGAGGTCGAGTTTTTGGCTCGCCGCGCGACTCCAGCCTGAGCAACCAACCATTTGCAATCATGGAGGAAACAATGCTTGACCATGTCTCGATCGCGTTCGTGACGCCGGCGCTTCGAAACGCTTTTACGACGCAGCGCTGAAGCCGCTCGGCTATTCCTGTCTCAGCCAGTCGCCCGGTTCACTCGGCTACGGTGGCGAGGCAGTCCAGCTTTGGGTGAACGATGCCGGGCGGCCGGTACCGGCTGACGTGGACTCCGGCCTGCATTTCTGCTTCTCGGCGCCGACGCGCGCCGGCGTCGACGCCTTCCATGCGGCCGCATTGCGTGAGGGCGGCACGGACAACGGCCAGCCCGGACTGCGCGCGGCCTATGGCGACAATTACTATGCCGCCTTCGTTGTCGATCCGGATGGCTACCGGCTGGAGGCCTATTGCAGCAATGCCGAATAGCCGGCTGATTTACCTCCCGCCTGTTTCCACCGCCCGGGCTTTGCTCTACCAATTGCGGGGCCTGGGCCTCGCCCGGCGGGAGGGGACCAGCGATGCCGAGTTTCGACAGCCTGTTCAACGCCTTCGTCACCATCCTGGTGACCATCGACCCGCCCGGACTGGCGCCGCTCTTCCTCGCCGTGACGCGCGGCATGAATCGCGAGGAACGTCAGCAGGTTTCGGTGCGCGCCTCGGTGATCGGCTTCCTGGTCATGGCGCTGTTTGCACTTGCCGGCGCCGCGATCCTGTCGGTGTTCGGCATCACGCTGCCGGCCTTCCGCGTCGCCGGCGGTTTTCTCTTGTTCTTCATCGCCTTCGAAATGGTGTTCGAGCGCCGGCAGGACCGCAAGGAGAAGATCGGCGACGTCGCCATCACCAAGGACATGATCCACAACATCGCCGCCTTCCCGCTGGCGATCCCGCTGATCGCCGGCCCCGGCGCGATTTCGGCGACGGTGCTCTTATCGGGACATTTTGAAGGCTTTGCCGCCCAGGCAGCGCTGGTCGGCATCATCTTTCTCTGCCTCGTCATCACCTATCTGGTGTTCGTGCTGTCGGAACGCATCGACCGCATCCTCGGCCAGACCGGCCGCTCGATCCTGACCAGGCTGCTGGGCGTTATCCTGGCGGCGTTAGCGGTGCAGTTCGTGGCCGACGGCGTGAAGGCGCTGATGGCAGCCTGACCGGCTGCGAGGCAGCCCACCTACCGCCCTACCGCCCTACCGCCCTACCGCCCTACTGCCCTATTTTGCCCCCGTCTCGACCACCTCAAAATCATGCGTGATCGTCGCTGTCTTCGCCATCATGGCTGACGCCGAGCAATATTTCTCGATCGACAGATCGATCGCCCTTTTCACCTTGTCGTGCGACAGGGCCCTGCCCTTGACGATGAAATGCAGGTGGATGCGGATAAACACTTTCGGATCGGCCTCGGCCCGATCGGCGTCGAGCTCGACCACGCAATCCTCGACCGCCTCGCGGCCTTTCTCGAGGATGTGGACCACGTCATAGGCCGAGCAGCCGCCGGTGCCGATCAGCACCAGTTCCATCGGGCTCGGTCCAGGCGTCTTGCCGTCCGGCCCGTGCGCGGTGCCCAGCACGACCTTATGGCCGCTGCCTGACTCGCCGACAAAGGTGCGTTCCTCAACCCATTTGATGCGTGCTTTCACGTTGATCTTCCTTAAGAGGTTTCCGTCGCCTACTGACCGAACATTACCGCATGCATGATCCGGCCGGGCAGCAGCGTGAAGATGCCGGCGCCGACAAGCGCGAATAGATAGAGCTTGATCATGGCGCCGCGATGCGCAGCGACCTTATGCGTGTGCGCATACCACGCCGCCAGCGGTACCGTGACCAGCACCAGGATCGACAAAAGATGGATCGGGCTGAACGGACCGATAAGGCGGATCTGCTGGATCCAGAAGCTCGATATCGCGATGACCAGCATCAGCGCCACCCAGGCATAACCCAGCGCGCGCTGACGCACGGTACCCTTCGGCAACGCCAGTTGGGCGCCGCCGATCGCGAGGGCGGCGAAGGCCGCGAAGGCATGCCATGGAATGGGAGGCGGCGCCGACAGAAGCGGTCCGAGCGACATTGCGCCTTCCCTCAAATGCCCGTTTCGAAGCGGTTAGAACGGGATCTCGTCGTCAAGCTCGCGCGACGAGCCGCCACCGCCGCCACCCCTGGGGCCACCACCACCGCGGCCGAGACCTTCATTCGGACCGGACTGGCCGAAATCCGAACCGCGGCTGCCGCCGCCGGAATAATTGCCGACTTGGCCGCCGCCCTCGCCGCGCGCGTCGAGCATCTGCAATTCGCCACGGAATTTCTGCAACACGATTTCGGTTGTGTAGCGGTCGTTGCCGGTCTGGTCCTGCCACTTGCGGGTCTGCAGCTGGCCCTCGACATAGACCTTCATGCCCTTCTTCAGATACTGCTCGGCCACCTTGGCGAGTTGATCGTTGAAGATGACGACATTGTGCCACTCGGTCTTGTCCTTGCGCTCGCCGGTGTTCTTGTCGCGCCAGCTTTCCGACGTGGCGATGCGGATGTTGACGACCGGATCGCCGGAATTCAGGCGGCGGATTTCAGGGTCCGCCCCGAGATTGCCCACCAGAATGACCTTGTTGACGCTACCCGCCATCTTACTTCTCCGCGCTCATCCGAAACAAATTTCAAGTCGCTCACCTTACAGCCTGCGGGCCGCCGCCGCCCGCAAAGGCTGGCTTTTCCCACAAGGTTTTTCGTTCTCTTTTCGTTCTATTCTTGACCGCCCTTTCTGTCAAGGAATGTCGGCAAAGGCAGGGTTTGAACATGCACCTCCATATGGCGATCAAATAAAGGCTTGCCAAATCAATAAGTGTCGACTTATGCTTTATCCATGATTGAAGCAGAAATTTTTCGTGCGCTTGCCGACCCTACCCGTCGCGCCGTCTACGAGCACCTGACCGCCAGCGAGATGAGCGTGACCGAGCTGCGCGCCGGTATGAGCGTGTCGCAGCCGGCGGTCTCGCAGCATCTCGCCGTGCTGCGCGGCGCCGGCCTGGTGGTCGAGCGGCGCGCCGGCCGCAACGCCTATTACCGCGCCGATCCTCAAGGGCTCGATCCCTTGCTCGGCTGGATCGAACGCTACCGCGCCTTCTGGCCGGAACGCATCGAGAAGTTGAAGACGGTTCTGAAGGGAATGGACCAATGACGGCAACCGAAAACACGACGGTCAGCGAAGCGCCGCTCAGCTTCGAATGCGACCTTCCAGATCCGCCGGAAAAAGTCTGGCGGGCGCTGACCCAGCCGGAGCTGCTCGCCGCCTGGATGATGCCGAACGACATCAAGGCGCAAGCAGGCAGCCGCTTCGCCTTTGCCGGACCGCATGCGCCGATCGAATGCGAGGTGCTCGAGGCCGAGCCTGGCAGGCTGCTGCGCTATTCCTGGCGCGAGCGGCCCGGCGCGAAGGATGCGGACCAGCTTCCCGCCTTTGAAAGCATCGTCACTTTCACGCTTGCCGGCACGGCCGCGGGCGGCACGCATCTCAGCATCGTCCATGACGGCTTCGTGCCGGCCGCGCAGCCTCTCGTCGCAGTTTCCGGCGCCGGCTGCGGGCTTTCGCTCGACGCGCGCAAGAACCCCGCCGCCGCCAACGCGCCCTGCATGATGCTGCGCGCGGCCTGACCAAAAGAGGACCGAGGAAAACCGTCATGAGCATTGCCAATCTGGTGCCGATGGTCATCGAGCAATCGAGCCGCGGCGAACGTTCCTTCGACATCTTTTCGCGGCTGCTGCGCGAGCGCATCGTCTTCATCAATGGCGAGATCAACGACAATGTTTCGGCGCTGGTCTGCGCCCAGCTTCTGTCGCTGGAATCCGATCATCCCGACAAAGAGATCTCGCTCTACATCAACTCGCCGGGCGGCATGGTGACCAGCGGCTTCGCCATCTACGACACGATGCAATACATCTCCTGCCCGGTGTCGACGGTCTGCATGGGCTTTGCCGCCTCGATGGGCTCCTTCCTGTTGATGGCCGGCGAACCGGGACGGCGCATCGCGTTGCCCAATACCAGGATCGTGCTGCACCAGCCGCTCGGCGGCTTCCAGGGCCAGGCTTCCGACATCCAGCGCCACGCCGAGGACATTGTGCGCACCAAGCAGCACATGACAGAGCTCTACGCCAAGCACTGCGGCCGGACCTATGAGGAAGTCGAGCGCACGCTCGACCGCGACTATTTCATGAGCGCCGCGGAAGCCAAGGACTGGGGTCTCGTCGACCACGTCTACGACACGCGCAAGAAAGCGGCCTGACGTCGCGGGCAGGCGCGCGGCAATTTGATCGCCGCGCGTCTGGCATCGCTCCAGTTGCATCCCTATAGTCCGCGCATGATCAGGCCCGTTCAGCCCAGACATCTATGCGCTACCCTCGCCGCGCTTGCCGGCATGCTGATGGCCGGCGCTGCGTTTGCCGACGACAGTTCGGCGCAGAAACTGCCCGGCGTCAGCGGCGACTACCGCATCGCCAAGCCGGCGCCGCAACCGGAACCCGATGACGCGCTGCCGGCAGGCAGCGACGGTTCCTTCAAGATCGGCAATACCGATGTCAGGATCGGCGGCAGCATAACGGTCGACATGGCAACGGGTGGCGCTCGGATCCCGAACCACTGATCGCGGAGCGGGTCACACGCGAACACCACAAAATGTAAGCCCCATCCCTGCTGTGCAGACGGATGGGGCTTCATGGATCTGAAATCCAATTTTAGCCGGGAGTGGACTGCCGGCGTTCTGTTTCGGATGCAACGCGGCGTTCAGCCGACGATCCGACTATCGTCTCTGATTGTAGGGCATCGGCGAGTCACGGTTTGTCGGGCTGGCGTTTCAAGTCTACCCTGGCACTTATGCCCGCCGCGGCTCCATCTCGCTGTGGAGCCTCAAGGGACTGTCCGGTGGCGTCATGCTCCGCTCCTTATGTCCATTGCGACAATGTCGTTCGAAGCGCTAATCGCTGTCGCCTGCGGCGTCTCGCAGACCGCCTGTTGGGCGGCGAGGCCATCGAAAGACGGCCGGCTCCGTTGACGGTTTGAGACTGCTCCCGTGAGTTACTGGCGTCAACCGTTGAATAGCCGGTTACCGAAAAATGTGATCGCCTGGAGGTTACGTGCGGGTAAGTCGGGTGGCTCTGCGGAACGAGGCGGTATCGGCGGCACGTATCTCCACAAAGTTTGGGCGACCACAACGATCAACGCGCTTGTTTCCACAACGCTTTGTGCGACTGTTTCCACAGCGCTTTGTCAGGAGCGTGTTCGGCCTTTGTTCTTTCCGCTTGCCGGCTCGCGCGAAAGGCGGTTAAACCCATGATCGGCTTCTTCCGTCGAGGCTGTGGCGTCTCTCGACGTGGCGGCGAAAATACCTACATAGGGGATGGCCGGGACGAACCCGCCCAATCCAGTAAATTCCAGATCTGAGGCGGCGACCGGCGATGGCCGACCAAAAATACCTTTCCATTCGCGGGGCGCGCGAACACAATCTCAAGAACGTCGATCTCGACCTGCCGCGCGACAGCCTGATCGTCATGACCGGACTGTCGGGTTCCGGCAAATCGTCGCTTGCCTTCGACACCATCTATGCCGAGGGCCAGCGCCGCTATGTCGAAAGCCTGTCGGCCTATGCCCGCCAGTTCCTGGAGATGATGCAGAAACCGGACGTCGACCAGATCGACGGCCTGTCGCCCGCCATCTCGATCGAGCAGAAGACCACCTCGCGCAACCCGCGCTCGACGGTCGGCACCGTCACCGAGATCTACGACTATATGCGCCTGCTCTTTGCGCGCGTCGGCATCCCCTATTCCCCGGCCACCGGCCTGCCGATCGAGAGCCAGACGGTCAGCCAGATGGTCGATCGCGTGCTGGCGCTGGAGGAAGGCACGCGCCTGTTCCTGCTGGCGCCGATCGTGCGCGGCCGCAAGGGTGAGTACCGCAAGGAACTCCTGGAACTGCAGAAGAAGGGCTTCCAGCGCGTCAAGGTCGACGGCGTCTTCTACGAGATCGCCGACGTTCCGGCGCTGGACAAGAAATACAAGCACGACATCGACGTGGTCGTCGACCGCATCGTCGTGCGCGGCGATCTGGCGACCCGGCTCGCGGATTCGATGGAGACTGCGCTGAAGCTCGCCGAAGGTCTTGCCGTAGCGGAGTTCGCCGACAAGCCGCTCGATGCCGGCCTGACCGGCGAGGACTCGGTCAACAAATCGAAGAACGAGACGCATGAGCGCATCCTGTTCTCGGAGAAATTCGCCTGCCCGGTGTCCGGCTTCACCATTCCTGAGATCGAGCCCAGGCTGTTCTCCTTCAACAATCCGTTCGGCGCCTGCCCGACCTGCGATGGCCTCGGCAGCCAGCGAGCCATCGATCCCAACCTCGTCGTGCCGGACGAGAACGTCTCTTTGCGCGACGGCGCCATCAGCCCGTGGGCGAAGTCGACCTCGCCCTATTACGCGCAGACGTTGGAAGCGCTCGGCAAGGCCTATGGCTTCAAGCCCGGCGACAAGTTCAAGGACCTGAGCGCCGAGGCCAAAGAAGCCGTGTTGCGCGGCACGGGCGAGCGCGAGATCACCTTCCAGTATGATGACGGCCTTCGCTCCTATAAGACCACCAAGACCTTCGAGGGCGTCATCCCCAATCTCGACCGGCGCTGGAAGGAAACCGAATCCGCCTGGATGCGCGAGGAGATCGAGCGCTTCATGTCGGCCACCCCTTGCCCCGCCTGCAACGGCTACCGCCTGAAGCCGGAAGCGCTGGCGGTGAAGATCGCCGGCAAGCATATCGGCGAGGTCACCGAGATGTCGATCCGCAAGGCCGACCAGTGGTTCACCGATCTGCCGGCGCAGTTGAACGACAAGCAGAACGAGATCGCGGTGCGGGTGCTCAAGGAAATCCGCGAGCGGCTGCGCTTCCTCAACGATGTCGGCCTCGATTATCTGACGCTGTCGCGCAACTCCGGCACGCTGTCGGGCGGCGAGAGCCAGCGCATCCGGCTCGCCTCGCAGATCGGCTCGGGCCTCACTGGCGTGCTCTATGTGCTCGACGAGCCGTCGATCGGTCTGCACCAGCGCGACAATGCGCGCCTGCTCGATACGTTGAAGCACCTGCGCGACATCGGCAACACGGTGATCGTCGTCGAGCATGACGAGGACGCCATCCTGCATGCCGATTATGTCGTCGACATCGGTCCCGCCGCCGGCATCCATGGCGGCCGCATCATTGCGCAGGGCACGCCGCAGCAGATCATGGCCACACCCGCCTCGATCACCGGCAAGTATTTGTCGGGCGAACTCGAAGTGGCGACGCCCGCGGTTCGCCGCGAAGCGAAGAAGAACCGGCGCATCAAGGTGGTCGGCGCGCGCGGCAACAATTTGAAGAACGTGACGGCCGAAATCCCGCTCGGCACTTTCACGGCTGTCACCGGCGTGTCCGGCGGCGGCAAGTCGACCTTCCTCATCGAGACGCTGTTCAAAGCCGCCTCGCGCCGCATCATGGGCTCGCGCGAGCATCCGGCCGAGCATGACCGCATCGAGGGGCTGGAATTCCTCGACAAGGTCATCGACATCGACCAGTCGCCGATCGGCCGCACGCCGCGCTCCAACCCGGCGACCTACACGGGCGCCTTCACGCCGATCCGCGACTGGTTCGCGGGACTCCCGGAGGCCAAGGCGCGCGGCTACCAGCCGGGCCGCTTTTCCTTCAACGTCAAGGGCGGCCGCTGCGAGGCCTGCCAGGGCGACGGCGTGATCAAGATCGAGATGCACTTCCTGCCCGACGTCTATGTCACCTGCGACGTCTGCCACGGCAAGCGCTACAACCGCGAGACGCTCGACGTGCAGTTCAAGGGCAAGTCGATCGCCGACGTGCTCGACATGACGGTCGAGGAAGGCGTCGAGTTCTTCTCGGCGGTACCGGGCGTGCGCGACAAGCTGGAGACGCTGAAGCAGGTCGGCCTCGGCTACATCCATATCGGCCAGCAGGCGACGACACTCTCCGGCGGCGAGGCGCAGCGGATAAAGCTCGCCAAGGAACTGTCCCGCAAGGCGACCGGCAAGACGCTCTACATCCTCGACGAGCCGACCACCGGACTGCACTTCCATGACGTCGCCAAGCTGCTCGAAGTGCTGCACGAGTTGGTCGACCAAGGCAACACGGTGGTGGTGATCGAGCACAATCTCGAAGTGATCAAGACCGCCGACTGGGTGCTGGATCTCGGCCCCGAAGGCGGCGACGGCGGCGGCGAGCTGGTGGCGTCGGGCACGCCGGAAGCGATCGTGCGCGAGAAGCGCAGCTACACCGGCCAGTTCCTGAAGGAGCTTCTGGAACGGCGCCCCGGAGGCAAACGCGAAGCGGCGGAGTGAGCGCGCATTTCGTCGGGAGGGCGCTTGAATGACAATTAGAAGAGCGCTTTCCAGTGATCTCCCTGCCGTTGCCGCGCTGACGACCGCCGCCTATGCGCCCTACACCGCTCTGTTCGGCACCCCGCCGATTCCGGTGACGGAAGACTACGCGCCGCGCATCGAGCGCGGCGAGGTCTGGCTGCTCGAAGAGGACGGAGGACTGGCCGGGCTGATCGTCCTGGAACGGCATCCCGACCACGCCATGATCTTCAGCGTCGCCGTCGCGCCGGCCTTCCAGGGTAAAAAACTCGGCATCAAACTGCTCAACTTCGCCGACGAGCAGGCGCGGTTGTGGGCCGTGCCGGAGGTGCGGCTTTACACCAATTCGCGGATGGAGCGGAACATCGCGCTCTATTCCGCCTACGGCTATCGGGAAACGGGTCGCCGCGCCAACCCACACCGGCCAGGGTGGACCCTGGTCGACATGATGAAGTCGGTCGACCGAGCCGCCTGATCGCATTTGAACGGAGGAGGACGACAATGAGCCAAGGAAAAATCCGCTCCGGCATGGGCGGCTGGACTTTCGAGCCCTGGGACACCTCCTTCTACCCGGACAAGCTCGCCAAGGCCAAGCAGCTCCACTACGCCAGCCGGCAGGTTCCGACCATCGAGGTCAACGGCACCTATTATTCCAGCTTCAAGGAACCGACTTTCGCCAAATGGGCCAACGAAGCGCCGGAAGGTTTCGTCTTCTCGCTCAAAGGTAACCGCTTCGTCACCAACCGGAGGGTGCTCGGCGAGGCCGGCGAATCGATGATGCGCTTCCTGGGCTCCGGCGTTGCCGCGCTCGACGACAAGCTCGGCCCGATTCTGTGGCAGTTCGCGCCAACCAAGAAGTTCGACGCTGACGATTTCGAAGCTTTCCTGAAACTTCTGCCCGAGAAGCAGGACGGCGTGCCTCTGCGCCACGCGCTGGAAGTGCGCCACGACAGCTTCGTCGTGCCGGAATTTCCGGCGCTCGCCCGAAAATACAACGCGGCGATCGTCTATGCCGACCACGCAAAATATCCGGCGATCGCCGATGTCACCGGCGACTTCGTCTATGCGCGGCTGCAGACCGGCAGCGACGACAACCCCGACTGCTACACGCCGAAAGGCCTCGACGAATGGGCGGGACGGGTGAAGACCTGGGCGGAGGGCAAGCAGCCCGCCGACCTGCCGCGCGCCGATCCCAAGACCGATGCGCCGGTCGAGCCGCGCGATGTGTTCGTCTACTTCATCACGGAGGGCAAGGTGCGCGCGCCCTTCGGCGCCATGGCGCTGATGAAGCGGGTGGCCGATTGAAGGGGCGAGCTCCGTCGGAACTTACGGGGCGTCTTGACCGTTTTGCCTTTCTCCCGGGGCCAGGTTTCCATAGCGGTTGAGCGTCGCGGAACAATGGCCCGGGCTCCGGCATCGGGAGAGCCCGAAGAAAGCGAGGTGATATGGCTGTCATCCTCATCGGGGCATTGCTCATTGTCGCCGGCATTGTGTACATGGCGGGTGCGGTCCTCAGGCGAGGGAAACTTAGCGACCCGGCACCTGCAGCCTCGGATCGCCCGATGCCAGACCTGGCAACGCCTGGCCCGACGCTTGAGCCACGCCGGCGCGGTCTCGGTTTCCTCGGCCTGTCGCAGAACTGGCCGGGTCTGCTGATGATGGGGGTCGGCATCATCCTGCTGTTGTTGGTGGCGGTCCTCTGACGCCGCGGAATTATGGCATCTTCACCGCTATCGTAACGTAATCGATACTTCCTTGCTGCACTAATAGACCCACGGCAGGTTGCAGAGACCCGGCGGCGGCAAGGGCGAGTGCATGCTTCTCGACTACAATTCATTGCTGCTGGCGGTCGGCTTCTCCGCAGCCTGCCTCAGCCTCACCTTGTTCGGAACCTGGCTGACCGCCCGTTCCGACAGGTTCCTGCTGACATGGGCGACCAGCGTGCTGGTGGTGGTGGCGGAGGTTTTTGTTTATGACGCCTATATCGATGCGCCCGGAACAGCCCTCGGCATCCTGGCGCTCGCGCTGCTGCTGTTCGGCTTCTCGATGATGTTGGGCGCTGCCCACCAGTTCCGGACCGGACGCTCGCCGCTGCCGCGCATCAGGCTTGGCACTGTCATCTCCTTTGCGCTGGCGTTACCGCCAATGGCGCTCGGCTATGACGGTCTGGGCTTCATGCTTGAGAATTTCCTTGCCGCGCTGCTCCTATTCGGCACCGCGCATGAATATTGGAAGGGTCGCGAGGAGGCCCCGGCGCAACTCGTGGGCGTGGCGCTGCTCTATTCATTGACCGCTGTTTCCTTCGTGCTTTGCGCGGCCGTGCTGGCTTGGGACGGCAAACTCGTCCTCGGCCACGCGCCGAGCAACTGGGCGGAGGATCTGAGCTTGGTCATCGTCATCGCCTCGATGACCGGCATCGGCGCGCTGTCGCTGGCGCTCAACCAGGGGCGGCTCGCGCGCCACCACAAGCATGAGGCCGAGACCGACGTGCTGACGGGGCTGCTCAACCGCCGCGCTTTGTTCGAGCTGCACGGCAAGACGCCGGTCAGTGCCTTCACGGCGGTGGTGGTGTTCGACCTCGATGGCTTCAAGGCGATCAATGACCAGTTCGGCCATGCCGCCGGCGACGAGGTGCTGAAGGTTTTTGCCCAGGTGCTCTCCGCCGACCTGCGCCCGAACGACTCGGTCGCCCGCATGGGTGGCGAGGAATTCGCCATGGTGTTGAGGCGCACCTTGCCAGAGACCGCCGAGGCGACGGCCGAACGTGTCCGGGCCGCGTTCGCCGCGCGCATTGTTGAGACGGAGACCGGGCCGTTGCGCTGCACGGTGAGCGCCGGCTTCGCCTTCGGCAACAGCGATGGCATGAGCTTCGACAAAGTGCTCAGCGCCGCCGACAAGGCGCTCTATGCCGCCAAGCGCGGCGGCCGCAACCGCGTGCTCGACTTCCGCCGTGCCGGTTGAAATTTAGAGCAATTCCAGGAAAGTCTGAGCGGTTAGGCTCGGCGCCTTCGCCGTAGCCGCCCTCAGTGATGGGCGATCACTTCGTTAAATGCGTCGAGATCGACGTAGAAGACCTTGGTCATTTCACCCAGCAGATCATCCTCGTCATAGCCTTGCGACATCAGGATGTTGATCGCCGTCATGATATCGACGCGATCGGTGAGGCGCCGCTTCTGATAGTCCTCGACAAAACGTTCCATCGCCGTCCCCTGGCACGAATCTTTTTGGACGCGTTGACCGACAATCACTGCGGGAAAGCTAGGCAGGCTTGCTTGCCTGGACCTTGCGCGCGGTGACCGCGCGCCTTCCCCCTCATTCGCAACTGATACGGAAAGCGGCCGACTCACCAAGGCCAAGAAAAGACTAGCATGCGGTATTCAACGCACCAGAGCTGGGCTGGGTCAGCGGAGAGAAATACTGGGCTTGCTGGCGCCTCGCGATGTCGAGCGAAGTCGAGAAAACGATTCTAGACTGTCAGAAACTTTCGCACATCCGCCCGGTCCAGGTCTTCGGCGGGACCGGTATGTACGATCTGGCCGCGATCCATGATGTTGACCTCGTCGGCAAGTTCCCGGCAGAAGTCGAGATACTGCTCGACCAGAAGCACGGCGATCCCCGCCTGGTCGCGGAGATAGCGGATGGCGCGGCCGATATCCTTGATGATGGAGGGCTGGATGCCTTCGGTCGGCTCGTCGAGCACCAGGAGCTTCGGCCGCATTACCAGCGCTCTCCCAATGGCAAGTTGCTGCTGCTGGCCGCCGGAGAGATCGCCGCCGCGGCGGCCGAGCATCTGCTTCAAAACCGGAAACAGCTCGAAGACATAGGCCGGAATGTTGCGGTCGGATCGCCGCAGCGGCGCGAAGCCGGACTCCAGGTTTTCGCGCACCGTGAGCAGCGGAAAGACTTCCCTGCCCTGCGGCACGAATGCGATGCCCGACCGGGCGCGATCATATGCCGCGCTCCGGTCGAGCGCCTTCCCCTCGAAGGCAACGCTTCCGCTCGTCAGCCGGTGATGGCCGACGATCGATCTCATCAAACTGGTTTTGCCGACGCCGTTGCGGCCGAGCACGCAAGTGATCTTGCCGGCACCCGCCTTCAGCGAAACGCCGCGCAGCGCCTGGGCGGCGCCGTAATGCAGCGTGGCATTGGAGACTTCGAGCATGGTCAGCCCCTTCTCCAGCGCTTCAGGAAAGCGAAATCGAAACGGCAAAATGGAACCCGCCAGACCATGCTCACCGCCCCAGATAGACTTCGACGACACGCTCGTCCGCCGAGACGAAATCGAGCGTGCCTTCCGACAGCACCGAGCCCTCGTGCAGGCAGGTGACCTTGACGCCGAGCTCGCGCACGAAATGCATGTCGTGCTCGACGACCACCACCGAATGGTCGCGAGCGATGTCCTTGAGCAGGCGCGCGGTCTCCTCGGTCTCGGCATCGGTCATGCCGGCGACCGGCTCGTCGACCAGCAGAAGCTTCGGATCCTGCGCCAGGAGCATGCCGATCTCCAGCCATTGCTTCTGGCCGTGGCTGAGGTTGGCGGCGAGCTCGCCGCGCTTGTCGCCGAGACGGATGATGCCGAGGATGTCGTCGATGCGCCGCGTCTCGGCCGCCGAGCGGCGATGGAACAGCGCGGGGAAGATCGAACGCGGCCCTTTTAGCGCCAGCATGAGATTGTCCTCGACGCTGTGGCTCTCGAAAACCGTCGGCTTCTGGAATTTGCGGCCGATGCCCATCATGGCGATCTCGGCCTCGTCATGCCGGGTGAGATCGACCTCACCGTCGAAGAACACTTCGCCTTCGTCCGGCCGCGTCTTGCCGGTGACGATGTCCATCATCGTCGTCTTGCCGGCGCCATTGGGTCCGATGATCGCGCGCATCTCGCCCTTGTCGAGCACCAGCGACAGGTTGTTGATGGCCCGAAAGCCGTCGAAGGAGACCGAGACGCCGTCGAGATAAAGGATGGTGTTCGACTTGCTCATGTCACTCACTCCGCCGGCTGCGGTTCGGCGCCGGAAGCCGACCAGGCGCCCGGCGTCCCCGCAGCCGAGCGCACGATCTTCGGCTCAGGCAGCTTCTCGGGATCGGCGCCTGCTTCCGCCGCAAGCGAAGCTGAGCGCAGCGCCTTCACCTTGCCGCGCCAGGCATCCCACGTGCCGACGATGCCTTTGGGCAAAAGCAGCGTGACGGCGACGAACAGGCCGCCCAGCGCGAACAGCCAGAATTCCGGCAGCACGCCGGTGAACCAGGATTTGCCGGCGTTGACGAGCAGCGCGCCGAGGATCGGGCCGACGATCGTGCCGCGCCCGCCGACCGCGGTCCAGATCACCACCTCGATCGAGTTGGCCGGGTCGAATTCGCCGGGGTTGATGATGCCGACCTGCGGCACGTAAAGCGCTCCGGCGATGCCGGCCATGATTGCGGAAACGGTGAAGGCAAACAGCTTGACGTTCTCGGCCCGCCAGCCGAGGAAGCGGGTACGGCTCTCTGCGTCGCGCACCGCCATCAGGAGCTTGCCGTATTTGGAGCGCACCATCGCCGCGGTGACGAAGACGGCGAGCGCCAGCATAACGGCGCTCGCCGCAAACAGCGCCGAACGCGTCGCGTCCGCCTGCACGTTGAAGCCCAGAATATCCTTGAAATCGGTCAGGCCGTTGTTGCCGCCGAATCCCATGTCGTTGCGGAAGAAGGCGAGCAGCAGCGCATAGGTCATCGCCTGGGTGATGATCGACAGATAGACGCCGGTGACGCGGCTGCGGAAGGCGAACCAGCCGAAAACGAAGGCGAGCAGGCCGGGCACGGCCAGCACCATCAACGCCGCGAACCAGAAATGATCGAAGCCATGCCAGAACCAGGGCAGTTCCTTGTAATTCAGGAACACCATGAAGTCCGGCAGGATCGGATTGCCGTAGACGCCGCGCGAGCCGATCTGGCGCATCAGATACATGCCCATCGCATAGCCGCCGAGCGCGAAGAAGGCGCCGTGGCCGAGCGAAAGGATGCCGCAATAGCCCCAGACGAGGTCGAGCGCGAGCGCCAGCAGCGCGTAGCAGAGATACTTGCCGATCAGCGCCACGATGTAAGGCGGAACGTAGAAGGCGCTTTGCGGCGAGACCGCCAGGTTGAGCAGCGGCACGATGATGGCCGCCGCGAGCAGCGCCAGGATCGTAACGGCGATCCGGCGATCGGCGCCGAAGAAGCGTTGCGTGATCATGCTTCCACCGCCCTGCCCTTCAGCGCGAACAGGCCGCGCGGGCGTTTTTGGATGAAGAGGATGATCAGCACCAGCATGACGATCTTGCCGAGCACGGCGCCGGCATAGGGCTCGAGGAACTTGTTGACGATGCCGAGCGAGAAGGCGCCGACCAGCGTGCCCCACAAATTGCCGACGCCGCCGAACACGACGACCATGAAACTGTCGATGATGTAGCCGCGGCCGAGATTGGGCGAGACATTGTCGATCTGGCTGAGCGCCACGCCGGCGATGCCGGCAATGCCGGACCCGAGCGCGAAGGTCAGCGCGTCGACCCAGGGCGTCCTGATGCCCATCGAGGCGGCCATGCGGCGGTTGGCGGTGACGGCGCGCATCTGCAGACCCCAGGCAGTGCGCTTCATGACGTAGAGCAGCACCGCAAAAACAAGTAGCGCGAACACCAGGATCCACAGCCGGTTCCAGGTGATGGCCAGTTGGCCGATATCGAACGAGCCCGACATCCAGGATGGATTGCCGACCTCCTGGTTGGTCGGCCCGAAGATGGTGCGCACCGCCTGCTGCAGGACCAGCGAAACGCCCCAGGTGGCCAGGAGCGTCTCCAGCGGCCGCCCATAAAGGAAGCGGATGATGCCGCGCTCGATCGCCAATCCGACCAGTGCGGCGACCAGGAAGGCGAGCGGCAGCGCGATGACCAGCGACCAGTCGAACAGGCCCGGAAACGAGGTACGGATCACCTGCTGGACAACGAAGGTGGTGTAGGCGCCGAGCATCACCATCTCGCCATGCGCCATGTTGATGACGCCCATGACGCCGAAGGTGATGGCAAGCCCGATCGCCGCAAGCAGCAGCACCGATCCCAGTGAAACGCCGTACCAGATGTTCTGGCCGGCATCCCACAAGGCCAGCTTGGAGTTGATGTTGCCGATCGCGGCGGTTGCCGCGTCCTTGACCGCGCCCTGGGCATTGGCATCGACCGAAGTCAGCAACGAAAGCCCGTCGCGGTCGCCGCGCGCGGCGATGATCGAGATGGCCGCGAGTTTGTCGGCTTCGGGCTTGTCGGAAACGAGAACCGACGCCGCGCGCGCCTGCTCGAATAGAGTTTTGACGCCCGGTTCGGCCTCGGCGGCGATCGCGGCATCGAGCGGCTCGATATTCGCCGCATCCGGCGTCTTGAACATGGTCGCCGCAGCGGCGAGGCGCACTCTCGCATCCTTGGCGCGCAGCGTCAGCGTACCCAGGGCATCGCGGATGACGTGGCGGAGCCCATTGTTGACCTTGATCTTGGTGAGATCGGTCTTGGCGGCGTCGGCAGTCTTTTCGCCGCTCAATGGATCGAGCAGCTCGATGCCGTCTCCCGACTCCTTGCCGACAAAGACCTGGGAGTCGCTCTTGCGAATGTAGAGATTGCCGTCGGCCAGCGCCGAAAGCGGGCGCTCGACGGCCGGATCGCCACTGGCGGTCAGCTCGCGCACGACGGCCTCGGTGGCCGAGAAGCCGGTTGCAGCCGCGAATTTGGCGACCGTCGCGCGAAGGTCGGCCTCGGCCCCCTTCGACGGCATCAGTCCAGCCATCGTCAGCAGCAACATCAGACCAATTGCGCGCAGCAGCAGCATAGTCGTCTTCAAGCGGCTTTCTCAAGCAATTCCAGGAAAAGTGTGAAGCGGTTTTCCGTCCGGAATTGCGCAAAACTAGGTTTCGGGAATCTTGCCCGGGCGGGTCAGGAACCTGCCCGGGCTGCGGTCTCGGATCGTGGGGCCACTCCGCGATCCGCCAGACCTGAGGGTCACGGACCAAAGGTCCGGACCGTGGACACGGACCTAGATCCCGACCGGGATCAGTTGGTGCCCTTGCCGCCGCACTTTCCGGTGGCGACGTTGAAGTTGCCGCAGGACAGAGGCGCGCGCCAATCCGAGATCAGGTCCTTGGAATCCGGCAGGTAGTCGGACCATTCGTCGCCCATGACGAGGCCGGGCGTTTGCGAGACGGTCTCGAACTGGCCGTCGGCCTGAATCTCGCCGATCAGCACCGGCTTGGTGATGTGGTGGTTGGGCATCATCGTCGAGTAGCCGCCGGTCAGGTTCGGCACCGAAACGCCGACCATGGCGTCGATGACCTTGTCCGGATCGGTGGTGCCGGCTTTCTCGACCGCCTTCACCCACATGTTGAAGCCGATATAATGGGCCTCCATCGGGTCGTTGGTGGTGCGCTTGTCGTTCTTGATGAACTTGTGCCAGTTGTCGATGAACTTCTTGTTTTCAGGCGTGTCGACGCTTTCAAAGTAATTCCAGGCGGCGAGATGGCCGACCAGAGGTCCTGTATCGAGCCCGGCCAGCTCTTCCTCGCCGACCGAGAAGGCCATGACCGGAATGTCCTCGGCCTTGACGCCCTGGTTGCCGAGCTCCTTGTAGAACGGCACGTTTGCATCGCCGTTGACGGTCGAGACCACGGCCGTCTTCTTGCCGGCCGAGCCGAATTTCTTGATCGCCGAAACCTCGGTCTGCCAGTCCGAGAAGCCGAACGGCGTGTAGTTGACCATGATGTCCTCGGCGGGCACGCCTTTCGACTTGAGATAGGCTTCGAGGATCTTGTTGGTGGTGCGCGGATAGACGTAGTCGGTGCCTTCAAGCACCCAGCGCTTCACCGAGCCGCCATCGGCGCTCATCAAATAGTCGACGGCCGGAATAGCCTGCTGGTTCGGCGCCGCACCGGTGTAGAAGACGTTGCGCTCGCTCTCCTCGCCCTCATACTGGACGGGATAGAACAGGATGTTGTCGAGTTCCGAGAACACCGGCAACACCGATTTGCGCGACACCGAGGTCCAGCAGCCGAACACGGCCGCCACCTTGTCCTTCGAGATCAGCTCGCGTGCCTTTTCGGCGAACAGCGGCCAGTTCGACGCCGGATCTACCACCACGGCTTCCAGTTTCTTGCCGAGCAGGCCGCCCTTGGCGTTTTGCTCGTCGATCAGCATCAGCATGACGTCCTTCAGCGTCGTCTCCGAAATCGCCATGGTCCCCGACAGCGAATGGAGGATACCGACCTTGATCGTATCTTCAGCCGCTTTGGCGGACGCTGAAGCCAGCAGACCGGCCGCGACGACGCCGGCGGACAGGATTTTTGTTATTTTCGCGAAGTTACCCCTCATATGACACACTCCCAAGCTGGTTGTTTTGCATCGCAATATTAGCGGTGCAAGCGACGTGCCAGATAGGAATACGCTGAACTGATTTTCGCGATAACGCAGCGATTACAATTGGTTATTTGATAGCCGCGCAACTGTCGCCTCTACTGCGATGCGGCAGGATTGAGAAAAGTTTACGCACCACTGCCCAGATTTTGTACAAATAATAAAAATGCCCATGATTTCACCACACAGGCAAGGATAGCTTCGTCGGCCCTGTTGCGGGCTCATGGCGAAATGGGGCAAGGTCGCCGTGCAAACGAGCGACGCCATGGCCCTGCGAACAATCCTGACTTTCCTGCTTCTTGTGTCCGCCGCCGGCGGCGCCCGCGCCGATTTTACCGACGGCAAGCTCCCCGACGGCGTCTACCACTGCGAGGTCTACCTGCTCGGCCTGTTCCTCAATCTCGGCGACATCACCATCAAGGGCAGCCTCTACAGCGGCCCGGTGACCTTCGGCACCGCGCCGCCGCCTTACAATTACCAGATGAACCCCAATGGCGAGATCACCTGGCTCGGTCCGCTCGGCGGCTACACCGCCGGCGGCAATTCGATCTCGATGACCCAAGCGACGCTGGACGACCCGAGCGGCCCCTCCTTCGACATCATCATGAAGCAGCAGGACGGCGCCTTCACAGCCTCGACCTGCACCAGAAGATAGCCCTAAATCTAGCTCTCTGCGGCGATTTCGAGCGCCAGCCGGGTCATGTCTGTGAAAAGCGCCTGGCGCTCCGAATAATCGGTGAGCTCGCCAGTGGCGATATGATCGACCACGGTGAGCAGCGACAGCGCCCGCGCACCGAACTGCGCCGCAATCCGATAGAGCGCACTGGTCTCCATATCAACCGCGAGCGCTCCGAGCGCCCTCGGCTCGTCGAACCGCGCGCGGCCGTCGGGATGGTGGAACACGTCGCTGCAGATCGTCAGTCCGGCGCTGCAGGCGATGCCGAGGTCGGCGGCGCGTTGCAGCGCCCGCGCATGCAGCGCCGGGTCCGGCCCGGCCGGCTGGTAAAGCCCGAACACCTGCCCGCTGATTGCACTCTCGGCCCGCACCTGGCTGGAGACGACGACGCCGCGCAGGGGCACGTCTTCCGACAAGCCGCCGCATGTGCCGGTGCGTATCAGCGTTTTGACGCCGTAATACTCCATCAGCTCAAAGGCATAAATCAGGAAAGACGGCGCCCCTATCCCGGTCGCCTGGATGCTGACCGGCTTGCCGCGGAACCGGCCGGTGAAGCCCAGCGCGCCCCTTCGGCGGTTCACGCAGCGTGGCGCCTCGAGAAACATCTCCGCCATCCATTGCACGCGCTCGGGATCGCCCGGCAACAGCACCGTTTCGGCATAGTCCCCCCGGCCCGCCTCGATATGCGGCGTCACGCGCTACCACCCCTGATAGACCCATCCGGCGACCATCATGGCAGGACTGCCGCAATGCGCAAGCGCTGGCTTATTCAGAGCAATTCCAGGGAAGCGCTGAACGTCCTACGATTCCAGAACGTCCTTGACGATCGTCGCCAGTTGCTTGAGCGAGAACGGCTTCGGCAGGAAGCCGAAATGCGCGTCTGCCGGCAGGTTCTTGGCGAAGGCGTCCTCGGCATAGCCCGAGACGAACACGAACTTGATGTCCGGCTGACGCTTGCGCAGCTCGCCGAGCAATGTCGGCCCGTCCATCTCCGGCATCACCACGTCGGACACGATGATATCGACCTTGCCGCCGAGTGCCTCGAACACTTCCAGCGCCTCGACGCCGGACGACGCCTCATGGACGGTATAGCCGCGCGAGGTCAGCGCCCTGACGCCACCCATGCGCACGGCATCTTCGTCCTCGACCAGAAGCACGGTGGCCGAGCCGGAGAGGTCTTTCGCGGTGTCGGCCGGCTTCGCCGGGGAGGCCGCCGCGATCGCCGGCGCTTCGCCGGGTTCGGCCTGCTTCTTCACCTCGGCGATGTGGCGCGGCAGGAAGATGCGGAACACCGTGCCCTTGCCGACTTCGGAATCGCAGAAGATGAAGCCGCCGGTCTGCTTGATGATGCCATAGACCATGGACAGGCCGAGGCCGGTGCCCTTGCCCACTTCCTTGGTCGTGAAGAACGGCTCGAAGATCTTCTTCAGCACGTCTGGCGCGATGCCGCTGCCGGTGTCCTCAACATCGACGAGCACATAGTCGGCCGGCGTCAGCTCGCGGTAGGCGAAGGATTTGCACTCGTCGGCGGTGACGTTGCGGGTGCGCACGGTGAGGTCGCCGCCGCTCGGCATTGCGTCGCGTGCATTGACGGCGAGGTTCACCACCACCTGCTCGAACTGGCCGATATCGACCTTGACCGGCCACAGGTCGCGGCCGTGGTCGATCTTGAGCTTGATGTCGTTGCCGACGAGGCGCGCGAGCAGCATCCTGAGATCGGCCAGAACATCGGTCAGGTTGAGCACCTCCGGCCGCAGCGTCTGCTTGCGCGAGAAGGCCAGCAATTGCCGCACGAGCGAGGCCGCCCGGTTGGCGTTCTGCTTGATATTCATGATGTCGGGGAAGGACGGGTCCGACGGCCTGTGGTTGGTCAACAGAAGGTCGGACGCCATGATGATGGCGGTCAGCACGTTGTTGAAGTCATGCGCGATACCGCCGGCAAGCTGGCCGACCGCCTGCATCTTCTGGCTCTGCGCCATCTGGCCCTCGAGCGCCTTCTGCTCGGTGGTCTCGACCGCATAGACGATCGCCGCCTCCTCGGCGCCTTCGCTGCCCGCGCTGTCGGCGACGGCATTGACGTAGAAGCGGATATGGCGCTCCTCATTGCCGGGCAGCACGGAGTCGATCGGCTCGATATTGGCCTGCCGCTGCCTGGCCTTCTCGAAGGCCGCGGCGAAAGCCGGCCGGTCGCGCTCATGGACGATGGTCTCGAACCGCACCCGCCGGTCGACGGCGTCGCGGTCGACCACAGATGAAAACAGCTGCAGGAACGGCGCGTTGGTGCGCAGGATGCGCCCGTTCGCATCGACGCCGGCAATGGCCATCGGCGTCGAGTTGAAGAAGCGGGTGAAGCGAACCTCGGAGGCCCTGAGCTCCGCGGAAGCGTCCTCGCCCTGGGTGCGGTTGAGGACGATCGTGCGGGTCGGGCCGTTGACGCCTTCACGGCTGGCCGAAACCCGGTGCATGAAGCGCACCGGCAGCGCCTGGCCGCTCATGGTGGTGAGATCCAGGTCGATGACGGCGTTGCGGGTGGTGCCTGGATCGGCCTTGACGGAACGGACCAGCGCCATGCCGTCGCCGGCGATGATTTCCGGCAGCGTGATGGCGCCCGGCGTGAAGGAAGCAAGGTCGATGCCCAGCCACTCGGCGAGCGTGGCGTTGATATAGGTGACGCGGCCTTCCTGATCGGCCGAGAAGAACCCGGCCGGCGCATGGTCGAGATGGTCGATGGCTTTCTGCAGATCGAGGAAGAAACGTTCCTGCTCCGCCCGTTCCTGCGAAATATCGGCGAGCTGCCAGGCCAGCATCGGCAGCCTTTGCCCGGGCATGCTGAAGGCGCGGGCGCGGGCGCGGTACCAGCGCGAGCCGGGCTCGGCGCCGGGCTTGATCGACTGCGCCAGCCGGAACTCGCCGTCGCCCGCCTGGCCGTCGCGCAGGCCGGACGCCAGCCGGTAGATCGTCATCGAGGCTTCGGGAACATCCGACAACAGCCCCTCGACCGTCTTGAGATCGGCGGCCGAGGCGGCACCCGTCATGTCGGCATAGGCGCGGTTGGCGTAGACGACGCGGCCCTTGGTGTCGGTGACCAGCAGGCCCTGCGACATCGAGTCGACGAAGGCTTTCGACAATTCGTCACCGGTCGACCGCGGCGCGATCTGCACGAAACCGATCGCGGTCGCGAACAGAAAGCCGACGCCGATCATGGCGAGCACGCCGAGCATGCCGAGCAGGAAAGGGTCGCCGAGGCGCTCGCGGAAAAGTCCGAAGACGATCGCGGCGCCGGTCAGCACGACGATGAAGACGATGAGCCTGGTGACGGCGCCCGGACGCGTGTTCTGGTCGACGATCGGTACCGGATAGAAATCGCCGCGCGCTTCCTTGGCCATGTTCCCCCTGCTCGTGATTCCGGTGTCCGATGGGCGCGGACGGTCGGTTGAATCACATTCTCCTGTAACGGAAAAGGCCCTGGCCGCAAATGTCCGATAAAATCAACGATTCATGTTTCAAACTGTTCACGATGGGTGATGTGAACTTGCGGTGGGCCGCCGCGGCGGTCTAGTGTCGCCTCACTCGAAAAGGCGATTGGGTGCACCGATGCTGCAGTGGCTGGATAGCGTGGCGGGTCCGGGTTATGTCGCTGCAATCCTGTGGACGTTCGCAGCGCTCATTTTACTTGTCGTCGTCCTGCTCGTCATCAAGGTGGTTCGCAACCTGACCTTCGGCACCTTCGTGGCCGGCGGCAGGAACCGCAAGACGCGCCTTGCCGTCATGGACGCGACCGCCATCGACAGCCATCGCAGGCTGGTGCTGGTGCGCCGTGACGACATCGAACACCTGATCCTGATCGGCGGGCCGACCGATGTCGTGGTCGAGCGCGATATCCGGCTCGCAGCACCCCGCCGGCCGGCGCTGACCGGCGACAGCGGCCAGCAGCAGACAACCGCCGCCGCACGCCCGCGCGCCCCGCAACCGGCACCTCCGCCCCCACCCGCGCCCGTCAGGCAACCGCCGCCGGCCACCCAGCCAGCCGCCGGTTTTGGCGCGGGAGCGGGCGCCGGGGCGTGCGGGCG
>NZ_JAIUHR010000039.1 GCF_020165195.1 Mesorhizobium sp. CA14 | reverse complement strand
AAACCAGCTCGACCACCTACTGCCTTGGGCATATGCCCCCGCGCAACTCAAAGCCGTGGCCTGAGAACACCGGTTACAATGCTGCCACGGCTGTGACCACACCAACGCGGTCGAGTCCAAAATGGCAGCAATAGCCAAAACCATTCGGCGCATAGCGACTCCAGTTCTCTATTGCCTCATGCGGACGAACCAACCGACGCCGCAGATTCATTCAACTAGGTGGCAGATCGAACGTTCCTTAGCAGCCGCGTGCGGAGTGGGGGCGGATGCTCTTGGCCATGCGAGCCGTCGGAGCTGCCTCGTCCGTGGTGCCTGCCTGAACAGCGCGGAGCAGGAGGGACGCGAACCATTCCCCCTCTGCGGCCTCAGCGTCAGCAGGGAGAAAGGTTTTTCATCACCCGATCGAGCATGGCCATTTCATCCGGACCGATGAATTCCTTGCGCGGTTCACGCACCGGCGCGTATCTGTCTGTCGCCTACACGCCACTCTGGGTCGAGAACATGACGGCAGGAAAAGGCTGGATCGCGCTGGCGCTGGTGGTGTTCGCCACATGGAGGCCGCTGCGCATCCTGCTCGGCGCCTGGCTGTTCGGTGGCATGACGATCCTGCAATTGCAGGGGCAAGCGCTGGGGCTGCAGGTTCGGAACTGCTATCAGCCCTGCCCTATCTGGTGACAATCATCGTGCTGGTGCTGATCTCGCACAACCGCCAGATGCTTGCGCTGCACTTTCCGGCGACGCTGGCGAAGCCGTTCCGGCCGGCGGGCTAACCGGGCGTGTTGATGCACGGAGAACTCAAAGAACTAGAGAATACGGTATGCTGAACATGGAACCACCCCGAGTTTCGAACTGGGATCGAGACTTGGCGGGCTGGACCGCTTGGTGGCAAAACGGTCGTCTCGATGCGCCCGATAGAGCGTTGCTATGTCGAGCAGGTTCGCGCTTTCACGGCGCGCTTTCCGAATGCCCGCGACTCTCGCTGTGATGAACAGTTCAGGGTTTTCCGTACCCGTTCCGTTTGAGTGGCGCGGCGACGGCTGGTTCACTCCCCATTGATCCGCACCACATCGACCAGCGCCGCCGACGACCAGCGCCGTTCATCGCCTCGAAACGATGCGCCTGCCGCTCAGGGTCAGGCGTTCCAGACACAAGCCGATTTCCAACTCGTTGGTATTCGCAGGCAAATCGGTCCCGAGTTGGCTTGCTAATGCTGCAGGCCGGTGATCATCGCGATGATCTCGTTCTTGTCGGTCTCCGCCGCGTTGCGAATGCCGATCTGCCGGCCGCGCCTCAAGACGCAGATGCGATCGGCGAGCCGGAACACCTGGTCGAGGCTGTGGCTGATGATCAGCACGCCGATGTTGCGCTGCTTCAGCGAGCGCACGGTCTCTTCCACCTTGGCGGTTTCGGAGACGCCCAGCGCGGCCGTAGGCTCGTCGAGGAGGATGAGCTTACTCGCCCAATGCGTCGCCCGCGCGATGGCGACGCCCTGACGCTGCCCGCCCGAGAGGTTGCGGATCGTGGCACGCACGGAAGGAATGCGAACGTCGAGTTCCTTCACCAGCTTGTCGGTCTCGTCGATCATCCGACGGCGGTCGAGCAGGCCGAACCGATTGACCGGCTCGCGGCCGAGAAACAGATTCATGTAGACGGTCTGCTGGTCGGCGAGCGCCAGGTCCTGATAGACCACCTCGATGCCGTGCGAGCGCGCCATGGTTGCGCTCGCCATCGTCACTTCCCGGCCCTCCATCGTGATCGTCCCCGACGAGGGGGCATGCACGCCGGAGACGATCTTGACCAGCGTCGACTTGCCGGCGCCGTTGTCGCCGACCAACGCAACGATCTCGCCCGGATAAATCTCGAGCGCGAAATTCTCGATCGCGGTAATGCCACCGAAATGCTTGCGGATATCCTTGAGCTGAAGGACGGGGGCTCGCCCGCTTGCCGTTGTGTCCATTATCGTCGTCCTAAACCGGCCAGGCTCTGGTATCACCGAAGCCGTTTTCAATGGTTTCCACCTTCGGCGCCGCGCCGGAGATGCCTGAGACGCCGACGACATAGGCCCGCGTGACGAAGGCCTGGCCGCGGAAACCGAAGACGGCACTGTCGCCCGGCTTCGGCGCGTTCGCGCCGGAGGCGTCGACCATGGCGTAGTAGTCGATCGCCGAAGGCGGCGGCACCTCGACGCTGCGCAGCGCCTCAGCACCCGTCGTCGGCTCGGCTGAGACGATCGCCTTGACATCGTAATCAGGGAAGATCGGGTCGATATAGAAGCCGCCGCCGAAGCAGTAGGCCTTGCCGCCCGACAGATGCGATACCTCGGTGAGGTAGAGCACGGCAGGCAGTTCCGGCAGGTCTTCCATGACATGCAGGGCCGTGGTGCCGTGCAGGCCGTTGCCGGGTTCGCACTGCGTGGCGCCGGCTTCCGCCAGCGCGGCCAGCATGACGCTCGACGTGGTTCCCGGCGCGTTGATTTCGATCTCCTTGCGGCCGGCCTTGGCGAGCGCCTCGGCGGCCTTGCTCAGCGTCGCCAGGTTGGGTGTCGGCAGCACTTTTCGCGCGGCATGGTCGAAGAGCAAGGCAGGGAAGGTGGTGATGCCGGCGAAGCGGCCGCCTGGAACAGCATCGAGACGATCGGCGACGGCGACAATTTCGCCGGCGTCGAAGCCGCCTTCATGGCCTCGGTAGAAAATGTCGCCGTCGGCCGCGATACGGGCAAGCAGGTCCTGGACATAGCCGGCCGCCTTGGCGCCCTTGCCTGCTTCCTCGGCCTTGATGTCGTTGAAGACGGTCCAGTAGTCCGGCTTGAAGATCCTTGCTGCCGCATTGGCTTCGAATTTCGCGATCTGCTGCAGATGGCCGAGATGGCCGAGCTTCATGCCGGCGTTGTGTGTGGCGCGCGCGCAGGCCATGTCGACTGCGACCGCGCGTTCGATGCCGCCGCGCATCACGGCCTTGCAAAACGAAGAGGAGCGGCCGACCTGCTTGGTCATGGCGAAGATCTTCAGGCCAAGCCGATCGGCTTCCTGTTTGAGCAACTTTGCATTGCGCTCGACCGTGTCGAGATCAAGCACATAGGCGTTGGCCGGCAGCTTGCCCTGCTGATGAAGGCCGATCGCCGCCTCGATGAAGGCGGGGTTGCGGCGGCGCAGAACGTCGAGAAACATGGAAAAGGTTCCTTCAGCGGGATTTGTCGCGCAGCGACACAGCAACGGCGGTGAGGATGATCAGGCCGCGCACGATCATCTGGTCGGAGACCGAAAGGCCCATCAGGATCAGCCCGTTGTTCAGCATACCCATCATCAGCGAGCCGACGAGAGCGCCGACGATCGAGCCCTTGCCGCCGTTGAGCAGCGTGCCGCCGACGATGACGGCAGCGATCACCGTCATCAGATCGGTCTCGCCGAGCGTGTATTTCGCCGCTTGCAGGCGCCCGGCGTAGAGCAGTCCGGCAAGCCCCGCAAGCCCGCCGCTGATGGTGAGCACGGCGAGCCTGATCTTGGGCACGCTGATGCCCGAGACGCTCGCCGCGCGGGCGTTGTCGCCGGTCGCCAGCACATGCGCGCCGAAACGCGTCTCACGGTAGACGAGATGGCCGATGGCGATGGCGATGACCGTCCACCAGATCAGCGACGGCACGCCGAGCAGCGACCCCGAGCCGAAGAAACCGGTGAAGGTCTCGTCGGTGACCGAGATCGAACGCAGATCGGTCATCGAGCGCGAGACACCGGCGAACAGGCCCATCGTCGCTAGCGTCACCAGGAAGGACGGCAGCCTTACATAGGCGACCAGCGCGCCGTTGATGAGGCCGATCAGGATTCCCGCACCCAGGCCGGCGACGATGCCCGCCGCCATCCCATAGGAGGCGATGGTGACGGCGGCGGCGAGCGCCGCCACCGCGACGATCGAGCCGATCGAAAGGTCGATCTCACCGGCCGACATGACGAAGACGAGGCCTATCGCCATGATCGTCACCGGCGCCGTCTGCAGCACGATGTTGGAGAGGTTGCGGACGGTGAGGAAGCCGCTGTCCCTCAGCATGAATGCGAAGAACAGAAAGATCGCCAGGAAGCCGAGATAGACGACATATTGCTGCAGATTGAAGCGGCTGGCGAGGCTGCCCACCTCGGTACTGGTGTTGGCACTGGACATGTTCGATCTCCGATGATGCGTGCTTCGCAGCCTGCCACGGCGTTTACTTCATGGCGTCCGCGATGGTCGCGGGCACATCCTTGTTGAGCGACTTCTTCCAGCCTTCCTTCACCGTCTCCTTGGTGACGGCAATGGAATCGACGGCATAGAAAGGCTCGGCCTTCAGGCCGACCAGGGAACCTGCCGAGGCACGCGCCAGCGTCACGCCGATCGAGTAGGCCTCGTCCGCGACAAGGGCCGCGACGCGGCCGCCCTTGACCATATCGAGCGCGGCCGGTTCGTTGAGGTCGAGCGTGACGATCTTGGTGTGCTTGTTGCCGGCGGCACGCAGCGCGGCGAGCACGCTGAGAGCCGGCTCGGCCCAGGTGACATAGATGCCGTCGAGGTCCGGATGCTGGGTGATCATCGCCTGCGCGATGTCCTCGCTGCGCGCTGGGTCGGCCATGCCGGCCTCGTCGGCGATCTTCATCTCCGGATAGTCCTGCTCGATCGTCTTCTTGAAGGCGCCGTCGCGCTGATTGGTGACGTAGAAGTCGGCGTCGTGGAAGATGTAGCCGACCT
Source organism: Mesorhizobium sp. CA14 (assembly GCF_020165195.1). Lineage (GTDB taxonomy): Bacteria > Pseudomonadota > Alphaproteobacteria > Rhizobiales > Rhizobiaceae > Mesorhizobium. The sequence goes on along the minus strand of NZ_JAIUHR010000039.1, from coordinate 36,402 downwards.
TGCCCTTCTTGCCGAGCGCCTCGGCCATGGCGATGCCGGCCTTGTTGCCCATCTGAAAGAGATCGTCGGAGACGATCGTGACGTAATCCGAGCCCTGCTTGTAGCCGGCCGGGCAATTGTCGACGAAGCCAAGCTTGACGCCGGCCTGGCGGGCCGGATCGTAGACGGCGGCCGCCGTCGCCGGATCGACCGGAAGCGACAAGATGATCGACGGCTTCTTGGCCAGCACCGTCTCGACATCTGCCTTCTGGCGCGCGGCGTCGAAGCCGGCGTCGGTCTGCGCCACCACCTTGATGCCGAGGCGCTTGAACTCGTCGCGCGCCCCGGCGTTGACGGCGTTGGTGTACTCGCTCATCTCGTGCCAGACGAGGGCGGCGGTGAACTTGCCGTCCTTGATCTGCTGCTCCTGCGCCGCCGTCAGCGTCAGAGAGGCCGCCGGAACCGGCTTCTCGCCGTTCGGGCCAGTGGTCACGCCTTCGGCGGCGAAGGCGTGAGCGGCCAACAGGCTCGCCAATATAGTCATGATGCTCAATGCTCTGCGCATGTCGGTTCCCCTTTTTGTTCAGGAAGAGCTCCGGCCTAGCGGGCCGGAGCGTCGGCTTCACTTCGCCGCGTTGAGCACCGACTGGGGTGCGTCGCGGTTCAGCGAATCCTTCCAGCCCTGGGAGACATTTTCCTTGGTTACGGTCAGCGCCGGCGCCACGACGAAGGCGGGCGTCTGCTGGCCGAGCAGGGACTTTATGCCGGAGGCGGCCATGGCGCGGCCGAGTTCATAGGCCTTATCGGCGACGAGTGCCGCGACATTGCCGCCCTTGACCATGTCGAGGGCGACCGGCTCGGCAAGATCGAGCGTGACGATCTTGGTATGCGTGTTGCCGGCGCCGCGCAGGGCCGAAAGCACGCCGTCGGCGGGCTCGGCCCAGGTCACATAGATGCCGTCGAGATCGGGATGCTGCAGCAGCATTGCATTGGCGAGTTCCTCGGCACGGGCCGGCTCGGAAATGCCCTGTTCGGCGACAATCTTGATGTCGGGATAATCCTTCTCGATGGTCTTCTTGAAGGACTGGTCGCGCTGGTTGGTGACATAATAATTGGCGTCGTGGAAGATATAGCCGACCTTGCCCTTGCCGCCGATGGCCTTGGCCATCGCGTCGGCAGCCTGCTTGCCCATCTGGTAGAGATCGTCGGTAACGATCGAGGCGTAGTCGGTGCCTTGCTTGTAATCCTTGGGCAGGTTGGACAGGAACACCAGCTTGACGCCATCCTTGACCGCCTGGCGGAATGCTTCGGCGGAGGTGACGGGGTCGAGCGGCAAGGCCAGGATGACGTTCGGCTTGGCGGCTAAGGCGGTTTCGATGTCGCTGCGCTGGCGGGCGGCGTCGAACTGCGCGTCGGTCTTGACCGCGATCGAGATGCCAGCGCGGGCGAACTCGTCGGTGGCGCCGGCGGTCACCGCATTGGTGAAGTCAGAAGAGGTGTGCCACAGAAGGGCAGCCTTATAGCCCTTGTCCTTCAGCGCCGCGATGTCGGCATCGCTCAGCGTCAGGCTGGAGCTCGGCGTGGCGGTCTCGCCCTGCGGACCGACCGTCTGCGCCCAGGCGGCGGTTGTCGTCAGCATCAATCCGCCGGCGAATGCGGCGGCAAGCCATTTCTTCATCAGCATGTTCAGTCTCCCATTTCTGCTTCGTTGATCATTCAGTCGGCCGCGCCGCAATAGCGCGCCATGAAGGCTGCGAAGCCGACGATGCCGGCGAGGTATTCCTCGACATCGACGTGCTCCTCGAAAGTGTGGCAGTTGCGGATGTCGCCTGGCGCGCAATAGACGGCGGGAATGCCCAACCGGTTGACGAAGAACGACGATTCCGACCAGAAGGGCGCGCCCTCGATCACGCCGCGTCCGCTCATGGCACCCGCCATCGATTGCGAAAGCATGGCGACTTCGACGCGCGTCTCATCGATCTCGGCGGCGGTGCCGCCCAGCCTGTGATCGCGTCCGGCCGGATAGGCGAACTCCACGGTGATCTCGGGATCGGTGATAGCGCCGCGCACCGCGGCCTCGATCTCGGCGGCGGCCGTGTCGAGGGATTCGCCCGGCAGGAGCTTGCGGATCAGCGACAGCGTGCATCGCTCGGGCACCGCGATATAGCCGCCGCCGGTAAGGCCGGTGATCAGCAGGAAGCCGCGTCCGGTGAGCTTGTGCTTGGCGCGGGCGGCCACCTCATCCGAGTGCTTCCACAGCGCCGTCATGGCGGCATGGGCGGCGCGCAACGCATCCTTGCCGAGCTCCGGCACGCCGAAATAGGCCGACTTGCCGGTGACCGTGATGTCGCTGATGAAGAAGCCGATCTGCGCGGCATAGACGGCGAGCCGAGTCGGCTCGACATAGACGGTGAAATCGGGCGCCGCGACCTCGCCAGCCTCGATACGGCCGACGAAATGCTTGATGCCGGCGGATAGGCCAGTGCCGGGCTGGCCGCTCTCCTCGTCACCCACGAATGCAAAAGCGACATCGCCCTTGAGGCGGATGCCGGCCCTATCGAGAAGCGACAGGGCCGCCAGCGAGGCGGTGATGCCCGCCTTGAGATCGCCCGAGCCGCGGCCCCAGACAGCGGCGCCGATTACGGGGGCGGCGAAGGGATCCTCACGCTCAGTGCCAGCCCAATGCTCGCGCCAGCCGTCGACATGGACGGTGTCGGTGTGGCCGATGAACAGCAGACGCTTGCCCTGGCCCGTTCCCTTGCGCTCCCCCCAGATGTTTGGGCGGCCGGGAAGGAAGTCAGTCCTGGTCAGGCCGCTCAGGCTCAGGTTGCCCATCGTCGTTTGGAGGAAGTCGACGAAGTTCGCCTCGTTGCCAGTGATGCTCTGGCGGCCGATGGCGCCGCGGAAGAGCGCCAGCGCCTGGTCGGCGTCGAGCACGGCTCGCAGGCGGGCAACGAGATTGCTGGTCACAGCGCGGCCTCCTTCAATGCAGCAGCCTGGGCGGTGGGAAGCGAAATCCGTCCGTCCGGGGCATCGACGCCGAACAGCGTGTTGTGCAACTGACCAAGACCGATCGCGGCCGCGCCGATCAGGGCCGCACGTGCGCCCAGCTCGCTCGCCTCGACCTTGACGGGATAGGGGAAGCAGAGGGGCATCAAGGTCCGCACCCGCGATAGGATTTCCGGCCTGAGGCCGATTGACCCGCCGAGAATGACTTTTTCGGGATTGGCCACGGCGGAAATGGCCGCAATGCCCTGCGCGAGAAAGCGCGCGGTTTCGTCAAGCACGGCAAGCGCATCCTTGTCGCCCTGGCCCGCATTCTCGAAGATCGCTGGCACCGCCAGCTGCTTGCCGGTCAGCGACCGGTAGCGTTCCGTCATCGCATGTGTCGCCACGACCCGTTCGAATGCTCCGATGCGCAGCGATTCCACCGCGAAGGGATCGGCGCCGATCGGCATGAAGCCGATCTCGCCCGCCGCATGGGTGGCGCCGCGCACCAGATGGCCGCCCAGCATCAGGCCACTGCCGACGCCGGTGCCAAGCGCGATATAGGCGAGATTGTCGATGCCCTGGCCTTGGCCCAGCCAATTCTCGCCGAGCACGGCGAGATTGACGTCGTTCTCGATCATCACCGCGACGCCGAGCGCCTTCTCGAAGGCGTCGAGCACATTCATGGCGTCGAAACCGGCAATGTTGGGCGCGAGCAGGATGCGGCCGGTCGTGGGGTCGGGCGCGCCCGGCGCGCCGACGACGGCAAGGCGGATCTTCTTACGCGGGATGCGCTCCCGGGCAGCGGCCTGGAAGGCAAGTGCTGCGATCTGGTCGACGATGAACTGGCCTCCGCGCGAATCGGTCGGCGTCGACGCCTCGGCGAAGATCTGGCAGGCGAGGTCGGTCAGGGCCACGCGCACCTTGGTGCCGCCGAGGTCGACGGCGATGATGTAGGCGGCATCGTGGACCAGTTCATAGGTGACGGCGGTGCGCCCGACATGGCCGCTGGTACGGCCTGTCTCCTGCACCCAGCCCTCCTCCTCCAGCACCCTGACGATCTCCGAAATCGTCTGCTTAGAGAGCCCGGTCTGCTTGGCGATCGATGCCCGCGAGATCGGGCCGCCTTGCACAATCGCTTCCATCACCGACCGCTGCGAAAACTTGCGGGAGATGCGCGGCGTGTCGATCGCGGAAGGCCTCTTAATTCGTTCTACGACCGAACTATTGCCCTTGAAGCTCCGACTGTCAAGGTAACAGCTGCAGCAAAAGAGCTTGGCGGCGCTCCTACGCCGCTTTTGGATGCTTGGAGCGGCTGCCGAAGGTGGCCCCGTTCTGTGACGCCACGCTCCACACGCTGACGACGTCTCCTTCGGGGAATAGCCAGGCATAGGGCCTAGTAGGGGCGAGGCGCAAACCGGCTCGCCAAAGCGCGATCAGACTGAATGTCTGGAATGGGCCGTAAGCCGGCTGTCCTTCAACAGGAGGCATTTGGCTGAAGCGGACCATCCGCATAGGAAATCGCCTCACGGACGAATGCGAATGACCGTCTTTCCCGAGCGCCGCTCGGTGGAGTTGAAGGTTTCAACGGCATCATCCAGGCTCGAGACCTTGCCGATGTTCGTCCGCAGCCGTCCGTCCCGTATCCGCTGGACTAGCTCGGATAGCTGGGCGCGATCGGCCTCTACGACGAAGTCAACCGTCAAGCCGTCGACGGGTCGAACATCCGTCGGTCCGACGACGGTCACAAGCGTTCCTCCGACCCGGATCAGGGCTGCCGACCGCCTCTGGATATCGCCGCCGATGACGTCGAAAACCAGATCGACGCCGCCGATGTCCTCCAGAGTGTCATTTCCGAGGTCGACGAATTCATTTACACCGAAGTCGAGAGCCTTCTGGCGGTCGGCGGCGCGCCCGGTGCCGATGACATAGGCTCCGGCTTCCCGTGCGAGCTGCGCCACGATCGAACCGACAGCACCGGCCGCGCCATGCGCAAGCACGCTCTGTCCCGCCTGAAGGCGGCCGTGCTGGAACAGCCCCTGCCATGCGGTCAAGCCGGAGATCGGCAGACTCGCGCCCACCGTGAAGTCGACATCGCCGGGCAGCGGCGCGAGGTTGCGGGCTTCCATGGCGACATACTCGGCGAGTGTGCCGTCGCGATGCACAGTCGGACAGGCCGAATACCCGCTGACCGATTGAAAGCCCGGTTGTCCCATAGCCGAGGGCAGTGACCACACCGGCCAATTCATGGCCCAGGATTGATGGCGTGCGATTACGAAAGGCCCGATCCGCCCAAGTAGAAGGCCACTCCAGTTCGGTGTTGACAAATCCCGCTGCATGAACCTGAACGACTGCGTCGTTTATCGCGGCCCGCGGCTCGGGCCGCTCCACGAGCTTCATTCCGGCTGTCCCCGCCGTCTGATCTCTAACAACGATTGCTTTCATGGGAATTGTCTCCTCAGATATTTTGCTGGTTCGGTTGCAGGGGAAGAAGTTCGCCCCATCACTCAGATCATCCGCCGACGAAATGGCAACCGTCAGCCATTTTCCGTCGGCAGGATTTGGCCGAGGGTTAACTCGCCCGCTGCCGCATCATGTTAGCAAGGGCTCTTAGGGGTGCGCCGTCTTCAGCGCGCGCTCCCCGCTTTCGGGCGCGTTGAGCACGAAGGTGACGAGGAGAACCGCAGCACCGTTCGCCCAGTAGTACCAGGCGTCCAGCCCCTGCAGGCCGAGCACGGATGGCACGGCGACGAAAGTAATGCCGACGAGGCGGTCAGTCGCGACATGCAGCCCATACGGCAGCACCCGGACTACACCGGTCTTGTGATTGGTGAACAGGGTCAGAATGAGGGCGGCGGCGCCGGTTGCTACCGACACCCAGATCGCCGGCGGCTTGGCATGGCCAAGTCCGAGCAGGAACGGCATTGCCATCAGGCTCAGGGCGACGGGATAGTCGAGGAAGGCGTGAACGGTCTTTGTGACGAAGCGAATATTCATGACACTCTCCGGTTGATCAAGGACTATGGACTTGCACACCACTCATATGGAAGACTATGGGTGACGCTTGGTGCCAATAATTTTGCTGATCGTCCCGATGGATCCCTTCGCTGCCCTGTTCGCCCACGTAACCCCGAGGGCCCGGACGTTCTTCACCGGGAACCTGTGCCAGACGTTGCAGTTCACTGGTGTGGGCTATTTGCACCTGTTCAAGGCAGGCGCGCTCACGGTCACCCAGGACGGACAAGCCGACCTCGAACTCGTTGAGCCGACCCTGCTGTTTTTACCGCGCGGGCGGACTCACAGTTTCGCAGTTGATCCCGAGCGCGGAGCCGACCTTGTATGCGCGACCGTCGAACTCGGGGGTGCGGAGGGCAACCCGATTGGCCGGGGCCTGCCTAAATGTGTGGTTCTGCCGCTCGCTGCTCATCCGGCGCTAGGCCCGGTTTGTGATCTGCTGGTCGGCGAAGCATTCTCCGAAGCTGGTGGCCGCCAGGCGGCGCTCGACCGGCTGTTCGACTATCTCCTGATCCTAATCGTGCGTCACGTGGTTGAGAGCGGTGCCATTTCGACCGGCGTGCTTGCCGGCCTCGCCGACCCACGCCTGGCCAAGGCACTGACTGCGATGCACGAGGCGCCGAAGAAGCCTTGGAAGCTTGAGGATCTGGCCGACGTCGCCGGCATGTCACGCACGCGGTTCGCCGATCATTTTCGGACACTGGTCGGGCTGACGCCCATTGAGTACCTGACGGTCTGGCGCATGACGATCGCGCGCCAGCTTCTCGGCAAGGGCAAACCGGTCAAGAGTGTCGCGGCGCAGGTCGGCTACGACAGCGCGGCCGCCTTCTCGCGCGTATTCAGTCGGCTGACCGGGAAGCCGCCGCGCGAGTCGACGCGCTTCGGGATAGATCTCGCTAATCGACGAACTCGGCACTAAGCATCCGTACAATCAACGGCAGTGGTCTGTGCGACCCGGCGGTATTCGCTAGGCAACAAACCAAAAGCCGCCCTGAAACTGCGACCGAAATGCGTCATATCGGAAAATCCCCAGCTATAGGCAATCTCGCTCAGTCTCCGATGCACTTGTTTTGGGTCTTCTAGCGCTCTTCGGCAACGCTCAAGGCGCCGGGACCAAATTAGACGCGTGATCGACGTGCCGTCCTCGGCAAGCACGCTATTGGCATACCGGACACTCACTCCGGCGGCCGCAGCAACCGCCGCGGCGTCAAGCGACGGGTCGCTCAGCCGCGCTTCGACCGCAACGCGCACGTTGACAAGAACAAGAGAGCGGGCAGACGATAGGCGCGGTTTTCGATCCATCGCTTTCGCCAGCGAAAGCGCGACAAGATCCAGTGCATGATCCCTGACGAGTTCTGCAGCGGCAGCATCCACCGGCCGGAGGGCAGCATCGCGAGGTAGCTCGATGTCAAACCGTGCTCCGCTTCTAGACGCTTAATCGGGCGAGCGACCGCCTGCCGCACATCACCGATGCGTGCTTCCAATTGGCGCCGCGGAACTTTGAGAATCAGCTCCTTCGCACCGTCTAAGTATCTCCCTCGGAACGGTCGGCGTGTGTCGAACAATAAGATATCGCCGGCTTCAAGCACGCCTTCGCGGCCGTCCTGCTCGAACAAGAAAATTCCGGCGGTTTGCAGGCGAATCAAGACCTCGTCCGAGTTCGCCCGCGCAACATGGCGGCCTGTAACATCGTTTTCCATCGGCGTGCTCTCGTACTGCACGAGAGCAATGTCGGCCAGAGGCGCGGACTGAGTTTTGGCGCTGAAGGTTTGCCGATCTTCAGGCGTGCAATCGTGCGGCACGACCTTCTTGCAAAGTTCCTCATGCCAGTAGTCAAACGCATCGCGCGGGTGAACGTCCGCGGTCGAGACAGTCGTATTCATCACCGCCTCCGTTCTGTTCGAGCCGATCAATTGTTCCCAGTCGGCCGATTCTTGGATGAGCGCTCACGTTAAATATAAGGAGGTTTGCTTCGCAACGAAATGCTCGTGACGAGGCAATGCGGAGGCCCCGAATTCGGAATTGCTGGGATGTCCGTCAACAGAGGCAACGCCATGCTCACCAGTCGGACGGAAGGCAGGAATGTGGCGAGTGAACTGGCGCGCGCACTGGATCGAAATGAAATCGTTCCCTACTACCAACCGATTGTGAATCTGCAGACGAGGCGCATCGAAGGCTTCGAGCTACTGGCGCGTTGGCAACATCCGATCAGACAAAACATCGGCCCTGCGGAATTCATCCCAGCAGCCGAAAAACTGGGGCTGATCGGCGCGCTAACCGAACGACTTTTGCGCCAAGCGTGCATCGATGCAGCGAATTGGCCAGCCCACCTCCGGCTTTCGGTGAACATTTCACCCCGGCAGTTGCATGATTCGCGACTCCCCAAGCAGATCTCCGGCATCTTGGAACAAGCGCGATTTCCGTTTCAGAGACTGACGCTAGAGATTACCGAAAGCGCCGTGGTCGATGACATCGACTTAGCGCGCTTGATCTTGGGGCATCTGCGGTCGCTCGGAGCTCATCTCGCGCTCGACGACTTCGGCACCGGCTACTCAGGACTTCGTCACCTACAAGAGTTGCCGTTCGATATCTTGAAGGTCGACGCGATTTTTGTGCGCACACTGTGCACTAAAACAGAAAGCAGAAAAATCGTCGCAGCAGTGATGGGCCTTTGCCAAAGTCTCAAACTCGCGACCATCGCAGAAGGTATTGAAAACGACAGTCAATTGGAAATGCTTCGCTGTCTTGGCTACGGCAATGGACAAGGATGGCTATTCGGCCGGCCGGCCCCGGCAGCTGAGGCGGAAGCGCTTCTGAAAAACGGGCAGTCGGTCGTAGCGCTAAACTCCGTCGCACAGATTGCGGAGCAGGTCGCGCTGCAGCTGGAGGCAATGCCGATCCAATGTCTCTGGCAATTGAAGGCGCTCTACGAAGGAGCGCCGGTCGGCTTGGCGTTCCTCGATCGCGAACTTCGGTACCTCGCAGTCAACGAACGCCTGGCGGAAATGCAAGGCCTACCAACCGCTGCGTTTCTCGGCCGCGCCGTCGCTGATGTCTTTCCGGAAGAATCAAAAATGTCGAACCGCGGTTAAGGCGAGCGCTCGCGGGCGAGATCATAAAAGACATCAGAACTCGCCATAGCCCAGTGGCAGGGAGGCCCGCCCGACTGTTGCAGTCATCCTATCAACCGGTTCGTGACCCGACAGGAGAGGTCATCGGCGTTTCAGTTGCGGTCGTTGACGTCACGCATCACGAGTCTGTGACCGCGTCCAAAACCAACGGCCATTTTGAACCTCCCGCGTTTCCGCGGAGTTGAGCATCGCCGTTCTGAAGGAGTGCGGCCATGCCAAACGGCAAAGATGAATTGAAGCGGGAAAACCAACAGCGCGCAGAAGAAATACTGCGCCTCAATCTCCCTCCGAGCACGACGCCGGTGTGATAATGCGCGACATCCTGACCGAGTCGGGAATCGGATCGCATAGCGGTGGCCTTGAGCCGTGAATGTCCGGAAATGGCCCTTGGCCCATATTTGGCGTCCGAGTGGTTACTACTCACTCGATCAAAGGCATGTTGCGCTGGCCTCACGAGGAATACCTGCTGATGGTTTGGGCTTTCGCTAAAAAACGGGGTTAATCCCTGCTCCGAGCAGGATTTTCAAACGGCCGATCCGAGCGAAAACGGGACGGCAGGCTTTGTGTCCAACTGAGAAAGGAGTCGGCCCGAGCCGTGCGCAGCAGAACGTTCGGCTTCTTCCTTGAACTCGCTCCCAGAGAGAAGCTTTCGAACTGCCTTCGGCGGAACCGACCAGCGAAATTGCCGTTCTCTCATGCCGATCAGGAGCGCTCAATGTTCAACCCATGGGTCGATCTCTCTCTTTCCATACTGGAGGCGCAGCAAGTGATCTGGCTTCGAGGTATGCGAATTGCCAGCGGCGGCAAAGCGGCTGAACGCGAAGCAAAGTTGATGATCAGTGAAAAAATCGAGGCTGCCGGCCGCGCAACTGTGATGCTCGCCATGGGCGCATCAGCAGACAAGCTCGCAAGTTACTGCGGCGGGAAGATTAGGGCGAACAGAAAGCGGCTTTCACGGTCGCCTGGGTGACCTAGAAGCTTGCGATCCGGCACAATGCAGTTGACCAATTTGCCATCCGACAAGCCGCCTGTTCAGCCAAAGCGTCGTAGGTTTTCGCGCGACCTGGCTGCCATGGTGTCCATGAGGTCAAACTCATCGACCATCCCGCTCTGGAAGAGATAGACCAGTTTGGCGGCGACGTTCTGAGCATCGTCCGAGTCCAGTCGATGCCCCTCCTGCTTGCATAGGTGGTGCAGAACGCGCGTGAGCATTTCGAGGTCGGACGATTCGAGGATTTGGGTGTGCATCTCAGCGCCTCAGGTTTGGACGAGAGTGCTATTCGCTCCCAGCGTCCGTGTGCCATGATAAACCGGACGACGCACGATCTTTAGGCCTTCCAGAAATGGTCCGCATTCACATTTGAGGTTGGTCGCAAGCAGCGGCCTTTTAGAGCGCGCGCGGGAACGTTTATTTAGGTGAAAAGTTCGGCTCAGAGACCTGGAGAACATCTCAGAGTATCCGCTTATGCCATTGTTCTTTTTCGATATTGACGATGGAAGCGAGTTGATGAGAGACGACTCGGGCGTTGAATGTTCATCCCTGGCAGAGGTGAGCAGCAGGGCGGTCGAGGTATTGCCAGACATCGCCCGTGAGGAACTGCCCAACGGCCGTATGCGGACCTGCTTTGTCAAGGTACGCGACGATGCCGGGCGCTACATCTTCAGAGCCTCCCTCAAGCTCGCCTCGGCGTGGATGGTCGAAGATGTGGCCGGCGAGCACCAGCCCGGTGAGGACCGCTGGGAAGAAGCACTCTCCCGCACCAAAACCCAACTTGGTGAGCTACGCCGAGAGTTTCCAGAGGACGGGTTTGCGTTGGAAATGGATGGGCTCGACAGCCTCTTTTCGGTGGCTGAGGGCGAAGTCGAACGGCTTCGCCGCAACAAGTAATTATGCGCGCCGCGCTATGTGCAGCGCTGCTAAGAAACCGCTTAGATTGGCACGCTCCCTGAAGGATCCAGCGTCTAATGATGGAAAGCTCTCTCTAGGTCCTGCCGGTGGTTTCCCTCGCATTTTTTATGAGCTGGTTGATTTGTTTCCGAAGGGCCATCCCCTCCAATTGCCGTATCTCGTACCCTTCCCTTTTAAGCTTTGTACGCACATCTCCGAAATTTGCGTATACCCCGGACTTGGCCAGGTCAAATGCGCGCTCAATGGCCGTTTTTCTGTGATCCATAGGACCACGCATATAGGTTCGAGGGCGCCCGGGCCCAGCCCTAACCCCTCGTCTTGTGCAGACGATATGGATTTCTTGCAGCGTCAAATCCTCCCTCTATGTCCAGCATCAGCGCAGAGCTGCCATTTCTTAGAAGCTCACTGCGGTCAGCGAGTGCTGCATCAGCGCCTTGAATCAATTTCGGCGAACCGCTTCGTAACTCATTGCTGAATAACGATTATGTTAGTCGCTGAGGGTGTGAGACCTTCGAAGAAAATCAATGGCTTAGCGGATGGTTAGCCAACCCATATCCTTCGTATCGTCTCGTATGGTCTGGCGAACCCGAAAACAACAAACGAGATTGATTGCTGGCTCGACCAGCGTAAGATCATCCATGTCGACATGGATGCGTTCTACGCGTCTTTCGAACAGCGCGACAATCCGGAGTTGCGCGGCAAGCCGCTTGCCGTTGGCGGGGCCGCCGCGCGCGGCGTGGTGGCTGCTGCAAGCTACGAGGCTCGCGCCTTCGGCGTTCGCTCCGCGATGCCGTCGGTCACGGCAAAGCGCAATGCCCCGAGCTGGTCTTCGTGCCGCCCCGCTTCGACGTCTACCGGTCCGTCTCGGCCCAGATCCGCGAGGTGTTCGCCGAACATACCGATCTCATCGAACCGCTCTCGCTCGACGAGGCCTATCTCGACGTGACGCAGAACAGGCTCAATGTTTCGTCTGCCACGACGATCGCCGAGATGATCAGGGCGAAGATCCTGTTGGTGACCGGTCTCACCGCTTCCGCCGGCATCTCATATAACAAATTCCTCGCCAAGATGGCGTCCGACCAGAAGAAGCCAAACGGCCAGTTCGTCATCACGCCCCGTCATGGGCCGGCCTTCGTGGAGACGCTGCCGGTGAAGAAATTTCATGGTGTGGATCCCGCGACCGCCGCCAAGATGGAGGCGCTGGGCATCAAGACCGGCGCCGATCTCAAGGACCGCTCACTCTCCTTCCTGCAGCAGCATTTCGGGAAGTCTGGGCTCTGGTACTATCAGATCGCGCGCGCCATCGACGAGCGCGCGGTCGAGCCGGATCGGCGGCGCCAATCGATCGGCGCCGAGGATACGTTCGCAGCCGACATCTCCGAGCTCCCAGCAGCAATCGCCGAACTCAAGCAGCTGACAGCCAAGGTCTGGGGATACTGTGAAGGCAAGGGCATCCGCGGCCGGACGATCACGCTGAAGGTCAAATTTGCCGATTTCCAGCAGATCACGCGCAGTCGCACCGCGGCGGTGCCAATCGAGTTCTCTGACTTCGAACGCCTCGCAGCCGATCTCCTGAGGTCGGTGTTTCCGGTACAGAAGGGAATCCGGCTGTTGGGCATCACGCTTTCGTCGCTAGGCAATGTGTGGCCGCCGGAAAAACGGCAACTTCGGTTCGAACTTTAGGATCGCCGCGAAAAGAAAAGCCCCCGCCGGCTCTGCCGATCAGCCCGCATGGGGATCGGATTTCGCGATTATCTGGGATAGCTTCTGCGGCATAGTCATCGGCCGGCACGGCCGAGCTAAACAGAGGGGGAAGATATGGCCGCCCTCCGAAGGTTGATGGATGGAACATCAGGCGGCCTCGCGTCCTTCTGCGGCCTCCGGCTGACAGCCATGCAGGAAAGCGACGGCGCGCTGCGCATGGGCAGCGGCCGATAAGATCGCGCGCTTGTCGTCGGCGAGGACTTTCAATTATCCGCAGCAGCCCATAATGTGAAGGAAGGCGACTAGATTGCCTGAAGTCCAGGGTTTCTGACCACCTTCCTCCGCATTATTTCAGAGCGTGTCGAGTACCGGGGCCATTGCCATATCTATCGTGTAGCGAAGCGTTTTTTGGCGGCTTCCGTTTCCGGCATGTAAAGCGAGACTGCGTTTCCTTCCGGGTCGCGGAACTGAAATGTCTTGTTGCCCCACGGCATCGTCTTCATGTCGTGCACCAGTTGCACTTTGTCCTTCAGGCGCTCGAATTCCGCATCGACATCCTCAACTTGAATCTCCAAATAGGCCGTGCGATTGGCCCCGGGCTCACCGCTTCCTTCTTTCCAAAGTGCTACAGTTTCAGGTGCGCCGATTGCCAGCGTTGCACCAGGCCCGACAAGCTCGGCGAACACTGGAGCAAGCCACTCCGCCTTGCGGCCCAAGATCATTTCGTAAAACGCGACCATCTGCTTGATATCGGCTGCGATGAGGCGGACTGATGCGAGTTTCATTTTGTTTCCGTTCGTCAGGTATCGTCGTGTTGGCGTCCAATTAACGCCTTGTCGCACAGCCCTGTTGCCACCATTATGGCAACAGGAGTCAACAGCAATGCGTCGAGCCGATCGCCTCTTTCAAATCATCCAGATATTGCGGCGCACAGATCGGGCCGTGACGGCAGCGGCGATTGCCGAAGAGCTGGAAGTTTCCAAACGTACGGTCTACCGCGACATCGCCGACCTGATTGGCCAGCGAGTGCCCATCCAGGGAGAGGCGGGATTTGGTTTCGTACTCGACCGCAGCTACGACATGCCGCCGCTCATGCTCACCGCGGACGAAATAGAGGCGGTTGTTCTAGGTGCGCAATGGGTGTCCGCCCATTCCGATCACCTTCTTGCCAATGCCGCGCGCGATCTGCTTGTCAAAATTACCGCGGCGATCCCCGAAGATCTTCGTCCCTTCGTCGCCGAAGCGAGCGTTACCGCCAGACCGCCGTTGGCTCCAGCACCTGAAGACGCGCTCGCCGTGAAACTTCGCCAATCCGTGCGCGAGGGGCGCAAACTGCGACTGGTTTACCGTGATCTATCCGGACAAACGACCGAGAGAGTGGTCTGGCCGGTCACGCTGGGTTATGCGGAGACCAGCCGCCTGCTTATCGCATGGTGCGAACTTCGGCAGGGCTTCCGCCACTTTCGGTGCGAGCGGATACGGAGCGCTGACATAATGAAGGAGCCGATAGGGTTGCGGTCAGGTGAACTTCGGCGGCGCTGGCAGAGCTGGCGGGCTGATCAGTTAAGGTATCTCCAACTGGACCGCCCTTCAAAGCTTGGTGACGACATCCCAAGCCGGCACAGTGACGCTCAATGACACCAACGGGCGGAAATATCCGATGAGGGGCCTTTGCTTTCCGATGGCAAACTTCTGCGGTCTTTTTGACCAGCAGAGGAGCCATGTATGTCGAATAGCAATTACGACCTGATCGCAGAGCTTAGGACCGTGCTATCCCGCCAGCAATACAGCCCGACGGTAATCGGGAATTATTGTGTCTATGTGCGCGGATTCCTTGAATACCTTTTACGGCGGAATATCCCGATCACGAACGTGAGCGAAGCGGAGGTAACGGAATATCTGCGCTATGCAATCGCGCTGTTCAAGGAACGCTATGGTCGATCTCCAGGACCATACTGGCACTCGATTCCGCGTTCCGGAATCGATGCGTTGCTCCGGCTCGCACAGGGTCAATGGCCGTCCGCACCGAAGGCGACCTGCGCTGCCGAGGCAGTGCGCTTTGCCATCTGCGAGGAGTACGAGACCTGGCTGCGCGAGGAACGAGGTCCTGCTGCCGCCAGCATCGACGCGTTGATGTGGGAGGGGCGGAACTTTCTGGCCTGGCAGATCGATCGGCACGATCCCGACAGCCTGATGACATGACAGTGAGCGACATCGATGGCTACATGGACACGCGCAGCCCTCACCAGACGCGCAGATCTGTGAAGGATGTGGCGGAGCGCCTTCGCTCGATGCTGCGCTATCTCCATCGGACTGGGCGCGTGGCCACCGATTTATCGCCCCACGTTATCGCCCCTTTGCTCTATGCCCATGAAGGTGTGCCGTCGATCCTTACGCCCGATCAGGTCGCCGCCGTTTTGCATGCGTCGGGGGAGGACAAGACGCCGGCGGGGTTGCGGGACCCCCGCCATCCTTCAATTGCGTGCGACCTACGGCCTGAGATCGGGCGAAATCTGCAATCTTCGGATCGAGGATATCGACTGGCGGGCGGAATCGATCCGCATCAGGAACACCAAGACGCGGGCATGCTCATTCCTGCCATTGATGGTGCCGGTGGGTGAAGCGATGCTTGCCTATCTGCAGACGGGGCGGCCTGCGATAGATGCCCGCGAGATCTTCGTGCGAACACGCGCGCCTTATCGCAAGCTCGGTATGCTGGCCAGCATGGTGCGACGGCGCCTTGACGATGCTGGTGTCACCCCGGTTGGTAGGGGCGCGCCTATGCTGCGTCCCTGTTGTCGTGGCGATGGGTGTTGCCCTGCTGGGCGTGCATCCAGTCGGCGATCTGTTGCGCCTTAGCCGCGGCGGTGAAGATGGCCCGCTTTTCGGCGCGAAGCACTTCGAGCCAGGACGCGACATAGGCGGCGTGTTCGGGCCGCGGCTCGACACTGAGGTTGAGGTCGGCGCAGATCATGGCACTCAGGAGCTCGACCGTGCATTCCTCCATGGCGTAGGCCGCCGAGCCGAAACGTCCGGAGAGATCGCGATCGAGGCGATGGCTGGCGCCTGAGGCATGCCCGCATTCGTGGAGCAGCACGGCGTAGTAGGCGACGGCATCGCGGAAGCAGGCAAACTCGGGCATCTGCACGTGATCCGTGGACGGTCTGTAGTACGCTCGTGAGCCACCGTGCCGGATGTCGATGCCAAGCGCCGCACAGAACCGCTCGGCCTGCTCGATACGCTCGGCCTCGGGCAGCACCGGCATCTCGGGCAGCGTGTAGCCATCGACCTGGGCACAATTGAAGACGGTGTAGCCGCGGGCGAACATGCGTCGGGCAGGCTCGTCGTGATCTTCATTAGTGTCCTCAGTGTCTGCCTCGCCGTGGCGGTCGGCAATCTTCCAGAACACGACCAGATGGCCGCGCTCGCCCTTGCGGACCTTGGCGCCCAGTGCCCGCCACTGGCGATAGGTTCCCCAGATGCCGGCGGGATAGCCGATCGCGTACGCCGCGGCCCAGAGTGCGATGACGTTGACGCCACGATAGGCCTTCTGCGAGGCGACGTTAACAGGCGTGGTGATGGCCGATCCGTCATGGTGCCAGGGCATCCGATAGTCGTCGGCGCCGGCCTCGATGGCGGGGATGATCTGGCTGGTGACGCGCTCATAGATATCGGTCCGGGTCTCATATGTGCGATTGGTGGTCATGGCTGGCTCCTCAAGCTCGCCCCTCTCCGTCGAGGGCGAAGCGGCAGAGGCGGACGCGGGAAGCCGGCCCGTCACAACCCTGTTCTCGGTGCTGGTGCGGAACAGGGTTGACGGGTCGGCAGCGTCTGCCACAACCCGAGCCCTGCCTCGACGGGCGAGCTTGAGGAGGCGGCCGTGACCGGCGCGCCAAGACCGGATCGATGAGGATTACGCGAGCTCTCAGCCGCCACCACGAGGCGGACGCCGCTGGCGAAGGCGCTTGTGGGCTTGCGTGACCTATCAGAGCGACTTGCCGATTTCGGTTCTTATGCGGACAAAAATTTCTCGCGGTTCGATCGGGTCGAGCAGAAATATCGAACCATCACAGCGGATATGCGTCGAGGTCTTACGAAGCAGAAGGCGATCATTAAAGGGCCGGACGCTTACAGTGCGCGATCTGACATAGCGATGTGGATCAGCGACGCCCAAGGCGCGGCATCCAACCTTCACGACAGCGTCGAAACTGCACACACTGATTTCACAAGGCAGACCAAATCCATACTCACCGAGACAGCGAGGTACGACCAAATCTGTGTGCCGCTCGCAAATGCCAAGATTGGCGATGATCCAGATGTCACCACAGCCCTAGTTTGGAAGGCAGCTTGTGCTACATTTCAGAAAAGCGAGGCTGCATTCTACGCTCGTGTAAATTCCATTGAGGGATCATTCCAGCACATCGAAATCGTTTGGAGGCAGGAAAGCGAAGCGCAGGAGGCGATAATCCAAGCGTCGAACGCAGCTCAATGATCGGCCCGGGGGAAACGACCGCAAAGTTGTCATCGATATCGATTCCCCCAATCCTGTCACGATTTCCGAACACGTGCGACTGAGTTGCATTATACCCGATCGCGTATAAAACAGAATTATACGGATCGCGTATAAATACATTTGGCTTTCTTGATCATATGTCGATAATTTGAGTCTTAGTGCGGCAACGCCCAAATACCTTCCTGGGAAAACATTCAGAGGTTATAATATGCGCGCCGAAGAGGGGCGTAGAACGTTGAAAGAGAGGTCACTATAGTGACTGAGTTGACAGCCGATCTTCGCATCCCGGCCGCGCAGTACATTCGGATGTCAACCGAACACCAGCGCTATTCGCTGGAGAATCAGATCGCCGCTATTGCCGAGTATGCCGAGGCAAGAGGCTTCGCTATCGTCCAGACATACGCCGACGCCGGAAAAAGTGGCCTAAGTTTAAAAGGGAGGGACGGCCTCAAGCAACTGCTGTCCGATGTGGTGACTGGCCAACGGACCTATTCTGCAATCCTCGTCCTTGACGTCAGCCGATGGGGGCGGTTTCAGGACACCGACCAATCCGCTCACTACGAATTCATCTGCCGAGATGCCGGTGTAGCTGTCCAGTACTGTGGAGAGCCTTTTGAAAACGACGGCAGCATGGTTTCGGCCATCGTCAAGAACCTTAAGCGGGTGATGGCAAGCGAGTACAGCCGGGAGCTCTCAGCGAAGATTTCAAGGGCGCAGACACAGCAGGCTCGCCTTGGGTTTAAGCAGGGCGGCACACTGCCCTATGGGGTCAGACGAATGTTGATTAGCAGCGATGGTCGGCCCCGATTTCTCCTCGGGCCGGGCGAAGAAAAGGGGTTGAGTACCGACCGCGTGATTTACGTTCCGGGACCTCCTGAGGAGCTTAAGATCGTTAGGCGCATCTTTCGGATGTTTGTCGATCAGAGGCGAAGCATCGGTAGCATCGTTAGGATACTGAACGATGAGAGGGTGCCATCGACGGACGGGTGCGTATGGGCGTTCGCGCGCGTAAAGACTGTTCTACGCAGCGAGTTGATGATCGGGTACTACGTCTACAACAGAACCAACCAAAAAATGAGAGGGACGGCCAAACCCAATCCTCCCGGCCTCTGGGTCAGGACGCGGGTAATGGAACCGATTGTAGACCCCAAGCGGTTTGCGAGAGCGCAGCGGGAGTTCCGACACAAACGAGGGTACGGCTATACCAGACGCGACATGGTAAAAAGACTGAGGCGACTCTTTAGAGAAAAGAACAATCTCACCTCCGCAATCATCGACAATTGCCCATACACGCCCTGCGTCCAAACATATATCGAGCATTTCGGCAACCTGCGGACAGCATTTGCAACGGTCGGATTCCAGTCGCTTCGGGCCATCGCAAAACGAGGTCGCACCTACACCGATGAAGAGCTGTTGAACGGAATCCGACGGCTACACGCCGAGTTCGGCTTTATCACAATCGCGCTGATCAATGCGGATCAAGAGCTGCCTGTTTATCGCGTTTTCGCCGAGCGATTTGGGTCCATTATCAAGGCCTACGAGTTGGCAGGTTTCCCAACTACCAAAAAAGGAACGGTAGGGGCAGCGCGGCGTAGGGTCAGCCAACGGGGTCCAAAGCACTCAGATACGGAGCTTCTGGATGGCATCCGGCGTCTGCATGCTACGTTCGGATACGTTTCATGTGCCCTAGTGGATGGGGATCCGAATCTCCCCAAGCATCACGTTTTCGACGAACGTTTTGGATCGATGCTGAAGGCGTACGAGTTGGCAGGTTTCCCAACTACCAGAGGACAAACCGTCCGTGACGGGCGGATAAGGGCACGGCAGCTGCTGCGAGAGGGCTTGCGTTATGACCCTTCGAAGCCTCGGGGCGAAAGAGCCGTAACGCCAACCTAACTGCGCCTTTTGTTCTCTCGGTTCCTCAATGGTCCACGGTTCACAATCGCTGAAGTCGATACATTCTCTTGATGTGCTTTTGAATGACCGCAAGATCGGTCCTTCCAATTCGAGGATGACTATCGCGCAGCGGGTGGGTCTCCGATTCTAAGCCTCTCATTTCGCTCGCCAACTGGAGGACTTCGCTAACCGTGCTAATTTCTCCGTCTATCTCCATACCCTGTAGAGACGGCGGGCTCCCTCCCCGCCTCGACGGACGGCCTGTCGCGTGGGCTAAAGCCCGAGCGTTTCGCCCGTCCGCAGCCGGGTGAAGTGTGTCACCGGCGGGCGCGTTGCTGCTGCAAACTCCTCAAGCGCGTCCTCGACGTCGTCGACCGCGGCCGCAGTCCGCTCCATCTGGTGCAGGAGCCGGACCACGAGCATGGCCGTCTTGGCATCGCGGAACAGTTGGCCCCGTGCATCGATGCGGTGTTAAAATCTGAGATCTGCATGAGTGTTGTTGCTCGTCACTGCGCGGTTGTTGGTGGGGCGATCTTCAGCAGGCGACGCTTGGCTGCCTTCGCGCGCGCTCGCCCGTTTCGGATGCGGCAGCACAGCGCAATGCTCACAGCCATGCCATGATTATCGTCGAGCATAGCCGTCGCTTGCTTCAGCGACTGGTCAGCTCGCTTTGCGTGCTGCCGGGCAGCCGCCATTTCGAGAACTACAAGTTCGACCGTCATCCCGTTTCCTCCGGGGGTTGGTCCCTTCAAAAAAACCAATCGGCGCCAGGGCCTTTTGTTCCTGCGACGGTCGGGCGCAGCCGGGTCACAGCAGCCCCACATCGGCCGGCCGACTTGCGTATTCGTCAATGGCGGTTTCCAGGGTGAACTGTACCAGGTCGTCGCCGGCCTCCTGGTCACCTCCGCAGATCAGCAAGGATGCGCCCGGCGGTCCGCTGCGTAAGTTTGCCCGACCGCCCTCTCATTTCTTGCCGTTCGGCCTTGCAAGAGCACTGGTTTCGGGTTGTCGACGAACGCGAAGGCACTGTCCACGAATTCAGCATTGCAGAGGAGCCGCCAAAGGATTCTGCCAAATGAGGAACTGCTTCGGCGCAAAGCCCGGCTCGCAGATCGCGGGTGACACAGGATTATGCGAGCCGGGCCTAGGCCGCCGACACTTATTCCGGGGGGAAGTGGTTTCAAACTCGGCGGTAAGTAAGAGTTGTTCGATAATCCCTCGTGCTGCAATGAGGACTGAGGTCCCATTGCGCTACCTGCTATGGTCTATCGGCATGTGAAAGGGCCCGCCTGCCATGTGCACTAGACTAGACGGGCTCTTTATCGAGTGTGAAGTCTTAGATTGCGGAAGGCACCCACCCGACGCGACGCGCTCTGAAAGGAAGCAGCCCAGCGCGCCGGCTGATCAATCAACCTCACCCATAGCCCGATGTTCCATTACCGATCACTTGACTGAGCCGGTTGCAACGCGAGGAGCCATGGTATGGCGATGAGCAGCATCAGGCCCTGCGATACGGTTGCGATCACCGAGACAATCCGCAAGCGCGTGACAGAGGACAGGGTCAGGGTGCTGATCCCTTCCTATCATCAGCCGCATTCGATCGTGGACACGTCGCCGAACATCAGCAGCGGGCAGTAGATCGCGCTAACCGGGGAAGTCCTGCGCATGGATGATGACACTGTAACGGTCGGTGGCAAGGATCTGGGGATTACGATCAAGCGCGGTGCTGTGCGGCTTGTCACGAGCCATGTGGCGTGGTGGAGATCGCCTTTCCCGTCAGGGTCTCTGCGGCGCTGAGGGCATCAGGTGCCTCTGCAGATGTCCTGGCAACGATGCGTTCGCCATAGAACTCTTCAATTTGAAAACACGCCATCGGAAACCTCCTGAATCCAATGGCAACGCTCCCCGAAAGAGAAGGTTCAAGGTCCAACTAAGATCAGCGGAACCTAATATGCGCCTCCCGCTTGTGGAAAAATGAGCACACGCGGCGCCAATTTCCTCGAGCGTTGGATGGCAGAGCATTTGCCCGAAGTGGTGACAGACGACCCTGCCGCGATAAGCGATCTGACCGACCAAGCGATGGAAGCTGCGGACCGAGAGGGAATCGAGGTCAGCGAGATTTACGAGGAAGTCGGCAGCGTGTTCGAGGTTATCGCCCAGGCGATGCGGCACCGCGATGGCAGTTTGCCCGAGACCGATCTCAGAGAATTCGACCTCCTGGCCGGCCAACTGTCGCGAGAAGCGAATTTCACGGAAGCACAGGCTCGTGATCTGATTGAGCGCTTCGGTACGGATTGGGAAAAGCTCCTCAATCAAGCTCATTTCCTGAAAGAGGTTGATGGTCGGCTGAGGCAGGAATAATTCCCTCACCGGTGCAGCGACCGTTTCAGCACGAGGATCGAAATATCCGTTCTCAGAAAGCACGCTCGGCAGCAAGCTTGCGGCTGGCACACACGGCGCAGCTTCAAAAAACGTGGTTCAATGTAGTCTCTTTCCGATAAGATACTTTACAGAAACTTTTGAAATGACCCGAGCGAGGTCCTGTGAACGACGCTGTGGAGGATGTGCGAAACGCCTGGAGCCGAGAGCGGCCCGACGTTGATAATTGGCCGGTGGGAGTAGTCGGGCGCACACAGCGGCTTGCCCGCGTGCTCGAGGACGAACTTCAGAGTTTTTTCCGGCAGTATGGTTTAGATACGAGCGAAGTGGACGTCCTGTTCACTCTGCGTCGGTCGGGTGCGCCCTATGGATTGACGCCGACGCAGCTTGTCAAAGCCTTGATGGTCACATCCGGTGCCATCACCAAACGCATCAACCGGCTCGAAACAAGGAAGCTTGTCGAACGATTTCCAGACACGCTCGACCGTCGCATTGTGCAGGTTCGCTTGACAAAACAAGGCCTCGCGACGGTCGAGCTTATCTTCGCCCCGCATATTGCCAATGAGGTGCGTCTGCTCGAGGGCCTTGATCGAGACAAGCTCGACCAACTCGCCGATCTGCTCCGAACACTCCTGCAGTCTCTCGGCGATACTCCCCGTCGCTGACTTGCTTCAATCGAAAACCGTTCCCACTCGAGCTGTGCGGGCAAGGCAAAATCTCACTATTTCCGCAGGACGGGCTCGCCGGTGCGCGGATTGGTCAAAGTAACGTTTTCGAAGGCTTTGATAAGCCATGATCCTTCATGGCGGGTCAGCACCGCCTGGATCAAAGTATCCACGGAATGCGAACCTGCTGGATGCGCGGCCCCGACCGTGAGACGACTCCAGAAGTGCACAACGGCCGCTCCATCACTGATGGAGATCACATCGATCACCTCGTTTTCCAGTGTAGAGTCGCTGTAGACCGTATTGTGGATCGGCGCGTGAAGCGCGATGATTTCATCAACGCCGCGCACACGGTGCCCGAACCGGTTTACGAACGTAGCGTCCTCATGAAATAGCGCTCCGAGCGCAGTCATGTCATGCCCATTCCACGCCTCCTGGAAATTGTCAGCGGCTGCCTCGGCTCGTTTCATTTCGATCATGATGGTTCTCGCCTCGTTTTGATGGTGCGGGGACCTGGTGATATCGCTCATCAACGGACAACGCCGGAGATCGCAAAGGACAGAGGTTCACCTGGTATATCTTCCTGGTAAGATACCATAGAGAAATTTTCAGGTAGGCTCAAGCGGGGCCCGGGCGAAGGACGGCGCGTGCGAAACGGTTGAACCAAGGAAGGGCTGAGCCGGCGCAGGAACGCGCCGCACATTCAGACAAAGAACCGACGGCTTGCGCCCGCCTAACAACGGCGAAGAACTCCTTGTTGCGCGGACGCGACATAATGCGCTTGGCCTTGGACTGCGCAAGAGGCGTCCCTTTCTTTGGCGGAAGTTCCACGGGCTTGCTTGATCCGGGATTTTGTCCGGAGCTCCAAAACCTCTGCGACTTCAGCCGCTTTGAATTCTCCACCGTTGGCGTGCCTGTAAGCTCGGGACATCGCCCCCTACACGCAGGCCGTATTGCCGGAGTGTTTGTTTCGTCAAAAGCTTGGAGCAAAATTGGCGTCGCGGACTGGTCGTTCGCACTGCTCAAGGACTACTTGGAAAGGCTGCTCCCCATTCCTCACTCAAACAAGAAGCGAGGTTGTCATGAACAAAAACCCGTTACCCAAGACCATCACTGAACTCCGGCATCAAATTGAAACCAAGGCACTGACGATCGAGGATATCCGGCGAGACATCAAAACGCGGCTTGATGCGAACAAGGAGCTCAACGCCTTCATTGCGGTGATGCTGGAAGACACCAGTAAGGGAAAAACCGCCCTTCCTCTTGCCGGAGTACCGGTCGGCCTCAAAGACTTTTTCGACACCGCGGGGGTGCGCACGACTGCGGGCTCGGAAAAGTTCGCCAATCGCGTTCCAGCTGAGGATGCTGATGTGGTGCGCCGGCTGCGATCGGCTGGGGCGCTGATCGTGGGCAAGACGAATATGCACACCCTCGGGATGGGGACAACATCCCTGGAAAGCTATTTTGGTCCGGTTCGCAATCCGTGGATGAAAGACCGCGTCGCGGGAGGCTCGTCCGGGGGCTCTGCAGCGGCGGTCGCGAGGGGGATATGCTTTGCCACCATCGACACCGATGCTGTCGGCTCTGCCAGGCTCCCGGCGGCCTGCTGTGCGGTAACGGCCTTCAAGCCCAGCTACGGTCGCATCTCCTCGGCTGGAATTCTTCGCGGGGAGCCAGTCGACCCCGCAATCGTTGCCTTGAACCACACTTCGATTACGGCGCGTGTGGTCGAGGATGTTGCTGTCGTATTCGGTATCTTGGCCGAGGGCGTCCTTGCCGAGCCCAAAGACAAGCTGCGGCTCGGAGTGGTGGGCAACTATTCTGCTTCCGGTGCAATGAGGCGCAAGTTCGAAACTGGTCTGTCCTCCATCAAGAGCATCGTTGATTCGAGTGTGGAGGTGACAGTGCCGTTCTCGGAGGCGCGGTTTGATCGCGCAGGAATCGAGTCGGCACGCTATGCTATCAACGAGCGGCTGTTCTCAGACGTGGACATAATCGTGTTGCCGACGCTCGTGGATCCCGTTCCGCCAGTTGAGCAAGCGCGTCGCGACGGTGATCAAGCCGTCTCACCTGCAAACACCTTTTTTGCCAACTATTTTGGACTACCTGCCATCAGCATCCCACTCGAATTTGACGATCAGCTTGGGCCGGTGGCCCTGCAAATCGTCGGTCCGGCCGGTGCCGACCTGAGCGTTCTGAACTTCGGAAAGCGTGTCCAGGAGCAACAGCAACCGAGCCTCATTCGGCCGTGAGGCGATAGGTCCGGTGGCGTCCCATTTCACGATCCTGACCAAAATCTGTGAAGCCTGTCGCCGCTCAAGCGCTTCGCCTTCGAGCTGCGTGACATCGTGCGGCGCCAACCGCTCGTGAAAGCGGATGGAGATCAGTAAGCGCTGGCTCGGTTCTAAGGTTTACCGTCGGATGACCGACCGCAACAATCGGCTGTTCGCCATCGTCGCCGTCATCGCCGTGATGACGATCTGGGACGCACCTACTTTGTTACAAAGCGTACAGCGGAAGAGTTTCCGCCTCTATCGAGACTATGGATTTCACTGATTTTTCGTGGGCCAAAATCAGAAATCTTCCCATACCGTCCCGCACGACCTCGCAGCTGATTTAAATCGCTGGCGACGATCGCTGTCCTCTCAGAGCTGACATTCTGCCTAGGGCGCGTATTCATAAATCGTCGGTGATGTCCGCTTCGCCCCGACACCGACCGCCTCTGTGCAACCGCAGCAAATGTCGCGATGGTGCGAAAGGCGACATTCCGAGCGGATGAGCGACAGCGTTTATCGGTCGGCGACGGTGCTGCTCCTCCGCGAGCAACCCCAGGCAGTTCTCGACGATGATGAGGGCGTGGTCGACGATGAGTTCAAAGTCGATCGCACCGAGCCTGAGCAGGTTGGCCCTCACCCCCTGCTGGACCATTCCGGTCATCGCGAACAGCATCGACAGCAGGATAACACAGGCGGTGACGATCGCCGCTCGGATATTCCCGAGAATGAGAAACAGGACGGCGACGAGACCCGAGGATGCTTGATCTCGGTTACGCAGAGGCGGCGGCTTCCGGTCTCGCCGAGATCAATCCGAACCGCGCGCAAAGCTTCGGGATGCTGTCGAAGTCCATATCCAACTGATACTTCTTAAGGAGGGGGACGGCCTGCGAGCGATCCGGCCAAATGGCGGCGAGTTCGCGAAAATAGTTCTCGAAACCGGCGGGCGAGATGAGCTCGATGATTTCGCAAGGCGTTTCGCCCGCGTTCCAGAATGTGTGCCACTGGCCGCGCGGTTTGAACACCCAGGTGCCGGGCGTGGCCGTGATCACATCGTCGCCGAGCAACGCCCCGAGCGTTCCCTTCAACACGAAGGAATATTCGTCTTCGCAGTGATGGCGATGGAGGGGCGCGGCAAGCGCCCGCGGCGCCAGCGGATGATGGACCACGGCGAAGCGGCCTCCGGCCTCGTCGCCCTCGATCTTCCAGTGAATTCCGAGACCGCCAAGGGAGACTCTGTCGCCGCCGTCTTCAGGGAGACGACGCGACGCGCTATCCACGGATGCTGCGTTGAGCATTTGATCCTCCGCGCTTATTTGAGTATACGCGTACGTTCACTCAATAGCGAGCATTCCGGCTGGAGTCAATATCGGTGATCACGTGCGTTCACTGAAAAAACAGAAACAAAAGCGCGAGTACCGGCTACACCGACGGGCCGAGAAGCGCGACGAGACCCATCTTGCCTTGGCGCGGGCGGCGTTCGAGCTGCATAGCAGCGTCGGCCCTTCGCAAACCACAGTCAGCGCGATTGCCAAGAAAGCGGGCGTTCAGCGCCTGACAGTCTATCGGCACTTTCCGGACGACGCTGCGATCTTTGCCGCCTGCACCGCCTATTCCTTCGCTGAGGATCCTCCGCCCGACCCGGAGACTTGGCGCGCCGTCGCCGATCCGGAGCGCCGGCTCCGGGAAGCCCTTCGCGGCCTCTACGGCTACTACCGGCGCAAGCGGCGGCTTCTGGCAAACCTCTACCGCGATCGGGAGATGCCGGTGGTGGCGGCTGCCCTGGCCCGCCGTCAGGAGCTGATCGTCAGGAGCATCAAAATCCTCTCGGAGGCATGGTCCCCGGCAGCATCGAACGGCGCTCGGTATCTCCAAGCGGCGATTGGTCTCGTCATCGATTTCGCGACCTGGCAATCGCTGGCGGAAACCCTAAGCGACAAGGAAGCAATCGAGATGGCGTTGGTCCTCGTCAAAGCGTCAGCGGCCGTTCCGACGTGGGCTGGCGAGCACGAGACCGACGCGACCGATTGCTAACGGGACGCGTGTACGGCGCTATCTAATTTTTACCAGCGTTGGTAGCCCTCGCGAAGCTGGCCCGAATTTTCCCGCACACGGTGGCGACCGGGCCAACATCACAACGCCGAAGTCGGCTCGGGATCATTTTCGATGGCTTCATCCGGATTGTCGGCAGGTTGATGTCCGTTTGTGCCCTTAAGCGCCGAACCGGGGTCGGGCCAGAAAAGTTGCGATTGGCCAGGCGCCTGTGATTCAAAATCCTTCTCCTTTTTTGCTTTCGCAAAGCCGCGGTCCGTTGCGATGAACTGTTTAAGCATCGGCGCGATCAAGCGCGATGGATCGGCAGATGGCCGCCCGGTCTCGCGCCCGAGGATCTCTGCGTATTTCACCAAATCGCGATGCAGGGGCGCCGGCAGTTCCACCGTCACCTTCACTGGCTTGTCGTCGGTGATCGTTGCGAGTTTCAACTTGGCCAATGTCAATCTCCGTATGCTTCGAGGGCAAGGTCGCGGGTGACGAGGACGCGAACGGGAAACCCAGGCCGGATCGTGAGCGTCGGAGCGACAGCGAGTTGCCGCTGAACGACCTGTTGGCCTACCTGGCTGACGCTATCGGAAGCGCCGCTTCGCAGAGCCCGCACGATGTCGCTATCTTGATCGGAAGAACCGGCCTGCGCGCCAACGCTCAGAACGGTCGACAACGCCGCGGCCTTGAACAGCTCGCCCCAGTGATAGTCGACGGCATCCTCCAGGCCGGCATAGCCCTGAGCGTCCGCGCCAGGCTGCCGCTCCAGCACGATGGAGCGTCCGTCGGGAAAGATCAGCCTATTCCAGACAAGCAGCACGCGGCGCTGCCCGGAACCAATTCCGCTATCGTACTGCCCAATAATACGAGTGCCCTGCGGGATGAGCAGCGAGCGGCCGGTAGGACTGTCATAGACGTTTTCGGTCACCTGAGCGCTGATCTGCCCGGGAAGGTCCGACCGGATACCCGTAATAAGTGCGGCCGGGATCACGGCACCGGCTTGAAGCACATAGGGTGACGCGGGAGGCGTGAAGTGGTCTGGGGCTACGGTCCGCCGGTCCGCGGCGGCGGTCAGGAAGGAAAGCTGGCGATCCTGCGCATTTGGCGCAGCGTTCTGACTGGCACGATCGCTAGCAGCAGGGGCGGACGCTTCGGCGGTCCTGGGATCTCCTTGCGCTGTCTGGAAGAAGACGCGCGAGGTTCTGGCGGCTTCCTCTTCGGCTCGCCGGCGCTGCTCGGTCTCGTCAATCGCCGGGCTTGCGATTGAGGGGGGCACGACGGCCTGCCCCTTGTTCTGAGCATCGAGGATCGGCCTGCCGAGATCGCCAGGCAGCGGCGGCCCAAGGATCGGGCCGGCATAGTCGCGCGGCAGTCTTGTCAGTCCGTCGGCCGGTGGCCGATTGGAGGTAGGGTAGAGCTCCTCGCCCTGCTTGAATGTATTGGCGTCCTGCAAAGCGTAAATCAGCGCGCCGCCGACACCGAGGGCGGCGGCGAATCCGATGCCTGCGAGCATCTTGCGCGACAGACGCGTCACACGCGGCGGGTCGGCGCGAAGCCGCATGGATTCGACGGCCATATTCTTCTCGTTCATGGCCGCAGCGCTCCCCTTTGCGTTGCGTTCGACAGCTTCGACGCGGCGCTGTCGCTTAGGCCCCGCCACAACCCATCGGTTCTTCCTCCGTCGGTGCGAGCGATCCTTACCGTCTGCTGCCGCTTGCGGGCGCCAAGACGCAGTTCGGCCGCGCCGAAAAGGCGGTCGACGATCAGGACGTTTTGATAGACGCGGCTGTTGGTGATTTCAGCGTCGCCATCCGGACCGATTACGAAAATCGGCGGCATCTCGCCTTGCACGATGCCCCGCGGAAACTGGACATAGACCCTGCGCCCATCGTCGTAGGCGTTCACCGGCTTCCAGGGCGGGCTGTCGCCGGTAATGCCGTAGCGATAGTTTCGCGCCGAAACCTCCGGTATGAGCGGCGTTGTGGCGATCGTCCGCAGGAGGCCCGCTTTCGGAGCCGGATAGGACCAGGCAACGGCAGGCATGTAGGGTTTCGCGCCTGAGCGTAGCTCAAGCATATAGCTGCGCCGGTCCGTGGCAATGATAAGGTTCGTTGTGATGTCTGCCCGCGCGGGTTTCACCAGCACGTGGACGCGTCGGGCAGTGCCGGACCCGCTTTCGGTGTCGCCGATGATCCAGCGCGCGGTATCACCAGCCGCGATCGGACCGTCTCCGGTCAGGCTCTCGCCCGGCTCAAGCGCGATGTCCGTTATCTGGCCAGGTGAGGCGTAGACCTGATAGAGCGCTCCTTCGCTCCATGGGTAGATCTGAATCGCGTTGTAGTAGCCGTCACGGCGCGGTTCCACGCGCGCCGCGGCGTTTGCGTTCTCGACACGGGCGGCCGGCGTTTGCCCGATGGCGCCGCCCCGTGTGGGCGCCCAGCCGGGTGGCACGCGAAGAGGTTTCGGCCTTTGGTCGGTCGAGGCGGCCGGAGCCGGCGGCAAGGGCGGAACATAGGTATCGTAGCTGATCTTCGGCGGCTTCTTCGCAGGCGTGGCGCAACCCGCAAGCAGCGCCGTCCCCGAGGCCAGCATGGCCGACAGCAGATATCTCGAGAAGGTCGCGCCGGCAACAAGAGGCGATGTCGGGCTCATTGGCTCATCTCCCGCGACCAGTTGATGGCGTTGACGTAAATGCCTAACGGATTGGCGCGAAGCCGTTCGGCGTCGCTTGGTATCTGCGTCACGATCGTCAGGATCGCGGTCCAGCGCTCGGTGTCTGAAAGCTGACCGTTTTCGTAGTGGTGCTCGATCCAGGCGACACGAAAGGATCCCGGCGAGGCTCTGATGACCGAAGAAATGTCCACCGCGACCTGCTGCTTGCCGACCTTGGCGAAAGGATCCGCTGCGCGGGCATAGTCGTTGAGCGCCGCCGCACCCTGGTCGGTGGTCCAATCATAGGCGCGCAGCCAGTCCTGGCGCAGGATGATCGGGTCAGCGGGGATGGAGCGTACCTGCTCGATAAAGCGGGCGAGATGCCACGCGATCTGCGGATCGGTCGGCTTATAGTCGGCGGTTGCGGGCTCGATCGCTTGAGGCTGGCCCAGCTTATCGACCATGACGGCGCGATAGAACCAGTCGGGCAGAACCAGTTCGACACCTAGCGGACGGCCGTCTCGACCCGAGCGCTCCTGCCATTCGTTGATCCACGAGAAGCGATGGCGACGGCCTTCGGCGGGTTGGCGGATGGAGGTGACGACGCTCGTCGACTGCAGGCGATCCAGCGCCGCCTTGAGGCGCAGGTAGTCTCGCTTGGAGACGCCGCGGCCGATGAAGGTAAGCATCTCGTATGGCGTCGCAGCCATCAGGCGGGATGTGCGCAGCCCGGCATCCCGCGCGCTGACGATCTGGCTCGCGGCCCAGATCAAGATATCGGCATCCCAGATCGTCGCCATGCCGTGATCGGGCATAGCTTCGACACGGATCGCCACATCGCCGGCGTGAAAGTCGATCGGCGCGACGCGCCTGGATTTGGCGAGGGAGAAGAAGGGATAGGCCATGAGGTCCTGCGCATCGCGTGGCGCGACGACGCCCGGCAGCGCCTGAAACAGGTCGAGCTGTTCGCGCTCCAATGGTGGACGTGGTCTGGCAGACAAGGGGGAAATCAGCGGGCTCAGCGCCTTTCGCGCCCCGCATAGGGGATCAGGCGGGCGACCTGAGGCTTGGCGGGCAGCACCGAGCCGTGCGGATCGGATGTCGAGGTCTTCGCGCCGCGCTGAACCCAGACCTGGAGGTCGTCGACGGCGTAGACGACGCGGCCGCCGAGTTTGCGATAGGCAGGCCCGGTGCCGTAGGTGCGATGTTTCTCAAGCGTGCGCGCCGAGAGACTGAGGAAATGCGCGGCTTCAGAAGTGCGCAGGTAGCGCGGCGGCAGTGGCGCGGCGTCGGCGTTCATGAGGTTTCTCCTTCCGGCCGTTGCGGTTGAACGGCGATCGATGGCCAGGATGGAGGAGCAAGGGGGCGGTGATCAGGTGCGCAATTGAGGGGCGCTATTTCGCACCACTAAGAGGCCGTCGGGAGTGGCGCAGGCGCGTGCATCGATGGGCGGTAGCCGCGCTCGAGCATTTCGCGCCATCTCGTATCAAGCAGCGCATCCTGTAACAGGAACCCGGTCGGATAGACCGGCGGCGCGGAAGGCTTTCGCGCCATCAGAAGACGCCCCGCCCGGTACCGGGCGAGGCGTCTGCCGATTCACTCGCCGTTGCGGCGGTTGGGGCGGGACCAGATGAGGCTATGGCCCTCGCCTTCCTCGTCGGCGAAGAGGTTGGCGTAGATCGGAGCGGTGAAGCTCGGGTCGTCGAGCTTAAGCCCGAGATAGTCACGGCCCTCGTTGGAGCGCTTGGACCAGGCGACGCCGATTTCGGCCTTGCCGACCACCACGCGGTGGCTTGGAGCGTTCTCGCCGCTCGCCCGGGTATCGGGGACGATGCGCACGCCTTTGGCCTGGACGCTAAGGGTGATGATCTCGCCGGTGAACTCGTTCTCATTGGTCTTCTTGAAGGTGCCGATGGTAGCCATTTTCAGTCTCCGTTCTCGTTTCCGAGCCCGCACCATGCGGCCTCGATGGCGATCGTGAGGCCGAAGGCGACCGCTGCCGCATCGCTTGCGACCGTAGCAAAGCGCAGGATGGCGCAGGCGCGCGTTTCTCGGTTGCGCGAGGAATGGGCTTCGCCCAGGGGAAGAAACTCGCGACGCGCCATTGCGGTATAGGCGGTCGAGGCTCAGCCGTCCTTCGGCCAGATCAGCCCGTTCGAGAGGCCGTTGGTGTGCTCCGTTAAATGTAAAACGGAGGCGCTGGCGGCGTCGGTGGCTCAGAAAGAACCGGATTAGTTGGCCAATATCTCTGAGCTACAATGGCTTGTCTACATCAAGGCCTTCGCCTGCCCGCTGACAAGCCCCCATGACGACGACCATGAATGTTTATTTGGGGCCGAATGCGGACCGACTGCTTTAGGGATGAAATTGCAATTTGCATGCAAACCGAGCGGCAGGTCCAACTAACATTAGCGGTCTCCTAATAAAAAGCCCGATGCTCGCATTCGAGCTGGAGAATTGCGCCGCTATCATGAAGTTAACGTTCCCGGAAAGCCCGCTGAAACGAATCCGACAGCGGTTTGGCAAGATAGTCCAGGAATGTTCGCTCGCCCGTTGAGATAAATGTCTCCACCGGCATTCCTGGGTAGATCTGATCTGGTTTGATCTGTGGCGGCAATTGGTCGACCATTCGAAGGCGTACCGTGTAGTACGACAGTCCCGTGTTGGGCGTCACTAACCGATCCGCGGAAACGTAAAACACTTTTCCAGGCACTTTTGGTGTGGTTCTCGTATTCATGGCCGTGAACATCATATTTGCGTCTTGCCCCACCCGGATCGCGTCGATGTTTTCCGGCTTTATTTTGGCCTCGACGATCAATTCGTTCGTCGTGGGCAAAAGCTCCATCACTGCCTCGCCAGCCCGAATGACACTGCCTTCCGAGTTATAGAGGGATCGAACGATGATGCCGTCGACCGGCGCCCGGATGGTAGTGCGATCGAGCACCGATCGAGCGGCATTTATTTGTTCCTCAAGATCAGCTACATCCGCGCGAACCTTGTTAAGTTCCCCGTCGGCGTCCTCAACGCGACTGGTCGTCAGTCGCTCGATTTGCTCTTGAGCTTCTCCAATCTGAGTTTCAGAGCTCGCAATCTGCGCTTCCAGCGATCCAGTCTGACCCGCCAGTTCAGCACTGCTGCGCAGCAGATCCGTATACTCGGAACGATTTGTCAGGCCCTTCTCCAACAGCTTTTTCTTACGATCCGTCTCTTCGTTGACGATCGTAAGTTGATTCTCCATTCCCTTCTCCTGAGCCCTTAGTCCTCCAATAGACTCCTGAAGAGCTGTAACGCGTTGTTTCAAAATTTCCGCTTCGGCGGTGTAACGGGCGAGCCGAGCTAGGAATTCCTTGCTCTGCTCCCGGAGGACGTCACTGAACTCCGAAGCATCTGAATACCCGCCTAGATCCTTGGGAAATACGATTTCCTTTAACCCATCGCGCTCTGCCTCGAGCCGCGCGATTTCAGCCTTCCGCGCAACCCATTGTTTAAGGACACGGTTTAGTTGTGCCTGAGCAAGTATCGGATCAAGCACAATAAGGGCCTGGCCTCTTGAAACCCTATCCCCCTCCCGCACTCTGATGCTGCGGACTATCCCTCCTTCGAGATGCTGGATCATAACGTTTTGACCTGCGGCCACAATTACGCCAGGCGCAATCGTTGCCCCCGCAATCGGCGCCGTGGCTGCCCAAACCCCGCATCCAACTAGAAACGCAATCACGACCCCGAAGGCAGCCAGGACGATCCGGTTTGTGCCCGTATCGACGCTGTCCTGCCAACGATACGCCTGTGCCACAAGCTGCCCGGATTCGCTTCGAGCCGTCATTGGTGCCTATCCTTGTCAATATGAGGAAGGTGCGGCGGAACGGATTGAGACACTTCCGATGGAAGCACCTGGCTCTGTCTCTGGGCCAGCCCGTCGAGCACTTCCTTGCTGGGGCCAAAGATCTCGACTTGGCCATTACACAGCATGAGAATGCGATCGCATTTGGCGGCAAGAGACGGCCGGTGAGTTATCACGATCACCGTTCTCTTCTGCGCTTGGGCTTGCATAATAGCCCGCTCGAGTGCTGCCTCGCCGAGCGCATCAAGATTTGCATTTGGCTCATCAAGAACCAGGATTTTTGGTTCGCCATAGAAGGCGCGCGCGAGACCAATGCGTTGGCGTTCGCCGCCAGAGAGGCGAACGCCGGTAGGACCGATCAAAGTAGAGTATCCGTGCTTTTGACCGAGGATGAGATCATGAACCTGCGCGCGCAACGCCGCTTCAACTATGCTTGCATCCGACGCATCCGGGGTAAAACGAGCAATGTTCTGGCCGATGGTGCCTGGGAAGAGTTCCACGTCCTGGGGGAGATAGCCGATGTGCCGGCCGAGGTCCTCCGGGTCCCAATTCCGAATTTCACCACCATCGATCCGGATCGCCCCCGACCGAGGCTCGATGGCACCGACGATCAGACGCGCCAAAGTTGACTTGCCAGCTTGGGAGGGCCCAACGATGGCAACCGTTTCCCCCGCTGCCACTTCAAAGCTCACCCGCTTAATTAGGGGTAGCAAGCCGTCGGTCGAGCCGGGAACCTGATAAATGACTTGATCGACGGTCAACGCCCCTCTTGGGGTCGGCAGCGCCACGTCATGCCAATTCCCCGGGCCGCGTGCCGCGACCGAAAGCCTATTCCATGCCGTGTTGGCTTCGACAATTTGCCGCCAACTTCCAATTATCTGGTCAAGAGGTTGCAAAGCCCGAGCCGCTATCATCGAAGAAGCGAATATCATGCCCGCAGTGATTTCGTTGTGGAGAACCAAGTAAGCTCCGGCCCCTAGTATCGCGATTTGCAGGCCGGTTCGCGTGGCTCTGGAGAGACCTCCATAGAAGGCATTGACGCGGGCAACTCGATCAGAGGCGTGCAGGAAGCCCGAAAAGCGGACGCCCCAGAACTCAATCGCGTTAGATACCATGCCCAGCGCGCGAACCGTCTCGAAATTTCGCGAAAAGGCCTGGGCCGAATTCATCGCCGCAGCAAGGTTTTCTGCGGCTCCTCTGCTTGAGGTTGAAGTCACCGCTTGGTTCAACACTGCAATGGCAACCATGAAACCCGCTCCGACGGCGGTCGCGAGGAACAGTAACGGGTGAATGAAATACAGCAGCCCAATGAAGAGTAGGCCAAACGGTAGATCAAACAGATAGAAGAGTGTTCGCGAGGCGACAAACCCCCGCACCGTGGCTAGGTCACGCAGCGCTTGGACATCCCCAAGTCCAGCCCGCGGTCCATTCATGGCAGCAAGAAAGGATGTCGGGCCAAAATTCACGTCAAGCCGCGCCGCGAGGCGACTTGCGTATATTCCCCTAAGCACTTCTAGGATACCAAAAAGGAAGACACAGAGTGTCGCAATTAAACTCAAATATAACAGTGTGTTAATATTTGACGATGGTATTACCCTATCGTAGATCTGTATCATGTAGAGTGGAGTAATCAAAATCAAGACGTTCATGGCGGCGGAGAACAGCCCCATCTCAATCACGCTTTTGGAGATCGTCTTCAATTCGTTGTGGAGTTTACCCAAATTGATTTCCCCCTAGCTGTGTGGAAAGGTCGGGCTGAACCGCCCCCAGGCCTCCTTCTAGATTGTCGCTTTTCGATCTCTCGCCAATTTCCCAAGTGGCTTTACAGGGCGGCAGCCATCGTTCGTTGGGTATACGAGTGAGATGGTAGCGGCCTCCTCCAACTTTGCCACGATCGTGCCTTCACGAAATTGGAGTTGGCGCACGTTCTCCTCTCGACTCTTTATTGCATTAGTGCTTTCTTATTTAGCTCCAGGTGGGACATCGTTGCAATGCGCTCCGCATGTCATATCTTGCGTATTCTGCTTAAGGCAGTTGCGTTTGCCCCGGCGCCCGTCCTTTCGGCATACGATGGTCGGCACGCTGGCAGAAATTCGGGGCAAAAATTCCCACAGGGAAATACTGAGCGGCGTAACACTCTGAGATCCTGAGCGGCTCTTAGTCAGGTCTCTGCGTTTTCGGCTGCCGGCTCAAAACAAGAATCGGGGAGGACGTCATGCCATCAAGAACGCTCACAACAGCCAATGATAGCGTCACTTTCAGCGGCTCAAGTGCGAACACCGTGTTTGGGACGATCGGCGCGGGCGCGACGCTAAACAGCGGCGATCGGCTGACCGGCGGCAGCGGCGTCGACACTCTCAGCATCTCCGGATCGGGATCGTTCGACCTCAACAGCCTGGCTACCTTCACTGGTTTCGAGAATGTCACTTTAACCGGCACGGGTGAGAACCTGACCCTGAAGAATGGTCAAAATCTGATTGTCAGCGCAGGCAGCGGCAACACGGTGGCGCTTGGGACCGGCAATGACACGGTGACTTTCACCGGCGGCTCCAACACGGTGAACGCGACGATCGGAGCCGGCGCGACCCTGAACAATGGCGATGCCCTGACGGGTGGCAGCGGGGCGGACACACTCAACATCGCCGGATCGGGATCGTTTAACCTCAACAGCCTTGCGACCTTCACCGGTTTCGAGAATGTCACTCTCACCGGCACAGGTGAAAGCCTCACGCTCAAGAACGGTCAGAATCTCACCGTCAACGGCGGCAGCGGGAACGCCGTAACCCTCGGGACCGGCAATGACACGGTGGCTTTTACAGCCGGCTCCAACACAGTCAACGCGACGATCGGCGCGGGCGCGACGCTGAACGCGGGCGATCGCCTCAACGGCGGCAGCGGCACCGACACGATGGTCCTCTCCGGATCGGGATCGCTTAACCTCAACACGCTTGCGACCTTCACCGGTTTCGAGAACGTCACGCTCTCGGGAACCGGTGAAAACCTGACCCTGAAAAATGGTCAGAACCTCACCGTAAACGGCGGCAGCGGCAACGCGGTAACACTTGGGACCGGCAATGACACGGTGACCTTCACCGCCGGCTCCAATACTGTCAACGCGACGATCGGCGCGGGCGCGACGCTGAACGCGGGCGATCGCCTCACCGGCGGCAACGGCACCGACACGCTGGTCCTCTCCGGATCGGGATCCTTCGATCTCAATACCCTCGTGACCCTCGGCGGCGTCGAGAACGTCACGCTCTCGGGAACCGGTGAAGGCCTGACCCTAAAAAATGGTCTGAACCTCACCGTCAACGGCGGCAGCGGCAACGTGGTAACACTCGGGACCGGCAATGACACGGTGACCTTCACCGCCGGCTCCAATACTGTCAACGCGACGATCGGCGCGGGCGCGACGCT
>NZ_JAIUHR010000038.1 GCF_020165195.1 Mesorhizobium sp. CA14 | reverse complement strand
CTGCGCCGAAATCTCCATGCCTTGCGACATCGTTGGCGCGAGCCACCACGAAAGCGCAAGTTTCAAGCCATGCCAAAGCTATCTTAGCGCATATGCCCTCAAGGGGGGAGATTAGCGAGCGCCAGCCCATGCGCTGCCCTCGCCATCAGGCAGTCGTCGCCGCCGGGCATGCAGGCACGGCAGACATCGGGGCGCAGGTCGTAGATGCCACAGGCCGTATGCTTGCCCACCTCGCCGGTGAGCGCCGAGCACCGCGCGCCCTCGCAGCGCATGCCGGACTGGTCGGCGGCTATCAGTTCGGCCGGGATACGATCGAGTTGCTCATCCTCCTCGGTCGAAAAGCGTGGCCATTCGGCCGAATAGGCGCAGCAGGCGCCGCAGCTCTGGCAATCGAAGGCGGCTGTTGCCTTGGCCGCCGGATCCGGCAGCCAAGGAAAGCGGCTGTGGCCGGAGTCGTGCCGCAAGGCGCTATTTCTTCTTGCCCGTCTTGCGCGGCGGCGCTTCTGCCGATCTCTCGAATAGATCGGTCGCGACCGGTCCGTCGGCCTTCGGAGCTGCGACCGGCTGGCCCGGCTTTGCGGCAGACGGCTTGGTCGGCTTTTCGGCAGGCTGACCCTTGGCGGAGTATCTTATGGCCATATCAGTTCTCTTCAGCGACATGCGGTGACGGTGCACGCGGATTGCGCAGGCGGCCGATCAGCGCCGAAACCGCCGTAATGTTCATTTCCTCCGGTGACCAGTTCCTGGTCTCCTCGATGTGATGCGGCGCCAGTTCGCGATGCGTGCTGCCGCTATAGGCCGCATCGCAATGGGCCACGCGTTCGTGGGTCTTGCGATCCTCTCGCACATATTCGATCAGATAGTTCGGGCATTCGGCACGGCTGCGCACACCAAGCCGCACCTGGGCATCGCCATGGACGCGCCTGCAGCGCTCCAGCTTCTCCAAGACGCGCCGGACATATTCGACTGGCTTGTCCAGAACATCGACCATATCGGCAATGGTCGAGTCGGCCGCGATCGGCCTTGGCGGGATGCGTTTGGTGGCCATCAGGCTTTGCTTGCGCGTTTCGAGGCGGGGGCAGCGAGGGCAGCCGTCTCTGCTTCCTTCTCCAGCCGCAGTTCGCGCAGGCGCGCGGTCTTGGCCTCCCTCGCCTGGCCGACGGCATCCCGTTCGGACATGATGCGGTTGAGCGACATCGACTGGGTCCGCGACTTGCTGAAAAGGGACTCGGCCTGATCGCGCGATGTTTTCGGAATTAGGGACAAAATCTTCTTCCTGGTTCGGAGCATTCACATTTCTGCGGGCTGCTTAGCACATCGCAATCAAGCCGTGACGAACAATCCACTCCTGGAAACGAAAAAGTCAGACATCGGCCCGACCTTCTTTCGCAATTGGCGATGCCAGTTACATCGCTGGTTACGGCTAAGTGGGTTTCGCTAAGGCAACCTGCAACTGGTCGGCGGACGTGTCCGCAGCCATTTCGTAGCCGCGCTTCTAGCGACAAAGACGTCGGCCTAGCAGTCGGCGGGCTGCCGCGGTGACGTTGAGCTTTATCGTGCCGGTACTGATATCGAAAAATGGCCGCCAGCTTCCGAAAAAAAAACGCGAACGGCCGGAACCAATCCGGCATCCGCACATTGGAATATGGTCAGCAATCCAAGAGAGCAATCTCACGAGAGCTGACAAAAGACGCCTCCCGCACCGTAAAAAGCGCGAGAGGCGTTTTTGCGTCACATGATCGTGCTCATCATAGGCAGGATTTCATAGCGAAAACCGCGGCCTGAGCGCACTGTCGGGTCGGCATCCGTAAGAGCCTTGACTTCGGCCTCGTCTCTGGCGCGGACAATCCCAAGTCCCCAGGGACCTGCCGGATCGGCGACAGGACCGAACAGGATCACCGCGCCTTCGTTGAGCTTGCCACGCAGATAATCGGCATGCGCTGCCATCAGCGCCCGCTCCTCTTCCGTCAAGGTGAAAGCGAAATCCGGGCGCGGCGGGATCAGCCGGCAATGAAAGACCGAAAGCGGCTTGGCACCGGTCTCCTTGGCGAGGAAGTCGCCAAGCCAGTCCAGCACCCGTTCCCAGCCCGAGCCGTGATCGCGACAGGAGTCGTGGCGCTGGCCGAAGCCCTCGTGGCGCAACGTAAGCCGCGTGCCGTTTTCGACCGCCTCCAGCGTATAGCTGACGGTTGTGATGTTGTCGCCGTCCCAGGGCGCCTTCCAGGTCATGACGAGCCGATGCGGCGGCTCAACCTCGATATACTCGCCACCGACGTGAAATTCCTGGCCGTCGGAGCCCTTGCCCTCGGAGCGCCACGCGCCGCCCGGCCGGACATCAGCCACGTGCTTCGTCGTCCGATACATGTTGTCGGCGCCCCACCAGAGGGGGATCTGATCCTCGGCGGTGATGGCGCGGAATACGCGCTGCGGCGGCGCTGCGATCGTCACCGCGGCAAGGATGGTGCCCGTGGAAACGTCGGCGATTGCGCGCGGTCTGTCGCTGACGGCCATCATTCGTTCTCCAGATAGGATTTCAGGTTGCCGAGGCTCTGCTGCCAGAAACCGCGGTAAGGCAGAATCCAGTCCGCGACGTCCTTCAACTCCGCCGGCTCCAGTTGGTAGACACGTTCGCGGCCCTGCCGCCGCTCGGAGACCACATTGAGTTCACGCAGGATTCTCAGATGCTTGGAAATGGCAGGCCTGCTCTGCGCGAAGGCGGACGCCAGCTCGTTGACCGGCGCCGGGCCTTTTCGCAAGCGGTCGAGGATGGCGCGCCGCGTTGGATCGGCGATGGCGCGGAAGACGGAACGGTCTTGCTCAGCTTGCGGCATAATGCGTATCCATTCGGTTACATATTATGCCGAACGACGGCTCCCGTCAATTTCTGCTTGACCTGCCGCCTCAGCGTTCCTGGTCGGTCGGGCGGATCAGGATCTCGTTGACGTTGACGCGCGGCGGTTGGCTGACGGCATAGA
This sequence comes from Mesorhizobium sp. CA14, assembly GCF_020165195.1. Taxonomy (GTDB): domain Bacteria; phylum Pseudomonadota; class Alphaproteobacteria; order Rhizobiales; family Rhizobiaceae; genus Mesorhizobium. Next base: position 38,520 of record NZ_JAIUHR010000038.1, on the reverse strand, counting down.
GGATCGCGTTGGCGATATCCTCGGCAGTGAGTGCTTCCATCGTGGCGAGGCGGTGTTCGAGTCCGGCTTTGGATTGCGCGTTGGTGATGTGGTCCCCGAGTTCGGTGCGCACGAGGCCGGGCTCGATGACCGTGACGCGCACTTTGTCGGCATAGACTTCGCGGCGCAGCGACTCCGAGAAGGCGACGACGCCGAACTTAGTCGCCGCATAGCCGCTGGCGCCGGGATTGGCGACCCGGCCGGCCACCGAGGAGACGTTGACGACATGACCCTTGGAAGTCTTCAGGTGCGGCAGCGCCGCCTTGGTGGTTGCCATGAGGCCAATCAGATTGAGCTCGATCATGTGCCGCCAATCGTCGAGGTCGGCTTCGGCCGCGGGGGCAAGCAGCATGACGCCGGCATTGTTGACGAGGATGTCGAGCCGTCCCCATTCGGATACGGCCTTGTCGACCATCGCGGTGATATCGCCGCCCTTGGCGAGGTCGGCTTCGATGGAGAGTGCCTTGCCGCCCGCCTTTTCGAGGCGCGCAACTATCGCCTTGAGGCGATCGGCACGACGGGCGGCGACCGCGACTTTCGCGCCGGCCGCGGCAAGGACCATTGCGGTGGCCTCGCCAATGCCGGACGAAGCGCCGGTGACAAGCGCGACCTTGTCCGTGAGCGGTGAATTTGCAGTTGTCATGAGGAATCTCCAGAGCCCGATCCGTCCCATCACATAGGCCGCGCAGCTAAGGCTTGAAGTCCCCCATCCGAGCAGTTGATGCAATTTGCGGACGGGGCTCGCGCTCAATCCTGTTCGTGCGGCCCGGGTTCAGGCCAGGGCTCTCTGGCCGCTTCCGCATACCAGTGCTGCATCGCCGGCGTCGCCAACACCGCGTCGACATAGGCGCGGGTGACGGACGCCAGTCCGCCGCCATAAGTGTCGAAGCGCGTGACCACAGGCGCATACATGGCATCGGCCGCGGTGAAATGGCCGAACAGGAACGGGCCGCCTTCGCCATATTGCTCGCGGCACCGGCGCCAGATCGCTTCGATCCTGGCCCGCTGCGCCTCGCCCTCGGCATCGAGCGGCTTGTGGGATTTCGGCCGGCGCAGATTCATCGGCCAGCCGTAACGGACCTCGCGGAAGCCGGAGTGCATCTCGGTCGCCACCGAACGCGCCAGCGCTCGGGCGCCGAGCTCTTCCGGCCAGAGCCTTTTTTCTGGATAGAGATCGGCCAGATATTCGAGGATGGCCAGGGTCTCCCAGACGATCCTGCCTCCTCCCTTCGGCAGTTTATGATCCAGGACCGGCACCAGGCCGGTCGGCGAGATCTTGGCGAGGTTGGCGGCGGTCTCCGGCGTGCGCAGGCGCACGAAACCCTCCTCGAAAGGTATCTGCAGGTGCTTCATCGCCACCCAGGGCCGCAACGACCAGGAGGAAAAGCACTTGTTGCCGATATAGAGTGTGAATTCAGCCAAGACTGACCTCTCCTCATGCAGGTTGCGGCCCAACCTAGCCGCTTCACCTTCGTGCCGAAAGTCATTGTCGCAACGCCGGTTTGTGGAACCACAAACTCTGTTCGTTTGGCTGCCGGATGCGGCTCTCGCATCCAGCTCTCATCCAGACCCAGGAGATGCGCGCATGGTGAACAGGGATCAGGTCGCCGGCATTGCCAAGCAAATGAAGGGTTCGGTCAAGCAGGCGGCCGGCAAGGCCACCGCCGGCGAACCCAGATCTGAAGCGCCGCCGACAAGCTCGCCGGCAAGGTGCAGAAGACCTGTGGCGACGTGAAGGATAAGTCCGCAAGGTGTTCTGGTTTTGGTCGCAAGAGGCCGCCAGGAGGCGGCCGTTTCATGTCTGGAATTGCTTGGCCAAGGCGTTGGTGAAGACGATCTCGCCGTGATCGCCGACCGCCTCGCCCAATACCACATCCATGTTGCCGGCCGTCACCCGCGCCAGGGCGAAGCCCCCTAGATACGCGGCCTTCGGCTTGACGATATCGAGCCCGTCGCGCTGGTAGATCATCGGCACTTGGTGCTGGTGACCATGGAAGACGGCGATGACATTGTAGCCCTTGATTGCGGCCAGCAGCGCCTGACGGTCGGTCTCGCCCCACCAGTGCGGACGGCCGGCGCCCTCGTCGTCATAGGTGCGTTTCACCGGGTCCCAGCGCTCGGTCGAGAAAGTGTCCCAGCCATAATGCTGGAACAGGACAACTGGACGACCGTCGCCGGCATAGGTGGCGAGGTCCTGCCTCAGCCAGGGCAGGCTGCTCGGTACGCCGTGGCCGGTGTCCCCGGCGAAGCGGTGCATCTGGATGAGGTGCAAGCCGCCCCAGTCCCAGGAATAGCAGTCGGTGTCGACATCGTATTCGGTTGCCGGCACCGGCGGCCTGAAGAACACGCCGGGGCGATGATTGACCTCGACGTAGTCGCGCAATTCGCGGCGATACCACTCGACATGCGGCGGTGAGCCGTTCTGGTCGAGATCGTGATTGCCGAGCCCGACATAGACCGGGATATGGACGCGGTCGGGCCCGATGCCTTCCTGATAGCGCTGGGAGAACTGCAGAAGCTGCGTGCCTTCGCTGGGCTCGGTGACCTGGCCGCCGCCGTCGTCGGTGATGTCGCCCCCGGTGACGAGGCCGAGCGGCGTGCCGATGCGGGTGCCGGCCGAATGGAGGCCAGTGGAGACGCCGTTGATCTCGGCCGGCCACTTCTTGTCGGCAATCGCGTTCAAGGCCGCGACGTTGCGCAGAAGTGCTGCATCGGTCTTGCCTTCCTGCAGGCAGTTCGGGCTGAGTCCGCTCGCCATGCGGCAGGCATGGATATCGGCGATGAAAAGGAAGGTGGCGTCGATCGGCTGGATGCGCTTGCCGGTCTGGCCGAAGGCCGTGCGCGGACGAACGCAGGCGGCGGCGAAGCCTCCCAACTGAGCCATGAAGATGCGGCGCGAAACGGTTGCTGGCGAAGGGCGATTCATCGTCACCCGATTAAACACCGTCGGACCGCCTCGTCCAGTTTAATGCCCGGCCATCGCGCCGGAGACTTTTCATGCCAAGGCATGAAAAGCTCTTGCGGACCGCCTCGTCCAGTTCCCGGCCATCGCGCTGGAGACTTTTCATGCCAAGGCATGAAAGCGTTGGATCGACAGCGCGGCGGGGGTCTGTCATTGCTTTGGAACATGCATCCAGGGGAGGAAGGCCTGAAGACCCTCACAATCGGCATGACGTTCGCCATGCTCGCCGGCGCCGCGCAGGCTGCCGATTGCGTCGACGGCAAATCCGCGAAAGCCGGCTTCGTGCTCGAAAAGCCCGGTATCCGCAGCGAATTCCGCCCAGCGCCCGGCGGCATGGTCGCGGTCACCAACAAATATGAGTCAGACTCACCGCAGACGCAGTATCTCTATGCCGGGCTGATCGAAGTGTTCCGCGACAGCGACACTGGGCGGCTCTCGATGATCCCGCTCGGCGACTTGAAGAAGCTGTTCCCGCTGAAGGCGGGCGCCAAGAGCAAGACCGAATTCGTGCGGCTGTCCTCAAAAAAGGCGCCGAATGGCACCGAGATTCTGGCTTTAGCCGTCAAGGGCAAGGACACCTATAAACTCGGCGACTGCAAATACAACGTGCTCGTGGTCGGCGAAACGATCACCGGCGATAATGGCAATGTCATCGACACCTTCACCGCGCTCTATTCGCCCGACCTGCAGGCGGTGCTGGCGCGGCGGTATGATGAAGGGACGAGCGCACAGAGCGAGGTGGGGTTCGAGACGATCAAGCCGTTGAGGGAGTGAGGCGTCATTGTCGTCGACGCGATCCTTCCCTCACCGCATGCATTATCTGACCTTCGGCCGTGGCAACACGCGACGCCGGCGCTTCAACCTGCCCTGCGGTGGCGATAGTGCGAAACTTTCGACCCCCTTCAAACACTCCCGCAACACTCCGGCGTCCTGCGATGTCTTGGCCATCGACATGGCGCCGGAATAGGCCGCCACGGTGAGCGCCGCATAACGCTCCGGATCGATTGCGCTCTCCCCGCCGCCCAGCTGGTCGGCCCGGATCTTGTCAGCGATCGCCCGCCGCCAATCGGCAAAGATCCTGGCCAGCGCCAGGCGGAACTCGTCGTCGGCCAGCGACAGTTCATGCGCCAGATTGTTGAGCGGGCAGCCGCGCACATAGCCCTGTTGCTCGAGCTCTTCGGCCACGGCCTCGAACACGGCCCGCACGCCTTCGCGAGCCGAAGGCGCCGCCAGCACCGGGTCGATCCAGGTTTCCCGGACCGCTGCCGCTACCCGTTCCTCGATCACCGCCAGCGCCAGCGCCTTCTTGGTCGGGAAATGATGGTGCAGCGCGCCGCCGGTGACGCCGGCCGCCGCCATCAGATCGCCGAGGCTCGAGGCGTGGTAGCCGCGCGCCTGGAAGGTGTCTTCCGCCACGTCGAGGACGCGTCGGCGCATGCCGTCCGGATTGTTGGTGCGCTTTTTGCCTATCGCCATCTCCCACCTTCTCCCCTTGTGGGAGAAGGTGTCGCCGAAGGCGACGGATGAGGGTGCTCCAGCTTGGCAATGACGGCGATCCGTCACCCATCCCTCATCAGTCCCGGCGCTGCGCGCCGATCCACCTTCTCCCACAAGGGGAGAAGGGAAGAAAATAGCAGATTGACAAAACAGGACAACCGGTCTGTTTATAAACAGGATAATCATCCTGTTTTGAGATTCTGGCCATGAACCGACCTTCCCGCCTTGCCTCACCCGTCGTCGAGCTTAGGCAATACACGCTGAAGCCCGGGCAGCGCGAAACGCTGATCGCGCTGTTCGACCGGGAGCTCGTCGAAACGCAGGAAGCGACCGGCCTGACCGTCATCGGCCAGTTCCGCGATCTCGATCGACCCGACATGTTCGTCTGGCTGCGCGGCTTCGCGGATATGGAGACAAGGAAGGACGCGCTGAGTGCCTTCTATGGCGGGCCGGTCTGGGCCGCGCATCGCGATGCCGCCAATGCGACGATGATCGATTCCGACGACGTGCTGTTGCTGAAGCCGGCCTGGCCGGATGCGGCGTTCGATCTCTCAGGGTTGCTTCGGCCGACAGTTGCCGAGGCCGAAACTATGAGCGACCGGAGCCGCTTGCCCGGCTTTGTTGAGATCTCAATTCATCATTTGCAGCCGGGTGCCGAGGCCGGTTTTGGCGAGCGTTTCCAGGCGGTTCCTCAGCTTGCGGCAAACGGTGCCCGGCTGCTCGGCGCGTTCATCAGCGAGCACGCCGAAAACACATTTCCGCGTTTGCCTGTGCGTGCCGCCGACAACGTCTTCATCGCAGTCATCGATTTCGACGATGGCAACGCCCATGCGAGCTATCGGGCCGCCCTCGCCGCTTCGCCGGCATGGCAAGCGGTTCGTGAAACCATGCAAGCTGTTTCGACGAAGCCAGCAGAGACGTTGCGCCTGACGCCGACGACCCGGTCGCTGTTGAGATAGTCAGCCGCGAGGCAACATACCCGCTATGGCCGCGGCGACAAAGGCCGGGTCTTCCCAATGCGGGTTGTGGCCGCAGTCCTGCGCCCACCACCAGACGGGATCCGGAGAGATCGGTCCGGTGAAACTCACGCGCCTCAGCGACATACGCCGCAAGGAGTTGCGGCAGGCGGCCTTCGCTGTTCTGGAGCGCGAAGGCATCGCTGGCGCGACGCTGGAAAAGGTCGCGGCCCAGGGCGGCGCCTCGAAGGGCATCGTGCTGCATTATCTCCGCAACAAGCAGGAGCTGTTCGAGCACGCCATGCGCGAAGCCAACGCCGTGCTCTGTCACGCCGTGGTCGCCAGGCTGCAGCGGGCGCGGTCTCCGATGGAACGGGTGGACGCCGTGATCGAGGGCGATTTCGAGGAGCACCTGTTCCTGCCGCCGCTCTGCCACGCCTGGCTGTCGCTCTGCGCCGAGGTGGCGCGCGACGAGAAGCTGGCGCGCATCCAGAAGGTGATCCACGCGCGCATGCGCTCGAACCTCTTGTCCAGCCTGCGCGGCCTCGCTTTGCCGGAAGCGGCCGACGAGATCGTGCTCGGCGTCACCGCCCTGATCGACGGACTGTGGCTCAGGCTTGGCCTGCAGCCAGGCAGCGTCACGCGCGAGCAGGCCGTGCGCCAGGTCAAGGATTTCGTCGCGGGCCGGCTGGCGCTGCGCCATCCCGGGCCGGTCGGGTTAGCCTCGGCCGGATAAAGCTCATACTCGGTGGTAGCTCCCGCGCTTGACCGCCCGCGTTGCTCGGCGCTGCATTCCGCTCCAATTACGGCTATACCGCTGGGTGAGCACTCGCGGGAGCGTCCCAGTCCTTGAAGCCGAGTTTTCCCACCTCATCGAGTATCTGCTCCCGGATCCAGCGATGCGGTGGCTCATCGTCGCGGCGCGCGTGCCAGTACATTCTGACGGCCGGCGACGGGATCGAGATCGGTGCTCGATAGATACCAATCGGCAAGGATTTTGCAGCTTGAACCGCGAACTGCGTTGGAACGGCCGCCAGATAGGGCCCGCTCGCCACCGCCAGCGCAACGGCCTGGAAATGCGGCAAAGCAAGCGTGACGCGGCGCGCCCGGCCCATTCTGCCCAACGCATCGTCGGTGAAACCCGACATCGAGCCATCGATGGAGCGCAGCGCGTGCGGCAGCGCACAAAAGAGTTCTATCGGCACCTCTTCGCCCTCGGCGATGCCCGCCCGGCCGAGAGCGGCATTGTCTTTCGCCGCGACGACGGCGAAGGGCGAGCCGAACAGCGCCACGCTCGAGACCCACTCCGCGACCTCAAGCGGGCGCTCCAGCGCGAGGTCGATCCGATCCTCCTGCAGCAGCTTCGAGACGTCACCTATGGCGCTGTCGAGGAAGCGGAACGAGACACCAGGCGCCACCGCCGCGATGCGAGCGGCAAAGGGCGGCATCAGGAGCATGGAGAAGAAATCGGCGCCCATGAAGGTGAAGGTTCGTTCCAACCTTGCCGGATCGAAATCGGTCGCAGGCTGAAAGGCGCGCTCGATCTCGCGCAGCGCTGCGCGCACCGGCTCCGCCAGGCTTTCGGCGCGCGGTGTCGGCACCATGTCGTTGCCGCGCCGCACGAAGAGCTGGTCGTTCAACGCATGGCGCAGTCGGTTGAGCGCCGCACTCACCGCAGGCTGACTAAGGCCGATCTGCTCGCCGGCGCGCGTCACGCTCTTCTCGCGCAGAAGCGCATCGAGCACCCTCACCAGATTGAGGTCGAGCGCGTTCAAATTCATCGCATCAATCCGCCCCATACGATCATTCGATTTCCATCGCCGGCTCGCCCTTGCTTTAAGTCGCCCTCGAAGCCGCTTTGTCGGTCCCCAACAAGGAGAGCACTGATGACAATGATCAACACAACGATCGCAGGCAAGGAACTCCTCTGGTTCAACAACACGCTCGTCACCATTCGGGTTTCGTCGGCCGATGGCGAGGACGGCATCTGTGTCATCGAACACCGCCAGCCCTACGGCGATTCCGCGCCGCTGCACGTGCATCACAATGAGGACGAGGTGTTTCATATCCTTGAAGGCCGGATACGTTTCGTCCTTGACGGCCGCGAGCGGATTGCCGACGCCGGCGAAACGGTGCTCGCGCCAAAAGGCCTGCCGCACGCTTACCGGGTGGAGTCTCCGGAAGGCGCGCGCACGCTCACGGTGACGCGCGGTTCGGACTTCGAGACGATGGTGCGAAAGGCTAGCCGCCCGGCCGAACGGCCGGACCTGCCGCCGGCGGCGGTGCCGACGCCAGAGATGATTGAGGCGCTGACGAGACTGTGCGCCGAGAACGGCATCGACATTGTCGGGCCGCCGATGGGGTGAGCTTCCCTTCAACCGATTTGCATCTTTCACCCCCGCAATCTCCGCTTGATGCCGTTTGTGCAACGCGATACGCCGTTGCCCAAATCGACAGATCGGAGACTTGCCGTGAGCGCTGAAAAGACCAGAACCGAAACCGATACGTTCGGCCCCATAGAGGTGGCGGCCGACCGCTATTGGGGCGCGCAGGCGCAGCGTTCGCTGGGCAATTTCAAGATCGGCTGGGAAAAACAGCCGGCTTCGATCGTGCGCGCGCTCGGCATCGTCAAGCGCGCCGCCGCCGAAGTGAACATGGAGATGAAACGGCTCGATCCGGCCATCGGCAAGGCGATCGTCGAGGCGGCGCAGGAAGTGATCGACGGCAAGCTTAACGATCATTTCCCGCTGGTGGTTTGGCAGACCGGCTCGGGCACGCAGTCCAACATGAATGCCAACGAGGTGATCTCCAACCGGGCGATCGAGATGCTCGGCGGGGTGATGGGCTCGAAGAAGCCGGTGCACCCGAACGACCACGTCAATATGAGCCAGTCGTCCAACGACACCTATCCGACGGCCATGCATATCGCCTGCGCCGAGCGGGTCGCGCATCACCTGATCCCTGCCCTGCACCACCTGCACAAGGCGCTTGACGCCAAGGCCCGCGCCTTCAACCACATCATCAAGATTGGCCGCACGCACACCCAGGACGCCACGCCGCTGACGCTCGGCCAGGAATTTTCCGGCTATGCCGCGCAGGTCGCTTCCTCGATCAAGCGCATCGAGCTGACGCTGCCCGGCCTGCAGGAGCTGGCGCAAGGCGGCACCGCCGTCGGCACCGGCCTCAACGCGCCGGTCGGCTTCGCGGAAAAGGTGGCGGACCGCATCGCCGCCATCACCGGCATCGCCTTCGTCACCGCGCCAAACAAGTTCGAGGCGTTGGCCGCGCATGATTCCATGGTGTTCTCGCATGGCGCGATCAACGCGGCGGCCGCGGCGCTGTTCAAGATCGCCAACGACGTCCGCCTGCTCGGCTCCGGCCCGCGCTCGGGCCTCGGCGAACTTTCGCTGCCGGAAAACGAGCCGGGCTCCTCGATCATGCCCGGCAAGGTCAACCCGACCCAGTGCGAGGCGCTGACGCAGGTCTGCGTGCAGGTGTTCGGCAACAATGCAGCACTTGCCTTCGCCGGCAGCCAGGGCCATTTCGAGCTCAATGTCTACAACCCGCTGATGGCCTATAATTTCCTGCAGTCGGTGCAGCTGCTTGCCGACGCCTCTGTCTCCTTCACAGACAATTGCGTGGTGGGCATCGAGGCGCGTGAGGACAACATCAAGGCGGCGCTCGAACGTTCGCTGATGCTGGTGACGGCGCTGGCGCCGACCATCGGCTACGACAACGCCGCCAAGATCGCCAAGACCGCGCACAAGAACGGCACCACCCTGCGCGAGGAAGCCTTGGCCACCGGGCTGGTCAGCGAAGCCGATTACGATCGGCTGGTGCGGCCGGAGGACATGACGCATCCGGGGTAATTTCACGACGCGGGAAGGCGCACGAGGCCGCTATTCCAGGTCTGCGCGCGTCGCTTCGCTCCTTGCTCCGCCCGTGGATGACAAAGTGACGGAGATTTTGTGACAGCACAATTTGCTCCCTAACTGGACCTGGCCACACGATTTTCGCGTGCGTGAGCGGGAGGCAGGAACATTTTTCTGTGAACAATGTGTCGCCGCATAGGCGACTTTAGTGAACAGTCTTCGTCGTCTATCTGGCTGGGCATTCAAACGCCAATCGGAGACTCGCCATGTCCATCAACACTTCCGCCGCCGGTACGAGCGCCGCGTCCAACAGCTCCACCACGATCCTGCTCGGCCGCATCCTGCTCGCCGTTATTTTCCTGCTTTCTGGCTTCGGCAAGCTCACCGCCATTTCCGGCACCGCCGGATACTTCGGCGCCCTCGGCCTGCCGTTGCCGACCGTGACTGCGGTGGTAGTCGGCCTCATCGAACTGCTCGGCGGCCTTGCCATTCTCGTCGGCTTCCAGACGCGGATCGCCGCATGGGTGCTCGCGATCTTCACGATCGCCACCGGGCTGGTCGCTCACACCGGCTGGGCCGACCAGATGCAGATGATCCAGTTCCTCAAGAACCTCGCCATCACCGGCGGCTTCATCCTGCTCGCCTCCTCGGGCGCCGGCGCCTATTCGATCGACGCCAAGCGCGGCTGATCTTTTCCTCTCACACTGAAGCATTCCTCCCAAACCGAAACGAAAGCGGTGCGGAATTTTCCGCACCGCTTTTTCGTTTTCCGGTTGTAGGCGTAGACTGCGCCGGCAGCCGGCCTGATTCCGGCAAGGGAGATGACCAATGCCCCGCAACGCATTGCTTCTCGTCTCGCGGCTCCTGCTCGCCGTGTTGTTCGTGCCCTCCGGTTTCCAGGCGCTCACCAACATCGCCGGCACGACCAGCTATTTCGCCGGCCTCGGCCTGCCGCTTCCGACTCTTGCAGCCTGGGGCACCGGCCTGTTCGAGCTGATCGCCGGATTGCTGATCCTGGTCGGCTTCCAGACGCGGATCGTGGCGCTCTTGCTTGCCGCCTTCTCGATCGCCGCCGGCTTCATCGGTCACTACGGCCAGGGCGGCGACGATGCGACCCTCGCCTTCCTGCACCAGCAGATGCTGATGAAGGACATCGCCATTGCCGGCGGCTTCCTGGCGCTCGCCATGGCTGGCGCCGGCGCATGGTCGGCGGACGGGCGCGGTTTCGGCCTCGGCGCCGAAGTGACCTGAGCCGGCCCTATTTCACCGACACACTTGGTCCGCCCTCGACCGCCAGCACCAGACGCCGGTTGGTGATGCGCGCGAGCTGCGCCAGCCGGCCGGCCGGGCGCTCGCCATAAAGGTCGGCGAGCGAGGCCGGCAGCACCAGCACCAGCGCGCCGTTGCCGCGACTCTCCCATTTCAGCCTCGGCATCACGCCGGGCATCGCCGCTGTGAGGAGATAGACCACACGCATCATCGCCGCCAGCACGCGGGCGCGCTCGAGCAGGCGCGGCGGCGCGAGCGCCTTGATCTCGGGAGCTATGCCGTCGTTGAAGATGCCGTCATGGCGATAGGCGCTGGCCAGGGCCAGATAGGCGCGGCCGGGATGATCGACGCCGATGAAGGAGGCATGCGCGATGATATTGAGCGACTGCCTGCCGCGATATTCCGGATGGGCGCGCCAGCCGATATCGGCGAGCAGGCAGGCGGCATGACGGTAGCGCGCCTCGTCTTCGGTCTCGTCAATGCCGAACGCCTTGAACGCCTTCCCGGTCCATTCGACCAGATCATGTGCGTGGTGCACCGAGCGCGAGCGCAACAGCGCCAGTTCCTCGGCCGCCGATATCAGCGGATCGGCCTTTTGCTCCTCGGCGTCGAGCAGCGAATAGAGGAAGCCCTCGCGCACGCCCTGGGCCGAAACGACGGTCTTCGAGGGCTGCATCGCCGCCATGATCTCCTGCAGCACGACCGCGCCGTAAGGCAGGAGCGAGCGGCGGTTTTTGGATACGCCCTCGATGCCGCGCACCTTCTCGACCTCGCCCCTGGCCACCTGCTTGAGGAAGGCCTGCGCGCTGTCGGCCGAAATCTCGTAGTGATGCATGACGCCGAGCGGATAGTTGGTCATCTCCATATGCAGCCTGGCGAGATTTCGCCAAGTGCCGCCGACGGCATAGAAGACCCTGCCCTGCCCGCCTTTGAGCAGCTTTGCCCGCGACAGCTCCTGGCGCGCGATCTTCTGCGCCTGGACAAGCGAGTTCTTCGCCATATCCTGCAGGCGCAGGCCGCCGAGCGGCAGCGTGATGCCCTCGCCCATCGTTTCGCGATTGATGTCGATCAGCTCGAGGCTGCCGCCGCCAAGGTCGCCGGCGATGCCGTTGGCCGGATGGAAGCCGGAAATGACGCCGAGCGCCGAATAATAGGCCTCCTGCCGGCCGGTGAGCACACGGATCTCGGTCTTCAGCACATCTTCGGCGCGGTGGATGAAATCGGGGCCGTTGCCGGCCTCTCGCGCCGCGGCCGTTGCCAGCACATACATATGCTCGGCGCCCGCCTGGTCCGACAGCGCGCGGAACCGGCGGAATTCCTCCATCGAGCGCGTCACCGCCTCGGGGTCGAGCTTGCCCGTCGAAACGATGCCGCGGCCGAGACCCGCCAGCATCTTCTCGTTGAACAGGAGCGTGGGCGAGCGCGCCAACCCCTCATAGACGACAAGGCGGATCGAGTTCGATCCGATGTCGATGATCGACAGCGGCCGCCGGTCCTGAAGCCGGCCCTGGGAAACTGCAATCACGCGGCGGCGTTCTTCTTGCGGCGCTTGAACTGGGCAATGCGCTTGGGCGCATGCGATTTCAGCGCGTCGCCCCGTCCGGAGAGGCTCGGATTGGTCATGAAATATTCCTGCGCGTTGAACGGCTCCTCGCCCTCCTCCAGCACAACGCGCCGGGAGGTGCCGTCAGCCAATACGTCGAAACTTTGCTGGTTGTCCATGACATTGCCCAGCATGATCTGGCCAAGCACCTGTTCATGCACAGTTGGATTGGTGATGGGCACCAGGGTTTCGACGCGGCGGTCGAGATTACGCGGCATCATGTCGGCGGACGAGATATAGACGATCGCCTCGTCCGACGGCAGGCCGTGGCCGTTGCCGAAGCAGAAGATGCGGCTGTGCTCGAGGAAACGGCCGACGATCGATTTGACCCTTATGTTCTCGGAAAGGCCCGGCACCTGTGGCCTCAGGCAGCAGATGCCGCGCACGACGAGGTCGACCTCGACGCCGGCGCGGCTGGCGTCGTAAAGCGCGTCGATGATGGTCGGATCGACCAGCGCATTCATCTTCATCCAGATGCGCGCCGGCCGGCCGTCGCGGGCATGGACGATCTCGTCCGAGATGTGTTTCAGGATGCGCTTGCGCAATGTGAAGGGCGATACGGCAAGGCGCATCTCCTCGGCGGGCTCGGCATAGCCGGTGATGAAATTGAAGAGCTGCGCGACATCGCGCGCGATCGTCGGGTCGGTGGTGAAGAAGGACAGGTCGGTGTAGATGCGGGCGGTAACCGGGTGGTAGTTGCCGGTGCCGAGATGCACGTAATTGCGCAGCCGGCCATCCTCGCGGCGCACGATCAAAGACATCTTGGCGTGCGTCTTCAGCTCCAGGAAGCCGAACACGACCTGTACGCCGGCGCGTTCGAGGTCGCGCGCCCAGCGAATGTTGGCTTCCTCGTCGAAGCGCGCCTTGAGCTCAACAAGCGCCGTGACCGACTTGCCGGCCTCGGCGGCGTCGATTAGCGCGCGCACGATCGGGCTGTCGTTGGAGGTGCGGTAGAGCGTCTGCTTGATCGCCACCACTTCCGGGTCGGCGGCGGCCTGGCGCAGGAACTGCACCACCACGTCGAACGACTCGTAGGGGTGGTGGACGACGATGTCCTTCTCGCGGATGGCAGCGAAGCAGTCGCCGCCATGCTCGCGGATGCGCTCGGGAAAGCGCGGATTGTAGGGCGTGAATTTGAGGTCGTCGCGCGGAATGGCAACAATCTCGGATATCTGGTTGAGCGCCAGCGGACCGGTGAGCACGCTGATACGGCTCGACGAGACGCCGAGCTCGCCGGCGACGAAATCCCGCAACGCGGCCGGCATCAGCGTATCGAATTCGATGCGGATCACCGAGCCGCGGCGGCGCCGCTTCAGCGCCGTTTCGAACAGGCGCACCAGGTCTTCCGACTCCTCTTCGACCTCGATGTCGCTGTCGCGGATGATGCGGAACGTGCCGGAGCCCTTGACCTCATAGCCGGGGAAAAGCTTGCCGATATAGATGCCGACCACTTCCTCCAGCGGGATGAAGCGCACATGGTGCTTGCGGTCGGGCAAGCGGATGAAGCGCCGGAGCGCCACCGGCAGGCGCAGCAGCGCGCTCATCTCCTCGCCGTTCTTGCGATGGCGCAGTTGCAGGGCGATCGAGAAGCCGAGATTGGGGATGAAGGGGAACGGATGCGCCGGGTCGATCGACAGCGGCGTCAGCACCGGGAAAACCTGCTCCTGGAAATGTTCCTCCAGCCAGGCCTTCTCATCCTTGGTGAGCGCGTCGCGGGTGATGCTTTCGATGCCTTCCTTGTTGAGCAACGTCATCAGCGCCGAGAGGCTCTTCTGCTGGTCCTCCTGCAGGCGCTCGACCTCGCGCAGCAATTGCTCGAGCTGCTGCTCGGGCGTGCGGCCGTCCGGGCTTTTCAAGGCGATGCCCTCGCGCACCTGGCCGGCAAGGCCAGCGACACGCACCATGAAGAACTCGTCGAGATTGGCGGCTGAGATCGACAGGAAGCGCACGCGTTCGAGCAGCGGATGATGCTCGTTCAGCGATTCTTCCAGCACGCGGCGGTTGAACTGCAGCCAGGAGAATTCGCGGTTGACGAAACGGTCGGGATTGCCGCCGTCCGGGCTGGCCGCCTCGACGGTGATGAACTCGCTCTGCACCGGCTTCAGTTCGTTCATAGTTTCCCGCTCTTGCCCGCAACCGTCCTTGGGAGCGCCGCATATTGGCGTTCGGCGACGCTCTAGCATGTCTTTGTGACGCACGATCGTCACGGAATCGCTCCGACGCCGGCCTCACGCGCTTAACCGGCTCAACTTATCCTCTGGCAGGCTTTTGCGACAGTTTGATTTCATCGATCTTGCAAACTTGGCTGTTATGCTCCAGATGCAGGCTGGTCACACCCACTGGCCGAACCCAATTGGAGACGACGATGGCAGGCGGCAGCATTCCCCATTTCCAGAACGACGCGGGCCATCCGGTCATCGAGATCGGCGTCAAGGAATTCATGTGCACCGGCGCCAACCCGCCTTTCGACCATCCGCATGTGTTCCTCGACATGGGCGACGACGATGAGAAGGTCTGCCCCTACTGCTCGACGCTCTACCGCTATTCGCCGTCGCTGAAGGCAACGGAAACGCAGCCGGCCGGCTGCCTCTATGTCGACCAGGCCGCCTGATCGTCGCTTTCGACCATGACTGAAACACCGTCCCGGCAGATCGTCATCGCCGGGGCTGGTATTGCCGGGCTGACGGCGGCGCTTGCCTTTGCCGAGCGTGGCTTCCCGGTAAAACTGTTCGAGCAGGCCAGGCAACTCGAAGCGGCCGGCGCCGGCCTCCAGCTTTCCCCCAACGCAACCCGCATCCTGCGGCGACTCGGTGTGCTCGACCGCCTGCTGCCCAATGCGATCCGGCCGCAAGCGGTGGTGCTGAAGGATGCAAGAAGCCTGCGAGAGCTGGCGCGCGTGCCGCTTGGGGAAGCGGCAGAAAAGCGCTGGGGCGCGCCTTATCTCGTGGCGCACCGCGCCGACCTGCAGACGGCGCTGATGGCGGCGGTGGCGCTGCGGCCGGACATCGAGCTTGTCACCGGCGGGCGCGTCACCGGCATTGCCTTCGACCCGCACAGCGTTACCACGACGGTCGAAATCGACGGCAAAGCGACGGATGTCGCGTGCGGTTTGCTGGTCGCGGCCGATGGTGTCTGGTCGTCGGTTCGCGCCCAGCTTGCCCGGACGACCGGTTTTGCGGCAAGCCGCTTTTCGGGCGAGCTCGCCTGGCGCGCGACGGTCCCGGCGGAAAGCGCCGCCGGCAGCGCTTTTGCCGAGATCGGAGCCACCGACTGCGTCACCACCTTCCTGCATCCCGGCTTCCACATGGTCGCCTATCCGGTGAGCAGGGGCAGCGCCTTCAACCTTGCCGCCTTCACCAGGGGCGAGCGCATCGCCGAAGGCTGGTCCGGGCATGCCGATCCCGCCATACTTTCAGCAGCCATGAGGGGTACGGCGGCAACGCTGGCGAAGCTGGCGGCGCTTGCCGGGCCGTGGACGGCCTTCCCCATCCACACGGTCGCGCAGCGGCGCTGGACCATGTCGGAGGGAGTGGCACTGATCGGCGATGCCGCGCACGCCATGATGCCCTTCGCGGCGCAGGGTGCGGCCATGGGGATCGAGGACGCCGCGATGCTCGCCAATCTGATCGCAGATTTTCCGGACCTGAAGCAGAGCCTTGCTGTATGGGAGAATCTTCGACGCCCACGCGTCGAAAAGGTGCTTAAGCGCGGCGCTCTCAATCGGTTGGCCTGGCATGCCCGGGGACCGGTGGCGATCGCGCGCAACCTGGTGCTGGCGGCGCTGCCGGCGGACAAGCTCGCGGCGGACCTGGACTGGCTCTATGGCTGGGAAGAGCGGAAGGTAGTGAGGCGGTAGCGCGCCCGACGGCCGGATAGACTGGCGGGATAGAGGAGGCAAAGGAATGAGGCGCTGCTAATTGTACAGGCTCAGCGACCAACCCAACGACACCGGCAGCGGGTTCCACAAACCTGTCCGGATGCCGGCAGTGCGCAATGCCGCCGCCGTCCAGGTGTTGCAGCCGACCAGCGCGTTGAAATGGCCGTTGGCCTCGTAGAAACGGTCGTAAGTTGAATAGCCCGCATTTTCGATCGGCACCGGTCCGCCCGGCCCCTGCCGGAAGCCTGCCGCCATATAGTCGAGCAGCGCCGAGAAATGTTCCTCATCGATGTCAAAACCGGCGACATCCGGATGCGGCTCAAGAATAGCGCCCGCGACATCGACATGCATCACCGCGGCGTCGAGCGTAAGCGCCTTCAGCACCGGCATGGCCTTCAGTTGCGACCAGGTCGGCGTCTCCAGATAGAAGGCGCGGCCGCCCCAGCCGAAGATGAGATACCGCGCCTCCGCCGCGTCGGTCGGCAGGCCGGCATCGGCCAGGAAGGCAAATCGCCGGCGCACGTCATCATCGACCGGTATCGCAATGTCGGTGTGAATCGGATTCCTCAACACCAATATGTGCCGCGTCCCCTCGCCTTCGGCCCGCGCAGCCGGCCAGAGCGGGCGCGGCACCAGCGTGCCGAGCGCGGCGGCAAATACCACCGCTCCCAAGAGCATCACCAGATATCGCAGAACTCGTCTCATCGGATGCGATGGTTCCATCTTGTCTGGGGCGATTTTAGGAAGGCCTGGACGATCAGGCTCGACGATTTAGGAGCGTCAACCAAAAATGAGCCGATCCTTGTCCGATCGCCCGAATGCAAAAAAAGCCCGGCTGTTTCCAGCCGGGCTTCCGAAAATTTAGCGATTGCGCCCGCTCAGTGCAGGATCTGCGACAGGAAAAGTTTTGTGCGTTCATGGCGCGGATGGTCGAAGAACTCGGCCGGCGTGTTCTGCTCGACGATCTGGCCCTGATCCATGAAGATCACGCGGTTGGCGACCTTGCGGGCAAAGCCCATTTCGTGGGTGACGCAGAGCATCGTCATGCCCTCTTCCGCCAGCCCCACCATCGTCTCCAGCACTTCCTTGATCATTTCCGGATCGAGCGCCGATGTCGGCTCGTCGAACAGCATGATGCGCGGATTCATGCACAGCGAACGCGCGATCGCCACGCGCTGCTGCTGGCCGCCGGAGAGCTGGCCCGGATATTTGTTGGCCTGTTCCGGTATCTTGACGCGCTTGAGGAAATGCATGGCGATTTCCTCGGCCTGCTTCTTCGGCATCTTGCGCACCCAGATCGGCGCCAGCGTGCAGTTCTCCAGGATGGTGAGATGCGGGAACAGGTTGAAGTGCTGGAACACCATGCCGACCTCGCGGCGCACCTCGTCGATCTTCTTCAGATCGTTGGTGAGTTCCTTGCCGTCGACGATGATCTTGCCCTTCTGGTGCTCCTCCAGCCGGTTGATGCAGCGGATCATGGTCGACTTGCCGGAACCGGAGGGACCGCAAATGACGATGCGCTCGCCGCGCATCACCTTGAGGTTGATGTCCTTCAGCACATGGAACTCGCCATACCATTTGTGCATGCCGACGATGTCGATGGCGACATCGGTGGTTGAGATGTGCATCTTGGCGGCGTTGACCTTGATCTCTTCCGCGCTGACGGCGTTTTCGGTGGCCATGGCTGGTTCCCCTTTTATCGTTTGATTTGATGCATGTCGTTACCCCAAAACCGCTACACTTTGGGCGGCGGCATGCATCAGCGTTTGTAACCGGTGTCGAGCCGGCGTTCGGTGTACATTGAATAGCGCGACATGCCGAAGCAGAACAGCCAGAATACGAAGGCGGCAAAGATTAGGCCGGACTTCGCGGTCTGCGGTGTCGCCCAGTTGGCATCGGCAAAATTCTGCTTTACCACGCCGAGCAGGTCGAACATCGAAATGATGAGCACCAGGCTGGTGTCCTTGAACATGCCGATGAAGGTGTTGACGATGCCGGGGATGACCAGCTTCAGCGCCTGCGGCAGCACGATCAGGCCCATTTTCTGCCAATAGCCGAGGCCGAGCGAGTCGGCGCCCTCATATTGCCCTTTCGGGATCGCCTGGAGGCCGCCGCGGATCACCTCGGCCATGTAGGCGGCGGCAAACAGCGACACGCCGATCAAGGCTCGCAGATATTTGTCGAAGGTGACGCCTTCCGGCAGGAACAGCGGCAGCATGACGCTGGCGAAGAACAGCACGGTGATCAATGGAATGCCGCGCACCATCTCGATGAAGACGATGCACAGCCATTTGACGATCGGCATCTTCGAACGGCGGCCGAGCGCCAGCACGATGCCCAGCGGCAGCGATACGGCAATGCCGACGAAGGAGAGGCTGAGGGTAATCAACAGACCGCCCCAGCGCGCGGTCTCGATATACGGCAGGCCGAACACGCCACCGATCAGCAGGAAGAAGGAGACGATCGGCAGCGCCACGAAGAGCAGGATGGCGTTCAGCCCTTTGCGCGGCACGCGCGGGATCAGCATCGGGACCAGCAGCGCCACGAACAGGATGGCGACCAGGATCGGCCGCCAGCGCTCTTCAATGGGATAAGTGCCGAACATGAACTGGCCGAACTTGGCGTTGACGAAGGCCCAGCAGGCGCCAGTCCAGCCATCGGGCTGGATGCCGCCTTGCGCGGCCGTGGTGCAGACCGTGCGGTCCGGCCCGCTCCATTGGGCGTTGATGAAGGCCCAGTTGATAACCTGCGGCACGATCCACAGCACGATGGCGATGCCCAGCACGGTGAGGATGGTGTCGCCGACCGAGCCGATCAGGTTCTTGCGCACCCAGGCATAGGCGCCGCGTTCTTCCGGCGGCGCCGGCTGCGCCAGCACCATCTCGGTGCGCACCCAGGACATGTCGTGTTCCTGCATGGCCCTACCTCTCCACCAGCGCCATTCTGGCGTTGACGATATTCATGACAAAGGACGTCACGAGGCTCAGCACCAGATAGGCGATCATCATGATGAACACGCCCTCCACCGCCTGTCCGGTCTGGTTCAGCACCGTGCCGGCGGTCGCGGTGAGATCGGGATAGCCGATGGCGATCGCCAGCGAGGAGTTCTTTGTCAGGTTGAGATACTGGCTGGTCAGCGGCGGAATGACGATGCGCATCGCCTGCGGGATAACCACCAGCCGCAGAATCGGGCCGGAACGCAGGCCGAGCGCCGCCGCCGCCTCGGTCTGTCCTTTGCTGACACCCCGGATGCCGGCGCGTACGATCTCGGCGATGAAGGCCGCCGTGTAGAAGGAAAGCGCCAGCAGCAGCGACAGGAATTCCGGCTTGATCCAGAAGCCGCCGGTCAGGTTGAAGGTCGATTGCTTCGGGAAATCGAAGGTCAGGGGCATGCCGCCGAGCAGGAAGGCGAGCACCGGCAGGCCGACGATAAGAGCGACCGACGTCCAGAAGACCGGGAATTGCTGACCGGTTGCCTTCTGCCGCTGCCGCGCCCTGTGGGCAACGAACCAAGCCATTGCAATGGCCAGTAGCAATGCGACGCCGATCAGCCAGGAGCCGTCCCCCCAGACAGCTCGCGGCAAGTAGAAGCCACGCTGGTTGAGAAAAGAACCGAAGGGCAGATGGATGCTTTCGCGCGGCGGCGGCAGCACGGCGAGCACGCCGGAATACCAGAAGAAGATGACCAGCAGCGGCGGGATGTTGCGGAAGATCTCGACATAGACCGTACAGATCTTGCGGATCAGCCAGTTCCGCGACAGGCGGCCGATGCCGATGGTGAAGCCGACGATCGTGGCGAGCACGATGCCGGCGACGGCAACGATGATCGTGTTGAGCAAGCCGACGACCAGTGCGCGGAAATAGGTCGAGTCGGACGTGTACGCGATTGGCGTGTCGGAAATGTCGAAGCCGGCCCTGCTCCTGAGGAAACCGAAGCCTGACGCGATGTGCAGACGCTGGAGGTTTTCGATGACGTTGTGGACGATCCACCAGATCGAACTGAACAGCAGGATTACAACCAGCGTCTGAAAGAACAGGCTGCGTATTCTCGGGTCATTGATGAAGGAGCCGCGGCTCGGCTCCTCGCGAAGTATTTCCTGCGAAGCCATGGACCGTCCTCTGGAAAGAGAAGCCGGGAGGCAGACGACCTGCCTCCCGGATCACGTTTCAATCAGCGGATCGGCGGACCGTATTGCAGGCCGCCCTTGGTCCATAGCGCGTTGATGCCGCGCGCGATCTTGAGCGGGCTGCCCGAGCCGACGTTGCGCTCGAACATTTCGCCGTAGTTTCCCACAGCCTTGATGATGTTGACGACCCAGTCGTTGGAGAGGCCGAGATCGGCGCCGTACTTGCCGTCGGGCTCGGTGCCGAGGATACGCTGAATGTTCGGGTCGGCCGACGTCTTCATCTCGTCGACATTCGCCTGGGTGATGCCGGCTTCTTCGGCGTTGAGCAGCGCAAAATACGTCCAGCGCGCGATATGCGCCCACTGGTCGTCCCCCTGGCGCACGGCCGGGCCGAGCGGCTCCTTGGAGATGATCTCGGGCAGCACGACGTGGTCGGCCGGCGAGGACAGCGTCAGGCGGATGCCGTAAAGGCCGGACTGGTCGGTGGTGTAAGCATCGCAGCGGCCTGCATCATAGGCGGCGTTGACCTCTTCCAGCTTCTCGAACACGACGGGATTGTATTCCATCTTGTTCTTCTTGAAGTAGTCGGCGAGGTTGAGCTCGGTCGTGGTGCCGCTCTGCACGCAGACGGCGGCGCCCGAAAGCTGCAGCGCGGAGTTCACGCCCGGCAGTTTCTTGGCGTTGATCATGAAGCCTTGACCGTCATAGTAGGTGATGCCGACAAAATCGAGGCCGAGCGCGCTGTCGCGGTTGCTGGTCCAGGTGGTGTTGCGCGACAGGATGTCGATCTCGCCCGACTGCAGGGCGGTGAACCGCTCCTTGGCGCTGAGCGGCGTGAACTTAACCTTGGAGCCGTCACCGAAGACGGCGGCCGCGACGGCGCGACAGAAATCGGCATCGATGCCCTTCCATTCACCCTTGTCGTCCGGCGCCGAGAAGCCGGCCAGACCCGTCGAGACGCCGCACTGGATAAAGCCCTTCTGCTTCACGGTATCGAGCGTGCCGGCCGAAGCGGCGGACGCCATGAACCCGAGCGCGGCGACGCCAAGGATGCCGATTGCAATGTGTTTCATGACCCACAGACCCTTTTCTGTCATAGGCGCCCCTGCTGCCAGGCGACGCTTGATCTTTTTCGTTTGTGAACGCAGCTCCCACTTTGAGGCCCACTCCCGGACCCGCATCGGTAACCATGCGCTGCCTCCCATTCACGAAACGCATCGAAGGCGATTATTCCTGTGAGGTCAAGGGAAATGACCGAATCCCGGCGGGTTTGAAAAGCAATTGCCGCGAATGCCTGAGTTGCGCACAGGAGCGCCATGAAACCGGCAGGCCATGCAAACAAATCAGTCAAGTTGCATCGCCGCGAATCCTCGGCCGGGCAGCAAAATCCGCTGCGGCAATAGCGGCGCATTATTGGGCGCGCACGCCTTTGGATTGGCCCAGCGGAAGACCGGCGTTTGGCGGCCCCGGCGCGGTTGCGCCGGCTTTGCCGCCGCTTTATGGCTGGTCCCCAGACATTCTTCGATAGGCGACGAACCATGGCTAGAGACGGCATCGAAATGGGCATCAACACGCTGCTTGCCCATTCCGGCAACAACCCGCGCGACTATTTCGGCTTCGTCAATCCGCCGGTCGTGCACGCCTCGACGGTGCTTTATCCCGACGCCGCCTCGATGGCAGGGCGCACCCAGAAATACACTTACGGCACGCGCGGCACGCCGACGATGGATGCGCTCACGCTCGCGGTCGATGCGCTGGAAGGCTCGGCCGGCACGATCGCGGTGCCTTCGGGATTGGCATCGGTGACGGTGCCGCTGCTCGCCTTCCTTGCCGCAGGCGATCACCTGTTGATCGTCGACAGCGTCTATCACCCGACGCGCCACTTCGCCGATACGATGCTGAAACGGCTCGGCATCGAGGTTGAATATTACGAGCCGCGCATCGGCGCCGGCATCGCATCACTGATCAAGCCCAACACCAAGGTGGTGTTCACCGAATCGCCGGGATCGAACACCTATGAGGTGCAGGACATCCCGGCGATCGCCCAGGCGGCGCATGCCGCGGGCGCTATCGTTATGATGGACAACACCTGGGCGACGCCACTCTATTTCAAGCCGCTCGACCATGGCGTCGACATCTCGATCCACGCGGCGACCAAGTATCCGGCCGGCCATTCCGATGTACTGCTCGGCCTAGTTTCTGCCAACGAAACCTATTGGAAGCAGCTATACGAGAGTTTCTGCACGCTGGGCTGCTGTTCGGGACCCGACGACATCTATCAGGTGCTGCGGGGCCTGCGCACAATGGGAGTGCGGCTCGAGCATCACCGCAAGAGCGCGCTCGATATCGCGCGGTGGCTTGAGGGGCAGCCGGGCGTCGCGCAAGTGCTGCACCCGGCGCTGGAAAGCCATCCCGACCAGGCACTCTGGAAACGCGATTTCTGCGGCTCGAGCGGCGTCTTCTCGGTCGTGCTCAAGGGCGACGGACAGAAGGCGCAGCACGCTTTTCTCGATGCCCTCAAGATTTTCGGGCTCGGCTATTCCTGGGGCGGCTATGAGAGTCTCGCCGTTCCGGTCTTCCTTGGCGACCGCACGTTTGCCAAAGGTTCGTATGCCGGCCCACTGATCCGGCTGCAGGTCGGGCTGGAGGATGTCGAGGACCTGAAAACCGACATTCTCCGCGGCCTCGCCGCGGCGGCTGCCGCCGAGTGACGGCCTGATCAGCGGAAAATTTCCGACCAGACAAGCCTCTGCCCAAGCGGTAGCATGGCCGGTGCAACCGTTCGGGAACTTTTTGTCGGCAGGCGCATCCAATCGCGCATGTAACGTTGCCGGGAGATCGGGGCGAGATGAGACAGCCTGCTATTGAAGCCGCCGAAATCGGTGCGGCGGAGGCCGGCGACATGGCATTGGTCAGCCGGGCGCTTGCGCGCGATCCTGGTGCGTTCCGCGCCATCATCAAGACGCACAACCAGCGGCTCTACCGCATCGCGCGCGGCGTGGTGCGCAATGACGCCGAGGCCGAGGACATCGTGCAGGAGGCCTATATGCGCGCCTTCGCCAGTCTCAGCAGCTTTCGCGGCGAGGCTTCGCTTGCCACCTGGCTGTCGCGCATCGTCATCAACGAAGCGCTCGGCCGGCTGCGCAAGCGCAGGCGCACCGTGGCGATGCCCGGAAATCCGGAGGCGCAGATCATCCGGTTTCCCTTGAACCAAAAGGACTTGAATCCTAGCGGCGATCCGGAGCGGACGATGGCGCAGCGGCAGATCCTCGGGCTTGTCGAACGGGCGACCGACAGCCTTCCCGACGTGTATCGCACCGTCTTCGTTGCCCGTGTCATCGAGGGCCTCAACATAGAGGAAACCGCCGATCTGCTGGGCGTGAAGCCCGAGACGGTGAAGACCAGGCTGCACCGGGCGCGAGCACTGGTGCGAAAGGCGCTGGACGACGAGATCGGTCCGGTTTTGCTCGACGCCTTCCCCTTCGCCGGTCGTCGCTGCGAGCGGCTGACGCAGGCGGTGATGAAAAGGCTGGGATTCGAGCCCTAATTTCGATCTCCCGATCTTTTCCCGGGAACGTTTCGTTCTCGCCCGCATCCAATAGCAGTCAACACCAGATGAAGCCCGTGGCCAGCGCCACCGGGCAAAGGAGATGCCATGCTTATGCGACCGACCGCCGCCCTCGCCGCCCTTTTCTTCGTGAGCACGTCCCCGCTGGCGCTAGCCGCCGAAAAGCCCACCGACCCGCAGATCGCCCACATTGCCTATACGGCCGGCACGATCGACATCGAAGCGGCCAAGCTGGCGATCAAGAAGTCCAAGAACAAGGAAGTCGTGGACTTCGCCAAGGACATGGAGCGCGACCATGAGGCGGTGAACAAGCAGGCGCTCGACCTGGTGAAGAAGCTGAAGGTCACACCCGAGGACAACGACACCAGCAAGGCGCTGGCCAAGGCCGCGAAGGAAGAACGCGCCAAGCTGGCGAAGCTGAAAGGGGCTGCCTTCGACAAGGCCTATATCGACAACGAGGTGGCCTATCACAAGCAAGTCGACGGCGCGCTCGAAACCCTGCTCATCCCTTCGGCGAGCAATGCCGAGTTGAAGAGCCTGCTGGAGACCGGTCTCAAGATCTTCCAGGGACATGAGCAGCATGCCGAACATGTCGCCGGCATGCTGAAATGAGGCCGTTGCTTCTTGCGCCGATGCTGGCGACGGTGCTCATCGCGTCGCCAGCGCTCGCGGCGACGATAGAGGTGACGATCGACAAGCTGGTCTTTTCGCCGGCAAGCGTCCAGGCCAAGATCGGCGACACGATCGAGTGGACAAACAAAGATATTCTCGCCCACACCGCCACGGTCAAAGGCGGTTGGGATGTGATGATCCCGGCAAAGTCGAGGGGCAAGGTCACGCTCAAAGCGGCGGGTACAGTGGACTATTTCTGCCGCTTCCATCCCAACATGAAGGGCCGTATCGAGGTGGCGCCTTAGCCATCCGAGCGCGAGGCGCGCACAGCGCCTCGCTTGACCTTGCAGCAATCCTCCCATGCCGAAAGCAGCGCCGCGCGCCGCACTCGCACACTTTCGCCGAGGCCAGAACATTCCGGCGAATTGCCGAACCGAACCTGCAAACCGTCGTAAAGGCTTGGCGCGATTGAGAAAGCCGAGGCCGCTGGCGGCGCGTCCTGCGCGGATCGCTGTGCAATAATATTCTCTTCAGCCGCGAATCTACGGATTGGTTTGGCTTTCAAATCCGTGGCTTCAGCGGCATTGCGGGCAACGCAATTCCACCTCTTCGATCCAGGGCCTGCCATGGCGTTTCGCCTTTTCGTTCCGATCCTTGCCGGCGCGACGCTTCGCGAACGGCTGCTTGCCTGCATCGGCGCGACCATCGGCATCGCGCTCACCGGTATGATCAGCGGGCTTGCAATGGGCAGCGGCCCGCTTGTGGCTATGCTGGTGGCGCCCATGGGCGCTTCCGCCGTGCTCCTCTTTGCCGTTCCGTCGAGCCCGCTGGCGCAGCCCTGGTCGATCGTCGGCGGCAATACGATTTCGGCGTTGGTCGGCGTGACGGTCGCTCATTTTGTGCATGACGCGGTGATAGCCTCCGGCCTTGCGGTAGCGTTGGCGATCGCCGCCATGTCGTTCACACGCTCATTGCATCCGCCGGGCGGGGCCGCGGCCCTTACCGGCGTGCTCGGCGGGCCGGCGGTTGCCGCCACCGGCTTCCTGTTTCCCTTCGTGCCGGTGGCGCTGAACTCGACCATCCTGGTGGCGCTCGGCTTCCTTTTCCATAAGCTGTCGCGACGCAACTATCCGCATGCGCATGTGCCCGCCGCCAGCGGGCACGGTACCGCCGACCGGCCGCCGGCAGAGCGCGTCGGCTTCCGGCCCGAGGATGTCGACGCCGCGCTCTCGGCGCTCGATGAGACCTTCGATATCGACCGTGACGACCTCGAGCGCCTGCTGCGCCAGGTTGAACTGCAGGCGATGGTGCGCTCGCAGCGCACGCTGCTTTGCCGGGACATCATGTCCCGCGATGTGATCTCGGTGACGGAAACAGCCTCCGCCGACGAGGCGCGCAAACAGCTCATCGACCACAACATCCGCACCCTACCGGTGCTCGACACGAGCGGCCGCCTCACCGGCGCCGTCGGCTTGCGCGAGCTGACACGAGCGACCGAGACCGTGAAAGAGGTGATGTCGAAAGCCGGCACAGCCTCGCCCGACACGCCGGCGATGAGCCTGCTGCCGGTGCTGACCGACGGCCGCAGCCATGCCGTGGTGATCGTCGATAGCGAGCGGCATATCCTCGGACTGATCACCCAGACCGACCTGCTGGCGGCGGCCGCGCGCGTGCAGGCACCGTCGCCGCTCAAAGCGGTGGCATAGAGCCAGACTGATCACCCAGGATGTCCCCGCGCGCCATTCGATCGAGCCGCCGCGCCGTTCGTCTTGTCTCGGCCGGCCGGGTGACATGCGTCCATGTGCCATCATAGATCGGCTTGCGCCGCCGCAACGCTGGTGCGGGTACGATGGCAGGCAAAGACGGTGCTTAGACCTCGACGTTCCCGATCAATGCTATCCGCGGCCGGGACTGCGCCTTTCAGGACCAGGCCAGCCAAGCGGTGCCGGCGAGAAGCGTCACCAGCGTCAGCGGCAGGCCGACCTTGAAGAAGGCGGAGAAGGAAAGCTCCTTGCCGGCCGCTTTTGCCTGCTCGGCGACGATCAGATTGGCGACCGAGCCGAGCAGCGTGAAGTTACCGGCAAGCGTCGAGCTCATCGCGACGACGAGCCAGGCGCGCTCCGGATTTTCCAAGCCGGGGATGAAGGGCCGGAGCGCCAGCACCGCCGGCACATTGCTCATGATGTTGGAAAGCACCGCGGTGAAGCCGGAGAGCCGCCAGACATCGTCGAGGCCGATATTCTTCGCCCAGGCGATCATATCGGGCATGAGCAGCGTGCGCTCGGCGCCAGCCACCACCACGAACAGGCCGGCGAACATGAAGAGCAACGGCCCGTCGATCTCGCGGTAGATGCGCCGCGGCTTGATTGCCCGGGTGACCAGCAGGAAGGCGCCGGCAATCAGCGCCGCCTTGGCAACGGGGACGCCGGCAAAGAAGGCGAGCGCCAGCAACAAGCAGACGATGGTGGCCTTCAGCACCTGCCCGGGCAACATGCGGCCGCGATAGACTTCCGGGCTGAGCTCTGCAGGGCGAGAGAATTCGGCGCGGTAGACGATGCGCACGATGACGATGACGCAGAGCAGGCCGAACAGCGCCACCGGCGCGAGCGCCAGCGTGAAAGCCGGATAGGAAATGCCCGACAGCGCGCCGATCACCATATTCTGCGGATTGCCGGTGATGGTGGCGACGCTGCCGCAGTTCGAGGCCGTGCAGGTGGCGATGAGGTAAGGCACCGGGTTGCGATTGATGACCCGTGTGACATGGACCACGATCGGCGCCATCACCAGGCAGATCGCGTCGTTGACCAGGAAGGCAGAAAGCACGCCGGTCAACAGCGTCACCATCACCAAAAGCATGAAAGGCGCATGGGCATGCTCGATAGCAAAGCCGCCAAGCGCGCGAAACGCGCCTGAAACTTTCAGATGCGCGACCACGATCATCATGCCGAGCAGCAGCGTGATGGTGTCGAAATTGATGGCTTTGTAGGCGTCCTCGACGCCGATCGCTCCGATGGCGATCATGGCCGCGCCACCCAGCAGCGCGATGCCGGCGCGGTCGAGCCGCAGGCCCGGGATGCGGCCGACGGCGACGCCGGCATAGGTGGCTACCAGGATGAAAAGCGCGCCCGCGCCTGTCCATGTCATTGCTAAGAAAGTTCCCGTTGCCTGCCCTGTCCGGCAGAATCTGCCGTTGCGTGGAGCGGCCCCACATTTAGCAAGGGCAGCGCAAAGGGAAAGCGCGCAAGCACGTGAAGTGCGATAACGCTTTCGTGGGGTTTCACATTCATAAACCCTAATGTAAAGAATGGTGAATTAACATATCTGACCGATAATCCAGGCGTTGGGGACTAAACGGATGAACACGGTCGTTGAAGCGGAACATCGCATTCCGTCAAAGGAGGAATTGGTGCGTCCGCAGGAATGCTCCCGCTGTCACGGGGCCAAGAAGGTTTTCGTTTGCGCGCGCTGGCTGAGCTCGAACGGCCATTGCTGCCCGGAAGGCACGCACAGGCTGAATTGTCCTGGACACAGCATCGTCTGCCTCGAATGCAGCGGGCGTCAGGGCTAGCGAGATCGTGGAGTGCCGGTCGACCGCCAAACGCCGCAGCTGCGGAAACTTCCGGCATCGCCCGAGCCCGCTGTGATTAAATTCTGACGTAGCCAGACCTCGCGATATCTGAGGCCCGCTCGCGCCGTGGGCTGTCAGATCCGACCGAGCAGCACCAGGATGATCACGATAACCAGGACAAGCCCGAGGCCGCCGCCGCCATAATAACCGGTTCCGTAGAAAGGTCCGCCGCCAAGGCCGCTGAAGCCGCCAAGCAAGGCGAGAATGAGAATGATGATGAGAATCGTGCCGAGGCCCATGGTCTCTTCCTCTTTCTGACTGTGCGGTCCCGCGCTTCGCTATTGAGGAAGTGAACTCCCGAACTGCGCGCATGTTCCGCCCGACGCTGGCGGCCGCCCGTTGTTTGCGCCGACGCGTTCGGCGGGCCTAAGCCGCGCGGAACGATTTCGCAGCTTGCAACGTTGGGGCCTGCCCATCCGGGCACATTGGGAAGGAGGCAGGCACATGGGCGCATCCGTTCTTATCGGCATATTGATCACCTTCCTGGTGGTGATCCTGGTGCTCTATCTCGTGCACCGCCTGCCACTCGACGCCCGCGCGCGCCAGATCGCGCAGACCATCGTCATCATCATCGGCATCATCTCGCTGCTCAAATATCTTGCGGTGTTCTAGCCCCGATCCATATTCGACACCGGAACTTCAAAAGCCGGTGTCCCATGAGAACCCCGTCGATCGCATCTACCGCAGCTAAAATCGTGTGGGCCGGCGCAATGTTGTGCAACGTGAGCGCCGCCTACGCCCGGCCAGACACGCGCGCAATGACTTGCGCGCAGACGCAGGCGCTGATCAAAAGCGATCATGCCGCAGTCTTGACCACGGGTCCGAACACCTATGACCGGTTCGTTCGGCAGTTCGGCAACGAGTGCGACTGGCCGGAAGTGCCAGTATCGACGACGGTTCCGACCAAGGACGGCGAGTGCCGCGCCTATCGGTGCGAGGAGCCGATCAACGTTCCCGACTGACCCTCGCTCCTTGCTCCGGCGGGGGAACCATTACAAGCTCTTGCGGGTTTTAGCAGCCGGTGGCGGGCCCGGGCGCGGGGAAAAACTAGGCTCTGCGCATAACCGCAGGAGGAACGGCAATGCCTGAAATCGCGCGCAGCGGCAGTTGCCTGTGTGGCGGCGTGCAGTTCCGCGTCACTGGCGAGCCGCTCCGGGTCGGCCTCTGTCACTGCAAGGACTGCCGCAAGACAAGCGGATCGGCCTTTCATGCTTACGCCGTATGGCCGCTACGAGCATTCGAAACTACCGGCATTACCAGCAGCTATGGCACTCGAAGCTTTTGCCCCACCTGCGGAAGCCGCGTTCCGTTCGTCAGCGATGACGAGGCCGAGGTCACGATCGGCAGCCTAGACATTGCGCCAACCGAAGGGTTGGTGCCCGGCTACGAACTCTGGATCGGACGCCGCGAGCCCTGGTTGCAACCCCTGCCTGCGGCGCGTCAGTTCGAGCATGACCGGGTCGCCGATGATTCGGCTGCAGGTGATGAACCCGACGTGGATCCACAGCAAAGGTCAGCCTAGGTCGGGCTCTTGGCGGACTTTGGTCGGAACGACAACGACCTTCAGTCTAGCGGCCGCTACCGAGCAATCCGGAAAAGCGCTCGGCTGCGGATTGATATGCTCGGACTTTCCTCGAAGTCTTGCTTTTTTCAACCAGCGGTTGGTTTGCCGGCCAATCGGCTGTCGCTAGCGTTTGCAGTGCGGCAGAACATGAGGCCATGGACCGGATGGGGTCCAGGCACTCCACGCAAAAGTTTTACTCGTTTCATAAAATATAAAAAATTTTCAACCATGCTTCTTTCGGCAATACAACTTCCAGGATTTTTTCGCCAGCCCATCCGTTGCGTTTATCATGTGAAATACTAAGCTGCGGTTGCAATACCAAAGTGAAAATTCTTTCGCTCAAGAAATTCGCCTTTTTTGGTCATATCAAATAGGACATCCCGAATTTTCACCCGCAGCAAGCCTCATAACTTCCTACCTTGTACAAAAGGCCATCTTTGTTTCTTTCCTTTTTTGCTACATAGTACTGGCGAATTTTGAAACCGGACGGGGCGGTTTTCGTGAAGTCGGCGCCTGAATACGGCCGCACCATGCATATGCGGTATCCACCGATCGACGGGTTCTGGACCTGGGACATCAAACGTGACCGTGTCTATGGCGACGCCAATCTTTCAGACTATTTCGGTTTGACACTCGACGAATTCTCGCACGGCGCGCCGCTGGAGCGATGCATGCAAAGCATCGACCAGGACGACCGCTCAAGGGTTCGGCTGGCTATCCGCAAGGCCGTGGAGCGCAGGTCCGGCTTCCGGGAGGTCTATAGGGTCCGTTCCGAAAAGATGGGATTGCGCAAGATCCTGGCCGTCGGCCAATGTTACGCCGACGATGCAGGTGAGCCGGCCCTCTATCCTGGCTGGTTCATTGATTTAACGAACGATGCCGCGGGCGAGGAGCAGGCGCTGCGCGAGATCCACAACCATGTCGGGCAGGCCAAGGACATAGCGCGATCGATCGGACACGACCTGGTGTCCTATCTTCTGGATAATATCGAGGAAGAGGTCGAGCAACGGCTTGGCCCAAGGCTGGGGAGGCGAAGGTCCTGAAGCCGCTTTCGCCGATTGTTTCGAGGCTAGCTTCGCTTGCCGCGCCTGCCGACCTCGGCCGTGACCATGCGTGCGAAATGCGACTGGGGCGATCGGCGTTCGATGAGTCTGGCCCGCTCCAGGGCCGCATCGCCGTAAAATTCGATCAGCATGCCGGCGGCCTTGGCGGCATCGGCCCTCAACCGGCCGAAATCGGCCTGCCCGCTCTCGGTCGAAGGCCCGCTCCTGGCAATCACGTCAAGCATGACTTGCAACTTGTCAGGAGTGCTGCCCTCGTCTTCGCGCATGGTCACTATCCGATTGGGCGCTTAAAATATCGACATTTCCGCCCAATGTCCAACAGGTTCGTTGATTGGGCATCGGTGCAACCGAGTACAGCTTCGCCGCGAGCGGGGCCACAATCTTCATACAAGCATAATGAGCCAAACTTACCGCGCATGCATTTGGGGGGCACCCATGGATCAGCCTAGCAAAATGGAAAACCTGCAGTTTGCGCAGGGGATTTTGCGAGAACTTCGCCAGAAGGCCGAGGCTGATGGCGAAAAGCTTCTGACGTACCTGATCGACATGGCTTACCTCGAAGCCAGCGACCGCATCCGCGCCCACTGGATCGGCAGCCACGAACACGAAGGCCGCCGCGCCAAGGGCTGAGCCTGCCTGTTGCGGGCGGCAGGCCGGAAACGCAAAAAAGCCCGCCATGCCTTGCGGCATGGCGGGCGGATCAAAGCGCGTAAAGGCTATATCAAACAGCCCTGATTATGACGCGACCGCCTGTTGGCGGACCGGAAGCTTCCAGCCCGGCCGCGCGAAATGACAGGTGTAGCCGTTGGGATAGCGCTCGAGATAGTCCTGATGCTCGGGCTCCGCTTCCCAGAAAGGCCCGACCGGGGCGAGCTCGGTGACGACCTTGCCAGGCCACAGGCCGGACGCGTCGACGTCGGCTATCGTGTCCTCGGCGATCCGCTTCTGTTCATCGCTGGTGTAGAAAATCGCCGAACGATAGCTCGCGCCGATATCGTTGCCCTGGCGGTTCTTCGTCGTCGGATCGTGGATTTGGAAGAAGAATTCAAGAAGCGTGCGGAAATTGGTCCTGGCCGGGTCGAAGATGATCTCGATCGCCTCGGCGTGGGTGCCGTGGTTGCGGTAGGTGGCGTCGGGGACATCGCCGCCGCTGTAGCCCACTCGCGTTGAGATCACTCCGGGCAAGCGTCGGATCAGATCCTGCATGCCCCAAAAGCAACCGCCGGCAAGGACCGCGCGCTCGGTGGAAGAAGCCATGTCATACCTCCTTTGGATTGCTTCATAGATAGGCGCTGCGCCTGGATTCTTCCAGCGGTTCGAACGGGCGAATGCCGACACCGGGATCGAAGCGTTGTCGTATCCGGAGTCGACGATCTGCCGGTCAACGCCTGCGCGGCTTCGCCTCCGCCGCGCTTAGACTAGGAATCCGGTGCTTGCTTGAATCTTCGCACCACCACCTCGAAAACGATGTCCGATAGGCGGCGACGATTTCGGCGCGCTGCTCAGGCGTGTAATGTCCGGCGTCGTCGATGGTCATGAAGGTAACGTGGCGGGACATGGCAATTCCAGTTCCTCGCCCCGCGTGAGCGGGGAGAGGTGGGGCGGCGAAGCCGCGACGGAGAGGGGACGGCGTTGGCTTTTGACACAAGAGCGGGAGGCTGATCGCCCTACGACGGCCCCTCTCCGGCCGCTGCGCGGCCACCTCTCCCCGCTCTCGCGGGGCGAGGAACTGGAGCCATCACGTCGCGATGTCGTTCACCGGCGCCAGCGGCGCGGGAAGCGCGGTCTCGCCAAGGCCACGGCGCAGCTCGATCTCGATGTCGCGGCAGATTTGCGAGATCGGCACGTCGTTGGCGTTGCCCTCAAACGGATTGGCGCTGCTTTCGCCGACCAGGTCCAGCGACATGTAGACCCAGCCCAGCAGCGCGCTGAACGGGATCGTCAGCCAGATCGAGATCCAGCCGAGTAAGCCGCCCAGCTTGGCCATGTCGGCGAAGACCGGAACAACGCCGAAGGGCAGCAAGGTGCAGAAGATGATCATGAACATCGAGCTCACGATCGCGTATTGCCGGGGATAGGGATTGTTCTTGATGCGATCGCAACGCGCCTGCTGGTCCTGGAAGTCGCGTATCAGCTTGGTCAATTCGGAATAGACCTGCGTCGGAATGGCTGAGCTCTTCAACAAGTCGTTGACCGCGGTCAATTGCCTGTCGAGAAGTTCTATCGCCGGCTGCGGCGATTTCAGCACGCTTGCGGCTTCCTCGCCCAGCAGCCTGCGCAGTTCCTCGGCAAGCGACGTCTTATCCTCCTGGATCTGATAGCGGCGCCGGAACTCGATGTTGGCCGCTTTCGCCAGCGACTCCCAAGGCAACGGCCGCCGCAGCGAAAAACGCAGCGCCGTCAGCCAGGCGAGATGGCGGTAGATCAGCCGCCGGGCGTTGGCTGCATCCATGAAATCCCGGCAGAAGCCGGACAGCATCCGGCTGCCGGCGGTGATCTGCGAAAAAGCCTGCAGGGCCTCGTTGGCGCGGGTGAAGACCTGGGAATTCTTGAAGCCGGTGACCAGCGACACTGTGGTGCCGAGCACCAGCACGACCGACCATGGCACCGAGAAGCCCGCCGTCGCCGGAAGTCGGTAGGCGGCGATCGCCAACCCGCTCACCACGACCATGTAGATGACGCTGCGCCGCGACCAGAGCGCGAAGTCCAGCAACCTGTAAGAACGGCCTACATACATTCTCGAAATCCCTGACAGCATGCAAATCGCGCGACCGCGCATTCGC
Source organism: Mesorhizobium sp. CA14 (assembly GCF_020165195.1). Classification (GTDB taxonomy): domain Bacteria; phylum Pseudomonadota; class Alphaproteobacteria; order Rhizobiales; family Rhizobiaceae; genus Mesorhizobium. The sequence goes on along the minus strand of NZ_JAIUHR010000038.1, from coordinate 5,099 downwards.
GCACCATAAGGGGTGGAAATCGTTTTGAAAGCTCCAGTTCCTCGCCCCGCGAGAGCGGGGAGAGCTGGCGCGGCGGAGCCGCGACGGAGAGGGGACGGCGCCTACTTGGGTGAACGGATACGAGATCACTCGGAGATGCTGCCGCCCTGCGAAGAGCCCTCTCCGGCCGCTGCGCGGCCACCTCTCCCCTCGCTTCGCGCGGGGCGAGGAACCAGCGCTCAGCCCTTGTAGCCCTCATTGACGCAATCGTTCTTCCAGGCCCAGTCGAAGTCGGCCTGCGACATGGACGAGCCGAGGCCCGGTTCGACATAAGGCCCGGCACCATCGATATAGACGATGAAGCGCGCTTCCTTGGTGAAGATGCCGACCTTGCTTGCGATGACGCCGCAGGTCTGGCCGGTCGCGCTGTCGCCGGTGAGATCGAGATGCGAGAAACTCGCCGCCGGGTCGTTGATCAGGCCGCGCATCCTGGCTTCGGCGGAAGCGATCGCATCGGCGCGCCAGTCGCCGCTGGAGCCGGAGCAGGCCGAAAGCAGCGCCCAGGCAAGAAGCAGGTTCGGTATAGGGCGCATGTCGGCTCCGTACTCGACCTTCGGTTGCGGCCAAAGCGACATCGCAAATCATGGTTTCGGCGCGGTTTCCCGAAGCCCAGTTCCTCGCCCCCACGCGAGTGGGGAAGAGGTGGCGCGGCGAAGCCGCGACGGAGCGGGGGCGGCGCCAACCTGGATGAACGGACACGAGATCACTCGGAGACGCAGTCGCCCTACGAATCCCTCCTCTCCGGCCGCTGCGCGGCCACCTCTCCCTCGCCTTGCGGGGGCGAGGAACCCAAACCCTGAACCGCCGCCGCGCTCAAAAACCGCAGCACCACATCGCTCATCCCCAGCAGCGGCGTGAATGTCACGATCGTAATGCCGTCGGTCGCGTTGGTGCGCGTCAGCCCTTCGGAATAGATATCCAGCGGCGGTTCCTCGTCGAACCAGACGCCGTGCAGCGTCTCGCCCTGCCATTTCTCGCGGCCCTTCTCGTAACTCTTGAATGAAAGCACGCTTTCGCCGGCCTGCACGTCGCCGCCGCCGCCCCAGCGCACGACGATACTGTCCAGCGCTCCGGGCGCGCCGCGGCCCATCACCGTGTCGGCGATGGCATTGGCCGGGATCATGCCGGTGCCCCACTCGCTTTGCTGCTGCGGCGGGCCGACCAGCACGCGCTGCGGATTGTCGCGCGTGCCCTCGCCGGTGACGCCGGCGGCCCAGAGCCGCACGGGATGGTCGAAAATTTTGCCCACCCACCAGTCGGGATAGCGGCCGGTGAGATGCATGGCCCACTCCGCGCCCCCTGCCCTGGTCTTGCCGAGCTGGTTGCCGGCCATGAACAGACGCTCGCGGTGGATCGCGCCTGCCGCGTGAAAGTCGGCCTGGCGGTCGTACGGCCTGTAGTCGGCTAGACGGTTACGGCGCGTTCGCCGGTCCAGCTCCTCGAGCAGCGCCAGATAGGCCTGCATCGCTGTCGAGGAGGGGCCGGAGGCTCGTTTCGAGGCTGCGGATGCGGCTGCGGATCTCCTCATCGCTCAACTGCTCGAGACTGGTTTGCTTGGCATCGACACTTTCGGAGAAATCCTTGGGCAGCAGCGTCAGCACGACCTTCAGATACTGCTCGGGCTTTTCGGCCCGCACCGCGGCGATGACGCCGGCGCCATGGGCGCGGAAGTCGGCGCGAAGGGCGGTCGCGAAGTCGTCGACGAGCGTCTTTCGCGGGCGCTTCGGGCGGCTGGGCAAAGCGGCATCGACACGGGGAGCCTGTGGCTTTCGCCCTGCCCGCTTCGCGCCAGCGGGCTTGCGCCGCACGGCCTTGTTTTCATCAGCCATGGGCAGCCGCATCGGATGGCGCGACCTTTGCTGCCTTAGCCTTGCGCAGCTTGCGCGCAGGTTTCCTGCGCGGCTTGGGACGTGTCGGCTTGGCGCGCTCACCGTCGGCCGCCGGCGCGGCCATTGCCTTCAATGTCGCGACGGCGGCGCGGGCTGCCGAGGGGCCAAGGCCCCGGGGCGGAAAGCCGAAACCGGCGACGGCATCGACCGTGCCGCCACGCACCATGCCGATGCGCACGCCGGGCGCGACCTGCTCGACGCGGCCCGAGCGGTGCGGCAGGCTTGCGCTCTCGAATTCGCCGATGGCACTGACAATCTCGGCGCCGTCATCGGCGGTGACGATAGTGGCATAGCGTGGCATCTGGGCCTCAGGCAAAAAATGTTGAAAGCGCCGCGGGACAGAGAGGGTGCCGCCAGCGCTTCGAAAGAATGGATGGCGCGAAAAACAAAAAACCCGCCGGGCGGCGGGTCGTCGGCGCAAATCAGCACCATGGACAAAATAGTAGCATAGCTGCCCTCACCGGGCAATGGCTTCTAGGTACATTTTCCTAAATTTCTCAAAATTGCGGCGGCAGAGCGCCCGCTCGCCACACTCATAAATTGAAACGCCAGGCCAGATTACAGCAAATTTTGTCGGAACCAACCTTGGTCCGACGGGTTCCACCCTTAGTCGCAACGTGACGGACGACCGTCTCGCAATAGAGGAGAAAGATCATGCTTACGAAGATTCTTGCAGCTTCGGCGCTGACCATCGGCCTCGCCACGGCGGCGATGGCCCAGAGCGCCGGCACGGCCGGAAATGACGGCGCGGGTAGCGGCCAGACCATTACCGTCGAGCCGAAGACGCCGGCCACGCCATCGCCTGACCAGATGGGGCCGCCGGACACAGGCACGACCGGCAGCATCACAGGCGGCGACATGAATTCGAACGCCGACAAGAACTGCGCGAACAATCCGCAGGGCGCGATGGGCGATGCCAACAACAGCACCGCCACCACGGTTCAGCCGAATGTGAACGACAAGAACTGCGGCAAGTAAGGGCATCGGGCTTGGACCAAGGGCCGTGGAGCGCGTGCTCCGCGGCCCTCGTCTTTTGGTCTGGCGGCGCGCGTGCGGGAACCGCAGGGAACAATGACACGGCCTGGCCGTTCGTTCCCAGGAGGCAAAAAGGAGAGACCGATGGCAGACAATGACACCAGCACCGCCAATTCAGCCAACGGCAACGCGAAAACCACAGCCGCGCGCAGCAGCAGCGCATCGCGCAGCAGCGCGTCGCGCGGCAGCGCCGCGTCGCGTGGCAACACGCGGACCGCGAAGGCTTCCGAAGACGCGATGAGGAAGCAGATCGCCGAGCTGAAGCGCGAGGTGAATCGCCTGAACCGCGCGCTGTCCGAACAGGCCGAGGAAGCTGCCGAGACCGCGCAGGGCTGGTACCGAAGCGCGGCCGATCGAGCCTCGACCCTCTACAGCGGCGCCTCCGATCGCGCATCGCGCGCGGCGAGCCAGTTGCGCACCCAGGCGCATAGCGTTTCGGAAACCGTGCAGCAGAATCCCGGCACCTTCTCGACGGCGATGCTGATCGGCGGCCTGGTCGGATTGCTGGCCGGCATGGCGATCAGCCGAAACGCCGACCCCGAGCCGGACTGGCTGCACCGCTGGCACAGATAGACATTCCGGTCCGGCCGCAGTGGCCGAACCGATGAACGGTGCTACACGCAGGCTGCCTTGCGGAGGCCACCCGGAAGGAAAGGCCAGGCCATCGCGCCCGGCCTTCTTCTTTTCGTGGCAGGCTTTTCCAGTTCAAAGTTGTGTTGTTCCCTGCCTCCGGCTGTGTCCGATTGTCCCGGGCTGGTCATTAGCCGGAGCTTATGGAATCATTCCCTAAGGGAATCGCGGAGAGCAGCATGGACAGACCTGCCATGGCATCCGTCTTTCGGATGCGGCATGTGCCTGCAAGCATTTCGGGCGTTCGCAGCCTGGGCCGGGGCCAGGCCGATCCGATTTTCCATTCGAGACCACTCGGCGAAGCGATCCGTTTCATCGCCCAGGCCGAGGGCCAATACGATCTCAGCGCCGTCGCCGTTTTCTATGGCGACCGTCAGACGCCGCCGCTCGGCAACCGCGAGATCAGGCAGCTCTGGAGCGAGTATGGCCAGCGGTGGATGGAGGCTTAGCCCGCGCCGGCATCCCCGCTCGGATCGGAAACGCCGCTCATGCGTTCTTGAGGCGAGGTCAATGGGAGAACGCCATGAACGTAGCCAATCTCCAACTCGAGGGCCTGCTGATGGCCGTCGCCGCGGTCAACCATGTGCTCGTCAAGAAAGGCGTGCTCACGGTCGAGGAAATCGACATCGCGCTGCGCAAGGCCGAAGCCGGCGAGACCGGCGAGGAGCGTTCGGAGGCGATCTCGGCCTCGAACCGCGACGCCATCAATTTCCCGATCCGGCTGCTTGAGCTCGCCAACCAGTGCCAGCCGGAAGCGGACATGCCGTCCTTCTCCAAGCTGGCGCGCATGGTCGGGCAGATGAAGGAGCCGTATAACGATCAGATGTGAGGCGGGCGCCTCGAAGGCGCCGCCCTCCCCGTAGAACAAGGAGAAGGAAGGTTCAGACCCGGCCCGGCCAGCGCTGGCGCAGCGCGAGCACGTTGCCCGGACCGTGGACGGCGGCGTAGAGCAGGCCGGCGGCGAACGGGAAATGCGACATGAAGGCGCCGAATTCGGCCTGGTTTCCGGCCCAGTGCGACGGGCCGTGGAAGGCGAAGCCAAGGAAGGTGACGTAGACGGCGCCGATCAGCGCCAACGGTGTCAGATAAGCGCCGGTGAGGAAGGATATCACCAGCAGCGCCTCGAGGATCGCCGCGCACCAGGCCAGAAACAGCGGGGATGGAAAGCCTGCGGCGGCGATGTAGCCGGCGGTGGCGCCCATATCCATGAATTTGAAGGCGGCGGCCATCGCGAACATGGCGGCGAGGATCAGGCGGGCAATGAGAATGGCGACGGTCTGCCAGGTCGATTGAGTGTTTTCCACGAGTGTCCCTCCGGATGGTTGAAGTGGTCGATGCCCCAAGGACGGACGTAGGGAGAAGGTTCCGACAGGCGGTGGAAAAATTGTTCGAGGCGAGGACGCGGCGCCTCGCCTTCTCCCCTTGTTGTGCAGGGCTGTCCGGGGAAAGAGAGGGGTGAATCGAAATGCCACATGCGCATGCCCCGTAAGACGGCGGTTTTCCGTC
>NZ_JAIUHR010000037.1 GCF_020165195.1 Mesorhizobium sp. CA14 | reverse complement strand
GCGACGGATTGGGGGAACCACGTCGCAATCAAGCCTCGGCCTGATCAGTCGCGCCAGTCACAGAAGATCTGTGCATAGCGTAGCCCACTACGTGGGGCGAGGAAGGGCGGCGGCCTACTCCGCCGCCACCAGTCCCGCCATCTCGCGGTTCTTCATCAGCTTGTAGATGATCGAATCCATCAGCGCCTGGAAGGAGGCGTCGATGATGTTTTCCGACACGCCGACCGTCCACCAGCGGGCGCCGGTGGAATCGTGCGATTCGACGAGGACGCGGGTGATGGCCTCGGTGCCACCATTGAGGATACGCACCTTGAAGTCCGCGAGCTCCAGGTCGACGATCTCGCTCTGGTACTTTCCCAAGTCCTTGCGCAGCGCGATGTCGAGCGCGTTGACCGGGCCGTGGCCTTCCGCCACCGACATCTTCTCCTCGCCGTCGACCTCGACCTTCACGATCGCCTCGGAGACGGTCTTGAGATTGCCGTTGGCATCGAAGCGGCGCTCGACCATGCAGCGGAAGGAGGTGACGTTGAAGAACTCCGGCAGGCCGTGCAGCATTTTTCGCGCGAGCAGCTCGAAAGAGGCGTCGGCGCCCTCATAGGCATAGCCTTCCGCCTCGCGCTCCTTGACGACGGCGATCAGCGCATCGAGCCGATGATCGTCCTTCGGCACATCGATGCCGCGCCGCTTCAGCTCGGCGAGGAAATTGGCCTTGCCGCCCTGGTCGGAGACCATGACGCGGCGGCGGTTGCCGACGGCTTCCGGCGGCACATGTTCATAGGTCGCCGGCTCCTTGGCAAGCGCGGAGGCATGGATGCCGGCCTTGGTGGCGAAAGCCGAGGAGCCGACATAGGGGGCCTGCGCCTCGGGCGCGCGGTTGAGCAGTTCGTCGAAGGCACGGGAGAGCCTGGAGATTCCGGTCAGGTCTTCCGCCGAAATGCCGGTTTCGAAGCGATCGGCGAAGGCGGGCTTCAGCGAAAGCGTCGGGATGATGGAGATGAGATTGGCGTTGCCGCAGCGCTCGCCGATGCCGTTCAGCGTGCCCTGGATCTGGCGCACGCCGGCCTCGACGGCGGCGAGCGAATTGGCGACCGCCTGGCCGGTGTCGTCATGGGCGTGGATGCCGAGATGATCGCCTGGAATGCCGCCGGCGATGACCTTCCCGACGATTTCGCGCACTTCCGAAGGCTGGGTGCCGCCATTGGTGTCGCACAGCACCACCCAGCGCGCGCCGGCATCATAAGCGGTTTTGGCGCAGGCCAGCGCGTAGCCCGGATTGGCTTTGAATCCGTCGAAGAAATGCTCGCAATCGACCATCGCTTCCTTGCCGGCCGCGACCGCCGTCTCGACCGAAGTCTTGATCGAGTCCAGATTCTCCTCATTGGTGCAGCCGAGCGCGACGCGCACATGATAGTCCCAGCTCTTGGCAACGAAGCAGATGGCATCCGACTTCGACTGCACCAGCGCCGCCAGCCCCGGGTCGTTGGAGGCCGAGACCCCTGCCCGTTTGGTCATGCCGAAGGCGACGAATTTCGCGCTCTCAGTCCGCTTCTTCTGGAAGAAGGTCGTGTCGGTCGGGTTGGCGCCCGGATAGCCGCCCTCGACATAGTCGATGCCGAAGTCGTCGAGCAGCTTGGCGATCGCGATCTTGTCCTCGACGGAAAAGTCGATGCCTGGCGTCTGCTGGCCGTCGCGAAGAGTCGTGTCGAAGAGAAACAATCTTTGCTTTTTCATCGCGGCAAGGCGCTTGAGCACCCCCCTCTGGCCTGCCGGCGATCTCCCCCGCAAGGGGGGAGATCGGCAGCTTTGCCGACGGCACTGCAACGTCGGCGATTGGCGAAAGCGAAGGCGACATCCAATCTCCCCCCTTGCGGGGGAGATGTCCGGCAGGACAGAGGGGGGTGTGACGGAACGCCGTACATCGGTTAATTTTTCCCCGCGAACTTGTCCGTCGCCCGGATCAGCCGGTCCAGAATCCCGGGCTCCGAATAGGCGTGGCCGGCGCCCTCGATGAGGTGGAAATCGGCCTTCGGCCAGGCCTTGTGCAGCGCCCAGGCGTATTTCGCCGGGCACGGCATGTCATAGCGGCCGTGGACGATGGTGCCGGGGATGTCCTTCAGCTTCCAGGCGTCGCGCAAAAGCTGCCCTTCGTCCAGCCAGCCGGCATGGACGAAATAGTGGTTCTCGATGCGGGCGAAGGCGATCGCATAGTCGTCTTGGGCGAACGGGTCGCTGGTCTCGGGCTCGGGAAGCAGCGTGATCGTCTCGCCTTCCCAGATGCTCCAGGCACGGGCGGCCTCAACTTGAGCCTTGCGGTCGGAGCCGACCAGCCGCTTGCGATAGGCGGCCATCATGTCGCCGCGCTCGGCCTCGGGGATAGGCGCCAGGAACCGCTCCCATTTGTCTGGAAACATCTCCGAGACGCCGAACTGGTAATACCATTCGAGCTCGGCGCGGGTCAGCGTGTAGATGCCGCGCACGACAAGCTCGCTGACGCGCTCGGGATGCGTCTCGGCATACGCGAGCGCCAGCGTCGAGCCCCAGGAGCCGCCGAACACCAGCCATTTGTCGAAGCCCGCCATCTCGCGCAGGCGCTCGATATCGGCGACGAGATGCCAGGTGGTGTTGGCCTCGAGCGAGGCGTTGGGCGTCGACTTGCCGCAGCCGCGCTGGTCGAACAGGATGACGTCGTAGAGTTTCGGGTCGAACAGGCGCCGGTGTTTCGGCGAAATCGTGCCGCCCGGACCGCCATGCAGGAACACGGCTGGCTTGCCGCCCTTGGTGCCACAGCGCTCCCAGTATACGGTGTGGCCGTCGCCGACGTCGAGCATGCCCGAATCGAACGGCTCGACCTCGGGATAGAGCGTGCGCAAGGAACTGCCGTGGATCGTCATAGTTTCAAACCGTGCTGCGGCCAATTGGCCGTCTCGTGATCGGGATGCTGGAAGGAGATGATCTGCTCCTGCCGCCGATAGAAATCGGGATCGTCAAGGATCGGCGCCTCGAAGATCTTTTCCACCCAGGGCAGGCGAACCGCATAATTCACCTGGATCTGCGGCGCGAGATCGGAGCGGTCGTCGAAGGCGCCGATGGCGATCTCCAGCGCGCCGGGCTGGCGGTAGGTCAGCGGCGTGCCGCAGCGGGCGCAGAAGCCGCGGTCGATGTTGACCGAGGACTGGAAATAGCTCGGCTCCTCATGGGTCCACTCGACGCCGTCCTTCGGCACCGTCACCAGCGCGCCGAAGAAATTGCCGAACTGTTTTTGGCACATGCGGCAATGGCAGATGGACGGGCGCCCAAGCTTGCCGTGCACGCGGAAGCGCACGGCGCCGCACTGGCATCCGCCGGTTCGAACTTGATCGGTCATGGGTTTTCCTCCGGCGGCCATTGCTCGGTGTCGTGATCGGGATGCTGGTAGGAGACGAGCTCGGCGAGGTAAGGCGCGGACGAGACATCGCCCATCGTCTCCTCGGACGGCAGTTTTGGGATGCCGTCGACATAGGGAAGTTTTGCTTCGACGCCCCACTGGATGGTGGGCGCGATGCCGGTCGGATCGTCGAAGGCGGCGATCGCGAGCGCGATGCCATCCGGCGCCTCGAAGGTCAGCGGCGTGCCGCATTCGGCGCAAAAGCCGCGCCGGGCAGCATTGGACGAGCGGAAGCGTTTCGGCTCGCCGCGCGTCCAGTCGAGCGTGGCGCCGCGCACCGATACCAGCGGCAGATAGAAATTGCCGCTCGCTTTCTGGCACATGCGGCAATGGCAGACCGAGGCGTCGCCCAGCGCGCCTTCGACGCGGAAGCGCACGGCGCCGCACTGGCAGCCGCCTGTATAGACCGGCCGGTTGTCGAGACTCATCGCTCACTCCTGGTCGTGGGCTTATTCCGGGTCATGGCATACCGCCTCGACATTATTGCCGTCGGGATCCAAGACGAAGGCGCCGTAATAGTTGGGGTGATAGTGCGGACGCAGGCCCGGTCCGCCATTGTCCCTGCCGCCGGCGGCAAGCGCCGCCGCATGGAAGGCGTCAACCTCGGCGCGGCTGCGCGCGGTAAGGGCGACATGCTGGGTGGATCGCGGCTTATCCGTGCTGTCGCTCAACCAGAACACCGGCCGGTCGCGACCATAACCGCCGACCCTGGCGCCGCTGGTATATTGCTCAGGCACCATGTAGAGCAGCGAAGCCCCCAACGGCGCCATCGCCTTGTCATAGAAGGTTTTGGATTTCTCGAAGTCGGAAACGTTGATGCCGAGATGATCGATCACTGGACGAGCTCCTCCCTTTGTGACGCGTGCGCATCGGCAAGGCCGGCCACGATGACGATGTGCTGGCAGACATTGTCGATATCGCGGATCACGTCGTCGTTCCAGAAGCGCAGGATGGTCCAGCCTAAAGCTTCGAGCTTCGCGGTTCGTGCAGTATCGGACGCCGACACTTCTGCACGCGCGTGCTGAGAGCCATCGATCTCGACGATCAGCTTTTTATCAGGACAAGCAAAGTCGACGATGTAGCCTGCAATAGGCATTTGCCGCCGAAAGGAAAGGCCCATCAGCCTATGTGCCCGGACTTCGTTCCAGAGTTTCAATTCGGCATCTGTCATTTGCTTGCGCATCTTGCGCGCATTGCCGCGATTGACGGGAAACACCCGATGATGAGTCATCGCGAGGCCCCCCTCTCTGCCCCTGCCGGGCATCTCCCCCTCAAGGGGGGAGATCAGCAGCTTCGCCGACGGCATCTCATCTGCCACGTCGGCGATTGGCGAAAGCCAAGGCGACGTCCAATCTCCCCCCTTGAGGGGGAGATGTCCGGCAGGACAGAGGGGGGCGCCTCGCGCCATTCTCCCCAATTTCAGGTCCCGAGGATCCAGCCTCACCGCTTGATCTCCCACGTCGTCACGCGCTCGCCGGTGGCGGGGTCCTTGCCGTCCTTCAGCTGCACGCCCTGCGCCAGGAGCTCGTTGCGGATGCGATCACCCTCGGCCCAGTTCTTGTCGGCAATGAACTCCAGACGATCCGCGATCGCTTTTGCCACCGCCGCCTCGTCCACCTTGGCCGCCCCGGTATCGAAGCCGAGGAAGGCCAGCGCTGCCTTTAGCGAGGCGGCTGCGCCATTCCCGGCTTCGCCGCCGCCATCGACCGCCTCGCCGGCGAGCTGCGTCAGCCGCTGGAAGGCGGCGTAGGTGGCGAGATCGTCGGAGAGTTCTTCCACCACCTCGGCCGGCAGTTCTTGTGCCGCCACAGGCGCGAGGTCGGCGGCGCGCTTCCATTTGCGCAGCGTGTTTTCGGCTTCTTCCAGCTTGCGCACCGAGAAGTCGATCGGCTCGCGGTAATGCGTCATCAGCATCGCCAGCCTGAGCACCTCGCCCGGCCAGGCGCGGCCGCCGAAAGTGTCGGTCTCCAGCAGCTCATGGATCGAGAAGAAGTTGCCGAGGCTCTTCGACATCTTCTGGCCCTCGACCTGCAGGAAGCCGTTATGCATCCACACATTGGCCATGACCTTGGTGCCGTGGGCGCAGCGCGACTGGGCGATCTCGTTCTCGTGGTGCGGAAAGATCAGATCCAGCCCGCCGCCATGGATGTCGAAAACCTCGCCGAGATAGGCGGCCGACATGGCCGAGCATTCGATGTGCCAGCCGGGCCGGCCCCTGCCCCACGGGCTCTCCCAGCCGGGCTCTTCGGGCGAAGACAATTTCCATAGCACGAAATCGCCGGGGTTCTTCTTATGCGCGTCGACGGCGATGCGCGCGCCCGCCTGCTGCTCGTCGAGATTGCGCTTCGAGAGCTCGCCATAGTCCGGCATCGAGGCCGTGTCGAACAGCACCTCGCCGCCGGCGACATAGGCGTGGCCGCGCTCGATTAGCTGCGAAATCAGCGACAGCATGTCGGCCTTGCCGTCGGCCCGCGGCGCGACGAACTCGGTGGCGCGCGGCTCGTAGGTCGGCTCAAGGCAGCCAAGGGCCGCGACATCCTTGTGGTATTGGTCGGCGGTCTTCTCGGTGACCTTGCGGATCGCGTCGTTGAGCGAGAGCTTTCCGGCCGCGATGTCGTCGCCGAAGTCGCGCAGCGCCCTGGCATTTATCTTGTCGTCGACATCCGTGATGTTGCGCACATACGTGACATGGCTTTCGCCGTAGAGATGGCGCAACAGACGGAAGAGCACGTCGAAGACGATCGCCGGGCGCGCATTGCCGATATGGGCAAAGTCGTAGACGGTCGGGCCGCAGACATACATGCGCACATTTCGCGGATCGATCGGGACGAAAGGTCCCTTGGTCCGCGTCAGCGTGTTGTAGAGGCTGAGGCCCTTCGATGCGTCCGACATGCGGTCCCGGTCCTTAATTTGGGTTCACTGGAACCAGCTCTGCACCGAAGGCGCAAATCAGGCTCCAGCCTGCTGGCCGGGGCGTTTTTTCCGATCTGGGGAAAGATGAGGCGAAAACGTCCGGACCAGCGCGAGGCTAGCCAATAATGCAAATGCCACAAATGGCGAAAGACGTTTTCATGCGCGGCTTTATCGCGCCGGCAGGTGTTGCCGTCAAGTCGCCCTGCCAAGGAAAGATGTCGTTGGATCACAGGTAAAGACCGGACGAAACATTTTATTAAACATGTCGGCACAGTGATGAAACATTCGCCGGCTAGACCCGCCAAGTGTCACGATTTGGTCCGAATCAGCCGCCAAACGCTGAACACGAAGCCGTTACCAGGGAAGAGAACGATGCCTCGCAACAAGCAGGAACAGAACCGACAAGCGCAGCCGGCTCTCGCCAGCCACTACCGCGCGATCGGCCCGGCGGCAATCGTCGCGGCCCTTCTCCACACCGCGAAGAAGAAGAAGCCCGCGCAGAAGATCGTTTCGCCGCGCGCTGCTTGAAAGGAACGACCGGCACGGTGCCCAACGAGGAGACACCGGCGACGAGGGCGCCAAAGAGCGCCCTGGAGATGAAGGCCCCAGAGCAGCCTTTCGAGGCAAGAGCCTTCGCTAAAATCAAGCAGCCTTCGCTAAAATAAGGTCATCTGGTTTTCGTCCGCGCCAGGTTTCTGGCGCCTGGGCTTTTCGGCCTGTGGCGAAACCACGCCGCGCTCCTGGATCTCCGGCCCGGTGTTGGCGACCTTGTTGACCAGATCGGAAACCGGTATCGCCTCGAAGAAATCGGGCTCGACGGGCTTCAGCAGGTCGAGCACGTCGCGCGGCTCCTGCGTGCGGCAATCGAGCCAGCGGGCGAAGTCATGTTCCTTGATGACCACCGGCATGCGGTCATGGATATGGGCGATGCCGGCATTGGCCTCGGTCGTGATGATCGCGCCGGTATCCATCTCGGAACCGCCAGGTTCGGAGTAAGTCTCGATCAAGCCGGCGAAGGCAATCACCCCACCTCGCTTCGGCCGGATCCAGTAGGGCTGGCCCTTCTTGCCGCCCGACTGCTGCCATTCGTAAAAACCGGACGTCGGCACAAGAGCGCGGCGATGGCGCATGGCAGTTTTGAACGAGGCTTTTTGCAGCACACCTTCGGAGCGGGCGTTGATGAGCAGCGGAAACGCCTTGGTGTCCTCGACCCAGGCCGGAATCAGGCCCCAGCGCACCAGCATCGCCTGGCGGTCCGGCAGGTTCGAACCAGGTTCCCGCTGCGGACCGGCAAGCGCCATCAGCACCGGCTGTGTCGGCGCGATGTTGTAGCGAGCCGGAAATTCCTCCAGCTCGGCCAGGCCAAGGAAGGCGGCGGTCTGGTCCGGCGTAGCGGTCAGGGCAAAGCGTCCGCACATGGATCTGGCTCGTCAGTTGATGCGCCATGAAAGTGGCGATGGAACCGCCACGCCGCAACGGCTAAAGCTGGATTCGCCCAATCGGTCCACAAAAGGCTGCAGAAAGATCGGCACGCATGGAACAGCGCAAGATCATCCCGGCCGTTTCCGTCGCGGTCGTGCGGGACGGTACCGTGCTTCTGGTCAAGCGCGGGCGGGCGCCGTCGCAAGGGCTCTACGCCTACCCTGGCGGCAAGGTCGAGCCGGGCGAGACACTGGCGGAGGCCGCGGCGCGCGAATTGCTGGAAGAAACCGGGCTCGAGGCGACAGGCTATTGCCCGCTCCGCGACATCCATATCGACGGCCATGCCGAAAACCACGCGGTCGACTACCTGCTGACGGTGTTCGGCGCCGCCTATGCCGGCGGCGAGCCCGTTGCCAGCGACGATGCCGAGACCGCTGCTTTCTACACGCTGGCGGAAATGGCAGGGATGCCGCTTGCCGGCGATGTGTACTCGGTCGCCGAGGAGTTGCTCGGTCCCGCGCAAGACGCCCGGCGGTGAGCATCCAGAATGGCCTTGCAGGCGACAAAATGTTTCGCCACAAAGCCCTGCCCTTTTATCGCAAGGCTTTGATGACCCGCGCTTCCGCTTTTTTCGCCGCGTGCCTCGCCGTCAGCATCGCTGCAGCGGCACCCCCGGCGTTCGCCGCCGAGGCGCCTTTCGAGCCAGGGCTGATGCGCTTGGCCGAAGTGCTCGGATCGCTGCATTTCTTGCGCAATCTCTGTGGCGAAAAAGGCGACCAGTGGCGGGTCGAGATGGAAAAGCTGCTCGAGTCGGAAAATCCCGATCCCGACCGGCGCGCCCGCTTCATCGCCTCGTTCAATCGGGGCTACCGTTCCTTCAGTGGCACCTACACGCGATGCACGCCTTCGGCGACCGAGGCCATCGCGCGCTACATGAAGGAAGGCGAGACGCTGTCGCGCGACATCGCCTCCCGCTACGGGAATTGAGCCCGGCTCGTCCGGCGGCAACGTTTTTGGCGGCAACGGCGCCAGTATGGCGTGTGTTATTGTGTCCTGTCCCGCTCTGGTGCAATCTGTGTTGCACTTTCGCAACAGCGTTAATGAAACGTTAGTGGACAAATCCGGAATTAACTCAAACTGAAGGTTTTGATGCCGCAAGCTGGGCTAATCGGCTAAGCTCAATACCAATCGAGCGCAGCCTTGTTCGAGACGTAGAACTGCGACCGTAAAAATGTCGTATTTACAGATACTTATTCTAGGCTGCCGATAAAGGTCGAGCCCGATCCCTCCTCGGATCGCCGCTTGCGAAGGGTGGACATCGCAATGGAACATGGTGTCAGCGACATCGACGCGTTGGTCAGGGAAGAAAAGCGCCTGACCGCCGTGGAGAGCCACAGCGAAGCCTGGGCCGAGGGCCTGTCGGCTGGCATCGAACCGGAAATCATCGCCGAAGCGGCACTGGAGACGGCTTTCGGCGAGATGCTGCGCGCCAATGGCGAGACCTCGGCCCTGGCGCTGCTCGACCGCATGCGCGAGAAGGTGATCGCCGGCGCGTTCGAGCCGGAACGGCTTAAGCATTAGTCCCCTTTTTCGATAGCGACTTTTTGAGCGTGACTTTTGACGGGGGCGCGCCGTTTGGACATCATGCCCGTGCGCTGGACATTCAGAGCGCCGACCGGGACGGAACCCGGAAACCATGGAGAGGCAAGCGGTGAGATTTTCGATGTCAGGCCGGCCGCACGAGCCGGCCCTCAGCATCCTGATCGCCGCTTCCTGCCTGGCGCTGTCCCTGTGCCTCGGCAGCACCCCTTCCTACGCGCTGAGTGAGATCCAGCGCGAGGACCTGCCTTCGCCGGTGACCCCGCCCGCCAATGGTGACAGCGCCGCGCCCGGCACCACTGTGCCGATGCCGGAGGCGCCCGGCACCAAACCCGCGGACGGCCAGCCGGTCGACGACACCGACAAGTCAGAGCCGGAAACGCCGCCCGCCAATGGCGGCATCACCAGTCCGCGCGCCGAACCGGACGCGCCGCCGCCCGCCGTCGTCTACGATCTCAATACGCTGCCCGAGCCGGTCAAGCGCATGCATGGGCTGATCATCGAGGCCTGCAAAAGCGGCGACATCGAGAAGCTGAGGCCGCTGATCGGCAAAGGCGATTCCATGACGCAACTGTCGCTCGGCGACATTGACGGCGACCCAGTCACCTTCCTCAAGGGCCTCTCGGGCGACGGCGACGGCCAGGAGATCCTCGCCATCCTGGAAGAGGTGCTTTCGGCCGGCTATGTGCATGTCGACACCGGCACGCCGCAGGAGCTCTATGTTTGGCCGTATTTCTTCGCGCTGCCGCTAGACAAGCTCGATCCCAGGCAGCGTGTCGAATTGTTCAAGCTGGTCACGGCCAGCGACTATGACGACATGAAGCAGTTCGGCGCCTACATCTTCTACCGCGTCGGCATCACGCCGGCGGGTCAGTGGCTGTTCTTCGTCGCAGGGGATTGAGGCGGGAAACTTATCTCTTCCCTGCCTCCGGCCAGATGCGAGCCGCTTCCTCTCGCAAGGCTGAAATGGCGTCGGCACCCACCGCAGGGTCCATTTGCAAGACCTGGGCTGCGTCGCGCAGTTCACCTTTGTCCCGGAGCTTACCCACCACCCAGGCAACTTTGCGTTCGACGTCGGGTCCATAAGCAGTTTGCGCCTTGTCGAGGGCTTCGGTTGGGATTTGCCCATACGCTTTAACCAGCATCCCGAGATCGAAGGCATCTCGATATGCGACGGCACGATCCTGGCATCGATCGGCGTTCGCCAGCAGCTTCTCGGCAAACATGTCTGCAGGAACAAGGGCCGGTATCCCCAGATCGTCGTCAAAATGACCACGCAAATCGATGCGGCCCTCCCGGACGACTTCGAACCGGATCGGTTGATCCGTCAGGCGCACCACCGTCCTCAGGCCATATTGGTCGATCTGAAAGTCCCGAACAGCTTCAACGGGCTCAGGAAAAAAGGCTCGGACGCCGAATTCCGATGCCCGTGTCCGCAACTCGCGGTAGCCGCCGGCGTCGGCGCAAAGAAAATCCAGATCCAGTGACCGGCGATACTCGCCCAGCTTCATAACAATGGCTGTGCCGCCGCCAAACCAGCATTGGTTCGCGGTCAGAAAGTCTCGATCCATCAACCCGATGGCTTTGGCAATGACCCTATGTTCCGGTTTTTCGAACGCCTTCATGATTTCTACCCGCAATATTCCTGTCGGGCGCGGTGATCGCGCGCATCGAGGACAACAAGATGGGTCATCACGATGTGGTCAGAAGGGTGCCGTGGCCGAATTCGTCGGCCAATTTCATGATAAGCAGCTTCTCACGCGCCGTAAGGCGCTTTTGGTCGACAAAGCGCCAGTTGCGTTCGTAAAGCGCAAAGGCCTCTTCAGCGGGGATAGGACGCGCGACATCGCGGTTCCAGACGAGCGCCTGGAGCTCAGGAAACTCCGCAGGAATGATCGGCGCAATATTCGCGGTCATAGTGCATTCAAGATAATGCAGAGCGCTTAACAAATCCAATTCTTGACAGGGCTAGGCCGGCAGCGCCTCGGAAAACTCCACCGCCCTGCCCTGGCCGGGCGTCACAATCTCGCCTTCCCACATGACACGCGTGCCGCGCACGATGGTACCGATCGGCCAGCCGGTGACCTCTTTGCCGTCATAGGGCGTCCAGCCGGCCTTGGAACCTGCCTGTGCGTTGGTGATGGTCTCGCGCCGCTTCAGGTCGACGACCGTGAAATCGGCATCGTAGCCGGCGGCGATGCGGCCTTTCCTGGCCATGCCGAAAATGCGCTGCGGACCATGACTGGAAAGGTCGACGAAGCGCTGCAAAGTGAGCCGGCCCGCATTGACGTGGTCCAGCATGATCGGCACCAGGGTCTGCACCCCTGTCATGCCCGACGGCGACGCCGGATAGGTCTTTGCCTTCTCAACCAGCGTGTGCGGCGCGTGGTCGGAGCCAAGAACATCGACGATGCCCTGGGAAATGCCGTGCCAGACGCCGTCGCGGTGGCGGGCGGCGCGCACCGGCGGATTCATCTGGATCAGCGTGCCCAGTCTGGCGTAGTCGTCAGCCGTCAGCGTCAGGTGATGCGGCGTCGCCTCGCAGGTCGCGACATCCTTGTGCTGTTCGAGGAAGACGATCTCCTCGGCCGTCGAGATGTGCAGCACATGGATGCGCGCGCGTATCTGCCTGGCGATGCGCACCAGCCGCTCCGTGCAGCGCAGCGCGGCGATTTCGTCGCGCCAGACGGGATGCGACGACGGATCTCCCTCGACGCGCTCGCCGAGCCGTTCGCGCAGGCGGAACTCGTCCTCGGAATGAAAGGCGGAGCGGCGGCGGGTGTTGCGCAGGATCGAAGCGACGCCTTCGTCGTCCTCGACCAGAAGATCACCGGTGGACGAGCCCATGAACACTTTTATGCCGGCCGCTCCCGGCAGCCGTTCCAGTTCGCCGACATCACGAGCATTGTCGCGCGTGCCGCCGACCCAGAAGGCGAAGTCGCAATGCATGCGGTTCGTGGCGCGCCGCACCTTGTCGGCCAGCGCGGCCTCGCTGGTGGTGAGCGGATTGGTGTTGGGCATTTCGAAGACGGCGGTGACGCCGCCCAGCACCGCGGCGCGGGAGCCGGTCTCCAGGTCCTCCTTGTGCTCCAGTCCCGGCTCGCGGAAATGCACCTGGCTGTCGACGACGCCCGGCAGGATGTGCAGGCCCGCGCAGTCGATGGTTTCGCCGGCCGAAGCCTGGCCGAGATCGCCGATCCGCGCGATGCGGCCGGCCCTCACGCCGATATCGCGCCGGCCCTCGCCGTCATGGTTGACCACCGTGCCGCCTGTCAGGATGAGGTCGAAGGTGGTCGCCATGGACAGGTCCAGTCTCTTGCGGGGGGAGTGTGGCCGGCTTACGTAATGGCCGACCATTTTGCAAGATCAGGCCGATTTTACGCCCATGCCCTTTGCCCGTCTCAAAGACCGCGCGCTCGTTTCCGTGTCAGGCCCCGATGCCGAGCATTTCCTGCAGAACATTCTCACCACCGATCTCGATACGCTGAAGCCCGGCGAGGCAAAGCCCGGCGCGCTGCTTTCGCCGCAGGGCAAGATCCTGTTCGATTTCCTGATCTCGCGCGCCGGCGACAACGGCTTCCAACTGGAAAGCCAGGCCGACATCGCCGACGATTTCGTGCGCCGGCTGATGCTTTACCGGCTACGGGCGAAGGCCGATATTGCCAAGCAGGATCAGGTGCTTGTCACGGTCGCATGGGGTGATGATTCAACCGCCTCAGTTTCTGATTCAACGGCGCTCGCCGATGCGCGCTTCCGCAATATCACTGTCAGGCGCACCTATGGAGGCGAGGCAAGGGACAGCGGCGATCCTGGCGCCTGGCTGGCGCTGCGCGTCGGCCACGGCATTGCGGAGAGCGGTTCCGACTACCAGCTCGGCGACGCCTTCCCGCATGACGTTCTGCTCGACGAAACCGGCGGCGTCGGTTTCAAGAAGGGCTGCTATATCGGTCAGGAAGTGGTTTCGCGCATGCAGCATCGCGGCACCGCGCGACGTCGCGTGCTGATCGCGTCGGCCGATCGCCCCCTCCCCGCTGCCGGTACCGAGCTCACCGTCGCCGGCCGGCCGGTGGGCGCGCTCGGGTCTGTCGGCGGCCAAACCGGTCTTGCGATTGCCCGCATCGATCGCGTCAAGGTGGCGGTAGATGCCGGTGAGGCGATCATCGCGGGCGACGTCCCTGTGACACTTGCCATCCCCGCCTGGGCGAAATTCACCTTCCCTGAAGGTGCGGTCAGCGCGGAGGAGGCCTGATGGCGGCCGACCGGGCCGGAGCGCCGCCGCGCGCCTGGCAACGCATGCTGTCCGGCCGGCGGCTCGACCTGCTCGATCCCTCGCCGCTCGATATCGAGATCGCCGACATCGCGCACGG
Source organism: Mesorhizobium sp. CA14 (assembly GCF_020165195.1). Lineage (GTDB taxonomy): Bacteria > Pseudomonadota > Alphaproteobacteria > Rhizobiales > Rhizobiaceae > Mesorhizobium. Next base: position 33,428 of record NZ_JAIUHR010000037.1, on the reverse strand, counting down.
CCTTGCCCGCGTCGCCCGCTGGAACGGCCAGACCAGCGGCGACCATGCCTTTTCCGTCGCGCAGCATTCGCTGCTGGTCGAAGCGCTTTATGGCGAACTGGCGCCTGAGGCCACTGCCGAGGCGCGGCTCGCCGCGCTGCTGCACGATGCGCCGGAATATGTCATCGGCGACATGATCTCGCCGTTCAAATCGGTGATGGGCGGCTCCTATAAGGACTGCGAGTTGCGCTTGCAGCGCGCCATCCATCTGCGTTTCTCGCTGCCGGCGGAGCTTAACGCGGCTTTGCGCAAGGACATCAAGCGCGCCGACCAGATCGCCGCCTATTACGAGGCCACGCTGCTGGCCGGCTTCTCGACGGCGGAGGCGACCGAGTATTTCGGCCGGCCGCGCGGCTTTTCCGCCGACCGCTTCGACTTCACGCCAAAATCCGTGACCTGGGCGCAAACAGCTTTTCTCAGGCGTTTCGAGACGCTGGAAACCAGGCGCCAGTCTTCGCTCGCGGTGAATTCCACCCCTTAAAGAACGCTAAATTAACCGGCGAGCAGGACAGTATTGCGTTCGGTCACGGTCCGAAGGCGTGCTCATGCCTGGCGCTCATGTCAAGACTGGTTCTGTCGCCGGCAAGCGAAGAGCGGCCAGTACTGGCCCGGTCCGACGAATAGCCGAAGAACTTCGCGCCCAGAACGAGCGCTTCGCGGCGGCCGTCGAGAACATGTCACATGGTCTGTGCATGTTCGACGCCGATGAGCGGATGATCATCTGCAACCACAACTACATCGACATCTTCCGCCTGGACGCCAAAGTGGTGAAGCCCGGCATACGCTTCTTCGACATCCTGCAGCACAGCGTCGATATCGGTATCGCCGCGCAGAGCGCCGGCGAGCTTTATGCCATCCGCAAGCCTTACATCGACGGCGCCAAGTCTTCGACCTACGAGGAAATTCTGTCGGACGGACGCATCATCGTCATTTCGCACCGGCCGATCGCCGTTGGCGGCTGGGTGTCAATCTACGAGGATGTGACGGAGCAGCGGCGGGCCGAAGCCGAGTTGAAAGAGCAATACCGCCGCTTCGACGCTGCTTTGGCCAACATGTCGCAAGGCCTGCTGATGTACAACGCCAACGGCAGGATGATCGTGCGCAACAAGCGTTTTCTGGAGCTCTTTAACATCACCGCAGCGGATTTCCCGCTCGGGACCACCCATCGCGATGCGCTCGAGCGACTGCTGGAACTTGACATCTACACCGAGCTTGACGTCGACAGCGAGGTCGCCAAGGCGGAGGCCAGCCTGAAGGCGACAAAAATGCATTCGACGTATCGCCAGCTTACCGACGGCAGGACGGTCCTGGTCGTGCGCCAGACGATGCGGGGCGGCGGCTGGGTGGCGACGTTCGAGGATGTTACAGAGCGCCGGCGCGCCGAAGAGCGCATGATGCATCTTGCGCATCACGACACGTTGACGAACCTGCCCAACCGCTCAATGTTTCGCGAAAAGCTGGATCAGGCGCTCGGCGAGGCCAAGGCCAAGGCCAAGCCGCTGGCGATCCTCTCGCTCGACCTCGACCGCTTCAAGGCCGTCAACGACACATTCGGCCACCCGGCCGGAGACTGGCTGCTGAAATGCGTCGCCAAGCGGCTGCAGCACGCCGTGCGCAGCAGCAAGGATGTGGTGGCGCGCTTCGGCGGCGACGAGTTCGCCATCATCCAGTCGGGCATCAAGAACGCTGCCGACGCCGAAAAGCTCGCCAAGCGCATCGTCGAGATCGTCGGCAAGCCCTATCGCGACAAGGGGCGCGAAATGCATGTGGGCGTGAGCCTCGGCATCGCGCTCTATCCCGGCGACGGACACGACGCCGACACGCTGCTCACCAACGCCGACATGGCGCTCTACCGGGGCAAGAGCGAAGGGCGCAACGTTTATCGCTTCTTCGAGCCGGGCATGGATGCGCTGATGCGGGAGCGCCGGGCGCTCGAGGCCGATCTCGAAGCAGCACTCTCCAAGCGGGAATTCGAGCTGGATTTCCAGCCCATCCTCGATATCGGCTCCGGCAGAATCGTCGGCGCGGAAGCCCTGATGCGCTGGCGCTCGCCGTCGCGCGGCCTGGTATCGCCGGAAAACTTCATCGCCGCCGCCGAGGAGACCGGATTGATCGTGCAGCTCGGCGACTGGGCGCTGCGCAAAGCGTGCAACGTTGCCGCCAATTGGCCGCGGGACATGCGCATGGCCGTCAATGTCTCGGCGGCGCAGATCAAGAGCGGCGGCTTCGCCCGCAGCGTGATCTCGGCGCTTGCCTTTTCCGGCCTGCCGGCCCACCGCCTGGAGCTCGAAATCACTGAAACGGTGATGATGGACGAAAGCGACGCGGTGCTGAAGACGCTGAGCCAGTTGCGCGGCCTCGGCGTGCGCATCGCGCTCGATGATTTCGGCACCGGCTATTCCTCGCTCGGCTATCTCCGGCGCTTCCCCGTCGACAAGATCAAGATCGACCGCTCCTTCATCCGCGACCTCGACAAGCGCGACACGGCGGCGATTGTACGCACGGTGATCGGGCTCGGCGCGGAGCTCGGCATCATCGTTACCGCCGAGGGCGTGGAGACCGAAGCGCAACTCGACATGCTTCGCAAAGCCGGTTGCGGCGAAGCGCAAGGTTTTCTGATCGGCGTGCCGACCAAGGCGGCCGACATCAGCCGGCTGCTGCGCTCGCAGGCGCTGCTGCGCCAATCAGGCTGATATCCGCTGACTCTCTCCCGCGTCGGTCGCCTTAGCGCAGCGTCCCGACATATTTCGCGTGGAAGCTGACATAGCCGGGTTCGACCACTTTGAGGTGCGGCTCGATCAGCCGATGAAATTCAGGCAGTTGGTGGAACGGCACGCCGGGATAGGCGTGGTGCTCGGCATGGTAGGGCATGTTCCAGGCGAGCTTGCGCACGAACCAGTTTGTCAGAGTGGTCCTGGTGTTTTCCAACATGTTGGCGACGAAGGGACAGCGGCCGTGCTCGGCCAGCAGATAAAGCCTCAGGAACGGCTGGCCGAGCAGCGCCGGCACGATCCAGACATAGAGCAGCACCGACGCCTTGAACCAGACCGCCAGCGCCAGCAGGACGACATAGAAGGCGATCATCGCCCGCGCCTCGGCTTTCACTTTCGGCAGCCCTTTGGGCGGCACATAGCTGTCGCGGCAGCGCCCCATCGCATTGGTGTAGAGCGTCTTGAAATGCCCCCACCACACCGGCAGGCCGGAGACGTGGACGATGTATTGCCGCACCGTCTCGGGCTTCGGGAAAGCCAGCTCCGGATCGTTTTCGGGATCCTGGGTGAAGCGGTGATGGGCGAAATGGAAATAGCGGAACCAGTCGGCCGGCAGCGCGATCGCCAGGCTGCAGAAGCGCGCGACGGTATCGTTCAACCACTGCGTTTCGAACGCCGTCCTGTGCACCGTTTCATGCAGCAGCGTGAACAGGAAGACGATCAGAATGCCGTGCGGCAGCATGAGGACCGGCCAGAACGGTACCTTGGCCGCGATCAGCGCGCCAAGGACGACGATCGCGCCGAGATGGAGCGCGAACTGGACAAGGCCCGGCCCATCCGATTTGCCGGTCAGCCGGCTGCGCTCCTCATTCGTTAGCGAGGCTATCACGGAGCGATGGTCGACGGCTGCGTCGTGGTCGATTGCGTTCATGAGGCTACGATACCCAAAAAGAAACCTTTCGAAAAACGAGGATTTCTGCGAAATAGATAAGCTCACCTTATCTTTTTTGGATTGCCATGGTCGCCCTTCCCTCCTTGCGCGGACTTCAGGCCTTCGAAGCGGCGGCGCGGACGGGCAGCTTTGCGGCCGCGGCGGAGGAGTTGTCGATTTCGGCCGCGGCCGTCAGCCAGCTTATCCGCACCGTCGAGGAGCAGATGGGACGCAAGCTGTTCCACCGGGTCAACCGGCGGGCCGTGCTGACCGAGGCCGGGGTGGAGATGCTGCCGAGGCTCAGCATGGCCTTCCGGGAAATCGGCAGTGTCGCGCGCGATGTCGGCGGCGATGCGTTTCGGCCGAAGCTCGTCGTTTCGGTGCCGCCTTCTATGGCGATGGGCTGGCTTTCGGAGCGGCTCGCCGGCTTTGTCGCCGGGCATGGCGCCGCCGACATATCGCTCAGAGGCGATGACGATCCGGTGCCGTTCGATCATGAATTGATCGACATCCGCCTCACCTACGGTCCGCACTACCGCGAGCATCCGACGGAGGAGATCGTCAAGGACGCCGTCTATCCCGTCTGCGCGCCGACGCTGGGCGGGGCGACCGGATCCGAACGCCTTGCCGGCCTGCCGCTGATCCATACCGACTGGGGACCGACCGGCGCGTCCTTTCCGTCCTGGCGCAACTGGTTCGAAGCGGCGGGAAGCGAGCCGGGCCGTGCGGCACAACGCGGTCTCTCCGCGAACTCGTCGCGAGCAGCACTCGACCTTGCCATTTCAGGGCTAGGCGTGGCCCTGGCGCAGGGCATCTATTGCGCCCAGGCGCTGGAGGATGGCAAGCTGGTGCGGGTCGCCGCGCAACCCTTGGAACTGCGCCAGCCCTACTGCCTGACGATCCCCGAACGCAGCGCAAGGCGCGACGTCGTGGCCGCGTTCCGGAAATGGCTGATCGGGGAATGTATGCGCGCGGTCAAATCACCAGCGCTCGGTACCCAATCATCCGAGAACTCGTTTAGGGAATTACGGTGACGGAGCACCCATTTCCGTCGTCGCCCGCCTCGCTTTTCAGCCGAACGAAGTAGGAGATTTTTCAATGTCGCTCGAACTCATCAATCCAGCTGATCTGCCGGTTCCGGAGATGTACACGCAGGTTGTCGTCGCAACGGGATCCAAGCTGGTGTTCATCTCGGGTCAGCAGCCCGAGGACATACACGGCAAGCTCGTCGGGCATGGCGATTTTGCGGCGCAAGCGCGCCTGGCGTTCGGCAATCTCGGCCGAGCGCTCGGCGCGGCGGGTGCACGACCCGACCAAGTCTGCAAGATCACGGTCTACGTTGTCGACTACAACCGCGATGAGCACGTTCCGATCATCGAAGACGCGCAGATTTCGCTTTTTGGAGATCACAAGCCAGCGAATGTGATTGTTGGCGTAGCGATGATGTCCCCAGGCTACCTGATCGAGGTCGACGCGATAGCGGTCGTTTGACGGGGAGACCGAAATCCACTTTCAAAGGTGCCCGGCCAGAGCCGCGACCATGTCCTTGCTCGTCGCCACTGGAATGATCTCGAACTCGACGAGGTCGTTCCACTCGATGGCCCAGCGTTGCAGGATCGTGACGTCATCGGCCTCCACCAACAGGAAGCAGCGGCTCATATCGGCCGCGATCCAGGAGTGGTGGACAACGAGCTCATCCGGCTTCAGCCGGCCCTTATCGCGAAAGCGGCGATAGATTTCCTTGCGGTCCGCGCCATGGAAGTCCTCGATCACGAAAAACAGCATTCTTGTTCCCTCGGTTCGAATGATGGTTCCGCCAGACACTCCATTTTTCAATTCTTCAATTCTTCTTTTTTCGATTCTTCAATTGCTCACTTCCTCAGTTCCCCAGTTCCTCTTTCTCCCGCCGCTACTTCTCCGGTCTCTCCAGGCGCTCCAGGAACCACTGCGTCAGCCGCACCCAGAGCTCGTCCTTCTCGCCCGAATCCTCCCAGCCATGGTCGAGATTGGGATTGTCGTTGACCTCGATGACGAAAACCCCGTCCTTGGTCTCCTTGAGGTCGACGCCATAGAGCCCGTCGCCGATGCATTTTGCCGCCCGCACCGCCGTCTCGACGACGTGCGGCGGCGTCTGCTTCAGCGTGAACGTCTTGATGCCGCCCTGGTCGGGCTTGCCGCTGGCCTTGTGATTGACGATCTGCCAGTGCTTCTTCGCCATCAGATAGTGCACGGCAAACAGCGGTTGGCCGCCGAGCACGCCGACGCGCCAGTCATATTCGGTGGGGATGAACTTCTGCGCGATCAGCAGGTCGGAATCTTCCAGCCACTCGGTCGCGAGCTTGGTCAGCTCCGTCATGTTCTCGCATTTCTTGACGCCGCGCGAGAAGGACGAATCCGGGATCTTCAGCACCAGCGGAAAGCCCAGTGTCTGCGCCGCCACTTCGAAGTCGGAGGTGCCGGCGATCATCACCGTCGGCGGCACCGGCACTTTGTTGTAGGTCATCAGCTCGTTGAGATAGACCTTGTTGGTGCAGCGGATCATCGACAGCGGATCGTCGATCACCGGCATGCCTTCCTGCTGGGCGCGGCGCGCGAAGCGGTAGGTGTGGTTGGAGATCGACGTGGTCTCGCGGATGAACAGCGCGTCGTAATTGGCGAGTTTGGCGAGGTCCTTCCTGGTGATCGGCTCGACCTCGACGCCCATCTTCTCGGCAATCCGCGCCCAGTAGCGCAGCGAGGAGATTTCCGACGGCGGCAGTTCCTCATGCGGATCGACCAGCGTCGCGAACGTATAGCGCGCCGGCGTGCGACCCTTGGTGTCGCGCCATTCGCGGTTTGTGTAGGTGTCCAGGCACTGCAGGAAGAACTCTTCCTCGTCCTCCATCATGCGGGCAAGCGGCAGGAAGCCGATCTTGCGGATCGAGGCCCATTCGGCGCTGTCCCTGATGTGGACCTCGAGCGCCGGCGCGCGGAACCAGTCGAACAACAGCTTGGCGAAACGGTCCCATATCTTCGACGGACCGATGCCGAAGAAGATCGCCACCTTGGCCGGAAACGCCCCGCCGAGATCCTTGCGGCATTTGTTCAGGGCAAGCTCGAGCTCCGGCAGCGCGTGCTCGTAGAGCTTGCGCTCCGAAAGGTCGATCATGGTCTCGACGGTCGGTATCACCCTGTGGCCGCGCGAGCCGGCCAGCAGCGAGGCATAGTAGCCGCGGCTCTGATAGCCGTAATTGTTCGACAGGTTGATCACCTTCGGCCGCTGGCCGCGGAACAGCGCCGGATGCGCGAGATAGTCGCGGTTGGTGATGATCTTGTGGGGTGTGGCCACCTGATCGATGTCGTTCTGCCTGCCTGTGAGGATAACCCAGGTCATTGTCTCAGCGTTTTCCCAAAGTGATGGCGGCGCGCAGGCCGTCGCGACCGAACTGCGCCATGTTCATGAAGATGTCGTAAGGCACCGGAATGTTCGCGGCGTCGAGGATCGTTTCCTGCCTCTCATCCTCGACCCACGGGTCATGGATCAGGATATGGTCGCCATCGTCGCCGATGGCCAGCACCCAATGCGGCACCTTCTTGCCGAACATCAGGAAGCCGCTGACCAGCACCACCACCAGCTTGCCCCCGGCCAGGGCGTCACGGATGTCGCCGATGCCGAACGGGCGGTAATTGACCGGGATACCGTAAAGCTCGGCACGGCGGCGGAAATCGACCTGGGCGAGCTCCATCACCCGGCGCTTTTCCTCACTCCTCACCGACTGCAGGAACAGGGCACCGTAGAAGGATACGAATATCTCGGCGCCGAGCCCGCTCTCGTAGCCGGCGACCGCCAGACCGAAGGGCTCGCAGCCGCCAGGGCCGGACATCATGAAGACCGTGGTCGCCTCGCGCCACAGGCGAATCTCCATGACCGGGTCTGGCACGAAGCCACTGTCGAAATTGGCCATCGCCATCATCAGGCAGCAAGGGCCGCAGGTGAACTCGCAGGTCTGCTGGTAGAACGGCACCCTGGTCGCGGTCGGCGTGTCGCCGCGCAGCGTCTTTTCATAGCGCAGCGCGGTCGCGCCATCCTCGTAATAGTCGGGCTCGCGGCCCAATTTCCGATAGCCGGCCTCTTCGTAGATACGGATGGCGCGCTGATTGTCCTCGCGCACTTCGAGGCGCAGCAACAGCCGGTCATGCTCGAAGGCCGCTTCCTCGGCGGCCGCCAGCAGAAGCCGGCCGATGCCGAGGCGGCCGAAGAAGGGTCCGACGGCGATGGAATAAAGCCGCGCGACGCCGCTGCCTTTGCGAAACAGCACCACCGCATAGCCGGCGACGCGGCCCTCGTTTTCGGCCACCAGCATCTCGGCGGTGTCGCGTTCGATGAACTGGCGGAAGGAACGGCGCGAGAGCCTGTCGCCCGGAAAAACAGCCTTCTCGATGGCGGCGAGGTCATCGACGTCTGACGCGCGGGCCTTGCGGATCTCGGCAGGCATGCGGGCTAAGGAGAACCTCGATTGTTTAAGAAACGGCCCCGGTGGATGCGTCGCGAATACTGGCCGAAGCGCCAGTATTCATCAAGCGCTATCGCTCCTTGATTAGGGCTGAATTGTGACAGTTTCCGCGGCCGCGGCAAAGGGCTAAGCGTTTGAACAGAATTGCCGTTCAAAGGAACTGCCGGCCGACGAAAAACGCAGCCGATTCAGCTCGATATGCCGGCCAGCAGCTGGCCGTAAGCGCTTTTTGCGACGTCCGACAGGCGTTCCGGCGGCAACGAGCCGACGACAGCGCAGGCATAGCCCTTGTCCAGCCAGTAGACAGCCTCCGGCCCGCCGGTCTCAGCCGTGTAGGTGCCCTTGGATGTCTCCGACGATTCGGCGGTGACGTAGAGCGAGATGCGCTCGCCCTTGGCGTCCTCATAAAGCAGCATCGCCGCCTTGCCCTGGCCGCCGGCAGGCAGCAGCCGGCCGCCGACGAGATCGAAGCCTTCCGCCGCAAGATCGGGCGCGACCAGCTTCAGCCCGACACGGTTGGACAGCCAGGTCTGGAGATGATCCTTGTCGCTCGCCGGGACTTCGACCGCATGGCGCTTCTCGGCGGCGTAGATGACATGGGCGGCGATCGCCTGCTCGGCGAGCTGGTCGTCGCCACCACCACGGGCGATGCTGTCGATGCCGGCGACATAGCCGCCGAGCCCACCGACAGCGAGCATCGCGGCAGCGGCAGCCGACAGCCACCAGCGCGAGCGCCAGGCCGGCGCCTTCACCGGCGCGTCGCCGAGCACGACCTGCCGCAGCCTCGCCGGCACCGGCTCGTCCATCACGCCCGCGAAAGCGGCGCGCATGGCGGCGCGGTCGGCGATATAGCGCGCGGACTTCGCCTTCATCTCGGGATTGGCCTCGAGCCAGGCATCATAAGCCATGCGCTCCTCGCCGGGCAGTTCGCCGTCGAGAGCCATATGGATATCGCGTTCGGAAAAATCGCGGCGGGTCATTTCTCGACGATCCTAATCGAGCGGCGGCGCGACGTGTCGTCGAGCAATCCTCGCAATTCCTCGCGGCCACGCGCGATGCGCGACATCAGCGTGCCGGCAGGCACGCCAAGGATGTTGGCGGCCTCAGCATAGGAAAAGCCCTCGATGGCAACCATCACCAATGCCGCGCGACGATCGGGGCTGATCGCCTGCAAGGCATCGATGATCTCGCGCGAGGCGATGGTCTCGACCTGATCGGCGGGCGCGGCTTGGGCTTCACCGGCTTCGAGAGGCAGCATCGCCGCCTCGCCGCGCCGGTTAACCTTGCGCATCTGGTCGATGAACAAGTGATGCATGATCGTAAACAGCCACCTCCGGGGGCTCTCTCCAGTCTGCCAGTTGTCGAGCCGCACAAGCGCCCGCTCCAGGCAATCCTGGACCAGGTCGTCGGCGGAATCGCGCTCGCGCAGCAGCGAGCGCGCATAGCGCCGCAACCGCGGTATTTCGCTCAGGATCGCTGCCTTCTTGTCGTCCATGACCGCTTGTTTCGAGGTCGCTTTCCATCCGGATAGAACGCGCCTTTGCGGCGCGGTGCAAGCAGTCAGCGCGAAGCGGCCCAACCGCTGCGGTTACCCAAGCGCATGAATAACGCCGGCGGAGGGCGGTTTATTCCCGCCAATTGGAGAGAAAGCCGATTATTTCAAATCCGTCAGCAGGAAATCATTGCCTTTGTAGAGCAGCGGAATATCGAGCACCTTGGCGCAGGCATAGGCAAAGCAGTCGCCGAAATTCAGATCGGCTTGATGACCGACGGCCTTGCCATAGCGAGCGCTGGCGTCGATGGCGCGCGAACCGATCTCCTCGCCGATCGGCACATTTTCTCCACCAATTTCCAAAATCAGCTGATCCACCAGATCGCGAGCCTTCAGGAGGGCTTCGGCAGTGGGCTTGCGAGAGCCCGCGCCGGCCCGCGCCAGTGCCTGCGTCGCTTCAAAACGGACCATCGCGGAGACATGGAAGTCGACGGCTCCTGAGAGTTGTTTGGACAATTCTTCCCAGTCCGGTTCCTGGTTGAGAATGGCGACGAGCACCGAAGCGTCGACAAACATCAATCTTCCCACATCTCATCGGTGAATTTCTTCATGTCGAAATCGGGATTGGGCAGACCGATCTTCTTCGCCTCCGCCTGAAGCCTGACGATTCGATCGCGCAGCGGCACCTTGGCGCGATGGCGTTCCAGTTCGTGCAAAAGCGCGGTCCGCACAGCCTCGGTCTTGCTGGACGCATTGGTCTCGCGCTGCAATTTTGCGGCCAGTGCGTCGACCTCGTCATCGCGAATGTAGAGCGGCATGAATATCTCCTATTGGATATTCATATATTCCATTTTGAATATCCAAACAAGTCAAAGCACTACGCTTGCCTCGCCGCCCTGGTCAGCAGCCGCTGGTAGAACAGGCCGATGCCGATCAGCACGGCACCCAGACCGATGAAGGACAGCGCGCGCAGCACGCCTTCCAGCTCCGACATGTCGAACAGGAAGACCTTCACCACCGCGACCGCGATCAGCGCCGCCGACGCGATGCGCAGGACCTGCGATTTCAGCCGGACGCCGGCGGCGAGCAGCGCCACGCCGATGGCCAGCCAGAGCGCGGAGTAGGTATAGGTCTCGAGCTGGCCGAGCCCGCTCCACAAGGCGATGAACTCGCCCTTGAACAGCCGACGCACCGAAAGCGTGGCATAGGCGAAGGCAAGCAGCGCGGCGATCAGCGCCAGCATCGCCGCATACCACCGCGGACGCTTGTCGCGGACATACAGCGCCAGCGCCCCGGCGGCGACCCCCGGCAGCAGGTAGGCGAGGAACAACAGGTTGAAGACCGGGATCGTACCGGTCGACTCATCCGTCAGCAGGGGGTTCAGCACGACGAAATGCTGGACCACGATCAAACCGGCCGAGACCACGCCGGCAACCATCGAGCCATAGCGCAGAACCGAGCTCGGCGAGCGCATGTCGATGGCGACCAACATGGCGCCGGCGCCGAGCGCGATCAGCGTGTAGATCGCCTGTTCAGCGAGCGTCACGGTGCCGGTGTCGATGACGCCACCATGCATGGCGTGGCGCACCAGCATGGCAATGGCGAGCAGCGCGAACAGCGCCGACGCCGCCTCCATCGCAAGGCGTGGCCGGCCGTTGGTGGTGCGTGCGAGCTGCCAGGCGGCGAAGCCGAAGGCGAGCGCCGGCACGCCATAGCCCGGCAGCAGCCAGTTGAAGACCGGCGTCCTGGAGAGAAGCGCCGCGCCGACGATGGTCGGATCAAAGGCGACGCGGCCGAGCACGGCGACCGCCGCGCCGACTGCGATCCAACCCAGCACGGGGTAAGAGCGCCAGCGCGTGGCCAGAGCCGGGACGATCGCGGCGGCTGCAAGCAGCACGGTCGTCCAGCCAGAGCCGAAGGCCATGTGCAGCATCAACAGGCCGGCGACGGCGGCGCCGCCGAGCGCGAATGACACGGCCGGGCCGCCGGCCAGCGGCGGCTCCTCGGCGCGCGCGATCCATTCGCCGCCGGCGGCGAAGGCGAGCGCCAGCAACAGGGCCGGCAGGGCATAGCCGAAGTCGCGGTCGATATCGCCAAAGGTCAGCCACAGCGCCAGAAGCACCACAAGCGGTGCAATGACGCCCCAGGCCGCCCAGCAGGCTGCGCGTAATGGAGCGGCAGCGGCGAAGCGGCGCGCGGCCCAGAAGCCGGCGGCGAGGAAGACCAGGCCAAGCGCGATGCCGATACGGAAAGTCAGGACATCGGACGACGCCAAGGGCTGAGCGTCGAGCCCAACATCGAGCGCATTTGCGCCGATCGTGGCGGGCGGGATGATGCCGAGATAGATCAGCACGGCCGCAATACCGGCGGCAAAGACCAGCGGAAGCGCGCGCGGCCGGTAGAGCGCCGCTGCGACCAGCGTGGCCAGAAGGACCGCGCCGTGCAAGGCATCGCCGGCGCTGGCAAAAGCCGGATCGACGGACAGGGCCAGCGCGCTCAGGGCGATGAAGAAGCCGGGCACGCTCGATGGCCAGTCGAAGCCAAGTTCGGCGGTGTCGCGGCCGGTGACCAAGAAAGGGCCGAGCCAGACGAAGGCAAGCACGGCGAGCATCGCCAGGCTGATGAACAGCACGGCGGCGAGGTTCACGTCCGGCGCGTCTGCCATGTAAAGAATGGTCCAGATGCCGGCGCCGGCGAAAGCAGCGGCCACCAGCGTCCTCCAGTCGCGAATGCGGGCGATCGCCGCGGTCGCCGCAAGCACGATCGCCAGATAGACGAATAGCGCCCAGGGATTGGGTGCTTCCGAGGCGACCAGCGCCGGTGTGACCATGGCGCCGACGAGGCCGATGCCGGCCAGCGCCAGGCCATGCAGGAGCGAAGCGCCAATGGTCGCGACGCCGATGACGCCAAGCAGCGCGAAGGCGCTCGCCGGGCCGATGAAGCCATAGATGCCGTGCGCCGCGTAGACCGTGCCGAACAGGATGAAGGCGCCAGCCGCCGTCAGGATCGATGGAATATAGGCGCCCGTTGCGCCCCGCACCGGCACCTTGAAGCCGGTGCGGCGGATGAATTCGGCGCCGGCAATCAGCGCCAGGCCGAGGACGCCGGCCATGGTGAGACGCACGCCGGGGCCGAATATACCGTCCTCGATGGTGTAGCGGATCAGGAACAGACCGCCCAGCGCCAGCGCGATACCCCCGACCCAGACCGCCCAGCGCGTGCCCAGCGCCGTCTCGACATCGGTTTGGCGCGCTGCCCTGGGGACCGCGGGCGATCCGGCTGCGGGCGTCTCGACCACGGTGGCGGGTTGCGCCGGTTCGGCCGTCCCGGCGGATTCCGCGGGGGCCGTCCTGCCCTTCGTCCAGGGTCCGGCCACGGACTCGCCTTCGGCGGTCTCTGGCGTCGTGACGACCTCCTCGGCCACGGTCGGGCCATCCGCCAACGGCGAGGCAGGCGCTGCCTTGGCCTCCTCGGGAAGATCTTCCTGCGCGGCGTCCACCGCCTTGGGCGCGGACAGCGGAGCTCCAGATTGCACCAGGCCGCGCAGTATACCGAGCTCGCGCTCGACCAGCGCGATGCGGTTCTGCTGTCGTGATACGATGACGAAAAGAGCAATGACGGCGGCAATGGCGATCAGGCTGAAAAACATGGCGGTTTCCCTCAAAACCAGGCCAGTCGTGGCCAATAAATGCGGCAATGAGACGGCTGGTGCAAATCAGCGTCTTGCCGACTAAAAGCGCGTCGCGCCGAAACGGAGTCAGGCGGCGCGCCTTTAGTCATTGTTTTAGTGCATGTCGTTCTCCCAAAACCGCTGCGCACTTTTGAGCGACATGCACTGGCAAGATCGAGCATGTTTCGTCGCCGATTGCCAGCAACTTGCCGGTTTGTCCGGTACCGAGCCGCCGCTGGCGCGAGTCTGTGAGCGCGGCCATGAAATACTCGTGCTATTCTCGGGCGATCAAAGAAAATGCCGTGAGGTGACCGATGCCGCAACGAAGCGCCGGCCTGCTGATCCATCGGCGCGCCTCAGCTGTGTTCGAATTTCTGCTCATTCATCCGGGCGGACCGTTCTGGGCCAGGAAGGATGAAGGCGCATGGTCAATCCCGAAGGGACTGATCGGCGACAACGAGGACGAGCTCGAGGCCGCCAAGCGGGAAGCCGAAGAGGAGCTCGGCGTCGCCATCGACGGCGATTTCCAGCCGCTCGGCAGCTACAAGCAGCCGGGCGGCAAGATCGTCATCGCGTGGAGCGTCGAGGCCGACATCGATGCCAATGCCGTCAGGAGCAACGTGTTCACCATGGAATGGCCCCCGAAATCGGGGATCATGAAAGCGTTTCCCGAAGTCGACAAGGCCGGCTGGTTCTCGCTGCCCGAAGCCGGCGTCAAGATTCTCAAAGGCCAGCGCCCCATGCTCCATGATTTCCTGGAGCGGCGGGGCGCGGATTAAAGAGGTTGCCTCCGCTATCCGGCCTCGCCGGCGATCGCCTTCACCGCCGCATGGTGCCGGCGCAGCGCAGCAAGAAAGCCGGCGCGGGCATCGGGCGGATCGAGGCCGCGCGGCTCGTAGACATGGCGTGTGAAGAAGAAGCCGCTCAGCCGGAAGGCGTCCTCAAGCGACGCCGCATCGGCGCGCAGGCCGGAGCCGCGCTGCAGGAAGGCGGGCAGCGCCAGCATCTTGTCGTGCCAGGGTGCGCCGGCGCTTCGCGAAACGGCACGTCCGGATTTCGGCGAGACATAGGCGAGATCCTGCCTTGAGCCGGTCGCCGCGCATTGGCTGAGATCGAGGCCGAAGCCCAATTCGTCGAGGATAAGCAGCTCGAAGCGCGCCACCAGCTCGCCCGCCGCATCGGCGTCGCCGAGATGGGAGATCATCACGGCAAGGGCCTCGTAAAGGCCGCCATGGGCATCGCGCTCCGGCAGGAGCCTGAGATGCGCGGCCATGGTCTGCAGGCCGTAGACGGCAACCGCGCTGTCCATCAGCCGGGCCGCGTTCATCTCGATCGCCTCGGCCTGAAAGATGCCCAGATGCTCGTCGAGCCGCGCCCGCCACAAAAGGTCGACGCGGTTGCCGGGCTGCAGCACCGGCTGCTGCTTGCGCGAGCGCCCTCCCCGTACAAGGCCGAGATGGCGGCCATGCGCACGCGTCATCACCTCGAGGATGGCGCTGGTTTCGCCATGCCTGCGAGTGCCGAGAACGATTCCCTCGTCGCGCCATTCCATGAGACGAGCTTTTCACCCGTTGAGCGGCGAAATCAAGAGAGGGAAGAGTTGTACGCATGATGTGCGTACGCTATATTTGGCGTGAAGGAAGATACCCATGCCCAAAATAGCCACCGACAAATCCGAGCGTTTCAACATCCGCATACGGCCGGCGCAAAAGGCGATGATAGCTCGCGCGGCGGCGCTGTCGAACAAGGACATGACTGATTTCATCCTCGACAAGGTGCTGCCCGAGGCTGAGGCCGTGATCAAGGCGGTCGAGAAAATTGAGGTCTCCGAGCACGATTTCAAACGTATTCTCGATTTGCTTGAGCATCCGCCTAAGCCCAACGCGAGGTTGCGGGCCGCCATCGCAGCGCTCCCTGACACCGTATGACCCTACCAGGTTGGCACGAGGAGCCGATCTCGAAATCGCATGATCGTGCGTCCTTCGACTGCGGCGACGAGCAGATGAACGATTTTCTGCGGCGCTTCGCCAGGCAGAGCCATGAGCAAAACGCATCGAAAACGTTTTGTGCTGTCGACGGCGCAAACCCCAGCCGCGTTCTTGGCTTCTATACGATCGCTCCGTCCGCCGTTGCCCATGAGCAAGTGCCAGCGACCCTGACCAAGGGGCTCGCCCGACATGAAGTGTCCGGTTTCAAGCTTGCCCGCCTTGCAACCGATCTGACCGTGACCGGACAAGGGCTCGGTGGCCAACTCTTCGCCGCAGCGGCCTTGCGCTGCCTGCGGGTTGCGGCCGAAGGCGGCGGCCTCCTGCTGATCATCGATGCCAAGAGCGAGCGCGCCGCTAACTGGTATCGTGGATATGGCGCCGAGCCGCTCCCAGCTATACCGCTAACCCTGGTCATGCCGCTGGCGACCTTCGCGGCCGATCTCAGGGCTAAAGGCTTGTTGTGACAATGCTCATGACCGGTGATCCGACAAGAGCAGCACAACAACTTTGATCTGGAGCCAACGTTCCTCGTGCAGCGGCGTTCCGGGAACCGGAAAAAGGCGGCCCGTGTTTATAACTGATGGTGTCTGTCGCAGAATCCGATAACCGCACGAAACCGAATGCGGCGACAACAGCATCAGCGAGCCGCCGATGGCACTACGACCTTTCCGCTACCTAAACGCTGTCGTTCCGCACATCTATGTCCAAGGCGCGGCCAAAGCCGTCGCCTTTTACACCGAGGCATTCGGCGCCGAGGAAATGTTGCGCATCGCGGCGCCGGATGGAAGGATCCTGCACAGCGAGCTTGCTATCTGCAATGCAACTGTGATGCTGGGCGATCCGACCAGTGAGTTGTACGACGAGCCACGGCAGGTCGGGGCGTGCACGGCGGGCCTGCACCTGATGGTGGACGACAATACAACGGTTCTGGCCCGTGCGGTGGCGGCAGGATGCGAGCAGGTTCAGCCGCCAACGGACATGTTTTACGGGGCGAATTCGGCCAGCGTGCGAGACCCGTTCGGCCATGTCTGGGTGTTGCTGACATGGAACGAAGACCTATCGCCGGCCGAAATGGAGCGTCGCGGCAAAGCCGCCTTGCGTGGCGAAGACTCTAGAGCATGAAGCCGAAAAGTGAGAAGCGGCTTTCGGACGACATCATGCTCGCCGATGATCGGCAAGCACCTCGTCGATCACGCGGCGCTGCCTTTCGGCCTCGGCCTGGATGGCGTCGTGGCCGGCGACGGTGATCAGCGCCCTCCACAGCGCCCAACCGCGGCCGCGTGCCCAGGTGGCGTCATCGATATCAATACGGGTGCGAAAAGCTGCGCGGCTTTCGCCTTCGAAGAGTGTCCAGCTTATAGCAAGATCGCAGGATGGGTCGCCGATGCCGGAGGTGTCGAAATCGATGACGGCGCTCAAACTGCCGTCCTCGACCAGCAGATTGCCCGAGGCGACATCGCCATGGAACCAGACCGGGGAGCCAAACCAAGTGGCAGCAAGCGCTGCTTCCCAGACGGTGGTTGCGGCTTGGGTGTCGATCCGGCCTTCAAGCGCGGCAATGGCCTGCCTTGCGTCGTCGTCATAGACCGTCAGCGGCCCGCCACGGTGGAAATTGTGCTGGCCGGGTGCAGGTCCATCCATCACATCGATGCCTCGCAGCGCGACGAGGAAATCGGCGAGCGAGACTGCGAAGGCGTTGAGATCGTCGATGCGCGCACTCCTGGCCGTCTCGCCGTCGATCCAGCGATAGACCGACCAATGCCAGGGATAGCCCTCGGCCGGCTCGCCCATGGCCAGCGGCGTCGGAATGGGCAGAGGCAAGAGCGGCGCGAGTCTTGGCAGCCAGCGATGCTCCTTCTCGACCTGCAGCGAATAGGCGGCAGCGCTCGGCAGCCTGACCGTCATTTCGTCGCCAAGATGGAAGGTGCGGTTGTCCCAGCCGCCGAAAGCCACCGGGCTGACCGGCAGATGCCGCCATTCAGGGAACTGCGCATCGACCAGCCGGCGCACGAGATCGGCATCGATGGTTATCTTTGGATTATGCAATGTCGCTGACCCGTTTATCGGGCATTTATCAATGGGGAAACTCCAGCCCCATCTCGCGGTAGCGCTCGGGATCGTCGCCCCAGTTCTCGCGCACCTTCACGAACAGGAAGAGGTGCACCTTCTGCTCCAGAATGGCAGCGATCTCCATCCGCGCGGCTTGTCCGATGGCGCGGATCGTCTCGCCCTTATGGCCGAGCACGATCTTCTTCTGGCTGTCGCGCTCGACATAGATGACCTGCTCTATGCGCACAGAGCCGTCCTTCTTCTCTTCCCATTTCTCGGTTTCGATATGCGAGGAATAGGGAAGTTCCTGATGCAGCCTCAGATAAAGTTTTTCGCGCGTGATCTCGGCCGCAAGCTGGCGCATCGGCAGGTCGGAGATCTGGTCCTCCGGATAGTACCAGGGGCCGGCGGGCAACGTCTGGGCGAGATAGTCGAGCAGGTCCTTGCAGCCGGAGCCGATGAGCGCGGAGACCATGAAAGTGCGCTTGAACGGCACGCGTTCGTTCGCGGTCGCGGCCAAGGCGAGAAGCGCCTCCGGCTTAACGCGATCGACCTTGTTGAGGACGAGCAGCATCGGCTGCCGGACATCTTTGAGTCGGTCGAGGATGGCATCGGCATCGCCCTTGATGCCGCGCTCGGCGTCGATCAGAAGCACGACGACATCGGCATCCTTGGCGCCGCCCCAGGCGGTCGTCACCATCGCGGTGTCCAGCCGCCGCTTCGGCTTGAAGATGCCCGGCGTGTCGACGAAGACGATCTGCGCGTTGTCATGCGTGGCGATGCCGCGCACGATGGCGCGGGTGGTCTGCACCTTATGGGTGACGATCGACACCTTGGCGCCGACCAATTGGTTGACCAGCGTCGACTTGCCGGCATTGGGCGCGCCGATCAGCGCAACGAAACCGGAGCGCGTCGCGGGGGCTTCAGGGGTTTCCGTATCGCTCATGCCGCGCTCCATACGCCTTCGCGCAGCAAAAGAGTAGCCGCGGCGGCCTGCTCGGCCTCGCGCTTGGATCGGCCGCTGCCGATCGCCGGCGCAAAGGAGCCGACCTTGACACTGACGGTGAACAGCGGATCGTGATCCGGACCCTCGCGGCCGTCGACGCGGTAGGCCGGCACGGCGCCGGCCGCTGCCTGGTGCGCCCATTCCTGCAATTCCGTCTTGGCGTCGCGCCGTGCGGCGCCGATCGCTTGCGAGCGCGGCTGCCAATAGCGATGAATAAACGAGCGGGCAGCCTCGAGGCCACCATCGAGGTAGAGCACGGCAATCAGCGATTCCAGCGCATCGGCGCGCAGATTGGTGCGCTTGCGCCCGTCGAGATTGCGCACGTCGGAGCCGGCACGGATCAGCTCCGGCAGGCCGATCTCCTCGGCGATTTCGGACAGCGCCTCGGCATTGACCAGCGCGTTGAGGCGTAGCGACAGCTCGCCCTCGGCGGCATCGGGAAAGGTCGCGAGCAGCATGTCGGCGACGACGAGGCCGAGAACCCGGTCGCCCAGGAACTCGAAGCGCTCATAATCGACGCCGGCATGGGTCGAACGGGCGCTGGCATGGGTCAGCGCCCGCTGCAGGCGCTGGCGGTCGGCGAAGGCATGGCCCGTACGCTCGACAAGCGCTTCGGCCAAGGCATCGGCGGTCAAACGCTTGCTGGCCGCCATCGCTCTAATGGACGAAATGGAACAGGCGCCCGGCGCGCATCAGTGACGGCCACTTCCAGATCTCGAGCGGGCTCGCCTTGCCGGCGATCGAGAAGAAGATGAGGTTGGCGCGACCGACAAGGTTCTCGGCTGGCACAAAGCCGACGGCGAAGCGGCTGTCGGAAGAATTGTCGCGATTGTCGCCCATCATGAAATAGTGTCCGGCCGGCACGACGAATTCGCGCGTGTTGTCGCCGATCGAATCGGAATTGATGTCGAGCGTGTCATAGCTGACGCCGTTCGGCAGCGTTTCACGATAGACATCGATCGGCCGGTTTTCCTCGGTGACGTCGGGATTGTCGATCTGGCCGGTCTTCACGCGCGGCACGCCGACATCGTTGATGAAAAGCTGGCCATCCTTCACCTGGATCTTGTCGCCGGGCAGGCCGACGACACGCTTGATGTAGTCGACCGACGGATCGGGCGGGAACTTGAACACCACCACGTCGCCGCGCTTGGGCTCCGAGCCCCAGATGCGGCCCGAGAAGAGATCGGGACCGAACGGCAGCGAGTAACGCGAATAGCCATAGGCCCATTTGGTGACGAAGAGATAGTCGCCTTCGAGCAGCGTCGGCCGCATCGAGCCGGACGGAATGGAGAAGGGCTGGAAAAGCAGCGTGCGGATGACGAGCGCGAGCAGCAGAGCCTGGATGATGACGGAGAAGGTTTCACCAAGCCCGCCGGATTTCTTCTGCGATTTTTCAGCCACGCTCATGTCGTCCTCGATTGTGCGATGTTGGTATAGAGTCTCGGCGCGCGCTGGGCAACGTCATGCCGCTCGTGGTCAGATGGAATCAATGTGGCGCTTGTTCGGCGGGCACTGCCTCGATGATCACAAAGGCTTGAGCAAGCGGGAAATCGTCGGTGATGGTGAGATGGATGAGGGCGCGGTGGCCTTTCGGCAGGATTTTCTCCAGCCTGGCCGCGGCGCCGCCGGTCAGCGCCATGGTCGGCGCGCCGCTCGGCAGGTTGACCACGCCCATGTCGCGCCAGAACACGCCCTCGGCCATGCCGGTGCCCAACGCCTTCGCGCAGGCCTCCTTGGCGGCGAAGCGCTTGGCATAGGAAGCCGCGCGCGCGGCGCGCTTTTCCGACTTGGCCTGCTCGACCTCGGTGTAGATGCGCTGGATAAAGCGCTGGCCGTGCCGCTCCAGCGATTTCTCGATACGTCTGACGTCGATCAGGTCGCTGCCGATGCCGATGATCATTCCGCCGGAACTTCCCGTCCGCCCTGCCGCGCCTTCTTCTCGGCACGCTCGGCCATGCGCTTCCTGCGCTTCTCGCGAAACACGGTCATGCCCCAGCGCGTGATGCCATAGAACAGGAGGCCGAAGACCAGGCCAAGCAGCACAGCGCCGATCAGCATCGGCTCCAGAACGGGCGCCCAAAGCTTGTCGAAGGAGAGCTTGTGCATCATTTCGCCCAGATGCTCGGGCGGCCCGTGCCTCGGCAGATGTTGACGCAGGATCAGTTTGCCGGTTTCCCAGGAGGCGCCCCACAGCAGCGGAGAGGTCAGCGGATTGCCGAAAAACACCGCGCCGAGCGCCGCAGCGACCAGATTGCCGGCGATCACCCAGCACAGCACCGCAGCAACCACGAAATGGACGCCAAGCGGGAAGAAGGAGGCAAAAACACCTGCGGCGACGCCGGCGGCGACCGAATGCGGAGTCGACTTCAGCCGCAGGATGCGTTTGGAGAAATATTGCACGGAACGAGAGAACGAGCGGCGCGGCCATAGATAAGTACGCACCCGCTCCAGGAGGCCATCAGGCTCTCGGCGTCGAAAAAGCACTCTGTTCCAGTTCCCGGTCCAACACGCGCTGCCCCTGCCCACCGGGACGCGCCACACATATCTTGCGCTTCGATGGCGCAGAAAGGCAACAAGTCTCTGATATAGAGACAGGCAGGCCGCGTAACAACGAAACGCCGGCGCGATGGTCTGCCGCAGGCTGTAACAAGGCCGTCATTCTGGCGAAACTGAGGAAGACATCTGGGATGCGGAGCAAAATGATCACCATTCGACCGGCGCGGGCAGAGGACGTCGAGGCACTGCCGGCTATCGAACAGTCCGCCGGGCTGGCGTTCCGCGCCATCGCGGAACTGGCGTGGCTCGCCGACGGCGACAATGTCAGCGTCGAGCGACACCGCGCGCTGATCGCCGCGGGCGCATGCTGGGTTGCCGCAGACGAGAAGGACCGGCCGGTCGGCTTCCTGAGCGCCGGGATCGAGGGCGATGCGCTGCATATCTGGGAACTGGACGTGCGCCTCGACCGGCAGGGCCAGGGCATCGGCCGCGCCCTGCTCGAACGGGCGGTCGCGGACGCCGGGCGGCTCGGCCTGGCCGCGGTGACGCTCACCACATTTCGCGCTGTCGCCTGGAATGCGCCCTTTTATCGCAAGTTCGGATTTCGCATTCTGGAAAATGCCGAAATCGACGGACGGCTGGCCAGCCTGCTCAGCGATGAGGCCAAGCACGGCATGGCTTCGGATCAGCGCTGCGCCATGCGGCTCGATCTCAGGTGAACGGATACTCGCTGACCTCGACCAGATTGCCGTCCGGATCGCGGAAATAGACCGACATCATCGGGCCGCGCGCGCCAGTGGGCTCGACTGGGCCGACCTCGACCGTCACGCGATGGGCTTCGAGGCTCGCCTGGACTTCGGCAAGCGGCACCGCCGCCACGAGGCAGAAATCGCCGGAGCCCGGCGTCGGCGCCTTCGCCTTCGGCTCGAAGGTGCGGCCGATTTCGTGCAGGTTGATCTTCTGCGAGCCGAAAAGAAGCGCGGTCGGCCGGTTCGGTTCATCGAGCCGCCGCATGCCGAGCACACGCTGATAGAACGCGCAGGTCGCTTCGACCGAGCGGACCGTCAGCACGAAATGGTCGATGCCGGCGATCATGGCGACCCCGGCGCGGGCGGCGGCCAGAGAGATTCAAGCGACGCGCCCAAGTGCTTGTTTTCATACATTGCGGAGTCAGATGTTGCGGCTTCCGGGCTTAACGGCTGGAATAGCGGCAAGTTCCGGCGGCAGGCGGTCGGCGGGATAGGCCGGCACTTCATATTCGGCAAGCGCGATCAACGGCACGCCGACATCGGTCTTGCCGGCCGAGCGGTCGATGATGCAGGCGGCCGCCACGACTTCGGCGCCAAGCTCGCGCAGGCAATCGATGGTCTCGCGGATCGACAGGCCCGTGGTGACGATGTCCTCGACAATGACGACGCGCGCGCCCTTGGCGATCTCGAAGCGGCGCAGCCTGAATTCGCCCCCTTCCCGCTCGACCCAGATCGCCGGGGCGGCGAGATGACGCGAGGTTTCATAGGCCGGGATCAGGCCGCCGATGGCCGGGCCGACGACATAATCGATCCCGCCTGGCACTGCCTTGCGGATCTTCTCGGCCAGCGCCTTGCAGAGGCGCTCGGTCTTGTCGGCATGCATGAACACGCGGGCCTTCTGCAGGAAGACCGGACTGCGCAGGCCGGACGTCAAGATGAAATGACCTTCGAGAACGGCACCGGCCTCGCGGAAAATGCCCAGCACTTCGTCGGTGTTCATTGTTCGCTCCATGCCCTTGGCGAATGGTGAATGGTGAGTGGTGAATGGCAGTGAGAGCAGCTTCTATTCACTATTCATCATTCACTATTCACCCATTCACGCGCCGCGCATCGCTGACGCTCGAATTGTCCTTGAGCTGCGACAGCAGCCGGTTGAGATGTTTCAGGTCCCAGACCTCGAGATCGATCAGCATCTCGGTGAAATCGGGTGCCGTGCGTATCATCGACAGCGTGTGGATGTTGGCGTCGTTGGACGCCACCACCTGGGCGATGTCGGCCAGCGAACCCGGCGCATTGATGGCGGTGACCGAGATACGCGCCGGGAAACGCTCCTTGGTGCGCTCGTCGATATCCCAGCGCACATCGATCCAGCGCTCGGGCTGGTCGTCGAAGGCCTGCAGCGCCGGCGACTGGATCGGATAGATGGTGATGCCGGTTCCCGGCTGGATGATGCCGACGATGCGGTCGCCGGGCACGGCGCCTTCCGGCGCGAAGCGCACCGGCAGGTCGCCGCGCACGCCGCGGATCGGGACCGCGCCGTCGCGCTGCTGGTTCTTGCTGTCCTTGCGCGCGGCGCGGGTGCCGGGCATCTGGAACAGCATGCCGGCGGCGTTGCGGATCTTCGACCAGCCTTCTTCGCGCTGCTTGGGCGGCGCCACGGTGACGCGCTCGTCCTTATAGTCGGGGAAGACCGCTTTCATGACGTCGGTCGAGCTCAGTTCGCCACGGCCGACGGAAGCCAGAACGTCCTCGATATCCTTGCGCGCCAGCCGGTGCAGCACCGGTTTCAGGCTCTCTTTGGTAAAAGTCTTGCCGGCGCGCTCGAAGGCGCGCTCCAGGATGCGGGCGCCGAGGCCGGAATATTGCTTACGGATCGCGTTCTTGGTGGCGCGGCGGATGGCGGCGCGCGCCTTGCCGGTGACCACGACCGATTCCCAGGCGGCAGGCGGCACCTGCGCCTTGGAGCGGATGATCTCGACCTCGTCGCCATTCTTCAATTCCGTCATCAGCGGCATGATGCGGCCGTTGACCTTGGCGCCGACGCAGGTGTCGCCGACATCGGTGTGGACGGCATAGGCGAAATCGATCGGGGTGGCGCCGCGCGGCAGCGCGATCAGCATGCCCTTGGGCGTGAAGCAGAACACCTGGTCCTGGAACAGCTCCAGCTTGGTGTTCTCGAGGAAATCCTCGGGATTGTCGCCTTCGGCCAGTTGCTCGATGGTGCGCCGCAGCCAAGCATAGGCGTTGGTCTCCCTGGAGATCGCATGGCCCGCGCCGTTCATCTTGCCGCCGGTATCCTTGTAGATCGAATGCGCGGCGACGCCATATTCGGCGATCTTGTTCATCTCCTTGGTGCGGATCTGCAATTCGACACGCTGGCGCGACGGGCCGACGATGGTGGTGTGAATGGAACGGTAGTCGTTCTGCTTCGGCGTCGAGATGTAGTCCTTGAAGCGGCCAGGCACCATCGACCAGGTGGTGTGGATCGCGCCAAGCGCGCGGTAGCAGTCGTCGACCGTATCGACGACGACGCGGAAACCGAAAATGTCGGAGAGCTGCTCGAAGGAGAGCGCCTTAGCCTCCATCTTGCGGAACACCGACCACGGCTTCTTCTGCCGGCTCTTCACGCTCGCCTTGATGGCGTGTTTCTCGAACAGGCCCGACAGCGCCGTCTCGATCTCCTGAAGGACGCCCTTGTTGCGCTCGAAAATCTCGGCAAGCCTTGCGGTGACGGCGCGGTAGGCCTCCGGATTGATGTAGCGGAAGGCGATTTCCTCCAGCTCCTCGCGCATGCCTTGCATGCCCATGCGCCCGGCCAGCGGCGCATAGATTTCCATCGTCTCCTCGGCGATGCGCAGGCGCTTGGACTCGGGCATATGGTCGAGCGTGCGCATGTTGTGCAGGCGGTCGGCGAGTTTGACCAGAAGAACGCGAATATCCTCGGAGATCGCGAGCAGAAGCTTGCGCAGGTTCTCGGCCTGCTCGGCCTTCTTGGAGACCAGATCGAGCTTCTTCAGCTTGGTGAGGCCCTCGACCAGCTTGCCCATTTCGGGGCCGAAGAGCTCGTCGATCTCGGCGCGGGTCGCGGTCGTGTCCTCGATCGTGTCGTGCAGCAGGGCAACGGCGATGGTCGCCTCGTCCATGTGCATGTCGGTGAGGATGGCGGCGACTTCGAGCGGATGCGAGAAATAAGGATCGCCCGAGGCGCGTTTCTGGTGGCCATGCTTCTGCATGGCATAGACGTAAGCCTTGTTGAGCAGCGCCTCGTTGACGTCAGGCTTGTAGCGCTGGACGCGCTCGACAAGCTCATACTGACGCATCATGGCGGGATCTCGCGGTGCTGAAATGATTGATGCGCCGCACTGGCGTGCGACGCATCCCATAGATAGCCACGAAACTTACGAGACGGAAGTGCCGGATGCTTGATCCAGGCGAACTCGGAAGCTTTTCAGAATCCGCTCAACAACAGTGAGCAGAATTGTCATAAGCCTTAATAGTCGTCGCTCTTTTCCGGCGGCACCAGACCTTCGATGCCGGCGAGCAGGTCTTCCTCGCTCATGCGGTCGAAGGTGATGTTCTCCTCGGCCTCGTCGGTGTCGGCTGCGACAGCGGTCGCCCCGGTCTGGTCGGTAATCGCCTCGCCCTCGGCCTCCGGCTCGTCGACCTCGACATGCTTCTGCAGCGAGTGGATCAGGTCTTCCTTGAGGTCGTCGGGCGACAGCGTCTCGTCGGCGATCTCGCGCAGCGCGATGACCGGGTTTTTGTCGTTGTCGCGCGGAACGGTGATCTGCGCGCCCTGGCTGATCTGGCGGGCGCGATGGCCGGCGAGCAGCACGAGTTCAAAACGGTTGTCGACCTTGTCGATGCAATCTTCAACGGTTACGCGGGCCATGGACTGCCCCTTTCATGCGATGGATTTGGTGGAAAGCTGGCGCGCTCCATAACGCGGGCGCGGGCGAAATACAAGCTTTATGGCGCCGGCGCCAACTTTGCGGCCCCTTGCCGGCTCATTATCGGCAGCGCGCCATGATCGCGCTTAGATAGTCGCGATCACAATTGCTTGCAATGCCGGCCGTGCCCTTGGATATCCACAAATTGCGCGTTATCTCGGATGTGACAGTAGCAAGGTCCATTTGCCGGACCTATTCGTCAAACGCTTTTAGACGACAGAAATTTTCGAAAGGGATGTTTTTCAATGTTCGATCCCCGTGAAAAGATCGCTCTTTTCATCGACGGTGCCAATCTCTACGCCACGTCCCGCGCGCTGGGCTTCGACATCGATTACCGCAAGCTCCTGTCGAGCTTCCAGAAGCGCGGCTACCTGCTGCGCGCCTACTACTATACCGCCCTGGTCGAGGATCAGGAATATTCCTCCATCCGGCCGCTGATCGACTGGCTCGACTATAACGGCTTCAAGGTGGTGACGAAGCCCGCGAAGGAATTCACCGACTCGACCGGCCGCCGCAAGATCAAGGGCAATATGGACATCGAGCTGACCGTCGATGCGCTGGAGCTCGCCGATGTCGTCGACCATTATGTCATCTTCTCCGGCGACGGCGACTTCCGCACGCTGGTCGAAGCTCTGCAGCGACGTGGCCGCAAGGTATCGATCATTTCGACCATGGCCTCGCAGCCGCCGATGATCTCCGACGATCTGCGCCGCCAGGCCGACCATTTCATCGACCTGATGACGCTGAAGAGCGAAGTCGGCCGCGATCCGTCCGAGCGGCCGGTGCGCCGGCCGGAACCCGCCGAAGTCGACGAGGACGATTACTGACGGACTGCGGCCTTGAGCGCCGCGCCCTCCCCGGAACCCGACCGTGACTGCCCGCTTTGCCCGCGGCTGCATGATTTCATCGCCGCCTGGCGCGAGCGTGAGCCGGGCTGGTTTAACGCGCCGGTGCCGACCTTCCTGCCACCGGAAGGCGAGAATTCGGTCAAACTCCTGATCGTCGGGCTGGCGCCCGGCCTGCGCGGCGCCAACCGCACGGGACGTCCCTTCACCGGCGACTATGCCGGCGACCTGCTCTACGGCACGATGATCGCGCATGGCCTGGCGCGCGGCGAGTTCAAGGCAAGGCCGGATGACGGGCTCGAGCTTGTCGGCACGGCCATCACCAATGCGGTGCGCTGCGTGCCGCCGGAGAACAAGCCGGTGGGCGCCGAGATCGCCACCTGCCGGACTTTTTTAAAACCCACCATCGCGCGCTTCCCCAACCTTCGCGCCATCCTGACGCTGGGTTCGATCGCGCATCAGTCGACGGTGCGGGCGCTGGGTGAGCGCGTCGCAGCCTTTCCGTTCCGCCATGGCGGGCGGCAGGAAGCCGGCAGCGGCATCGCGCTGTTTTCCAGCTATCACTGCTCGCGCTACAACACCAATACGGGCGTGCTGACGGAGGAGATGTTCGTCAATGTGTTCAAGGAGATCGCGGCGTTCCTGAAGACCTAGATTCAGAGCGTCCGGCGACTATACCGGCAGCAGTGCATGCGGCTTCACGTCGCCTATCGAGGCATAGGTGTGCGTCTCCTTCACTCCCGGCAGCGCGAGAATGACCCGCGTCAGAAAATCCTGATAGGCGGCCATTTCCGAAATTCGCGCCTTGACCAGATAGTCGAAGCCACCAACGACCATGTGGCACTCGAGAACCTCGGGCGCCCTGGTCACCGCTTCGGCGAAGCGTTCGAAAATATGAGGCGCGGTGTGATCGAGGCGAACCTCGATGAAGACGAGCGTGCCGCGCCCGATCTTGGCGGGATCCAGCATGGCCCTGACCGCGGTGATGTAGCCTTCCCGAAACAGCCGCTTCACCCGCATGCTGGTGCCGGTCGGCGACAGGCCGACACGCGCCGCCAGATCAAGCGTGGTGCGGCGCCCATCCTCCTGCAAAAGCCGAAGAAGACCGCGTCGAGATCGCTTGCTTCTGGATTCACTTTAGAATGGCCTTTTTGATGTGAATTCCGCTACCATTTCCAAAAAGAGGGTATTTCAACGCAGAAGCCCAGACAATAGCCTGCGCTTTCGCCGCAGCGGTGGAGACGGTCTCCACCGCCGGCGACATTAGGGTGGCAGGTCGTGGCAGACGCAGGAAAAGCGAGACTGGCGATTATCGCCGGCCTGATCATGATCGGCATCTACGCCGTCCAATTCGTCGCCGCCCGCTTCAGCCTCCGGGAGCACCTGACGGCGACGGATCTGGCCGTCTTGCGCTTTGGCGGCGCGGGTGTGGTCTTTCTGCCGATCGTTTGGCGCTGCGGCTTTGCAAGCATGAGGGCGCTTGGTTGGCGACGAGCTCTGGCATTGGCGGCGTTGGCCGGGTTGCCTTATCCGCTGATCATCAATTGGGGCCTGACCTATGCCCCTGCCGCCCATGCGGCGGCGCTTTGTCCAGCGTCGATCGTCTTCTTTTCGTTCCTGCTGTCACGCATCGTCTTCAACGAGAGCGCTCCGCAGCAACGGACCATCGGTGTCGTCGCGATCATCGCCGGCCTGTTGCTGTTCATTGCGCCGGGGCGTGGCGGCACCGGCGGCGTCCTCTTCGGCGATATGCTTTTCATCGGATCGGGGCTGATGTTCTCGACCTATGCCATTCTTGTCCGGCGGTGGCGTGCCGATCCGGTCACGGCGACGGCTGCGGTGGTGCTTCTGTCGTGCTTGCCGTTGCCGGTTCTCTATTTCGTCGCACCAAGCCATATCCATGCCGCAGCCGCCACGGAGATCATCAGCCAGATCGTGATCCAGGGGATTCTGGCCGGCGCGGCAGCCATGTTCCTCTATACCTATGTCGTCGGGCAGTTGGGGCCGCAGATGGCGTCGCTGTTCCTGCCGGGCGTTCCGATTGCCACGGTGTTTGTCGGCATGGCCATACTCGGCGAAACGCCCCTGGCGATCCAGTTCGCGGCCATCGCGATCATGGCGGTCGGGATGGGCCTGTCAGCGGTCGGAGGACGTATTGCAGGCAAACGTCCGAGCGCGCCTGCGCCCAGCGGATCCTGAGCCCGTCAGCGATGCGGCAGACAATTCGGCGGCCGGGCAACTCAACGCGTCGTTGCAAACAACTCAGCCAGCGTTTCGCGGCCGCCCTTCAGGACGTTGAGATCGACATCGCCTTTGATGCCGTCGACGCGGCCCATATTGTGATACTGCCAGTAGATCCAGTCGTTCTCGCGGGGCCTCGTCGCGAGCGAACGCAGCCAGCGCTGACGGGTCAGGATGCTTCCGGAATAGGCGTCGGCCGCCTCGTCGGTCAGATAGAAGATCGCCTGCTTGCCGAACGCCGCCTCGACAGGGCCGAGGAAAGCGGCAAGCTCGGCGTTCAACTGCTCCGGGGACGGACGCTGCGGGCAATTGCCGCCGAATTCGATGTCAACCACGGGCGGTAAAAGCGGCGCGTCGCGCGGTACCACCGACATGAAGTTCCTCGCCTGTTCGGCGCCTGGGCGGCAGAAGGTGAAGAAGTGATAGGCGCCGACCGCCAGGCCGGCCGCGCGCGCCTCGCGCAGATTGGCCGCAAACAGGGTGTCGACATGGGTGCCGCCTTCGGTCGCCTTGATGATGGCGAAGGCGACATCGTCGGCAGCGACCCGGGGCCAGTCGATCTTTCCCTGATGATGGGAAACGTCGATACCCCGGATCGGGAACTCGGCGCGGTTCGGCGAAAAGCCACGGAACCAGAAGAACGCACCCGCGGCCACGGCACAGGCGACAACCACGCCGGCAAGCCCCCAGAACACAATCCGCTTGCCCAAGACATCCCCCGTCGGAAGGTACGCGCCAGACCAGAGAACCGGCTGGCGGCTTTTTTCAGCGACCGGGTGCGGCCGGCCCGGGAGCTTAGCCGCGCTCCTTCAGCAACCGGCCCTTCTCACGCGACCAGTCGCGCTGCTTTTCGGTCTCGCGCTTGTCGTGCAGTTTCTTGCCGCGGGCAACCGCGAGCAGCAGCTTGGCGCGGCCGCGATCGTTGAAGTAGATTTTCAGCGGCACCAGCGTCATGCCCTCGCGCTCGACGCTTTGCGAGAGTTTCGCCATCTCGCGCTTGGAGACCAGCAATTTGCGGCGGCGGCGCGGTTCGTGGTTGAAGCGGTTGGCCTGCAGATATTCCGGAAGATAGGAATTGATCAGCCAGATCTCGCCGCCCTCGGCCGAAGCGTAGCTTTCCTGGATGTTGGCCTGGCCCTGGCGCAGCGACTTGACCTCGGTGCCGGTCAGCACCAAGCCGGTCTCGATCGTGTCGAGCACCTCATAGGAAAAGCGCGCCTTGCGGTTTTCGGCGACCGTCCTGTTGTTGGGGTCGGCTTTCTTGACTTGATTCATAATGCGGAGAGGTGGCGCCTCATCCCTAATTTATCAAGCCGGCGTGCTTCAGCGCCGCGTCGAGCTTCTCGGCGGTCGAGGACTCGACCGTCACCAGCGGCGAGCGGACCACGTTCTCGACCTTGCCCAGCTTCGACAGCGCGTATTTGGCGCCGGATACGCCGGGCTCGATGAAGATCGCCTTGTGCAGCGGCAAGAGCCGGTCCTGCAGCTCGAGCGCCCTGGCGCTGTCACCAGAGAGCGTCGCTTCCTGGAATTCGGCGCACAGCCGCGGCGCGACGTTGGACGTCACCGAGATGCAGCCGACGCCGCCATGGGCGTTGAAACCGAGCGCGGAAGCATCCTCGCCGGAGAGCTGGATGAAATCCCTGCCGCAGGTCATGCGCTGCTCGGAGACACGCTCGACCTTGCCGGTGGCATCCTTGACGCCGGCAATGTTCTTGAAATCGTGGCGCAGCCTGCCCATCGTCTCCGGCGTCATGTCGATCACCGAGCGCGGCGGGATGTTGTAGATGATGATCGGCAGCGTGGTCGCGCGGGCAACGGCGGCGAAATGCTCATAAAGGCCACGCTGCGTGGGCTTGTTGTAATAAGGCGTGACCACAAGGGCGGCATCGGCGCCGGCCTGTTCGGCATACTTCACCAGGCCGACAGCTTCCTCGGTGTTGTTGGAGCCCGCGCCGGCCACGACCGGAACCCTGCCCTTGGCCACCTCGATGGCGACCTTCACGACATGGCGATGCTCCTCATGCGAGAGCGTCGGCGACTCGCCGGTGGTGCCGACTGGAACGAGCCCCTTGGTGCCCTCGGCGATCTGCCATTCGACGAAATCGCGAAAGGCTTTCTCGTCGAAGCGCCCGCTCTTTTCGAACGGCGTCACGAGCGCGGTGAGCGAGCCTCTCAGCATATCGTCCAAACTCCTTGGAACTTTGTTCGTTTATGCATGTCTTTGCCCAAAAACCGGTTCCTGCTTTGGGCGCCATGCGTCGGCATCTTATTTGCGCGCCTTCTAACCGAAAGCGAAGCCGCGCACCATAGTCTCGACATGGTTCAGCGGCAAGCATCGGCGCAGTGCCAGTGTCGTGGTTTTCGATGTTCGCCAGACGTCGGTATCAGGCCCGGGGCGAACATCGAAAACCAAAACGTCACTGGATTCGACAGTTGGCTGGTGTCCCTGCGATTCTGAAATTCGCGCCGCGCCCGATATCAAGGTCATGCGAATTTCAGAATCGGGACACCAGCAAGCGCCATTCGAACGGCCTCGATAACCTTTTGTTTACGAGCCCTTCACGACCTAAGTTTAGGCTTCGCATCGGGTTCTCAAGTGCCCGCGCCTGCTGACGATGTGCTAGGATCGCAGAATGCCGACGAGGCGGCCTCATCTCTTCGCGCTTTTGGGCGCGATCGCTGCGCTGATGCCAGGCATGGCGATCGGCGGCAGCGTCGACGCGCGCATGACAGCCTCGATCCCGGCTCCCGATGCACCGCAGGCGCTCGGCCCTACAGCGCCGTCTACCGACATAGCGCACCTCAAGAGCGGCCTCGACGCGCTTGCCGCCAACAACATTGCCGGCGCGCGCAATGCCCGCGACACGCTGCCTGCCACTTCGCTCGACCGGCATATCCTCGCCTGGGCGATCGCGCTTTACGGTGGCGACCAGGTGCCGAGCGGCGAGATTGCCGATGCCGCCAAGATGCTTCCCGGGTGGCCAGGCACGGTCGCGCTGCGCAAGAACAGCGAGCGTGCGCTCTATCGCGAAAACCCGCCGCCGCAAGTGGTGGTTCAGGCCTTCGGCCGCAGCCAGCCGCTGACGCCGGAGGGCGTCATCATCCTTGCCCGCTCGCAGGTGGCGCTCGGCAACCAGGCCGCCGCCCGCGCGGTGCTTGTGCCGTTCTGGCGTACCGAGAAGCTGGAAGCAAAGGACGAAGCGACCGTCATCAAGGAGTTCGGCACGCTGATTCCGGCGGCCGACCATCGCTACCGCATGGAGCGCATGTTCTATGCCGACCGGCCCTCCTCGGCCCTGCGGGTCGCCGGCCTCGCCGGCGCGCAGCCGCTGGCGGATGCGTGGGCGGCCGCCGACAAGGGCGACAAGAACGCCGCCAAGCTGTTGAAGGCGGTGCCTGCGGCGCAGCGCTCGGCAGGTTATTTCTTCGCCGAGGCCGAATATCTGCGCAAGCAGCAGAAATTCGCCGATGCGGCTTCTGTCGTGATGAAAGCGCCGACCGATCGCGATTCGCTGGTCGACCCCGATGCCTGGTGGGTCGAGCGCCGCGTGCTGTCGCGCGAGCTGGTCGACCAGGGCGACATGAAGACCGCCTACAAAATCGTCTCCATACATGCGGCCGAAAGCCCGGCTAATGCCGCCGAGGCCGAATTCCACGCCGGCTGGTATGCGCTCCGAGGCCTCAACGATCCGGCGACCGCCGCCACCCACTTCAAGCGCATCACCGAGCTCGCCCAGGGATCGGTGTCGCTGTCGCGCGCCTATTATTGGCTCGGCCGCGCGGCGGAAGTCGGCGGCCCGGGCAGCGCCAAGGATTATTTCACGCGCGCGGCCAGCTACGGCACGACCTTCTACGGCCAGCTCGCGGGCGAGCGCGTGGGCCTGAGGACCCTCAACATCGTCTATCCGAAACCGAGCGCCGCCGACCGCCAGAGCTTCGACGGCCGCGAGGCGGTGAGCGCGATCAAGCGGCTGCAGGAGGCTGGCTATGACCGCTACGCCGAAACGCTCTACCGCGACCTTGCCGGGCAGCTGACCAGTCCGGGCGAACTGGCGCTGCTCGCGGTGCTGGCCGAAAAGCAGGGCAACCATTTCATGGCGCTGAAGGTCGGCAAGATCGCCGCCCAGCGCGGCATCGATGTC
The DNA here is from genome assembly GCF_020165195.1 of Mesorhizobium sp. CA14. Classification (GTDB taxonomy): domain Bacteria; phylum Pseudomonadota; class Alphaproteobacteria; order Rhizobiales; family Rhizobiaceae; genus Mesorhizobium. The sequence continues at coordinate 623 of NZ_JAIUHR010000037.1, read as the reverse complement.
GGCGCGCTGTCGCATCCGCTGGGTGTCATTCCCGATTCGGCGAATATTTCGGGGTCGGGCAAGGCGCTTGCCTATGCCATCGCCCGCCAGGAAAGCGAGTTCAACGTCGGCGCCGTCTCCAGCGCCGGCGCGCGCGGCCTGCTGCAGTTGATGCCGGGCACCGCCAAGCAGCTGGCGAAGAAGGCCGGCATGAGTTTCTCGCAGGCGCGGCTGACGAGCGATGCCGGCTACAACGCGACGCTGGGCTCAGCCTTTCTCGGCGAGCAGCTCGACCGCTTCGGCGGTTCCTATGTGCTGACCTTCGCCGGCTACAATGCCGGCCCCAACCGCGCCGCCCAGTGGGTGGCGAAATACGGCGACCCGCGCGGCAAGGACGTGGATGCCGTCGTCGACTGGATCGAGCGGATCCCCTACACCGAAACAAGAAGTTACGTGCAACGCGTGATGGAAAATTACGAGGTCTACAAGATGCGTATTTCGGGGAAATACGACATCGTGGGAGACCTTGTGAATGGACGGGGCTGAGCGCTTTCCTTCTCCCCTTGCGGGCCTGTTGCGCAGTTAGCGAGGACAGGCTCGCGGAGCGATTTGGTCGCGAGGTCTCGCTCCGTTTTGGCTTTGGG
>NZ_JAIUHR010000036.1 GCF_020165195.1 Mesorhizobium sp. CA14 | reverse complement strand
CACCATCCTCTGCGCCATGCTGCGCAACAATCAGGAATGGAACCCTCAACACACCTGAAAAACACAGTTGCTCATCCGTCTCGGCGCTACGCTCCGATCCACCTTCTCCCACAAGGGGAGAAGGGGGAGCCCATCTGGCCCTACACCTCGTCACCAAAACCCGCTACACACCCCGCATGAACCAGCACGCCAAGCTCCGGATCGGCCATTCGGCCTGCCCGCATGACTGTCCTTCCACCTGCGCGCTCGAAGTCGAGCTGCTAGATGACAACCGCATCGGCCGCGTGCATGGTGCCAAGGCGAACAGTTACACGGCGGGCATCGTCTGCGCCAAGGTCGCCCGCTATGCCGACCGCGTCCACCATCCCGATAGACTGCTGAAGCCGCTGGTGCGAGCCGGCGCCAAGGGCGAGGGCGCCTGGAAGGAAGCGAGCTGGGAAGCGGCGCTCGATCTCGTCGCGGAAAAATTCATCGCGGCCGAAGAGAAATACGGCTCGGAAACCGTCTGGCCCTATTTCTATGCCGGCACGATGGGGCTGGTGCAGCGCGACGGCATCGAAAGGCTGCGCCACGCCAAGAAATACTCCGGTTTCTTCGGCTCGATCTGCACCAATCTGGCCTGGACCGGCTGGATGATGGGTGTGGGCGCCTTGCGCGGCCCTGATCCGCGCGAGATGGCGAAGTCCGATTGCGTGGTGATCTGGGGCACCAATGCCGTGGTCACCCAGGTCAATGTCATGACTCACGCGATGCGGGCACGAAAGGAGCGTGGGGCGAAGATCGTCGTCATCGACATCTACGACAACGCCACGATGAAACAGGCCGATCTTGGCCTGGTGCTGAAGCCCGGTACCGACGGCGCGCTCGCCTGCGCGGTCATGCATGTGCTGTTCCGCGACGGGCTCGCCGACCGCGCCTATCTCGAGAAATACACCGACGATCCGCGCGGGCTGGAAGAGCATTTGAAGACGCGCACGCCCGAATGGGCGGCCGCCATCACGGGCTTGAGCGTCGCCGAGATCGAGGCATTCGCCCATCTCGTAGGCAAGACCAAGAAAACCTATTTCCGCCTTGGCTACGGCTTCGCCCGCCAGCGCAACGGCTCGGTCAACATGCATGCCGTCTCCTGCATCGCCGCCGTCACAGGCGCCTGGCAGTATGAGGGCGGCGGCGCCTTCCACTCCAACTCCGGCATCTTCAAGCTGAACCAGGACGTGCTGGAAGGCACCGCGATGCGCGACCCGAAGGTGCGCTATCTCGACCATTCGCGCATCGGCCCGGTGCTGACGGGTGCGGCCGACGCGCTTTATGGCGGCCCGCCGGTGACGGCGATACTGATCCAGAACACCAATCCGGCCAATGTCGCGCCGGAGCAGCGGCTGGTGAGAAAGGGTTTTCTGCGCGAAGACCTGTTCACCTGCGTGCATGAGCAGTTCATGACCGATACGGCCAAGCTCGCCGATGTCGTGCTGCCGGCGACGATGTTCCTGGAGCATGACGACATCTACAAAGGCGGCGGCAACCAGCACATCACGCTCGGCCCCAAGCTGATCGAGCCGCCGGAAGGGCCGCGCACCAACCACTATGTCAATGAGGAACTCGGCAAGCGCCTCGGGGTCGGCGACCGGCCCGGCTTCGGCCTGACCGAGCGCGAGCATATCGACATCATCCTCGGCAAGCGCGGGCTAGGCAGCTTCGACAGCCTGAAGGCTGAGAAGTGGGTGGACCTGCAGCCCGGCTTCGACGACGCGCATTTTATCAACGGCTTCGGCCATGCCGACAAGAAATTCCACTTCCGGCCCAACTGGACCGGGCAGTCGGCGCCCAACCGGCCGCCGAGAAGCATGGGCCTGTTCGGCCCGGTCGAGCGGCTGCCGGAATTCCCCGACCATGTCGAGCTGATCGAGGTCGCGGACGAGGAGCACCCGTTCCGGCTGGCGACCTCGCCGGCGCGCAACTTCCTCAATTCGAGTTTCGCCGAGACGCCGGTGTCCAAGGCTAAGGAGGGCAGGCCGGAGCTGCTGGTCCATCCGCAGGATGCGGCAGCGCTCGGCATCGAGGATGGCGGCCGCGTCGAGATCGGCAACCGGCGCGGCGACGTGGTGCTGCACGCAAAATTCTTCGATGGCGTGAAGCGCGGCGTGGTGATCGCGGAAGGCATCTGGCCGAACAGCGCGCATGAGCGCGGCGAAGGCATCAACGTGCTGACCGGCGCCGACGCGCCGGCACCCTATGGTGGCGCCGCCGTCCATGACAACAAGGTGTGGCTCAGGGCGCTTTGACCCACTTCGCGGTCTGCCATCGCTTGGTGGCTCACCAAGTGGGATCTCGGCCTTCGAGATGATCGTCCGGGACGACCTGCGATTGGCGACCAAGACTGGCGTAGGGTTCCACGTAAGCCATCTTGAGTGTATCGCCTACCAAACCGGACATGGCATTGAGCGATGCGCCGATTGCAAGCCTCGGAAAGCTTCGCCGCAACAGTTTAAGGCGTCGGACTATGATCGGGCCTGTGGTGAGGATGTCAGCCATGATGTCCTCCTGTAACGGCGACAATGGCGCTGCCTCCTACGCAGGTCCTTGGCTTGAACCTGAAGAGTCCTGTACGGCTCTGAAATTGCCTGAAGCGAAGAATCCTGAACTGTCCTGAAGTTCGCCTTCAGGGTCATCTTGGATTATCCTCCCCGCGAGGATGGTTTATGGCCAATGGATTTGGAGTTTGGGAACTATCGTTTGAGACGAGCCGAACGGCAGTTGCTGGGCCCGAAAGGGCCGGTGGAGCTTTCGGCGCGTTCCTTCGATATCCTCGCCATGTTGCTCGACAGGCCTGATGAGGTGATCGGCAAGACCGAACTCTTTGATGCGGTCTGGCCCGGTGTGGTGGTGGAAGAGAACACGCTGCAGGTCCACATTTCGGCGCTGCGAAAACTGCTGTCTGCCGAGATTATCGCAACCGTGCATGGTCGCGGCTATAAATATGCAGGCCCCAGGCCCTTCGCGGTTAAGGCAGATGCTATGGGGTCGTCCAGACCGTCCATCGCCATACTTCCCTTCAACAATATGAGCGGCGATCCGGAGCAGGATTATTTCAGCGACGGAATCACCGAGGACATCATCGCTGAGCTCGGCAAGTATAAGGAGTTTCTGGTCATCGCGCGGAACTCCTCCTTCCAGTTCCGCGGCAAGGCGCGTGAGCCGGCGGAGGTGGCAAGCAAGCTTGGGGTCCAATATGTCGTCGAAGGCAGCGTGCGGAAGATCGGCAACAGGGTACGCATCGCCGTACAGCTAACCGATGCGTCGTCGATGGCTCATATCTGGGGCGAACACTACGACCGGGAACTGGACGACATTTTCGCCATCCAGGACGAAATCACCCGGATGATTGCAGCGCGTCTCGCTCGGCAGGCCAGAACCGCGATTTCATCGCGCGCCAGAAGGCGGCCGACCAGCAACATGTCGGCCTATGAGTTTTATCTGCGGGCGCTGCAACTGGCCGCCGTCTATGACACCGTGCTCGAAGCGGAACCATTTCTGCGCCAGGCGGTAAAGCTCGATGCGCAGTTTGCTGCTGCCCATGCCATGCTCAGCTTTGTGGAGTCGATCAAGTACTATTGGGACTACAACAATCCCGGCCATTTGCACTCCGGACTGGCGATCGCAAGAACGGCGTTGGACCTTGATCCCGACGAGGCCTATGGGCATCTCGCCAGCGGCTTCGCTCATTTGTACCTGCGCCAATTCAAGCAGGCTGAGTTCAGCCTTGACCGGGCCGTCGCGCTCAATCCGAACGATCCGTTCATTCTTAGTATCCGCGCTATTTTCCTCAATCACACCGGCAGACCGGAGGAGGGGCTTGATGAGATAGCCGAAGCCCAGCGCCGCGACCCATACGCGGTGGGATGGTATGACGACTTCCGTGGCGTCCTGCTGACGACGGCCGGACGATATCGCGACGCGGCTGCCTGCTACGCGAAAATGGCGACTGTAACACCGTGGTCGCTCATTCGTCTCGTCATCTGCCATTCCGAACTCGGCGAAATCAGGCAAGCGCAAGACGTGCTGGCAAAGGTAGAAGCCCATTATCGTGGACTAAGCCTCGACCAGATCATCGACACCGAAGTGGATTTCTATCAGGATGCCGCCGTATGCAGTCGTTATCGCGCGATCCTGCAACGCGTTGCCGAGGCGCGATAGCTCCATCGCGTCCCGTAGCTCACAGGCTTGCTACTTCGCTGCCGGTGATTCCAGCATCTTGATCGCGGCCGCCTTCACATTTGCGTACGGTTTCCCTTGTTTCGCCCAATGTCGTGGCGCCATTGTCGTTTGAATCAATTTGCCAAGGCGGCGTGCTAGCTAGAGGATTGTTCCGACTGGAGCTTTCGACAGGGATCGCCATGCCGCAGCCGCTCAAGATCGCCATCGCCGGCGCGCTCGGCCGCATGGGCCGGCAGATGGCCGAGTCAGTCGCTGCCGATCCTCGGCTGGAACTCGTCGCCCGCTTCCATCGGCCGGGCAGCACGGGAGAGGGGCTGGTCGAGCGCGACGAAGCGCTGGCGCTTGCCGATGTGGTCGTCGACTTCACCACGCCTGCGGCTTCTGCCGAACTGGCAACGGCCTGCGCCGCACGCGGCGGTCCGGCACTGGTGATCGGCTCGACAGGTTTTGACGTCGCTGAGCTGGAAGCCATAGCGGAAGCCGCAAAGAAGATCGCCATCGTGCGCTCCGGCAGCTATTCGCTCGGGCTGAACCTGCTGACCGGCCTGGTCGAGCAAGCGGCGAGGGCGCTTGGGCCTGATGACTGCGACATCGAAATCTTCGAAGCACATCACCGCTTCAAGGTCGACGCGCCGTCGGGCACGGCGCTGATGTTGGGCGAAGCGGTTGCGCGAGGACGTGGCGTCAGGCCGGACGATGTGGCGAAGCGTGCCCGCGACGGCGTCACCGGCCCGCGCTCCGCCGGCGAGATCGGCTTTGCTGTGCTGCGCGGCGGCAGCATCGTCGGCGAGCATAGCGTCAGCTTCCTGAGCGACGGCGAGAGGCTCACGCTTTCGCATGTCGCCGGCGACCGCTCGATGTTCGCCCGCGGCGCCGTCGCGGCGGCGCTCTGGGTCGCCGGCCGCCCGCCTGGGGAATATGGCATGCGCGATGTGCTTGGTTTTGCCACTACGTGATTGGAATTTCACCGGATTCGTTTCAAAACCGCTGAAAGCCAGCTGAAAGCTTGGCCGTGCCATGACAGTTTCGTGGCGTTCGCCACGCAACCGGCTGGGAGTGGCCGGTAAGGAGGAAATGCGGCGCGCCGCGCCGCCAGGTGGAGGAAGTTACGTGACCGGTTTCATCTCAAAATGCGCCCTTCGTTCCGCGCTGCTGGCGGTTGCCACGGTTGCCGCTGGTGCAACGACGGCTTCGGCCGCCGACAAGATCTCGATCATGGTGGGCGGCTATGAAAAACAGATCTACCTGCCAGCGAAGCTCGCCGAGGCGCTCGGCTATTTCAAGGATGAAGGCCTCGACGTCGAGCTGCTCAACGAACCTGCCGGCGTGGACGCCGAGAACGAGATGCTGGCGGGTGCCGTGCAGGGCGTGGTCGGCTTCTACGATCATTGCATCGACCTGCAGGCCAAGGGCAAGTTCGTGGAATCCATCGTCCAGTTCAGCCAGGCGCCGGGCGAGGTCGAGCTGGTGTCCTCCAAGCACCCCGAGATCAAGTCGCCGGCCGACTTCAAGGGCATGAGCCTCGGCGTCACGGGTCTCGGCTCCTCAACCAACTTCCTGACCGAGTATCTTGCGGTCAAGAACGGCTTGAAGCTCGGCGAGTTCACCTCGGTGCCGGTCGGCGCGGGCAATACTTTCATCGCCGCCATGCAACAGGACAAGATCCAGGCCGGCATGACGACCGAGCCGACGATCACGCGCTTGCTCAAGACCGGCGAGGCCAAGGTGTTGATCGACATGCGCACGATCGAAGGCACCAAGGCGGCTCTCGGCGGCACCTATCCGGCCGCCTCGCTCTATATGCAGACCGAATGGGTCGAAGCGCATAAGGACGAGACGCAGAAGCTTGCCAATGCTTTCGTCAAGACACTGAAATTCATCAGCACCCACAGCGGCGCCGAGATCGCCGAAAAGATGCCGAAGGATTACTATGTCGGCGACAAGGAGGGCTATGTGAAGGCCCTTGATGCCGGCAAGGCGATGTTCACTCCCGATGGCGTGATGCCCGAGGGCGGTCCCGAGACGGTGCTCACCGTGCTGTCGGCCTTCAAGAAGGAACTGCAGGGCAAGCAGATCGACCTTTCGAAGACCTACACCACGGAATTCGTCAAGAACGTGAAGTAGCCGATACCGTCGGCGCGATGTCCAATCGGACATCGCGCCTGTATCAGCCCTATTAGTGTGTCCGGCGATGCGCCTGCGTGGCGATCGTACGGCCTTGGAGTATTTCACCATGGCAGTCGAAAGACCCGCTCCGGCGATCGAGCTGATCAATGTCAGCCGTCGCTTCCTCTCCCCCACCGGCAAGTCGCTGACGGCGCTCCGCGATTTCACCATGACGGTCGAACGCGGCGAGTTCGTCGCCGTCGTCGGGCCGACCGGCTGCGGCAAGTCGACGACGCTCAATCTCGTGACCGGGCTCGCCAGCCCGAGCGCCGGCGAGGTTCGTGTCATGGGCGCGCCGGTCAAGGGCATCGATCCGCGCATCGGCTTCGTGTTCCAGACCGACGCGCTTTTCCCATGGCGCACGGTGATCGAGAACGTCATGGCCGGACCGCTATTTCGCGGCAAGTCGAAGGCGCAGGCCGAGGCATCGGCGCGCGACTGGCTGGCGCGCGTCGGCCTTGCCCGCTTCGCGCAGCATTATCCGCACCAGCTTTCCGGCGGCATGCGCAAGCGCGTGGCGCTCGCCCAGACCTTCATCAACGGCCCCGAGATACTGCTGATGGACGAACCGTTCTCGGCCCTCGACGTGCAGACCCGCGTGCTGATGCATGAGGAACTGCTGCGTCTATGGTCGGAGGCGAAGGCGTCGGTGGTGTTCGTCACCCACGACCTCGAGGAGGCGATCGCGCTGGCCGACAAGGTCTATGTGCTCACCGCCGGGCCGGCGACGGTGAAATCCGTCTACACGATCGACCTGCCGCGCCCGCGTGTCGTCGCCGACATACGTTACGAGCAGAGCTTCATCGATTATTCGCGCACCATCTGGGCCGACCTCAAGGAAGAGGTCGAGACCAGCTACGCCCGCGCGGCGGCCTGAGGAGGGCGAGATGACAGACGCCACCGTCAACATCACCACCGCCAGCTTCCGGCCCGGCACCTCGGACGCCGAGATCGAGGCGGCCGCCGCGAAGGCCGCCGCCCGTCGCCGCCGCACCGTCACGTTCTGGCGGCTGGGTATCCTGATAGCCTTCCTCAGCTTGTGGGAAATCGCCGGCCGCATGGCCTGGATCGACCCCTTCTTCTACGCCATGCCGAGCACGATCGCCGGCCGGCTGTATGAGTGGATCACGGAAGGCACCTCGGAAGGTCCGCTCTGGTACCATCTCTATGTCACCATGGAGGAGTCGGTGCTGGGGTTCGTCACCGGCTCGATTGCCGGCATCGTCATCGGCGTCGCGCTCGGCCGCAACCGCATGGCCGCCGACATCTTCTCGGTCTATATCAAGGTGATCAACTCGATCCCGCGCGTGGTGCTGGCGCCGATCTTCATCATGATCCTCGGCCTCGGGCTTGCCTCCAAGGTGGCGCTGGCCTTCGTCATGGTGTTCTTCGTCGTCTTCCACAACGCCTTCCAGGGCGTGCGTGAGGCCGACCGGGCGATGATCGCCAATGCCCGCATCCTCGGCGCCTCCGATTGGCAGCTGACGCGCTCTGTCATCGTGCCGTCGGCAATGAGTTGGATCTTCGCCAGCCTGCATGTCAGCTTCGGCTTCGCCATCATCGGCGCCATTGTCGGCGAGTTCGTCGGTTCGCGCTTCGGCATTGGCCTGTTGATCAACATCGCCAAGGGCTCGTTCGACGCCGCCGGCATGTATGCAGCGATCGTCATCGTAATGGTCGTGGCGCTCGGCGCCGAGTATCTGATGACGCTGGTCGAGAGCCGGTTGGCGAAGTGGCGGCCGCAGCCTTTGCACGAGACGCAGTAGGCAAGATAATGCTTCGCCGGCGGCCGCCCTTCAGGAGCCGGCCAGCGGCAGCCGAACCTCGACCTTCAGCCCACCCATGGCGGCGTCGCCCAGCGTGACGCCGCCGCCGGCATTCTCGACCACCTCGCGCACGATGGCCAGGCCGAGCCCGCTGCCTTCCTCCGTAGATCCAGCAATGCGATAGAACCGCTCGAAGACATGCTCGCGCTCTTCCGCTGGAATGCCGGGACCGTCATCGGTGACGCTGAGCGCCGCCTCGCCATCGACGGCGGCGAGCTTGACCGTCACGCTCCCGCCGGCTTTGGAGTGGCGCAGCGCGTTGTCGACCAGGTTGACGATCATCTCTCGCAGCATCGTGCCGTCGCCGATCACAGGCACCGGCCCGCTCTCCTCGAGGCCGAGGTCGATGTTGCGTTCGATCGCTTTCGGCGCTTGGCTTTCCAGCACCTGGCGGGCGGCGTCGGTCAGGTCGATACGGTCGGCGCGCGGCCGGCGACTGCCGGGCTCGGCACGCGAGAGCGTAAGAAGTTGCTCGGCGAGGCGTGCCAGCTTGCCGGAGCTTGCCTGCAACGCTATCAGCGCCTCCTGTCGCCGGTCGGTCGCGGTTTCTCGCAGGGCATAGCTTGCCTGTGTCGACAACAGCGCCAGCGGCGTGCGCAGCTGGTGCGCGGCATTGGCGATGAAGCGGCGCTGCGCCGCCATCTGCGCCCTCACGCGCTCCATATAGGCGTTGAGCGCCTCGATCAGCGGCCGGATCTCGCTTTGTGCGCCCGCGACCTCGACCGGCTCGAGATCGTTGCGCCGTCGCGAGCGCACAGCGTCGCGCAGCCGAATCAGCGGCGCCAGCCCTCGGCGCAGGCCAAGCAGCACAAACACGCCGGCAATCGCCACCAGCGCCAGCTGCTGGCCGAAGGCGCTCAACCACAGACGCCTCACCATCGCGTCATGCCCCCCGAGCGTCACGCCGACTGTGACCGTGATCGGCGAATCCGCGCCGGCGCCGATTACAGTATGGCTTAGCGTTGCGAGCCGCAGACGGTGATCGCGAAAGCCGGTCTCGATGCTGCCGCGGTTTGTCGCCTTCGGCAGGTCGGGATAGCCGGTAAGCAGCCGTCCGCCCGCGGTCTCGACATGGTAGTAGACCCGGTCACGGTCGCCGGTATCGAACATTTCGATTGCCGCCGGCGGGATGGTGGCGTCGAGCACGCCGTCCTTCACCGCGACCTGCTCGGCGATGGCGCGCGCCGACGCCATCAACATCCGGTCGGCAACCAGATCGGCAGTCGCGAGCGCATTGCCGTGGCTGGTCCACAAATTGATGGCGGTGAGCCCCGCCAGCGGCAGCACCACCCATGCCAGCAATTGCAGGCGAAGGCTGCTGATCCGGAGCCTGCCAATCCTCATGGCGCCGGATCGTCGTGGCGCAGGAGGTAGCCGAGGCCGCGCAAGGTGGCGATCTGGACGCGCGAGCCCTCGAGCTTCTTGCGCAGGCGGTGCACATAGATCTCGATGGCGCTGGGATCGGCGTCGGTCTCGAAGTCGTAGATCGCGGCCGACAGCGCCGTCTTGCTCACCGTGCGGCCGGCTTTGACGACGAGTTGTTCCAGCACAGCGTGCTCGCGCGGCGTCAGCGTCAGCGTAGCGCCGGCAAGCGAGAACAGGCGGGTGTTGGTGTCGAAGACAAGGTCGCCGCAGGCAATGACCGGCGCGGTGCGATCGTTGGCGCGGCGCAGCTGCACGCGGATGCGTGCCTCCAGCTCCTCGATCTGGAAGGGTTTCGCCAGATAGTCGTCGGCGCCTTCGTTGAGGCCCTTGACCCGGCCGTCGAGGCTGGCATTGGCGGTGAGCACGATCACCGGCACCGGGTTGCCGCGCGCCCGCAGCCTTTTCAACACCTCCATGCCGCCCATGCGGGGCAGGGCAAGGTCGAGGATGATCAAGGCATGGTCGCCGGCGGCCAAAGCATGTTCGACATCCTCGCCATCATGCACGACGTCGACCACATAGCTCGCCTGGCGCAGCGTCTTGCTCAGCCAATCGGCCAGTTCGCGATTGTCCTCGACAAGCAGCAGCCGCATCGTTGGTCGCTATTTTCTCCCAATGGCATCGACCGCTGCCAAAGGGCAGGCGGCGTCCGAATTGGTTCCCGAGGCAACCGATAGTATCGATCCGCGCGCAAGGCAAACGTGGTTTCTCGGCGGTCGACATCCCGGTCGTGGTGCCTGCCGAGCCATCTGTTCGGTCTTGCAAGCGATAAAACCGAACCGTTCGGTTCAATCAATGTTGACGGTTCGTATAGTTGGGGTGAACACCGGGCACCCTTGCTCGGATGCCGCGTCGCGCCACGATCGCCGTAACCGATTGATATCAAAGGATAAGAATGTGGCCGATGCGTCGTTCACTCAGTTTCAAGATCGAACCGAACGGTTCGGTTCACAACTTTTCGTGATTGGAAATGGCAACAAGGCCGACCCATTTCGGGGTAGTCCGAGCGACGCGAATTTCCATTACGGCACGCCACTAGACGGACACGACTTTGAAATCTGGAGTATCTAAAATGAACAAGATTGCTTTTGCCGCCGCTGCTTTCCTCATTGCCACGGGCAGCGCTTTCGCCGGCAGTGACCATTACGGTTCCGACAACGTCAACCAGCCGGCCGTGACCGCTCCGGCGGGCAAGGTCGACGACACCGTCACGGGTTCGATCCGCAAGTTCGAGCAACGCGACCTTCACATCAAGCCGGCTCAGAACCAGCCGGAATCCGGCCAGGGCATCTGGGGCCGCTAAGCGGTCCCTCCCTGACCAATGTCAACCAACAACTTTGAATCTGGAGTACCTCAAATGACCAAGATCGCTCTTACCGCCGCTGCTCTTCTCGTTGCCACCGGTGCCGCTTTTGCCGGCTCGGACAACTACGGCTCGGCCAATGCCAACCAGCCGGCCGCTTCGGTCGACAACTCGATCACCGCTTCCACGAACAACTCGGACGCGGACGTACAGAAGCCTGTCGTCACGGGCGCTGACCACAACTTGTTCGGCAACCGCTAATCGGTTCGCGTGGCGAACCTTCGAACCAACAAACTTGAATTTTGGAGTAACTCAAATGACCAAGATCGCTCTTACCGCTGCCGCCCTGCTTGTCGCCACTGGCGCCGCTTTCGCCGGCTCGGACAACTACGGTTCGGCCAATGCCAACCAGCCGGCCGCTTCGGTCGACACCTCGCTCACCGCTTCGGTCAAGAAGTCGGATGCGGATGCCCAGAAGCCGGTCGTCCAGGGTGCCAATCACGACCTGTTCGGCAACCACTAAACGGTTCTGTCCTCGACAGACCTCAAAGCGGCGGGCTTGTCCCGCCGCTTTGCTTTTGTGCCGCCGGCCAGCCGGTGGGCCGGCTTTCATGGTGGTTGATCAAGCATTCATCACGAAGCGGTGATGCCTGTAACGACGCCTTGGGCGTCTTCGAAGTGGGAGCAAGGGCCGATAAACGGGGCCGATGCCAGGAAATTCAAGTGAGTGGAACGAGCGGGCGGCACCCGGGCGGTGCGCGGGACTGTGCCGATCCACCCGGTCATCGGATCGTCAATCGCGCCCGATCAAACAGCGCAACCCAGAACCAGGAGTATTTGAAATGACCAAGAGCGCACTTATCGCCGTCACCCTTTTCGCTGCCACCGGTGCCGCCTTCGCCGGCTCGGATAATTACAGAGCGGCCAATGCCAACCAGCCGGCTGTCACCATCGACCGGACTGTGACGACCTCGATCGCGAAGTCGGACGCGGATGTCCAAAGGCCGGTGGTGCAGGGCACCGATCACAATCTGTTCGGCAACCACTGATCCGGCCCGGAAAAAAGCAGGCGGCGGGCTTGTCCCGCCGCTCTGTTTTCTGCAGCCGGCTACGGCCGGTTTGAAATCGCATCACAAGTATTTGTCATCACAAGTAATTGTAATCGTTTGTCTTTTTCTGAGCGAAGTCCGATCCGCCACTGCCATGGCCGCTGAAAAGCGAACGCGCCGGGAATAAACCCAGGCCGCCGCTGGTCTTTTCGGCAGCGGGGCCATCCTCCCAGGGCCACCGCCGATGAAACGACACCAAACAAGGAAATCGAACATGACCAGGATTGCATTCGTCGCGGCCGCCATACTTGCCGCCGCCATGGCCACCGCATCGGCCGGTAGCGATCACTACGGCGCTGATGGCGTGAACCAAGCCGCCGTCGTTGGCTCCGACACCAGCGTCACGGCTTCGATCCCGAAGCACAAGACAGTCAAGGCGGCCCCGAAGGTCGATACCGAGATGAAGACCGGTGCGACCGGCGCTGCGGACTGGCCTGGTCCGCCATCGGACAATTGGGGCAATTGACCCCGTCTCTGAAAATATTGAAGGCGGCGGGCTTGCCCGCCGCCTTGCTTATAGATTGGCAGGCTTGGCTCTACGTCAAATCCTTCGGCCTCACGCAATGCGTCAGCCGCGCATCGTGGAAGTCGAGATTTGCCCAATCCTCGTCCAGCGTGAGCCGGGCAAGTGCCGCCGTCGGAAACTTCGCTTCGATTTTCTTGAACACGCCGTGATCCGATCCGGCGCCCGCCAGCCGAAGCGCAAAGTGCTGCAGGCCGGGATTGTGGCCTATCACCAGCACACTCGTAGCTTTGACTTGCCGCACGCGCGCCAGGATGGCCGCCGGCGTCGCCTCATAGAGCTCCTCCGCGAACTCCGCCTGCACATGCTTAGGCAGTTCCTGGGCGACCAGCCTCCAGGTGTCGCGTGTGCGCAGGGCCGGCGAGACCAGCGCCAGATCCGGCAACCAGCCGCGTCGCGCAAGCTCTCGCCCCATCAACGGCGCCGTCTTCAAGCCGCGCGGGGCCAGCGGCCGGTCGAAATCCTCAAGCTTGGGATCGTCCCGGCTCGACTTGGCGTGGCGAAGCAGAAGCAGTTGTCTCATCGGCATTGTTCAGGACCAGGGGAACTAGCGAGGAGAGCGCGAGCCTTCTCCTTGGCTGCTCCGATATCAAAATCAACGAATGGGCTGCTCGCCAGCCCGTTCATCCAAGCTTTACGCAGCCGATCCGTTTCGGTTTGGCTCAGGGGCTGGTCCAGCAATTTCGGGTTAACCGCCATGCTGCTACTTCCGGCTAAGGCCTCTACGGCGTGATCCGCGCCAGCTGTTCGAGATCGGTCTCCTCGCGCAGCGGGTCCGGCGCCATCACCACCGAGGTGGCGTTTTCGGCATCGTCGGCGAAATGAGCAAACACGGTGTGGCCCTTTTCCATGCGCGCCTTGCCTTCGGCGACCAAACCCAGCGCCAGCGGATAGAGCCGGTGCTCAACCTTCAGCACCCGAGCCGCCAGCGTGTCTTCATTGTCCCCAACCATCACCGGCACTGCAGCCTGCGCGATCACCGGGCCGTCATCCATTTCGGGCGTGACGAAATGCACCGAGCAGCCGTGGATGCGAACGCCCGCGCGCAATGCCCGCGCATGCGTGTCCAGCCCCTTGAAGGCCGGCAGCAGGGCAGGGTGGATGTTGACCATGCGCCCCTGCCATTTTTCGACCAGGCCGCGGCCGAGAATGCGCATATAGCCGGCCAAGGCGACGATGTCCGCGCCGAAGCCCGTGAGCGCGGCGTCGAGCGCGGCGTCATAGGCGTCCTTGCTCGGATGATCGGCGCGCTGGATGACCTTGGTGGCGATGCCGCGCGACTGGGCAATACCGAGCCCGGCTGCGTTGGCGCGGTCGGAAATGACGCCGACGATTTCCGCCGGATAGGTTGGATCGGCGGCGGCCGCGATCAGCGCTGTCATGTTGGAGCCGCGCCCCGAGATCAGGACGACCGTGCGTTTCCTGCTCATAGGCCGATCGAGCCCCTGTAGATGACGCCGGCGTCGCGGCGCGGCACGATGCGGCCGATCGGCGTCACCGTCTCGCCGGCTTCCTGCAGCACCGCCGCGACCTGCGCCGCCTGGCCGGAGGCGACCGCGAGGATCATGCCGATGCCGCAATTGAAGGTGCGCATCATCTCTTCCGGCGCGACCCCGCCGGTCTTGGCCAGCCACGAGAACACCGGCGGCACGTCGATTGCCTCGAGGTCGAGCTCGGCGGAAAAATCCTTGGGCAAAACGCGCGGGATGTTTTCCGGGAAACCGCCGCCGGTGATGTGGGCCAGCGCCTTGATGCCATGCGTGTTGCGGATCGCCTTAAGGATCGACTTCACATAGATGCGCGTCGGCTCGAGCAGCGCCTCGGCGAGGCTGAGTTCTTCGTTGAACGGCGCCGGATCGCTCCAGCCGAGGCCGCTCGCGGCGACGATCCGGCGCACCAGCGAAAAGCCGTTGGAGTGCAGGCCGGACGAAGCAAGGCCGAGCAGCACGTCGCCCTCTACAATATCGTCGGTCGGCAGCAGTTGCCCGCGCTCGGCCGCACCCACCGCGAAGCCCGCAAGGTCATAGTCCTTGTCGTGATACATGCCGGGCATCTCGGCGGTCTCGCCGCCAATCAGCGCGCAGCCGGCCTGCCGGCAGCCCTGCGCGATGCCGCCGACGATCGACGCGCCCTGCTCGGGGTCGAGTTTGCCTGTGGCGAAATAGTCGAGGAAGAACAAAGGCTCCGCGCCCTGCACGACGATGTCGTTGACGCACATCGCGACGAGGTCGATGCCGATCGTGTCGTGCTTGCCGGAATCGACGGCGATCTTGAGCTTGGTGCCGACGCCGTCATTGGCGGCGACCAGCACCGGATCGGTGAAGCCGGCGGCCTTCAGGTCGAACAGCCCGCCGAAGCCGCCGATCTCGCCATCGGCGCCCGGCCGGCGCGTGGCGCGCACCAGCGGCTTGATCTTCTCGACCATCAGATTGCCGGCATCGATATCGACACCCGCCTCGGCATAGGTGAGCCCGTTCTTGCGCTTGGCCTTATCGCCCTTGCTCATCGTCGGCTCGTCCCTGTTTGTCATTGCGGGCTCTTCGCATGAATGGTTTCGGGGAGCAAGGCGCGAGCGCTAATCTCCCCCCTTGTGGGCCCTCGAGGGGGAGATGCCCGGCAGGGCAGAGGGGGGTGTGAAGGAATACCTGCGTCGATAATGGTTCTGCCGACACGGCGAAAGAAAAACTCCGAGATGCCGAGGGACAGCACCCCCCTCTGCCTTGCCAGGCATCTCCCCCGCAAGGGGGGAGATCGGCAGCTTCAGCGCCGCTTCTCCCTTGCCCAATTTACGTATCTCCATCATCTATTCTCCAACAAAAATCACGACGGGACATCACGTGACCCTTCCCAACATGATCACGATCATGCGGCTGCTGCTCGTGCCTGCCGTGGTGCTGGCCATGCTGCAGTCGCTTTGGGGCTGGGCCTTCGCCGGATTCCTCGTCGCCGGCATTTCCGATGGTGTCGACGGCTTCATCGCGCGTCGCTGGAACCAGTCCTCCCGCCTCGGCGCCTATCTCGATCCGGTCGCCGACAAGCTCCTGCTGGTCTCGGTCTTCGTCGTCATGGGCTTTGCCGGCGAACTGCCGCTCTGGCTGGTGGTAACCATGGTCTCGCGCGACGGGCTGATCGTCTGCGCCGTGCTCTTGTCCAGCGTGATGAGCCATCCGGTCGAGGTGAAGCCGCTCCTCGTATCGAAGGCCAACACCGCGGCGCAGATCGTGCTGGCGGCGGTTGTGCTGGGCGAACTCGCCTTTTCGGTGCAGCTGGGCCCGCTGCGAACCGCGCTCATATTGCTGACCGGGGTCTTGACCGTGGCTTCGGCCGCAGCCTATCTCGTGGCTTGGCTAAGGCATATGAGCGGCTATGGCGAAGGCTCCCGAACGAGCAACTCCCAGACCGGCGACATCAAGTCGGGCATCGGCAAGTCGGGCGGCTCCAGCACGGACGCCTGAGAATGACGGCGCGGTGATCGCCGCTGACGACGGCTCGGGCGGGCTTCGCCGTCAGGTCTTCTTCTGGCTGGCGACGGCGGTCCTGCTGGCTCTGTTCCTCTATGTCTTCTCAGGCATCCTCCTGCCGTTCGTGGCCGGCATGGTGCTCGCCTATTTCCTCGACCCGGTTGCCGACTGGCTGCAGCGGCTCGGCCTGTCGCGTCTTATGGCGACGGTGGTGATCCTGATCGCCTTCATCGTCGTCGTGGTGCTGGCCTTCGTCATCCTGGTGCCGGTGCTGGCCACGCAGATGGCGGATTTCGCGCGCAAGCTGCCGGAATATCTCACCCGCCTGCAATCGCTCATCACCAGCTTCGACCCGAAATGGCTGGAGCAGCGCTTTGGCGTTAACGCCGCAGGATTGCGCGACGGGCTGAATTCGCTGCTCACCAGCGGCTTCGGACTGCTTACCACCGTCTTCACCTCGATCTGGAGCTCGGGCGTGGCGCTGGTTTCGGTGGTCAGCCTGTTCGTCGTCACCCCGGTCGTCGCCTTCTACATGCTGCTCGACTGGGACCGCATGGTGGCCGTCGTCGACAGCTGGGTGCCGCGCGACTATGTCGAGACGGTCAGAGCACTCGCCCGCGAGATCAACACCGCCACTGCCGGCTTCGTGCGCGGGCAGGGCACGCTCTGCCTGGTGCTCGGCGCCATGTACGCCACGGGACTGACGCTGACCGGCTTGAACTTCGCCATTCTCATCGGCTTCTTCGCCGGGCTGATCTCCTTCATTCCCTATGTCGGCTCGCTGACCGGGCTGGTGCTCGCCGTCGGCGTCGCCTTCGTCCAGTTCTGGCCGGACTGGACGATGATCTTGCTTGTCGCCTGCGTGTTCTTCGTCGGCCAGTTCATCGAGGGCAACATCCTGCAGCCCCGGCTGGTCGGAAAGAGCGTCGGCCTGCACCCGGTATGGCTGATGTTCGCGCTGTTTGCCTTCGGCGCGCTGTTCGGCTTCGTTGGCCTTTTGATTGCCGTGCCGGCCTCGGCGGCGATCGCCGTGCTGGTGCGCTTCGCCATCGGCCGCTATCTCGAATCGCCGCTTTACAAGGGCAACGGCACTCAGCCTGCGCCGCCATTGCCGGCCGATCGCGGCGGCGGCCACCGCTCGACTCGGGGCTGAAATGGCTGCCCAGCCAGCAGATTCACCGCGCCAGCTGCCGCTCGATCTCGGCCACGGCACCGGCTATTCGCGCGACGAGCTCGTCGTCTCGGGTACCAATGCGCAAGCGGCATCGCTGATCGACCGCTGGCCGGACTGGCCGTCGCCGGTGGTCGTGCTGGCCGGACCGCCCGGCTCCGGCAAGACGCATCTCGCTCGCATCTGGCAGGATAGGGCGAACGCCGTCAGCGTTGATCCCGGCCGGATTGGCGAGCACATTGCCGGTGTCGGCAGCAGGCCGGTGCTCGTCGACGACATCGACAAGGCGGCGATCGACGAGCCGGGCCTGTTCCACCTAATCAACGCCGTGCGCGGCGCGGGCTCGACGCTGCTGCTCACCGCGCGGCGTTTTCCCTCGGCCTGGCGCGTCGCGCTGCCGGACCTCGTTTCGCGATTGAAGGCGGCGGCGACGATCGAGATCCACGAGCCCGACGACCTGCTGCTCGCCGGCGTGCTCACAAAGCTCTTCGCCGACCGTCAGGTAGAGGTCGAGCCGCATGTGGTGCAATATCTGGTGCGCCGCATCGAGCGCTCGCTCGGCACCGCCATGCACGTCGTCGAACGCCTCGACCGCGCCGCGCTCGAACGCAAGACGCCGATCACCCGCGCTTTGGCTGCCGAGACGGTCAGCGCCATGGACGAAGGGCAGGGCGAGTTCGATATCTAGCCATCGAGAGGGGGTAGGCGGTTACGCCCAAAGCTCGGCAAGATGGCGGGCCAAAAGACAGACTCCGGTGTGCGCCGAGACATAGCCGGTGGCGACAAGGCAGAAGAACATCAGCCCGGCGGGCCGCGACCGCGCGACGCCGCCCTGTCTCTTGCTCGGCCGATTGTTCCAAACCCACAGGGCAGCACACAGAACTGCCCAGACCACCATGACCGGAACCGCGAAGCCGTAATAGACTAAATAGGCTGGGCCGATCAGCGACAGCACCGCCTCGACAACAGGTATGGAAATTCCCCAAAGTTTAGACCGGCGACGAAGTTGGAAGCGAGGGACTATTGGAGCCCACGGCAGGCGTTTACGTGTTCAATCGTGGACCATGCTCCTTAGCCGTCCCGTTTCGGAACAATCCTTTCAGGCATGTCTCTTGCGACGCAGCCGTCGCCGGTTGATCCCGGTCCCGGTCGCGTTCCAGATCGGGTTGTAGGCTCGCCGGGCTCGAGGTGTTGGGGTTCTCGCCCGGCGGGTTTACCGTTCCTCCGAGGTGCGGCGTGTCGAAAGTGCGGCGTTGAGCTAGACCATCAAATGGTCTAATTTAATGGGCCAAATCGTGGTCCATTAGAGGTTGTCATGCAGATATCCGTGACA
This sequence comes from Mesorhizobium sp. CA14, assembly GCF_020165195.1. Lineage (GTDB taxonomy): Bacteria > Pseudomonadota > Alphaproteobacteria > Rhizobiales > Rhizobiaceae > Mesorhizobium. The sequence continues at coordinate 28,970 of NZ_JAIUHR010000036.1, read as the reverse complement.
GACGCCAAGGGGCAATTGACCGAACTGGTGAGGCGGGCCGAGGCTGGAGATGAGATTATCCTGACCCGCCACGGTCACGCGGCCGTGCGTCTCGTCCCGGTACGGTCCGTGCCGGACCGGAAGCACCGCCGGAGCCTGCTGCAGGCCGTCCGGGCCTCCGGCGCGGCGAAAGCCAGTGCCGGCCCGCCTGCGGCACGCAGCCAGGATTTCCTCTATGACGATGACGGCCTGCCGGAATGATCGCGGTCGATGCCTCGGCCTTGATGGCCATCGCCCTCGACGAGCCGGCGGCGGACGCCTGTATCGCTGCGCTCGAAACGGAAGACGAACTTCTGATATCGGCCGGAACCGTAGCCGAGCTCCTTATTGTCGCCGCACGACGCGGCGTGGCTGAGGAGGTGCAATCCCTGCTCGACGGGCTCGGCTTCGAGATTACGCCGGTCACGGAAGGCGCGGCTCGGCGCGTTGCCGAGGCTTACGCGCGATGGGGCAAAGGCATGCACGCCGCGGCGCTCAACTTCGGCGACTGCTTTGCTTATGAGGTGGCAAAGGACCGGGCCTGCCGGCTTCTCTATGTCGGCGAGGATTTCTCCAAAACCGATGTCGAGGGCGCGATTTGAGCGATCCGGAAATGGCTAGGGCCGGTTCTCCCTGAGCCTGTCCCGCAGCCGGCGTAATTGCCGCCGCCACCACGGCTTCGGCTTGCGCGGGACCAGGACCTTCTTGCCGTCGATGACGGCGTCATCCACCCAGTCGTGCACCTGCATGCACCAACTGGCCGAGATGCGAACAAGCAGCGGCAACGGATCCTCGCCCGTGATCCGCTACCAGAAATCAAGCGGCGCGGGGATCGGCACACTGACGCTGGCTTCGGCAAGCGCGGCTTCGCTCGCGCCGCGCCAGAGGCAGATTGCGCTCTGCGCCGTAAATCCCAGTCCCGCTAGCGCATCGAGCAGCAAGCTTCCGCCACCGATGGCGAAAGCCGCATTGATGGGGTCGCTTATGAGGGGAGACCACAAGTCTCGCGGCACCCATGTCAGCCGCCGCCTGGCGACATCCACGACGACGATGACGTCGGTGTTGGCGTCCCAATTGTCCCTGTCGAGGATCGCCACGACCACGGCTGTCACGATACGTGCCCCTCCGGCAGGGCTCACGGGGCCGCGCCGCCGGCCTGGGTTTTTTTGGGGAAGAGGCGATGGTCGGAGTGGCGTGATTCGAACACGCGACCCCCTGATCCCAAATCAGGTGCGCTACCAGGCTGCGCTACACTCCGACGTCCCGCGGCGTATAGGGGGCGGGCGCCCGGAAGGCAACACAAAAACGGCAGGCCCGACCCGGATCGATGCCGCAGTGTGAAGAGCGCCAGCCCTCGGTTTCGACGACGGTGCCCGGATCGCCACGGTGACCCGCAAGGCGTGGCTGCAAGCGGCGCTTGAAGGCCTTGCCGCCTCCGCCGATGCCTTCGCGGCCTTTATGCAAAATAACCGATCAGCTCTGGCGCTTCAGGCCGGCGATTTTCCTGGCGATCGCCGTGGCCTGGATTCTTGCATTGGCAAAGCAGCCGCGAATGCTCGGGCGCATGCCGGTGAACCAGAGTCCGGGCAGCTTCGGATCGTTCGCGGCGCCATTGAACAGCGGCACGCCCTTGGCGTCGAGCACGCCGAGTCGGCCCAGCATCGTCTCCAGCCCGGTACGGTAGCCCGTGGCGGCAATGACGATGTCGGGCGCGATCGTCTGGCCGTCCTCCAGCATGACGCCGTCGCGCCTGAATTCGCGCAGTTGCGGCACCACGATGATGCGCCCGGCCTTGATAGCGTCGACCGCGCCGTCGTCGGCGGCGATCGCCGCATAGTCGGAGCCGAGCCGGCTGGCGCCGCCCGCCGGGGCAGGGGGCAGGCCGTATTTGGTCAAGTCGCCGAACACCAGGCGCTGCGTTGCCGCCATCACCGCGTCCGCGAGCCTTGTCGGCAGGCTGGCCATGAGCGGCGATATGCGGTGCACGGCGATCTTGCCGATGCGTTTGGGCAGCAGCGAAGGTCCGTTGCGCGCCGCAAGCCACATCTGGCCCGTCTCGACGTGGGAAAGATGGTTGAGCGCGTCGAAGCCTGAATTGCCGGCGCCGACCACCAGCACCTTCTTGCCGGCATAGTCGCTCGCCTTGCCGAACTCGGCCGAGTGGATGATCGATCCGGAAAAATCCTCCATGCCCTTCCAGGCCGGAATGAAGGGTTGCCGGTCGCGTCCGGTGGCGATCACCACATACCGTGCCGCCTTCAGGCCCGCGCTTGTCCGCAGCAGCCAGTGGTCGCCACGGAATTCGATTTCCTCGACCTTGACACCGAAGGCGATCGGCAGGCGGTGCGTTTCGGCGAAATCATTGAGATGACGGATGACGGCGCTGCGATGCGGAAAAGCCGGCGTTCCTGCCGGATAGGAAACGCCGGGCAATGAGGAGAGGTCGCGATGCGTGTTGAGATGCAGATTGTCGTGGCGGCGATGCCAGGGCTCGGCCAGCCGCGGCTCGCGTTCCAGGATTTGCACCGTCACGCCGGCCCTGGCCAGCGCATGCGCGGCGGCAAGCCCCGCGGCGCCCGCGCCGATGACAATCGCTCCGTCCAGTATCGCTGGCTCGCCGACCCCCGACGGCAAGGCTTTCGCTTCCGCGCCCATTCGTGTCTTTATCGCCGTCATCATGCCTTCAAGTGGCATGATCCTGTATCTGACATATGCCGCCCACCCGCCAAAAGGAATAGGTGGCTGTTGCAAAAACCTCCGGCATTGTGTCGCGGATTGGTACAAGCGCCGGCTAATGAACCGGGTCGGCGTGGCGATGCACCAGCTTGAACCCGCCGTCCTCCAGTCGGAACACTTCCGTCACCCGCAAAGTCATCTCGGTCGGCTCCCCGTTCCTGCCCATGCGCGTCTTGGCATGCTGCAAGCCGGTCCAGAAGGCCAGATCGCCGCTTGCCGAAGCCTGCAGCACCTCGAGGTCGGTGCTGCCGCCCTTGTGGAAGCCTGCCGCGTCGCGTTCGTACCGGCCCGCTACCGCCTCGGCGCCTTCGAGATGGTCGCCGCGCGGCGAAAAAAACGTCGCCGGCCCGGCATGGGTGACGATCGCCTTCAGCGAGGTGGGATCGCCGTTGACATAGTCCTCGGCGATCTTCTCGCGCTGCTTCATGAAGGCATCGAAGGACGAGCCGCCGGGATGCACCCTCCTGATCCAGCTTTCCAGGCCGGCCATGAAATTCTCGAGGAAGGCTGCGGTATCGGCATTGGTAACGGCGCCCTTATCGTCGAGCAGCTCCGCGACATTGCCGATATAAGCCTCCGGCTGCTGCATCACCGGCATGTCGAGGAAGACGAAGGTCTGCCGGAGCGCCTGGTTGGAGCCGAAGGCGCCGATCTTGCCCGGGCTGACGCTGACGACCCCGGCGGGCAGGCCCTTGAACACGCTCTTGCCCGACGGACGCGAGCCGACATCGAGTGCATTCTTCAGGCAGCCCGGGATCGAGCGGTTGTATTCCGGGGTGACGAACAGCACCGCGTCGCATTCGCGTATCGCCGCGCGGAAGGTCGCCCACGCCGCCGGCGGGCTGTCGCCGTCCAGATCCTCGTTGTAGAGCGGCAGCTCGCCGATCTCGACGAAGCGGCAGCGCACCGAATCCGGCGCGCGGGCGGCCAGCGCCTTGGCGATCTTGCGGCTGAAAGACTGGGCGCGCAGGCTGCCGACAAGCACGGCGAGCTGGAGGACGGCGTGTTCGGGTGCATCGGTCATGGCGAAACGTCCGTTTTTCTGGTGGTTCACAGGGCAGGCCGCACGCTCGGCCTGCCCGACGTTTCGATAATGTCGGCGGCGCAGCGAGGTTCCCTGCGCCATGGCGTGCGCCGGGGCCGCTTGCGGCCTTGCCGCAGCGGCCATTGCACAGTAATGACGGATTGGCGCGAGGTTTCAGGCTCCCGATGGGATCCTGGAAATAGCGTTGAACAACGGTGCCCGGTCTCCGGGCGGCAACGAGGTGGTCATGTCCGCGCGCATTTTCAGTCCAGCCAAAACCGCGATGCAGTCCGGCAAGGCCAAGACCGGACATTGGGTGCTCGAATTCGAGCCCGCCCAGCGCAAGAAGATCGACCCGCTGATGGGCTACACCTCCTCGGGCGACATGCTGAGCCAGGTGAAGCTCACCTTCGATACGAAGGAAGAGGCGATCGCTTATGCCGAGAAGGAAAAGATCGCCTACCGGGTCGAAGAGCCGAAGGAAGCCAAGCGCCGGCAGATTTCCTATTCGGACAATTTCCGCTATGACCGCAGGACGCCCTGGACGCACTGATTTTCGAGTCTTGCGTCAGGCGGCGTGACAGGCCAGCCGGCCCGCCCGGCCGACGGTCCCGTAGCTCAGCTGGATAGAGCACCGGCCTTCTAAGCCGATGGTCGCAGGTTCGAATCCTGCCGGGATCGCCATTTCTTAGCCGTTGCGCGGACGTCACTTCCGCATCAGTTTAGGGGAGGGCTTGGTCAGCCATTGCTTGCCGTCTTTCTCACTGGCCCACGGATTACCGAAGGCCTTGGTGGGCAACGGTTCCTCGTCAAACTCGAGCCGCACCTTCACAGCCCGGCGCTCGCGCCGATGTTCGGCTTGCTTAAATGCCTTGTCGCTGTCTGCCGTTGTCATGCCGACGATCGGGGTGTTTCTGCGGGATCGGCTCATGGGCGTGTCTATTAGTTTGCGTTTTCGGGCGGATAAGCCCGAAGACTTGGTCAGCACCTAAAAGTCTTGGGCTACCCTGCCGCTCACGCCGCCAAGATATGTATTCCAGACATAGTCGCGGATCAATTTTCGATGGTCGGTTGTTCGGCGGTGATAACTGGGGCGGTCAGGGTAGGATACGCCGGCAACATGGAAGAATGCTTCCTCGATGATCTCATGGTGTCCGACCGCCCCGGCCATCGTCATCGGGTTTTCCCGAGCGGCGGCAACGGCAACGTCCCGTGCCCTGTCCAAATGCGAGTAAAGGACTTTCCAGTTTGCGCCGCCAGTATCAAGCCCCATGTTCAAGCGGGGTTCAAAGTTCAGCTTTCGTCCAGTCGTGGCGGAGAAACGGTAGAAGCAGAAGCCTGCCCATAAATTCCAGTGTCGATCGGTCGGCTTCGGCTCGTGGATGTGATTTCGACCTGGAGGGAACAGCTTGCCGTAGACAGCCTTGCCTTCCATCTTGGCCGGGATGTCAAACGGCACCACCGGGAAACAGTCATGATCAATGAAGCCGAACAACTCAGGCTCCAGGTGCCGTATGATATTATGATAGGTCCAGTTTATCGCGGTTCCGTGCGATCTGGACAGATGTTTTTCCACCCGCATCGGAAGCGCTAAATAAGGCACGCCTCTTACCTTGCATATGCTTTCTATTTCTTCTCTCGATGCCTGACCGGTCGAATTGTCGACAACTGCCAGGATCATTCCCGGCGGGTGCATTTGCCAGGCCTTGGCTAGCGCATCAATGACCCAAGGCGTGTTGAACGCCACCGTGAAGCAGACACGCGATGCACCAGTGGCTTTCAGGCGGTCTGCAAAAGTGCGTCCAGCAGTTCGGCCCCGATGCTCGAAAGCCTTGTATACTAGCCTATTTCTGGCTTCCTTCGCCGCGATGATTGCCGGCGCTCTGGTTATGATATCGACAATCTTCAGACCCATTTGGCCTGCATAACGTGAGGCCAGGAGAAACGGAAGTCCGCCTTTCAATTGCTCTGGTATGGAATAGACATCGAAGGCGTCTTCGGTGGCAAACCGAAAAGGAAATGGATATTCGCGACGTGCTCGATCAACGAGACATTCTTCTTCTGCCGTGAGGTCTCACAGCCAGCTTAAAGCGACCATCTGTCCCGCTGGCGCCACAGGTCCATGGGAGTTCGCCACAAGCGATACCAGCCGGCTCTCCTTATCTGCTCGGCAATTGGAGCGTCGCCGTAGATATTGAAGAACTGCAGCACGCGCGGGCTGGCGAAAGCCTTTTTGCCACGTGTGTTGTAGTCGTTGACCGGAAGGTGGTGTCGGCTGAGAGCCAAGCCATTTCGAGAGAGCGCGACCCCGATGCAAAACTGCTCCGGAGCATCTGTGCTGGTCAATTCGCGTACGGCCAGCATCGCGGAATAGGCCTCGGTTAATGCACGAACATTGGCTCGATGAATGCCAAGGATTCCGCTTTGCCACATCGGTTCGCGGCCGGTCAGGGTGTAGTCTCCGATTTTGACGCCTTTGCCGGTGAGAACCGGGTAAAGCCGATGCTCGCCCTCACATTTACGCATGAAGGAATGCGTCGGTGAAATCTGTCGGAACCCTCTGGATGGATCGACATAAGGATAGTGGTCCGAGTCCATGAAGATCAGGCGGTCCGCTCGCTTCAGGATCTCGATCAGGAATGCAGCCTTGATGCCGAAATGATAGCGCCAGCCGAAAGACATCAACTCTTTCTGGTCGGCGGCTATTGCGATCGTCTCTAGGGGGTATGGGCGAAAGAGTTCGGGTCTGTCGGTTGCGACGATTATTTTGGCGCTTGGGCAATTGTGCAAAAGCTTAAGCGCGCTGAGCAGCGCGCCAAAGTGATAAACCTCGTTATCGCCATAGGCGATATAGCCAAAAACGTCGTTCATTCGATCTATGGGAGATGTGTCTGAGACGCTCCCACTACCAACACAGGCATCCGCAATCCACTCGAAACTCCCAACGTCGGTGTGCGGATAACAGGTTTTTCGGTGGATCCGGTTGATGGTTCGGCCGGTCCGAGGCTATGTCGCAGAAGTATTGGGGAGGTATCTGGATGTCGGCGCTTTCCAAATGGCTGAGGGACATGCGCTCCGGACTGCCGGAACATGTGACCGTTGGCCGCCACACCTATGGCGTGACATGGCGAAAAGTCTTGGCCCCCTTGAAGGATGCTCCGTTGCAAGTCGGCGCCTTCTGCTCGGTTGCCGGTCGGGTGGTTTTCATCTGCTCCGGCCAGCACCCGACCGAGAGCGCAACCTCGTTTCCAATCTACAGCCGGTTGCTGAAACTGCCCGAACCGATCGCAAATGGCGGCAAGCCGGCCGGCATCACTGTTGGCAATGACGTCTGGATCGGCAATGGCGCAATGATCCTGCCGGGCGTGGAGGTTGGCGATGGCGCGGTCGTCGGCGCGGGTGCCGTCGTCACCAAACACGTGCCGCCCTATGCGATCGTCGGCGGGTCTCCAGCCCGGCTGATCAGATATCGATTTCCCGAGGAGATGATAGCGAAGCTGCTGGCGATCCAGTGGTGGCGCTGGGACGATGATAAGGTCAAGCGCGAGGCGGCCTCGCTCACAGGCCCGATCGAGGCTTTCGTCGAAAAGCATTTTGTGGCAGGCACCGCAGCAGGATAAGGGTCGCGGTGCGAATGACGAAGTGTTTCTTCCTGGCGGCGGATGCTGAATATTTTCCGTATGCCAGCCTGGCGGCGCGTCGGATCGTCGACGTCTCCGCGCCGATCGACGGCTACCTGCTCTATACCGGCGCCAGCGAACCGGATCTCGAAGCCGGCCGCCATCTGCTGAAGGGCAAGGTCGAGCTGGTCGACGTCGCGGATTTCATGACCAGCCGCGGCTTCCGCTTCGGAACATACAGCATCGCCGCCTACACTCGTCTTTTCGCCGACCAGCTTCCGGTTTTTGGGCCATATGATCGTATCGCCTACACGGACTGCGATGTTCTCTTCAACAGGGATATCAACGACCTTGCCGGGCAGCTGCTGCATGCGCCCATGCTCGCGGCGCATGACGACTACATGTATTTTCGGCCGTCCTACAGACAAAAGCTCGGGCTGAAGCCGGGCGCGCCCTACTTCAACTCCGGTGTCGTGGTTTTCGACATGGGCGCTGTTCGGACGGAGGGACTGCTGGAGCGCACGCGCAACACCGCCATTCAAGGTCAGATGAACGACCAGAATGCCCTCAACATCGCCTTCGAGGGCAAATGGCAGACGATGCACCCGAACTGGAACCTGCAATCGCTGGGGACAAGGGAATTTCGCTGCTCCCAGGCCTGGGCCAGGCATTTCGCCGGCGGCAAGCCGTGGGGCAACCAGGTCGGGGTCGAGCTGGAAGCGCTGAGCATCTGGCGCGATCTGGCAAAGGACACGCCCTGGCGCAAGCCGTTCGAGCAGCGCATACCCTTCGAGCGTGGCGTGATGAAGCGCTTCCTGCGCCGTTTCGACGCCGTTGCCGGTCTTTTCGGAAACGATGTCCAGCGCCGCCGCGCCAGATATGACGGCGCGAAGATGCATCAAATCTATGCCCGGCAGGCGGAAGAGGGCGCACTGGCGGTCCAGTTCCCGGAAGTGCTTGGCGGCTTTGGCTGAACCATCCGCTGCCACGGCCCTGTGGATAATAACCGCCCGTTTACCACGTCCCGCTGCTCGCGTTGCGGCCTGCCGGCCGACTCGCCGAAATGGAGTGGCCTGAACCCGTCAGGCAACCCCGAAGCCGAGCGGCCGGCGTTTTCATGTATCCAGCGGGACGCGTGCTTGAACGCGTTCCAAGTATACGTCGGCCGTCATTCGCCTGCATGAAAACACAAGCCCTCCGCAGCAATGGGAAACCGCGACGGGCTTGGTGACGCCCTCATAGGGCGCCGTGGGAAAATCGAGGCTACGCCAGCAGACCGGCGACCTTGGCAGCCTTGCGCAGCGTCTTGCGGGCCTCCACCGGGCTGCGCAGGCCATCGAGCGCGTCGCGGCAGACGCGGCTCGCCGAGCGCCAGGCACCGTCGCGCGCCTGTCTGGGCCAGCGCTGGTCCAGGCATTCCATCGCTTCGAAACAACTCGAAACCTTGCGCTGGCCGTTTGGCTGGAAATCGATCACGACTGGCTCGGAAAACCAGACATCGTTCATCACTTCCTCCGTTCTTATGATCGTCTTTTGAGCAAGCAATCGGCGTCGGATGACGCCCGATGGTTCCAAGATTGCGGACCCGCGCGTTAACCAATCACCGCGCGTTAGGTTCCGAAGAATTTTAAGGCTAAGGCAATTCCAGGAAAGGCATGGGCGGTCGCGTCCTGACGGGCTCACGGGCCGGCAATCCGCGATCGCGGATGACCGAAAATCGCGTGACCAAAGTCACTGCCGCACTCTCGCGGGCGGCTCTAGAGCGTGATCCCGAACCGAAGGTCAGCGGAACCGGTTTCCGGAGAAGATTATGCTCCAACAAAGAATTAGATCAGGGTGGCGATTCAACGAAACGTCATCCTGATCTAATGAATCCACAGGCTGATGAAACGCGGGAGGACCTCTCATGCTTATCGCCGTGCTCGCTTCCACCATGACCGTTGCTATCTTGATGGCGATCGCTTTCGGGCTCTACGAGGAAGCGCGACCGAACCGCGCTCGCTGAGACGGATCGTGCGCGCGCGTTTCGAATGGAGCATCGGTTTCCCGTCAATTGGCGCGCTCGGTAGGCCCGACACCGCCAGGCATGATCACTCTGCTTCAGCTGGCCATATGCATCTTCGGGCCGGAAACCTGCTTTCTCCGGCGGCGTCAGCGGTGCTGGTGCTTTTATGGCTTTACTATCGATAGGCAGGCCTGTGGAGCGCCTGGCCCCGCCATGCTCTATTCCACCAGCACATGCGCCTCGCGCGCGGCCATGACGAAGGCCTCCCTGGCATTGTCCGCCGCAACGTCGCCACGGATCGCCCGGCGGCAAGCGCGCAGCGCCGCGCCATGCAGCGCGCTACCGGCATCGCGCCATTGTCCGGTCAGCAGTTCGACGGCCTGCTCGGCGTTGGATATGTGGCGGATCGAGCCGGACACCCCAACGGCGACTTCGACCGGCCTGGAAAACCATCCCTGCATCATCGCTAAAACCTCCCGAAGTATATCGGAGCACGATATATTATCGTAGAGTTGCGTCGCGAAACGTCAACTTAGCGTGAAGCGTTTCACGAAGCCGGCGTAGGTTGCTCATCTTCCAAGCGGCCTCCGCGAAAGCTCGATCAGCTCCGCCTCGTCGGTGATACCCGCCATGTAGTTGGCTATGATGCGCGAGGCGCGCGCTTCCTTCTGCTCGGCAGTCTCGCCTTCGAAATTGCCGTTTTGGTAGACACGGCCAAGCATGGCCGTCTCGTCGGGGTTGAACGTGTTGCGTACAACGGACATGGCTTCCTCCTCCAGCCCGGCCCCTCTTGCCCAGCTAATAATAGCACGCTTCGAGATTGGGAGTGAGTCGCGGCAATATCGTGGCCGAGGTCTCTTGGCCGGGCACGCCGGTTGCTGTGCTTCCTTGCTTGCGGCTGGCCGCTGTTTTGCCGGCCTCGTTATATTCTTGCCGAACGAGCGCTGCGCTGATACGCATTAGCAGCGCGGAATTTTTCTGAGTCTGCATTGACTTGAGCCCAGAAAGCGCCGCGCGTTCTGTCCGAGACCAGCAACCCCGACGTGGTGGCAACCGGGTTACGAAAGGGTTCTGGTCGAAAAAGAAGCAGGGCAGGTCCCGCATCCAAACCGGGACAGGCTCATCAACGCTCTGGAACTCTGAAGCCATTGCCCCCATGGCCTTCGGAAGAGCATGAACCACGGGGAAATCGATGGTGACCAAGAAACTTACCGCCAACGCAGAAAGCGCGGCAGCCTTTCTTGCGGTGATGGGCAACGAGAAGCGTTTGCTCATCATGAACTACCTCGCCGAGGGCGAACTCTCTGTCGGCGTGCTCGCCGACAAGGTCGAACTCAGCCAGTCAGCGCTGTCGCAACACCTGGCCAAACTGCGCAGGTTTGGCCTGGTCGAAACCCGCCGCGATCGTCAGATGGTTTATTATTCCTGCAAGTCTTCAGCAGCGCGCGAGCTTCTGACACTGCTCGATGGGCTGCTGACGACGGACAAGCCGCTTGCCGGACCGGCAAGGCAGGCCTTGGTCGAGAGGATGCGGCGGCCGCAGGCTGCCTGAACTGCTTGCCACGCACGGACGAGGCCGGGGGGCCTTCGTCCGGCGCGGCGCGCCTTTGATGCGGGACGCGATGCAAGCGGCACGCAAAGCGCTGGTTTGCGCTTGTCCATTCGTCGAAGTCTTACGAATTCTTAATTTAGCGGCCACAAGTCTGCCAGGAACGCGTTCGAGACGGGGAGACCTGCCAAACGGAGCCGCGCAGCATGGCCGCCCCCACGACCTATACGTCCGCCCAAAAGTTCCTTCACTGGGCACTATTCGTCCTCGTCGTCCTGCTCTATGCCCTGACCTACGGCGACGCCTTCTATTCCCGCGGAGACCCGGCGGTAGCATTCTTCTGGCGATTGCACATTTCGTTTGGCCTTCTGTTGGCCGCTCTCGTGTTCTGGCGGGTGGTGCTGCGCGGCCTTCGGGGCGCGCCTAGTCTTCCGTCGGAAATGTCCACTCCCGAGCGAGCCGCGGCGAAGATCGGCCATTTCATCCTTTATGCCCTGTTGATCGCCATTCCCGTCCTTGGCATTTTGTTGACCTGGTTCCGAGGCGACGCGTTGAGCTTCTTCGGGCTGTTCACGATTCCCGCGCCCTTCGCTCCGGAAAAGACGACCGCGCGAACCGTTCGCGAGCTTCATTCGCTATGCGCGAACGCCATACTGATCGTGGCCGGCCTGCACGCCTTGGCTGCGCTCTATCACCACTTGATACGCCGGGACGCGATCCTGACCAAAATGCTGCCGGGAAATCGCTAACCAGCGGGTTCCGCTCGGCGGCGGACTGGGCTTGGTCTTGCCGCTGTCCCATCACTTTTGATTGAAGGATGCTGCGCCGGCATGGTCGCGGGTGTTCGCAAGGCATTGGTAATATGTCTCTTTTTGCCGGCCCCGCTCGACCCTGCCAGCCGAAGCTTACAGATTTGTAAGTCGCCTCGCCGGGCGCTGTTGGCTAGATTCCGAGTTGATCCACACCCCCGGATCATGACGGCGCCGAGCTTCCACCTCGGCTCCGTAAGAGGCTCGCCGCTCCGGCGGGCCTCTTTCGTTTTGGATTGCGTGCCTTGCTGCGTTCACCGCGGGCGACCACCGGCTTGGTGTCATCGAGAACGAGGGGGCAGGTGGTGACAACCAGCACCTGCGTCAAGCCGATAGAAGTCGAGCCCGGCGATGAAGTCACCGGCAATCCGGGCAGTTCGGTCGCGTCTCGGTCAGGTTTGCCTAATCAGGGCTTCGCGGGGCGCTGCCTTGTGATGACGCTGCGCACGGCGAGCACCAGCACGGTGATGATGATCAGGATCACCGAGAGTGCCGCGATCGCCGGATCGATGTTGTCGCGCAGGCCCATCCACATCAGGCGCGGCAGGGTGATGGCGTTGACTGAAGTGATGAACAGCGTCACGCCGATCTCTTCCCACGAAAGCACGAAGGAGAGCAGCGCCGCAGTGACGATGCCGAACTTGATGTTGGGCATGATGACGCGCGTCGCGCGCTCCCACACGCTTGCGCCGAGGCCGCGCGCGGCAAGGTCGATGCGCCGGTCGAGCTGGCTGAGCGACACCAGGATGAGCACCGTGGCGAAAGGCACCGTCATCACCGAATGCGCCATGGCCACACCCAGCCAGGTGTCGTAGCCGAAGAAGGAGGTGAGGCCGGAGACCGAGGTGAGCAGGAAATAAAGCGTCACCGCCGAGACCACCGGCGGCACCACCATCGGCAGCAGCACGAAGCCGACGAGCGCAGCGGTGAAGCGCGGCTGGAACATCCACACGCCGAGGCTGAAGGTCAGCGCCAGCGCCGTCGAGAGGATGCTGCTGACGATGCCGATCCTGAGCGACAGCAGGATGGAGTCCAGCCAGCGTGGATCCTCGATCAGGGAGCGGTAATGGCGCAGCGACAATTCACCCGTCGGCATTGTCAGCATGCGGCTCGGCGTCAGCGACACCGGGATGACGGCAAGCAGCGGCATCAGCAGGAACAACGCCACCAGCACGGCGAGGATGAGCGAGACGGGGCCGGGGCGATAGGTCGGCATCTTGGCTACACCAATTGCTTCGGTTTGACGTAGCGGAACACAAGCGCCATCAGCGCGCCGACGAACACCACCAGCACGACGCTGATCGCCGCGCCCAGCCCCCAGTCCGGACTCTGGAAGATGCGCAGATAAATCAGCTCCGCGATCATCACGCTGCGGCCGCCGCCGAGGATTGCCGGTGTGACGAAGAAGCCGAGCGAGAAGACGAAGGTGATCAGCGCCGAGCCGATGATGCCGGAGCGCGTCATCGGCACGAACACCGTCCAGAAGGTGCGCATGCGGCTGGAGCCAAGCCCGCGCGCCGCAAGCAGCACGCGCTCGTCCAGGCTGCGCATGGCGGAAGCCAGCGGGAACACCGCGAAGGGGATCAAAAAATGCGACATGCCGACGATGACGCCGAACTCGTTGCGCACCAAAGTCAGCGGCTCGGAGATGAAGCCGATCGATTGCAGCCAGGTGTTGATCAGGCCGCGATTGGAGAGCAGCGCCACCCAGCCGAAGGCGCGCGTCAGCACCGAGATCCAGAATGGCACCAGGATGCAGAATTCGGCAAGCACGCGCTGCACCGGGCTGCCACGCACCCACACCACCGTGATGGCATAGGCGGCGGTGACCGAGACCACGGTGACGATTGCCGCGATGCGCAGCGTTCGGATGAACACCGACTGCACCAGATCGTCGGTGAGCAAAGCGTGGTACTGGCCGAGCCCGGGGGTGGGGAGCGTAAAACTCCACTTCACCACGCCGAGGAAGGGCCAGGCATAGGCAAGCACGAGGAACAGGAGCAGCGGCGCCATCAACAGCGCCGCGCCCGTCCTGTCGGAGAGGGTGCCCCTCATCGCCAAGTAGCGCTCGGCCCGATCAGGCCGAGATGATCTTGGTGTATTCGTCGAGTGCTGCGCCGTAATTCTTGGCGTACCACTCCATGTCGAGCGGGATCTGCTTCGCCATGTTCGCCGGATCGACAGGGTTGATGCGCTTCTTGTCGGCCGGGATCAGCGCGTCGGCCGCCGGGTTGGCCGGGCCCTGTCCGAGCTTGTCGAACATCACCAGCTCCTTTTGCGGATCCTGGGTGCTGGCGATGAACTTCATCGCCGCGTCCTTGCCGCCGGGATTGTTCTTCAGCACCGCCAGCGCGCCGGGCGAGATCAGGCCCTGGTCCCAGATGAATTTGATCTGGCCGCCGGAGTCCTTCTCGATCAGCGAGGCGCGGGTCGACCACACGATTGCCATCGAAGCCTCGCCGTTGAGCAATACACTCTGGCTTTCGGCGCCGCCTCCCCAATAGGAGACGACGTTCTCCTTGAAGGCTGCGATCTTGTCATGCGCGCGCTTCAGGTCCAGCGGATAGAGCGAGGCGGGCGCGACTCCGTCGGCCAGAAGCGCCGCTTCCCAGCTCGACACGCCCCATTTGTAGAGCGAGCGCTTGCCGGGAAACTTCTTGACGTCGAAGAAGTCGGCCATGCCGGTCGGCGCGTTGGAGCCGAATTTCTGCGAGTCGTAGGCGATCACATAGGAGAAGAAGTAGGTCGAGGCGGCATATTCCCAGCCGAAGCCCGGCCGCATCTTGCTCTTGTCGACGACCTTGTAGTCGATCGGCTCGAGCATGCCCTGGCCGCCGAGCGTGATGGCCGAGAACGGATCGACGTCGACCAGGTCCCAGGTCGGCGCGCCGCTCTTGAACTGCGCGGCGATCGCGCCTTCGGTCGGGCCCGAGCCGTCCATCTTGACCGGGATGCCTGTTTCCTTGGTGAAAGCTTGGCCGTAAGCGGCGTCGTAAGCCGTGATAGCGTCGCCGCCCCAATTCACCAGTACCAGCCCCTTGGTCTCGGCGAAAGCGCCGGTCGAGCGCAAAAGCATCGGCGTGCCGGCGAGCACGAGGCCCGCAAGCTGCGCGAATTGCCGACGCGAGATCTCGCCGCGCTTGGTCCGCTCGGCGAGGGATTCGATCGTCTGTTTCTTGGTATCGTTCATGTCAGTTCCCCTTGTTGTCGTTGATTTTAACCGGAAGCCGGCGCGGTGATTTCGGGCCGCGGCGGCGGGTGCTTACTGTCCTCCGTCCGGAAGGAGGAAACCCTTTTCCGCCGGCCAGGTCAGCCAGACGGAATTGCCTTTGCTCAGCGCCACGGCCGCGACCTCGTTCGGCACCGAGACGGTGACCTTGGCGCCTTGGCGGGTGGTGAGGTCGAGCTTGGTCGCCGCACCGAGATAGGTCGAGGCGACAGCGGTCGCCGCGATGCCGTTTTGGTTGGCGGACGCTTCCGGCGCGATCGACATGTCCTCGGGACGGATGGCGAGGATCGCGTCGCCTTTGATCGCCTCGGCCTTGCAGCGCATGTTGACCGCGCGGTCTTCGCAAAGCCCGGTGGCGCCATTGTCTGCGGGGCGCACGCCCTTCACCGGCAGCATGTTGATCTCGCCGAGAAACTCGGCGACGAAGCGGTTGGCGGGCCGGTCATAGACCTCGTCCGGCCTGCCCACCTGCAGGAGCTTGCCGTGATTGAAGATGGCGACGCGCGACGACAGCGCCAGCGCCTCGCTCTGGTCGTGCGTGACGAAGACGAAGGTGGTGCCGGTCTCCTGGTGCAGCCGCTTCATCTCGGCCTGCATCTGGCCGCGCAGGCTCTTGTCCAGCGCCGAGAACGGCTCGTCGAGCAAGAGCACCCCCGGCTCGAACACCAGCGCACGGGCCAGCGCCACGCGCTGCTGCTGGCCGCCGGAAAGCTGCGCCGGCAGCTTCTTCTCGTGGCCCTTGAGACCGACGCGTTCGATCATCTCGCCGACACGGCTTTTGATCTCTGCGGCGGATTTCTTGCGCACCTTGAGCGGGAAGGCGATGTTCTGTTCCACACTCATATGCGGGAACAAAGCATAGCCCTGGAACACCATGCCGGCGGCGCGTTGCTCGGCCGGCCGGTTGGTGATGTCGACACCGTCGCTGAAAAGCTTGCCTTCGCTCGGCTGCACGAAGCCGGCGAGGATCATCAGGAAGGTGGTCTTGCCTGAACCGGATGGTCCGAGCAGCGTGAGGAATTCGCCGCGGCCGATATCGAGCGTGAGATTATCGAGCGCCCGGAACGAGCCGAAGCTCTTGCCGATCCCGTTCGCCTTGATCTCTGCGGCCCGGCCGGGTTGCTGCATCCTGCCTCTATCCTCACCGTCAAGCCAAATCGTAGGCACGGCTGCGGCTCACCGCAACCGAATAGTTTTCGCCTGATCGGCAAATTTGATTCACGCGTGGTGCGGAGCGGCGACGCGGCAGCGCCCATCTCAATACTTAGCCAGACTGCTCTCCGACAGCTTCGCCCTCAGCCAGTCGCCGAAGGCATTGAGCACCGGGTGCCCCGCCTTGGCGTGCTCGAAGACCAGAAAATAGGAGCGCGGCGACGGGACGGTCGCCTCGAACGGCTTGACCAGCCGGCCTTCGCTCAGCGCCTGGCGGCCGGTCAGCTCGTCGCCGAGCGCAATCCCCTGGCCGGCGATTGCCGCCGAAAAGACGAGATTCATATCGGAAAAGAAGATGCCGCCTTCGGTATCGGGATTTTCCACCTTGGACAGAGCCAGCCAGCGCGCCCAGTCCTCGGTGTCGGAAAGATGCAGGAGGTTGGCGCGCAGCACGTCGGCGGGTTTGGAAAAACCGCCGACCTTGTTGAGCAGTCTCGGGCTGCAAAGCGGCGTGAAGGAGACTTCGCACAGCAGTTCCACGGCCCGGTTCGGCCAGTTGCCGACGCCGAAGGCGATGAAGGCGTCGGCATCCGGATTGCTGACATCGTCGAGCCGCCGTGGCGTCAGCACGGAGAGCGCAACGTCCGGATACATCTGCTGGAACTCGCCTATATGGGTACACAGGAACATCGAGGCGAAGCCCGGCGGGCAGGAGATGGCGAAGGAGCCGCCGACGCCGGCGCCGCCGCCCTGCGTCACCGCATCGCCGAGCACGGTCAGCGCCTTCCTGACATCAGCCGCGTAGCGCTGGCCGCGCGGCGTCAGCGCCACGCCCTTACCGATGCGCTGCAGGAGATCGAAGCCGAGGTCGCGCTCGAGCAGCCTCAACTGATGCGAGACGGCGCTGCGGGTGAGGTGGAGTTCGTCGGCGGCGCGCCAGACGCTGCCGTGACGGGCAAAACTGTCGAGGGCGCGCAGCGCCTGCGTGGACGGTATTCGCAAGAGGCCTCAGGTGAACCGAATTTGCACGAGCCGGAAAAACATATCACTTTTTGATGAGCCGCTTCACTGCTTTCTTTGAGGTATGGACAAATCGGTGACGACCTCGGCGCAAGAAACCGCTTTAGCCTGCATCGACAGCATCCAGCCGCTGCTCTCGGCCTGGACGCGCACCATCTTCGACTTTGGCGAAACCGCCTGGCGCGAGTACCAGTCAGCAGCTTGGTATGTGGAGCGGCTGAAGCGCGAAGGCTTTTCAGTGGAGGAAGGTTCCGGCGGCATGCCCACGGCCTTCTGCGCCCATTGGACCAATGGCGACGGGCCGGTGATCGGCATGTATGGCGAATATGACGCCGTGCCCGGCAACTGTCAGGACGCCGCGACGGTGAAGCGCGCGCGGCCGGGTCTCGATGTTGAGGCGGGCGGCCACACCGATCCGCATTCGGGCCTTGGCATCGGCAGCCTCGGCGGACTTCTGGCCACCAAGGCGGCGATGCTGGAGCACGGCATCAAGGGCACGCTGCGCTTCACCGGCGAGCCGGCGGAGAAGGTGAGGGGGTCGAAGCCGATCCATGCGGCCAAAGGCTATTATGACGGCCTCGCCGGCATGATCTCCTTCCATCCCTTCTACATGCTGCCACTTTGCAACACGGCGCGCTGGGACACGCATTGCGGCGCGGCCCATTCGATGATCTACCGCTTTGTCTGCGACGAACCCGAAAATTGGGGGCGCGCGGCAAGCGATGGTGCGCCGATCCCGCAGGCGCATTCGGCGGTCCGGGCGCCCGGCGCCAACGACGCGCTGATGATGATGTACATGGCCTCCAAGGCGCTGCGCGATTCCATGCTGACGCATCAGGGCGGCTGGTCGATCAGCGAGGCGATCCTGACTGCGGGGCAGGCGACCGCCGACAACCTGCCGGCGGGGCTAGCCGAGATCCAGTACATGATCCGCGTTCCGACCATTGCCATGGCCGAGCAGGTGACGGCCGTGCTCGACCGCAACGCGGAGGCGGCTGCCAAGATGAGCGGCTGCCGCCATGAGCGCCACTGGGTGTCGAAGTCGCGCCCGGGATTGGCCAATCACGCCATGGCCGGCATCACCTATCAGGCGCTTTCGACCGTGGGTGCGCCGCGCTGGAACGAAGAGGCGAGGGCGATCGCCCGCGAGGTCCAGGTCAATGCCGGCGGCGAGGCGACGGAGAAGCCGTTCATCGACGAGCTGGAGCGGCTGATTTCGCCGCAAGAGGCCGAGGCGATCCTGCGCCGCGACCTGCCGCCCTCGCAGGTGAACTCCACCTCCGACGATTACACCGACATGAGCTGGCATGCGCCGACATCGCGCTTCTATATCGCCCGTCCGGCGCTGCGCGCGGCCCCGGGCCATACTTATCCGGCCTGGGCGATGAACGCGCTGGGCGGCATCCCTGCCACCATCGACCCGATGGTCACCTGCGCCGCCAAGACCGTTGCGCTGACTGCCCTGCGCTTGCTTGAGGACAAGGCTGCGCGCGACGCCGCGATGGACGAATTCGTCAAGCGAACCGGCGGCGGCATCGGCGGCTCGAACTGGATCGCGCCGCTCTGCGACTACGAACCGCCGATCAACTTCCGCTGGCCTGAATATGTCACCACGCCGCGCGGGCGCGACTGGTGGATCCCGGCCGCCTCCACCGCATGACACGAAACAAACCACCTGAGGAGAACACCATGACCGTCCATGACCGCATCGTCGCCGAGCCGTTCTCGCTCCAGCGCCGCAACCCCAATGGCGGCACCAAGCCGCTGACCGCCTGGGGCTTCGCCAATGAAACCGACGTGCTGACCGACGTGCTGCTCGGCTCGCCGAACTTCCTGCGCCACCTCTCGACCAGCTCGCTGTCGCGCAAGCATCTGCGCGAGGCGCCCTGCAACATCCAGATCGCGCAGGCGCAGCACAAGGACCTTGTCGCCGCCTACGAGCATTTCGGCGTCAACATCCATTGGCACGAGCCGACGCCGGAACTGCCGATGCAGGTCTATTCGCGCGATTCCAGCGTGATGACCCCCTACGGCGCCTTCATCACCGCCATGGCCAACTGGTGGCGGCGCGGCGAGAATTATGCCGCCATCCGCACCTACGAGAAGCTTGGCATCCCGATCTACGACATGGTGACCGCCGGCACCTTCGAAGGCGGCGATTTCAACGTCATCGAGGAGGGCGTGGTGCTGATCGGCTGCGGCGGCGCCCGCACGCAGGAGGAGGGCGCCCGCCAGGTGCAGGCCTGGTTCGACAAGGAAGGCTGGGAGACGAGGCTTGCCTTCATCGACGAATATTACGTCCATATCGACCTGATGGTGGTGCCGATCGCCGAAAAGCTCACCGCCGTCTGCCTCGCCTGTACCGAGCCCGGCATCGTCGACTGGCTGAAGGGCAAGGGTCATGAGATCATCGACGTGCCCTTCCAGGACACGATGGCGCTCGGCTGCAACTTCATGTCGCTCGGCAAGGACAGGGTGATCGCGCCGACCTCCAGCAAAAGCCTCATCGGTCAGTTGAAGGCGCGCGGCTTCGAGGTCGCGGCCGTCGACATGAGCGAGATTTCCAAGACCGGCGGCGGCATCCACTGCATGGCGCAGGCCTTGAAGCGGGTGCCGGCGTAACCGGGCTTCGAAGCTCGACAATAGCCACGATGAATGTCTATCCCTTTGGCCGACAGGCCAGGGGGATATGATCGCGCGGCTTGTCAGGAGACTTCGAGACTCCGGTTCCGACCAATCCGATCCTGCGCTAGGCTCCGGCCAGCCGAAACAGGATTACCGCAAAGATGATCGTCCAGGCCTGCATCAACGGCGGCCGAGCCGCCGACTTCCACCCCAAATTGCCGCTCGATGCCGAGGCGATGGCGCGCGACGCCGCAGCCTCGATCGCGGCGGGCGCGGCCGAGCTGCACGTGCACGCGCGCGGCGCCGATGGAAGAGAGAGCCTTGCGCCGGAGGCGATGGACAGGACGGTCGCAGCACTCCGCCGCGCCTGTCCGGGCACGCTGATCGGCGTCTCCACCGGCGCCTGGATCGAGAAGGACGACTTGCGCACGCTGGTTGCCATCTCCGGCTGGCGCGAACTGCCCGACTATGCCTCGGTCAATCTCAGCGAAACGGCGGCGCCCGTCGTCATGGAAAGCCTGCGCCAGCGCGGCATCGGCATCGAGGCGGGGCTCGCTTCCATTGCCGACGCCGAGCGCCTGGTCGGCCTCGACCATGGCGGGCGGGTGCTGCGCGTGCTGATCGAGATTTCCGAGCAGGCGCTGGATGAAGCCTTTGCCGTCGCAGACGGCATCGAGACGGTGCTGGAACGCGCCGGCATCCGCCGCTCGATTCTGCTGCATGGCGAGAACGCGACGGTATGGCCGTTCGTGGAAAGGGCGGCTGCGCGGAAGCTTTCGACACGGGTCGGGCTCGAGGACGGCACGGAGCTGCCGGACGCAAGCGTGGCGGACGGCAACGCCGCGCTGGTGGCTGCGGCGGTGGCGATTTATCGCGCTCGGTGATCTTGTTCCTCGCCTCCACGAAGTGGGGGGAGGTGGCTCGGCGAAGCCGAGACGGAGAGGGGGAGCGCCTTACGAAGACCCCCTCTCCGTCCGCTTCGCGGACACCTCTCCCCCGCCTTTGGCGGGGGCGAGGAAAGCTCACTGCGTATCCGCGTGCGCCCTCAACTCCGCCCGTTTCTCGTCCGACACCACGGCGAGGTCCAGCACCTTCTGCAGGCCTGCCGCGTGGCGGAAATTCGGCTCGGTCTGCGCGCCGCTCCGCACCGCCTCGACGAAGCGCTGGTAGTTGGTCGGCACGGTGCCGGCGTCGAGCTCTTCCCACTTGGCGTTCTCGACATTTTCGCCAACGCAGGCCTTCAACATCGAGCCTTCGAGATTGTGCACCACCTCGATGCCGCCCTTCTCGCCATAGATGCGCAGCCGAAGCTCGTTGAGATGGCCGGTTGCCCAGCGGCTGGCATGTACCACGCCGAAGGCACCGTTGGCGAAGTCGAGCGTCATGGCAAAGCTGTCATTGGCATCGAGCTGGTAGTCGCCGATGCGGTCGCTCGGCGCCTTGTCGAAGGCGCGCAGCCGGCAGAAGACATGGTCGATATCGAGCGCCGCGCCATAGCTGGCGAAATCGAGGATGTGGATGCCGACATCGCCGAGCACGCCGTTGGAGCCATGGCCGCGCGACAGCCGCCACAGCCATTTCGGATCGGTGCGCCAGTCGCCCCAGAATTTCGACACCAACCAGCTCTGCAGGTAGGACGCCTCGACATGGCGCACCGTGCCGATCTCGCCGGCCTGCACCATCCGGCGCGCCTTCTGCAGCGCGGCGACATTGCGATAGGTGAGGTTGACCATGTTGACGATGCCGGCGGCTTCCGCGGCATCGGCCATTTCGTTGGCTTTGCCGAAATTTTCCGCCAGCGGCTTCTCGCACAGCACAGGCTTGCCGGCGGCGACCAGCGCCATGGTGGTCGGGTGATGGATGCGGTCGGGCGTGACATTGGCGACGGCGTCGAAATCGCCCCAGTGGAGCGCCGCCTCCAGCGAGGTGAAGCGCTTCGGGATCTTGTAGGCGTCGGCATATTCGCCGACGCGGGCTGGATCAACGTCGACCGCACCGACGATGTCGACGCCCTCGATCGCGCCAAAGCGGCGGGCATGTTCCTGCGCCATCCAGCCGGTGCCCAGTATCAAAAGCCGCATTTTCTGCTCCTCCGAGCGATTTGGTTCGATTCAATAACGTGAGCGAATGTGACCCAGGCGCTGTTTCCGCGCAATCCCAAGCAAAGCGGAGAGGCGTTTTTTTAGCGGAAACCAGCCTCGCCATGCGCATGCAGCTTGGGCCCGCGCTCCTCGATCGGCTCCAGCGCCTTCTCGACCGGCACGTTCGGCGCATCGAGGATTGCGGGCTTCGACCCTTGCGGGTTGTGCGCCCATCTCACCGCGTTGCGCAGCACCTTCTGCACGGTGGCGTCGTGATAGGTCGGATAGGTCTCATGTCCGGGGCGGAAGTAGAAGACATTGCCGGCGCCGCGCCGGTAGGTCAGGCCCGAGCGGAACACCTCGCCGCCCTGGAACCAGGAGATGAAGACGGTCTCCAGCGGCTCGGGCACGGCGAACTGCTCGCCATACATCTCCTCGTTCTCCAGCTCAAAATATTCGCCGACGCCTTCGGCGATGGGGTGGCTGGGGCTGGTCACCCAGAGCCGCTCGCGCTCGCCGGCCTCGCGCCATTTCAGCGTGCAGGGCGTGCCCATCAGCCGCTTGAAGATCTTCGAGAAATGGCCGGAATGGAGGATGATCAGCCCCATGCCTTCGAAGACGCGCTTCGCAACGCGTTCGACCACTTCGTCGGCCACCGCCCCATGGTCCTTGTGGCCCCACCAGACCAGCACGTCGGTTTCGGCTAGGCGGGATTGCGGCAGGCCGTGCTCCGGCTGCTCCAGCGTCGCGGTCGAGGCGGAGATCGCCTTGTCGGCGGAGAGCGCCTTGGCAATGGTCGCGTGCATGCCTTCCGGATAGATGGAGGCCACCACCTCATTGGTCCGCTCATGGATGTTCTCGCCCCAGACGACAGCGCGAATTGTCATGGATTGCCTCGTGAGTGATTGGGAGCCGCCCCGCGCCATAGATAGCGCCTTCGCCCGGTATTGAAAGCGGTTTTAGAGAGCTTGGTTTCTTTAGGGCGGCGTGAAGAAAGGGCTGAAGAGAGCGGCACAACACCATACCCGCCCAACTCTCAGTGCTCTTCACCTCATCCTCTCCACCAGCCATTTCGCTGCTGCGTCCGCCCCATCGGCGTGGATCTCGCCGGCCATCTTGTGAGCATGAAGCCGGACCTTCGGCGCCAGCGCCACTTCCAGCGCCGCCGATAGCGACTGCGCCGTCGGCACCGGGCCGTCATGCGCGGCGCCGATGCCGAGCTCGGCCACCCGCCGCGCCCAATAGGGCTGGTCGCCGATCTGCGGCACGATCACCTGCGGCGCTCCTGCCCGCGCGGCGGCGACGGTGGTGCCGGCGCCGCCATGGTGGAGGACGGCGGCGACACGGCCGAACAGCGCCTGCTGGTTGACCTCGTCGACGGCGAAGCAGTCGCCACCATCGTCGACGAGGCCGAGCTCGGCCCAGCCATGCGCGAGCACCGTGCGGAGGCCATTGGCGCGGATCGCCTCGATGGCCGCGCTGCCGGCTTCGCTCGCGACCGATATGGAGCCGAAGCCGACATAGACCGGCGGCGAGCCGCCACCGAGGAAGGTTTCCAGCCCGCCGGGGAGGGGCCGCTCATCCGGCAGGATGAAGGCGCCGGTCTGCACGGCGTCGATCAGGTCCGAGGGCAGCCACGGTCCCAGCGTCGGATCGCAGGCGAGCAGGACTTTTTTGCCGTAGACATAGTCCCGGACATTTTGCACCGGGGGCAGCCCGAGCGATGCGCGATGGCCGTTGATCGCCTCGCCGAAGAGCGCGTTCTTGGTCCGAATGTCCATCTCCCACAAGAGCCGGTTGTCGGTCACGCCAGCCGGCAGCGGATGGCCTGGATATTCATGCGGCCGGTTGTGCGGCGAGGGCAGCCAGATGGGGCAGAACGTGCCGAGCATGTAACGCATGCCGCGTTGTTCCGCGACCAGCCGCGCGGCGGCGCAGGACGGGAAGAGGCCGAACGCCACCACGGCGTCGCAGCCTTCGGCGGCCGCGCTCAGCGCCTCATATTGTCTGGCGACGATCTCTGCCGCCTGGCCGGAAATCAGCCGGGCCCGGTCCTCGGGCGAGGCCGATCGCGAGCGGCTGATCATTTCCTTCGCCCATTCGCGCACCGGCGCAAAGGCCGGCGCCAGCGGCACGCCGGCGCGGGCCAGAAGAGCGGCAAATTCCGCGTCGGCGGGCGCGCTCACCCTGGCCTCGACGCCATGCGCCTGCAAAGCCGCGCCCAGCGCCGCCAATGGCTCGACGTCGCCACGCGAGCCGTAAGTCGATAACAAGATTCGCATTCCATGCTCCATCGTGGTTCTGCGGAGCAGCGTTGATACGCCATGGTCGGGGGCTTGCCGCAAGCCCGGGCTGCGCCATATCTACCTTCTGGGAAGGGTCGTAATCGCTTCCTCAGGTGAGGTTTGCGATCGCCATGCGTTGACGCGGCGACGGCAAATACCCGGGCGCGTGTTGGCGCCAGGCCCTTCGGATCAGCAAGTGGGGATCGACAACAGCCGGCGACCAGTGCGCCGGCTCTGGTAGGGTTTAACCCTGGCGGCCCTCCTGGGCGACCCGGGTGGGGGAGCTTGTCAGGCGTGGGACGACGACAAGGCGCTTGATCTTGCCGCTTTTGTAGGCGGCAAGGAAGCGGTGATAGTCCTTGAAGACGACGCAGCCATTGGATTCCGCACGGCCGCCGCGCAGCATGTAAGTGTGGGCGAGCAAGCCATTGCGGCCATATTTGTTGCTGCCGCTGGTCGGCGTGAGCCTTATGGCCTCAACACCATGGAAGCGCGATTCACGCAGCGACAGATTGTAGGTGTCGGGCGGCGTCGGGCCGACATTCTTGCGGTTTACGAAGCGCGGCTGGTCGACCATCGAGCCCAGACCCGAATGCGCCTCCAGCTTCGAGCCGTCGGGCATGTAGACGGTTCTCGCCGAAATATCGTAGACGGCCACGCCATTGCCCGTGGAGGGCCCATTGAAAAGGTTGCGGAACGCGCTGCCGAGGCCGCCGCTTTCCGGCGTGTCGGGCTTAGCATAGGCGAGCATCTCGGATGCCTGCGCCTTGCGCCTGCCAGGTTTGGAGTCGGCCACGACCGGCTTCGAGCCCGCAACGCCAGGCAGGGCCTGGTCGCCGCTTCTCGGCGAGGCCGCCGTCGGCCCGACTTGCGCGGTGTCGGCGGTCGTTGGCTGTGGCTTGGCCCTGGCGGCCTGCGGCTTCGCGGTCTCGGGTTTCTGCGGTTTGGACGCGTTCTGCTCGGGCGCCTCGGTGGCGCGCTCGAGCGTGGTGCGCGGGCGAAGGCCGGGCACGGCAATCGTGTCGGGCAAATCGTCTTGCGGCGGCAGCGAGGCGACCTGGTACGCGCCGTCCTGGCCATTGTCCTGGCCATTGTCCGGCTTGTCGGCGACGTCAGGCCCGTCGCTGTTTTGCAGCGCAACGGCGGTCGGAACGTCGGCCGTCTCCTCCGGCGATATATTGGCGAGCGCAAGCGCCAGCTCGGAAGCGCCGGCGATTTCGGCCGGCGGCGAACCGAACCGGGCTTCCGCCGGGGCGCCCGGCAGCGCGCCGCCGAAGCGGCTCTCCGAAGGCAGGCTGGCCAGCACGAACGGCGCCTTCTCGGCGCGGGCAAAGGCATCGGCAAGCTTTTGCGGCGAAAGCGCAGCGCGCTTCACCACGCCGTCGAAACGGTCGGTGGCTCCGGCGGCCGACGCCACCGCCACGCCCTTTTCCTGCGCGGCGCTGTCGGGCGACGGCAGTTTAAGGCGCGCCGCTTTGCCGTTGAGGCCCTTATTTATCAATTTTTCAGCAGCTTGGCCGTCATGTCTGAAGTTCATCGCGAGGCTGACGCAGCGGGCATCGCAGCCGCTGGTGAGCGACGCTGTCTGGTAGCCGCCATTGCCGGTAAGATGCGGTGCCCAGGCGTTGGCGATCTGGCGGCGCTGATCGCCAAGCGCGATGTTGCGCGGCGAAAGCAGGCCTTGCGGCAATCCGTTGGAAGCGGCGGTCAGCGAAGTGCTTACCGAATGGAGTCCCGCCAAGGTGGCCATGGACCAAAGGGCAAGGGCGGCGCCGACAGCAGGCACCACGACCCAACGATGACCACCAGATTTCTTCGAAGTTACCCCCTCATCAGGAGTGTCACCCCGGTACTTCAAACGCAAAAACGCCATACGACCACTCTCAATCGGCATGCCGGTTTGCGGACCTGGCACCCGTCACGATCACAGTTCGCTGGTGCCCCCTGCACCTTCACGCGTCTGTTGCCGATTGATTCAAAAGATGGACAAAGATGGTTAACCAATCCCTCCACCAATCGCCGATTTGGCGACGGTCCATACGAAAAAAGAGCCTTCCATGATCTCCGCCACGGTAAAATTGCTCTCCCTCACCCGCTTTGCTGCCCGTTTTTCCGGCCTCTGTCAAGAAACCGTGAACACTGGAACCGCAGCAATCCTGGCCGCGTAGAGAGCGAATAGGGTCAAAATGCGACCACGCGACACGTGCTGAAACAGGCCGATAGGGAAAGTTGCGGGCCAGCCAGCGAGCCGCGGGAGACCGAGCCGGCGCATATCAGCAGGATTGCCCCTGGAAAAAGTCAGGCAACGGACTGGCCGAAACCACGTCAGGACGCGGCTTTTAGCGGAATGTTCCTAACCAATACCGTGCGGCCTGCGCTTCCGAATTCCCGGCAGCTTATTTACGTCTGTGCTAATATATAACGATTACGCACTTTCGTGCGTAGCCAACATATTGGGAGGATGCGATGAAAACCATGAATCGCAGGTCTGCAATTGCTCTCAGCATGACGGCCGCCGCGGTTACGCCCTTGTTCACCCTGGTGGCATCCGCAAAGACCAAGAAATACGGTCCGAAGGATGGCAAGGAGATAGCGCCCGGCATCAGAGTGGTTGAGGTCGGCACCGGCAATTCCGACATTCCCGCCTACAAGAGCATTTCAATTGTCGACGTGGTCTTCCAGCCCGGAGCGCACGCGCCCGCAATGGTGATGGACAACGACATGGTATGCACGATTACGTCGGGCGCTTTCACGATCAAGAAAAAGGACAAGGAATTCAAGCTCAAGGAAGGCGACATGTACACCTGTTCCAAGGGCAAAACCGACGAGGCGACGAATACAAGCAACGAGGTGGGCGTGCATCGCATCGCCGTCTTGATACCTGCCTAGGAGGCCGGCATCCGGCCGGACGATCGGTTGCCATCGCCAGTCCAGCCGAGGCTTGAGACAAATTCGCGCCGAAGACGATGCGCGAGGCGCGCCTTAGCCAAACCGGGGACCAACCTCGTCTTGCCGATGAGTTGTGCGCCCAAGGTCAGCGCTTGCGGGACATTGCGGAGCGCCGCCTCCATCAAGGCGGCGCCATCCGGCAAAGCCGACGAAAAACATCGCAACGCCTGACCACACCCCAAAAAATCACCTCCGCCGGAGGGCGGAGGCGACATGAAGAGTGGAAACGAAACAATGTGTTGCCGAGGTCGCCGGGGCAGGTGGAATTTCACATGCTCCTGGCCAGGCTCGTCGCAACCAGGCTGGCGGCTCTCAACCCGTTTCGTCCGTTCTGTCGGCGACGCCGACATGATGCCGATAGACCATTCCCCAGCCTTTCCAGCCGGTGAACAGAAG
This sequence comes from Mesorhizobium sp. CA14, assembly GCF_020165195.1. Lineage (GTDB taxonomy): Bacteria > Pseudomonadota > Alphaproteobacteria > Rhizobiales > Rhizobiaceae > Mesorhizobium. The sequence goes on along the minus strand of NZ_JAIUHR010000036.1, from coordinate 1,472 downwards.
AATGAGAACGACGACGAGTGACAGGACCAGGCCTACCGGCACCACGGCCGCCTCCGCATGGGCATATCGCGAATACCAGTTGTAAAGTTCGATCAGGACGACGATCACATTGCCACCGGCGTGAAGCCATACGTCGCCCAGATTGCGGATTTGGGCATCGCCCAAGATATCGGTCAGTCCGGCAAGAGCGGCCAGCGCCGCCATTATCAGACCCGCCCCGAGAAGCCAGAGCGAAGCGGAGACCCAAATCGGATTGCCGGTTCGCCAGAAGACAAGGTCGCAAGCGAAGGTCGCGACGAAGAAGGCGATCGGGAACGGTATCAGCATCGCATGAATAGGATGGCCGGCAATGCTTGCAGTGCTGTGCGGATTGTGAGGGATCGTATGCTGGACCATGGTGATGTCTCCCGCAGGCGTGGCGAGCGCCGCCTCATGCCACGTCGCGACACAGGCTCGGCGGCAAGAGCCGGATCGCATATCGAACTCCAGTCGGCCCGGAATGTTCCATAACCCCGGCGTGCTTCATCGAGCCACGCGCCCGTCAGCCAAAACCCGGCACCGCTCTCGTCTTGCCGCTAAGCCGCGCTCCCAAGGTCAGCGCCTGCGGAAAATTGCGGACGACTGCTCTCATTGTGGCGGCGCCTCCATGGCCGAGAGCGATTCGCGCAATGGCTTCGGCGGCGAGGATCCGGGTCGAGAACAATCCTCTCCAGGCCGCCTCGTAGCGTCTGCCGGCCGCTTCGCGCCCCGTCTGCCCACCTGCCGCCGCGCCGAGTTCCAGGGCAAGGAGCCACCCGGATTGAAGCGCCATGGATATGCCCTCGGCGATGATCGGATGCGACTCGCCGGCGACGTTGCCGACGCGAAAGATGTCGCTTTCGTAGCCGGCGCGGATGCCCGGCCGGATCGGGCCGGCGGCAAGCCACGGGCCCTCGAGGCGGGCCTCCTCGAGTGCATCTCGCGCCCCCCGGCATGTCGTCCTGAGATGATGCTCGACGGTTTCGGCCGCCGAGACCTGGCCGCCGTGCTCGCGGGCATGGCTGGCGCGCAACCCGGCGAGCACATCGCGCCTTATGCAGCAGGAGATGGACAGGCGGCCATGGTCTGCGAGCACCATGCCGCCATAGCCGCCGGGAAACGTCAGCAGCGGCATCAGGTCGGGCGGCAGCGTCGATCCTGAAAAATGCGCCTTGAAGCCGAGCAGGTCCGAGGGACGGCCTTTCTTCTCGAGCTGACTCGGCAACGGTCCCGGTTCCCACGAGCCATGCGCGGCGACAATCACTGGTGCCCGCAGGATTATCGCCTCGCCGCGGGAATTCCCGGCTTCCGCCCGGATCCACACCGCTTGGCAGGCGCCATCACGTTCGATGGCGACGGCGCGGCAGGGCTGGAAGACGTCCGCTCCGGCCGATCGGGCCGCATCCAACAGCAGAGTGTCCAATATGTCGCGGCCGCGCGCGCGGCCGCAACCC
>NZ_JAIUHR010000035.1 GCF_020165195.1 Mesorhizobium sp. CA14 | reverse complement strand
GGTCCGGGTTGGGGAGAATGGCCATCGCGTTTCCTTCCGCTCTGTGCCCGACAAGCTTTGCTGTGATCCAAAAACCGGGATCTCCTGCCCGACCCTAAACGATGGTGTGATCGCCGCCGCATTCAGACGCTTCGTCGGGAGGATCGGCAGCGCAAGCTGGCAGAACGGCCACGCCCGCGGATGGTTCCCACACGATCGCGCCGCGCGATGACGGCAAGTGGCGATCAAATGATTCTGCGCGCCTATTCCGGCTCTTGCCGGCGACCGGCGGTGCCTTAGTTCCATTGCCAGCGGGTGGCCAAATTTGCCGATACAGGAGACGGCCGTGAAGCACCAAACCCTTGACCAAATCAACGCCGTTGCCGACGTTCATGCCGAAGCACCGGCTCTCATCGCCAATCGTGGCCAGCGCCTCGAGCGCTGGGCGCAACTTCTCGAACAAGACCCCGGCCGCCGCCTCACGGCGCTGACGGGCACCGAATACGCTTCGCCAGATGTGCGTCAAAGAATGCGCACCGACGGATCGGCGATCACCGTCGCTTTCGAGGATCCGATCTTTCGCGCGCAAGGCTTGCGAGACGACACCTATGGTGAAGCCAGGCGCTTCTTCGAAATGAGCGACTGGCAGCTGCATGAGGTCGTCTGCCATTGCCATGTCGGCGCCAACATGCCGGCCCGCTGGGCGGCATCGCGCGTGCGCGCGGCGATCTCTCCCGGCGCGGGCATTTTTGCCTGGCTGAGAGCGGTGTTCATGCATTAGAGCGGTTGCGTCGGCGGGACCGCGTCGGGCTCGACGGTTGACGGAAACGAAGGAGAGGCGCCGGGCTCTCCTCCGCCTCAGCGGTCGATCTCGCCGAAGACGATGTCGAGCGAACCGATGATCGCCGCGACGTCCGCCACCATATGCCCGCGCGACAGGAAATCCATCGCCTGGAGATGGGCGAAGGAGGGCGCGCGTATCTTGCAGCGATAGGGAACGTTGCTGCCGTCCGAGACCAGATAGACGCCGAACTCGCCCTTCGGCGCCTCGACGGCCGCATAGACTTCGCCAGGCGGCACGCGGTGGCCTTCGGTATAGAGCTTGAAGTGATGGATGGTCGCCTCCATCGAGCGCTTCATGATGGCGCGCGGCGGCGGCGTGATCTTCTGGTTGGGCACCGCGACCGGGCCCCGGCCATCGGCCGAGCGGAGCTTTTCCAGACACTGCCGCATGATCCGCACCGACTGGCGCATCTCCTCCATACGCACCAGATAGCGATCGTAGCAGTCGCCATGCTTGCCGATGGGGATGTCGAAATCCATTTCGGGATAGCATTCATAAGGCTGCGCCTTGCGCAGGTCCCAGGCGGCGCCCGAGCCGCGCACCATGGGGCCGGAGAAGCCCATGCCCCAGGCGTCGTCGAGCGAGATCACGCCGACGTCGACATTGCGCTGCTTGAAGATGCGGTTGTCGGTAAGCAAGCCTTCGAGATCGTCGCAAGCCTTCAGGAACGGATCGCAGAAATTCCAGATGTCGTCGAGCAGCTCTTCCGGCAGGTCCTGATGCACGCCGCCGACACGGAAATAATTCGCGTGCATGCGGGCGCCGGATGCGCGTTCATAGAAAACCATCAGCTTCTCGCGCTCGGCGAAGCCCCAGAGCGGCGGCGTCAGCGCGCCGATGTCCATAGCCTGCGTGGTGACGTTGAGAAGATGCGACAGGAGCCGGCCGATCTCGCAAAACAGCACGCGGATCAACTGGCCGCGCCGGGGGACGGACAGTTCGAGCAGCTTTTCGGCGGCGAGGCAGAAGGCATGCTCCTGATTCATCGGCGCGACGTAGTCGAGCCGGTCGAAATAAGGCACGGCCTGCAGATAGTTCTTGTATTCGATGAGCTTCTCGGTGCCGCGGTGGAGCAGGCCGATATGCGGGTCGGCACGGTCGACGATCTCGCCGTCCAATTCCAGCACCAGCCTGAGCACGCCATGCGCCGACGGGTGCTGCGGCCCGAAGTTGAGCGTGAAGTTGCGGACTGCGGATTCGGTCATGACGGCCTCCGCAAGAGTGGGGATCGAATGCGGACGGCGGCCCGTCGGCCGCCGTCCGTCCGGGTCATGCCGTGGTCTGGATGATCAGCGTCAGCGTGCCGTCACCGTCGATGTTGGCGGCGACGACCTGCGAGGAATTCAGCCCGTTCGCGTGCAGGACCGACGTCGCCTCGGGCGAGGCGTCGACCGAGCTCTGCAGCTTGGCCAACTCCTTGGCCGTCGTCCTGGTGACTATGGCTTCGGCCTGCGCCTTCACTTCCGAAGGCAAGTCCTCCATCGACACCACGACGATGTTGGTGACATTCTGGGCGGCATCGTCCTGGCCGGGCTGCGGCTGGCCGGGGACGGGCTCCTGGGCAGGGGGCGGCCCTTGCGGCGGCTGCGGATCGGCGCGTTGGGCGGAAGCGGGCTGCGCCAATGCCATTGCCGACAGCGTCAGGACCATCGTCAGCATACGCATCGTCTTTCCTTTCGATCTCGAAATTCTGACGACACAACCCGGGGGTCCGGCGATGGTTCCCGGATAGTCGCCGGTGCGGCTTAAAGAGCCCGCATTGTCCGCAACGTAACCGAATAGCGATGGCGTTCGACAGGCGGGATGGAGTGTTCCCACTCGTTCCGCGCCGGGCCGGCCATGAGATAGATGGATCTGGGCTCGACCTCGATCGTTTCACGGTCCCACGCCGCGCCGTTCTTGCGGCGCAGCCGGAAGCTGCAGGGCGCGAGCAGGGAGACGCCCGCGACGAGCTCGAAATGCGGTTTGTCCCGGTGCCAACCTATGCCGGCGCCGGGGCGATATTCGTTGATCAGCACCTGCGCGAATTCGGCTGCCGGGACGCCCGCGAAGGCGGCGACCTTGGCGCGAAGCGGCAGCAGGAAGTCCGGAATCGGCGGCGCTTCGAGCACCTGGCGGCGCTCATAATCATAGCGCAGGCCGAAGCCGACGACCTGTCTATTGGCAAGGTGGCCGTGAAAATCGAACGGCTTGAAAGGCAGGTGCTGGATGTGACCCACGAGTTCATCTTCCTCGTCGGGCGCAATCAGGTCCGGCTGGTAGGAGAAGCCTTCAGGCACGCCTGCGGGCGGCAGGCCGGCCGGCGCACCGAAGAGATCGCCCTGGAAGGCGCCCCCGCCGGCTCGGTTCCTGACTGATGACATGGGGCTCAGATAGGCAACCGGAACGCTTGGGCAAGTCCAGCCCCTGCCAAAGCGGAACCTCGCGTTGCGCCAGGGATTGGTGGTGGAAAGCAGGGTTGCGATCATGCCGTCCACCGCCATCCGGAATATCCATTACGATCCGTCGAGGCGGATCCTTTCGGTATGGTTCGTTCCAACCGGCAGGCGATACGATTATGAAGACGTGGGACCCGAGGTCTACACGGCTTTCAAGGCGGCTTTCTCGAAAGGGCAGTTCTTCAACGAATTCGTGCGCGACCGTTTTAGATATCACCTGGTCGAGCATGAAGATCGTCATTGAGCGCTATGGCCGGTGCGAGCAGAGGACGTTGGTCGGCGGCTGCAGCGGCTGGCCTACTAAGTGTCTGAAAATATTGCATATTATGAAATTACTGGCGGAGAGAGCGTCTTTCGGTTTCTGCCTATTGCGCTGAAAACATTGAGTTTTTCATGCTATTTGTTACACAGTTTTTTTACGCAACCTAGGATGGCCGCTTTGCGCCTAATGCCTGTCGTTCAAACCCGCTTGTGCAACGCCTGAAAGCAGACCTATTTTCAGATCGCTGCTTGCCGGCGGTGCTCTTTGCTCAACAGCCGCCTCAATCCCCTGGTGCGATGATTGATTTCGATCAGTGCTGGTCCAGGGGCGTCGATCATCGCTGGGGCGGAGCTATCTTCACTGTCCAGGCGGCATCTGTCACCTTTAATACCTCACTTGGTGGACGCGTGGTGCAGAGCCGCGATTTCTACGGACGAGGTAGCGCTATGAACTTTGTCGACATGGACCTCAACTTGTTGCGCGTTTTCGATGTGATGATGCGTGAAAGAAGCGTGACGCGCGCAGCTGCCGAATTGGGCAGGACGCAATCAGCTGTAAGCCACTCCCTGTCGAAGCTGCGGTATCTGTTGAAGGACGAATTGTTCACCAGAGATGGGGGCGAGATGCGGCCAACGCCTCGGGCGGTGGACTTGCTGTCAGATATTGCTGCTGCGCTGGCAACGATTCGTGCCTCGATCGACCGGCATCAAGTGTTCAATCCGGCGACGACCCGACGCAACTTTCGCGTTGGACTTACCGACTATCACGCCATGATATTTATCCCGGGGCTCATTCGAGAGTTTTCGAGGCAGGCTCCTAACGCGACACTGAACGTCATTCCCGCAAACGGACCCGACATCGGCTCCTCGGTCTATCTGAGGCAAGTTGACTGTGCGCTGACGGGAGCGGCAATACGCGACGATCCGAATCTCCTGAAGGTGGAGCTCGGGCAGGACCGCCTTTTTTGCGCGGTGTGGAGTGGAAGCAAGATCGCCAGGGGCGGTATGACGCTGGAAGCTTACTTGGCCAGTTCCCACCTCCAGATCTCCGCCGATGGTCAAGCAGAGGGGTTGGCAGATGCCGCCCTCAAGCAGCGCGGTCTGCGGCGCAACGTCGTTGCTACCATCTCGAACTATCTGGTGCTTCCCTGGGCGCTGCGCGGCACCGAACTGATCACCCATTGCGGGGATGCCATTCTACAGATGCTGGATGAGAGAAGTGAAGTGAGCCTTATCTCGCCACCGCTTCCTATTTCGGATGTCAATGCGTGGCTCATCGTTCACCGTCAGATGGCGAACGATCCGGGGACCAAGTGGCTCCGGGAGGTGATCGTGGGAATCTACAACGAGTCCCAGGCCAAGAGGCGCCGAAGTTCAATCGTCGACATCGGAGCACCAGGTCGACCGAAACAATAGCCGCCCATTGAACCCTGTTTCGCTAGGCTACTGCACAGCAATCTAAATGCCGACCGTTCTTTCTGCGTGCAAATTATGATCGATATTCATTTTCACAATGAAGACAATCAATTTGACGAATAGTTCGCGCAACGTGCAGATTGGACCCAACAAAAACAGGGGAACACCGAAATGAGATCGATGCTTAAGGGTTTGATTGCCGTAGCCATGGCGTGCACCGCCTCATCGGCGTGGTCCGCAACCCTCGACAATGTCAAGAAGAATGGAGTCCTCACCTGCGGCACAAATTCAGCAACCGCAGGCTTCAGCCTTCCGGACAATGAAGGCAAGTGGACTGGATTCGTCGTCGATTACTGTCGTGCTGTGGCTGCCGCCGTGCTTGGCGACGCGCAAAAGGTGAAGTTCATTCCGTTGACGCCGAAAGATCGCTTCACCGCGTTGCAGTCGGGAGAGATCGACATTCTCGCGCATAACGCAACTTGGACATCCTCCCGCGACATGTCGCTCGGCATTCTTTTCGCTGGTACGTATTTCTATGACGGTCAGGGCTTTATGGTGCGCAAAGCGGACAACATCACGTCAGCCAAGGGGCTGGATGGCGCATCGATTTGCGTAACCCAAGGCACCACAACCGAATTGAACCTTGCCGACTACTTCCGTTCGCAATCGCTCAAATACAGCACGGTTGGGTTCGCCGACGAGGAAGCTGTCGTAAAGGCTTTTGAGGAGGGGCGTTGCGACGTCCTGTCCGCGGACACCTCCACCTTGAACGCGTCGCGGTTGCGTATGGCCAAGCCGGACGACAGCATCGTGCTTCCCGAGTTGATCTCCAAGGAACCGCTTGGCCCAGCGGTGCGGCAGGGCGATGATCAGTGGTTCAACGTGGCGAAGTGGACGCTCTATGTCATGGTGGCCGCTGAAGAATTTGGGGTCACCTCGAAAAATGTCGATGCAATGAAATCTTCGGACAATCCGAACATCCGCCGTTTGCTCGGCGTAGAAGGCAGCATAGGCAAGGACATCGGGCTCGGCGACAATTGGCCGGTCGAGGTGATCAAGCAGGTGGGCAACTACGGTGAAGTCTTTGACCGGAATGTCGGCAAGGACTCGCCGCTCAAAATGGAGCGCGGCCTCAACGCGCTCTGGAACAAGGGCGGCATTCAGTACGCTCCGCCAATTCGCTAAGAAGACATCATTGCCGGGCGCTGGCGCATAATCGCTAGCGCCGTTGTGCTTACCCGACAGGACCGGCCATGTCCGATTTGACGCTTTCCGTGCAGCCGCGCAGAAGCCTCTCTTTGCACAATAAGAAGGTGCGAGGCATTTTCTACCAGGTCCTGCTCGCCGGCAGTCTGTTGGCCTTGGCCCTCGGTATCGGTATCCAGACCACCTCGAATATGCGGGCACGGGGGATCCCGCTTTCATTCGGCTTTTGGAATGAGGCTGCCGGCTTCGACATCAATCAGACGCTCATATCCTACGACACGCTTTCTACCTACGGCCAGGCCTTCTGGGTGGGCGTGGTCAACACGCTCTACGTCAGCTTGCTGGCAATCCTGTTGGCAACCTTGCTTGGCTTCGTGGTCGGCATTGCCCGCTTGTCGCAGAACTGGATCGTGGCGAAGGTCGCGACTTCGTATGTCGAGGTCATACGCAACATCCCGTTATTGCTGCAGCTGCTTTTCTGGTACAACGCCGTCCTCAAGCCGCTGCCCGCGCCGAAGTCGTCGATCGAAATTCCCGGCGGCATCTACCTCAACAATCGCGGCCTCATAATTCCGGAGATCCAACTGCATCCGGGAGCGGGGCTGGTGGACCTGGCATTCGCGGCAGCCATTTTCTTCTGCATCGTCTTCTGCTTCTACGCCAAGCGCGCCCAGAGACGAACTGGCAGGCAACTGCCAGTGCTCTTGGTTAGCCTCGCGACCCTGATAGGGTTTCCCCTCGTCATTTTCCTGGCGGCCGGCGAGCCGGTATCGTTCATAAGGCCGCAGCTGCACGGGTTCAATTTTCAAGGCGGACACCAGCTCTATCCGGAGTTCGCCGCTCTCCTGATCGGCCTGTCGGTCTACACCGGATCCTACATCGCCGAGATCGTCCGTGGTGGCGTCCAGGCGGTGGCAAAGGGCCAGACCGAGGCTGCCTACGCGCTGGGGTTCTCACCGGGCAAGACGCTTCGCCTGGTCGTTGTTCCGCAGGCGCTGCGCATCATCATACCGCCTCTGACAAGTCAGTATCTCAACCTGACCAAGAACTCGTCGCTTGCCGTCTTCGTCGGCTACCCCGACCTCGTTCAGATCTTTGCGGGGACGGTGCTCAACCAGACGGGAGCGGCCGTCCAGGTGATGGCAATCACCCTGGCGGTCTATCTCGCCATCTCCATCGTCACCTCGTTGGCCATGAACGCGTTCAACCGGCATTTTGCGATCGTCGAGAGGTGACGCATGACCGATCAATCCTTGCGTCCACCAATCGTCAATCTCGCACTGATGCCGGCGATGGCACCGCCTGCCGATGTCCGGCCGAGTCCGTTGACCTGGATCAAAAGGAATCTGTTCTCGACCCCTTTCTCGGGCGCGCTGACAATATGCTTCGTCCTCCTTGCGGTGTGGCTGCTGCATCAGGTTCTGAGCTTCGCCATCCTCAACGCGGTCTGGAGCGGCGGCCGAGAGGCCTGCCGTGCGAACCCGGAAGGAGCCTGCTGGCCCTTCATCGCGCAGAAATTCGATTATCTGCGATACGGCGCGTACCCCATTTCCGAGCGGTGGCGCGTTGATCTCACGCAGGCGATCGGGGCCATCCTGATAGCTTGGCTGCTGTGGACGAAGGCTCCGCGGCGCAAATTGGCGGCAATGCTATTTTTCGTTTTCTACCCCGTTGCCGCCTTCGTTCTCTTGCGTGGCGTCGCTCTGCTCCATTTGCCCGTGATTGACACCATGCTCTGGGGCGGGCTCTTGATTACGCTGCTCATGTCGATCGTGGGCATCGTCTTCTCGCTTCCGATCGGGATCCTCCTGGCGCTCGGACGCAGGTCGGACCTCCCAATCGTCAAGGCGGTTTGCCTAACATTCATCGAAGTCGTTCGGGGCGTGCCGTTTATCACTGTGTTGTTCATGGCGAACTTCATGATGCCGCTTTTCGTGCCGGATTACTTGACGCCAGATCGTCTCCTGCGCCCGCTCATCGCCATAGCCTTGTTCTCCTCCGCCTACATGGCAGAAGTTGTGCGGGCCGGTCTTCAGGCGATTCCGAAAGGCCAATACGAGGCGGCGAAGGCGCTCGGCATCAGCTACTTCGACATGATGCGCCTGATCGTACTGCCCCAGGCATTGACGATCGTCATCCCGAGCATTGTCTCGACATTCATCGGCCTGTTCAAAGACACGACGCTGGTTGCCATCGTCGGCATCGCAGACTTCTTGAAGGCCGTCGAAACGGCGCGGGTCGATCCGAGCTGGGCAGGCCCTACGATCTCCTCAACAGGGTACCTTTTTGCGGGGCTGGTCTATTGGGGCTTCTGCTTCGGCATGTCCCGTTACTCGCAGTCAATGGAGCGCCAGCTGGCGCGCGGCCACAAATCCTAGGAACGAACGACGATGCCTCAAGCAGTGTACACTCCGAGAAGGGAAGCACCCGGCGAGTCCGTCGTCGCCGTCGAGCTGCGCGACGTTAACAAATGGTTCGGCTCGTTCCATGCGCTCAAGAACATCAAGCTCTCGGTGCCTCGCGGTCAGCGAGTCGTGATCTGTGGCCCATCCGGGTCGGGCAAATCGACCATGATCCGATGCATAAACCATCTCGAGGAGCATCAATCGGGCGAGATCATCGTCAACGGAAAGCCGGTGGCGCAGGATCTCCGCAGGATAGACGAAGTCCGCAGCAACGTGGGTATGGTGTTCCAGCACTTCAATCTGTTTCCCCACCTGACGGTGCTCGAGAATTGCATGCTTGCGCCGGTGTGGGTGAGGAAGATGCCGCGGATGGCGGCAGAACAATTGGCGCGCCATTATCTCGATCGCGTCAAGATCGCGGAAAAGGCGACCAACTATCCGGGGCAGTTGTCGGGTGGCCAGCAGCAACGCGCTGCGATTGCCCGTGCCCTCTGCATGAACCCAAGAGTAATGCTCTTCGACGAGCCGACCTCCGCCCTCGATCCGGAGATGGTAAAGGAGGTCCTTGACACGATGGTGTCGCTCGCCAGCGAGGGCATGACGATGCTCTGCGTCACGCACGAGATGGGCTTCGCGCGGGAGATAGCCGATCGAGTGGTGTTTATGGACCACGGCGAGATCGTTGAGGCGAACACACCACATGAGTTCTTCGCCAATTCCCGATCGGAGAGGGCGCGCCAGTTTCTGGCGCAAATCCTCAAATAGCCGCGGCAATGCGGCAAGCGCGACAACAGACTTTTGCGGGCATTACAAATGGCATGTGCAGACACGTCCAATCCGTCGATCGCGGCAGCAAGCGTTGCAGGAGTGGATTTCGACAAAATCCACGACCGCCAGCAATTCGGATCGGTCAAATGGGCCAATCAATGGGATGAGTTCTCCCCGCGGGTCGAGGGCGAAGACCTGCTCTCGCTATGGACGGCGGATATGGATTTCCGGGCTCCGGAAACCGTCGTCGCGCGGCTGCGCGAAGCGGCAGACCACGGTATTTACGGCTACACGCGTCGCGATCCGCGCCACTATGAGATCGTGCAATCGTGGTTTGCGCGACGTCACAATTGGTCACCGGAGCTGGAAACGCTGCTTCCCGCGCCGGCGATCATGCCGTCGATGGCGACAATACTACGAACCTTTACCAAGCCGGGTGACGGCGTCATCGTGCAGGCGCCCGTATACTCGCCCTATTTCGAAGTGGTCCAGGGGAACGGACGGGTTCTGCTTACGAACCGGCTGAAGCTGGAAGGCAACAAATATGAGCTCGATCTCGACGATTTCGAGACGCTAGCGGCAAGCGGCGCCAAGGTGTTCCTGCTTTGCAATCCCCACAATCCTGCCGGAAAGGCCTGGACGCTCGACGAACTGACGGCGCTGAACGCTATTTGCGAGCGCTATGGGGTTTTGGTCATTTCCGACGACATTCACTGCGACATAAGATTGTCCGACCGGCCCCACATCGTCTTCTCCTCCATCTCGGAGGATGCGGCGGAGAAGTCGTTCATCTGCACGGCGCCGACGAAGACTTTCAATCTGGCCGGCATTCCTTCAGCGACCATTTCGGTGGCGAACAAAACGCGCCGCCACAAGCTTCTTGCCGCGATGCAGGCCTCATTCATGGTGAACGCGAACTTTTTCGGCCGCCTCGCCTTGGAGGTAGCTTACAGTACCGGTGCGCCATGGCTCGACCAACTGACGCGCTACATCGGCGACAACATCGATCTGGTCTGCGAATTCGCCCGCGAACATCTTCCAGGAATTACGCCGATGATGCCCGACGCATCGTTTCTAGTGTGGTTGGATGCGCGCGCGCTCGATCGCCGGGTGGAAGGAGTTCAGAAGTTCTTTGTCAATCGTGCCGGGGTCAATTTGTACGATGGCCGCATATATGGGCCCGGTGGCGAAGGATTCATTCGCCTCAATGTCGGCTGTCCGCGTCCTCTATTGCGTCGAGGGCTGGAGCGCATGGCTAACGCGCTGGTCTCGTCGTGACAAGGGGCTTAAGCCGGAGTCGGCGAAAGCTCACTTTCTAGCGAATCATCCTCAGACGCCCTCCGGGCAAGTTACTATCATTGACCGACTTCCGCCCGCCACATGCGGACAATCTGGAAACGGCCCAAACAGGACGCTGACCACCTCGACGTTGAGCGACGTCATGGCGGACTAAGCGGATTCCTGACAGTTTGTTACACAGATTAAGGACGCTTCGACCTTGAAACGTTCCTATGAGTTAGCTAACTTCTTGAAATAATTCGTTTATTATGAAATCTGCTGGCGGAGAGAGCGGGATTCGAACCCGCGTTACGGTTTCCCGTAAACACACTTTCCAGGCGTGCGCCTTCAACCACTCGGCCACCTCTCCGTCCTTGACATCTCGCGCTGGCCGGTTTCGCCGCGCGGGTTGGGGAGATGCTCCCATGGGAAGTCCTCAACGGATATGTGGTGCCTTCAACCGGCAGGCAACCCTTCCCTGCGCCGATAGCCGTCTAGGCAAACAGGCGCGGGGCTCATCTAGTCGATCCGAAAGCGAATGCCAAGCCATAATGGCATTGCCGCGGCTTTTGCCGCGGAGAGAGCCGAGGCGTGGGTCAAGAGGGGCGATCCGTTCGAATGATGTGCACAGGCCCATCATGCTCCACCGGTGATGCTTGACTTCGCCTCCGCCCGGCTGTCGACTGCGCCAAATCTCTGTTTTTCATGCAATCCCGGTGAACGGTTGCGAGCTTCCCTGGAATTGCCGGTTCGGTTTTTGCAATTCCGACGAAAAGCCGCCAGGCGGCCTTCCCGGAATTGCTTGGGCGAGGGGCATCGTCCTGGCATGGCGTCGATCGACCAGCAACCCACGGGGCGGCCGGACAGCGGGCTTTCCTTCATCCCGGTGGCGTGGCTCGTCATCGTCATGGGCCTGTCGGCCTACGGCCTGATTGCGAACTGGCGGCTGATCGGCGACTTCAGCCTGCCGGAAAATGCATTCCTGCTCGTCTATGGCGGCTTGGCCGGCGGCGTGATCACCATCCTGTGGGGATTGTACCTGCTTGGCCTTGCCTTCAACCGCTCGGCCCGCTTCCCGCGCCATTACACGATCTGGCAGATCGCCATCATCATCTGGCTCGTCCTGCGCCAGGCCTATGTGTCCTACGCCTTCGTGTTCTCGGTCGAGGCGCTGGGCTTCATCGTGGCCGAGATCGCCATCGGCCTGCTCTGCATCTATCTCCTGCGCAACGGCTCGGGCTCCGAGACGGTCTATGCCAATCCGGAGACCGAACGGCCGCCGGTCTTGGTCTCGATCCTTGCCGCGCTGCTCGGCATCCTCCTTGGCGGCGCGATCGGCGCCTGCGGCGGGTTCTTCGCCGGTTCGCTGATCGCGGACCTGACGCATATGAGCTGTTTCGAGGGCGCCTGCGGATTTTTTGCGGCTTTTGTCGGCCTGGGCGGCTTGATCGTCGGCGCGATCGCCGGCGGGATTTTCGCCATCTGGCGGGTGAACCGGCATAAGCCTGCGCGGGCTCGCTAATTTCACGGGCCGCGATTGCGTGGGAACCACGCACGCTCTATGTCGATTGCGGGCTAGACGGGAGCGTTCCCGGGGAGAGCGTCGATGTTGCGTTTCATCTTTCGGCTGGCAGCCATGATTGCGCTGTCGATCTCCGTCATCATGGCGGTGATCGACACGACACGCTCTGTCGCGGCATCGGCGCTGGTGATGACGCCGCTCAACGCAAGCTGGCTCGCGGCCTCGCCGGATACCCGCGCGGCCTTCGAAACTTTCGTGCGTGCCAAGGCAAGCCCGCTGGTCTGGGACGGCGTCGTCGCCTGGGTGCTCGCGCAGCCCGGTTTTGCGGTGTTCGCGGTGCTTGCCTTCCTGCTCTACGCCATCGGCTACCGGCGCAAGCGCCGCGGCGCAGAATTCGCCCCGACGCCCTGAAGTCCCTTGTTTTGACGCTGTTGCGGACGGTCGGCTACGGCGAAACCGCCGAGTCCAACCGCCGGTAACGCTTTTTCCAACAGGTCAAAATTCCACGTGAATTTTGTTTCGTGCCGTGCCAGATTGACCTCGAGCGGGAGGGGAAAACACTTCCTGCCTGGCGCCGCAAGCCCGCCGGAGAACCGGGCGGGCAGGCGGTGCAAAAACGGAAAAATAACCGACAGGGTGTGGATCACATGAAACGTATCGTTCTCGGCCTTCTGGCCGCAACCGCAATGGTTCTTCCGGCTTTCGCCGCGGATGTCCAGCCGGCCATCCTCTATGATCTGGGCGGCAAGTTCGACAAATCCTTCAACGAGGCAGCCTATCACGGCGCGGAGAAGTTCAAGACCGAGACCGGCATTCCCTATGTCGAATTCGAGGTCTCCAACGCCTCGCAGCGCGAGCAGGCGCTGCGCCGCTTCGCCGAGGACGGCCGCAACCCGATCGTCATGGCGGGCTTTGCCTGGGAAGACGCGCTGAAAGCGGTCGCGAAAGATTATCCCGACCTGAATTTCGCCATCATCGACGACGCCGTCGACCTGCCCAATGTCCGCTCGCTGGTGTTCAAGGAGAATGAAGGTTCCTATCTCGTAGGCATCCTGGCGGCGATGGCGTCGAAGTCGAAGAAGGTCGGCTTCGTCGGCGGCATGGACATCCCGCTGATCCGCAAGTTCGAATGCGGCTATGTCGGCGGCGCCAAGTCGGCCGGCGCGACCGACGTCATCCAGAACATGACCGGCGACACGCCCGCCGCCTGGAACGACCCGACCAAGGGCGGCGAGATCGCCAAGACGCAGATCGACCAGGGCGCCGACGTGGTCTACGCGGCTGCCGGCGGCACCGGCGTCGGCGTGCTGCAGGCCGCGGCGGATGCGGGCAAGCTCGGCATCGGCGTCGATTCCAACCAGAACGGCCTGCAGCCGGGCAAGGTGCTGACCTCGATGATGAAGCGGGTCGACGTTGCCGTCTACAATACCTTCATGGATGGCAAGAACGGCACCTTCAAAGGCGGCCTCGAAAATCTCGGCCTCAAGGAAGGCGGCGTCGACTACGCCATGGACGACAACAACAAGGCGCTAGTGACCGATGAGATGAAGGCGGCCGTCGAAAAGGCCAAGGCCGACATCATCTCGGGCAAGGTCCAGGTGCACGACTACACCACCGACAACGCCTGCCCCTATTGATCTGCGGCTGAACCAGAGCGGTTCAGCAATTGAACCGCTCCGACTTTTTGTTTCACCGCCGGGCCAACGCCCGGCGGTTTCGTTTGGAGACTGTGTGATGCAGCCGACAATCGAAGGCATGGCCGAGGACGACGTCGAATCGACGGCACGGCTTCGGCTCAAAGCTTTCTTCGAGGGCACGGATCGGACACTCGACGAGGACATGGCCGGCCTGCGCGGGCTGATTGCCGGCGATGGCTTCGAGGCCGCTTTTGTCGCCCGCGACCGTGGCCGGCCGGTCGCGAGCTGCCTGCTCGTCCGCGACGAGATCAGTTCGCCGCATAATCTGACGCCATGGCTGGCCGGACTGGTCGTCGAGGAAGCCTATCGAAGCGGCGGTGTCGGCACGGCACTGGTCAGAACCGTCGAGGCCCATGCAGCGACGGCCGGTGTCGGAACGCTCTATCTCTACACCTGGCAGGCGCGCGGCTTTTACGAAGCGCTCGGGTGGTCGGCAGTCGAGACTTTCGAGCAGGACGGCGCGCCGATGCTTCTGATGTCACGTGACCTATAGCGTGCCGGCGAGATAGCCGAGCGCAAAGGCCGCCGCCAGGGCAAGCGCGATGACAAAGCCCAGCCTGCCGCCGAGCGAATGCAGGCCGACCCCATAGGGCTTGCGCTCGAGCCGGTGGATCATCGGCGGCGGCGGTTCCGTCTCGCGGGCGGCGACGCCAGCCAGCCGCGTCTGCATCTGCGGCAGTTCGGCAAGGCGTTGCGTGACCAGCTCCCAGCGGTTGCCGCGCTCGTCAGGCCCCGCGGGATCGAAGACGCGCAAGCGCTCGGCCAGTCGCAGCACCGTGTCGCGAAAGGCGGCGTCGATCTCGAGGTCGCGCTCGGCTCGGGCGCGTTCCCTGTCGTTCATCAGGCCAAAGACATAATCGCCGGCCCTCGCGACACGGTCGCTTTCACTAGACATGGCCGTCTTTCCCCATGGCTCGTCACCAATGCGGCGGCTTGGTCACCGGAACGTCGGAGGCGGTCTGCTCCTCCAATTCCAGGAAACGGTCGGCGAGGGCTGCGAGCTTGCGCTCCATGCGCTCGATCGCCTTCCACTGCTCGGCGATCTGGCCGGACAGTTCCTCGATGGTCTTTTCCTGCTCGGCGGCGCGGATTTCAAGCGTCGTCAACCGATCGTCAGGCATGGCCATGCAAATCGACCCTTCGAATGTGAAGCCTCCACTCAAGCAGATATTCGTGGGATGCCCACGAAATATCTGCTTATGCTCTGTTGGTTCTCGCAGATTCTGGTCGCAAAACCGTGGGACACTTTTGCGGAACCTGCTCAGGTTCGAAATTGACAAGGGCGCGGGGATTTGTCGAGAGTGAATGGCGTTCCGGCCAATTGGCACGGGCGGGGCATCATGCTAGGCATTTTGACCAAGCGATAAAAAATAACGAGTGGGACAGGCTGCATGGCGCAAGCCGCAATCGAGCTCATAGGCATCAACAAGAGTTTTGGCGCCGTACGCGCCAACCGCGACATCAATCTGGAGGTCGCGCGCGGCACCATCCACGGCATTGTCGGGGAGAACGGCGCCGGCAAGTCGACGCTGATGTCGATCCTGTACGGTTTCTACCAGGCCGACAGCGGCGAAATCCGCGTCGGCGGCAAGCCGGTGTCGATCAACACATCCAACGATGCTATCGCGCTCGGCATCGGCATGGTGCACCAGCATTTCATGCTGGTCGACAATTTCACGGTGCTGGAGAACGTCATCCTCGGCGCCGAGAACGATGTGCTGCTGAAGAGCAGCATCGCCAAAGCGCGCTCGGAACTCGACCGGCTGGAGCGCGAATACGGGCTCGAGGTCGATCCCGACGCCGTCATCGAAGAGCTGCCAGTCGGCCTGCAGCAGCGTGTCGAAATTCTCAAGGCGCTCTATCGCGGCGCCGAGATCCTGATCCTCGACGAGCCGACGGGCGTGTTGACGCCGGCCGAGGCCGACCACCTCTTCCGCATCCTCAAGCAATTGAAAGATCAGGGAAAAACGATCGTGCTCATCACGCACAAGCTGCGCGAGATCATGGCGATCACCGACACGGTTTCGGTGATGCGCCAAGGCACGATGGTGGCGACCCGGGTGACGAAGGAGACCACGGTCGGCGAACTGGCCGAGCTGATGGTCGGCCGGCGCGTGCTTCTGCGGGTAGAGAAGGGCCAGTCGGAAGCAGGCGCCGTAAAACTCTCGGTCAAGAACCTGACGGTGAAGGATTCGCGCGGCGTCACCATGGTCGACAACGTCTCCTTCGACGTGCGCGGCGGCGAGATCGTCGGCATCGCTGGCGTTGCCGGCAACGGCCAGTCCGAACTGCTCGAAGCGATCTCCGGCATCAGGCATGCGGTTTCCGGCGAGGTTATGCTCGACGGCAAGCCGATCGATCTCACCGGCAAGGCCGATCCCGGCGAATTGCGCGACCGTGGGCTTGCCCACGTGCCGGAGGACCGCCATCATGTCGGGTTGGTGCTCGCCTTCGAGGAGAACGAGAATTCGATCCTCGGCTATCATGACGACGAGCGCTATCTGAAGGGGCCGTTCCTCGACGTCGATGCCATCATGGCCGACGCGAAGGACAAGATCGAGAAATACGACATCCGCCCCGGCAATCCGCGGCTGAAGACAGCCAATTTCTCCGGCGGCAATCAGCAGAAGATCGTTCTGGCCAGGGAGATGGAGCAGGATCCGGGCGTGCTGATCGTCGGCCAGCCAACGCGCGGCGTCGATGTCGGCGCCATCGAATTCATCCACAAGCGGCTGATCGCCATGCGCGACCAGGGCAAGGCGGTGCTGGTGGTCTCGGTCGAACTCGACGAGATCCGCTCGCTGTCCGACCGCATCCTGGTGATGTTCGCCGGCCGGGTCGTCGGCGAGCGCGGTCCTGATGCGACCGAAGGCGAGCTCGGCCTGCTCATGGCCGGCGTCGAGCACCAGGAGGCCGCCGAATGAGCACGCCTTACGCCAAGCTGCCGGCCTGGGCCGATTATGGGTTGATTCCGGTGATCAACCTGGCGGTCGCCTTCATCGTCGCCGGCTTCGTCGTCATGCTGGTCGGCGAAAATCCGTTCCGTGCCGCCGTCATCCTGGTCGAAGGCGCCTTCGGCAAGGGCACAGGCATCGCCTTCACGCTCTTCTACGCCACGACCTTCATCTTCACCGGCCTGTCGGTGGCGGTGGCGGCGCATTGCAGCCTGTTCAACATCGGCACCGAGGGCCAGGCCTATATAGGCGGCCTGGGCATCGCGCTGGTGTGCCTGAGCTTCGACAGCGTGCTGCCCTGGTGGGTGATCTTTCCGATCGCGATCGTGGCCGCGGCGGCGTTCGGCGCGCTGTGGGGGCTGATCCCAGCCTATCTGCAGGCCAAGCGCGGCTCGCACATCGTCATCACCACCATCATGTTCAACTTCATCGCCGCCTCGGTGATGGTCTATCTGCTGGTCGGCCCGCTGAAGCCGGCCGGCTCGCAGGCGCCGCAGACGCGCAATTTCCTCGCAGGCGCCGAACTGCCGAAGCTCAACTGGATCATCGAATTGTTCGGCGCCAAGATCCGTTCCGCACCGCTCAACATCTGCTTCCTGCTGGCGCTGGTCATGGCCTTCCTCGTCTGGCTTTTGATCTGGCGCACCAGGCTTGGCTATGAGATGCGCACCTATGGCCACAGCCCGAAGGCGGCGCGCTATGCCGGCATATCGGAAACCCGCATCATCATCACCGCGATGATGATCTCGGGTGCGCTGGCCGGCATGATGGCGCTCAACCCGGTGATGGGCGACCAGCACAATGTCGCGATCGATTTCGTATCCGGCGCCGGCTATGTCGGCATCGCGGTGGCGCTGATGGGCCGGCTGCATCCGGTCGGCATCGTCCTGGCGGCGATCCTGTTCGGCATGCTCTACCAGGGCGGCGCGGAGCTTGCCTTCGAGATGCCGGCGATCAGCCGCGACATGATCGTCATCATCCAGGGCTTGGTCATCCTCTTTGCCGGTGCGCTGGAACATATGTTCAGGCCTTACATCCAGGCGCTGTTCGCCTCGGTCAGTCCGAAATCGGTCGGCATGCAGGCGGTCAAAGGCACGGGGGCCTGAGATGGACATGTTCAACGCAATCGTCCAGGTGCTCGATTCGACGATCCGCCTTTCGGTGCCGCTGCTGCTCGCCTGCCTGGCGGGCCTCTATTCGGAACGGGCCGGCATCTTCGACATTGGGCTCGAAGGCAAGATGCTGGTCGGCGCCTTTGCCGGGGCTTCGGCCGCCGCGGTCTTCCACTCGGCGCTGATCGGTCTCGGCACGGCGGTGCTGATCTCCGTCGCCTTCGCGCTGGTGCACGGCTTCGCTTCGATCACGCATCGCGGCAACCAGATCGTCTCCGGCGTGGCGATCAATTTCATCGCCGCCGGATCGACCATCATCCTCGGCCAGGCCTGGTTCCAACAGGGCGGGCGCACGCCGGCGCTGCAGCCGGGCGAGCGTTTCGAAGCGATCACCTGGCCCGGCGCCGACGCGGTCAAGGATGTGCCGGTCATCGGCCCGATCTATGGCGAGCTGATCTCCGGCCATTCGATTCTGGTCTATTTCGCCTTCGCCATGGTGCCGTTCACCTGGTGGGTGCTGTTTCGCACCCGCTTTGGGCTGAGGATGCGTGCCGTCGGCGAAAATCCCGCTGCCGTCGATACCGCCGGCATCTCGGTCGCCTGGCTGCGCTATCGCGCGCTGATCTGCACCGGCATTCTCACCGGGGTCGCCGGCGCCTATCTCTCGATGGTGCAGAATGGCGGCTTCGTGAAGGACATGACGGCGGGCAAGGGCTATATCGCGCTGGCAGCGCTCATCTTCGCCAAATGGAAGCCGGTCAACGCCATGTTCGCCTGCCTTTTGTTCGGCTTCCTCGATGCCGCGGCGATCCGCCTGCAGGGCTCGCCGCTGCCGATCATCGGCAAGGTGCCGGTGCAGTTCATGCAGGCGCTGCCCTATGTGCTCACCGTCGTCCTGCTCGCCGGCTTCATCGGCAAGGCCATTCCGCCGCGCGCCGGCGGCGTGCCTTACGTGAAGGAACGCTAAGGTCGGAGAACGCCGGGGCGAAATTTCGCCCGGTGGCGACCGGCATTTGAACAAGATCGTGGGAGAGAAGAACCGAATGTCGCATGATCTGTTCGAGGCGGCGAAGACGGCGATGGCCAAGGCCTATGCGCCCTATTCGAAGTTCCCGGTGGGCGCAGCGCTGCGCACCGAGGACGGGCGCATCTTCACCGGCGCCAACATCGAGGTGGCGTCCTATCCGGAAGGCTGGTGCGCGGAGACGACGGCGCTCGGCCACTACATCATGGGCGGCGGCGGCAAGATCGTCGAGATCGCGGTGATCGCCGAGCGCATGGCCAAATGCTCGCCCTGCGGCGGCTGCCGGCAGCGGCTGGCGGAATTCTGCCGGCCGGAGACGAAGCTTTATCTGTGCGACAATGCCGGCGTGGCCGAGACTGTGACCATGGGCGACATGCTGCCCTACGGCTTCAGGGGCGACATCTTGAAATGAAGAGCGGGCTGAAATGAAGGAAGCGCTGGATCATCTGGTCGAGAAGCTGGACGGGCTGGCGCCTACAGCGGCGCTTGTGCTGGGCTCGGGCCTCGGCGGGCTGGTCGACCAGGTCAAGGACGCCAGGCGCATTTCCTATGCCGAATTGCCGGGCTTCCCGCGCAGCGGCGTTTCCGGCCATGCCGGCGAGGTGGTGGCCGGACATTTCGCCGGCACGCCGGTGCTGATGCTGTCCGGCCGGGCGCATTATTACGAGCATGGCAACGCAGCCGCGATGCGGCCGGCGCTCGAGGTGCTTGCCGGCATCGGCATCTCGCATTTGATCCTCACCAATGCCGCCGGCTCGGTCGATCCTGAAATGGGACCGGGCTCGGTGATGCTGATCACCGACCACATCAATTTCTCCGGCTCCAACCCGCTGATCGGCGAGCCGAGCGACCGCCGCTTCGTCGGCCTCACGGAGGCCTATGATGCGGGCCTGCGCAAAGCGATCGAGAAGGCGGCGAAGGCAACGGGAACTGCGCTGCATCAAGGCGTCTATATGTGGTTCTCGGGACCATGCTTCGAGACGCCGGCCGAGATCCGCATGGCGCGCGTCATGGGGGCCAACGCCGTCGGCATGTCTACCGTGCCGGAGGTCATCCTCGCCCGCTTCCTCGGGCTCAAGGTCGCCGCCTGCTCTGTCGTCACCAATTTGGCGGCCGGCATGACGGGAGCGGAACTCTCGCACCAGGAAACCAAGGACATGGCGCCGGTCGGCGGCGCGCGGCTGGCGACGATCCTGCGGCGCGTCTTCCAGGACGGCTTGCCCGACTGATGCTGCCGCAGGAGATCATCCGCCGCAAACGCGACGGCCACAAACTCTCGGCCGACGAGATCGCGGCCTTCATCGCCGGGCTGACGGCCGGCACCATCTCCGAGGGCCAGGTCGGCGCTTTTGCGATGGCAGTTTTCCTCAACGGCATGAGCCGCGAGGAAGCCGTGGCGCTGACGCTCGCCATGCGCGATTCCGGCGACGTGCTCGACTGGTCCGACCTGCCGGGCCCGGTCACCGACAAGCATTCGACCGGCGGCGTCGGCGACAATGTCTCGCTGATGCTGGCGCCGATCGTCGCCGCCTGCGGCGCTTATGTGCCGATGATCTCGGGTCGCGGCCTCGGCCACACCGGCGGCACACTGGACAAGATGGATGCCATTCCCGGCTATGCCAGCCAGCCGGACGTGGCGCTCTTTCGCAAGACGGTGCTCGAGACCGGTTGCGCCATTATCGGCCAGACCGCCAATCTCGCGCCGGCCGACCGCCGGCTCTACGCGATCCGAGACGTCACCGGCACAGTCGAATCGGTCCCGCTGATCACCGCCTCGATCCTGTCGAAGAAGCTCGCCGCGGGCTTGGGCTCACTGGTGCTCGACGTGAAGGTCGGCAACGGCGCCTTCATGGAAAAGTCGCGCGACGCGGCCGCCCTGGCGAACAGCCTTGTCGAGGTGGCCAATGGCGCCGGCCTGAGCGCATCGGCGCTGGTGACGGGCATGAACGAGCCGCTGGCCTCGGCCGCCGGCAATGCGGTCGAGGTCAAGAATGCCGTCGATTTCCTCACCGGCCGCTATCGCGACCGCCGGCTGGAGGAGGTGACGCTGGCGCTGGCGGCCGAGATGCTGCAGTCGGCGGGCCTCGTCTCGTCCCACCAGGACGGTATCAGGCGCGCCACCGAAGCGCTCGCCGGCGGCCGTGCCGCAGCCGTCTTCGCGCGGATGGTTTCCGCGCTTGGCGGTCCCGGCGATTTCATCGAGAAGCCGGAGAATTATCTGCCGGCGGCGCCGGTCGAACTCGCCGTCAAAGCGGAACAGGACGGGTTCGTGACCGGCATCGCCACGCGCGACATCGGGCTTGCCGTCGTCACGCTCGGGGGCGGGCGCTCTCATCCGGACGACAAAATCGATCATGCCGTCGGTCTGACCCGACTGTTGCCGGTCGGCGCCGAGCTGCGCCCGGGAGAGGCGCTGGCGCTGGTGCATGCCCGCACCAATGCGGAGGCGGAGGCGGCGGCTGCGGCCGTGCGAGCGGCTTATACGATCGGCGGTTCCAAACCGCCCGCCGAAAAGACCGTGCTCAGGCGGATACTGCCGCGCTGATCGGACTTACTGGACGAGCAGCAGCGCGCCGTCCTGGACCTGGTATTTCTGCAACCGCTGCAGGAAGCTCATGCCGATCAGGTTGGTCTGCAACGCTTTGTCGTCGAGGACCATCGCCTGGACGCTGTCGACGGAGATCTTGCCGATCTGCAGGCGCTCGACCGTCACCACGGCGGCTTTGATCACCCCGTTGGCGGTGTTCACCTGACGATTGAAGTCCGACGGGTTGAGCGAGATGCCGATCCTGCGCGCGGTCGAGGTGTTGATGGCAACCAGCGTCGCGCCGGTGTCGATCAAGCCGTCGATCTGACGGCCATTGAGCTTGAACTGCGACGTGAAGTGGCCGCGCGCATCGGCGTTGACCAGCACCTGGCGGCCGAGCGGCATCGGCGTCGGCGGTTTGTCCGGGACCGAAGCGAGATTGACCTGCGGCTGAGCTTCCGGTGCTGCCGGCTGCGAGCCGAGGGTCGATTTCAGCAGGCCGTCCACCAGATGCGGGTTAGCCTGATAGACGATCGGAATTGAGGCCGAGGTTCCGGCAAAGATGCCGAGGATGAGAAGCTTGCGCAGCATGGATGCCCCTGGAGCGTTTCACCATTTCAAGGAAACGTTGAACCGCTCTTTGTCTTTGGAGCAATTCCGAACGGAAAACCGCCTCGCACTTTTCCTGGAATTGCTCCCGAAGCAGCATGCTTAGTCCGGCATGGTGTGCACGACTTTAACGCGCGCGGGAACCGCAAGCTTGCGTAAACGGCCGGTTAAGAGGGGCGCTCACTTTGTCCCATACATGCGGTCGCCGGCATCGCCGAGGCCGGGCATGATGTAGCCCTTGTCGTTCAGCTGCCGGTCGATCGAGGCGGTGAAGACCGGCACGTCCGGATGCGCCTTGGTGAAGCGCTCGATGCCTTCCGGGGCGGCCAGCAGGCAGAGAAAGCGGATGTTGGTAGCGCCGCGTCCCTTCAGCTTGTCGATCGCCGCGATCGCCGAATTGGCGGTCGCCAGCATCGGATCGACGACGATCACCAGACGGTCGGCAAGATCGCTCGGCGCCTTGAAGAAATACTCGACCGCTTCCAGCGTCTCATGGTCGCGGTAGAGGCCGATATGGGCGACGCGCGCCGCCGGCACCAGGTCGAGCAGGCCCTCGAGCAGGCCGTTGCCGGCGCGCAGCACCGAGGCGAAGACCAGCTTCTTGCCTTCCAGCGTCGGCGCCTCCATCTCTTCGATCGGCGTCTCGATCGTGGTCGTGGTCAGCTCGAGATTGCGGGTGACCTCATAGCCGAGCAGAAGTGAAATCTCACGCAGCAGCCGCCGGAAGCCGGCCGTCGAGGTCTCTTTCTTGCGCATGATGGTCAGCTTGTGCTGGACAAGGGGGTGGTCGACGACGGTGACGCCCTGCATGATGTGCTCCGACTGGTTCGCAGTGGGTAGTGCCTAGTGAGTAGTGAATAGTGAGCCGATTTGCGAGTCCCTGACTGAGGGAAAGCACCAGCCTTCAACCGCGTGATGTGCGCGCGGCCAAATCAATCACTACTGACCACTCCCTTTTCCCTGCTCACCGCATCTTCACGTCCAACCGGCCTAGCAGCATCGCCTTGGTCTTCTTGTCCACGAAGGCCGCCTCGATGGCCGTCCTGGTGACGGCGGTGAGCGCCTTGTCATCCATGCGGAAATGCTCGGCGGCGATATCGTATTCGCGCTTCAGCGAGGTCCAGAAATAGGGCGGGTCGTCGGAGTTGAGCGTCACCTTGCAGCCGGCGGCGCGCAGCGCCGGAAAAGGGTGGTCGGCGAAGCTGTCGAAAACTTTCAGCGCGATGTTGGAGCCTGGGCAGCATTCCAGCACCACGCCCTGGTCGGCTATGCGGCGGACAAGGTCGGGGTTCTCGATGGCGCGAACGCCATGACCGATGCGGGAGGGGCGGATGTGGTCGAGAGCCGCGGCCACACTTTCCCAGCCCATCAGCTCGCCGGCATGGATGGTGATGCCGAGGCCCGCTTCGCGCGCGATCTCGAAGGCGCGCACATAATCTTCGAAATCGCCGATGCGCTCGTCGCCGGCGACGCCGAACCCGGTCACCAGCGGGTGACCGCAACGCGCCGCGAAGCGCGCCGCCTGCTCGATCGCCTCGACGCCGACATGGCGCACGCCGGTGACGATCATGCGGCCCTCGATGCCGGTCTTGGCTCTCGCGCGGGCCATGCCTTCGCCCAGCGCATCCGTATAGGCTTTTGGCGACAGCCCGGCCTTTTTGGCATGGTCGGGCGAGGTGAAAACCTCGGAATAGATGGCGCCGTCGCGGGCGAGGCTGGTCAGATAATAGTCGGTGAGGCGTGCATAGTCTTCTTCACTGCGGAACAGGTCGGAAGCGAAATCGTAAGCCGCGAGAAACGAGGTGAAATCGTGCCAGACGAAGGAGCCGTCCTGGATATAGGGCGAAGGATCCTTGCCGTATTTGCGGGCCTGGCTGACGACGAGCTCGGGCGCTGCCGCCCCTTCGATGTGGCAGTGCAGTTCGGCCTTCAAAATCATGCGGTCATCCCGTCCGGTATGCTGCTCTCGCACAGGTGCTGGCCGGAAAATCATGCAAGACCATTCCCGGCAGGGTTTTGACAGCGCGGCCGAAAACCGCGCCTTGGACAATAGCGTCGGCACCATCGATCGGCTATGGTCCCGCCGGTTTTATGGCGGATCAAAATAATGTCAGTTGAGAGAACCACGGCCGCGGGCGGCATGGAAACCTCCTATGGTTTCAGGAAGGTCGGGGCAGGCGAGAAGCAGCCCCTGGTCAACGACGTCTTCCATAAGGTGGCCAATCGATACGACCTGATGAACGATCTGATGTCGGCCGGGTTGCATCGGCTGTGGAAGGACGCGATGGTCGCCTGGCTGAACCCTCCCAAGAAAGTGGGCTGGAAAGTGCTCGATGTCGCCGGCGGCACCGGCGATATCGCCTTCCGCATCGTCGAGGCCAGCCAGCGCCAGGCCCATGCCACGGTGCTCGACATCAACGGCTCGATGCTGACCGTCGGCCGCGACCGCGCCGAGAAGCTGGGGCTTGCCGCAAACACCGATTTCGTCGAGGCCAATGCCGAGGCGCTGCCGTTCGAGGATGATAGCTTCGATGCCTATACGATCGCGTTCGGCATCCGCAACGTGCCGCGCATCGAGGTCGCGCTTGCCGAAGCCTATCGCGTGCTGAAGCGCGGCGGACGGTTTCTGTGCCTGGAGTTCTCCGAGGTCGACATGCCGCTGCTCGACAAGGCCTATGAGGCCTGGTCGTTCAACGCGATCCCCAGGATCGGCAAGGCGGTGACCGGCGACGACGAGCCCTACTCTTATCTGGTCGAATCGATCCGTAAGTTCCCCAACCAGCAGAATTTCGCAGCAATGATCACCCGCGCCGGCTTCGACCGCGTCACCTTCCGCAACTATTCGGGCGGCATCGCCGCCCTTCATTCCGGCTGGAAGCTTTGAGGCGCAGCCCTTTGCAGCAGGCCGCTTTGAAACAGGCCCCTTTGAGGCAGGCAGGCCTATGAGCAGCGTTGCCGCCGCCTTCAGGCTCGCCCGGGCCGGCTGGGTGCTGGTCCGCGAGGGCGTCGTCGCGGCGCTGCCGGGCGAAGAGCTCTCCGGCATGCCGAAATTCGGATGGCGCGTGGCGCGGCTTTTCACCCGCCGCCGGGCGTTGAGCTATCAGCGCGGCGACAGGCTGGCGCGCGCGGTGGTGCGGCTCGGACCCTCCTACGTCAAGCTCGGCCAGTTCCTGGCGACGCGGCCCGATGTCGTCGGCAACGACATGGCGCTGGATCTCGCATTGCTGCAGGACAAGATGCACACCTTCCCGAAGGCGGCGGCGATCCATGCGATCGAAGCCTCGCTTGGTCGCAGGATAGACGATCTCTATTCGAGCTTCGGCGAGCCGGTGGCGGCGGCTTCTATCGCGCAGGTGCACGGCGCCGAAATCGTGCGCGAGGGTAGCGCTTCGCAGGTGGCGGTGAAAGTTATCCGGCCCGGCGTGCGGCACCGCTTCTTCCAGGACCTCGAAAGCTATTTCCTTGCCGCCCGCCTGCAGGAGAAATACATCCCCGCGTCGCGTCGCCTGCGCCCGGTCGAGGTGACCGAGACGCTGGCACAGACCACCAGAATCGAGATGGATCTGAGGCTTGAGGCGGCCGCGCTTTCCGAACTCGGCGAGAACACCAAGGACGATCCGGGTTTTCGCGTGCCGGCGGTCGACTGGGAGCGGACCGGCCGCGATGTCCTCACCATGGAGTGGATCGACGGCGTCAAGATGAACGATCTGGCCGGCCTTGCCGCCGCCGGTCACGACCTCAAGGCGATCGCCGCCAATCTGGTCCAGTCGTTCCTCAGGCACACGTTGCGCGACGGCTTCTTCCATGCCGACATGCATCCGGGCAATCTGTTTGTCGAGGCGAACGGCACCATCGTCGCCGTCGATCTCGGCATTGCAGGCCGGCTCGGCAAGAAGGAGCGGCGCTTCCTCGCCGAAATCCTCTACGGCTTCATCGTGCGCGACTATCAGCGCGTCGCCGAGGTGCATTTCGAGGCGGGCTATGTGCCGCGCCAGCACAATGTCTCGGCCTTCGCGCAGGCGATCCGCGCCATCGGTGAGCCGATCCACGGCCAGTCGGCCGAGACCATTTCGATGGCGAAGTTGCTGACGCTACTGTTCGAAGTCACCGAGCTGTTCGATATGGCGACGCGGACCGAGCTGGTGCTTTTGCAAAAAACCATGGTGGTGGTCGAAGGCGTCGCCCGCACGCTCGATCCGGCCTTCAACATGTGGAAGACGTCCGAGCCTGTGGTCAGCGACTGGATCGCGGGCAATCTCGGCCCGCGCGGCATGCTCGCCGACGCCCGCGACGCTGGCAGAGCCCTTGTGTCGCTGGCAAGGCAGGCGCCGGATCTTGTGGCCCGCACCGAGCGGCTGTCGCGCGAGATCGATTTGATGGCGGAAAACGGCCTGCGCTTCGACGAAGCGACCGCGCGCGCGATAGGCAGGGCGGAAGCGCGCCACACCCGCTCCGGTCGAGTGGCGCTGTGGGTGATTGCGCTGACGCTGATCTGCATCGCCTGGAAATTGCTCTGACCGCCACACGGCTTGTCGCCGATTGATTGCATTGCTATCATTGCAAGCGCTACCTCATGCGAGTGCAATCACATGGCCAGCATCACGATCCGCAATCTGGATGACGAGGTCAAGGAGCTGCTGCGGCAACTCGCGGCCGAAAATGGCTGCTCGATGGAGGAGCAGGCGCGGGCGATGATACGCGCCGCGGTCGAAGGCCGGGCAGGGCAGGCCGATCGCATCGGCCAGATCGAAGAAAAGCTGCGTGCGCTGACAGGCTCAAAGGAGCGGGCGGCGCCGATTGTCGCCGCATCCGCCAAATCAGTTTCGCGAGGTTCTCTCTCCGGCAAACGCATCCTGCTCATTATCGGCGGCGGCATTGCCGCCTACAAAGCCCTCGACCTGATCCGGCGGTTGCGCGAGCGCGGCGCTTCGGTGCGGGTGGTGATGACGTCGGCAGCGCAGGAATTCGTCACCACGCTGTCGGTCGGCGCGCTTTCGGCCGATCATGTCTTCACCGAAATGTTCGACCGCAAGGACGAGCACGATGTCGGCCATATCAGGCTGTCGCGCGAGGCCGATCTGCTGGTTGTCGCGCCGGCGACCGCCGACCTGATGGCGAAGCTCGCCAATGGCCACGCCAACGACCTTGCCTCGACCGTGCTTCTGGCCACCGATAAGAAGGTGCTGATGGCACCGGCGATGAACCCGAAAATGTGGGCGCATCCGGCAACGCGGCGCAATCGGGCGATCTTGCTGAAGGACGGCATCATCTTTGTCGGTCCCGGCAAGGGCGAGATGGCCGAGAGCAACGAAGCGGGCGAGGGCCGCATGGCCGAACCGCTAGAGATCGTCGCCGCGATCGAGGCCATGCTCGACGAGAAGCCGAAGCCGCTTGCCGGCCGCAGGATCATCGTCACCTCCGGGCCGACGCATGAGCCGATCGACCCGGTGCGCTACATCGCCAACCGGTCTTCCGGCAAGCAGGGCCACGCCATCGCGGTCGCGCTTGCGAAGCTCGGCGCCGATGTCAGGCTTGTCTCCGGCCCGGTCACCATTGCCGATCCGGCCGGTGTTGCGACCATTCACGTCGAAACGGCCGTGCAGATGAAGCAAGCGGTCGAGAGCCTGCTGCCGGCGGATGCCGCCGTGTTCGTCGCGGCGGTTGCCGACTGGCGCACGGAAAACGCCGCCGGCGAGAAGATCAAGAAGGTGGCGGGCAAAGGGCCGCCTTCGCTGCAGATGGTCGAAAATCCGGACATCCTGGCCGGCATCAGCCATCATGCCCGGCGGCCGGGCCTCGTCGTCGGCTTCGCCGCCGAGACCCAGGATCTGATCGCCAATGCCGAGGCCAAGTTGAAGAAGAAGGGCGCCGACTTCATCGTCGCCAATGATGTCTCGCATGAAAGCGGGATCGGGCCATCCGGGGTGATGGGCGGCGACCGCAACAAGGTGCGCATCGTGTCCAGGGCCGGCGTCGAGGAATGGCCGGAAATGGGCAAGGACGAGGTGGCGGCGCGGCTCGCCGCGTTGATTGCGGCGCGGCTGCAGCAGACTGTCGCGGTCTGAGCCCGAGCGGCAAGCCGGCGCTTCGGCCGCGGCCGCCTTGACATCCCCGTCAACCCGCTGCCAATCGCGGCCGGTTTGCCGCTAAAAATATCCTCAGCGCCGCCAGGCAGCCGAACACGCCGAGGGGCACGAAAGCCAGAAACAGCCAGCCGGCGACGCTTGCTGCGGCATCGCGGTTCAACCCTTCGGAGAAGCCGCTGGCATTGGCAATGATGCCCGCAACCGCCGCGCCCACGGCATAGCCGATGCGCTGCATGGTCGGCACGGCGGCCGAGGCGATGGTTTGCTCGCCATCGCGGGCCGAGGCGACGATGACGCGCGTGAGGAAGGGCCAGCAAACGCCGAAGCCGCCGCCCTGCAAAAGGGCGCAGAGCAGGATCAGCGGGATCGAGCCGGCAGGGATCGTGTAGGCGAAGCCGGCGAGGCCGGAGGCGATCATCAGCGCGCCGGCGACGATGATCAGCCTCTCGCGCTCCAGCGGCGCATTGGCGATGAGGATCGACAGGACCGACCAGGCGATCGATTCGGCGGCGATGATGTAGCCGGTGGTCAGGATCGGAATGCCGTGCAGCGTGGTCAGAAGCAGCGGCCCGTAAATGGTGAAGGTGCAGGTCGCCACGGAGAAAGCCGCAACCATGGTCATGCCGCTGCCAAGCGGCGAGCGCCATGAAAACAGAGGCGACGGGAAGAGCCGGGATTGCGGTCTAAGCGCATCCATGTGGAAGAAAAGCGCCAGGCCGATCAGGCCGAGGAAGAGGAGGAGCGACGAGCGCACCAGGGCGATATCGATGCCGGCGGCGGCGATCAGCACGACGCTGAGGGCGAGACAGGCAAGCGCGGGATAGGGGAAGGGCGGTGCCTTGCCGTCGCTCGCCTGCGGCTTCCTCGCCTGGGGCGTGTCGAGCACGATGAAGCTTGCCAGCGCCATCGCCGCGCCACCCAAGGTGAAGACGCCGAAAGCCCAGCGCCACGACAGGAACTCGGTCATGATAGCGCCCAGCATGGGGCCGCTGAAGGCTGCGACGCCCCAGACCGCGGACATGATGCCGAAGAGCTGCGGCCAGATGTTGCGTGGAAACAGGCGCTCGACTGAGACGAAGGCCAGCGATACGAGCGCGCCGCCGCCAAGCCCTTCGACCAGACGTCCGACGAGGAACAACGGCATGGAAGGCGCCGCGGCGCAGATCAGCGCGCCGATCGCATAGAGCAGTGCGGCGACCATCATGTTGGAGCGCAGGGCGACATAACTGACCAGCCGGCCGGCCGCGGCGCCGGCGACGATCGCGCCGAGCTCATAGACCGCCAGCGACCAGCCGACAAGCTGCACGCCCGCCAGTTCGCCGATCATGGCCGGCATCACCGTCGCCACCATCGTTTCGTTGGTGGCATGCAGCAGGATGCCGAGGCTGACGAAGCAGAAGCGCGCCAGGTCGCCGCTCGCCCACAGCGCCCGCCAATCCACCCTGTTGCTGGCCGCCTTGTTGCCGCTCGCTGCCGTCACGCCGATCTCCTGCTTGTTCTGCGCACCTCATCCGCGTTGCGAACGAGGGGCAAGATCCAGTTCGGCAGGGCTTGTAGAACCTCAAGCGCAGTTGAGCTCAACAGGCTTTTTCGCGAATTTTCGGGGCAAGCCACCATTGGCGCCGAAGGGATCCGGCTTTCCAAAGCACTCGGCCCGGAACAGATGTTCCGGGCCGAGTGCGGCGCAATGAATTTGAAAAGCCGAAGGCTCACTTATAAGAGTGGACGAGATCCAGCGACGCCACGGTGACGGCCAGGTTGAGGCCGGTCTGCGCCTGCACGCTGAGCGGCTCCAGCATGAAGGCGCTGTCCAAGCCGCCGACCAGGACGTTGGCGCCGCCGCCGGTCACCACGCTCGCCTCGGCGTTGACGCCGTAATAGCTGCCGGCGAGATCGCCCGCATCATGGCTGCGGGTGGCGGCAAGCACCGCCCAGACGAGCTGGCCCTGATGCGTCTTGCCGACGTCGACGCCGAGCTTGGAGATGATCCCGGTATAAATCTCGGCCGGGCCGTGATGGGATGGGCGGAAGACGCAGGACACGCCTTTGTTCGAGGTGATGACGTAGCCGACGCCGCCGTCGATGGTGCAATCGAGCGTGCCGAGCCGGAGCGTGCCGGCGCTTACCGGAGAAGCGAGGACCGTGGCGACAAGCGCGGCAGCGGCATAGGCAAGTGTTTTGATCATGGAAAGGTCCTTTCGCGAAAATCTTGGCCCCGGCCTAAACGATCGAGGTGTGTCGAGCGTTCCGCCGAAAACTTGGCGCGAACATGACGAAGGTTAACGCTTTGCCTTGGTGCGGTTAACGGATCGCCAGCGGCGTCCCCGCTGCGCAACACTATGGCCGCCGGTGACAACGGTGCGTCGTGCAAAACTGCCTGTTGGCGTCAGCTTCCGATCAGCTGGCGTTGCCGCCGGTGCGCGAAAGGCCGTCCTTGGCCGGCTGGTAGTTGGGGTCGAGGTGGACAGCCTCGCGATACGACTTGGCCGCCCTTCCTTTGTCGCCGCGCCGCTCGTAGATCAGCGCCTGGTTGGCCCATGCCTCGGCATTCTTGCCGTCGAGCTTGATGGCCATGTTGAAGTCGGCGAAGGCGTTGTCCTCGTCGCCTGTCGCCAGATAGGAGAGGCCGCGGCCGTTGTAGGGCTCGGCGGCGTCCGGCGCCAGCGAGATCGCGGTCGAGAAATCCTCGATGGCGAATTTGTGCTGACCCTGGCTTTGATAGATCAGGCCGCGATTGTGATAGGCGCGGGCATCGGTGGTGTCGAGCTGGATCGCCTTCTGGAAGTCGTTGAAGGCATCCTGGGTGCGGCCCGCCTTGCGGTAGAGATTGCCGCGGCCGATATAGGCGGCGTCGTAGTTGGCGTTGATCTGGATCGCGCGGTTGTAGTCGGCCAAAGCTGCTTGCTGATTGCCGAGGAAGCGCTGGATCAGCGCGCGGTTGGAATAGGCCTGGTAGAAGTTCGGATTGAGCTGGATGGCCTGATTGAAGTCCTTGAGCGCCGCCTGGTACTGGCCGCCGCGGCCATAGGCCGAGCCGCGCACATTATAGCCTTCGGGATCCTGCGGATTGCGCTGGATGACCGCCGACAGCGAGGAGATGTTCTCGCTCGACGCTTGCGCCTTGTCGATCGAATTGAACTCACCTGTCGGGGTCGTCTGGCATGCTGCAAGCGCCAGACCCGAAAGCAGGGCCGCCGTCAGGGCGAAGCCGCGAAAAGCGGTTCCGCGCTCTACGGAAATTGCGTTCATCTTTGTCCTCACTGCCGCGGCGCCGTCAGTCCGTTCCCTCTCCGACCCGGCTCGAATCTATAAACAAAAAGGTGGCGGCGATTCCGCATCGCGCCACCCTCGGTATCCTTCGAAAAGGACGAAAAATTGGCGTTATGAACGCGGCGAGCGCGATGCGCCGGCAGCACCAGCCGGAGCCGGGCGCGGGGCCATCGGCAGCAGACCTTCGCGCTGGGCGCGCTTGCGGGCCAGCTTGCGGGCGCGGCGCACGGCTTCCGCCTTCTCGCGGGCACGCTTCTCGGACGGCTTCTCGTAATGACCGCGCATCTTCATTTCGCGGAAAATACCTTCGCGCTGCATCTTCTTCTTCAGCGCGCGAAGCGCCTGATCAACGTTGTTGTCGCGGACGAGTACCTGCACGGGCAATCCTGTCTTCGGGTTTGAAATCGTTAGGCAAACAGCCATAGCTGAGATGCCTCCGCGGCGAGCTGCACCGCGAATTGTGGCGGCTGATAGCAGAATCACGCTGGCATGTCCACCTTTGATTGCGGGAAACAGCGATCAAAAACCCGAGCGCTGCGCCCGGAGGTTTGTTCGCCCTACGCGGTCGTCAGATGGAGGCGCGCAAAGTCCCCGAAAAACTCGCCATAGTCGCAGGTGATTTCCTCGCCGGCGGCGATGTCGCGAATGGCGGTGGCGCCGCCATATTGCGAGAAATCCGTGTTCGGCCGTTCCGAATGGTTCATGAAGCGGCCATTGTCGACCTCATAGACCATGAAGCCAGGCTTGTCCGGGCTCGGATAGGCGTAGCGGTCGAGCAACTCGCGCAGATGCGGCGGCGCGGCCTCATATTTATCCATAGGGATCAGCCGGTCGAAATTCGGGTCGAGGCGCCAGATCGAAGCGCCCTTGCGGATCGGCTCGGCGGCGAAGACACCGACGCCTTCGATGGCACTCTGGGCAACATAGGTTCTGATCAGCAGCATCGTTCCCCGTCCGTTTTCGACGGGAAACGAAATCGTCAATTTGCGCCGAAATGCAAGGCCGTACCGCTAAATTTCAGCGGATGAGCGTGTTTCCAACCTGCCGACCGGATCACGTCCGGTTGATCGAGACGCCGCCATCGGCAAACAAGGCTGTGCCGGTGGTGAAGCTCGATGCGTCGGAAGCTAAGTAGAGCGCCGAACGGGCTATCTCTTCCGGCTGGGCCACGCGCTTCAAGGCATGCAGATTTTCGACGAATGTCCGCGATTCCGGCGTCTTGAACGTTGCCGCGGGCGTATCGGTGCCGCCCGGCAGGAGCGCGTTGACGCGAATGGCTTTCGGACCGTATTCGGCGGCAAGCACCTGCGTCAATCCGATCAGGCCGGCCTTGCTCGCCGCGTAGCTGGTCATGCCGGGCATGCCGACGGTGTGGCCGACAAAGGTGGAAGTGAAGATCAGCGAACCACCACCCTGGTCGATCATCGCCGGCACCTGATACTTCGCGCCGAGAAACGCGCTGGTGAGATTGGTATCGAGCGTCTCGCGCCAGCCCTCCAGCGACAGGTCGGAAACCGACCCCATCTGACCGACGGCTCCGACATTGTTGAAGGCGATGTCGAGGCCGCCGAGCCTTTTGACGGCGAGCTCGACCAGAGCCTTGGCATAGGGTTCGTCCCGGACGTCGCCGGCAAGGGCGATCGCTGTGCCACCCGCTTCCTCGATCTCGCCGACGAGCGCGTCGAGCTCGGCCTGACGCCGGGCCGCGACGACCAGGCTAGCGCCTTGCTCGGCGAACAGTTTGGCGGTGGCGCGGCCGATGCCGGAGCTCGCGCCGGTGACGATCGCGACCTTGTTTGCAAGGGTGAACATGTCTTTGCATCCTTCCTTTGTGCCGGGCTTGCCGGCGGTTGGATGCTTGGTCGCAGATGAGGATTGCTGCGGCCACCCGAAACCGGCAAAGCCGCCATTGCCCTACTGTCGCAACAGCCAAGCCAGCCGGTCGACCCGAGAAGGCGTAGCTGAGGGCAATCAGCAGAGCCATGATAATGCCGATGGCCGCGTGACCGGTCAGATAGAATCCCGCGGCGCCGCCGCACAGGATGACAAGTTCCAACGCCAGCCTGACGGCGCCGGGCACCGGCACCGGAGCTCGACCCGACCGGCTCGGATCTTTGAGCACGGCGAAAGTGCCCCACAGCACCGCCGCGACGAGCGGCAAGACGATAGCAAGAATCCAGCGGCTGAACCCGACGGCAAAGCTCCAGCCGGCCAAGCCGAGCCCAAGCAGCGCTGCAAGTTCCAGCAGGAAGCGCAGGGTCAGATTCCACCAGGCATTACCCATTGTCGTCCTCCGGCATCACGCGGCAGGAGTGTCGCCGAACAGAACCGCGGAAGCCAGAGCAGACACTCCGTTTTGAGTGTGGCGCAAAACGGCAAGCGCCGTCGCAAACAGCGCAAGGATGACATCGCGGTTTCGCTAGTGATACACCTCGCGTGACGGGAGAGGCCCGAACGACATCCGCGATTTTTGGCGCGAGGCTTAACGTGAAGAAATACTCGGTATTCGCCATTGCCCGCGAGGCGATGCGCGGCCACAGGGGCTGGGAAGAGCAGTGGACGTCGCCCGAGCCGAAGAAGGAATACGATGTCATCATCGTCGGCGCCGGCGGACATGGCCTGGCGACGGCCTATTATCTGGCGAGCGAGCACGGCATCACCAATATCGCCGTGCTGGAAAAGGGCTGGCTCGGCGGCGGCAACACCGGCCGCAACACCACCATCATCCGTTCCAACTACCTCTATGACGAGAGCGCCGGCATCTACGACCATGCGCTGAAGCTGTGGGACGGGCTCAGCCAGGAACTCAACTACAACGTCATGTATTCGCCGCGTGGCGTCATGATGCTGGCGCACAATGTGCATGACGTCCAGGTGTTCAAGCGCCACATCCATGCCAACCGCCTCAACGGCATCGACAATGAATGGCTGACGCCCGAACAGGCGAAGGAATTCTGCCCGCCGCTCAACATCTCCAAGGATGCGCGCTATCCGGTGATGGGCGCCGCGCTGCAGCGCCGCGGCGGCACGGCGCGCCACGACGCGGTCGCCTGGGGCTATGCGCGCGGCGCTTCGGCGCGCGGCGTGCACATCATCCAGAATTGCGAGGTCACCGGCATCAAGCGCGCGGCCAATGGCGCGGTCAGCGGTGTGGAGACGACGCGCGGGTTCATCGGCGCCAAAAAGGTCGGCGTGGTCGCGGCCGGCCACTCGTCGGTCATCATGAACATGGCCGGCGTGCGCATGCCGCTCGAAAGCTATCCGCTGCAGGCGCTGGTCTCGGAGCCGATCAAGCCGGTGGTGCCTTGCGTGGTGATGTCGAACACGGTGCACGCCTATATCTCGCAGTCCGACAAGGGCGAGCTGGTGATCGGCGCCGGCACCGACCAGTATGTCTCCTATTCGCAGACCGGCGGCCTGCACATCTTGCAGCACACGCTCGACGCCATTTGCGAGATGTTCCCGATCTTCACCCGCATGAAGATGCTGCGCTCCTGGGGCGGCATCGTCGACGTGACCCCCGACCGCTCGCCGATCCTGGCGAAGACGCCGGTCAAGGGGCTCTACGTCAATTGCGGCTGGGGCACGGGCGGGTTCAAGGCGACGCCCGGCTCGGGCAACGTCTTCGCGCACACGATCGCCAGGGACGAGCCGCACCCGATCAACGCGCCCTTCACGCTCGAGCGCTTCCGCACGGGGCGCCTCATCGACGAGGCCGCCGCGGCGGCGGTGGCGCACTGATGATGGCTCAGCCGATTTGCTTTCACTTAGCCGGCGCGTGCGCCGGTCACGGCAAGTTTTAGGATCACCCAGATGCTTCTCATCCGCTGCCCCTATTGCGAGGAAGAGCGCCCGGAACTCGAGTTCCGCAATGCCGGCGAGGCGCATATCGCGCGCCCAACCAACATTGCCGCCGAGAGCGACGACGATTTCGAGAAATTCTTCTTCATCCGCGCGAATCCCAAAGGCGTCATCTATGAGCGCTGGCGGCACATCCATGGCTGCGCGCGCTTCTTCAACGCCGTGCGCGACACCGTCACCGACAAGTTCGTCATGACCTACAAGGCCGGCGAGCCGAAGCCCGCGAAGCTGCCCGGAGCCTCGAAATGAACGCCGTTTTCCGCATTTCCGGCGCCGGTCGCCTCAGCCAGGCGAAGACCGCCTCGTTCAGCTTCGACGACAAGCCCTACATCGGCATCGAGGGCGACACGCTGGCCTCGGCGCTGCTCGCCAATGGCGTGCATCTCGTCGGGCGCTCGTTCAAATATCACCGTCCGCGTGGCTTCCTGTCGGCGGGCGCCGAAGAGCCCAACGCGCTGGTGCAGATCGTGCGCGATGATGCGCGCAAGACGCCGAATGTGCGCGCCACCGTGCAGGAGCTCTATGACGGGCTGACGGCCAATTCGCAGAACCGCTGGCCGTCGCTTGCCTTCGACGTCGGCGCCGTCAACGACCTTGCATCGCCGATGTTCTCGGCCGGCTTCTACTACAAGACCTTCATGTGGCCGAAATGGGCCTGGAAGGATCTCTACGAGCCGAAGATCCGCGCTGCCGCGGGCCTCGGCGTTTCTCCCGAAAAGCCGGACCCGGACCATTACGCCGCGCGCTACGCGCATTGCGAGGTGCTGGTGCTGGGCGGCGGCGCCGCAGGCATCGCGGCCGCGCTCGCCGCGGCCGAAACCGGCGTGCGGGTGATCCTCGCCGACGAGCAGGCCGAATTCGGCGGCAGCCTGCGCTTCGAGAGCGGCGCCAGGATCGATGGCCAGGACGGCTATGCCTGGGCACAAGCGGCGATCGCCAAGCTCAAGGCCATGGACAATGTGCGTGTGCTCTCCCGCACCACGGCCTTCGGCTACTACGCGCAGAATTTCGTCGGCCTCGTCGAACGGGTCAGCGACCATCTCAAGAACCCCGGCCGCGAGCTGGCGCGCGAGCGCCTGTGGCAGGTTCGCGCCAATCGCGTCGTGATCGCCACCGGCGCCATCGAGCGCCACATGGTGTTCGCCAACAACGACCGTCCGGGCGTGATGCTCGCTTCAGCGGCGCGCACCTATCTCAATCACTATGGTGTGGCGGTCGGCAGGAATGTCGGCGTCTATACGGCGAACGATTCCGCCTACGCGGCGGCAATCGACCTCAAGAAGGCCGGCGTCAATGTCGCGGCGATCGTCGACCTTCGCGACAATCCGGCCGGACCGGTGATCGACGAGGCGAGGGGACTCGGCATCGAGATCAATTTCGGCCGCGCGGTGGTCAGCGCCGGCGGCAAATTGCGCGTGTCCTCGATGACGGTGCAGCCGAAGAATGGCGGCGGCGAGCGCACGATTCCGGTCGACGCGATCCTGATGTCGGCTGGCTGGACGCCGTCGGTGCATCTGTTCTCGCAATCGCGGGGCAAGGTCGCCTTCAACGACGAGACCAAGCGCTTCGTGCCCGGCACCTATGCGCAGGACTGCGTCTCGGTCGGCGCCTGCAATGGCGCGGACGGGCTGGCCGCCTCGGTTGACGAGGCTTACGCGGCGGGCGCCAAGGCGGCGAAGGAGGCTGGCGGCAAGATCGGCAAGGGCGCCAAGCCGAAGGTCGACGCCGGCGAGAGCTGGTCGCGCGGCATGCTGGGCGCGGCGCCCGGCGCCGGGCCGGGCACCACGGTCAAAGCCTTCGTCGACTTCCAGAACGATGTCACGGCCAAGGATATCCGCCAGGCGGTGCATGAAGGCATGCACTCGATCGAGCATGTCAAGCGCTTCACCACCAACGGCATGGCGACGGACCAGGGCAAGACGTCCAACATGCATGGCCTGGCGATCGCCGCGGAGGAACTCGGCAAGCCGATCCCGCAAGTCGGCCTCACCACGTTCCGCGCGCCCTATACGCCGGTCACCTTCGGCTCGATCGTCGGCCACGCGCGCGGCGCCTTGTTCGACCCGACCCGGCGCACGGCAACGCATGGCTGGGCGGCGTCGCATGGTGCTGTGTTCGAGGATGTCGGCCACTGGAAGCGCGCCTGGTATTTCCCCAAGGCGGGCGAGGACATGCATGCCGCCGTCAACCGCGAATGCGTGACGGTGCGCAAGGCGGGCGGCCTGTTCGACGCCTCCACGCTCGGCAAGATCGAGGTGGTCGGGCCGGACGCGGCGAAGTTCATGGAGCTGCTCTACACCAACCCCTGGGAGAAGCTCGAAACGGGCCGCTGCCGCTATGGCATCATGCTGCGCGAGGACGGCTTCATCTACGATGACGGCGTCGTCGGCAGGCTGGCGCCGGACCGCTTCCATGTGACGACGACGACCGGCGGCGCGCCGCGCGTCATGAACCACATGGAGGATTACCTCCAGACCGAATTCCCGCATCTCAATGTCTGGCTGACCTCGATCACCGAACAATGGGCGGTGATCGCGGTGCAGGGGCCGAAGTCGCGCGACATCATCGCGCCGCTGGTCGAAGGCATCGACATGTCGGACGAGGCGATGCCGCATATGTCGGTGCGCGAGGGCAAGATCTGCGGCGTGCCGACAAGGCTGTTCCGCATGTCCTTCACCGGCGAGCGCGGCTTCGAGGTCAACGTGCCGGCCGACTACGGCGAGGCTGTCTGGGAAGCGCTGTGGGCCGAAGGCCGGAAGCATGGCGCGACCGCCTACGGCACCGAGACGATGCACGTGCTGCGCGCCGAGAAGGGCTACATCATCGTCGGCCAGGATACCGACGGCACGGTCACGCCGAACGATGCCGGGCTCGACTGGGCGGTCGGCAAGAAGAAGACCGACTTTGTCGGCATTCGCGGCCTGACCCGGCCGGACCTGGTGGCCAAAGGCCGCAAGCAGCTTGTCGGCCTGAAGACCAAGGACCCGAAGGTGGTGCTGGAAGAGGGCGCGCAGATCGTCGCCGATCCGAAGCAACCGATTCCGATGAAGATGATCGGCCACGTCACCTCCAGCTACTGGTCGGAGAATTGCGGACGCTCGATCGCGCTGGCGCTGGTCGCCGGCGGTCGCGACCGTATGGGTGAGACGCTCTACGTTCCAATGCCGAACGGCACGATCGAGGTGGAGGTCACCGGCATGGTGTTCGTCGACGAGAAAGGAGAACGCCTCAATGGCTAAGGCCGCCGCCAAGACAAAAGCCGCTGCTGCTTCCGCCTCCGTCGAGCGGCGTCCGGCGCTCGACGGCCGGGTGCTGTCGGCAC
This sequence comes from Mesorhizobium sp. CA14, assembly GCF_020165195.1. GTDB lineage: Bacteria > Pseudomonadota > Alphaproteobacteria > Rhizobiales > Rhizobiaceae > Mesorhizobium. The sequence goes on along the minus strand of NZ_JAIUHR010000035.1, from coordinate 11,373 downwards.
CGGATGTCAAAGTCGAGGTGCTGCCGCCGGCCGAACGCATCTCGCTGCGTGCGCCGCAGGTTTCGCTTGCCGCGCTCTCGAAGGCGCTCGGTCTCACGCTGCCGACAAAGCCCAAGACTTCGGCGACGAAGGACGGGCGCACGGCGCTGTGGCTCGGGCCCGACGAATGGATGGTCATCGACGAGGCGGGAAACGATCCGCTCGCCGACTGCGCCAAGGTGACGGCGCTGCATTCGGCAGTCGGCATCTCGCACCGCAATGTCGGGATTTCGGTTGCCGGACCTGCTGCCGCGGCGACGATCAATTCGGGCTGTCCGCAGGACCTGTCGCTCGAGGCTTTCCCGGTGGGTGCTGCCTCGCGCACCATTCTCGGCAAGTCCGAGATCGTGCTGCTGCGCAGCGCGGCCGATGCGTTCCGCGTGGAATGCTGGCGTTCCTTCTCGGACTATGTCTTTACTCTGCTGTCGGAAGCGGCGAGCGACGCGGCGAACTGAGCTTCGCGGCGTCGGTTCCAAGGAACCATTGCCAGTCCATGCCGTTTCTGCGGCTTGCGAGGGAGATTGCCGATGCCGTCCAAATCCGCGCCGAAGTCATCCAACAAGACAGCTGCAGTCCGTTCGCTGGAGCACGAAAGGCGTCGCGAGCTTGAGGAAGAGGAACTCGAGGAAGGCCTCGAGGACACGTTTCCGGCCAGCGATCCGGTGTCGGTCACCAGCACTTCCATCCCCGGCGGGCCGGCAAAGCCCGGCAAGGCCAAGACCGTGCCTGGACTGAAGTCGCGCAAGAAGTAGCGCCGTCGCAGCAGGCAATCGGACTTCAGACGAAACGAAAACGGGCGGCCAAGTGCCGCCCGTTTTCGTTTTTCGCTTTTGCGGTGCTTCGAAGCTGCTGAGCTTTAGGCTGGAATTGCTTCAGAGGCCGGGCACGAACCAGGGGTTCACGTCAATGCCGAGGCGCGGGCTTTTGGTGGTCTGGGTTTTGGCGGCGTCCGCCTTTTCGACCGAACCGGTCGCGGTGCAATCAAGAACCACATTGGCGTTGGCCTGAGCGCAGGCCGCCGCTGGGGCGTGCTTCGCCGGATGGCTCGCGCCGGCGACGGCGGCACCCGAGAAGGCCAGCACCGTGGCAAGGGCGAGGATCATCTTCTTCATCTTCCATCTCCAGTTCGTACATGTACGATAGGACGTACAAATACGGTTAACGGAAGCTGAATTCAAGAGGGAATTTGTACGTGTACGACAACTTTTGTTGAACGTAGGAATTCGTCGCGCGAAAATCCAGGCGATCAGCATAACGGAGAGCCGACGCAGACGCCGGTCAGCAGTTGACGGGCGTTTCGGTGAGCGCGGGGATATCCTGCGCTGACAACGAGGCCAGCATGAAGTCGCACATCCGCTTCACATAGGCCTGGGGGTCACCGAACGGATAGAAGGGGAAGGTAATCAAGAGCGAAATCGTACCGTGGCCGACGGTCCACAGCATGGTGGCGATGGCGCGCGGATCGCCCTTGAGCTTGCCGGCGGCCACGCACGCCTCGACCCGGCTTATCAGCACCTTCATGGCCGGGTTGCCCTCTTCCATGTCCTCATAGCTGCGGCCTTCGGGCAACCTGGTTTTCTCGGTCATGAAAACGGTACGGTATTCATTGGGGTTGCCGAGCCCGAAGGCGGCATATTCGGTCATCACCGCCCGCAGCGCCTCGACCGGATCGTCCGCGGGGTGCTCCTCGATGCGGCGGGCGAGCGTTTCGAAGGCGTCTTCGGCCAGCGCGAACAGAATGTCCTGCTTGTCGGCGAAATAGGAATAAACCGACATCGGCGCGTAGCCGACGCGCTTGGCCAGCTTGCGGATGGTCAAGCCCTCATAGCCCTCTTCCTGGACCAGCTTGTGAGCCGCCGCGACCAGTTCCGAGCGAAGCTCTGCCTTCTGTTTCTCGCGGCGTTTCTGAACGCTCAGCGCCAATGTCCGCTGCCTCTTATCGTTGGTTGCCTGACGAAGTTATATACGGTGTACGGAAACGGACAAGAGAGCGTTCCAGTTCCCTTGCGTGCACACTAACTCTTTGTTTTAACGCAATTCCGGACGAAAAACCGCTAGTCTAGGCTACTTTTCCTGAAGTTGCTCAGATAGCGCCAACGCCGCCATCGAGCGCCAGCGTGTGGCCGGTCATGAACGAGTTGCCAGGGTCGGCAAGGAACAGGATGCCGGTGATGATCTCGTCGACCTCGCCGACACGCTTCATCGGCACGCCGCGCGTGAGCTCGGCGAGCGCTTCGGCTTCGGACACTCCTGTGAAACGCACGAAGCCGTCGACCATCGCCGTGCGGGTGTGGGCCGGGCAGACCGCGTTGATGCGTATTCCCTTGCTGGCATATTCCAGGGCGGCCGAGCGCGTCAGGCCGATGACGCCGTGCTTGGCGGCGGCATAGACCGATAGCTTCGGCGCGCCGGAGAGGCCGGCGACCGAGGCGATGTTGACGATGACACCGCCCTTGCCGCCTTCCTTGAATTGCCGTTCCAACTGAGGAATCTGGTGCTTCATGGCATAGAAAACGCCGAGCAGGTCGACCTCGACCACGCGGCGCGCCTCTTCCGAGGACACCTGCGGCAGGCGCACGAAGGAGTGGACGATGCCAGCATTGTTGACGGCGACGTCAAGCCGGCCGAACTTTTGCATGGCAAGCTTCACCAGATCCTCCGAGAGCTTTTCGTCGGCGATATTGCCGGCAAGGTGAGCCGTCTCGGCGTCGAGCGTTGCGGCGAAACCGCCGAGCGCAGCTTCGTCGAGATCGGAGAGCACCAGCCGCGCCCCTTCGGCGGCGAAGGCCTTTGCCGCGCCGCTGCCGAGACCGCCGGTCGCGCCGGTGATCAGCACCGTCATCCCATCGAAACGGCCCATCGCTCGGCTCTCCCGCCTTCAGCTGTTCTCGTCGATCAGTTGCACCGCAAGGGCGGCAAGCAGCTTCACTGCCTCGCCATAGGTCCTTGCCTTTTCCGGATTGGAGGCGTTGCCGTCCAGCGCGCGGCGGTAGACGCCCTGGCAGATCGCCGCCAGCCGGAAGAAGGAAAAGGCGAGGAAGAAGGTCCAGTTGTTGATCTCCTCGATCCCGCGCCTGCGGCAATAATCGGCGACATAGGCTTCCTCGGAAGGCACGCCGGCAGCCCGGCGATCGAGGCCGCCGAGGCCGCGAAAACCTGAGGCATGCGGCAGACGCCACTGCATGCATTGATAAGCGAGGTCGGCGAAGGGATGACCGAGCGTCGACAGCTCCCAGTCGAGCACCGCGATCACCTTCGGCGCGTCAGGCGCGAACATCATGTTGTCCAGCCGGTAGTCGCCATGGACAAGCGAAACGCGGCCGTCTTCGGTCGGCATATGCGTTTCGAGCCACGCAATCAGCCTGTCGATATCGGTTATGGTTTCGGTTTCGGAGGCGCGGTATTGGCCGGTCCAGCGCGCGAGCTGGCGTTCGAAATAGCTGCCGGGCCTGCCGAAATCGCCAAGGCCGACGGCCTCGACATCGACGTCGTGCATGGCGGCAAGCGTCGCGTTCATCGCGTCGTAGATCGCGGCGCGCTCTTCATTGCCGGAAACGTCCGGCAGCGACGGATCCCAGAAGATGCGGCCGTCGAGATATTCCATGACATAGAACATGCGGCCGATCGGGGATTCTTCGCCTGACAGATGCAGCATGCGCGGCACCGGCACGGCCGTGCCGGCAAGCGCCTGCATGACGCGGAACTCGCGGTCGACCTGATGCGCGGATTTCAGCAATTGCCCCGGCGGCTTGGCGCGCAACACATAGCGGCCGCTGGCGGTGGTCAAAAGATAGGTCGGATTGGACTGGCCGGACTTGAATTTTTCAATCGCAGAAAGGCCGGCAAAGCCCCGAATATGCGCCTCGAGATAGGGCGCAAGCGCCGCCTGGTCTATGGCACCGGCCTCGTCGCTCATGCGTTCTCGGGCTGACGCTCGATCAGTGTCAAGGTCAGCCAGCGCGCCGTCAGCGCCGGTTTCTTCGAACCTTCGATCTCGATGGTCACGTCATGCGCCGTCTGCACCCAGCCGGACGGCCGCACCTTGACGTCCGCCAGCACGAAGCGGGTGCGGATGCGCGAACCCGTCTTCACCGGCGCCAGGAAACGCAGCGTGTCGAAGCCGTGATTGACGCCCATCTTGCTGTTCTCCAGCGGCGGCATGGTCTCGAAGGTCATTGCCGACAAAAGCGACAGCGACAGGAAGCCATGCGCGATGGTGCCGCCGAACGGCGTCTCGCGCGCGGCGCGCTCCGGATCGCAATGGATGAATTGGTGGTCGTCGGTCGCATCGGCGAACTGGTCGATCATGCGCTGCGTGACCGTTCGCCAAGGCGAGACGCCGACCTCCTTGCCGACGCTTGCCAGAAGCGTATCGAGACTGATCGGTTCCACGCTGATGTCCTCCGCACCCCCGCCCGAATAGCGATTCCTCGAACCGGGCAGCTTATTCCTTGAACAAAGTCATTCCATGCTGCACCGACTGGCCGCCGTCGATAGGCAGGATGGCGCCGGTGACATAGCTTCCGGCACGGCTGCACAAATAAAGCGTTGCGCCGGCAATGTCATCCGCCACGCCGATGCGGCCAAGCGGAACATGGTTACCGACATGTTTCGCCTGCTCCTCGGTCGCGGTGGCAAAGGCCGTCATGCGGCTCTGGAAAGGGCCGGGCGCAAAGGCGTTTACGGTGATGCGGCGGGCGGCGAACTCGATCGCCAGCGTGCGCGTCAAATGATGCACCGCGGCTTTCGAAGCCGCGTAGGAATAGGCGTCGTCTGCCAGCGGCTGGGTGCCCATCACCGAGCCAAGATTGATGACGCGGGCAGGATCCTCGTCGCTCGCCGCGGCATCGAGCAGCGGCAAGAGCTCCCGTGTCAGGTGGAAGACGGCGGTGACGTTGACGCCGAACACCTTGGCCCAAGCGTGGTAGGGGAAATCCTGCAGCGGCGCACCCCAGGAAATGCCGGCATTGTTGACCAGGATGTGCAGGCGTTCCGTGCGTGCCTTGACCTCGGCGACGAGTGCCGCGATGCCCGCTTCGCTGGAGACGTCGCCGGCAAAGCCCTCGGCATGGCCGGAGCCGCCGAGCGCGTTCAATTCGTTGGCGACTTTCGCGCAATCCTCGCCTTTGCGCGAGGCGATCATCACCTGCGCACCGGCGCGCACCAGCCCGGTCGCCACCATGCGGCCGATGCCGGTCGCCGCCCCCGTCACAAGCGCGGTCTTGCCGGCGACCGAGAACAGCTTGTCCAGATAGCTCATGGCACTCCTCTACATCCTGGCCGGCAAGGGGACTCGCCCGAGGACTCGCGTTGACAAGGCTAGCCGAAGTACGGTCATCCTTGCCACGGGTAAAGATTTATCTTCGGAAAGGCGGAAGCGATGGCGGACATGAATCTCGGCATGACCGAGCGGCTGAAGCCGATCCATCAGCGCGTGGCGGCGATGGTGCGCGACGAGATCGCGCCGCTCGGCGAAGAGTTTCTCGCTGAAGTCGGCAAGGGGGGCGACCGCTGGGCCTATACGGCCAGGCAGACGGAAATCCTGGAAGGCTTGAAGAAGACGGCGCGCGAGCGCGGCTTGTGGAACTTCTGGCTCACCGATTCCAAGCGCGGCTACGGCCTTTCCACCGTCGAATACGCCTATCTGGCGGAGGAGATGGGCAAGGCGCATCTCGGCGCCGAGACCTTCAACTGCTCGGCGCCCGACACCGGCAACATGGAGGTGCTGGAGCGATACGGCTCGGAAGCGCACAAGCGGGACTGGCTGGATCCGCTGCTCGAAGGGAAAATCCGTTCGGCCTATCTGATGACCGAGCCGGATGTGGCGTCCTCGGACGCCACCAACATTTCGATGCGCTGCGAGCGCCGCGGCGAGGACTATGTGCTCAACGGCGAGAAATGGTGGGCTTCCGGAGCGGGCGATCCGCGCTGCGCCATCTATATCGTCATGGTCAGGACCGGATCGGACGAGGAGCCGCAGCATCGCCGGCATTCGATGATCCTGGTGCCCTCCGACAGCAACGGCATCACCAAGCTGCGGCCCATGCAGGTCTATGGCGATGACGACGCGCCGCATGGGCATATGCATCTGAGATTCGATAACGTCCGGGTGCCGGCGGCGAATTTGATCCTCGGCGAGGGGAGGGGTTTCGAGATCGCGCAGGGGCGGCTCGGGCCCGGCCGCATCCATCACTGCATGCGCGCCATCGGCCAGGCAGAGATGGCGCTGGAGATGCTGTGCCAGCGCTCGGTGCGGCGCGAGGCCTTCGGCCAGCCGCTGGCAAAGCTCGGCGCCAATGTCGACATCATCGCTGAATGCCGCATGGAGATCGAAATGGCGCGGCTCTTGTGCCTCAAGGCTGCGTGGATGATCGACCAGGGAGACGCTCGCGCGGCCGCTCCCTGGATCAGCCAGATCAAGGTGGTGGCGCCCCGCGTCGCGCTGAAGGTCACCGACGAGGCGGTGCAGATGTTCGGCGCGCAAGGCATCAGCCAGGACACGCCGCTCGCCCGCTCCTGGACGCATTTGAGGACATTGCGGCTGGCCGACGGGCCGGATGCCGTGCACCGGCGCCAGGTGGCACGCACGGAACTGAAGAAATACACGCAGGAAAAGGTCTGACGGCCATGACGCTTCCGTCGCAAATGCAGGGTCTGCTGCTTGTCGGCGACGGTTACACCAGGACGCCTTCGGCGGCTGCACTCGAAGCGATGGAGCCTTACCTCCAGCCCGGCCGCATAGCCGTGCCGGCGCCAGGGCCGACACAGGCGCTGATCAAGGTCAGCCTCGCCTCGATCAACCCGTCCGACATCGCCTTCATCAAGGGCCATTACGGCCAGCCGCGGGTCAAGGGCCGTCCGGCGGGTTTCGAGGGCGTCGGCATTGTCGTCGCCACGGGCGACGATCCCTATGCAAGAAGCCTTGCAGGGAAACGCGTCGCCTTCGCCACCGGCGTATCGAACTGGGGCGCCTGGGCGGATTATGCCGTCGCCGAGGCGGCGTCCTGCATTCCGCTTCTCGACACCGTGCGCGACGAGGACGGCGCAGCGATGATCGTCAATCCGCTCACCGCCTTGGCCATGTTCGATATCGTCAGGGAGGAGGGCGAAAAATCCTTTATCATGACGGCCGGCGCCAGCCAGCTCTGCAAGCTGATCATCGGGCTGGCGAAGGAGGAAGGTTTCCGGCCGATCGTCACGGTGCGCCGCGACGAGCAGATCCCGCTTTTGAAGGAGCTCGGCGCCGCCCATGTGCTCAACGAGAAGGCGGCGGAATTCGAGGTGGCGTTGCGCGAGGCGATGAAAGCCGAGCAGCCGCGCATCTTCCTCGACGCCGTCACTGGCCCGCTGGCTTCCGCCATCTTCAACGCCATGCCGAAACGCGCGCGCTGGATCGTCTATGGCAGGCTCGATGCCGAGCCGACGGTGATCCGCGAGCCCGGCCAACTGATCTTCCAGCACAAGCGCGTCGAGGGCTTCTGGCTGGCCGAATGGATGCGGCAGTTCCGCGACAGGCTGGGCCCGGCGGTGCTGGAAGCGCAGAAGCGCTTTTCCGACGGACGCTGGTCGACCGACGTCACGGCGGTCGTGCCGCTGGACGAGGCGATGGCGCGGCTGCCGGCCGAGCTCGCCAAGCCCAACGGAAAGGTGTTCATCAGGCCGTGAAGCGATCCGGGCGGCGATCGCAGCTGTTCAGACCAGACCAGTGCCTTGAACACAAAGCTGTGATCGACAAGACAGCGGCGGAAAATTGCCGCTGTTGCGCCTTTCCTTGCGCCGCGCCGGTAACATTCACGCTCGGATGTTTTATTCCATTCGATGTGATATCTCGCCGGCGGTGAAGCCAGGCGGCGATGGGAAAGCCGTCCTGGTCGGAACGCGGGGTGCGCTATGATGGTAACCAAGCCGGTTTTCGACCGTTTGGGGTTTTGGCTTTGGGTCGGGTCGTTTCTGATTGTGCTTGGCCTGGCGCTGTGGTCGCCCGATGCGCGTTCGGTGGTCCATATCTACAGGCATGGCAGTGAAGCGTTTCTGAGCGGCCAACCGCTGTACCAGGTCGAAGTCGCCATGGGGTATCTTTACGCTCCCGCCTTCGCCGTCCTCTTTGTTCCCCTGCTGAAGCTCGGGCCGTATCTGGGCAATATCTTGTGGCACATGCTGGGCTTCGGCTTGCTGACCTTTGCCGCGATGCGTCAGGTGCGCAAGCTTGGTGGCCAGGAGCAGACATGGCTGCTGTCCTTCGGTCTTTTTCTTGCCTTGCCGCTAGCGCTTGCGGCGCTTCGCAACGGCCAGGCGACGATCCTGCTCACCGGCGCATGCTGGTTTCTCACGCTGTCGACACTCGAGGGGCGCCGGGCCGAAAGCTTCTTCTGGGCCATGCTTGCGATCATCGCCAAGCCGACCGCGATCATCATGCTGCTTCTGGCGGGAGCGCTGCGCCCCAGGCTGATACCGGTGCTGGTGCTGGCGGTGCTCGTCGCGCTCGCCATCCCCTATGGCTTTGCGTCGACCGACTACGTCAACGCGCAATATCACGATTTCTTCCGGCTGCTGACTTCGATGACGGTCGACCCAACTGGCCCCTTCGTCCCGGCCGACTTCACGGCGCCTTTCACGCGGTTTGGGATGCCGCTTTCCGAGTTTGACGCGACGATCGTGCGCGTCGTCGCCGGTCTGCTCACACTTTGGCTGGTGCTCCAGTTCGACCGCAGACTGGACTCCAACGGACTCGCCATCTTCCTCGTCGCGGCATTCTACATGTGCGTCTTCAATCCGCGGGTCGAGCAGAACACTTACGCCATGGTGGCGGTGCCTGCCGGCCTCTCCATCGCCATGCTTTGGCGGGAGAAGGGAGCCATGGCCATGTGCTGGTCCTTGGCAGCGTTGCTCTTCGTCACCGGATTGACCAGTGTCGACCTGCGACTGCACGATCTCTTCCACCTGTGGTTCCGGCCGGTCAGCATCAGCATAATCGCCTGCGCGCTCGTCGGTTGGTTCTGGATGCAAGACAGACAGAAGGCGCCTGCCGCCGGGGCCGTCGCGCATGGCTGAGGTGCTCGACATCATCGCGCCGTTCTTCAACGAGGCCGAATCCGCCATTGCGTTTGTCGGGCTGCTCGACAGGCTGGAAGTGGGCGTGGCGGAGCGCTTCGGTATGACGGTCCGCAAGATACTCGTCGACGACGGCAGCCGCGACGGCAGCGCCGAGACGTTCGCGGCTGCGCTCTCCGGCTCCTGGGAGATCGTGCGGCTGAGCCGCAATTTCGGCAAGGAAGCGGCGGTGCTCGCCGGCCTCGATCATTCCCGCGGCGACATGGTCCTGATCATGGACTCCGACCTCCAGCATTCCATGGATATCAGCCTGAGGATGATCGCAGAACTGGTCGAGAATCCGCAGATCGATGTCGTCTACGCGCAGAACGACCGGCGCGAGGGGAGCTGGCGGCGCAGCCAGTTGGCGCGGCTCTTCTACAGGCTGATCAACAGCAGTCAGCGCTTCGATATCCCCGAAAATGCCGGAGACTTCCGCGTCATGCGCGGCGCCGTGGCGCGTGCCCTGACCAGCGTGCGCGACAAGCGCCGTTTCAACAAGGGCCTGTTCGCCTGGGCCGGCTTCCGCCAGAAGGCGGTGCTTTACTCGCCGGAAAATCGCGCCAGCGGCACGTCCAAATGGACAAGGTTCAACCTGATCGCGTTCTCGCTTGAAGGGTTCACCTCGTTTTCCGTGATCCCGCTGCGCGTCATCAGCCTTATCGGATTGCTGGCCGCATTCGCAGGTCTCGCGTATGGCGTGAAGGTGCTCTTCGAGGTGCTGTTCTACGGCATCGCCGTGCCTGGCTACCCCAGCATCATGGTTGCCGTCGTTCTTTTTGGAGGCCTTAACCTGGCGCTGCTCGGCCTGATCGGCGAGTATGTCTGGGTCACGCTCAGCGAAAGCAAGGACCGGCCCGTCTACATCGTGCGCGACGTGCTGCATGGCAATGCCGCCGAGCAGATTGCTGCCGAGAGATGACCAGGTCGATCCGCCTGATCGCCGACGATTACGGCCTTGCGCCGGGGGTATCGGATGCGATCCTCGACCTTATCGAGGGCGGCCGTCTGACCGGGACCAGTTGCATGACCGGCTTTCCGGACTGGGAAGCGGCGGCGGCGCGCATAAGGCCATTCCGTCGACGGGCGGCCATCGGATTGCACCTGACCCTCACCGATCAGATCGCCGCGACGGGTTCGTCCAGCCTGGCGCCGGAAGGCAAGCTGCCCGGGCTTTCCTGCCTTGCGCTGCCGGTGCGGCGCGCGCGCATCGACGAGCGGCACATTCATGCCGAGCTCGACGCCCAGTACGACCGCTTCACCGAAGCGCTGGCTGGCCCGCCCGACCATATCGACGGACACCAGCATGTGCATTTTCTTCCCGTGGTACGGAATTGGTTGCTCGCGCGGTTTGGGGGGAGCGCGCACAAGCCGGCGCTGCGCGGCGCGCCCGGGCTTCCCGGCCTGGATGCAGCGACGCCCAAGATCGCGGCGATCGCCGCTCTGGCCGCGGGCTTTAACAGGTCGATGCAGCGGGCCGGCTTTAACGTGATGACGCCGCTCTGCGGCATCTATGACTGGCGGCAGCCGCAAAAATTCGCTCCGACGCTGCGCGCCGCGGTCGGCACCTTGCCCGAACAAGGTTTGTTCATGTGTCATCCGGGCCATGTCGATGACATTTTACGGGCGCGAGACCCGATGCAGGGCGCGCGTGAGGTCGAGTTCACGGTTCTGAGTTCGGAGGATTTCGGCGCCAGCCTCGAACGGGCCGGAACGCGCGTCATGGACGGCAAAGCATGAGCGCCGGCCAGCCGCAGCAGCGTTCGACCGGCAACAAGATCGTCCGTTTCGCCTTGGTCGGGCTGGTCAACACCGGCATCGATCTCACTGCATTCTTCCTGCTGCTCAAGCTCGCGGTGCCGGCTTTGGCCGCCAATGTCGGCGCCTGGTTCGTCGCGGTCCTTTTCTCCTTCGTGGCGAACCGCTTCTGGTCGTTCGAGCGGGACCGGGGCATCCGGCTGCACCATTCCTTCCTGCGCTTCGTCTCGCTTGGGGCGCTGATTTCGCTTGGCGTTTCGAGCCTCTCGATCGCGGCACTGGCCGGGACCGTCGGTGTGTGGCCGGCCAAGATCATCGGCGTCGTGGTCGCGGCCGTGCTGAACTTCCTGGCGGCGCGCTGGTCGATCGAGGGCCGGCTCATAAAATAGTTACTCGGCCGGTATCCGGCCGCTAGAGCGTTTCACTGCTCGATAGAATCGGAAGGGATTCCCGCTCGGTTGGATTTGTGATTCAAGATGCTGGCTG
>NZ_JAIUHR010000034.1 GCF_020165195.1 Mesorhizobium sp. CA14 | reverse complement strand
CCCAGCCAGCATCTTGAATCTGATTTGCAGACCCTTGGGAATCCCTTCGATTCAAGCCAAACTCATCCCGCTCTAGTCTAATCTTCCCTGATCGCGTAACCCGCCCCGCGGATGGTGCGGATGACGTCCGGCATGCGGCCGTTGTTGACGGCCTTGCGCAGGCGGCCGACATGGACGTCCACGGTGCGCTCGTCGATATAGATCGTCTCGCCCCAGACATTATCGAGCAGCTGGCTGCGCGAGAACACGCGGCCGGGGTGGCGCATCATGAATTCGAGCAGGCGGAACTCGGTCGGGCCGAGCCTGATCTCGCTCTTCTTGCGGTAGACGCGGTGCGACTCGCGGTCGAGCACGATGTCGCCGACTTTGAGCACGCTGGACAGCACCTCCGGCTTGGCGCGGCGCAGCAGCGCCTTGACGCGCGCCATGAACTCCGGCGTCGAGAACGGCTTGACCAGATAATCGTCGGCGCCGGTCGAGAGGCCGCGCACGCGGTCGCTTTCTTCTCCGCGCGCCGTCAGCATGATGATCGGCAGCCGCTCGGTCTCGGGCCGCATTCTGAGACGCCGGCAGAGCTCGATGCCGGAAACCGCCGGCACCATCCAGTCGAGCACGAGCAGGTCGGGAACGTTTTCCTGAAGGCGGATTTCGGCCTCGTCGCCGCGGGTCACCACTTCGACCTGGTAACCCTCGGATTCGAGATTGTAGCGGAGCAGCACCCCCAGCGGCTCCTCGTCCTCCACCACCATGATGCGCGGCGCGATCATCTGGCAGTTACCCCTGTCAGGCCGCCGGCGCCGACATTGCCGTCTCGTCCTGCTTCGGACGGTTGGCGGGCAATTGCGTGCCGGTCAGCACATAATAGGCGTTCTCGGCGATGTTGGTCACATGGTCGCCGATGCGTTCGAGATTCTTGGCGCAGAACAGAAGATGTGTGCAAGCGGTGATATTGCGCGGGTCTTCCATCATGTAGGTCAACAGCTCGCGGAAGACGGATGTGTATTTGACGTCGATGCGCTCGTCGTCGTTGCGAAGCTTGGCCAGCGCCGTGGCGTCGCCCACCGTATATTCCTGGATCACGGCCTGGACCTGGATCAGCACCATCTGCGCCATGGAATCGATCGAATGCGTGAGGTCGCGTGGCGCAGTACTGACACCGACCGAGCCGACGCGCTTGGCGATGTTCTTGGCGAGATCGCCGATGCGTTCGAGATCACCCGCCATACGGATCGAGCCGACCACGTTGCGAAGATCATCGGCCATCGGCTGGCGCTTGGCGATCAGCGTAATGGCGCGGTCGTCGAGTTCGCGCTGACGCGCATCCATGATGGCGTCGTCGGAGACGACGCGCTGCGCCAGCGCATTGTCGGTCTCGAGCAGCGCCCTGGTCGACGCGCCGACCATGGAGGCGGCAAGGTCGCCCATGTCGTTGATGAGCCGGCTGATCTGCCTCAGATCCTCGTCGAAGGAAGCGACGGTATGTTCGGCCATGATGATGTCCTCGTATGAGCTCAGCCGAAGCGGCCGGTGATGTAGTCCTGCGTGCGCTTCTCGCGGGGCGAGGTGAAGATCTTCTCGGTCCGGTCGAACTCCACCAGCTCGCCCAGATACATGAACGCCGTCTGCCGCGACACGCGCGCCGCCTGCTGCATGTTGTGGGTGACGATGACGATCGTGTAGTCGGCCTGCAATTCGTCGATCAGCTCCTCGATCTTGGCCGTCGACAGCGGATCCAGCGCCGAGGCCGGCTCGTCGAGCAGGATGACCTCGGGTTTGACCGCCACGGTGCGGGCGATGCACAACCGCTGCTGCTGGCCGCCCGAGAGGCTGAGGCCGCTGGCATTGAGCTTGTCCTTGACCTCGTTCCAGAGTGCCGCGCGCTTCAGCGCCTGCTCGACGCGGCTGTCCATCTCGGCCTTGCTGATCTTCTCATAGAGCCTGACGCCGAAGGCGATATTTTCGTAGATCGACATCGGGAACGGCGTCGGCTTCTGGAACACCATGCCGATCTTGGTCCTGAGCAGGTTAAGGTCCTGCGAGCGGTCGAGGATGTTCTTGCCGTCGAGCAGCACCTGGCCCTCGGCGCTCTGCTTCGGATAGAGCTCGTAGATGCGATTGAGCACGCGCAGCAGCGTCGACTTCCCGCAGCCCGACGGGCCGATGAAGGCCGTCACGCTGCGCTCGGGCAGCGACAGGTTGATGTCCTTCAGCGCTTTCGACTGGCCATAGTAGAAATTGAGGTTCTTGACCTCGATCTTGGCCTTCTCGACGGTCGTCTCGGGTGCGTTCAGGTCGGCGGACAACATCGGTTTCATCTGTCCTCTCTGCGTCCGGTTAGGCTGCGGGCGATGATGCTCAACCCGAGAACCGTCAGGGTGATTATGAGTGCGCCCGTCCAGGCCAGCTGCTGCCATTCCTCGTAAGGGCTGAGAGCGAACTGGAAGATGGTCACCGGCAGGCTGGCCATCGGGGCATTGAGATTGCTCGACCAGAACTGGTTGTTGAGCGCGGTGAAGAGAAGCGGCGCCGTCTCGCCGGATATGCGGGCGATCGCCAAAAGGATGCCGGTGACGATGCCGGACAACGCCGCGCGGTAGGCGACGGAGCGGATCACCACCCAGCGCGGCGCGCCGATGGCGGTGCCGGCCTCGCGCAGCGCGTTGGGCACGAGGTTCAGCATGTCCTCGGTGGTGCGCACCACGACGGGGATCACCAGGATCGACAAGGCGACGGCGCCGGCGATTGCCGAGAAGTGCCCCATCGGCCGCACCAGCAGCTCATAGACGAACAGGCCGATGATGATCGACGGCGCCGACAGGAGGATATCGTTGATGAAGCGCACGATCGTCGTAAGGCGTGAGAAGCGCCCGTATTCGGCCATGTAGGTGCCGGCCAGCACGCCGATCGGCGTGCCGACGACGATACCGATGATCGTCATGATGATGCTGCCGTAGATGGCGTTGAGCAGGCCGCCGGCATCGCCGGGGGGCGGCGTCATTTCCGTGAACACGGCCGGCGACACCCCGGAAAGCCCTTTGTAGAGCAGGGCGCCGAGGATCAGCGCCAGCCAGGCCAGGCCGATGCCCGCTGCGGTCACGCACAGCGTCATCATCACGGCATTCTTGCGTTTGCGGCTTTGGTGAAGCGATTGGGCCGTCGACATCGGTCAGGCTCCCGTGCGGCTATCGATGCGCAACAGCATGTAGCGTGCGAGCGCGAGGATGATGAAGGTGATGATGAAGAGGATCAGGCCGAGCGATACCAGCGAGGATGTGTAGAGGTTGCCATCGGCTTCGGTGAATTCGTTGGCGATGGTCGCCGAGATCGTCGTGCCCGGCGCAAACAGCGAGGCGCTGATGCGGTGGGCGTTGCCGATGACGAAGGTGACGGCCATCGTCTCGCCGAGCGCGCGGCCGAGGCCGAGCATAACGCCGCCCATGATGCCGACGCGGGTGTAGGGAATGGTCACGCGCCGGGTCACTTCCCAGGTCGTGCAGCCGATGCCGTAAGCCGATTCCTTCAGCACCGCCGGCACCGTGTCGAACACGTCCTTGGTGATCGAGGTGATGAAGGGCAGCACCATGATGGCGAGGATCAGCGACGAGGTCAGCAGGCCGATGCCGTAGGGCGGACCCGCAAACAGGCTGGAGAGCCCCGGTATGCCGTGGAAAAGACTGATGATGAAGGGCTGCACAGTCGTCTGCAGGAACGGCGCGAAGACGAACAGGCCCCAGATGCCGTAGATGATCGAGGGAATGCCGGCGAGCAGCTCGACCGCGATGCCGATCGGCCGCCTGAGCGGGCGCGGGCAAAGCTCGGTCAGGAAGATGGCGATGCCGATGCCGATCGGCACGGCGATGAGTATGGCGATGGCCGAGGTGACGATGGTGCCGTAGATGGGCGCAAGCGCGCCGAAATTCTCGGTGACCGGGTTCCAGGATTCGGTGGTCAGGAAGGAGAAGCCGAATTTCGACAGCGCCTCCCACGAACCGGCGATCAGCGAGATCGCCACGCCGCCGAGGAGAACCAGCACGAGGATGGCGGAAAGGCGCGTGGCCGTCCGGAAGACCATGTCGGTGAGGGCGAAGCGGCGCACTGTCGCTTCCCTGGTCCGCATGGCGGATGATGTCGCAGCTTCGGAAACGGCCGTCATTTAGCCCCTCGCATTTCGAAAGAGACAGGAGGGCGCCAAGGACGCCCTCCTTATTCGGCTGGAATTACATGCCGGAGTAGACCGGCTTGCCGTTCGCGTCGACGATGTCTTTGCCCCACATCTCCTCGACGCTCTTCACGACTTTGTCGGGCATCGGAACGTAGTCAAGTTCAGCAGCCATCTTGTCGCCCTTGGCATAGGACCAGGCGAAGAACTTGAGCGCTTCGGCCGTGGCTGCCGCATCGTCGGGCTTCTGGTAGACGAGAATCCAGGTGGCGGAGGTCATCGGCCAGGAGTCGGCGCCCGCCTGGTTGGCCAGGATGACGCCGTAGCCCGGCTGCGAGCTCCAGTCGGCATTGGCCGCGGCGGCCGAGAACGCCTTCGCGGTCGGCTCGACCTTCTTGCCGTCCTTGTTCACCATGTCGGCATAGGTGAGCTTGTTCTGCTTGGCATAGGCGTATTCGACATAGCCGATCGCGCCGCTGGTCTGCGAGACGTTGTTGGCGACGCCTTCATTGCCCTTGGCGCCGATGCCCACCGGCCATTCGAGCGCGGTGTTGACACCGACCTTCGACTTCCAGTCGGCGCTGACGTCAGCCAGGTAGTAGCTGAAGTTGAACGTGGTGCCCGAGCCGTCCGAACGGTGCACGACCGCGATCGCCTGGTCGGGCAGCTTGATCTTCGGGTTGAGCTTCTTGATTGCCGCGTCGTTCCAGTTGGTGATCTTGCCGGCGAAGATGTCGGCCAGCGTCGGGCCGTCCAGAACCAGCTCGCCCGGCTTGACGCCTTCGAGGTTGACGACCGGAACGATGCCGCCCATCACCATCGGGAACTGCGCGAGGCCGGTCGACTTGAGATCGTCGCCCTTAAGCGGCGCGTCCGAAGCGCCGAAGGTCACGGTCTTGGCCTTGATCTGCTTGATGCCGCCGCCGGAGCCGATCGACTGATAGTTGAGACCGATGCCGGTTTCCTTTTTGTAGGCATCGGCCCACTTGGCGTAGATCGGATAGGGGAAGGTGGCGCCGGCGCCGGAAATGTCGGCTGCCATCGCGGCGGCCATGCTAAGGGTTGATGCCGCAGCCATTGCAATCGCAACGGCCGCCGAGCGGATGAAATGTCTCATGTGGCCTGCTCCTGTTCGGAAGATGGTCTTTCGGCACCCGTTCTATCGGCGCCCGTGAGCGCAATAGCCCTCGATTATTACAGTCGCATGACAGTTTCGTGTCAGCCCGGTAACGCCTGAAAAGGGGATATCCGGAGAGGTCGGCGGCGGCCCTGAGGGACCGGCCGGAGTTTGCCGTGGAAATCAGCGACTTGTCTGGCTTTTGAAACAAAATTTATCCCGGCGGCCGGATCGCGGCCGCCGGGAAATAAAATCCGGACGAGAGCGCGTTGCCTGAGCACCAGAGCGGATCATGGCTTGGCCATCGCCGAAAACAGGTCCGTTGGGGTAGAGTCGACGCTGTTTCTTGTTGGCGGTCGCTGCTCCCGCCCGTAACCGAAGAGCGGAATCAATGCCAACATTGTCCGAGCTTGGCGTTTGCTTTGGTATGGTGCGATCGCGCCATACGGCGCGTCAGCCTCTTGCCGCAGTCCTGTCCGCCAAATTCGTTCTAGCCGGCGTTGCGCCGGGTCTCGACGTCCGATCCCAGCCAGCGCTCGAGCTTTTCGAGCAGCGCCCGCGGACTGATCGGCTTCGGCAGGTAATCGTCCATCCCGGCTTCCAGGCAGCGTTCTCGGTCGCCCTTCAGCGCATGCGCGGTGACACCGACGATCGGCACATGCGTGCCCATGTCCTCCTCGAGCCGGCGGATGGCGCCCGTCGCCTCCAGCCCGTTCATTTCCGGCATCGAGACATCCATCAGGATCATGCGCGGATTGAGCCTGCCGAAGGCGTCGAGCGCCTTGCGGCCGTTGCCGACGATCTCGAAGCGGTAACCGGTCTCGCCGAGGATCTGGGTGAACACCATCTGGTTCACCTCATTGTCCTCCGCGACGAGGATGTCGAGCCCGCGCTCCGCCTCGGCTGGGCGTGGACGCGCCCGCACCGGCGGCGGCTGCAGCATGGCGCGGTCCGATGCCGCTGCCTGGGCCGGCGCGGCTTGCGGGGGGCTGCTGGCTGCGGCGGGTTGCGCCGCAGCGCTGCTGTGGCGATGGCGCTGGATGGTCGCAACCAGCGTTTCCAGGAGAATGGAAGAGCGCGCCGGCTTGATAAGCTGCGCATCGATTCCGAGGTCGCGATAGGTGGTATTGGCAAGCGACTGGTCGACCGAGGTCAGCATGATGATGGGCGTATGCGCCAGGCCCGCCGTGCTGCGCACGATGCGCGCCATCTCGGCGCCGGTCATGCCGGGCATCTGGTAGTCGAGCACCACGCAGTCGACCGGCACGCCATAGGCTGCGGCGGCAATCAGCACCTTCAACCCCTCGGCGCCGCTTTCGGCCGCACAGGAATCGAACGTCCACGACGCCATCTGCTCGCTCAGGATCGAGCGGTTGACGGCGTTGTCGTCGACGATGAGCACGCGCGCGCCGGTGACGTCGACCGGCAAGATGCGCTGTCCGCCCTGCTCGGCCCTGGGCAGCGTGACCGTGAACCAGAAGGTCGAGCCCTTGCCCTCGGCACTGTCGACGCCGATCTCGCCGCCCATCATCTCGACCAGCCGCGAGGTGATGGCAAGGCCAAGTCCGGTGCCTTCGTGCCGCCTGGTCGAGGACGTGTCGACTTGGCTGAATTTTTCGAACACCAGCTTCAGTTTCTCTTCCGGAATGCCGATGCCGGTGTCGGTGACCGAAATGGTGAGCCTTGTTCCCGCCGGAACCCGCTCGCCCGTGACGTCGACCAGCACATGGCCCTTGTCGGTAAACTTCACCGCGTTGCCGAGCAGGTTGGTGACGATCTGCCTGACGCGGCCGACATCGCCGACGAATTGGCCGTCGAGCCCCGGCTGGATGCGGACGATGAGCTCGAGGTCCTTCTCCTTGGCGCGCGTCGATACCAGCGTCGCCACATCCTCGATCGCCTCGGCGAGATTGAAGGGCGCCGGGTCGAGCACCAGCTGACCGGCGTCGATCTTAGAGAAGTCGAGGATGTCGTTGATGATGGTGAGCAGCGCGTTGCCGGATTTGACGATGATGTCGGTGAATGTCTTCTGCTTCGGATCGAGGTCCGACTTCGCCAGCAGCTCTGCCATGCCAAGAACCCCGTTCATCGGCGTGCGGATCTCGTGACTCATATTGGCGAGGAATTCCGATTTGGCCCGGTCGGCGAGCACGGCGCGCCGGCGTGCTTCGCTCAGCTCGGCCTCGCGCTGCTTGAGCTCGGTGATGTCGGTGGTGGAGCCGATGAGGTAGAGCGAGCCGTCCGAGGCGATCATCGCGCCCTTGCGCGCGAACTGGTGCCTGACGGTGCCGTCCGGCATCGTCACCGTCTCCTCGATCTCCTGCGTTTCCCCGGTGCGCAGCACGGCAAGGTCGCCGGCGACGAAAGCTTCGCCGTCAGCGCCGAAGATCTCGACGTCGGTCCTGCCGACCGCTTCTTCCCTGCTGAAGCCGGTGAGATCGCACCAGCCCTTGTTGACGTAGAATTGCCTGAGGTCCGAGCGCTTGGCGTAGATCGACACCGGCACATTGTCGATGAGGCTGCGGAACACCTCGTTCTCGCTCATGCTTGCCTTGAGCGCCTGTTCGCGCGCCTTGACGTCGGTGATGTCGGTGCTGGAGCCGACCAGATGCACGGAGCCGTCGATCGCCACCAGCCGGCTCTTGCGCGTCATCAGCTGCCGCACCGTGCCGTCGCGGTGGGTGACGGCCTCCTCGACCTCGCGCCCCACACCGGTCGTCACGACTTCGGCGTCGTCATTGCTGAAGCCATCCGCCTCTTCCGTCGCGAAAAGCTCGCGATCGGTCTTGCCGAAGACCTCGTCCTTCGCGAGGCCGGTCAGCGCGCACCAGGCCTTGTTGACGAATTCTATGCTGAGGTCGTCGGCCTTGATGAAGGCGGCCACGGGCAGCTCGTCCATGACATGTCGGTAGAGGTCGATCTGGCGCATGGAATCGCGCAACGCCTTCTCGCGCGCCTTTATGTCGGTGATATCGACGCGCACGCCGATGAATGTGCCGTCGTCGGTGCGCATGTCATAGACCTGGTACCAGCGTCCGTCGGCGTTGAGGCGTTCGTAGGTCGAGCTCGGCAAACGGTAGCGCTCGAGCATGGCGTCGAGCCAGCGCTCGGTGTCGACGCCATGCAGGCCGTCGATTTCGGTGTCGCCGCTCGAGCGGAAGTAGCCGACCGAATGGCCGAGAGCCAATGCCTCGCGGAACGTGCGGCCCGGCTGCCAGGCCGGCTTCAGCGCCGGCAGCGAATCCTGCAGCTTGCGGTTGGCGAAGACGAAGCGGTCGTCGCGATCGTAGATGATGACGCCCGCCGGCAGCGATTCCAGCACGGTGGCGAGGTTCTTGCGCGCGTCCTCCGCCTCGGTCTCGCGCCGTTTCATGTCGGTGATGTCGACATAGGAGATCAGCTTTTTCCCGCCGGGAAGAGGCGCCAGCGAGGCGATCAGCGTGCGGCCGTCCTTGCGTGACAATTGCCTGCAGCCTGCGGCGCCAGCCCGGATTTCGGCCTCCCGTTCGGCCACCTGGCTTTGCCAAGCCTGTTCCTCGTCGCCGAACGGGTCGGCGTCACGGCTGGCTTCCATGAGGTCGCGAAAGCGGCTGCCGGCCGGAGCGCGCCGCGGGTCGATCTGCCAGAAGTCATAGAATGCCCGGTTGACCACCTCCGCCCGCAATTCGGCATCGAGAACGATGACGCCGATCGGCATCGAATCGACCATCAGGCTCAGATTGGCGAGCGCCTCCGAGGTCCCGGCCATATTGTGGACGTCGCCGAGAAAGGCGCCGGTGCCACGCATATCCGCCTTGCTCGAATCCCGCGCGCTGTCCGCCTCGACAGTTCCGTTCGTATCCGCCATTCCTACCCCCAAGGGCCGAACCGTGCCCGCTCGTCGGCGGAATGTGCCCGACAAGCATTAACGATCCGCTAACCATAATGATTGCAACGCCTGCCGCCCGGTGCCGTTGAGGCAGATTCCGACCCTGGCGCCGGCTGCGTTAATCCGCCCGTTGGCGATCACGGCAACGAAGCATTATAAGGTGCCTGAGGTGTTGCTAATGTTTGGTCGAATCATGGCTTTTGTCCTGTGCCCGGCGCTGCTTGCGGCGGGTGGCTGCGCGCGCAGCGACGATGGCACGGTGATCGTTCCGAGCCGGATGGACGTCAGGCGGGTCTGGGACAAGGCGCCGCCGGGAACGACCGCATCGCGGCAGATCGCGTCGGACGTGTTTCCCTTGCCTCCGAGCCCGCCACAGGGCCTGCCGCAGAGCCCCGCTGTGCGGCGCCATTCCAGGTCCGCTCCGGCGAGGCCTTCCTACAACCAGGATCTGCCTGATCAGTCTTCCGGCGAGCAGACCCCCCTCACCTGCAGGAATGTCGGCGAAAGCGGCAAGCGCTACCGCGTCGTCTGCGAGTAACCTTGCCCTCGATCCGCCGGTCTAGGGCGACTGATCCATTGCCCGGATGGAGAAGACAACCTGACTGGCCCAGGGAGGTCGCGGCGAACCCGCGGCGCGATCACGCATCGCTGATGAAACCTTGGCCGGCGCCGGACGTTGTTGGCTCTGATGCGATCCGCGCAGCGCAGAGGGAGATCGAAGATGTCCTTTCACTTCACCGTCTCTGGCCTGACCAGGAACCTGATCCATTCGCTTGGGCTGGACCATGAGCACGCGCTGCGACCCCTAACCCCCGAACAGAGCCTTCTGCTGGATTGTTACCTGGCCGGGCAGATCCCGGACTCCGCCTGGAGCGACTATGTCTTCGAGATGCCGGAACTGGAAAAGCACGCCCAGGTCAGGCGCGGTTTGACCTGAAAGCAATTCCAGGAAAACTGCGACTCGGCGCCTTCGCCGTGGCCTTCCCTCCGGAATTGCCTCAAAACAAATAGTCAGGCCTGCCGCTTACTTCTTCGGCGAGTTGAACTGCAGCGTGAAAACGTTTCCAGCGATGCCTTGCGCCAGCGAGGGAGAAAGGCTGAGCGGTAGACAATCGTTCAGGGCCTTGGTCGCAGCGTCGATATACGCCGTACGCGCCTTGTCGTCGCCGCTGACATGGATAGCAGTTGTTTTCGGCGGTCCGATCAGCGTGCCGTCGCGTTTGAAGCTGAAGCTGAGCGTGACTGAGGAATTGTCGGAATTGGCCGGCGGCGTCCAGCAGGCGAGCAGGGCGGCGCCAACCTCGTTCATACCGTTGAGCGGCGCGGCTTCGGCCGTGATGGCGGCGCTCGCCAGGAGCGCGCTCGCGACCGCGGAAAGTTTCACCATTCTTTTCATCGCAGTCCTCATCGCTTTTTGCCCGGCTCGCACCTGTCGACCAAGGTAATGGTAGGATCAATCACGCCGATGACAATAGGATTTCAACCGGTCTGGCACCGGATAAGTCGTATGTCGTGATTGCCGATGGGAGGCGATACAACCGCCGGAAAAGCAAAAGGCCGGCGCTGGGCCGACCTTTCCCTTCGCCTCCGCTTCGCGCCAGTACATCCGTGGTCGCGGCGAGGACTGTGACCAGTAGACAGGCGTTGGGTAAATGAAACCTTAACGTGAGCCGGCTGTTAGGCCCTGGCCTGCGATCTCACATGCGCGATGTAGCCGCGCACGTCGCCGGCCGGCTCCGAATAGGCCTTGCCGAGCTTCTTCTCCATGGCCGCCATGTATTCCTTCGCCCAACTGGGCAGCGCGTAGTCGATGACCGCCAGGAATTCGAGCGTTGCCGCCAGCCTTATATCGGCGATCGACGGGTTGTTGCCGCCGATGAACGGTTTGCCGTCGCGGAAGAAGGAGTGAAACACCTCGAGCGGCTCGGCGATCGCGGCCATTGCCGCCTTCTGCGCTTCCGATTTCGTGTCGGGATGGGCGTCGCTGTGGCCGACCTCGCCGGCATATTGCGGAAAGCCGAGCGCCGGATAGGTCGCGCGCGCGACATAGGGATAAAGCGTGCCGACAAGGTAGAACATGGCGCTGTCGATCATCGCCCGCTTGGCCGGCGCCTTCGGATAGAACTTATCCAGCCCGTGCTTGTTGGCGAGATATTGCATGATGGCGCAGCTTTCCCACAGCACGCCGCGCGGCAGGCCCTTGTCCTCGATCATCGGCGTCAGATGCGCCGGATTGCGCGCCAGGAATTCGGGCGAACGCGTAAGGCCCCAGGCATCGGTCTCCGCATGATCGAGTCCCGCTGCGCGCGCGAACACCCGGACCGTCATGTTGTTGACGCTTGGCCGCAGCATGCTGAGCTTTACGCCGGGCTTCCTGGCCGGCTTCGCTTTGGCCTTGGGCGCGGCCTTTGCCGTCGCTTTAGGCGCGGCTTTTGCCGTCGCAGGCGCAGCCTTTGCCGTCGCGGCTTTTGCTGTCGCTTTAGGCGCAGCTTTTGCTGTCGCTTTCGGCGCGGCTTTCGCATTCAGCTTCGCGGCCGTTTTTGCCGCGGCCTTGGCCGCGGGTTTCTTCGCGCTCTTCGTTGCAGCCTTTGCCATGTCGGTCCTCCCTCTGACCTGGTTAATAAGGATTTTTCGGCGTCCTGCTTTCGGACAATGTTTCGCGTGACCGCTCGACCAGCGCCTGGATGGCATCGGCCAGATGCAGTTCGGCGATATTGTAGTCGCCGCGCGCCACACGGATCTTGTGCGCTTCCATCAGCACGTCGGCATGGGTGAAGCCGGCCGGCGGCTCGAAGCGGTAGGAAGCAAGCTCGATCAAAAGTCCCAGCGGATCCTCGAAATAGATCGAGTCCATGAAGCCGCGGTCCTTGACGCCGCTGTGCTTGATGCCGCGCTCGTCGAGCCGCGCGACCGCTTGCAGGAATGTGACCCGCGACACCGAGAACGCGATGTGGTGGACGCAGCCGATATCGGTCGGTGTCCGCCGCTTGACCGGGGTGCGGCTCTCGTCGGTGAAGACGGTGATCAGCCGCCCGTCGCCGGGATCGAAGTAGAGATGGCTTTCGCTCGCCTTGTCGAGATTGGGCTGCTCGAAGATGAAAGGCATGCCAAGCACGCCCTCCCAGAAGTCGATCGAGGTCTGACGCCCGGCGCCGACGAGCGTGATGTGATGAACGCCTTGCGACTGCAGCTTCCGCATTGGACTCCTCCCGCCCGCACTTGCGGCAGGCTTTGTGCAGAGAATGCTAAAGCAACTGCAAGCGCTGCGCCAGAACGGACGAAGGCGCGAACGCCAGATTGGACCCAGCAGGGATTGGTCTTCGGTCTACAGGAGAGTTGCTTGGTACGCCCAGGGGGATCGAACCCCTGTTCCCGCCGTGTCGACACCATCGTAGCACGGTTCGTGGAAGGCGAAGAGGGAGCGGCGTGGTGCGACAAGCGTCCCGCCCCCTCTGCTGGTTACTTCACTGGTCGCCTGCCGAAGGCTCGGCACTGACGCTAGCGCTTTTACCGAACGCAGTCGCGGCCTTTGCCTTGGGCTTCTTGGCTTCGCCCACGCTGTAGTGCATCGCGCCGTCCTTGAGGGCACCGTTAACGGCGACACCGCCGCGCTTCACGTCGCCAATCAACGAGTAAGCGGCCTGCTGGCTGATTGAGAGCTTCTCAGCGATCTGCTGGACGCTGGCGCCGCCCTCGCGCAGCATCGACTCAACCGTCCTTGGTGGCGGGCTTAGCGGCTTCGGTCTTGCTCTTGGACTTGGACATTGCTGTCCTCCTGTCTGATCCGTCCTTGTTTGGACGAAGACAGATATAGGACGATGTTCCTATGTGGTCGAGCGACTGGCAGTTGTCCGGTTCGAGACAAGCGAAAAAGCCGTCAAGGGTCACTCCCTGTGGAAGAAACAATCTTTTCTGTGAAAAGCGTGAATGAACGCACGTTTGGAGATACTGTTGCAGAAAGGTAGAAATTCGCGAGGAACGGCGGTGTATATAGGGGGTCATCTTCAACACGGGATTCGCCCTAGATGACCTCTCTCCAGATTGCCTACCTGCTGATTGCCCTCTCCTACCTCATTGCCGTCATGGCCCTGTACTCCTCCCACTAGGCCGCCCCACACGGCTATCATTGCGCTGCCCGCACACTTGGGGCGGCCCGCATGCTTTCGCGCTACAGGCCACTGCTTTCGCCTAGCGACCTACGTCGGTACGCTCCACGTCAGCGGCGCAGGCCCCGCGCGATAGCAGTGCGAATCGCGAACGTTCACTTTTTTGGAACCCTCTCCCAAACCTGACCGAAAGCCGAGTATTTAAGAAGTCATCTCTCAACAAGGATTCGCGCTAGATGACTACTCTCCAGATCGCCTACATTATGATCGCCGTATCTTACCTCCTCGCCGTCGTAGCACTGGCCACGACGCATTGATGCCGGGATCATAGCGTGGATCTGAACAACCTATTAGCGACTTCGATGGTGTTAGGACTGGCTGCAACTAGCTGCGTCTTTCTGCTGCCAAAAAGTTCGCAGGACCATCTAGACGAAAAAGTGAATGCGCTCTCAGACCGCGTTCGCAAGATTACTTTCTGGAATTTCGCTAGGATCGAACGCGATGTAGCCTTCTCGTGGTTGGAGTTCGTGTTTGGAGCCAAAGTCAGCCGTCCGAGATTTTACGTCAACGTCGCGTTTTATTCTGGATATGCGACGGCCATTTCGTTAGTCCCATATTTTTTCATACCATTTAGCGACCCGCTGACCGTTTCTCTCGTAGGCTACCCCATTTTCGTGGTGATGGGATTCTTTATTCCCAGCATGATAATTGCAACCATCTCTATGGCTGTTGCAGTTGCGTTACTGTCTCTGGGTGCTCGCCTCAAGAACGGCCTGTACTATTTTTTTCTCACAGCCGTCGACATCGTCGTTGTGGCCGCACTGGTTGCAGCCCTGTCGGTAAACCTTGAATTCACAAGAGAGTACCTTGAAGCTGTTTATCTCGGTCAAACCGAACCGAACAGATGGCTTGGGCTATATCAGCCGTTTCTGGCGATCGCGCATATCGTCTCCGATCCTACTATTATCATAAAATCGATCAGAGTGGAGCTATATACTGCAAATAAATACACGACTTATTCTGTTTCCATAGTCTCCATGCTATGTGCTGTATTGCCAGTAGTCGTCCATTTGGCGTGCGCAATATTCATACTTTCTATGGCAATCTTTCATAATGCCATGAAACACGTAGCCTCTTTTTTGCTCGCTCGAATGTACGAACAGAAGACATTCAAGTTTCTCGGCTGGTTGTTTGGTGTGCCGCCTATCTTCATAAAGCTTTGTGAAATGTTCTTCTCAAAATCTGCTTGAGATCGTGGCCGCCGCAGTGGCGCCGCCCCTTACATATAGGGGGCGGCACGCATGTTTTTCGCGCTAAAGGCCGCTTGGCCGAAGTCAATCCATCAGAGAGAGGACGAACTCTTTTAGCGACGGCGGACCGCAGGGGATCACATACATCCGCTCCCCTTCAATGTTCCCGCAGAAGACAGGTACATTCATCCTCTGCAACTCTTCGATCCGAACCTCGACAGTGGCTTGAGACACACCCAGTTCACCAGCCAATTCGTCGACGGGATATGCGTCCCTAGTAGCTAGGGCCTCATATACCTGTTCCTTATAGCTTGGCTGCCGCTCAAGCTGCTTCTTTGTCGCCATGGGAAAACCTCCAATGCGCCGGCGACCGTAGCGGCTTCTACCGCCACCCGGTTTTTAGGGGGATGATTACGGACCCCCGGGAGCAGCCTCGTTGCCAGCTCCTGACAAACACGATGTCGAGGCGAACCGATGCTGTCAAATTTGACGGCGCGCAGAATCACCGTCGACGCACGTATATTTCCCAAAAGTTCCACAGAACGGGCTGCGCTATCACTAAATGCTTGATTTTATTGGTACGCCCAAGGGGAATCGAACCCCTGTTCCCGCCGTGAGAGGGCGGTGTCCTGACCGCTAGACGATGGGCGCGCTCAAGAACCGGCTACATAGGCTGGCCGCTGGGAAAAAGCAACTGGGGTTTCCGGCACTTTGCGTGCTTTGCCCAAAGCTGCTGGTCAGCCCTGGCGTTTCGGCTCGATCAGGTCCCAGAGATTGCCGTAGAGATCGGAAAAGACTGCCACCGTGCCGTAGGCCTCGAAGCGCGGCGCCTCGCGGAACTCGACGCCCTTGGCGAGCATCGCCTGGTGATCGCGGGAAAAATCGTCGGTCTCGAGGAAGAGAAACACCCGGCCGCCGGTCTGGTTGCCGATGCGGCTTGCCTGCTCTTCGCAGGATGCTTCCGCCAGGAGCAGCCTCGCCCCCTTGCCCTTCGCCGGCGCGACGGTGACCCAGCGCTTGCCGCCGCCGAGATCGACATCCTGGCTCAGCACGAAGCCGAGCCGCTCGACATACCAGGCGATCGCCTCGTCGTAATTGGCGACGACGAGCGCGACGGTCGCAATGCTGCGCTGCTCGGCAAAGCCGCTCATTTGTTGCGAACCGCGAATTGGCCGATGATGCGGCGCTCGGAGATGTCGAAGACGAAGATCGAACGGCCGCCATCGGCAAGCTCGGCGTCGATCGACAGGCGGTTGCCGGAGAGCGACTGGCTGATCACCTTGGCGCCGACGGGCAGCACGATGTCGCCCGAGAGCGGCGCACCGGCCGGAGCCTGAACATCGCCGGCGGGCGCCGATCCGGCCACCGGCGCGTTGCGGGCTTTGTAGACAAGCGCCCCGATCACCACCATAAGGGCGAGGAACAGAAGGCCGAGATTGACGATCATGAAGCGGACGAGCTTGCGGCGCACATTCTCGGCCGCGGGGTCGAGCGGCTTTTCCTCATCTTCTTCGGCGATCGGCCGGGCCATGGCTAAACAATCCGCAACGGGTTTCGATGAGCGCTCATAACGAAGAGAGTTCGACATTGATAGGGGAGGAACCGACGGACGATGAGTTGGCCGCAGGCGAAGCCACCGTGCTGGAAGCCGGCGCCGATGCCGCCGGCCAGCGCCTCGACCAGTGGCTTGCCGCCAAGCTCGGTCCGGAGCTCTCGCGCAGCCGCGTGCAGGCGCTGATCAAGCAAGGCGCGGTCTCCATCGCCGGCAGGAAGGTGCTGGAAGCCAAGCGCAAGCTGACGGTCGGTGAGACGATCGAGATCCTGGTGCCCGCTCCGGAGCCGGCAGAGCCGCAGGGCGAGGACATTTCCCTCGACATTCTTTACGAGGACGACGAGCTGATCGTCATCAACAAGCCGGCGGGACTGGTCGTCCATCCCGGCGCCGGCAACTGGACCGGCACGCTGGTCAACGCGCTGATCCATCACTGCGGCGACAGCCTGTCCGGCATTGGCGGCGTCAGGCGTCCTGGCATCGTCCATCGCCTCGACAAGGAAACCAGCGGCGTCATGGTCGTGGCCAAGACCGACCGCGCCCACAAGGCGCTGTCGGAAGCCTTTGCCGATCATGGCCGCACCGGCGACCTCGAGCGCGCCTATCTGGCGCTGGTCTGGGGCATCCCGCAACGGCCGACCGGCACCATCGAGGCTGCCTTGGGTCGCGCCGCCGACCGCGTCCGCCGCGCGGTGGTGCCTGAAAGCCGCGACGACGCCCGCCATGCCGTCACCCATTTCAGCGTCGTCGAACGTTTCGGCGAAGGACAGCAGGCTTTCGCCACGGCAAGCCTGGTCGAATGCCGGCTGGAGACGGGCCGGACCCACCAGATCCGCGTCCACATGGCCCATATCGGGCACCCCGTGATCGGCGACCCGGATTACGGGCAGGCCTTCCGCACCAAGGCCAACCGGCTGCCCGAGCCCTTGAAAACCAAGGTCAAAGCCTTTCCCCGGCAGGCCCTGCATGCCTGGCTCCTTGAATTCCGGCATCCGACCACCCATCTAACGATGAGGTTCGAAGCGCCGATACCGGGAGATATGGAGGAACTCGTCGGCGACTTCCGAAAACTCTGAACCGACCCGCCACGAACAAGCTGCAAACCAGCCATCAAAAAACCTGACCGGCGTTGTTCACTTTAGCGTGACAGACTGTTTAGCGTTGAACAAATGCCTGTCTTTTCTGGTTTTGTTCCTATATACACAGGTTGTCGCGGATGAGCCTTTGGCATCCGTGACGAATGCCCGCCGCGTTTCGGGGGCATCCACTCCAAAGAGAGAGGGGCGCTATCATGGCCCAATCATTACCCAGTATCGTTTCCGGTGAAGGCGGTCTCGCCCGTTACCTGGAAGAAATCCGCCGCTTTCCGATGCTTCAGCCGCAGGAAGAGTACATGCTCGCAAAGCGTTATGCCGAGCATCAGGACACTACGGCTGCGCACAAGCTCGTCACCAGCCATTTGCGGCTCGTCGCCAAGATCGCCATGGGCTATCGCGGCTACGGCCTGCCGATCGGCGAGGTGATCTCGGAAGGCAATGTCGGGCTCATGCAGGCCGTGAAGAAATTCGAACCGGAGCGTGGTTTCCGGCTCGCCACCTATGCCATGTGGTGGATCAAGGCCTCGATCCAGGAATACATTCTGCGCTCGTGGAGCCTGGTCAAGATGGGCACCACCGCCAATCAGAAGCGTCTGTTCTTCAACCTGCGCAAGGTGAAGGGCAAGATCCAAGCGCTCGACGATGGCGACTTGAAGCCCGAGCAGATCGCCGAGATCGCCACTCGCCTCAACGTTTCCGAGGCCGAAGTGGTGTCGATGAACCGCCGCCTTTCGGGCGACGCTTCGCTCAACGCCCCGATCCGGGCGAGCGAAGGCGAGTCCGGCGAATGGCAGGACTGGCTGGTCGACGATCACGAGAGCCAGGAAGAAATGCTCATCGAGCAGGACGAGCTGGAAAACCGGCGCACCATGCTGTCGGGCGCCCTGTCGGTGCTCAACGACCGCGAGCGGCGCATCTTCGAGGCGCGTCGCCTGGCCGAAGAGCCGCTGACGCTGGAAGAACTCTCGGCCGAGTTCGACATCAGCCGCGAGCGCGTGCGCCAGATCGAGGTGCGCGCCTTCGAGAAGGTGCAGGACGCGGTCAAGGCGGCCGCCAAGCGCCAGACCCAGGCGCTGCGGACCATCGAGGCGCAGCCGGCGGCGTAACAAGCTCAAGGAATCAATCAATAAGGCGGCGCTTCGGCGCCGCCTTTTTTGTTTGGCGAAAGCGGTCGCGCGCCCCTTTCCCCGTCACTATACGGGGAGAAATGCCCGGCATGGCAATGAGGGGCAGCGCCGAGGCAGCGAGGTTGTCTTTTCCAGCGACTGTCTTCGCGAGGCCGGCGCGCTGATCCTCGACCGCGGCGCCGCCCCTCATCCGCCCTTCGGGCACCTTCTCCTCGTGGAACGGGAGAAGGAAAGGCTCAGGCCGTCGGCTGCTTGGTCTTCCTGAGGTACGGCAGCACCGTCTCATACGCGCCGAAACGCTTGATCGCGTCTTCGTTGGAGACGGCGGCGGTGATGATGACGTCGTCGCCCTGCTTCCAGTTGGCCGGCGTCGCCACCTGGTGCTTGGCCGTCAGCTGGATGGAATCGATGACGCGCAGGATCTCGTCGAAGTTGCGGCCCGTGGTCATCGGATAGGTCAGCGCCAACTTGATCTTCTTGTCCGGGCCGATGACATAGACCGAGCGCACAGTGGCGTTGTCGGCCGGCGTGCGGCCCTCGGAGGTCTCGCCGGCGCCTGCCGGCAACATTTCATAAAGCTTGGCGACCTTGAGGTCCTTATCGCCGATCAGCGGGTAGTTCACCGTCTGGCCGGTGGCGGTCTTGATGTCAGCCTGCCACTTCTCGTGGCTCGATACCGGATCGACCGAGATGCCGATGATCTTGACGTTGCGCTTTTTGAACTCGCCTTCCAGGCCGGCCATGGTGCCGAGCTCGGTGGTGCAGACCGGCGTGAAATTCTTCGGATGGCTGAACAGCACCGCCCAGCCGTCGCCGATCCAGTCGTGGAACTTGATGGTGCCCTGCGTGGTCTCGGCCGTGAAATCCGGCGCGACATCGTTGATACGAAGACTCATGACCTATCCCTACCCTTTTTTATGAAACGATGGCCGGCGCGGCCGGCAAGCATTCTAAGCTACCACCATCGCGGCATCGGTCAAACGCCAGGAGCCGTAACCTAGCCCGCTGCAGCCAAATATTTTTTTGGCGAGCACGGCGCTCTTCGGCAGGATTTTGCGCTTTCGCGAGAGGGTGGGCCGCTCAGGCTTTCCTTATCGCGAGCGTCGCCGTGAGGTCTTCCATGCGCTGCGCGAGCGCGCCGAGCGCGGTCGTGAGCACGCTGTCGCTCTTGTCGGCCTTGGTCAGCGCCTCGTCGCGCGTCTTGCGCAAGGTCAGCACTTCGCTCTCCATGCCTTTGACACGCTTGGTGAGCTCCGAGAGCTCGTCCATCACCATGATGCCGGCCATGACGGTGAGCCGCTGGTCGCCGATCTCGCCGAAGGAATCCTTCAGGTGCGAGACATAGCGGTCGAAGCGCTCGGCAAGGTCGATCAGATGCTCTTCCTGGCCTTCGTCGCAGGCCATGCGATACTGTTTGCCGTCGATGGAAACCGTGACCTGTGCCATTGCCTTACCTGTCCAGGACCGCGCGGATGGTTTCCATGGCGGTCACCAGCCGCCGCGACACTTCCTTGTTGGCGTCCTCCAGCCGTTCGGCGCGCGCTTCCGAATTGTCGAGCTCCTGCGCCAGGCGCGAACGATCGGCGTTCATGCGCTGCACCTCGGCCTCGGCTTCCGAATAATCGCGCTCATGCTCGAGCTTCGCCGCCACGGCGTTTTCCAGCCCTTCCATGGCCTTGCCCAGCCTGGCGATGACTTCCTTGAGGGTCGTTTCCCCGGTCATGGCTTCGTCCTATGCCCTGCCCATCACCGAATCGCACGCGTTCAGAATGCGTTACCTGGGAAAGATTAGGCGCCGGGTGAAGGGCGCGTCAACAAAGCTCTCGCGACTGTCCCCCGCTATCGCTAATGTAGGCGCCGGGTGCCATCACAAGCCCGGCAAAATCCATCCCGATTTGTTGACTAAAAGACCGCGCCTGCTATGTGTCGCGGCATCCTTTTCCAAGGGTTCTCCCCAGGCTCCAACTCACTTCCGGAGGAAGCATGACCTCGCGTGAACAACATGATCGGATGGCCAACGCGATCCGTTTCCTTTCCATGGACGCCGTCGAGAAGGCGAACTCCGGTCACCCAGGCCTGCCCATGGGCTGCGCCGACATTGCCACGGTGCTGTTCAGCCGTTTCCTGAAATTCGATGCCAAGGCACCGCACTGGGCCGACCGCGACCGCTTCATTCTGTCGGCCGGCCACGGCTCGATGCTGCTCTATTCGCTCCTCTACCTCACCGGTTATGAGGACATGACGATCGACCAGATCAAGAATTTCCGCCAGCTCGGCTCCAAGACCGCCGGCCATCCCGAATACGGCCATGCCGCCGGCATCGAGACCACCACCGGCCCGCTCGGCCAGGGCCTCGCCAATTCGGTCGGCTTTGCGCTCGGCGAGCGCATCATGAACGCCGCCTTCGGCAACGACCTCGTCAACCACTACACCTATGTGCTGGCCGGCGACGGCTGTCTGATGGAAGGTGTATCCCAGGAAGCCATCGCGCTGGCCGGGCATCTGAAGCTCAACAAGCTGATCGTCTTCTGGGACAACAACAACATCTCGATCGACGGTCCGGTGTCGCTGGCCGACAACACCGACCAGGTCGCCCGCTTCCAGGCCAGCGGTTGGAACGCCAGCCACATCGACGGCACCGATCCGGAAGCGATCGCGTATGCCATCGAGGCGGCGCGCCATTCCGACAAGCCGACGATGATCGCCTGCAAGACCACCATCGGCTTCGGCGCCCCGACCAAGGCCGGCACCAACAAGGCGCATGGCTCGCCGCTGGGCGCCGAGGAAATCGCCGGCGCGCGCAAATTCTTCAACTGGGACTCGCCGCCCTTCGAGATTCCGGCCGACATCCTCGACGCATGGCGCGCCGTCGGCACGGGCGGCGCCAAGGCCCGCGCCGATTGGGAAGGCCGCCTGGCGAAGGCCGAGCCGAAGCTCAAGGCCGAGTTCGAGCGACGCCTCGCCGGCAAGCTGCCCTCCAACTTCGACGCCGTCATCGCCGACTACAAGAAGCAGCTGTCGGCCGACAAGCCGAAGGTTGCCACCCGCAAGTCGTCGGAGATGGCGCTGGAAGTCATCAACGGCGCGGTGCCGGAAACCATCGGCGGCTCGGCCGACCTCACCGGCTCCAACAACACCAAGACCAGCCAGACCAAGAACATCACCCCCGATGATTACGGCCAGCGCTATGTCCATTACGGCATTCGCGAGCACGGCATGGCGGCGGCGATCAACGGCCTGACCTTGCATGGCGGCCTGATCGCCTATGGCGGCACCTTCCTGTGCTTCTCCGACTACGCCCGCCCGTCGATGCGCCTTGCCTCGCTGATGGGCATCCGCTCGATCTTCGTCATGACGCATGATTCGATCGGCCTCGGCGAGGACGGCCCTACGCATCAGCCGGTCGAGCATCTGGCGGCGCTGCGCGCCATCCCCAACCACAATGTCTTCCGCCCGGCCGACGCGGTTGAAACCGCCGAATGCTGGCAGATTGCGCTGGAATCCGAAAAGACGCCCTCGACGCTGGCGCTGACCCGCCAGAACCTGCCGACCGTGCGCACGGAGCATTCGGCGACGAACCTCTCCAGCCAGGGCGCCTATGAGCTGGCCGCCGCCGGCGGCGAGGCCGTGGTGACGATCTTCGCCACCGGCTCCGAGGTCGAGATCGCGCTTGGCGCGCGCGACCTGCTGGAAAAGCACGGCCATCCGACCCGCGTCGTCTCTGTGCCCTGCTTCGAGCTGTTCGACCAGCAGAGCGAGGATTACCGCAAGAAGACGATCGGCAACGCCAAGGTGAAGGTCGCGATCGAAGCCGGCATCCGCCAGGGCTGGGATCACCTGATCGGCACCGACGGCATTTTTGTCGGCATGCACGGTTTTGGCGCCTCCGGCTCGATCGAGCAGCTCTATCCGCATTTCGGCATCACCGCCGAAGCTGCGGCCAAGGCGGTCGAAGCCCGGCTGCACGGCAACTAAGAATTGGCTCAGCCCGGCAACGTCGGTTGACGCTTTGCCGGGCTGGACCAACCTAATCGATTTAAATGCGACCTTCTGCGGCTGGATTCTTGCGCCTTCCGCCGTTATGACACTGCGGACCCATCCGCCCCAAGGGAGAGAACAATGACCGTCAGAGTTGCCATCAACGGATTTGGCCGCATCGGCCGCAACATCCTGCGCGCCATCCATGAATCCGGCCGCAAGGACATCGACGTGGTCGCCGTCAACGACCTCGGCCCGGTCGAGACCAATGCGCACCTGTTGCGCTATGACAGCGTGCATGGCCGCTTCCCGCATGAAGTGACCGTGGACGGCGACCAGATCTCGGTCGGCAAGGAGAAGTTCAAGGTCACCGCGATCAAGGACCCGACCCAGCTGCCCTGGAAGGAGCTCGGCGTCGACATCGCGCTCGAATGCACGGGCATCTTCACCGCCCGCGACAAGGCGGCCGCGCACCTGACCGCCGGCGCCAAGCGCGTGCTCGTCTCGGCCCCAGCCGAAGGCGCCGACCTCACCGTCGTCTACGGCATCAACCACGACAAGCTGACCAAGGACCACATCGTCATCTCGAACGCGTCCTGCACCACCAACTGCCTGGCGCCGCTGGCGGCCGTGCTGCACGAAACCGTCGGCATCGAGAAGGGCATGATGACGACGATCCACTCCTACACCGGCGACCAGCCGACGCTGGACACCATGCACAAGGATCTCTACCGCGCCCGCGCCGCGGCGCTGTCGCAGATCCCGACCTCGACGGGCGCCGCCAAGGCGATCGGCCTTGTCCTGCCCGAGCTCAAGGGCAAGCTCGACGGCATTTCGATCCGCGTGCCGACCCCGAACGTCTCGGTTGTCGACTTCAAGTTCATCGCCAAGCGCTCGACTTCCGCTCAGGAGATCAACGAAGCGGTCATCGCCGCGTCCAATGGCAAGCTGAAGGGCGTTCTGTCGGTCACCCATCACCCGAACGTGTCGATCGACTTCAACCACGACCCGCATTCCTCGATCGTGGCACTCGACCAGACCAAGGTGATGGACGGCAACTTCGTCTCGGTGCTGTCCTGGTACGACAACGAATGGGGCTTCTCGAACCGCATGGGCGACACCGCCGTCGCCTTCGGCAAGACCATCGGCTGATCGCTCGTCAATTTACAGTTCAAAACGCCCGGCTTCGGCCGGGCGTTTTCGTTTAAGTCTCGGCGGATCAGCGCACCTGGTGACAGCCGGAACACCAATCGCGTCGTCATTCCAGAATCCGCGGCTGAGCTTCGCTCCTGCTTCGCCCTGGAATGACGAAGTTTGGAAGCATTGAACCCAAAAAACATCCTGTTGCCTTGCACTGGTCATGTCTTCGCCCCACTCTCCCGTAAAGCCACAAACAGAGGGACTTGGAGGGGCAATAGCGGATGGAGCATGCGATATATCTCGTGACGCTGGTCGGCACGGCGCTCATTGTCGCCGCCGCGTTTTCGAGCCTGATCGCCTTCCGCTTCGGCGCTCCGTTGCTGCTGCTCTTCCTCTGCATCGGGCTTGCCACCGGCGTCGACGGCCTCGGCATCGAATTCGACAATGCGCGGCTGGCTTATTTTGCCGGCTCACTGGCTTTGGCCGTGATCCTGTTCGATTCCGGTTTCGGCACGCCGCTCAACGCGCTCAGGCAAGCAGCCGGGCCGGCGCTGTCGCTGGCCACGATCGGCGTTATCCTGACCACAGCCATCTTCAGCGCCGCCGCTTCCTATGTTCTCAAGCTCAGCTGGCTGGAATCCTCCCTGCTTGGCGCTGCCGTCGCCTCCACTGACGCGGCCGCCGTCTTCTTCCTGCTGCGCGCCGGCGAGATCCACCTGCGCGAGCGCGTGCGCGCAACGCTCGAAGTGGAATCCGGCACCAACGACCCGATCGCCATCTTCCTCACCATTACCCTGGTCGAGATCATCGCCGCGCATGCCAACCCGGAAGCCAACGTGCTGGCCACCAACCTTTTGCTCGGCTTCCTCGCCAATATGGGGCTCGGCGCCATCATCGGCGTGCTCGGCGGCTTTGCCATCGTGCGTCTGGTCGAGCGGCTGAATCTCGATCACGGCCTGCTGCCCATCTTCGTGCTGACGCTATCGCTGATGGTGTTCGCGGCAGCCGGCGCCGTCGGCGGCTCGGGTTTCCTCGCCGTCTATCTTGCCGGGCTGATCGCCGGCAATTCCGACATACGCGCCGTCACCATCCTGAAGCGTTTCCAGGACGGCATGTCGTGGCTGGCGCAGATCATCATGTTCCTGATCCTCGGCCTGTTCGCCACACCCTCGCAATTCCCCGAAATCCTTGTGCCGGCGATCCTGCTCGGCCTGTTCCTGATCTTCGTCGCCCGCCCGGTCGCCGTCTGGCTCTGCCTGATCCCTTTCCGGCTGCCGCGGCCAGAGGTCGCCTTCGTCTCCTGGGTCGGCCTGCGCGGCGCGGTCTCGATCCTGCTCGCCATCACGCCGCTGCTCGGCGGGCTCGAGCACGGCCGGCTGATCTTCAACGCCGCCTTCATCATCGTGCTGGTGTCGCTGGTGGTGCAGGGCTGGACGGTCGGTCCGCTGGCGCGCCGCCTCGGGCTGATCGTGCCGGCCCGTCTTGGGCCGCTGGACAAGGTGGAGCTCGAATTGCCGGGCTCGGCACATCATGAGCTGCTCGCCTATCGCGTAGCACCCGGCAGCCCGGTGGCGCGCGGCGAGCGCATCCCGCGCTGGGCGAGGCCCTCGCTGGTGCTGCGCGACGGCCGCTCGATGCGCTTTCAGGATATGGGCCGGCTGGCGGCCGGCGATCAGGTTTACATCTTCGTGCCGGACCGCTATCCGCGCCTGCTCGACAAGCTTTTTGCCAGCCGCGCCGTGGTCGATCCGGAGGATGCCGACTTCTTCGGCGCCTTTGCCGTCGATCCGGCCCGCTCGGCCGCGGAGCTGGAAGCCGCCTATGCCCCCGGCCTGTCCGAGGCCGAGCAGAAGCTCACCGTTGCAGCGCTCGTTACCGAGCGGCTTGGCGGCCGTGCCGAATATGCCGACCGTGTGATGATCGGACCGATCGAACTGATCGTGCGCGATGTCGATGAGAAAGGCAGAATCACCGGCCTCGGCCTGTCCTTCGAGCCGACCGCGCCGGTCGCGCGCGTGCCGGTGTTCATGAGCGCCGGCGAGATCGGCGACCGCATCGCGGCGCTGATCCGCAGCTGGCGCAGGCCGGCGGAGAAGCAGGCAGCCGACGACGTGCCGGTCGACACCGTGGCGCCGGCAGCGGACGGGCAGAAGGCAACCGGCGAAGGCTGATGTCTCACGGCGACATCATTTTTGCGCGCGCGCCATTGACGCGGCCCTTGCATCGTCCTTCGCGCCGAGTAAGGTCGCCGCGTTTTCGCTAGAGCAATTCCAGGAAAAGTGTAGGCGGTTTTCCGTCCGGAATTGCGTCAAGGCACTAGGAAGGAACGACTATGGCCGGCTTCAAGACACTCGATGATATCGGCGCCGTCGGCGGCAAGCGCGTACTGGTGCGCGTCGACCTCAACGTTCCCGTCGCTGACGGCAAGGTGACCGACGCCACCCGCATCGAGCGCATCGCGCCGACCATCGCCGAACTCTCGAAAAAGGGCGCCAAGGTCATCCTGCTGGCGCATTTCGGCCGCCCGAAGGACGGCCCGTCGGCCGAGTTCTCGCTGGAGCCGATCGCCCGCGCGACGGCGGAGGTGCTCGGCCGTCCTGTCGGCTTTGCCGCCGACTGCGTCGGCGACAAGGCTGCCGAGGCCGTCGCCGCCATGAAGGATGGCGACGTGCTACTGCTCGAGAACACCCGCTTCCACAAAGCAGAGGAGAAGAACGAACCGGCCTTCACCGAAAAGCTCGCCGCCAATGGCGACATCTATGTCAACGACGCCTTTTCGGCCGCGCATCGCGCGCATGCCTCGACCGAAGGCCTGGCGCGCCACTTGCCGGCCTATGCCGGCCGCACAATGCAGGCCGAGCTCGACGCGCTGGAAAAGGGCCTCGGCAATCCGGTACGTCCGGTTGTGGCCATCGTCGGCGGCGCCAAGGTCTCGACCAAGATCGATCTTTTGATGAATCTCGTGAAGAAGGTCGACGCGCTGGTGATCGGCGGCGGCATGGCCAACACCTTCCTGGCCGCGCGCGGCACGGACGTCGGCAAGTCGCTCTGCGAGCATAACCTCGCCGGCACCGCCAAGCAGATCATGATCGAGGCGGCCGAAGCCGGCTGCGCCATCATCCTGCCTGCCGACGGCGTGGTCGCCAAGGAATTCAAGGCTGGCGCGCCCAGCGAGACCGTCGCCATCTCGGACGTGCCGGCCGACGGCATGATCCTCGACGTCGGCGCAAAGACCGTGCAGAGCGTCAACGACTGGATCGACCGGGCCGCGACGCTGGTCTGGAACGGTCCGCTCGGCGCCTTCGAGATCGAGCCCTTCGACCGCGCGACGGTGGCGGCGGCAAAACATGCGGCGGCGCGCACCAAGGCAGGCAAGCTTGTCTCAGTCGCCGGCGGCGGCGACACGGTGGCCGCGCTCAACCACGCCGGCGTCGCCGACGACTTCACCTATGTCTCGACCGCCGGCGGCGCCTTCCTCGAATGGATGGAAGGCAAGCCGCTGCCCGGCGTCGAGGTGCTGAAGCGGTAAACAGTCCGAAACCAGGCAAAGCCCGCGCGGCTTTCAATCGATTCTAGCTTTCCGGCGTCATTCCTTTGGCGGTAGTGTTCTGCTAGCGCGGAATGAACGCAGCGTAGGAGAGCACCCATGAGCGAACGTCTCGAAGATATTGCCGCCGCGATGGTGAGCGGCGGCAAGGGCCTGTTGGCCGCCGATGAGAGCTCCGGCACCATCAAGAAGCGTTTCGACGTCATAGGCGTCGAGTCGACCGCCGATAACCGGCGCGACTATCGCGAGATGATGTTCCGCACCAAGGAGGCGATGACGAAATACATCTCCGGCGTCATCCTCTATGACGAGACCATCCGACAGAAGGCCGCCGACGGCACGCCGCTGGTCGACATCATCAAGGCGTCCGGCGCCATTCCCGGCATCAAGGTCGATCTCGGCGCCAAGCCTCTCGCGGGCTTTCCCGGCGACACCATCACCGAGGGCCTGGACGGGCTGCGCGAGCGGCTCGCCGACTATTACAAGCTCGGCGCCCGCTTCGCCAAATGGCGCGCGGTGATCGACATCGACACCGGCAAGGGCGTGCCCTCGGCCAATTCAATCGCCTCGAACACCCACGCGCTGGCCCGCTATGCCGCGCTCTGCCAGGAGGCCGGCATCGTGCCGATCGTCGAGCCGGAAGTGCTGATGGACGGAGCGCATTCGATCGACACCTGCTACGACGTCTCCAAGGCGACGCTGGTCAAGCTATATGACGAGCTCTACGCGGCGCGCGTCGTGCTCGAAGGGTCGATCCTTAAGCCGAACATGGTCATCTCCGGCAAGAAGTCGGGCAAGACCGACGCGCCTGAGGAAATCGCCGAAAAGACGATAAAGCTGTTCCGTGAAGTGGTGCCGGCGGCGGTGCCGGGCATTGCCTTCCTCTCCGGGGGCCAGGAGGACGAGGAGGCGACCGCCAATCTCAACGCCATCAACGCCATCGGCCCGCACCCCTGGAAGCTCACCTTCTCCTATGGTCGCGCGCTGCAGGCCGCGCCGCAGAAGGCGTGGAGCGGCAAGGCCTCGAACATCGCCGCCGGCCAGGCCGCCTTTACCCACCGCGCCCATATGAACCATCTGGCAGCGCTCGGGAAATGGCAGCCGGCGCTGGAAAAGGCCGCCTGACGCCATCCTTTCGCAGTTGCACGCAAAGCCCGGGCCAGCGGCCCGGGTTTTGTTTTCTGCCGACAGAATTCCTAACTGAAGCAGCGAAACGGCGGCGGCCGATGCATGTCGCCCAAAAGTGTGTGCCGGTTTTGGGAATACGACATGCATAAAAACGAAAACATAAAGCGCGTCGCCTGAATTCCTTTCAGCGCGACGTGCTTTATGTCGGATCGCGCCCATGTCGAACGTCCTTGGCAGGAGAGGACAGGAGATGGTCATGCAACGCAATGCCGTGGTTTCGCGCGAAGACTGGTTCGAAGCGCATCGCAAGCATCTGGAGCGCGAGAAGGAACTGACGCGGCTGCGCGACCGCATCGCTGCCGAACGGCGGCAACTGCCCTGGTTCAAGCTGCGCAAAGATTATGTTTTCGAGAG
This sequence comes from Mesorhizobium sp. CA14, assembly GCF_020165195.1. GTDB lineage: Bacteria > Pseudomonadota > Alphaproteobacteria > Rhizobiales > Rhizobiaceae > Mesorhizobium. The sequence goes on along the minus strand of NZ_JAIUHR010000034.1, from coordinate 34,649 downwards.
CGAAGCGGGGCCGAAGCATCTTGCCGAACTGTTCGCCGGCAAGAGCCAGCTCATCGTCTATCATTTCATGATGGCGCCGGGCTCCGACCACCGCTGCGAGGGCTGCTCGTTCCTCGCCGACCATATCGACGGCGCCAACCGGCACCTGAAGCATCATGACGTCTCGCTGGTCGTCATCTCGCGTGCGCCGCTGGCCGAAATCCTGCCTTACAAGCAGCGCATGGGCTGGAAGTTCGGCTGGGTGTCGTCCTATGCGTCCGATTTCAACTTCGACCTGCAGGTCTCCTTCACCGACAGGCAGATCGCGGCGGGCGAAACCACCTACAATTTCGAGAAGCGCCCGTTGCGGTCGAAAGACCTGCCCGGCACCAGCATCTTCTATCGCAACGAGTGCGGCGACATCTTCCTCACCTTCATGTCGCGCGCCCGCGGCGGCGACGCGCTGATCGGCGCCTATCATTATCTCGACATGACGCCGAAGGGCCGCGGCGAGACGGGTCCCTATCACAACCTGATGGACTGGGTGCGCCTGCACGACGAATACCAGGACAAGGCCAAGGACCGGCCGGACTGCTGCGCGTGAATGCCATCGTTCACGCCAGCCCAAACATGCGCTAGGTAAGGACGCGCCGCGGGCCGTCCTCATCCGAACATGGACAGGCCTACGCCCAGTGCCCAAGCACCGCCGCCAGCGAGATCGCGGCCATCGCCAGCAGCGCCAGCTTCCAGAAATCGCCGCGCCGCTTCAGCCCCGGCCAGCCCAGCGGCTTGATGACCTGGATGAGCATGATGCCGATGATGACTAGGGCGAGCAGTTTCGTCATGCCGCCTTTGACCAGCATCGACGGCGGCTGTCAAAGCTCTTCTTAGGCACCCCGCGGCGCAACATTCCTGACAGAAATCGGGTTGATTTGCACCCTCCGAGAGGCGCCACACCGCTTTCTTCGGCACCCTGCCAACCTCCTGACAGACTGCTGTCAGGAGGGGTGTGAGATACTCTTCTCATCAAAAAGAGAGGAGTGAGGTCATGAACGGTTTTACCATTCTGCGTAGCGTGCAGCACTATGTCGGCAGGATCCGCACCGTGCGCAACGAGATCCGCACCCAGCGTTTCCTGAACAACTTGCCGGCGGACATCCGCAAGGACATCGGCTGGCCGGACCTTTACACCGGCCGCGTACGCGAAAACTGAAATTTTGCCGCCGCGACTTGGATTGTGGCGCCGCCGCGCCCAGATGTAACGCGGCCCAGTGATGTCGAGTTCAGGGAATGAAGCCTTGTTTGCCGATGGTTTCGCCATAGCCTCCTGACAGTATGTTGTCAGGAGGCCTGCGATAATTGAAACGGCTTCGATCCTGACAACAACGAACATGATCCCGACGATCCGGAGTAATCCGCGCATGGTGAAAAGCTGGAACGACAGGCTGAACACGCCGGGCATCAACGGCATCAAGCCGTCGCCGCGCACGGTCGGCGATATCGTTGAAGGCCAGTCGATGCTGGTGCCGACCGCGCGCCAGGTCGACGACTTCATCCGCGCGATTCCCGAAGGGGTGGAAGAGGATGTTCGTACGCTGCGCACCGCCTTGGCGATCGAACACGGCGCTGAAGTGACATGCCCGGTCACGATCGGCTATCATCTTCGCACCGTTGCCGAGGCTGCTCATGAGGATCTCGAGCGCGGCATGGCGCTGAGCGACGTCGCACCGTTCTGGCGTGTGCTGGGCGCTAAGACGCCGACCACGGGCAGACTGTCCTTCGGGACGAAATTCGTTGCCGCGCAGCGCAAGCGCGAAGGGCTGAAGCCATAAACGCTTGGGGAGAAATCGATGCGCCGCGCCGACAGGCTTTTCCAGATCGTGCAGCATTTGCGGGGTGGCCGGCTGGTCACGGCGCAGAAGCTCGGCACGTGGCTCGAGGTTTCCGAGCGCACCATTTACCGCGATATAGCCGACCTGCAGTCGACCGGCGTGCCGATCGACGGCGAAGCGGGCGTCGGCTACATGATGCGGGAGGGTTTCGATCTTCCGCCGCTGATGTTCACGCGTGACGAGATCGTGGCGCTGGTTGCCGGCGCCCGCATGGTGCGCGCCTTCGGCGGCGCCGCGATGGCAAGGGCCGCCGACGAGGCGCTGGTCAAGATCGGCGCCGTGCTGCCCGACACGGAGAAAGATCGCATCGCCCGCACCGAGATCCACACGCCGATGTGGGTGGTGAGTGACGCTGCGCGGGAAGCGATCGACCTGATCGAGCGCGCCATCGAGAAGCGCCAGGTACTGACCATCGACTATTCTGACGAGGCCGGCCGCGGCACCGCGCGCGATATCAGGCCGTTGGGGCTGTGGTTCTGGGGCAAGGTCTGGACCCTGGTCGCCTGGTGCGAGATGCGCGACGATTTCCGCGCCTTCCGCATCGACCGCATCGCCTCGGTCGTGATCGCCGGCCGCATCTTCAAGCCGGAGCGCGGCAAGCAGCTCGCCGATTTCTACCGCGCCGTCGAGCGCAGCGAGGATTACGGCATGGCGCCCGACCGCGCCGCGCGGACGTGACTTCCTCCCAAGCCACTGTCCAATAAAAAAGCCCGCTCGAGCGGGCTTTTTTATTGGATGCCGGGAGGCTTACTCCTGATCGTCGTCTTCGTCCTTGTCCTTCGACTTCAGCGCCGAGAGCTTGGCGAAGACGGCGTTGGCATCGAGTTCCTGGTCCTCGTCCTTCGGCTTCTCGGGGGCAGGCACCAGCCGTTCGGTGAGCGCGGCGGGCAGCAGCGTGTCGCCGACGGGCTGCGGCTGCTCGCGGCCGCGCGAGGCGCGGTTGACCTCGAGGTCGAGATCGATCTGCGAGGTGAGGCCGAGCGTCACCGGATCCATCGGCTGCAGATTGGCCGAGTTCCAGTGTTTGCGTTCGCGGATCTGCTCGATCGTCGACTTGGTGGTGCCCACGAGGCGGGCAATCTGCGCATCCTTGAGCTCGGGGTGGTTGCGCACCAGCCACAGGATGGCGTTCGGCCGGTCCTGGCGCTTCGACAGCGGCGTGTAGCGGGGGCCCTTGCGCTTCGATTCCGGCACCCGCACCTTCGGTTCCGACAGCTTCAGCCGGTAATTGACGTCCTTCTCGCCGCGCGCGATCTCGTCGCGCGTCAGCTGCCCGGTGATGATCGGGTCCATGCCCTTGATGCCCTGCGCCGACTCGCCGTCGGCGATCGCCTTGACCTCGAGCGGATGCAGCCCGCAGAACTGCGCGATCTGCTCGAAAGAGAGCGCGGTGTTGTCGACCAGCCAGACGGCAGTCGCCTTGGGCATCAGCAGCGTATTGGCCATATCAAAAATCCTTCTCGTTCGCCCGCGTTCCCGCGCGGGCGGTGGTTTTAGAGCCACCAAAATGGGAAATTCGCGGCCTGTATAAACGCTCCCTCCAATTTTCGCAATGTTTTTGGGAAGGGCCCGATTCACAGCCCTAAAAAGACAAAACCCGCTGGACAAGGTCCAGCGGGCTCGGAACCGGAAACGAAGCAAGCGTCTCGACGGCTCTGGCTTGCATGTCCCAGCCCGGCCTTGCTGTCGGGCTGCGTCTGATTACACCGCCTGGCGGGCGATACGCTCGATGTCGGCACGATTGATGCCGAGGTCGCTCAGCTGGCGGGCGTTGAGCTTGTTCAGCTCGCGCACGGTCTCGTTGTACATGCGCCACTTACGGAAAGCACGGATCGGGTTCATGATGATTTCTCCAGTCGTTGGTTAAATCGTTTGATGCCGCGTAAATAGGCATGTCTGCCCACAAATTGAACGGACGCTTTTGCATGGCCGCAATGCGTTTTGTGCATTGCAACAAAAGAAGGGAGTAGGGAGTAAGGGAATAGGGCAGTAGGGTGAACGAGGGGCAAGCCCTACTCCCCTACTCCCCTACTCCCCTACTCCCCTACTCTACGTCGAGGACGATCTTGCCTATATGCTCGCCCTCTTCCATCCGCTCATGCGCTCGCCAGGCTTCGGTCAGCGGAAAGATCATGTCCATGACGGGGGCCACCTTGCGCGTGCCGAGCAGCGGCCAGAGTTGGGCCTCCAGCGCGGCCGCTATCGCCGCTTTGAACTCGACGCTACGCGGCCTGAGCGTCGAGCCGGTGTGGGTCAGGCGCTTCACCATGAGCGTTGCGAAATTGGTGCTTGCGACAGCGCCGGCCTGCACGGCGATCTGGACGATGCGCCCCTCGACGGCCGCGGCTTCGTAGTTGCGCGCGACATAGTCGCCGCCGACCATGTCGAGGATGACGTCGGCGCCCTTGCCGCCGGTCGCGTCCTTCACGGCGGCGACGAAGTCCTCCTCGCGATAGTTGATTGCCCGGTCGGCGCCGAGCTTGAGGCAGGCGTCGCATTTCTCCTTGCTGCCGGCGGTGGTGATCACGGTGGCGCCGAAGGTCGAGGCGAGCTGGATGGCGGTGGTGCCGATGCCGGACGAGCCGCCATGGACGAGCAGCGTCTCGCCCTTCTTCAGGCCGCCGCGCTCGAACACATTGTGCCAGACGGTGAAATAGTTCTCCGGCACGGCGGCAGCTTCCGAATAGGTGAAACCGGCTGGGATCGGCAGCACGCTGCCGGCATGAACCTTGACATACTCGGCATAGCCGCCGCCCGGCGTCAGCGCGCAGACCCGGTCACCGATGCGCCAGCGCGATATCTCGTCGCCGAGCGCCGCAATGTCGCCCGCCACCTCGAGGCCGGGCAGGTCCGAGGCGCCGGGCGGCGGCGGATAGGCGCCCTTGCGCTGCTGGACATCCGGTCGGTTGACGCCGGCCGCATGCACGCGGATCACCACCTCGCCCGGACCGGGCACCGGCACGTCGCGCGTTTCCGGCTTGAGCACCCTCGGCCCACCGGGTTGCGAGATCGCGATGGCCGTCATCTTCGCCGGAATCTCGTGATTGTTCGCCATGGCTGTCCCGTCTCCTCGAATCCTGCCTTGTCGCAGTGGTTTGCATCGGCGCCCCTGCCCTATGTATGCTGATTGCCAAATCAGGCAAATGGCCAAGCAAGGGAGGAGCGACGGATGGCGATCTTCGACGACGAACCCAGGAAGAAGCCGCGCCAGCACGAGATCGGCCAGGACTTGTCGCTGCTTTCTGTCGACGAATTGTCCGAGCGCATTGCGATGCTGCGCGACGAGATCGCCCGGCTGGAAGAGGCACGGGCCGCCAAGGGAGCCACCAAATCCGCGGCCGAGGCGCTGTTTCGCAGAGGATAGTTCCGCCGGCGTGCCAGCCCGCCCCGGAAAAGCCTGATTGCGACTGCGAGACCTTCCTCTGAAACACCCGCGCCCCGAAATTCCAGCCGGATCAGCCCATGTTTGCAACCTACAGACCGATCCTCTCGCTGCTTCGCGGCACGGCGTTCCTGCTCGCCGCATCCGGCCTGCACGGGCTGCTCCTGCCGCTGCGCGGCCAGGTGGAAGGCTTTTCGACCGCATCGCTCGGCCTGATGGGCACGGCCTGGGCGGGCGGTTTCGTCACCGGCTGTTTCTTCGCGCCGCGCCTTGTTCGCCGTGCCGGCCATGTCAGGGCTTTCGGCGCCTTCGCCGCGTCCGGCGCGATCATCGCGCTGCTCACCGGCCTCATCATCGACGAATATGTCTGGATCCTTTTGCGCGCCTTCACAGGTTTCACCATGGCCGGCGCCTTCATGGTGATCGAGAGCTGGCTCAACGAGAAGGCCACCAACGAAAACCGCGGCACCGTCTTCGGTCTCTACATGATGGTCACCTATGCCTCCATCATGGGCGGTCAGATGATCGTCGCCGGCGACGATGTGCGGTCGGCCTCGCTGTTCATGATCACCGGCATCCTGTTTTGCCTGTCGCTCATTCCGACCGCCGTGTCGACGCAGTCGCATCCCAAGCCCCTGCAGGACGTCAAGCTCGACGTCAAAGGCCTCTACGCCAATTCGCCGGTGTCGGCCGTGGCCTGCCTCCTGATCGGCATTGCCAACGGCGCCTGGGGCACGCTCGGCGCCGTCTATGGCGCCCGCATCGGCATCTCCACCGCCGAGATCGCGCTGATGATGAGCCTTGTGGTCATCGCCGGCGCCGCCATGCAGCTTCCGGCCGGGCGCCTGTCGGACACGACCGACCGCCGCTTCGTGCTGGCCGGCGCGGCCTTCGGCGCGGCGCTGGTCGCGGTGCTGATCTTCCTGGTCGCGCCGCGTTCGGGTGTCTTCGTCATCGTGCTGACCGCCGCCTATGGCGCCTTCGCCTATACGCTCTATTCGATCGCCGTCGCGCATGCCAACGACCACGCCCGCGCCGAGGACTTCGTCAAGGTTTCCGGCGGCCTGTTGCTGCTCTACGGTTTCGGCACGATGATCGGCCCGCTCCTGGCCGCGGCCTTGATGGGTTCGGTGCGTCCGGAGGGGCTTTTTCTTGCAACCGCGCTCGCCCATCTCAGCCTCGCCGGCTACACGCTGCTGCGTATCCGCGCCCGCGCGCCGGTGCCGATCGAAAACCGCGATGCCTTCAAGACGCAACCCGCGGACCGCGCGGTCACGCCCGAGGCAACGCGGCTCGATCCGCGCAGAAAGGTTGAAACCAATAGTTGAGATTCGCAAGACTTTGCCTCACAAATAAAGGCATGATGTTTTCTGACGCCTTCGTGGCGATAGCCGACCCCAATCGGCGCTATCTCTTGGAAGAACTCCGGCGCGGCCCGAAGACGGTGAACGAATTGGCGGCTGGGTTGCCTGTCTCACGCCCGGCGGTCTCCCAGCATTTGAAGGTCCTGCTCGATGCCGGCCTGGTCAACGCCAAGGCCGAAGGCACAAGGCGCGTCTATACTGTCAGCAGCGCCGGCTTCCTCAGGCTCAACATCTGGCTCGACCAATTCTGGGAAATGGCGCCGGGGGAATAGTCTCTGGCGGTTGATGCATGTCGCTCAGAAGCGTGCAGCGGTTCTGAGACAACGACATGCATCAAGACCTAAAGCGCGATGCGCTTTGGGAGACCTCAGCTTCCAGTGCCGTCCCGAGCGCATCGAGCAATTCGCCGGTGCCATGCTCGCGGGTGGCCGGTGAGTCGATGCCGTCGAAAAAGGCGCCCTGCTCTGTCAGGATCAGCCGCGTTCCCTTGCCTTCGGCGATGAGCTCGATCGTCGCAAGCGACACGGAGACGCGAGTTTCGCCGAACAAGAGCTCGTAGGTGTAGACGATGCGCCGGTTGGGCACGATATCGTGATAGACCGCGTTGTAGAAATGCATCTGTCCGTCGCTGGGACAGCCGGCATTCACCTCCTTGCCGCCGACCCGAAAATCCATCTCATGCCGGCTGGGCATGGGGTTGTCGGGGTCGAAGAACCAGCGCTTCTTCGCCGTCGGATCGCTCAGCGCGAAATAGACCTTCTCCGGCGCCGACGGATAGATGCGCTCGATGACGAAGGTGGAATGGACGACGGATCGTTCGCTCATGGCAGGGCCCTTCAGGTTTCATCTTTCGTTTCAGCGAGGAAATCGCCGAGGCGGTCGAGCCGACGCTCCCAGGCGAGCCGCCGTTCGTTGATCCAGTGCTCGGCCGCCCGAAGCGCCTGCGGCTCGATCCGGCAGGTCCGCACCCGGCCAAGCTTTTCGGTCCGCACCAGGCCGCTTGCCTCGAGCACGTTGAGATGCTGGACGACGGCCGACAACGACATCGCCAGCGGTTCAGCCAGCTGGCTGACCGACGCCGGCCCGCGCGACAGACGGTCCACCATCTGCCGCCGCGCCGGATCGGCGAGCGCCTGGAACATCAGGTCGAGCTGGGCGGGATCATGGAGCATCTCGCTCTAGCCGTTATTGTACGGAAAGAGCTTGAAGTAAGGTCCCGCTTCCTCGATCACCCGGGCGAAGGACGGGCGCGCGAGCAGCCGGTCGTGGTAGCGTTTCAAGGCCGGGAATTTTTCGCCGAACGGCTCGACCTTGTTGGCGTAGAACAGCGCCGGCGAGGCGGCGCAGTCGGCCATGGTGAAGCTTTCGCCTACGGCCCACGTTCTTGCCGCCATCTCCTCTTCGACAATGGCGTAGGAGTTACGCAGTTGCGCGCGGGCCTCCTCGACCCCGAACGGATCGGTCTTGTCCGTCGGCCGCAGCCTGTCGCCGACGATCTTCTGCATCGGATGCTGCACGTAGAAATCGTAGAAGCGGTCGGCCTGGCGGACCTGCAGGGCGAGATCGATATCGGCGGGAATGAGCTCGACCGGCCCGGGGTAATGCGCGGCGAGATATTCGACGACGATAGTCGATTCCAGCACCGTGCGGTCCCGCGCATCGTCCCGCAGCGCCGGCATCTTGCCGGTCGGCGACACCTTCAGGAAGGCGGCGCGGGAAGCCTCGTCGCCGAGGTCGACAATGACCGGCTCGAACGGCGTGTCGTTCTCGTAAAGCGCGATCAGCGGCTTCCAGCAGAACGAGGCCAGCGGGTGGAAATGCAGCGTCAGGGACATTCCGGCTCTCTTTCGCATTCGGGTAATCGGATCGATACTGAAGTAACTACTTCACTATTGTTGCGGACGGTTCGAGTCAAGCCGGCGTCTTGTCGGCGCTAGCCGTGTGTGGCGATGGCCTCGATGATCTGCGACCAGTCGTTGCGGTGCAGTTCGTGGCCGCCGCCTTCGACCTTGACCAGCCTTGCGCCGGGAACAGCCTTGGCGAGCGCTTCGCCATGTTCGATCGGGAAGAGCGGATCGGCGGTACCGTGGATGACGAGCAACGGGACGCGCAGATCCCGCACCGTGCGCTGCGGGCCGCCGCCTTTGAGCAGGAAATGGTTGGTCGCGCTGGCGAGACCGCCGGAGCGGTCGTAATCCTCCTCGATCATCTTGCGCGTCCGCTTCTCGTCGAACGGATGGCGTGTGCTGGCAATCGCGCGGGCGTCCTTGACCATGAAGTCGAGCACCTGCTCCCGTTTCGACCAGTCGACATTGCCGCCTTCGGCCGAGTGCACTTTGTAAGCCTCGGTCGTTCCGGGCAGGGCGGACGTATCGACGCCGAGCGGCGAACAGGAGATCACGGTGAGCGCGCTGACGCGTTCGGGATATTTCAGCGCCACGCTTTGCGCGAGCATGCCGCCCATCGACATGCCGGCGACATGCGCCCTGGCGATGCCACGGTCGTCAAGCACGCGCATGGCGTCGTCCACCATGTCCTCGAACGTATACGGCGGCGCGCCGGGCGGATATTTCGTCGACAGGCCGGTGTCGCGGTTGTCGTAGCGGATGACGAAGCGGCCACGCTCGGCAAGTTGCCGGCAGAAGGCTTCCGGCCACCACAGCATCGAGGCCATGGCGCCCATGATCAAAAGGATCGGCGGATCTTTCGGACTGCCGAAGCTTTCCGAAACGATGTCGGGGCGCTGCGCTGCGTTGGTCATCTGCTCCTCCTATCCGATTGCATTTTGCAATCAGTTGCACGATAATCAAACCGATATCATAATGCAACTGGTTTTTCTGGAGAGTACCATGAGCATCGACCGTCGGTCCGGCTGCCCGATCAATCTGTCGCTCGAAGTCTTTGGCGACCGCTGGAGCCTGATCATCCTGCGCGACATGATCTTCGGCGGCCGGCGCCATTTCCGCGAGTTGCTCAACGGCTCGCTGGAAGGCATCGCCTCCAACATCCTGGCTGACCGGCTGAAACGGCTGATGGAGCTCGGCCTGCTGACCAAGGCCGACGACCCCAGCCACAAGCAGAAGGCGATCTATAGCCTCACCGAGATGGCGATTACGCTGGTCCCCATCATGGCGCAGCTCGGCGCCTGGGGACGCGTCTGGCTGCCGGTCACCGAAGAATTGTCGATCCGCGCCGAGCTGCTCGAAAAGGGCGGCCCGCCGCTATGGGAGCAATTCATGGACGAACTGCGCCATGAGCATCTCGGTGCGCCGTCGAAGACGGCGCCAGGCACGCCAACCGTGCGCCAGCAACTGCGGGCTGCCTACGAGGAAGTGGTCGCACGAAAGGCTGAGGCCGTCACGGCGTGAACACCGCCTATAGCCACAGCGCTGTGGGATGTGCCGAGATTCAGGTCAGGGCGAGTCGAGAACGATGGCTTCCGAGAACCGGAGCGGAGCGTGCTTTACGCACGTGAGCACCGGAAGCGCAGGAAGCCGTCGTTCGCAGGCCGGCCTCACCTGAATATCGGCACACCCCTCAGTTTAGGTTGATATCCCGGCTGGCCGACCGCATCGACACCGAGAAGCCGGCCAGCACGTCGAACAGCGCGATGATCATCAGCGTGAAGAACACCGAATGCGCCGCGCCCTTCACCAGCAGGAATTCCACCAGGAAGGCGACGAAGACCAGCGTCGACAAAAGATGATCCAGGATCGAGGCATTGGTCGTGCGCACCGATTTCGAGATCTCGACGAACAGGAAAATCAGGCCGATCAGCACCATCAGGCCGCCCAGCGTCATCGAGAACACGCCGCCCGACATCATGCGGAAGGAGAACATCTCGGTCATCCACGGATCGTCGCCGCCGCCGAACAATCCCAGCAGGCCGAGATTGTAAAGGACGAAGGGCACGATCAGCAGCGGAACAGCACCGAACATCTGGGCGACTCCAATGGGGCACCCTTTTGTAAAATCCGCGGCAAGCGCGCCGTCAAGGCTTTTCGCAGGCGCTGGCGAACACGCTGTAAGACCTAATGAAATAACGATGTCAGCCGGTTGCCCGGCTTTTCTGCAGGCTGCGCGACTCAAGGCCTCCATCGATCAGGGCCAGACGCAAAAAGACCGGCCAAAGGCCGGTCTTTTGAAGACGTCAGGAACCCTTGGAAGCTTCTCAGCTTTCCTTCGGCTCCAGAACCTGGCGGCCACGATACATGCCGGTCTTCAGGTCGATGTGGTGCGGGCGGCGCATTTCGCCGGAATTCTTGTCCTCGACATAGGTCGGGGCCTTGAGGGCGTCGGCCGAGCGGCGCATGCCGCGCTTCGACGGAGAGGTTTTTCTTTTTGGAACGGCCATGGATATGCTCCACTACATGGTCAAAATGCCCCGGCAACCCTCGCGAAAGGGCCGCATCGAGGCCATAATCTGAGAAAGTCGGGTGCCTATACACGCCTTGCGCCGTTTTGGCCAGCGCTGGCCGCGAATTTTTTTGAGCCGGCGACGCTTCGTCCTAATCCAGGCACCCGACATAAGCGCCTGACCTGCTCGCGCGCCGCTCGATCAGCGAGGCCAGCCGTCGCAATCCCGGACCCGGCCTGGCCGGATTGCGCGCGATCGGATTGGGCAGGCTGACGGCAAGCAGCGCCGCCTGCCTTCGCGACAATTGCTTGGCCGAGACGCCGAAATGGTGCTGGGCGGCGGCCTCGATGCCGTAGATGCCCGGCCCCCATTCGGCGATGTTGAGATAGATCTCCATGATCCGCCGCTTCGACATCACCGCGTCGAAATAGACGGCCAGCGGCAGCTCGACCATCTTGCGCACGCTGCCCAGCGGCCGCGACCACAGAAAAAGGTTCTTCACCGTCTGCATGGTGATGGTGGAGGCGCCGCGCGTCGCCTCGCCGGCCAGCGCGTCGTCGACCACGCCGCGCAATTCGCCGAGATCGACGCCGCGATGGAAACAGAACTGCCCGTCCTCCGACATGATCACCGAATGCGCCAGCACCGGCGCCACGTCGTCGATCGACACCCAGCGCCGGTCGTAGCCGGAAAAAGTCACGAGATCCTTCAGCATCAGCGTCGAGACCGGATGCACGAAGGACGGCAGGTAGAGGAAGGTGAGCACGACCGGGATCGCCGCCAGCACGAGCGCGACGACCAGGCAGCGCCGGGCGATGCGCTTCACACCGGCGCGGTTCAGGCGCCGACGCCGCGCCATGCCCAGCCCTTCGCTTCCATGTTCGACGATCGGTTCCGTCAAGCCGTCCCACCCGTGCCTCGCCCCCATCGGCATAAAGGCGCGCGCCTGCTTGCGCAATGTCTGAGTGTCGGCTACCGCTCCCGGCCATGAGCAAAGACGACCAGATCGCCTTCGAAACCGCGCTTTTTAAGCGCGCCGCGACCGTCGAGACCGAGCTGCGCCGGATCCTCGACGCGCGTCCGCTTTCGGGCGAGATCGCGCGGCCGGAGCGCCTGATGGCGGCGATGCGTCACGGCGTGCTCAACGGCGGCAAGCGGCTGCGGCCTTTTCTGGTCGTGGAAAGTGCAGCTCTTTTCTCCGCCGATGGCGAGGCGGCGCTCCGCGTCGCGGCGGCGCTCGAATGCGTGCATTGCTATTCGCTGATCCATGACGATCTGCCTTCCATGGACGACGATGATCTGCGCCGCGGACAGCCGACGGTGCACAAGGCCTTCGACGAGGCGACCGCGATCCTCGCCGGCGATGCGCTTTTGACTTTGGCCTTCGACATCATCGCCGACGAGGCGACGTTGCTGCCGGCGGAGCGCCGCGCCGCCTTGGTCCTCGCACTTGCCCGCGCTGCCGGCGCCGGGGGCATGGTCGGCGGTCAGACGCTCGATCTCGAGGCCGAACGCAAACGGCCGGACGAAGCCGGCATCATCACCTTGCAGGCGATGAAGACCGGCGCACTGATACGCTTCGCCTGCGAGGCCGGCGCGATCCTTGCCGGAGCGCCGCCCGCCGACCGCGAGAGGCTGGCGGAGTTCGGCTCGGCAATCGGCCTTGCCTTCCAGCTCGCCGACGACCTGCTCGATCTGACGGCCGACGCTGTTCAGATGGGCAAGGCCACCAACAAGGATGCCGCCGCCGGCAAGGCAACGCTTGCTTCGCTGCACGGCCCCGACTGGGCGCGCGGCCAGCTCCACGGCCTGATCGAACAGGCGCATGCGCTGCTCGGCCCCTATGGCGAAGCGGCTGAGCTGCTCAAGCAAGCGGCGACCTTCGTGGCGACGCGCAGCAACTGAACGGTGGCGCAGGCGGGCGGCCAATGCCGGCCCGGCACTGATCCTCACCGCCTCAGTGAAAATGCGTGATGCGCGTTCCAGGAAGCGTGGCCGCGAAGCGAGCCGCCGGCTCTGCGCGTGGGGGCCGACAAAGGCTCGGATTGTTCGCTCTATCCGAATACTGCTGTCGATGGCCGGGTGATTATCCCGCATCCGCGGCAGTCTATATCCGCTCCAGGACAACGAACGGAGATCGGTCCGGTCGACGACGCCTCGCGGGCGGTCTGCACCCGGAGTCGTGAAATCCAACCCGAAAGGAACCTGGAAATGCCCTTTGCCAACTTCAAGATGCCCGAGGCCGCCCTCACGAAAGCGCAGAAGGAAGACCTCGTCCACAAGACGACGCAGATGTTCGTCGACTATTTCGGCGAAGGTGTACGCCCCTACACCATGGTGCTGATCGAAGAAGTTCCCGACGGAGGCTATGGCCGTGCCGACGAGGTTTTCATTCTTCCCGACGCTTACCGGGCCAACGATGCCTGATTTGAACAGGCAGGCGGCTTGCCAAACGGCGCGCCGGGGGCGTGAGCAGTTCCTTCACGCGCTCGAATAGTTCTGGTGATGCCCATCCATTCGTGCAAGATCGCCAACTGACAAATGCCGGAGGATGCCGGGAACCGATGCTCAAGCTGCAAGCCTGGCTGGCCGATTATTGGGTCATTGGTGCAGGATTCATGGCGGCATCGCTTATAGCGGCCGCGCCGGTCGTATCGCTTCCGCTGCCGGTATTCCTGATCTTCCTGCACAGCCCGTTTTACATGGCCCATCAGGTCGAAGAGCACACCGGCGACCGATTCCGCAAATTCGCGAACGAAAATGTCTTCGGCGGCCGTGACGCCCTTACCGTCGCCTCGGTTCTCGTCATCAACCTGCCGTTTGTCTGGGGCATCAACCTGCTGGCTCTTTATGCGGCATTCCTGTGGGGACCCGCTTGGGGCCTGATTGCCCCTTATCTCATGATCGTGAACGCGCTCGCGCACCTCGTCACATCGGCGCGGCTTGGCAAATACAATCCCGGCCTCGTCACCAGCGTCATTTTGTTTTTGCCACTGGGCGTCGTCACGATCTGGATGATCGGCCGGACGGGAGGTCTTGTCCCGCAATTGATCGGTGCAGCTCTGGCGATCCTGCTTCACCTGGCGATCATTGCGGTGGTGACTGTTCGATACCGCTCTGTCGTCGTCACCTCATAGCATCTGCGGCGACGTCATCAGTCTTGATCCCCGGCAAGACGGCCCTTTGTCCTCAACGGCACCACTTTTGCGCTGGCCGGCTGTTCCGGCTCCGCGCCCTGCGCGGCGGCTGCCATATCGGCCCGCGGCAGATAGATCGTCACCGTCGTGCCCTTGCCGACTTCGCTGTCAACCGTGACCGCGCCGCCGGACTGCTGCGCGAAACCGTAGACCTGTGCGAGGCCGAGGCCTGTACCCTTCTCGGGCCCTTTGGTCGTGAAGAACGGTTCGAAAACCTGTGGAACCACGTCCGGCGCAATGCCGATGCCTGTATCGGCCACCCGTAACGCGACGAATTCACCTTGCAGGCCGGCTGCGTTATCGCCGCCCGACAACAGCATGTTCTCCGCCGTGATCGTTACCAGGCCACCGTCAGGCATGGCGTCCCGTGCGTTGAAGGCAATGTTGACGAGACCAAGTTCCAGTTCGCCGGGGTCGACCTTCACTGGCCAGGTTTCGGGTCCGACGGCGGCGACCAATTTCACCGATTTGCGCATGGAGCCTGCTATCATTGCGCGAACGGCTTCCACGCGCTCCGCCAGCGAGACGACCTCGGCGCGGGCCGCCTGCTTGCGCGAGAAGGCCAGCAACTGGCGTGTCAATGCGGCGCCGCGCTGGAGTGCAAGTTCCACGGATTCGGTCGCCCGCTTCATTTCAGGATCGGCGCCGACTTTCTTTCCCAGTCGAACAAAGCTTTCGACCACCGTCAGGAGGTTGTTGAAATCATGCACGATGCTGCCGGTCAGTTGACCGAGCGCATCCATTTTCTGGGCATGAACGCGTTGCGCTTGCGCCTGCCGCAGTGCGATCTCCGCATCGCGTCGATCGGTGATGTCGCGCGTAATCTTGGCGAAACCGATCAGCTCTCCTTGCTCGTCGCGGATCGGATCGATCACGACATTCGCCCAGAACAGCGTTCCATCCTTACGGACGCGATGGCCTTCGGTTTCGAAGCGTCCATCCCGTGTTGCCGTATAGAGCGCGCGGCCAGGTAAACCGGCGGCGCGGTCATGCTCGGTATAAAAACGTGAGAAGTGCTGGCCGATGATTTCTTCGGCCGCATAGCCCTTGATGCGCTCCGCGCCGGCATTCCAGCTGGTCACCAGCCCGTTCGGATCCAACATGAAAAGTGCATAGTCGGTCACGCCGCTCACCAGAAGGCGGAACTGGCGCTCGCTTTGACGCAAGGCTTCATGCGCTGCACGGCGTTCGGTGATGTCGCGCGTGACCTTGGCGAATCCTTCGAGCTGGCCTGCGTCGTTATGGATCGGGGTAACGACAACCGATGCCCAGAAACGGCTGCCATCCTTGCGTACGCGCCAACCCTCGCCTTCATATCGCCCGTTCTGCACGGCTGCTTCAAGGACGCGGAGCGGCGTGCCTTTTGCGCGTTCTTCGCGAGTGTAGAATTTGGAGAAATGTTGGCCCACGATTTCCTCGGCAGCATAGCCTTTCAGCCGCTCGGCGCCAGCGTTCCAATTGGTGACCATGCCGCTTGGATCGAGCATGTAGATGGCATAGTCGGTCACGCCGTCGACAAGGATGCGGAAGCGCCGCTCGCTCTGCAGCAGCGACTCATGCGCGGCGACGCGCTCCGTGATGTCCCGCGTGATCTTCGCGTAACCCAAAAGAACGCCGTTGCGGTCCAGTACCCGTTGGACAAGGCTGCTCGACCAGAACCTGGTTCCGTCCTTGCGCATCCGCCAGCCTTCGGCCTCGTATCTCCCCTCCGCCTTTGCCGCGGCAAGCATCCTGCTCGGGACGCCCTTCGCCTGATCTTCGGCTGTGAAAAATCGGGAAAAATGCTGCCCCAGGACTTCCGAAGCCGCGTAGCCCTCTATCTTCTCGGCGCCGGCATTCCAGCTGGTGATGAAGCCATCTGCGTCGAGGGTGTAGATCGCGTAGTCGGCAACAGCGTCGATGAAGAGTTCGAGGCGGCGGCTGTCGGAAAGATGTTGCGCGTCGGCTGTGGTCAGTGGCATTGTCGAACCTACGCTACGCTCGCTTTAAGCAGTTCGTCCGGTGACACTTCTGCAACATAAGCGTGTCTATCCTGCATAGCAACGAGCTTGGACCAATGGCGATATATTCATCCGCTCTCGCAGCCAATCTCAGAAACCCGGGCCATCTGTACAGCTTTGCTCCGGAAAACGAGCCTGGAGACGACGAGGAAAATCCCGTCTCTCACGAACTCGGCTCTGCCGAGCATGACGAACTCCCATATAGGGTCGAGTTGTGGAACGCCGCCAAGAATGCCGTCGAACAAGTCCTCGCTGTCACGGCAAATGCCAGCATCGGCTACGCTGCCTATTATGCGGCGACGCGTGAGCATCCGGACCGCTACGTCACCTTGCGGCATAAGAACAATTTTGTTTCGAGATGGAACGGCCCGACGAATTAGGCAGAGGCCGGTCTATGACACGGAGCGCCAACTCTTTCCGTTCGGCCGAAGCGCTGCCCTACCGCATCGAACTCTGGCGGGCCGACAGCCATGAGATCATCGAACGGGTTCTCGCACGCGCCGTTACGGCCCAGCTTGCCCGCGCCATTTTTCAAGCCGCAAGAGACGAGCATCCTCAACGGCGGATCACGCTGCGCAAGGGAAACCGTATCCTCTCCGATACGACGGATTGACGATCTGCCGCCCGGTTTCAAAGCGCTGCCCGGAAGTCCAGTGCGCTTAGCCTGTCTGTCGCGGACAGCGATACGTCGCCTCTGTATCAAAAGCTGCGACAAGGCCAGCCTCCCTCCAACGAAATCTTAATGTAAATCGAGCGTAATCCCGGCCATTAAAATTGTGCGTATGTGTTGGGGTTGCGCATGCCGGAATATTCTTCCTTCCTCCGGTCGATCCGGATCCGCTACATTTCGGGATTGCTTGTCTTCGCGCTGGCTTCGGCCGCCGTCATGTTCGCGCTCAATCGTGTGAATTCATACCGTCACGAGGTTGATGCCCTCAGCGGCAATTTCGTCATCTTCGCCCGCGACCTGCGCAACGCCACCAATTTCGCCGAGACCACCGGCACCGCATGGCGCAGCGAGACGCGCGATGCGTTGGCGACCGCCGCGCGCGGCCATTCCGAACGCCTGATGGGCGAGATCGGGATCCTGAACGCCCAGCTTGCCGCGATCAGGCCGCGCCTGTCGAAGAACACGGTCAACGCGCTGGACACCGCTTCGGTCAACGGCGACCTGTTCTGGTCGGCGCGTGACATGGTGCGCAACTTCAACCTGATGGCGGTCGCCCAGAAGGCCGACGAGTGGAGCTACCGCGAGATCCGCAACCAGAACGATCTTTTCGCCCAGCCGATGCTGGTGAAGGTGCGCACCGCGCTCGACGAGGAGCGCCGCCTCGCCGATGCTTCCAGCGACCGGCTGCTCCTGTGGGCGAGCGGCCTTTTATTCGCCGTGCTCGCCATCGCGGCGTTTCTGATCTTCCGGCCGATGGAGAATGCGATCCGGCGCGCCTTCGCCGAGACCGCTGCATCTTTGTTCAAGGCCGAGGCCGCCGACCGCGCCAAGTCCGAATTCCTCGCCAATATGAGCCATGAGATCCGCACGCCGATGAACGGTGTGCTCGGCATGGCCGAGCTGCTCGCGAAGACGGAGCTGACGCCGCGCCAGAAGACCTTCACCGACGTCATCGTCAAATCCGGCAACGCGCTGCTCACCATCATCAACGACATCCTCGATTTCTCCAAGATCAATGCCGGCCAGCTGACGCTCGACCCCGCTCCCTTCCGCCTGGCGGAAGCGGTCGAGGACGTGGCGACGTTGGTGTCGGCGCGCGTTGCCGAAAAGAACCTCGAACTCATCGTACGCGTCGACCCGCGCCTGCCGGCCTTCGTCGTCGGCGACGCCGGGCGCTTCCGTCAGATCGTCACCAACCTGCTCGGCAACGCCGTGAAGTTCACCGAGAAGGGCCATGTTCTGGTCGATGTCGGCGGCGATGCCGTCGATGGCGTGGTCCAGCTCAAGGTCCGTGTCGAGGATACCGGCATCGGCATCCCGGCCGAAAAACTGCAAAACGTGTTCGAGAAATTTGCCCAGGTCGACGGCTCCTCGACCCGCCGCCATGAGGGCACCGGGCTTGGCCTGGCGATCGCGGCTCGTCTCGTCGATCTGATGGGCGGCAAGATCGGCATCGAGAGCGAGATCGGCCGCGGTTCCGTGTTCTGGTTCGCCGTGCCGCTGCCGGCGCATGACCAGCAGTCGCGCGACAAGCTCGTGCCGGTCGACGTCACCGGCGCCCGGGTGCTGGTCATCGACGACAATCCGGTCAACCGCGAGATCCTGCTGGAGCAGCTCAGGAGCTGGAGCTTCGACTGCGCGGCCGCAGAAAGCGGCGCCGTCGGCCTCGCCTTCCTCGACCGCGCCTGCCAGCTCGGCGCCTCGGTCGACTGCATCATCCTCGATTACCAGATGCCCGGCATGAACGGCGCCGATGTCGCGAGAGCCATCGCCGCCGACAGCCGGCTTTGCTCCATTCCGGTCGTGCTGCTCACCTCGGTCGACCAGGTCGATTTCGGCAGGATGGTCATCGATTTCGGCATCGTCGCCCATCTCACCAAGCCGGCGCGTTCGGCGGTGCTGCTGGGCACCGTGATCTCCGCCATCCAGAAGGCGCGCACGCAAGGCGCCAAGGCGCATTTCGTGCGCGAGCCGGTCGCGGCGCAGGCGGCCCCGCCGACCTTGACCGTCATCCGCGGCCCGTCGGTGCCCGTGCCGGCGGCGCCGGAATCGACGGCCGCGCCGAGCGGCCCGATCGATATCCTGATCGCCGAGGACAATGACGTGAACCAGCTGGTCTTCGGCCAGATCCTCAACGGCTTCGGTCTCAGCTACCGCATAGCCGGCAATGGCCGCACGGCTGTCGAGATGTACCGCTCGCTGCGCCCCCGCTTGGTGCTGATGGACGTCTCGATGCCGGAGATGAACGGTTATGAGGCGACCCGCGCCATCCGCGCCATCGAAGCGCAGACCGGCGATCACACGCCGATCATCGGCGTCACCGCGCATGCGCTGAAGGGCGACCGGGAAAAATGCATCGAGGCCGGCATGGACGACTACCTGCCGAAACCGGTCTCGCCCGACCGCCTTGGCGCCAAGATCGGCACTTGGCTCAGCGAGACGGTGGCGGCGAAGACGGCTTAAGCGTTTTGCCGAACGAGGACGGCTCTCGATAAAGATCGACTGCCGAGTTCCCGCCAACCCCCTCTGTTCCGCCGACTCTGAACCAGCTCTTTTCGAGCTTTCAGCCCCGCCGGAACGGATAGAGGAATTGCCGCCAATATCCTTTCGGCACCGGATGGCCGTGAATGCCGTAGCCCTTCGGCCAGCGTCCCTCGGGCAGATGATAGGTGCCGAACAGCCGGTCGAGCAGCGGGAAATGGATGGCGAAATTGACGTCGATCGCCTCTTTCTCGAGGCCGTGATGCCAATGATGGAAGCGCGGCGACACGAGTACTTTTTCGACCGGACCGAAACTGGTTCCGATGTTGGAATGGATGAAGGACGAATAGACGTAGACGATCAGGATATAGGTCTGGATCGCCGATTCATCGAAGCCGAGCACGAACATCGGCGTCGCCGTCAGGCTGCGAAGAACGATGATTTCCAGGAAATGCATCCGTGCGCCGGCAATCCAGTCCATCGACTTGGCCGAATGATGCACGGCATGAAAATTCCACAGGAACGGGATGCGATGGAAGGCCCGGTGTACCCAATATTGGGCAAGATCGGTCAGGAACATCACCGCCAGCAGTTGCACGATCCAGGGCAGATCGTGGACCCAGGCGCGCACCGAACCGAGGCCGGCTTGCGCATTGACGAAATTGGACGGCGCAAGCGTCAGGTAGGTCAATATCTGCACCAGCAGCGACGAGACCAGGTAATAGAAAAGGTCCTCGCGCCATTCGTCGCGGAACACGGTCTGGCTCATGTTGCGGGCAAAAATGCGTTCGAGCGGGACGAACAGCACGCCCATGAACAGGACATTGAGAATGAAGAAATCAAGGCCGAAGAACACGCCGTCGACATGCAACTCGTGACGCACCGGGAGCATGCCGATGAGCGAGGCCAACAGCACCGTGACCATAGCCGCCACGCCGAGCGTCTTTTCCCTGCGCAGCATCATGCTCAGGATGGCCAGGACATAGCCCGAGATCAGCACGAAATAGAGGACCGGCTTGAAGAACAGCATCTGGTGGATCGGAGCAAGGTCCGGCATCGAGGTCAGCGATGGATAGCGCAACACGATGACCATCAAGAGGGCGGTGATGCCCGCAAGCAATGCGATCGAACCGGACAGCCAGCCGGACCCGAACGGCCGCTTGGTGCGCGGTGTTTCGAGCTCACCGATAACCCTTTTAAGGAAATTCCCCTCCGGCATGATGCTCCCCCCATGTGATCCGAATAAAAATGCGCCCTGGAAATACTGAACCCGCTCTTACTATGGCAAAGCGCATTAAGATTTAATCGCCACCGCCCTGACAAGCGGATTCTCCTCGCAACATTAGCAATTGGCTATCGGCGTTGTTGACGACCGGGAAGCTCGAGTCCATGCGAGGAATGCAAGTCGCTACAATTTAAATCGCTGCTGGATCAGGCGGGCGCATGCCGGCATCAGCCGGCTGGTGTCGAGCTCAAGGTTGTAGGCGACACCCCTGTGCACGCGTTCGAATTGCCAGCGCGTGCAAGTCCGGGCAGTCGGCCCGCACGCCCGCTTTCGCGCGTTTCGAGCGCCTCTCGCCGCCCCCTGTCTTGGCGTTGGCGTCACCGGTTGCGCAGCACCACGCAGGCGCCGCCGACGCTTTGCAGCTTGGTGCAGATGCCGTTGGCCTCGCCGCGCGAGTCGGCGCCGATCCTGACCGCGTAGATGCCGCGGCGGCCGATCGGCGTGCGCACCCGGCTCACCACCGGATCACGGCTGGCGAGCAAAGCCGGGAACCGGCTTTTGACCCTCAGCCATTGGCCGATCGCCGCCGAGCGGCGGAAGTTGCCCGCCACCTGCACGCCCCACGGCTTGACGTTGATCGAGGCCATGGCGACGGTCCGCGACATGATCACCGGCAGCCGGCGGCAGGCGACCGCGAAGCTCATCTTTGGATCGAGCGGCTGGACGGCGCCGGCATAGGATTTGTCCGCAAACTTGTCGACGGGCTCGCCCATGATGTCGAAGACATAGCTTTCCGTCTCCATCGGCAGGAAGCCGCCCGCAGCGAGCCAGCGCGACACGCGGTTCTCGCCGGCATTATAGGCCGCCGCCGCGAGGCCGAGATTGCCGTAGCTTACCTTCATCTCGGCGAGATACTTCGCCGAGGCGGGAATAGCCTGCTCGACGTCGAAGGAATTGGCGAGCCCGCGCATCTTGGCGGTGCCCGGCATGAATTGGGCGATGCCTTCGGCGCCGACCGGGCTCACCGCGTTCGGATCGAAGCGGCTCTCCTTCCAGATCAGCCGGGCGAAGAAATCCTTGGGCAGGCCGTTCTGTTGGGCCTGGGTTTCGATCAGGTCGCAGACGCGGTTGATCAGCCGTTTCGCGGCCGACTTCGACTGGGGCGGATCGGCCAATGCCGGACCGGCAGCGATCAGCGCGCAAGCGAGAAGCAGCGTCGTCTTCACGAAACGCTGCATCCCGCTCATTCCGCGGCGGCTTTGCCGTGTCCGTAACGCTGCTCGATGTAATCGGCGACCATCTTTTCGAAATCCTGCGCGATCGAAGGGCCGCGCAGCGTCGCCGCCTTCT
Source organism: Mesorhizobium sp. CA14 (assembly GCF_020165195.1). Taxonomy (GTDB): domain Bacteria; phylum Pseudomonadota; class Alphaproteobacteria; order Rhizobiales; family Rhizobiaceae; genus Mesorhizobium. Next base: position 12,752 of record NZ_JAIUHR010000034.1, on the reverse strand, counting down.
TGCCGTCGATGAACACGGGCGCCGTCGGCGTCTCGCCGGTGCCGGGCAGCGATATGCCGATATCGGCATGCTTGGATTCGCCCGGACCGTTGACGATGCAGCCCATCACCGCGACCTTGAGGCTCTCGACGCCCGGATATTTCTCGCGCCACACCGGCATGTTCTTGCGGATGTCGGCCTGGATGCTCTGGGCAAGTTCCTGGAACACGGTTGACGTGGTGCGCCCGCAACCGGGGCAGGCCGCGACGATCGGCACGAACTGCCGGAAGCCCATGGTCTGCAGAAGTTCCTGCGACACCTGCACCTCGCGGGTGCGGTCGCCATTCGGCTCCGGCGTCAGGGAGATGCGGATCGTGTCGCCGATGCCCTGCTGCAAGAGAATGCCCATCGCCGCCGAAGAGGCGACGATGCCCTTGCTGCCCATGCCGGCTTCGGTGAGACCCAGATGCAGCGCATGGTCGGAGCGGGTGGCAAGCTCGGTGTAGACGGCGATCAGGTCCTGCACGCCGCTGACCTTGGCCGACAGGATGATCTTGTCGCGGCCAAGCCCGATCTCTTCCGCCATCTCGGCCGACAGGATCGCCGACTGCACGATCGCCTCGCGCGTCACCTCCTGCGCGGTGAGCGGCGAGCCCTGGGCCTGGTTGTCGTCCATCAGCCGGGTCAGCAATTCCTGGTCGAGCGAGCCCCAGTTGACGCCGATGCGCACCGGCTTGTCATGTCTGATAGCCATTTCGACGATCGCGGCGAACTGGCGGTCCTTCTTTTCCTTGAAGCCGACATTGCCGGGGTTGATGCGGTACTTCGCCAGCACCTCGGCGCAGGCCGGATGATCGGCGAGCAGCTTGTGGCCGATATAATGGAAGTCGCCGACCAGCGGCACGTCGATGCCGAGCCGCAACAGCCGCTCATGGATGCGCGGAACCGCGGCCGCGCTCTCGTCGCGGTCGACCGTGATGCGCACGATTTCCGAACCGGCGCGGTGCAGCGCAGCGACTTGGGCGACCGTCTGGTCGACATCGGCCGTGTCGGTGTTGGTCATCGACTGCACGACGACCGGAGCGCCGCCGCCGACGATCACGCCGCCGACCGAGACGCCGACCGACATTCGCCGCGGGAAGGGTGAGGAAAAATATCCGGTCATGCCGGCCGCCTTCATCTGAAAATTCCGGGCATGAGGTGGCGGAGCAAAGATGGCTTGTCAATGGCAACCGGCAGGCAAGGCCGGCAAATCCGCTGCTCCCGATCAGCCGTTACGCGGCTCAAAGGGGACATCGGGCCACAAGATGCGCGCCCATCAGTCGGCAGATTCAGCGTAAAGCACCGGGCCGGTGGCATTCTTGCCACCGGGGAGACGCACCGCGGCGGGAGCGGTGATGGTGCCTAAAGGAGCTTCAGTGTGCGGTCGGTTTCGCCTTCAGCTTTTCAATCTCGTCCTTGATTGCCAACTTGCGCCGCTTGAGAGTGGCGATCTCGAGGTCGTCTACCGAAGGATGGTTCATCGCATCGACAAGTTCACGCTCGATATCGCCGTGCTTTCGCTGCAGCTCATCAAGATGGGATGCAAGAGACATGATTGGTTCTCCCTTTCATGGTTTCCTCGATTGCAGCCGTCGCAGGCACGTCCACCGCAGGTTGCGACTGTGACGGCACGATGACAGTTTGCCACCAACCGATCTCGATGTCGAATGCCACGTGGTAGCATTCCACGACAAAGTGAAATGTGATATCAGCGGCGCGCCGGTCACAAACAGACAGATCCGACCGGCCCCGCCCAGACAGCCCGATTGGGCGATGCATACGCAGACGGTAGATAATGTCCGAACAGGAACAGGCTGAAATACGCCTCGAATATTCCCGGCTCAAACAAGAACACGCCGATTTCGACGCCGCCATAAACGCGATGATCGCCACAGGCTGCGACCCGCTTCAGATCCAGCGCATGAAGAAAAAGAAGCTGATCCTGAAAGACCGGCTGTCGGCGCTGGAAGACCGCATCATCCCGGACATCATCGCCTGAGCGGATCGCCTCCGCACCGTCAAGAGATCGATAGCCGTGCCGCGCGCTCGCGCAGCAGCGCAAGAAGTTCGCCTGTCCGTTCCTCGGACGTGTCGATCGGCACCACAAGGCACATGGTCGCCTCGACCTTGCCTGGCGCAGAGAACACTGGCGCCGCAAGGCATTTGGTGTAGGCGTCGACCAGGCCTGACGTGACGCAATAGCCGGTGACGCGCGCCCGCGCGATATCGTCGATGAAATCATCGAGTTCGAGCTTGCGGCCGTCCGGCAGCACGAGGTCGTCTTGCGTGACCATTGCCTCGATCCCGGCGCGATCGAGGCCGGCAAGCAGCAGCCGGCCGGAAGCAGTCCAAGGCAGCGGGATCTGCAGGCCGGTGGCCGAACTGATGCGGAACGGCCTGGTGCCCGGGCTCGAATGGACGATCATGTAGCGGCCGCTCTGCAGCATGCAGAGCTCGGACGTCTCGCCGGTTTCGCGCGACAGCGTATCGACCTCCTGACGCCCGCGCCTGAGCAGGTCGTTGCCGCGCATATAGGCCATTCCATAGAGATAGAGCTTCTTGCCGAAATAGACGCGGTTGCCGTCGCCGGCCATTTCCAACAGCCCGGCTTCGACCAGCTCGCGCACCAGCGTGTAGGTCGTCGAGCGCGGCGCGTTGAGCCCCTTGGCCAGGTCGCCGATGCCGATCGCGCGCTGGTTGGCGTGCAGGAATTCCAGGATGTTCAGGGCCCTGTTGAGGCCCTTCTCGCGCGAGCCCGCCGGCCGCTCTTCATCCGCGACCTCGCTCGGCCAGCCGGTCAGCGTTTCACCATCTTGCATTGTCGATTCCTGATGCTAGTATCTGTCTTGTACAGGATACACACGTCTCTTGTAAGAGACAATCGCTGATTGCGACGCGTATCTCTGCTGCATTGGGGAACAAACCATCAAAGGAGGTCGCCGTGAACGACACATCCGGCAGACGTGATTTTCTGAAACTGGGAATGGCGGGCCTGGCCACCGCCGGCGCGCTCACCGCAATCAGCGCCGAGAAGGCGGCGGCGCAAGCCGCGTCCGACAGCGTGCTGCGCACTGCGCTCGATCGCGGCAAGCTGATCGTCGGCACCGGCAGCACCAACGCGCCGTGGCATTTCGAGAACGATGCCGGCGAGCTGGTCGGCATGGACATCACCATGGGCCGCATCCTTGCCAAGGGCCTCTTCGACGACCCGACCAAGGTCGAGTTCGTCATGCAGGATCCGGCGCAGCGTATTCCGAACGTGACGACCAACAAGGTCGACATCACCATCCAGTTCATGACCATGACGGCACAGCGCTCGCAGCTGATCCACTTCTCGCGGCCCTATTACGTCGAAGGCGTCGCGCTGCTGACGCTGCCTGGCTCCGAAAACAAGACCTTCGACAAACTCCTGGCGAATGGCGCCAACACCCGCGTCTCGATCCTGCAGAATGTCGACGCCGAAAGCTCGGTGCATTTTGCCTTGCCGCAGGCGCAGGTGCTGCAGATCGACACCCAGGCGAACGTTCTGCAGGCGCTGGAATCCAAGCGCGCCGATGCCGCCGCCGTCGATCTGTCGACCGTGCGCTGGCTGGCTTCGCGCAATCCCGACAAATATTTCGACGCCGGCAAAAGCTGGTATTCGATGCTTTACGGCGCCGCGGTCCGGCAAGGCGACCTCGATTGGCTGACCTTCGTCAACCAGACCTTCACCATCGCCATGTTCGGCCATGAGACGGCGCTCTACGATGCCGCCTTCAAGGAATATTTCGGCCAGGAGCCGCCGCCGCGCCATCCGGGCTTCCCGGTCATCTGACGCGCCACACGACCAAGCCGGCGGAAGGAGCGGTCCTTCCGCCTGTTTTTCCTCGACACCGGCGCGAGGGCGGCGAATCCTATCCGTCGCACCGCGGCCATTGAGACGGACGCATGGGCTATACGCTCAATTTCAACCTGATCTGGCGGCATTTCGACAAGCTGTGGGGCGGCCTGCTGCTCAGCCTCGAGCTTGCCGTGATCTCGATCGCCATCGGCATCGTCATCGGCCTGGTGTTGGCCGTCTGGTATGTCTCGGCCGGACGCGTGGTGCGCGCCATCATTGCGGCCTATGTCGAATTCATCCGCAACGTACCGCTGATCCTGCTGGTCTATTTGGTCTTCTACGGCCTGCCGACGGTCGTCGACCTTGCCTACAGCGCCCCCACCTCGTTTGTCCTGACCCTGTCGGTCTATAGCGGCGCCTACCTGGTCGAGGTGTTCCGCTCAGGCCTGGAAGCGGTGCCGCGCGGTCAGCTCGACGCCGGCAAGGCGATCGGCCTTACCCCATGGCAGCGCCTGATCCACGTCCGCCTGCCGACGATGCTGCGCATCACGCTGCCGGCACTGTCCAACACCTTCATCTCGCTGTTCAAGGACACCTCGATCGCCTCGGTGATCTCGGTGCCTGAGCTCACCTACGGCGCTCAGTGGATCAACTTCAACACGTTCCGCATCGTCGAGGTCTATCTGGTGACGACGGCGATGTATCTGGTGACCGGCTATACCTTGCTGTTTGCGCTGCGGCTGGTCGAACGCCGGTTCAGGGCGGCGCGCTGAGATGCTGAGCCAGATCCTCTACGCCCTGCCGTTCCTTGCCGAAGGCTTCGCCGTGACCTTATGGGTCTCGCTGCTGGTCGTGGTCCTGTCCTTGATCGCCGGGGTCCTGCTGGGCGTCGGCCTGGTCTACGGGCCAGCGCCGCTGCGTTGGGCGGTGCGCATCTTTTCGGACACCATCCGCGGCATCCCGATCCTGGTGCTGATGTTCTTCGTCTATTACGGCCTGCCCGCTGTCGGCGTGCACCTTCAGTCCTTCTGGGCGGCGGTGCTGGCGCTGACCTTGTTCAAGACGGCGCAGGTCGTCGAGTATCTGCGCGGCGCCGTAGCATCGATCCCGAAAGGCCAGTCCGAAGCGGCGATGGCGATCGGCCTCACCTTCCGGCAGCGCCTCACCTCGGTGATTTTCCCGCAGGCTTTCCGCCGCTTCCTGCCGCCCTGGATCAATGGCGTCACCGATGCCGTGAAGGGCAGCGCGCTGGTTTCGCTGCTCGGCATCACCGATCTGATGCAGGCGATCAACCAGATCATCGGCCGCACCTATGAGGCGATGCCGCTCTATATCCTCGGCGCGCTGATCTACTTCGCCGTCAACTATGCGCTTTCCTATGCCAGCCGGCGGCTGGAACGGCGCTTCGCTTTCATCCGGGATTAATGCGATGGCCAGTTCGAACGACAACCCAGCGCTTCTCGATATTGCCGAGGTCTCGAAATCCTTCGGCTCGGTCAGCGTGCTGCGCTCGGTCAGCTTGCAGGTGGCCAAGGGCGAGGTGGTGACCATCATCGGCCCTTCGGGCAGCGGCAAGACCATGCTGTTGCGCTGCGTGAATTTCCTCGAAAGCTATGACAGCGGCTCGATCCGCATCGACGGCAAGGAGGTCGGCTTTCGCGACGGCGGCGCGCGCCAGCGGCGCAGCGAACGCGATTTGGCAGCCATGCGCGCCGAGACCGGCATGGTGTTCCAGAGCTTCAACCTCTTCCCGCATCTGACCGCCGCCGGCAACATCATGCTCGGACTGACCAAGGTGCGCGGCAAGACCAAGACGGAGGCGCGCTCGATTGCCGAGCATTGGCTGGGCCGCGTCGGCCTCGCCCACAAGGCGGACAGCCTGCCGGCCGAACTTTCGGGTGGCCAGCAGCAGCGCGTCGGCATTGCTCGCGCCGTCGCCATGGAGCCCAAAATCCTGCTGCTCGACGAGATCACCTCGGCGCTCGACCCGGAGCTCGTCGGCGAGGTGCTGGCGGTGGTGCGCAGCCTTGCCGAGGATGGCATGACCATGGTGATGGTGACGCACGAGATGGCCTTCGCCCGCGATGCCTCCAGCCGCATCGTCTTCATGGCCGATGGCGGCGTCTCGGCGGTCGGACCGCCGAAGGAAGTTCTTGCCGTGGAAACGACCAACGAGCGCCTCCGCACATTTCTGGCGCGTTTCCGCGCCTCGCATTTCTGAAAGCGGATGGCTTCGGCCATCCAGGGAGTACCCTTCCATGTCGCCTTACAAACGGCTCGCCGAACTCGGCCTTACGCTGCCCGAGCCGCCCACGCCCATCGCGAATTTCGTCACCCATGCCGAGAGCGGCCGGCTGATCTTTCTTTCGGGACAGGGGCCGCTGCGTGCCGACGGCACGCTTTGCACCGGCAAAGTCGGCGATGACGTGACCGTCGAGCAGGCCTATGAGCATGCCCGCCTCACCGGCCTCAATCTGCTCGCCGTCATGCATGCGGCGGCGGGCGATCTCGGCCGCATCGTGCGGGTGGTAAAGCTGCTCGGCTTCGTCAACGCCACGCCGACCTTCAGCGACCACCCCAAAGTGGTCAATGGCTGCTCGGACCTCTTTGCCGATGTCTTCGACAAGACCGGCGGCCATGCGCGCTCGGCGATCGGCGTCGGTTCGCTGCCACGCAACATCACTGTCGAAATCGAAGCGGTCGTCGAGATCGCCGCCTGACTTAACGGAGTCCACTCACATGAAAACCTATTCCGACGCCGGCTCCAACACCACCATCCGCGAGCGGCTGGGCTTGAGGCCTATCATCAATGTCTCGGGCACGATGACGGCGCTGGGCGCCTCGATCATCGTTCCCGAAGCGATCAGCGCCATGGCCGAGATGGCCTCGCAATGGGTGGAGATGGACGATCTGCAGCGCGCCGCGAGCGCGGTGGTCGCACGCCTCACCGGCGGCGAGGCCGGCTTCATCACCGCCTGCTGCGCCTCGGGCATTACGATGGCCATCGCCGGCGCGATGACCGGCACCAACGTTTTGGCGATCGAACGCCTGCCGGACGACACTGAAGGGCTGAAATCGGAGGTCGTCATCCAGCTCGGCCACATCGTCAACTATGGCGCGCCCATCGACCAGTCGATCCGCGTCGCCGGCGCCAAGGTCATTCCGGCGGGCACCGTCAGCGTCACGCAGGACTACCATGTGCGCGAGGCAATCAATGAGCGCACGGCCGCGGCTCTCTACGTCGTCGCCCACCATACGGTGCAGTACGGCATGGTCTCGCTGGAGGAATTCTGCGAGATTTGCCATGCCAAGAATATTCCAGTGATCGTTGACGCCGCGTCCGAATATGACCTGCGCAGCTTCCTGGCGCGCGGCGCCGACATCGTCGTCTATAGCGGCCACAAATTCCTCAGCGGTCCGACCAGCGGCATCGTCACCGGCCGCAAGGACCTGGTACGCGCCGCCTACCTGCAGAACCGCGGCGTTGCGCGCGCCATGAAGGTCGGCAAGGAAAGCGTCGCCGGCACGATGGCGGCGCTCGACGCCTGGGAAAAACGCGACCATGCCGGCATCCGCCTGCGCGAGGAGGCAGCGCTCAATCTGTGGAAGGATTCACTTCAAGGCATCCCCGGCATCGGTGCTGAGATCATTCCCGACCCGACCAACAATCCGCTCGACCGCCTGCAGGTCTTCGTGCGCCCGGAAAGCCGCTTCACCGCCGCCGGCCTCGCTTCCGCTTTGGCTGCCGGTTCGCCGCCGGTGATTGTCCGCAATCACGAGGTCGAGCGCGGCCATTTTTTCCTCGACCCGTGCAACCTGCATCCCGGCGAAGCCGAGGTCGTGGCCGAGCAGCTGCGCGCCGTGCTGACGGCGAAGGATCGGCCGGCTGACGCGATGAAGATCGCCCGCAAGGATTCGGCTGGGGCGTTGCGCTGGCCGGACTAGATTCGACCGCTGAGCCCGCGAAGACGGATTCTTGACTTCCTTACTCATGGATCATCGCTGTATTCGACTAAATCGTCGTAATCCGAACTCCGTTCGCTTACCAAAGGCCGGAACTTTCCATCAGCAATAACACCTACAACAATTCCAGTAATGGGATATTTTTTTAGGATTTCTCTGATTCTGAACTGGATTTCACTAATTCGACCCGGAACAAAAACTCGCTGGGCATCATCTTCGCTAACGACCCCTATCAATGTAAACTTAGAAATTCTACCCTCCTTAACCTCTACGTATCCGCGCAAGAGACTATTAATAGTCATTGGAGAGAAGTAAATCTTATCGAAATTAGGGAAGAGACGTGCCTCATACCCATGCAATTCAACGCCGTCTCTGACGACGAAACTTGGAAACCGTCCGTCGGAAAAACGAACGTATCCGCGATTTAGACTGAGCCATTCATAAACCGCTTTCTCCATCGCGCGGCGGTCAGCACCTCCATATGCCCGAGGCGGTGACGGGTATCGCTTGACGAATTCCTCGATAGGGGTATGGCTCACGTAGTTTCTAAAATTGACCTCCGCGGTCGCATTAGAGACCACCTCCTGGAGTTCAGCAACAGATTGCTCAGATACATTTGCCTGAGTATATTTCTTTGCGTGCTCTACAAATTGAACCGACGAATACATCCAAAAAATATCGACGTTTCCCTCTCTTCTAATTTCCCTGATTAACTCAGGGTGCGGTCCAATCGTCTTACCTTGCTCCCTCCACCACCAATCTTCCTTCTTGTCTGCCGTGACCAATATAACGCACTTTATACCTTTTTCCTTTACATGGCTAATTATCTGCCGCCAAAGGATCAGGTCCCCAAACTTTCGTTGATATTTCATCTGGTTAAAGATAAACGAAGCCTCGTTCGGGTTCTTCTCTTTGTCTATATCCGCAAATCCAGGAGGAATTTTTTCCTCAAATCGCTGATCGCCACCTTCCGTCAATTTGTCCAATTCTTCCTGGGTGGATGGACCGTCACCGACCTTCTGCGAGAGTATCTTATCAAGCCGCTCCCTAATTGGGTCCGGAGCGGCGATGTCCAATTGTGATTTATGAACTGCTTCAATTGCTTCGATGAGCTTCTTATTGGCGCTGTCGAGATTCTCGATAAGGGGAGCTACCTCTATCCCAAGGCTTCTCTTATCTATCTGGAGGGAATCAACCCTCTCCTTCAACTTCAAAACCACTTCTTTCGCAGTCGAAAGCGCATCCTCTGATGATTTTCTCTCTGAAGAAATCACTGTAAGCCGTCTTCGTTGAAATTCCAACGCGACCTGGTGGGGAATCCATATTCTATCACCCAATAATTCGATCAACTTTAGAAGTTCATCGGTAGCAGTAGTGGGAAGCCTATAAAGGTTTAAGATAACATTGGTATCTAGCGTTATAATTGCTTCTTTCCATAACCTTTCATATTGTTCAGAGTTTGGGGGATAGTAATCAAAAAACAAATCTTTCAAGTTTCCCTCCTCGAACTCTGTAAACGTGCTACAGCAGCTCTTCGGGTAGGGTAAATCGTGTGGCCCACGGACGCAACATCGACCAAGGCCAATTACGCATGACGGTCCGTGTCCCGGGGAGGTAGAGATTCTCGGGAGGAGTTAACACGGAACCGTGCGTTCTTGCGGCTCGCCGCGAATTCCGCTAAGGCGCGCCTTTGCCGCCGGGGAGCGAAGCCTTGACCGATCAGCGTGCCGACGTCGCCATCATCATGGGCAGCCAGTCCGACTGGGCGACGATGCGCCACACGGCGGAAACACTGGAGGCGCTGGGCATCCCGCACAGGAGACTGATCGTCTCCGCCCATCGCACCCCCGACCGTCTCTATGAATTCGCCAAGGGCGCCAAGGCGGCCGGCTACAAGGTGATCATCGCCGGCGCCGGCGGGGCGGCGCATCTGCCCGGCATGACGGCGGCGATGACGCCGCTGCCCGTCTTCGGCGTTCCGGTGGAATCCAAAGCGCTGTCGGGACAGGATTCGCTTCTCTCCATCGTGCAGATGCCGGCCGGCATCCCGGTCGGCACTTTGGCGATCGGCAAAGCGGGGGCGGCCAATGCGGCGCTTCTTGCCGCCGCGGTGCTGGCGCTCAACGATGACAAGCTCGCCGCCCGGCTTGACGCCTGGCGCGCGGCGCAGACCGCCAAGGTTGCCGCCGAGCCGACGGACGCGCCGTGAGCCTGGCGCCCGGATCGACCATCGGCATCATCGGCGGCGGCCAGCTTGGCCGCATGTTGGCGATGGCAGCGGCGCGGCTCGGCTACCGTATCGTTGTGCTGGAACCGCAGGCCGACTGCCCGGCCGCGCAGGTCGCCAATCGCCAGATCGTCGCCGCCTATGACGATCCGGCGGCGCTCGCCGATCTGGCCAGCGCCAGCGCCGTCATCACCTATGAATTCGAGAATGTCCCGGTCGCGGCGGCGCAAACGCTGGCGGCAACGGTCCCCGTCTATCCGCCGGCCCGCGCGCTTGAAGTCGCGCAGGATCGCCACACCGAGAAAAGCTTTCTCAACGGCATCGGCATCCCGACCGCGGAGTTCTGTCCGGTCGACAATGACGACCAGCTGACCGAGGCCTTGAGGAAGTTCGACGGCAGCGGCGTGCTGAAGACCCGCCGCATGGGCTATGACGGCAAGGGCCAGCGCGTCTTCCGCAACATGCAGGCCGGCGGCTTTGCCGGGGTCTGCGAGGCGATGGGCAATGTGCCGCTGATCCTGGAATCGCTGGTCGCCTTCGAGCGCGAGATTTCGGTGATCGCCGCGCGTGGGCTGGACGGCTCGGTCGCGGCTTACGATCCGGCCGAGAACGTCCACCGCGAAGGCATCCTGCGGACCTCGACCCTGCCCGCAGCCATCCGCCCGGAAACGGCCGCCACCGGCAAGGATGCCGCCGCGAAAATCCTCTCCGCGCTCGATTATGTCGGGGTCATCGGCGTCGAGTTCTTCGTGCTTGCCGACGGCTCGCTTCTGGTCAACGAGCTGGCGCCGCGCGTGCACAATTCCGGCCATTGGACGGAAGCCGTCTGCGTCGTCTCGCAGTTCGAGCAGCATATCCGCGCCGTCGCCGGCCTGCCGCTTGGCTCGCCCGCCCGCCATTTTGACTGCGTGATGGAAAACCTGATCGGCGACGACATGCTGAGGGTGCCGGCACTGCTTAACGAACCCGACCTGATACTGCATCTCTACGGCAAGGGCGAATCGCGCCCCGGCCGCAAGATGGGCCATTTCACGCGCCTTATCGGGGCCCGATAAACTCGCTTACTGCATATCCTGGTCGTCGCCCGCGTCCGAGCCGGCGCAGCTCGGATCGCTCAGCTTGCAGCTGGCGTCGGAGGTGAGCTGCTTTGTTCGCTCGTTGGTGAGCTTCGTCAGGCACTGCGAAACCTCCATCGGATGGATGGATCCGCCCTCGCTGTCGGCGGTCGAATAGGCGCATTCGGCATCGCGAAAGGCGATCCAGGCGCGTTGCGCCGTCTGCAACAGCTTGTTCGAGGCCTGATCGTTGCTGCCGATGATATTCTTATAGGCGGCATTGAGCTTGGCGTCGGCCGCCTGGCGGTCGGCATCGGCGCAGATGTTCAGCATCGACTGGCTGTCGTCGTTGCGGTCGCATTCCTGCGCCCGGGCGGCCGGGGCCGTCGCAAGCAAGACCAGACAAGCAGGCAGAAGCAGGCGGCGCATGGGCAATCTCCGGTCATTCGCGCAGATCGCACCATTCCAGCAGCCCTTGAGTCGCGCAATGCAGCTTCGCCGGGATGGCGAATATTTGATATGCCGCGCCACTTGCGGCATTCGGACACGCGCATGTGGTTGACACGGGCAAGCCTCCTCGTTTATGAGCCACGCAAGTTCAAAGGCGCGCTTTTTTCCGGGCGCGCCTTTAAAATTCGGCCCGGGACGGGCCCTGACCGAACAGGCAAGACCATGAAGATCAAGAATTCGCTCAAGGCGCTCAAGGCACGTCACCGCGACAACCGGCTGGTTCGCCGCAAGGGACGCATCTACATCATCAACAAGACCGCTCCGCGCTACAAGGCGCGCCAGGGCTGAGCCTTGCGCGCGGCCTGATGCATGTCGCCCGAAAAGGAAGCGACATGCAAAGAGACCAGGCCGCGCTGATGTCGAATGCCGGTTCGCCGGCGCTCTCACGCTAAAATCACTTTGATGATCCGCCGTCCGGGACTAGATTCCGACGATGCGGATTCTTTTTGCATTTTTCACCGCCTTTTTGCTTTCCGGCACGGCTTTGCCTGCAGGAGCAGAAGAGGTGCCAGGCGCGCTGCCTCCAGATGCCGCGCCGCCAGCCGCAGCCACGCCGCCGCCGGCCGCTCCGACCAAACAGGGCCGCCTCGACCAGCTCTTCACCGAGCTGAAGCGCGAACGCAATGAAAAGGCGGCCGAGCGCATCGCCGGCCGCATTTGGAACGAGTGGAATCAGTCGGGCAGCGCCTCGATCGACCTGATGATGCAGTGGGCGCAAAAGGCGACGGAAGACCAGAAATTCGACGTCGCCCTCGATTTCCTCGACCAGGTCGTGACCTTGCAGCCTGACTATGCCGAAGGCTGGAACCGTCGGGCCACCGTGCATTTCCTGATGAAGAATTACGGGAAGTCGATGGCCGACATCGACCGCACCTTGGCGCTCGAGCCACGCCATTTCGGCGCGCTTTCGGGCCTCGCCCAGATCATGGCCGAGACCGGCCACAAGCAGTCGGCGCTGGAAGCGTGGCAAAAGGTGCTGGCGATCTACCCGATGATGCGCAGCGCCCAGAACCAGGTCTCGACGCTCTCGGAAGAGCTGGCAGGCGAGGGTATTTGATAGTTTAAGGGAGTAGGGGAGTAGGGGAGTAGGGAGTATGTTTTGGGAGTGTTGAACAGCACTCGGAAATGCCTTCCCCCTACTCCCCTACTCCCCTAC
>NZ_JAIUHR010000033.1 GCF_020165195.1 Mesorhizobium sp. CA14 | reverse complement strand
GATGTCCGGCAGGACAGAGGGGGGTGGGCGGGAACTCGGCCTTTGCCCAAGTTCCCATTCTCTCGCGAACTCTCATCCGCGCGAGTGTGTCACGATTCCAAATAAGTGTCCGCCCAGTTCGACACCGCCCAGCGCGGGTTGTTGGCGATGTTGCCGACCGTGTCGCGCGCGACGGAGATGAAGCTCCACTCCGCCACATTGATCAGCGGCAAATCGGCCGCGACCTTCTTCTGGAACTCCTTGTAGAGCTCGGTGCGAGCCGACGTGTCGAGCGTCTGCGATGCTTTCGCGATCAGCGCGTCGAGGTCGGCGTTCTTGTAGCCGCCCTGGTTGGAGAAGGGCACGCCGTCGGGAATGCCGCTCTGCACCAGGATGGTGGTCGAGATCGCCGGGTCGCCGCGGAACACCGGCGGGCCGACGGCGAGGTCGAAGGCGTGGTCGGTATAGACGGCTTTGATATGCGCGGCGGAGTCGTTGTTGACGATCTCAGCGTCGATGCCGATCGCGGCGAGCGCCTGGCGCAGGTAATCGCCGAACTGCTTCGTCTCGTTGAAGTAGGGCGCCGGCAGCAGCTTCAGCGCAAAGCGCTTGCCGTCGTCGGCGCGCTTGTAGCCGGCTTCGTCGAGCAGCGCATTGGCCTTGGCGATGTCGAAAGGATAGGTCGGCACGTCGGCGGTGTAGAATTGCGGATCGTTCTTCGGCACCGGGCCGGTGGCGGTCGCGGCATAGCCGAGGAAGATCGTCTTGGCGACGAAATCCTTGTCGATGGCATGCGCGATCGCCTGCCGCACTTTCAGATCGGCCAGCTCCTTGCGGCGATGGTTGATCTCGACGATGAGCTGGTAGGTCAGCCCCTCATAGCCCTTGGTGATGACCTTCAGGCCTGGCACTTTGGAGATGCGGTCGAGATCGGCGAGCGGCACGGCGGAGAAGGCGGCGAGCTGGATCTCTTCCGCCTCGAGCGCCGCGGCGGCGGACGTGCGATCAGGGAGCACCTGGTAGACGATCTCGTCGAGATAGGGCTCGTCCTTGCCCCAATAGGCGTCGTTCCGGGTCAGCCGGTAATACTGGCCGGCCTTGTATTCGGCGAATTTGAACGGACCGGTGCCGACCGGGGCGTTGTTGGCCGGGTTCTCCTCGATCTTGCCCACCTCATAGAGGTGCTTCGGCACGACGCTCGACAGCGCCGGCAGCGCGTTGCGGATCAGCTGGAACGGCGTCGGCTTGGCGAATTTGAAGATTGCGGTGAGCTCGTCCGGCGTATCGACGGCCTCCAGGTCCTTGAACACGGTGCGGCCGAGATTCTGCAGCGGCTTCCAGATCTGCAGCGCCGAGAAGGCGACGTCGGCCGAGGTGAAAGGCTTGCCGTCATGCCATTTGACGCCGTCGCGCAATTTGAAGGTCACCGACAAGCCGTCGGCAGCACCTTCCCAGGAAAGCGCCAGCCGCGGCTGCAGCCCGTCCTTGGCATCGAAGGAGGCTTCGGCCAGCGTCTCGACGATCTTGCTGGAAATGAAGAAAACGCCGTTGGAGGCGACGATTGCCGGGTTGAGGTTGCGCGGTTCGGAATCCGCAGCGACGATCAGCCGGCCGCCCTTCTTCGGCGTCTGCGCAAGGCCGATGGTGGGCAATGCGGTCGAGGCCAGCAGCAGCGCCGAGCCGGCCAGCAGGCCGCGGCGTGAAATCGTCAATTCGGACATCGCTCAAACTCCCCTCTTCGCGCCATGGCAGGCGCGGCAATCCGGTGATTATGGCCCTTGGCAAAGGTTTCGCCAGAGACGGATTTGGCGCATCATGGCTTGGCTTTGAAATTTCCGTCCGCTGGACCAGCCAGCCGACAGAGGCTCTCATGCTCTTGTCTGGTCGGACCAGGCTGCAGAAAGGTGGGATCGGGATTTGGGCAGAAACCCGCCTTTGGCGCGAAAGTGATCAATTCTGGCTGGACCAGAGTGGTCAAAAAGATGCAGATTTGGCCAACAGCCATACATCATGACGTTCGGCGCTCCTGCGGCCGATGAAAACAGGGAGAGGCAGATGAACATCGCTCCGGGCAAAACCGAGGTCAGCAATGTCCCGTTCGATCAGTCGCGGGTGGATCGGCTGATGGAAGACGCCGGCATCGACGTGCTCTTCGCCACCTCCAAGCACAACACGCAATATCTGCTCGGCGGCTACAGGTTCATCTTCTTCGCGGCGATGGATGCGATCGGTCATAGCCGCTACTTGCCGATCGTCCTTTACGAGAAGGGCGGGCCGGAACATGCGGCCTATATCGGCAACAAGATGGAAGGCGGCGAACATCAAAATCATCCGTTCTGGACGCCGACCTTGCATGCCGCCTGCTGGGGCACGCTCGATGCCGCCAATCTGGCCGTGGAGCATCTCAAGCAGATCGGCAAGCAAGCCGCCCGCATCGGCATCGAGCCGGCCTTCCTGCCATCGGATGCCTATATGCTGATCCGCAAGGCGCTGCCGGATGCCAAGCTGATCGACGCGACCGACATGCTGGAGCGTATGCGCGCCATCAAAACCGAGGCGGAGCTCGAACAGCTGCGCATCGCTTCAGAGCTGATCACCGATTCCATGCTGGCGACGATTGGCTGGGCGCGCGAGGGCACGAGCAAGAGCGACATCATCGAGCAGCTCAGGCGGGAGGAGACCAACCGCGGCGCGCATTTCGAATATTGCCTGCTGACGCTGGGTTCCAGCCACAATCGCGCGGCGTCGAGCCAGGCGTGGAAGAAGGGCGAGGTGTTGTCGATCGATTCCGGCGGAAATTACCACGGCTACATCGGCGACCTCTGCCGCATGGGCGTGCTTGGCGAGGCGGATGCCGAGCTGGAGGATCTTCTGGCCGAGGTTGAAGCGGTGCAGCAGGCCGCCTTTTCCAAGGTCAAGGCCGGCACGCTGGGCGGCGACATGATCGCGCATGCGGAGAGCGTGCTGAAGGCATCCAAGGTCGCGGCCTATACGGATTTCTTCGCCCACGGCATGGGGCTGATCACGCATGAGGCGCCGTTCCTGATGACCAATCACCCGGTCGCCTATGAGGGCACGTATGCTGCCAAGCCGCTGGAAAAGAACATGGTGCTGTCGGTCGAGACCACCATGCTTCACCCGACACGCGGTTTCATCAAGCTTGAGGACACGGTGGCCGTGACCGATGCCGGCTATGCGATGTTCGGAGATCGCGGACGAGGGTGGAACAGGGGTGGGGCGGCAGCTTAGCCTCGACGGCGCTCCCCCTCACCCGGATTGCCAGCGAATTGCGAACGGCAATTCGGGGCAATCCGACCTCTCCCCAAGGGGAGAGGAGCGTGCTGGTGCCAGCGCCAACCTCTTCTCCCCGCCGCGAAGCGGCCAGATGAGGGGCTGCGACGCTGAAGATTATTTGCCCGCCGGCAGCAGCCTGAAATCCGGCAGGTCGCGAAGCGCCAGCTCCGGTCCCGCGGGCGAATAGACGACGAAAAGCTGCATCGACTGGTCGCCGGTGTTGAGCGTCGAATGGAAGCGGCTTTCCGGCACGTAGATGGTGCAGCCGGGGCCGACTTTCGCCACCACCGGATTGCCCTTCTCGTCCTCGACCATCTGCTCGCCATTGCCGGAGATGACGAAGATGATCTCTTCCGTGCCCGGATGGTTGTGGCGGGTATGCCCTTTGCCGGGCGGCAGGTCGACGACGCCGCCGGAGAAGCGGGCGGCGCCGTTCACTTCCGGCGCGACGGTCAGCGACAGCTTGCCCCAATCGAAGCCGAAGGCGCTGACATCCTTCGGGTAGACGAACACCTTGCTCTTGTCGGCCATTTCCTCATCCCTTCTTTTCGCTTTTGTCGGACCATCGGATTTTCCCAAAACCGGCTTCCACTTTTAGGTCCGATGCTCTAGCGAAACCGCCTTGAAATCCGCCGTCTGCCTGGCGATCGCCGCTTCGGCCGGCAGCCGTTCCATCGAGCTTGCGCCGTAGAAGCCGTGCAGTCTCTCGCAGCGCTCGAGGATGTAGCGCGCATCGTCGGGCATCGAGATCGGTCCGCCATGGCAAAGCAGGATCACATCCTTGCGCACCGAGCGCGCGGCATCGGCAATGGCGTCGATCTCCTTCACGCAGGCGTCGAGCGTTTTCGCCGAGGTGGCGCCGATCGAGCCGCCGGTCGTCACACCCATATGGGCGACGATGATGTCGGCGCCGGCTCGCGCCATGGCGCGCGCTTCGTCCGGATTGAAGACGTACGGCGTCGTGAGCAGGTCGAGCTTGTGTGCTTCGGCGATCATGTCGACCTCGAGCCCAAAACCCATGCCGGTCTCCTCGAAGCTTTGGCGCATGGTGCCGTCGAACAGGCCGACAGTCGGAAAATTCTGCACGCCGGAAAAGCCCATCGTCTTCAGCTCTGCGAGCAGCAGCGGCATGATGACGAAGGGGTCGGTGCCGTTGACGCCGGCCAGCACCGGCGTCTTCTTTACCACCGGCAGCACCTCATAGGCCATCTCCTTGACGATCTCGTTGGCGTTGCCATAGGCGAGCAGGCCGGCGGCCGAGCCGCGCCCTGCCATGCGATAACGGCCGGAATTGTAGATGATGATCAGGTCGATGCCGCCGGCTTCCTCGGCCTTGGCCGACAGGCCGGTCCCGGCACCGCCGCCGACGATCGGCACGCCGTCGGCGATCATCTTGCGGAATTTCTCCAGGATTTCCTTGCGCGGAATTGCAGCCATGCTTGTCTTGTCTCACTTCTTGGCGATGTCGAGAAATGCCTCGACCGCGGCCTTGGCGAAGGCGGGGTCGTTGATGTGCAGTGGCAGGCGCGTGACGGTGCGGTCCCTGGTCGGCTCGATCGTACGCTCGATGGCATCGAACAGTGCCGCATCGGCCTCCGTGTCGAAAAAGACGCCGCCTTCGATATCCAGCGCCGAGACGCCCTTTTCCGGGATGAGGAAACGGACCGGGCCGTCGCATCGGGCGAGGCGGCCGCCGATCCATTCGCCGATCCTACGGCATTCCTCGGCCGTGGTGCGCATCAGCGTGACATTGGGGTTGTGCTCGTAGAAGAGCCGCCCACGATACTTTTCCGGAATGGTCGGTGAGGCCCAGAAGTTCACCATGTCGAGCGCGCCGACCGAGCCGACATAGGGCAATTTCGTGCGGGCGATGGCGCCGAAGCGATCCTCGGTCGCCGGCAGCACTCCGCCGAACAGGAAATCGCAGACCTCGGTCGTGGTGATGTCGAGGACGCCCGCCAGTAGACCGCTGTCGGCGAGCTTTTCCATCGAGCGGCCGCCGGTGCCGGTGGCGTGGAAGACCATGCAGTCGTAGTCGGCGCGCAAGCGCTCGACGATCGCGGTTACACAGGGCGTGGTGACGCCGAACATGGTGAGCCCGAGCGCCGGCTTGTCGGCATCGGTCGAGGCGGGCCTCGCGGCCATGCCGGCGATCGCCTGCGCGGCATTGTGCAGCACCGTGCGGGAGAGCCTGTTCAGTCCCGCCATGTCGGTCACCGACGGCATCATGATGATGTCGGAGACGTCGACGTAAGGCGCGGTGTCACCGGAGGCCAGCGTCGAGATCATGAGCTTCGGAAGACCGAGCGGCAGCGCCCGCATCCCGGCAGTGACGATCGAGGTGCCGCCGCCCCCGCCGATGCCGATGACGCCGGCGACGTCATTCCGCGAGCGGATGAAATTGGCGAAGGCAGCGCCCATGCCGGCAACGGCGGCGCCGCGATCGTCGATGCCGAGAACAGCGCCGGCTCCCTTGGCATGATGCGCGGCGACCTCGCTGGCAGGGATATCCACCGGGACGGTCGCGCCGCGTATGCCAATATCGACACGGACGACCGCGCCTCCGGCCGCCGCGACGGCATCGGCCAGGAAGGCGAGTTCCTCACCTTTGGTGTCGGCGGTGCCGACCACATAGATGCGCTTCATCCGCGGTTCCCCGTCGTGCGGCATGGTCGGCTTTGCCGCCCGCCTTTCTGCCCCATCCTTAAGCTCCTCGGCTAAAGCCTCGTCGCTGGTGGGGAACCCCGTTATTGCCCAGCGTTGCGCCATTGCAAATTTTTGAGACGCGCGTATCGTATTGACATGGATGTCTCACGTCAACAAGCGGCCTCCAGCGATGATGCCTCCCAGGCGCCGGCCGCCGAGAAGGGGCCTCGCGCCCGCACAAAGAGGCTGATGCTGGAAACAGCGACAAGGCTGATGCAGTCCGGCATGACCCCTTCGGTCAGCGAGGTCGCGGAGGCGGCGGAGGTGTCGCGCGCGACCGCCTACCGCTATTTCCCCAGCCAGGCGGCGCTGGTGCAGGCCGTGGTCGATGAAGGGCTCGGTCCGATCCTCACCTGGAAGTCGGCATCCGGCGATGCCGAGCGGCGCGTGGCGGATCTGTTCGCGACCGCGATGCCGCGCATCGAGGCCTTCGAGGCGACGTTCAAAGCGGCGCTGAAACTGTCCCTCGATCAATGGGCGCGGCGCCAGGCGGGCACGCTCGGATCGGAACCCGCCTTCACGCGCGGCCATCGCGTCGACTTATTGAAGGATGCGATCGCGCCGCTCAAGGGGCGCCTGAAGCCCCGCCAGTTCAAACGCCTGGCGCAGGCGCTGTCGCTGATGTTCGGCGTCGAGGTGGTGACGGTGCTGAAGGATATCTGGGGGCTGGATAGCGCCGAGATGGTGTCGGTGGCGCAATGGGCTGCGGGCGCGCTGGTGCGCGCCACGATGGCGGAATCAGAGGCAAAATCGGCAGGAATGTCGGCGACGCCTGAGGCGACGATCGGTTAAATCTGGTTCGACCAGATTGCTGATACAGTTTTGAATGTTAATTGGAGTGAATGGCTCGTCACAAGGCCTTCGCGTATCAAGGAGTAGGAAAAACGAGGGAAAACAGACAGATGTCGTGATATTTGGCTTATTTGGTGCCGCCAGCCACTCAAGAAAGCGCTTGACGTCAAGGCAGAATTGGTAATACCAGATCAAGATGAATAAAGCGGATCGAAAGTGAAGGCTGCGATCTATTTCCGGCAGGGCGAGGAGGCCTGGAACCGGAGAGATGCCATCACAGGAGGAACTACCAGGGCCGGCTTCGCTGCCGGCCCCGCATGACACGGTAGAATGCGCACAAGGGAGGAAAACTATGCGCAAGTTAGTGACCAGCGTGCTTGCTGGTGTCGGCCTAGCGCTTGCCTGCGGGACGTCCGTCCGCGCGCAGGATAAGGAACTCACCATCTTCTGGGCGGAATGGGATCCGGCCAACTACCTGCAGGAACTCGTCAACGACTACACGGCCGAAACCGGCGTGAAGGTCACGGTTCAGACAACGCCATGGCCCGACTTCCAGACCAAGGCCTTCACCGAGTTCAACGCGCATGGCGACGCCTACGATTTGGTGGTCGGCGATTCGCAATGGCTCGGCGCCGGTTCGACGCAAGGCCACTATGTCGACCTCACCGACTTCTTCAACAAGCACAAGCTCAACGACGTGATGGCGCCGGCGACCATCAAGTATTACGCCGAATACCCGGGCGGTTCCAGCAAGTACTGGGCAATCCCGCTGGAAGGCGACGCCATCGGCTGGTCCTATCGCAAGGACTGGTTTGAGGATCCGAAGGAGAAGGAAGCCTTCAAGGCCAAATACGGCTACGACCTCGCCGTGCCGACGACCTATGCGCAGCTGCGCGACATTGCGGAGTTCTTCTACCGTCCGGACCAGAAGCGTTACGGCGTAGCCATCTACACCGACAACTCCTATGACGCGATGGCGATGGGTGTCGAAAGCGCCATCTTCAGCTATGGCGGGGATCTCGGCGACTACGCAACCTACAAGGTCGACGGCATCACCAATTCGAAAGAGGCCGCAGCTGGCCTCGACATGTACAAGCAACTCTACAAGTTCACGCCTCCGGGCTGGGGCAAAACCTTCTTCGTGGAAGATAACCAGGCAATCACCGGTGGCCTCGCCGCGATGAGCATGAACTTCTTCGCCTTCTTCCCGCCGCTGGTGAATAAGGCCACCAACCCTTACGCCGACGTCACCGGCTTCTTCGCCAACCCGGCCGGGCCCGACGGCAAGCGCTTCGCCGCTCTCGGTGGCCAGGGCATCTCCGTCATCTCGTACTCGAAGAACAAGGACGAGGCGATGAAGTTCCTTGAGTGGTTCATCAAGGACGAGACGCAGAAGAAGTGGGCCGAGCTCGGCGGTTACACATGCAGTCAGGCTGTGCTCAAGTCCGAAGCTTTCCAGAACGCAACGCCCTACAACAAGGCGTTCTACGACACGATGTTCATGGTCAAGGACTTCTGGGCAACGCCTGAATACGCCGAAGTGCTCGATCAGCTGAACCAGAACATCTATCCATTCGTGGTCGGCGGCAAGGGCACCGCCCAGGAGGCGCTCGACAAGACCGCTGCCGACTGGAAGGCGACCTTCACCAAGTACAACCGCTACAAGTAAGCATCACAGTCAGAATGCCGGAGGAGGGTTTCCCCTCCGGCATTCCTATTTTCAGGAGACAAAGTTGGCTTCGGTAGCCCTCACCAATCTTGATCCCGCGTCCAGGGCCGCCGCGCGCGGCTGGTCCGATCTGACCATCCGCAACCTGTTCATCATCCCGACGCTGGTCTTTCTGATCGTCTTCAACATTTTTCCGCTGATTTATTCGCTCGGCTATTCCTTCACCAATTTCGCGGCCAACCGCGCGGAGCCCTGGCAGTTCGTCGGCTTGCAGAATTATCGCGAGCTGCTGAGCGACGACCACATCTGGTCGAACTTCGTCATCACGGCGAAATACGTCATCGTGTCGGTGGCCGGGCAGATGATCGTCGGCTTCGGCCTCGCCCTTCTGCTCAACCGCAGCTTCCCGATGAAGGGCCTGATCACCACGCTTCTGCTGTTGCCGATGATGATGTCGGCGGCGGTCGTCGGCCTGTTCTGGCAATTGCTCTATAGCCCGTCCTGGGGACCGATCAACTATGTGTTCAGGCTCGGCGACTTCGCCTGGCTCTCCAATCCCGACAGCGCGCTCTATGCGGTCGCGATCACCGATATCTGGATGTGGTCGCCTTTCGTCATGCTGCTCTCGCTCGCCGGACTCTCGGCGGTGCCGCAGCATCTCTACGAGGCGGCCGCGATCGACCGTGCCGGATGGTGGTACACTTTCACCCGCATCACCTTGCCGCTGGTCTCGCCGATTCTATTGATCGCGCTGATCTTCCGCACCATGGAAGCCTTCAAGACCTTCGACATCGCCTACACCATGACCACTCAGCCGACGGCCGAGCTGATCGCAATCCGGCTTTACAAGCAGGCCTTCCAGCAATGGGATACGGGCAAGTCCTGCGCGTTGGCCTACATCGTCCTGATCATGGTGCTGGCGATCACCAACCTCTACGTGAAGTATCTCAACAAGGTGAAGGAGCGCTGACATGGCCGCCGTCCGCACTTCTTCCGAGGTCGCCTTCAACCGCATCGCCATCGCCGCGGTGCTGATCGCCACGCTGGTCTTCCTGGCGCCGATCTACTGGATCGCCTCCACGGCGTTCAAGCCGAAGGAACTCGCCGTCAGCGTGCCGCCGACCGTGCTGTTCGAGCCGGAGGTGACACCGTTCGTGCGGCTCTTCACCAAGCGCGTGCAGATGCAGAAGACCGTCGACCCGCAAGTCTATGATGCCGCGCCCTGGTGGGAGAAGCGCATCTATGACGGCGGGGAGCGCGTGTTGAAGGTCGGCAAGGACGTTCAGCTGTCGCAATATCCCGACCGGTTCATGAACAGCCTGATCGTGGCGGTGATCAGCACGGTGCTGGCGGTGGGCATGGGGACCTTCACCGCCTACGGCTTCTCCCGCTTCAAGATCGCCGGCGAGGCGGATCTGCTGTTCTTCATCCTGTCGACGCGCATGCTGCCGCCGGTGGTGGTCGCGATCCCGATGTTCCTGATGTACCGGATGGCCGGCCTCAACGATTCGCATATCGGGCTAATCATCCTCTACGTCGCCTTCAACTTGTCCTTCTCGGTCTGGCTGATGAAGGGCTTCATGGACGAGATCCCGAAGGAGTATGAGGAGGCAGCACTCGTCGACGGCTACACGCGCATGCAGGCTTTCTTCAAGATCGTGCTGCCCGAGGCCGCGACCGGCATCGCCGCCACCGCCGTGTTCTGCTTCATCACCGCCTGGAACGAATACGCCTTCGCGTTGATCATGACCAACCGGCGGGCGCAGACGGCGCCGCCCTTCATTCCATCGCAGATCGGCTCCGGCCTGCCGGACTGGACGACGATCGCGGCGGGCACCTTCCTGTTTCTGCTGCCGGTTGCGATCTTCACCTTCCTGCTGCGCAATCATCTGCTGCGCGGCGTGACGTTCGGAGCGATCCGCAAATGAGTTTTCGCGCCATCAACGAGAAATACCTGTTGCCGGCCTCGCAGATCCTCATGGTGCTGGGCATCGTCGCGCTCTGCCAGCCATGGAGCCTTAACCTGCATTCCTACGGCGTGACGATCATCCTGGCCGGGCTGATCGGCTTCAACATCACGTCGAAGATTGCGCCGGAGCGCGGCGAGGAAACCGGCGCCGCGACGCATGAGGGAGCCCGGCAGTGACACAGATCGAACTTCGCGGCATCGAGAAATTCTTCGGTGCCGTCCAGGTCATCCACAATTTGAACCTCGCCATCACCGACAACGAATTCATCGTGCTGCTCGGACAGTCGGGCTGCGGCAAGACCACGACGCTGCGCGCGATAGCCGGGCTGGAGACGATCGACAAGGGCGACATCCTGATCGACGGCAAGGCGGTGCAGCACCTCAAGGCCGCC
Organism: Mesorhizobium sp. CA14; assembly: GCF_020165195.1. Lineage (GTDB taxonomy): Bacteria > Pseudomonadota > Alphaproteobacteria > Rhizobiales > Rhizobiaceae > Mesorhizobium. The sequence continues at coordinate 54,616 of NZ_JAIUHR010000033.1, read as the reverse complement.
GATCGCGACATCGCAATGGTGTTCCAGTCCTTCTCGCTCTACCCGCATATGACGGTGTTCGAGAACGTCGCCTTTCCGCTGCGCGCAACGCGCATGAGCAGCGGCGAGGTCGACAAGTCCGTGCGCGAGGTCGCCCGGGTCCTGCGCATCACCGACCTGCTCGACAAGAGGCCGTCGGCGCTCTCGGGCGGCGACATGCAGCGCGTGGCCATCGGCCGTGCGCTGGTGCGGCGCCCGAAGGCGATGCTGATGGACGAGCCGATCGGCGCGCTCGACGCCAAGCTGCGCGAGGAAATGCGCGCCGAGATCAAGCGCCTGCACGTCAAGCAAGGATCGACCACGATCTATGTCACGCACGACCAGATCGAGGCGATGAGCCTCGCCGACCGTATCGTCATCATGCATGAAGGCTTCATCCAGCAGGTCGGCACGCCGGACGATGTCTATTCGCATCCGGCAAACCTGTTCGTGGCGCAGTTCGTCGGCAGCCCGGTGATGAACATCGCCGAGGCCAGTGTCGCGGATCAAGCGGGCGCCGCCTCCGTAACCGTCGGCGATGCGCCGGCCGGCTTCGAGTTCCCGCGCCAGCTCCTGTCCAAGCTCAACGGGCATGCAGCCAATGGCGGGGTGACGCTCGGCATCCGTCCGGAGGGCGTGCTCGTCCGGCACGATGCGGCGCCCGGCTACATACCAGTCGAGGCGAACATCATAGAGCCGCTCGGATCCTTCGACATTGTCGACCTCAAGGTCGGCTCCAAGATGCTGCGCGCCCGTACCAAGGCCGGTTACGTCTCGGGTCCCGGCGAAAAGGTCCATGTGCGCATCGATCCCGAGCAGGCGCATTTCTTCGACACGGCAAGTGGCAAGTCACTCGGAGTAAGGCTGTAATGGCCCATATCGAACTGAAGAACATCACCAAGAAGTTCGGCGGCCACACGGCGTTGACCGGACTCAACCTCGACATTGCCGACGGCGAGTTCTTCGTGCTGCTCGGTGAAACCGGCGCCGGCAAGACGACGGCGTTGCGGTTGATTGCTGGGCTCGAAAAGCCGACCGAGGGCCAGGTCTTCATCGACGGCGTCGACGTCGCCGACTGGGGTGCGGCCGAGCGCGATGTCGCGCTGGTGCTGCAGCAATATTCGCTCTATCCGCGCTACACGGTACGGCAGAACCTCGAATTCCCGCTGAAGCCGAAGATCCGCCGGCTGCCGGATGCCGAGATCAAGGACCGTGTGGCGCGCGCCGCCCGCACGCTTCGTATCGAGCATCTGCTCGACCGCAAGACCGACCGGCTTTCCGGCGGCGAGATGCAGCGCGTCTCGATCGGCCGCGCGATCGTGCGCAAGCCGCGCGTGTTCCTGATGGACGAGCCGCTGTCGGCGCTCGACGCCAAGCTGCGCGAAGCGCTGCGCACGGAATTGAAGAACCTGCAGATGCAGCTCGGCGCCACGTTCCTGTTCGTCACGCATGACCAGATCGAGGCCATGTCGATGGGCGACAAGGTCGGCGTGCTCAACCATGGCCGCATCGTTCAGACCGGCACGCCCCATGAGATCTACAACAATCCGCGCGACACCTATGTCGCGAGCTTCGTCGGCTCGCCGCCGATGAACCTCATCGACGGCAGGCTGGTCAACGACCGCGCCGTGATGGCGCCGGTGAATTTCGAACTGCCGCTCACAATTGCGGCCAAGAGCTTTGGCGGGGGCCGGGCGAGCGGCGCGACCGATGGTCGCCCGCTCGTCTTCGGCATTCGTCCGGAGGACGTCTATCTGGAGAGCGGGGCGCCGGTCGAGGCAAGCGTCCACGATGTCGAGAACCATGGCGTGGAGAAGATCCTGACGCTCAGGGTCGGCGACACGATGCTGCGGGCGACCGTGCCGGCCAGGACCGACGTCGCGATCGAACAGCCGGTGCGCTTTGCCTGGAATCCGGACAAGGTGGTGATGTTCGACAAGGGCAGCGGCGTCAGCCTGCGGCACGCCGGATAGAAGTCTTAACCTGCTGCCTTGCTCGCGGCGCTGTGGCCTTCCTGATGGGGCCGAAGCAGGCCGCCAAGTAGCGAAGACCGCTTGCCTCTCAGGCATCGGCCCGGCGGCTCTCACGAGCGCCGGGCCGTCAATCTAGCTTCAGGCCGAGCGGCCGTCGAACTCGAACACTTCGATTGCGGTGATATCAACATCGTCGAGGCAGTTGATATTGATGTAGGCCGTCCGCCCGCCGCCTTCGCCGACGTCCTCGGCAAAGGGATGCATGCCGCAGGTGCGGCAGAAGCGATGCGCGATCTGGGCCTTGCCGAAAGTATAGCGGCCGAGGTCGTCGCCCCAGGCGACCAGATTGAGCTTCTCATGCGGCACGGCCCACAGCAGCGCCCCCTTGCGCCGGCAGATCGAGCAGTTGCAGCGCACCGCGCCGCCGATCTCCCCCTTGACCTCGAACGCCACCTTGCCGCAGTGGCAGCTGCCTTTGTACAGCATCAGCATCTTTCCATCGCTGGCAGGGTGCAAAGGCACACTTGCCGGGTTATCTCTTCGCCGGCCAACATCAGGCCGCACGCCTAAAAGACGTTGCAATTTTGCAAGGCCCGACACCGAAAATGCAATCCATCCGCGACCGTCTCGAAATCATCCTGTCACGTCTTGCCAACCGGGCGGGGGACGAGAGGGTCTATACGAAGCTCTATGCCGAGGCCGCGCGGGCGGCCGCCGACGCATCCGATGCCCGTCGCAAGGCCGGCGTCAGCCTTGGGCCGCTCGACGGACGCATCGTTTCGATCAAGGACCTGTTCGACGTCGCCGGCGAACCGACAGCGGCCGGATCGCTGATCCGCGCCAGCGCCGAACCGGCGGCGCGGGACGCAGTAATCGTGCAGAGGCTGCGCCAGGCGGGCGCCGTCATCCTCGGCAAGACCAACATGACCGAGTTCGCCTTCACCGCGATCGGCGACAATCTGCATTACGGCACGCCGGGCAATGCTGCCGATGCCGGCCTGATCCCGGGCGGCTCGTCGTCTGGGGCGGGCGTCGCGGTCGGCGAGAGCACGAGCGAGATCTCCATCGGTTCGGACACTGGCGGTTCGGTGCGCATCCCCGCCTCGCTCAACGGCGTGGTCGGCTTCAAGCCGACGGCGAGGCGCGTGCCTTTGACGGGCGCCTTTCCGCTGTCGATGACGCTGGATTCGGTCGGTCCGCTTGCCCGCAGCGTCGCCGATTGCGCCGTCGCCGATGCCATCATGGCGAGGGAAGAGCCGGCGGCTCTTCAGCCGGTTTCGCTCGCCGGCCTGCGCATCGGCATTCCGCGCGGCATCTTGTTCGGCGAGACGCAAGCCGAGGTCGCCGCGGCTTTCGAGACCTGCATCGACAGGATCGGGCTGGCCGGCGCCCGCGCCGCCGATTTGTCCATTGACGATCTTATCGCCGAGATGCGGGCTGCCACCAGGCGCGGCACGATCGCGTCCATGGAAGGCGCGGAGGTGCATGCCGACTGGCTGACGAGCGGCGCGTCGGTGCCGGTCGATCCGCATGTCACCGGGCCATTGACGCGCGCGCTGGCCGTTCCCGCTTCGGCCTATATCCGCACGATCCGCCGCCGCGGCGAGCTCGCGGCTACCATGGCGGAACGGCTCGAGGCAGTCGATGCGCTGGCGTTGCCGACCGTGCCGATGGTCGCGCCCTCCATCGCCGCTATGACCGGCGACGAAGCGCTGCGCGACAGGACGGAAGGGCTGCTCTTGCGTAACACGCAGATCGCCAACCAGTTGGACCTCTGCGCGATCTCGTTGCCGATGCCCGGCACCAAGCTGCCGGCAGGATTGATGCTGGTGGGCAAGCATGGGGATGATCGCCGACTGCTGCGCATTGCCGCCACGGTCGAGGCCTTGCTTGGCACATGAATTGGCTAATGTAGCGCTGGTCGACCCCCACTCCGTCTCGGCTTCGCCGAGCCACCTCTCCCCCGATCGACGGGGGAGAGGAAGGTGCCAAGCTTCTTGCGGTCAACACTCGTCCAGCAGGGCTCCCTTCCTTTCCCTCCGGAGGCAGGGCTGTCCGGGGAAAGAGAGGGGTGAATCGAAATGCCACATGCGCATGCCCCGTAAGACGGCGGTTTTCCGTCTACCTTCTGGTTGTCGAGACTCAGAAAGGGACGGGGCATGCGCTTTACACCTAGCATTCTTGGCAAGCTGGTTGAACCGATCAATCGGCGCCGCTTCCAAGCGACTGTGGATAGCCATGACGGGGACGCCTACGACAAGTCGTTCCACAGCTGGGACCATCTCATGGTGCTGATCTACGCGCAGTTGAGCGGCGCCGACAGCCTGCGCGGCCTTGAAGCCGGCTGGAACGCCAACTGCCAGCATCATTATCACCTGGGCAGCGGCTGGCTGAGCCGCTCGACCTTGTCGGATGCCAACCGGCGACGCCCCGTCGGCGTGTTTGCCGAGACCTTCGAGAACATCGTCAATCAGCTCGACCGGCATATGCGCCGCGAAGGCGCCGCCATGCTGCGGCTGATCGATTCCACCCCGATCCCGCTCGGCAAGGTCTGCGGCTGGGCCAAGTCGAACGGCCGCATCCGCGGCATGAAGCTGCATGTGGTTTATGATCCTAACAGCGACTGCCCGCGCGTCCTCGATATCACCGACGCCAATGTCAACGATGCTCAGATCGGCCGCACCATCACCATCGAGACCGGCGCCACCTACGTGTTCGACAAGGGCTATTGCCATTATGGCTGGTGGACGGCGATCGCCGGCGCCGGCGCCTTCTTCGTCACCCGGCCCAAATCCAACATGGGGCTCAAGCTGGTTTGCGATCGTCCCGTGGCCGCGCCGCACGGCGACGGCTTCACTGTCATCGAAGATACCGAAGTGCGCTTGGCCAGCAAAGGCGATTCGAAGCTGCCGATCCCATTGCGACGGCTCACCGTGCAGCGTCAGGACGGTGAGACCATCACACTTGTGACCAACGATCTCGAGCGCTCGGCCATCGAGATAGCGGCCCTTTACAAGGGCCGCTGGCAGATCGAGCTCTTGTTCCGCTGGATCAAGCAGCACCTGAAGATACGCAAGTTCCTCGGCACCAACGACAACGCCATCCGCCTGCAGCTCTTCGCCGCCATGATCGCCTACGCGCTGCTGCGCATCGCCGCCCGGGCCTGCCGCATCGCCATGCCCATCCTCAGGTTCACCGATCTGGTCAGCCAATGCCTGTTCGAACGCCGAAGAATCGAGGCCATCAACAAGCCACCTCCGGTCAATCCCGGCCGCCGAAGCAACCGAACTTCCCCAAACCAGTTGGACTTCGCCTATGAATAACTTTCCCCGGACAGCCCTGCCGTAAACGGGGCGAAGGAAAGTCGTTCACCCCGTCTTCTCGTCCAGCAAGCCCGAAATAAAATCGAACAGCCCCGGCCGACGGTCGCGGCGAAGCCGCTCCGCCGTGACGATGGCGCGGACCTCGGCGAAGGCGCGGTCGAGATCGTCGTTGACGATGACGAAGTCGTATTCCTTCCAATGCTCGATCTCGAGGCGAGCGTTCTTCAGCCTGGTCTCGATGACCGATTCCTGGTCCTCAGCGCGGCGCTTTAGCCGCGCCTTCAACTCCTTCATCGACGGCGGCAGGATGAAGATAGAGACAATGTCGGCGCGCATCTTCTCCTTGAGCTGCTGGGCGCCCTGCCAATCGATGTCGAAGAGCATGTCGCGACCTTCGGCCAGGGCCACCTCCGCCGGCTCGCGCGGCGTCGCATAGCAATTGCCGTGAACCTCCGCCCATTCGAGCAGCGCGTCGGAATCGCGCAGCCGCTCGAACTCGCGCATGGAGCGGAAATGATAGTGGACGCCTTCGATCTCCGAGCCGCGACGCGGCCTTGTCGTGACGGAGACCGACAGCTCAAGGCTTGAATCGCTTTCCAGAAGATTGCGCGCGATCGTCGACTTGCCGGCGCCCGACGGCGAGGACAACACCAGCATCAATCCGCGGCGGCGGATACGGGACCCCAGGTCCCTGGCGGCCGTCGGCTCCTTGGCAACCATTCCCGTCACTCCAGATTCTGAACCTGCTCGCGAAACTGGTCGACCACCGCCTTGAGCTCCAGCCCGATCGCGGTGACTGCGGCGGCGTTCGATTTGGAGCATAAGGTATTCGATTCGCGGTTGAATTCCTGCGCGAGAAAATCGAGCTTGCGGCCAACGGCGGCGCCGCTTTTGAGCAGCACCCGCGCCGAGGCGATATGAGTCTTCAGCCGGTCGATCTCCTCGCGTATGTCGGCCTTGGTGGCGAGAAAGGCCGCTTCCTGGTGCAGCCGGACAGCGTCGAGATTGGCCGAGGCGTCCATCAACAGACGCAGCTGCTCGGAAATGCGCTCGCGGATCGCGGCGGGCTCGCGTGAGGGATCGGCCTCGGCCTTCAATGTCAGCGCCTCGATGGCCTCGATGTGGCCTGCAAGCAGCGCGCCAAGTGCCGCGCCCTCGCTGCGGCGCGCCTGTTCCAGCCCGTCAAGCGCCGCCTCGAGCGCCGACAGGATCGCGGCATCGAGGGCTGCCCGCTCCTCCTCGGTTTCGACGGCTTCAGGAATGTCGAGCACGCCGCGCAGGGAGAGCAGGCCGTCGGCGGTGGCGGGCTGGGTACCGAACTGCTCCTGCAAGCGCTTGGCCAGACCCGCCAGGTCCTTGAGGAACGCCTCGTTGACCACCGGCTGGGCTTGCTTTGCGGCGGCGCGGCCGACGGTCAACGTCGCCTGGAAATTACCGCGCGCGAAGCGCCTCTGGACGGTCTGTCGGACAGCCGTCTCCAGGCGGTCGAACCCCTGCGGCAATCTCAATCTCACCTCGGCGCTCTTGCCGTTCACCGATTTCACCTCCCAAGCGATCGAGGTGCCGTCGCTCTCGGCGGCGGACCGCGCAAAACCGGTCATGCTTTGCAGGCTCATTGCCCTGTCGTCCCCCTGTCGCAGCCAAGGAATCAGCGGCCCAGCGCTGCGCGCCCCAGAAATCGCCGGATGATCGGCCGGCGTCCCCTAAAAACATGAATACGGCCCCGCGTCAAAGGACGCGTGCGGCAAGCTTAAAGCGCATCGAGCCGAGACGGATTCAGACGACGCGCTTCAAGTCTCTGTCCGATGCATGTCGTTTCCCCAAAACCGCTGCGCACCTTTGGGCGACATGTAAGGAAGAGTGATGCATGTCGTTCCCCCAAAACCGCTGCGCACTTTTGGGCGACATGCATTGCGCTTACTGCGCTGCGTCGCCGCCGGCATCGCCGTTCTCGCCTTTGTCTCCGGCGTCGCCGCTATCGGTGTTGCCATCGGGAGCGGCCGGCGCCGTCGTCTGGCCGGAAGCCTTGGCGGCGGCATCCGCCTGCTTCTTCTGCAGCGCCCGGTAGCGGGCGACGTTCTGGTTGTGCTCTTCCAGCGTCGCTGCGAAGACGTGGCCGCCATTGCCGTCGGCGACGAAATAGAGATCATCGGTCTTCGACGGATTGGCGACCGCTTCGAGCGCCGCACGGCCCGGATTGGCGATCGGCGTCGGCGGCAGGCCTTTGATCATGTAGGTGTTGTAAGGCGTCTGCTTGTCGAGGTCCGACTGGTAGATCGGCCGGTCGCCGGGCTTTCCCTTGCCGCCGAACAGGCCGTAGATGATGGTCGGGTCGGACTGCAGCCGCATGCCCTTGGCCAGGCGGTTGAGGAATACGGCGGCGACGCGCGAACGCTCGTCGCTCCTGCCCGTCTCCTTCTCGACGATCGAGGCGAGCGTGACGAAGTCGTCGATGTTGGCGATCGGCAGGTCGGGCGCGCGATGCGACCAGACGTCTTCGACCAGCTTCTTCTGGTCGGCGATCAGCTTATCGACCATCTGCTGCCTTGTGGCGCCCCGGGTGAAGCGCAGCGTGTCGGTGGCGATGCTGCCCTCCGGCGGCAAGGTCGCCGGCATGGCGCCGGTGAGCGCCTCCTGATCGGCCACGCGCTGCAGCGCCTGCTCGACCGTCAGCCCTTCGGGAATGGTGAGCGAGTACATCACCGACTTGCCGCTCTTGAAGAGCTCCATGATGTCGCGCATCGAGGCGCGCGGCTTGATGGCGTATTCGCCGGCCTTCAGCGCCGATTCATTGCCGGTGACGCGAACGCCGAGCCGGAAGATGCGGGCATCGCTGATCAGGCTGCGGCGTTCGAGCTGGTCGGCGATCTCTTGCACGCCGGTGTTCGGCTTGATCATGAAGGTGTCGCCATTGGCGGACGGACCAGGCTCGACGAAAGCCTGCATGCCGAAATAGAGCGCGGCACCCGAGGCGAGCACCACCAGGATCACCAAGGAGAGGAAGAAATTCAGGAACACGATGACCTGGCTGCGCGAGGCGCGCGAACGCTTCGACGGCGGCGGCGTGCCGGCTTCCGGGCGCAACGCCTCGGCGGCGGTCTTCGGCACGATCGGCCCCTTCGCGCCTTGCCGTCCGAATTCCCCGTCGCTCGGATTAGTGTTCATGACGCCCTGCCCGTCTGATCTTGCAACGAATCCCTCGCCGAAAAGCTAAGGGCGAATTTGGCAAAAATGACGGCAGTTGGCGGACTGCCGATTGTTTGAACAATCCCGGAGGCGAAACCGCGTACTCTCCGTACGACTGCTCCGGTTGCTACTCAGCCACTATAACGCTGGAACACGAGCGAGGCGTTGGTGCCGCCGAAGCCGAAGGAATTCGACAGCGCGACGTCGATCTGGCGCTGGCGCGGCTTATTCGGCACGAGATCGATAGCCGTCTCGCGTTCCGGATTGTCGAGGTTGATGGTGGCGGGCGCAACGTTGTCGCGGATGGCGAGGATCGAGAAGATGGCTTCGGCGGCACCGGCGGCGCCCAGCAGATGGCCGATGGACGACTTTGTCGACGACATCGAAATCTTGGAGGCGGCATTGCCGACCAGCCGCTCGACTGCGCCAAGCTCGATCGTGTCGGCCATTGTCGAGGTGCCGTGCGCATTGATGTAGTCGACGTCGGCCGGCGAAAGCTTCGCCCGATTCAACGCCGCCGTCATGCAGCGGAAGGCACCGTCGCCGTCCTCGGCGGGGGCGGTGATGTGGTAGGCATCGCCCGTCAGCCCGTAGCCGGTGACTTCCGCGTAGATCTTGGCACCGCGCGCCTTGGCGTGCTCGAGCTCTTCCAGGACGACGACTCCGGCGCCCTCGCCCATGACGAAGCCGTCGCGGTCGCGGTCATAGGGACGCGAAGCGGTTTCGGGGGTGTCGTTACGCTCGGTGGAGAGCGCGCGGCAGGCGGCGAAGCCGGCAATGGACAGCCGGGTGATCGGCGCTTCCGCACCGCCCGCCACCATGACGTCGGCATCGCCCCACATGATCAGCCGGGCCGCGTCGCCGATCGCGTGGGCGCCGGTCGAGCAAGCGGTGACCACCGCATGGTTCGGGCCTTTCAGGCCATGACGGATGGAGACCTGGCCCGAAACCAGGTTGATGATCTGTCCGGGAATGAAGAAGGGGCTGATGCGGCGCGGGCCGCGGTCCTTCAGGATCATCGCGTTTTCGGCGATGCCGTCGATGCCGCCGATGCCGGAGCCGATCAGCACGCCGGTGGCGCACTGGTCCTCATGCGCTTCGGGCTTCCAGCCGGAATCGGCCAACGCCTCGTCGGCGGCTGCGATGCCGTAAAGGATGAAGTCGCCGATCTTGCGCAGTTCCTTCGGCTCGAGCACGGCCTCCGGATTGAAGGTTCCGTTCGAGCCGTCGCCGCGCGGGATGATGTGGGCGATCTTGCAGGCAAGATCGTCCACCTCGAATTCGGTGACACGACGGCAGGCGCTGCGGCCGGAAAGCAATTCCCGCCAGCTGTGCTCGACGCCCATGCCAAACGGCGAAAGCAGGCCAAGGCCCGTGACGACGACACGCCTCATCGCAGGTCCTCCCCGATAATGCCTGCGAAAGACCTCAGGCCGAGGCCTTGTCGATATACTTTACGGCGTCGCCGACGGTCAGGATGGTCTCGGCGGCATCGTCCGGAATCTCGACGCCGAATTCTTCTTCGAACGCCATGACGAGTTCAACCGTGTCGAGGCTGTCCGCGCCCAGATCGTCGATGAAGCTCGCCTGCTCCGTCACCTTGTCGGCATCGACGCCGAGATGCTCGATGACGATCTTCTTGACGCGCTCTGCGGTGTCACTCATTTGGGGCAATCCTCGTCTTAGGTTGTCTATCTTCGTTAGCGGGCGGAATGCCGCTAATCAAGCTGAAAGATGGTCTTGCGGGCAACGCAACGCCACAGGACCGGTTTTTGCCCGAACCGCCGGGTTGCGGCCGCATTACACGAAAAATGACGGGCGTCCAAGCCGAAATGGCTGTTTTCACAGGCGCCCGGCCCCGGCCTCCCGCCAGATCATCGCCCCCTTAGATCATCGCCATGCCGCCATTCACATGAATGGTCTGGCCGGTGACGTAAGCCGCCTCATTGGAAGCAAGGTAGGCGACGGCGGACGCGACCTCGGCGCTGGTGCCCATGCGCCTGGTCGGGATGGCGGCCATGATCGTCTCTTTCTGCTTGTCGTTGAGCTTGTCGGTCATGGCCGATTCGATGAAGCCCGGAGCGACGCAGTTGACGGTGATGTTGCGGGTGGCGATCTCCTGCGCCAACGACTTGGAGAAGCCGATCATGCCGGCCTTGGAGGCGCAGTAATTGGTCTGGCCGGGATTGCCGGTAACGCCGACCACCGAGGTGATGTTGATGATGCGGCCATGGCGGCGGCGCATCATCGGATGCGTCAGCTCGCGGGTGAGCCGGAACACGGCGGTGAGGTTGACCTCGATCACGCTGTCCCAGTCGGCGTCCGACATGCGCACAAACAAGCCGTCCTTTGTGATGCCGGCATTGTTGACCAGGATGTCCACGCCCTCGAGCTCGGCTTCCGCCTTCTGCCCGAGCGCCTTGACCGCGTCGCGGTTCGTCAGATCCGCCGGAAAGAGCTTTACGCGATCGCCAAGCTCGCCGGCCAACGCCTCGAGCTTTTCAACGCGCGTGCCGTGCAGGCCGACGGTCGCGCCCTGGCTATGCAGCACCCTGGCGATCGCTTCGCCGATGCCTCCCGATGCCCCGGTGACGAGCGCCTTGCGGCCGGTCAGTTCGAACATTTTCCAACCTCATTTTTGCGAATGCGCACAGGCGATGCGCGTTCCGTATACGTTAAATCGTCCAAACCGTGTCAGAAATCTTCGGCATTAAGGATATCTTCCTGCCCAAGCCCGATGCGCTTCACGACCTCAGCTGCGAGGCGATAGTCCTCACGGTCTCGCGAGCGCTGGACTTTGCTCCGACTTGGCTTTGATCTGGCCATACCGCACCTATGGATAGCGTTCGGTCGTCCTAACCAAGTGCCGCCAGCGCGGCCTCGACTTCCGCCGCCGTGCCGACCGCGCCGGTGGCGATGTCGCGGTTGATGCGGCGCGCCAGGCCCGACAGCACCTTGCCGGCGCCGACCTCGTAAAGCGTCGCAACGCCTTTTGCGCCGAACCATTCCACCGTCTCGCGCCAGCGCACCCGGGCAACCACCTGCTCGACCAGGCGGCGGGCGATCTCGTCGGGGTCGCTGGTCGGGGTCACGGTGACGTTGGAGACGATCGGAACCACGGGCGCGGATTTAGCGACACCTGCCAGCGCGTCGCGCATGATGTCGGCTGCCGGTGTCATCAGCGCCGAGTGGAAGGGGGCGGACACCTGCAGCATCAGCGCCCGCTTGGCGCCCTTTTCGGTGCACAGCTTCGCCGCCAGCTCGACCGCCGCCTTGGTGCCGGAAATCACCAGCTGGCCGCCGCCATTATCGTTGGCGACCTGGCAGACGGAGCCCTTGGCGGCTTCCGCGCATGCCGCTTCGACATCGGCCTGCTCGAGCCCGATGATCGCCGCCATGGCGCCCTCGCCGGCCGGGACCGCCGCCTGCATGGCGTTGCCGCGGGTCCGAAGCAGCCGCGCCGCGTCGCCGACCGAAACGAAGCCGGCCGCGGCAAGCGCGGAATATTCGCCCAGCGAATGACCGGCCACATAGGCCACCTTGTCTTTCAGCGAGAAGCCGCGCGCTTCGAGCGCCCGCATCGCCGCCAGCGACACCGCCATCAGCGCCGGCTGGGCGTTGGCGGTCAGCGTCAGAGTCTCTTCCGGCCCTTCCCAGATCAGTTTCGACAGTTTTTCGCCGAGCGCAGCGTCCACTTCCTCGAAAACGCGGCGCGCTTCCGGGAAGGCATCGGCGAGGTCCTTGCCCATTCCGACAGCCTGGCTGCCCTGTCCCGGAAAGGTGAATGCGACGGCCATTTGAAGTCTCTCCAGAGGCTGGTTTTACCCTGCCTCTGGCGCAAGGCGGACGGCCAAGTCAAGCCCGCCGGCGGCCCTTCGACCCGTATTTCAGCCGGAAAAGCTGGCTGACTCCCTGTTCCGAAAGGCTTTTTGGCGATCACACCTGATGAAAACCGCTCACGTTTGGGTTGCTGGCTCTTCTTATTTCAGCCACAGGCGCTAGCTTTGCGTGACATTTCGATGACAGAAACGTGACGGGCGTGGAAGGCGTGTTGCGTGGCCTGGGGGAAAACAGAGTGGCAAGGATCAGGAAAGGCGCGGCCAGGCCCGTACCGGGATTTTTGGAAGACGATCCGTCCACCGGCTATCTGCCCGGACGGACATGGCCGACCGTACGCTACGGCCTGACGACGCTTCTTGCCTCCGCCCTGCTCGTATTCGCGATCGAATGGATCGTGCGCGGCGATTTCTTCGGCACGGTCGATTTCTTCCTGCAACCCTTCAAGCCGGGGTGGACCACCATCGTCGTCTTCGCGCTGGTGCTGGTCGGGCTTGACGCCATACTGGGCCGCAGCCATCAGAGCCTGATGATCGTGGCGCCGCTGACGCTGGCGCTTGCCTTTGTCGGCCACCAGAAATCGCACTATCTCGGCGACCCGCTCTATCCGACGGATTTCCTGTTTGCCCGCCAGATCATGGCGCTGATGCCGCTTTTGGTGCGCGAACGGCCGTGGACGGCCATCATGCTGGCCGCCGCCATCGTCGGCGGCCTGACGCTGCTCGTCTATTGCTGGCGGACCTGGCGCCGGCGTGTGCCGATCCTCAGCCGCAAGGGCCGTCTGGCGCGGCTGGCGCTTGCCGTGCCGCTGCTCGCCTTCTTCGTCTCGATCATGGACTACGCCACCTTCTCGTGGACGCGCGACCGGCTGCAGATCATCCCGATCATGTGGGACCAGAAGGAGAACTACGCCTCCAACGGCTTTGCGCTCGCCTTCGCGATGAACGTGCCGATGGCGCATGTCTCGGCGCCGCCCGGCTATTCCGAAAAGGCGATCGCCGCGATCCAGCGGCCCGACGTCGCCGCTTCCGTGCCGGACGAGAAGCCGGATATCGTCGTGGTGATGAGCGAATCCTTTTGGGATCCGACGCACCTGCCCGGCGTCACCATCAAGCCTGACCCGATCCCGACAGTGCGCGCCTTGCGCTCCGGCTCGATGTTCTCGCCCGAGTTCGGCGGCATGACCGCCAATATCGAATTCGAGGCGCTGACCGGCTTTTCCAACGCTTTCCTGCCGGCGGGCTCGATCCCCTATCAGCAATATGTACGCACCCCGACGCCCTCGCTGGCGACCTTCCTGAAGAGCGAGGGCTACCGGGCGCACGCCATCCACCCGGGCACCAACTGGTTCTGGAACCGGGGCGCCGTCTATGCCGATTTCGGCTTCAACGACTTCCGCTCGGAAGAGACGCTGCCGCCGATGGAGAAGCGCGGGCCGCTGGCTTCCGACGCGGCGATGACCGACGAGATCATCCGCGAGGCAGACGCCAGCGACAATCCGGTGTTCCTGTTCGCCGTCAGCCTGCAGAACCACGGTCCTTACGAGCCCTACCGCTACTACAATCCGACGCATTCGGTCGATGCGCCGATCAGTTCCTGGGCGCGGGAATCGCTGCTTTCCTATACCGAGGGTTCGGCCGACGCCGACCGGGGCCTGCAGCGGCTGATCGACTGGGCGAAAGCGCGCCAGCGGCCGACCATCATCGCTTTCTTCGGCGACCACCTGCCGCCGCTCGGACCCGTCTATGTCGAGACCGGCTTCCTCAAGGACAATGTCGCACCGCGCAAGGAGCCGGCGGACGCCGCGCTCGAACACCACGATACACCTTTGGTCATCTGGTCGAACCGCTCCGGTCCGGTCGAGAACATCGGCTCGGTGAGCCCGGCCTTCCTGCCCTACCATATCCTGACCACGGCCGGCATCAGCCACCCCTATTACACCGGCTTCCTCGGCGCGCTGCGCGAGCGTTACCGGGTGGTCGACCGCAACCTGCTCCTGTCGTCCGCGGGCGACGCCACACCGGATTGGGCGAGGCAGAAGCAGATCGATCCGCAGATCAACGATTTCCGGCTCATCCAGTACGACATGATGTTCGGCAAGCGCCACTCGGCGCCCGATTTCTTCCCCGAGACGGTGGACAAGCTCGTCGCGCATACGAGTTGAGCGGGCGGCGACTGGAGTCGGGGGCAGCTGGCGTTCGCTCCTCACTCCGGCCGATATAATTCATCCATGCTGAGCGCCGCCATCTCGGCGAATGGCGCTTGCTTCTTCACCCGGCCATGCTCCAGGATCACCAGGTCGTCGCAGAACGAGATCGTCGAGTGATGATGGCTGATGACGATCGTGGTGCGGCGGCCGGCGCGCGATTTTAGCGTTTCGACGATCGCGGCTTCCGAAAGCCCGTCCACCGCGTTGGTGGCCTCATCGAGAATCAATATATCGGGGTCGCGCACAAGGGCGCGGGCGAGCGCGATGCGCTGTCTTTGCCCAGCCGACAGATTGACGCCGCGATAGCCGACGACGGTCTGGTAGCCTTGCGGCAGTGTTTCGATAAAGCCATGCGCCTCGGCAAGCTCGGCCGCGCGGCGGGCCTCTTCGGCGCTCGCCGTGTCCTTGCCGTAGGTGATGTTGGCGAGGATGGTGCCGTCGACCAGCTCCAGCTCCTGGCTAGCGAGCGCAATGTTGCGGCGCCAGTCGGCCGGATCGATCTCGCTGAGCGGCACGCCGCCGACGAGGATCCTGCCCCCATCCGGCTCGACGAAGCGGCAGAGCAGGTTGACGATCGTCGTCTTGCCGGCGCCGGAGCGGCCGATCAGCGCCGTCGAGCGGCCGCTCACAATGTCGAAGCTCGCAGCGTGCAGCACCGCCGCGCGCTGCTCCTCATTGGCATAGCTGAAGCTCACGCGCTCGAAAGCGATTCTGTCGTTCAAGCCCGCGAACGGCCGGCTGCCCTGAGGAGGTGCCGGCTTGCCTTCGGGGTCGAGCAGCCAGGTCACCTCCTCCAGCGAGCCGGAAAGCCCCTGCAGCTGGCTCCATGTCATCTGCAGCGTCCTGACATGCGGCTGCAGGCGGTAAAGCAGGATAAGAAAGGCCGCGACCAGCGGGAAGCTCAAGCCGGCAAACCAGGCGCCGATCACCACCGCCAGGAACAGCATGGCGTGCAGCACCTCGGTCAGCGGCGCCAGCGCCCCCTGGCGGCTGGAGAGCAGGAAGGCCGCCCGCCGCACCCCGTCCGATGCCTTTTCGAACGCCGCCTTCTCGCGCGCCTCCTGGCCGAAGATGCGGATCAGGCGGCCGGCATGCACCAGATGCAGCATCTGCGAGGCTAAAGCGCTGTTGCGTGCCGAAACGCTGCGGCTCGGCGCTCTCAGGCGTGCCGACAGCCCCATATGCGCCGCTTGCACCAGTGCCAGCCCGAGCATCACCAGAAGCGTCATCTGCCAGGAGAGCAGGAGAAGGAAGGCGAGCAGGATGATGGCCGCGGAGATGCTGACGATGCCGCCCAGCACCCCCTGGATGGCGTCGGAGGCGCGCCAGGATTCGTTGGAGATGATGTTGAGCAGCCGCCCGGGACTCTGTTTCAGAAAGAAGGGATAGCCGACGTCAAGAAGACGCTCGGCCAGCGCACCGCGTATCGACTGGCTGGCTTTGCCGTAGATATGGGCAGTCAGCACCGAATTGGCGAAGGCGAGCAGGTTCTTGAGCAGGATGGAGCCGAGGATCGCGGCCGAGATCGCGATCAGCCGCTCGCGCTCGCCGAGCCCTGCGCCGACCTTCTGCAACAGCGCGGAAAGGCCGGCCATGCCGGTCGCCTCACTATGCCCCATGACGACGCCGAGCAGCGGGATGATAAGTCCGATGCCCAACCCCTCGAGCGCGGCACCGGCTAGCCCAAGCACGACGACGACGGGCACCAGGCCGAGCTGACGCCCCCCGAGCGCGCGCCGCACTATCGACCAGGCAGGGGATTTGGATCCGGTCATCGCACACTGGCCTCCGCGCTGGCCTCGATGGTTTCCTGAACGCGTTGCGCTTGCCGATTTGGACGTCCGGCAAGCACGAGCAGCGCAAACTTAGCCGCGCCCGCCAGATTCATCAGCACAATCGGCCAATGCGACAGCCTGAGCTCCCGGTCGAAACACGGCCCACCGATGAGCTCTCGCATGGCCGCCCGCATCGCCCAGTAGAAGTGGCGGAGCAGAAAGGGTGCGCGGCGCATATGCTTCAGGCAAAGCGCGCCGTTGCCGAAATGATAATCGCGATGCAGCCGGTCGATTGCCTTGCGGCCGCGCCTGCCGTGGTGGTGGAAGATCGTCATGTCTGGCACGTATTCCACCGCCATGCCGGCCAACATGGCGCGCACCAGGTAGTCCGTGTCCTCGGCCGAACGCAGCGACCCGCCGGCGCCGAAGCGTTCGTCGAAGGGACCGATCAAGGCGGCAACGTCGCGATGCATGGTCATGTTGCAGCCGAGCACGAAGCCGCCCGGGTGGACGGCGCGCGTCAGCCGCTCATGCTTGTCGCAGCGCTTGATGGTGAAGGGCAGGTCGCGCTCGTCGCCGATCTCGACGCGGCCGCCTCGGATCAGCCATTTCTCGCCGCTCGCATAATGCCGCTCAAGGTCGATCAGGTAGTTGCGGTCGAGCCTGCAGTCGTCGTCGACGAAGACCAGCACGCGCCCGCGGGCCCGCGCCAGCCCGGCATTGCGCGCCGCCGCCAGTCCCGGGCGCGGCTCAGAGATCGCCGTCACCGCAATGTCGGATATCGTGGCCGCCGAAGCAAGATATTCGGCCGTGCCGTCGCGCGAGCCGTTATCCACCACCACCAGCTCGGCGGCGAAAGCCGGATGCGCCCGGCAGGCGACGCGGATCGAGTCGATACAGGCTTCGAGCACCGACGCGCGGTCGCGCGTGCAGACGATGAAGGAAACCTGCGGCCGCTTCCCGACGGGCGACGGCCGAGCGAGGTGCCGCAGCAGGGGATGGCGCTCGGCGTTCATGCCGCCCCCATCCGATAAGGCGCAAGCACTGATGCCGCCGGCGCCGACTTCAATCGGTAGGCCATCCAGTCCGCGCGCCGGCCGGCCCACATTGAGGCCTGGCTCAGCCAAGGCGCCCAGGCACCCGGGCTCAGCGCATATTTCTCCCGGCGGCGGATAACGTTCCACTTCGCCGTCAGGGTCAAGAGCTCGTGCGTCAGCGCCGGCCGCTGCTGGTCGTTGACGAGCTGGTATAGGAAATAAAACAGGTTCAGCGCGCCGGCCTCGAAGCTCGGCCGTGACGCAGCCGGTAACTCGGCGATCCGCTCCTCCAGGCCGCGGATGAAGGCGGCTGCGCGGCGCACGTTGTCGAGCGAAGCATCGTCGCCGATGGCGCACAGGTCCCCGCTATTCAGTGCCAGTCCCTCTGCCTCGAGATTTTCACCGACAATCCGAAGATGCGTGCGCCGCATCTCGCTAGCATGCCGGCTGGTCACGCTGCCGGAATGCAAGCGATAGACGAGCAGGCTTTCAGGCATCATTGCCGCCGGATAGCGACCGGCGAGCCGCCGGAAGAGGTCGAAATCCTCGGCGTGCCGATAGGAGCCGTTGTAATTGAGGTCGGACTCGTCAACGACCCGGCGGTTATAAACCACCGTCGGGTGCATGAAGATCGTGAAAAATTTCGACAGCACAGGCAGCCCGAGCCGGAAAACCGGGTCGAGCCGGCCCCGGGCGATGCGGCCGTGCTGCAGCATGTCGACCACCGAGCCGCAGAAGCCGAGCTCGGGTCGCGCGGCAAACAGCGCGGCCTGCCGCGACAGCCGCCATGGGTAGGCGAAGTCATCGGCATCCATGCGCGCAACAAGCTCGCCGCGGGCCGCCGCCAGCCCCTCGTTGAGACTGGCGACTAGCCCGCGGTTTGCACGCGAAATAATGGATACGCGGCTGTCGGCGCAGCGGTAGCGCTCAAGGATTTCCAGCGACCGGTCGGTGGAGCCGTCATCGATGGCGACGACTTCGAGCCGATCGTAGTCTTGCCGCAGTATCGAGTCGACTGCGGCGGCGACGTAGGGTTCTGCGTTGTACACCGGCAGCAATACGGAGATGAGCGGGCGCGTCATGGATAGCTCCGGTCCGTCGGCTGCAGTTCGACGGCTGGTTTTGCGCGGGGATAAGTGGCTCCAAACCCCCGGGCCTCGCTCGGCGTGCGTGCGCGCGGCGGCGCCACATAGGGGAAATGGCGCTTGAGGCCGTTGACGGGTTTTTCAAAAAGCACCCATGACAACGAGGCGGCGAGCAGCGTGGCGGCGCCGGCGACGAGGAAGCGCCCAGGTCCCTGTTCCGAGACATTGAGCGGTATCCATGGTTGCGCCTTGACGACATAGGCGAGCAGGATCGGGTGGTAGAGATACACGCCGTAGCTGATACGGCCGAGCGCCAGCAGCGGCGGCAGCTCGGCCAGTCTGCCGATCCTGCCGCCAAAGCCGTTCGAGCAGGCGGCGACGATCGCCACCAGCGGTGCCAGCGGCAGCACCTGCACCAAAAACCAGCGCGGCCATTCCCATGCCGAGTCCGCCGGCCCGGGATCGGACCAGACGACGAGGAGGAAAACTGCCGCGAAGGCCGGCCAGCCGCGCCGCACCCAACCCGGCGCATCCGCGCCCCTGGCGCGGCGGACGGCGAGCAGCGCACCGCAGGCGAGCGCGTCCATCGAGGCCGGCGGCAACAGGTCCCGGGCCAAGGCCGGGTTGGCAGCGATCGGCCAGTAGAAGCGGTAGGCGAGCGAGAAGGCGATGACGCCGATGGTGATGGCCTCGATGCGTCTGCGCGGCGCCAGAAGCACAATCAGCGGCCAGGCGAGGTAGAACTGCTCCTCGATGCTGAGGCTCCAGAAATGGCAGAGCAGCCAGGGCGTCCATTCGTTGCGATGCGCGTACCAGAAGTTCGAGAGATAAAGCGCATGCCAGGCGAGCGACGATCCGGCCTGTTCCAGATCGGTAAACCAGACAAAGGCCAGCACAGCGAAATAGGGCGGAAATATCCGGATCGCGCGCCTGGCATAAAAGGAATATAGCGCCGGTCCGGCCGCGAATTGGGCGGCGTCGCGCGCCTCCAGCAAAAGCCGGGTGATCAGGAAACCGGAAAGCGTGAAGAACAGCCTTACCCCGAGGTGACCGAGGAAGGACGTGCCGCCGGGCGCAAGGAAATGCGCGTAAAGAACGAGCGTGACGGCAAAAGCCCGCAGCGTGTCAAGCTGAAGGTCACGACCACCGGCCATCATTCGCAGCCGCCGGCGCTGACAACGTGACCCGGGCCGCCGACCGCAACATCCGTGCCGGTCAACGGAAAACGCAAGCCTGCCCACTCCTAAGCTATATTCGCGTACGCTAAATAACTGCAGAACAACATGGTGCAGTGCAACACAGAATAGGTAACCGGTTGAACCGAAATGTGATGTCTCGCGCCAGAAAATGCCCTACCCGTGCCACTATTCCGCCCCTTTTGGCGGAGCCGCATTCCCCGATCAACGCGATGCGTCAGGCTGCTCGACATGCGGCTGGAGAACCGGGCTGGTGTCAGCCTCTCGGGGCGCTGCCTGTGATTGTCTTTAATTTGCCCCCTTGCAATGTCGACAACGGATGATCTCTATTCAGGTCAGGCCGGCAGTCGGAGCTGCTTTCGCAGGCTCTTGTCGAATGCGGATGCGGGGACGAAACGGCGCAGGACACTGACCCGGCGCGCTATCTTTCCCGCCGCATAGCGCCGCTTCGGAGTTGGATCGGTCGCAGCGGCCAGAACGGCATCGGCCACCACTTCGGGCGCATCGCCTTTGTCCATCGCCTTGCGCACGGCTACGATCATGCCGGCGCGCGCGGCGTCATAGATCTCGAGCAACCGATCCGGCTTGGCGAGGTTGTCTTCGAACGAAGTCCGCGTGTAGGCGGGCTCAACCAGCGCGACGCGAATTCCGAACGGCCGCAGTTCGTGGTCAAGCGATTCGGAATAGCCTTCGACGGCATGTTTGGTCGCCGAATAAAGCGCGAAATAAGGCGCCGGGATGAACCCCTGCACCGAGCTCAGGTTGACGATTCTGCCCTTTCCTTGACGTCGCATGATCGGCAGCACCGCGTTGATCATCCGGATGACGCCGAAGACGTTCACGTCGAACAGAGCCTGGGCCTGTGCAGACGAGGATTCCTCCGCGCCGCCGAGCAGACCTATGCCGGCATTGTTGACCAGCAGGTCGATGCGCCCGGCATCAGACAGCACCTCATCGACCAGCTTCACCACGGACGCGTCATCGGTCACGTCGCAGGCCAGCATGGTAGTGCCGTCGGTTTTCTTGGGGACTGCGCGACGGCTGGTTCCGAAGACGCGATAGCCCGCCTTCTGCAAGGCCGTGGCCGTCACCTGCCCGATTCCGCTGGATGCCCCTGTGACGATGGCGACGCCAGGATTGGTCCTATTCATGGAGATCACTTTCTTTGGGTTCGACTGGAAAAGCAGGAAAGGCCGAAGCAAAAAGCGTCAGTCACGAGCGGCTCGACCGTCCACGCCGTGTCCGTCCCAGCGCCGGAACAGCGCGCTGGCGTTGACGCCGCCGAAGCCGAAGCCGTTGGCGATCGCGTATTCCATCTCCATCGGCCGGGCCCGGTTTGCGACGAAGTCTATTCCGTCGCCGGCCGGATCGGGGGCGCTCAGGTTGAGGGTCGGCGGCGCCACCTGGTCCCTGAGCGCCAGGATCGTGAAGATCGCGCCAAGCCCGCCGGCAGCCCCCAGCAGGTGTCCGGTCGCCGATTTGGTTCCGCTGACGGCTATGGAGAAATCCGTGCCGAAGACGCTTTTGATCGCCTCGATTTCTCCCAGGTCGCCCACCGGCGTGGAGGTCGCGTGAGCGTTGAGATGGCGGATCTCGCGCGGTGAGATGCCGGCCTGTGCAATCGCGATCTCCATGGCACGGCGCGCGCCGTCCCCGTCTTCGGGACCGGAAGTGACGTGATGCGCATCCGCCGTCGTGCCGTAGCCGACGACCTCGGCGAGCGGTTGTGCGCCGCGCGCCAGTGCATGGCTCAACTCCTCGATGACCAGGATGCCGGCGCCTTCGCCCATGACGAAGCCGTCCCGCGAGACGTCGAACGGACGGGAGGCCTGCTCGGGACGATGATTAAATGACGTTGAAAGCGAGCGCGCCGCCGCGAAGCCGCCCAGGCTGACGACATTCATGCAGGCTTCGGTGCCGCCGCACACGGCGATGTCGGCTTCATCGGCACGGATGATACGTGCCGCATCGCCGATCGCCTGGATGCCGGCGGCGCACGCCGTTACCGGCGCGCCGATGTGACCCTTGAAGCCGTAACGAATCGTGATGTGGCCCGCGGCGAGGTTCACCAGGAACGACGGCACCGTGAACGGCGAAAGACGCCGAACGCCGCGCTGGTCGACGGTCCGCACCGCCTCGGTTATGGCGGGGAACCCTCCGATGCCTGAAGCAATGATGGTCGCGGTGCGAAGCCGATCCTTTTCCGAGACCGGCTTCCACCCCGCCTGGGCAAGCGCTTCTTCCGCCGCCGCCAGCGCGAAAAGGATGAAGCGGTCGATTTTGCGCTGGTCCTTCGGCGCCAGGAAGGCATTCGCATCGAGACCAGCTTCAGGATCCTCCTCCAGGGAAAGAACCGTTCCGCCGATCTTTGTCGGCAGGGCCTCGACCATTTCGTCGGGAAGCCCGCGAATGCCCGAGCGGCTGGCAAGGAGACGCGACCACGACGTCTCGACATCTGCGGCAAGGGGCGTGACCGCGCCCATGCCAGTGACAACAACCCGTCGCATCTATTCTCCTATCGATCTCCAGTCGCCGGCCCTGCGCCGTTCAAACGGTGACGGTGTCGCGAACCTGTTCGGCCGCCGCATCCAGGAAGGCCTGGGCGAGGCTGGGATCATTGACGACGCGCGAGAGCACCACCGCACCGACCATCGTCGAGAGGACAGCCATGGCTTTTTCATCGGTTTGCTCGCCGTCCGTCCTGGCAATCATCCTGCCGAGGACCTCAAGATATGCTTTGATCCCGGTTTCGAACGACGCTTTGACGTCGCTCCCCTGCCTGGCGGCATCCGAGCCGAGCGCCGCGACCGGGCAGCCGTCCATCCTTTCTTCGCGATGGCCCATGCTGAGGTAGAACTCGATCACCACCCCAAGCGGATCGCCAGGATTCGCTGCGGTCGCCGCCGTCCATCTGTCGGCAGCGCTCTCCATCGCCCGCTTGGACGCCTGTGCAGCGAGGTCCGCCTTCGACGCGAACTGCTTGTAAAAGGCGCCTTGGGTCAGCCCGGCTCCCTTCATCAGATCCTTGAGGCCGATACCGTCGAAACCGTGCTCCCGAAAAAGGCGGCTGGCCACATCGATCACGGTTTGCCGGTTCTGCTCAGCCTGAATGCGGCTCACGCGCATCGTCGATCTCCACATTTAGATTGCGTTCTAAATCTATATCTCATTTAGAAACCGAACGCAATCTATCAAGGGAAGATGCGAAACCGGCGGCCCGCCGCGCGATTGGTGCGATGGCTTGCGCGGACCCGGAATGGATCTGTTTTTAGACTGCAGTTACAGGGGCACGCTCTACGCGTTCTCTCGATCCGGCGAGAAGGTGACGGTCTCGACCGAGGCCACAATGCATCCGCGCGCCAACGCGCTACCGGACTGACCCGTCCAACGACTGCCGTCTGCCGCTCCCGGCGGGCGCGCAGGATCTTCATGAGGCATGAGCCAAACCGGGTCTCGGGCGGTCAAGCTTCGGCAGTTGGCGCCGAGACGTTCATGGCCCGCGGATCTGGCTCACCCGAAGGCCTTGATCGATTTGCTCGACCAGTTGCGCACCGAACAGGACCTGGAGATGGAAAAGCTCGGCGATCGATAGATGGCCAACCTGCGAAGACGTCGGCATATCTGCGCCGCACCGATCAGGTCTTTCGCCTGCCCCTTCGCGCGGCCTGCGGTTTGATCGCGGCCTCCGGTTTTATTCTGATGCGCAACGTCCCGCCCTCGGGACGGTCGATTTCGAACGCGTTCGTCTTGCGGACGAGATCGCTCAGCTTGCGAAAGCCGAAGGTACGCGGATCGAAGTCGGAAGCCAAATTGGCGAGCTGCGTCCCGACCGCACCGAGTGGAACCCAGCCGTCCTCGCTTTCCATCTGCGCGATGATTTTGCGGATGATCGGCACGGCCGCTGACGGCGGCTGCAATGGCTTCATGCTCGATATCGCTTCAGGCTCATTCCCGGGCGCAGACGGCAGCAGGTTCTCGGTATAGACAAATCGCCGGCATGCCTGGCGGAAACTCTCGGGTGTCTTCTGCTCACCGAAGCCGAACACGTCGATGCCCTGTTCACGAATGCGGGCCGCCAGCCGGGTGAAATCGCTGTCGGAGGAAACCAGGCAGAAACCGTCGAACCGGCCGCTATGGAGCAGATCCATCGCGTCGATGACGAGCGTGATGTCCGAGGCGTTCTTGCCTGTGGTGTAGGCGAACTGCTGCTGGGGTATGATTGCGTGCTTCGAAAGAACGTCGGCCCACGCTTTCGAGCGCGAGCTGGAAAAATCGCCGTAGATGCGACGCACGCTGGCCTCGCCGATCTTGGCGATCTCCTCGAACAGCCCATCGGCAATCTTGGCCGAGGCATTGTCGGCATCGATCAGAACGGCAAGGCGCGGCGACCGAGGTTCGGATGGCGTCATAGGGCTTTCCTTAGCGCTGTTCATGCCACCTGAAGTTCTTGCTTTCAATGTCAATGATGTCGCCGCAGTTCGTGCATTCCATCTGGGTGTGAGTGCGAATCCAGCCGACAAGCGTCTTTGCCTGATGGCGGCAACGGGGACATTCCACGTCGATTTCGAAGTTGTCTGTCTCGCGCTTTGTCATCGCCATGCCTCAGCTTTCGTCAGCGGCGGGCTCCCGCGCTTCCTTCTGCTCTATGGATGAAGGTTTCTCCTTCGCAGCTTTCCCGGCAAGCTTGGCTTCTTTCTTGGCCGCCTTGGCCTTGTCTCGTTGGCTCCGCTCGTATCGATAGTTCGGCTTCATCGCCATTCGAAATCTCCGTATGCAGGATTGGGCAGGTTTTGAGAGACACCGCCGCGGTTTTCTACGGCGGTTGCAAAACCGAAAGCGCGCAGATCAGACCGCGCGCTTTCCGTCGCCAAGCTCAGTAAATCTCAACCGTGCGGTCGTAGCTGATCCCCGCACTCTTAAGCGCGGCAAGGAAAGCGACGCTCGCGTCATCGCCAGCACCATCTTCGGCGCAGCGCTTCATCGCGTCAGTCCAAGCCAGGCTGTCGTTTCCAGGCCAATGGTCAAACAGGAAATCCGAAGCCTGTGCGACGGACTCAATGAGAGTGAAACCGGTGGGGCCAGCGATGTAGACAACCACAGGAGCCCGGAATTTTTTGTGAACCATCGTGCACCCTACGCCCGACGGCGCCGAAAGACGAGCGCGGCAGCAACATTATTCAGCCGGCCTTGATCGCGTTGCGGATGCCGCTACCGGAAATCGGCGGCGGTCAAGGTGTAGGAGTCGCGGCGGTTGCGGACATAAGCCTTGCCGGCTACGTCTTGGATGGTGGCCCGCAAGGCGTCGAATGCCGAAAGACAGGCCGTCTCGGTGCTCACCTTTCCGCCCGGGACAACGCCGGATCTGGCCAACGCCTCTGCCTCGATGAAGAAACGGACCCGAAACATGCCGTCATGGCCGATGAAGCAGACGGCATTGCGCGCTTCATCGAAGCTGCGACTGGGATTGGGAAAAGCTAAAGTCATGACTGGTCTCCCGATAATTCAGGAACGCCAGCAAGAGCTGGCCGCGCGGCGATCCTCTGCTTGCGGCGTTCGCTGTTGCGAAGGTTGAGGGACAGCATTTTGTTCGTCGCTTCCGAACGGCTGAGCCCGATCATGGAGGTACCGTTCACATGCGCTGGGATGCCTGTGAAGACGTGATAGACGGTCCAGGAACGATCGGCCTCGACGCGGCGGCCATATTGGTGGTCTCTAAACTCGCATGCCTGAGCGCCGCTTGCATTTTGCTCGTCCGGACAAGCCCAGATGCTGCGAGCGGCATCGGTGAGCTGGTTGCCGGCGTTCATGATGTCGGCCCTTTGTCCATGCCCGCCTGCGCGGCAATGACGCCGGAATAGATCGTCGCGCCGTCGGCGTCGGCAATCGCGACAGCATCTGGCCATTGCGGCATGTTCAGCGTCCTTGCCAGAAGCCGCGCGATCTCGATTGCCGCTTCCAGATCGACCGCTTCCACAGTTTCACGGCCGACGACGGCGTGGGCATCGTCCGCCGCGCGGACGCGATAGAATTCAATCACGACTTTCATCCGAGCCCGTCGCGCACAAACATCCCGCCGTCAGCCTTGCTCTTTCCTTGAACGGACCCCGGCGGCGCCTTTCTGGTCTCGCGGTTCGAGCGCTTCTGTCCCTTGGCCATGTCCGAATGTCCTTTCGATGAGCATCATGCCGTCCTCCGACACGTCGCCGGCCGTTTCCAGCCTGTCTTCCGTCACGACCCGCTCATGCGGCTCGCTTTCGCTGCGAACGCGGTATTGCGGCGAGTTTCCCCTCGGCGGGAGTGTTCCGGTGACGCGGTAGATTTCACCCGTCTTCGGACCGAGGCCGAGGCCGCCCTTCAGCCGGACCGCCTGTCCGATGTCGAAAAGGCGCGCCGGCGCGCCATGCTGGATAGGGCGTGCGTTGCGTTGCAGAAGTGTGGTCATGGTTGTCTCCGTCCCTCGACGAGCCGCAGCGCCGGAAGCGGCGCAATGCATTTCATTATCGAAAATTCGGAAGGCGGATGGCGAGGCTTTATCATAACGAAAGCCACCTCGACCAAATCAACGAATTTAATATATGCGCTCCAAGACCACTGCGGGCAAGGCCGCGACAGCGTTTATTTTCATCGGATAAATAAAAGTTCAAACACAAATTTCAAAAGCACCAAAAACTCGGCTGCTTTTCGGAGATTTTTTTCGCGTCTCGCAATTTATCTTCATAGATAATTTTGCTGGGACCAGTAAATAATTTCGGTGCTCCTGGCTATCGCGCGGCAAGCCGTCTATAAAAGGATATGCACACCCGTTCCGCCACAAGAAAGAAGTTGCCCTTAAAACTCGGTCGCCCGACAGCCGCGCCAAGCCCGGCATTCAAGACATCCGGCGATCGCGGCAAGGCCGATACTGCGGTTTAGCGCCCCTGGCCCGGTCATGCGCGGCATTGTCCGGATGACTGCGGTCCCGGCATTCATTTCACCTGAAGGGAGAATACCCATGAGAACCATGAAAACACCGGATACCCCGCCCGTCGTGATCGTGGCGGTGGCCAAGTCATCCAAGATTATGTCGGCGCGGCTGACCATCAGAACCGACGAAGCAGCAAGGCGCAGGATCGCCGACACCGACGGCACTCTGAGGCGGGCACGTGAACTCGCGGAACGCAATCGCCTGCTTTGAATCGATTGGCGTCATGAGCGCCTACGCAGCCTCCGTTCCGCAACCAGGCAAAGCACGCTGACAGCCGAGGCAGAGACCTCGCTCCATTCCGCTCGAGAGGCAGGGCCATCAATGCGTCCGGATCACAACCTGTTGTCCAGCCAAGGTGACCAGCATCTGCTCGGCACCCTGCGAACAAGAGCCCGACAGTATAGAGGCGGATCGCTCAAATCAGGTGAGGAATTGGTTCGGTTGACCCTGCGGACTGCGATCAAAGAATATGGTTGCCGACCTGCAGACATGAGCCTCCACGATTGGCTGCTGAGCATCATGCGGCGGTATTTGCACTGATCGAAGGCGCCCGCGCTGGTCTGGTCTATAATGACCGCCGCCTCAAAGGCGAGGCATAGGCTCATTTCCTCTCGGCGATCGAGTGACAGCTTGAACGTCCGTTCATCCCCCGGACCATTCCGTGCGCCACTTGCCGTCTATTCCCTGAACGAGCACCTCGGCTTCGAAGCCGTGCAACGCAGTTTCGTTTGCAGCCTTGATCGCGGCCATGACTGCATCCGCGTTCGACTTATAGACATATTCCTTGCCGTCGTAGCCAATCTTCCAACAGTGAGCGTCCTTGAATATATAGTATCTCGCTCCTGCCATGTTGGCCGCCTCTTCAATGCCAAAGAATAAAAAGTTGGATGGACGACCGCGGTTGCAGCACCGTTATGGAACTGCCTTGAAATAAAGTCTCGGACATCCGGCCGTTAGCAAGGCTGTCCTTGCTGCGTCAGGCCGGAGCACTGTGCGCCTTTCCCTCTCGATTAGCTAGTCGCATAATGCCGAACGGTCGCCCACCTCCGTCAGTTGGTGAGCTGCAGCCTGGAGAATTTGTTGGCGATCGTCTGGAAGACGTTTGGGGAGCTTGGCCGGATCCTCGACGGCGTAGTAGTCGCTCGAGATCGCCTGCCACATGCGACCTGACGCACCGCCTGCCCGAAGCTCAATGGACGTCATGCACGGCTCGCCCGAACGCTCAGCCACCAATCATCGGGCCTGCCCATGCACCGACGTATCTCGCTGACCGTCCAGCCGGCGTCTGTCAGTTCGGACCGCAGGGCGGGCTCGCGCCAGTACGTCTCGACGTAGCGTCGTGGCGCTGCGGCGCTGCCGCCTATCGAGACATTCTCGCCGTCGCCGTCCCTGACCGAGACATGCAGTCGGCCGCCGGTCCTGGTCGCTTCGGCAAGTCTTCCCAGCACCGTGCCGAAATCCTCGCGCGCGACGTGAATCATACACGCACAGGCCCAGATTCCATCGTACGGCATGCCGGGACGGTGCGGATCCGCCAGGTCGTCGGTCAGCGGGTCCAAGAGGTCGGCCTCGAAGCCGCTCTTGCGAAGAAGTTCGACGAAACCCTTCGCAACGTCGGTGCGTCGGACGCTAATCCCCCGCTTCTCAAGCATGAGTGCATCTCGCCCGCCACCGCTTCCGATTTCCAGCACTCTTCCCGAGCCGCCGAGTTCGGTCACGAAAGCATCAATCTCGGCCGCGACCCATTCGGGCATCGTCGCGGCCTCGGCGGCATATCCCGCCGCGTTCGCATCATAGGATCGCACGGTGTCCCGGTCGGTGCTCATCCCAACGTTTCTCCCTCAGCAAGAGAGGCCTTCGCCCATCATGCATTCACGTTTTTCGGCCATTGGTGACGTAGTGGCGACTTGTTTCTCGGCCATAGCAGAAATTCAATCTGACACACGACCTGCCCTTGCCTTCGCTGGAAATTGCTATATAGACGCCCGCAATCTGCCGGTCCTTGCTGGGGGCTGAACGGAGGGCCGTGGTCATCAAGACCCCGACACGAAGCCACAAGCGCTTCCAGCCTCCCGTGTCTCCGCTCTCGACCGTCTCGTGATGCTCCTTTCTTCCCCGCGCCTTGGCGACCGGGTCAGACAAGTTGCAGAGGCTTAGCCGCGAGGGCCGGTGAGAGAAACGAAGAAAGGCAGAAAGACATAATGGCTCTTTACGAACATGTGTTTCTTGCCCGGCAGGACCTGTCGCAGCAGCAGGTTGACGCGCTTGTCGAACAGTACAAGGGCGTCATCACCGCGAATGGCGGCTCGGTCGGCCGGATCGAGAACTGGGGACTGAAGTCCCTCACCTATCGGGTCAAGAAGAACCGGAAGGCTTACTACACGCTGATGGACATCACCTGCCCGCCGGCCGCGCTCAACGAAATGGAGCGCCAGATGGGCCTGTCGGAAGACGTCCTTCGCTTTCTGACCATCAAGGTTGAGGCGCATGAGGAAGGCGCTTCGGCGATGATGCAGAAGCGCGAAGAGCGCTCCGAGCGCGGCGGCTTCGGCGACCGCGATCGTGGCGATCGCGGCCCGCGTTCCTTCGGCGATCGCGACCGCGGTGACCGCGGCCCGCGTTCGTTCGGCGACCGTGACGGCGGCGACCGTGGCCCGCGCCGTCCGCGCGAAGGCGTCGAAGGAGGTGCAGAATAATGGTCGACATCAACCAAATCCCGACCCGGCGTCCGTTCCATCGCCGCCGCAAGACCTGCCCGTTCTCCGGCGCCAATGCTCCGAAGATCGACTACAAGGACGTGCGTCTCCTGCAGCGCTACATCTCCGAGCGCGGCAAGATCGTGCCGTCGCGCATCACTGCCGTCAGCCAGAAGAAGCAGCGCGAGCTCGCCAAGGCGATCAAGCGCGCCCGCTTCCTCGGCCTGCTGCCCTACGTGGTTCGCTGATTTCTCGAGCGGGCGGCTCCCCGCCCGCTCTTTTCACCGGCGCGACGGGCGCGTCGGGTTGAGCATCAAATCCCGAGTTGGGGCCAGTCGGCCTCTAACTGCCCAGACAGGCAGGACAGCGACAAGAGCGGCAACGCCGCACCAAGCTTCCTGACCTGTTCCAATTCATTCAATGTCGATCGAATGATCGGCGGCACTGACGAAGGAACGAAACCATGGAAGTCATTCTCCTCGAGCGCATTTCCCGCCTCGGCCAGATGGGCGAGACCGTCAAGGTCAAGGACGGGTTCGCCCGCAATTTCCTGCTCCCCCAGGGCAAGGCGCTGCGCGCCAACGAAGCCAACAAGAAGAAGTTCGAAGGCCAGCGCGCCCAGCTCGAAGCCCGCAACCTGGAGCGCAAGTCTGAAGCCGCCAAGATCGCCGAGACGCTCGACGGCAAGAGCTTCATCGTCGTGCGTTCGGCCGGCGAGACCGGCCAGCTCTATGGCTCGGTGTCGACCCGCGACATCGCCGATCTGCTCACCGCCGAGGGCTTCACCGTCAACCGCAACCAGATCGAGCTCAACCAGCCGATCAAGACCATCGGCCTGTCCAATGTGGCGATCGCGCTGCATCCGGAAGTCGAAGTCACCGTGACGCTCAACGTCGCCCGCTCGGCCGATGAGGCGGAGCGTCAGGCCAAGGGCGAGACGCTGACCACCGCCGAAGCCATTTATGGCGAGGATATCAACGACAACGCCCGGCCGGAGAATTTCTTCGACCCGAACGCCGAGTTCGAAGGCGGCGAAGAGAACGCCTGATCTCTGGGCCTGATCGGCACAATTTCCGAGGCATCGCTTCGGCTCGCACACGTCCAGGATTTCTGGACCAACGCCCGGGTCTCCGACCCGGGCTTTTTTGTGCCAAAAGGAACTTTTCGTCACCCTATATCTTGTGCACATTACAGCGTGGCGCGTCGATTGGACGCGGGCGATGCGCCGCGCGGTTCGATTTGGCATCCAGGTCCGGT
The DNA here is from genome assembly GCF_020165195.1 of Mesorhizobium sp. CA14. Lineage (GTDB taxonomy): Bacteria > Pseudomonadota > Alphaproteobacteria > Rhizobiales > Rhizobiaceae > Mesorhizobium. The sequence continues at coordinate 24,060 of NZ_JAIUHR010000033.1, read as the reverse complement.
TACCGGGTGGTCCGACTGAGGGGACATTTGGTCATGAATATCCTGTTGAAACATGTTCTCGAGCGCCTGGTGCGCGCCGGCGACCTCAAGGTGACCGGGCCGAAGGGCACGACGCACAAGTTCGGCGACGGCAGCGGCGAGCCGGTGCATATCCATATCAAGACCACGCATGCCGAGCGCGCCATCACCTTCGACCCGATGCTGGCGGTGCCCGAAGCCTATATGGACGGCGAGCTGGACGTGCTCGAGGGCGGCGTTCTCGGGCTGATGCGCATCGCGTTCCAGAACATGGGCTCGAGCGGCATCGACGTCACCTGGTCGAAGGCGATCGAGGGCCTGCGCCACGCCTTCCGCCGGCTGCAGCAGATCAACACCGCCTCGCGCTCGCGCCGCAATGTCGAGCGCCATTACGACCTGTCCGGCGAGCTCTACAAGCTCTTCCTCGACGAGGACATGCAGTATTCCTGCGCCTATTTCGAACAGCCGGACATGACGCTGGACGAAGCGCAGCTGGCCAAGAAGCGCCACATCGCCGCCAAGCTCAGGCTCAAGGCCGGCCAGACGGTGCTCGACATCGGCTCCGGCTGGGGCGGGCTCGGCCTCTATCTCGCCAAAGCCTTCGACGTCGACGTGCAGGGCGTGACGCTGTCGACCGAGCAGCAGGGCGTCTCCACCGACCGCGCGCATGCGCAAGGCTTGCAGGACCGCGTGCATTTCGATCTCAAGGACTATCGCCACATCAACGAGCGCTTCGACCGCATCGTCTCGGTCGGCATGTTCGAGCATGTCGGGGTCAACCACTACCGGACCTTCTTCGACAAGGCTGCGACGCTTCTGAAGCCCGACGGCGTGATGCTGCTCCACACCATCGGCCGCTCCGGCGTGCCGTGGGCGACCAGCGCCTTCATCCGCAAGTACATCTTCCCAGGCGGCTACGTCCCGGCGATGTCGGAAGTGCTGCCGGCGATCGAGAAGTCCGGCCTGGTCGTCACCGACATAGAGATCCTGCGTCTGCACTACGCCGACACGCTCAAGCATTGGGGGGCCCGTTTCGCCGCCAATCGCGACAAGGCGAAGGCGATCTATGACGAGCGCTTCTGCCGCATGTGGGAATTCTATCTCGCCGCCTCGGAGGCCGCCTTCCGCTGGCAGGACCTGGTGATCTTCCAGTTCCAGATCGCCAAGAAGAACGACACGCTGCCGATGACGCGCGACTACATGTCCAAATGCGAGAAGGCGCTGGAGCTGCGCGACATCGGGCACAAGGAGCCGGCGGCGCCAGCGCCCGCCAAACCGGCTCGCCGCCGCAAGAAGGTGGAATAGACGCGCAATGCCGCTTGCCATTGCGGCGTGACGCCACGAAAAAGGTCTCGTTCGCGAGACCTTTTTTTATGACCTACCTCATCTATACCGCAGCCGCCCTTGCCGAGATCGCCGGCTGCTTCTCCTTCTGGGCGTGGTGGCGGCTGGAAAAGTCGCCGCTCTGGCTTCTTCCCGGTCTCGCCTCGCTGGCGCTGTTCGCTTTGCTGCTGTCGCTGGTCGAGACGGACGCGGCGGGCCGCGCCTACGCCGCCTATGGCGGCATCTACATCGTGGCCTCGCTCGGTTGGCTGTGGCTGGTGGAGGGCGCGCGCCCCGACCGCTGGGACGTCGCGGGCGCGGCGCTCTGCATCGTCGGCGCGTCCGTCATCCTGCTTGCACCAAGGGGAGCCTGAGGTGGAATTGCCCGCCCCGCTCCGACAAGGGATCGACAGCCTCCTGGAGAAGATACCGCTGCCGGCGCTGAAACAAGCGGCGCGGACGCTCTCGGAACGCTACCGCGCCGAGCTGCGCGACGGCCGTCTGCATATGGGCGAGGAGATGGCCGTCAAGGCCTATCTGGCGACGCGACTGCCCGCTACCTATGCCGCCGTGCGCGCCAACCTCGATGCACTGGCCTATGCGCGGCCGGATTTCCACCCGAAGACCTTGCTCGACATCGGCGCCGGGCCTGGCACCATGCTGTGGGCCACGTCAGATGCCTGGCCGGAGTTGGAGCAGGCGGTTCTGGTCGAAGCAAGCTCGGCGGTACGCAAGGTCGGGCAGTCGCTTGCGGCCGGCACGATCGCCGCCCGCGCCGAATGGGTCGCCGGCGACGCCACCATCGATCTCGACGACATCAAACCCGCCGACCTCGTCAGCATCGCCTATGTGCTCGATGAGGTCGCGCCGGCTTCGCTGCCGAAGCTCGTCGGTCGCTTCTGGCGGCTGACCGCCGACACGCTGCTTATCGTCGAGCCCGGTACGCCCGCCGGCTGGCAGCGCATCCTTGCCGCCCGGCAACAATTGATCGAAGCCGGCGGGCATATCCTGGCGCCTTGCCCGCACGCGGCGCCCTGCCCGCTCAAGCCGCCAGACTGGTGCCATTTTTCTCGCCGCGTCGCCCGCTCACGCTTGCATCGCCTGGTCAAGGAAGCCGACGTGCCTTGGGAGGACGAGAAGTTCATCTACCTCGCCGCTTCCCGGCGACCGGCGCCGGCGCGTCCGGCACGGGTGCTCGCGCCGCCGAAAGGCGGCTCCGGCAAGGTGGTGCTGAAACTCTGCCAGCCGGACGGCAGCGCCGGCGAGCAACTGTTCAGCAAGCGCGACGGGGACGTTTTCAGGGCCGCGCGGCGGGCGAACTGGGGCGATACGCTAGGATAGAAATTTTCTTGTTTTGTTCTCGTTCGAAGCGCTATCTTCAGCCTCTTCGATTCGAGTCAATGACAATTCTTTCCACGAGAAAATTTTGCTGTGAATCGCGAGTATCAAAGTCAGTCGGAATCTTACTGTTGCAGAAAGGTCAGCACCCTTTCTTTCCGTTCTGATATCGAGGAGGCGGGATCGAAATCGGGGAAATCATGGCAGAGGCGGCACTGAAATTCGGCGCGGCGGAAACGCCGCTTTATCGCGAGGCACCGAACAACATCGAGGCCGAGCAGGCGCTGCTTGGCGCCATCCTCGTCAACAACGACGCCTTCTACCGCGTTTCCGATTTCCTCAAGCCGGGACATTTCTACGAGCCGCTGCACCGTCGGATCTTCGAGGTCGCGGCCGAACTCATCCGCATGGGCAAGATCGCGACGCCGATAACGCTCAAGACGTTCCTGCCGGCCGACGAGAAGGTCGGCGACATGACGGTGGCGCAGTATGTCGTGCGCCTCGCGGTCGAGGCCGTCACCGTCGTCAACGCCACCGATTATGGCCGGGCGATCTACGACCTCGCGACGCGCCGCGCGCTGATCACCGTCGGCGAGGACATGGTCAACATCGCCTATGACGCGCCGGTCGACATGTCGCCCTCCGACCAGATCGAGGACGCCGAACGGCGGCTGTTCGAGCTCGCCGAAACCGGCCGCTACGACGGCGGCTTCGAAAGCTTCAACGATGCGGTCAAGACCGCCGTCGACATGGCCAACGCCGCCTATATGCGTGACGGCCATCTCTCAGGCATCGCCACCGGGCTGCGCGACCTCGACCGCCGCATGGGCGGCCTGCAGCCCTCCGATCTGATCGTGCTCGCCGGGCGCCCGGGCATGGGCAAGACCTCCTTGGCCACCAACATCGCCTTCAACATCGCCGAGGCTTACGTTCCGGCGCAGCAGGCCGATGGCAGCTTCAAGGCCGCCAACGGCGGCGTCGTCGGCTTCTTCTCGCTCGAAATGTCGTCGGAGCAGCTCGCCACCCGCATCATCTCCGAGCAGACGGAGATCTCGTCCTCGAAGATCCGCCGCGGCGAGATCACCGAGATGGATTTCGAAAAGCTCGTCGCCTGCTCGCAGACGATGCAGAAGATCCCGCTCTTCATCGACCAGACCGGCGGCATCTCAATCGCGCAGCTTTCCGCCCGCGCGCGGCGTCTGAAGCGCCAGCGCGGCCTCGACCTCATCGTCATCGACTACATCCAGCTGATGCAGGGATCCTCCGCCCGCGCCTCGCAGAACCGCGTGCAGGAAATCACCGAGATCACCACGGGCCTGAAAGCTTTGGCCAAGGAGCTCGGCGTGCCGATCATCGCGCTGTCGCAGCTGTCGCGCCAGGTCGAAAGCCGCGACGACAAGCGCCCGCAGCTCTCCGACCTGCGCGAATCCGGCTCCATCGAGCAGGACGCCGACGTGGTGCTGTTCGTCTATCGCGAGGAATATTACCTCAAGAATCGCGAGCCGAAGCTCGGCACCGAGGAATACGTCAAGTGGGAAAACGAGATGAACGAGGCGCGCGGCAAGGCCGAGGTGATCGTCGCCAAGCAGCGCCACGGACCGACCGGCTCCGTTAGCCTCGCCTTCCACGGCGAGTTCACACGGTTCTCGGATTTGGCCGAGGAGCATCATTTGCCAGAGAGGTTTGAGTAGCGTTTTGGCCAACGTCGGCGCTCCGTCACACCCCCCTCTGTCCTGCCGGACATCTCCCCCGCAAGGGGGGAGATTGACTGTCGCCTCGACTTTCGCCAATCGCCGACATTGGAAGAAGAACGCCAGCGGCCAAGCTGCTGATCTCCCCCCTTGCGGGGGAGATGGCCGGCAGGCCAGAGGGGGGTGGGCGGGAATGCCAGCCTTCGAAAATTCTCGAGCGGCGCAGCGCTAATGGCCAAATCGCGCGTTCAGTTCATCTGCCAGAATTGCGGCTCGGTGCATCAGCGCTGGGCCGGCAAATGCGATGCCTGCGGCGAGTGGAACACGCTGGTCGAGGAAGGCACATCCGGCGGCATCGGCTCGGGGCCGGCGAACACGCGCAACGCCCGTAAGGGTCGCGCCGTGGTGCTGACCAGTCTCGCCGGCGACATCGAGGACGCGCCGCGCATCGTGTCGGGCATCGGAGAGCTCGACCGCGCCACCGGCGGGGGCTTCGTGCGCGGCTCCGCACTTCTCGTCGGCGGCGATCCCGGCATCGGCAAGTCGACGCTTTTGACGCAAGCCGCCGCGGCGCTCGCCTCGAAAGGCCACCGCATCGTCTATGTCTCGGGCGAGGAAGCCGTGGCGCAGATCAGGCTGAGAGCGCAGCGCCTCGGCGTCGCCTCGACGCCGGTGGAACTTGCCGCCGAGACCAATGTCGAGGACATTCTTGCCACCATCGCGGACGGCAAGCGGCCGGACCTTGTCATCCTCGATTCGATCCAAACGCTGTGGACCGACCTTGCCGACTCGGCGCCGGGCACCGTCACCCAGGTGCGCGCTGCCGCCCAAGCGATGATCCGCTACGCGAAATCCACAGGCGCTGCGATCGTGCTCGTCGGCCATGTCACCAAGGAGGGCCAGATCGCAGGCCCTCGCGTCGTCGAGCACATGGTCGACGGCGTGCTCTATTTTGAGGGCGAGGGCAACCATCACTTCCGCATCCTGCGCACGGTGAAGAACCGCTTCGGGCCGACCGACGAGATCGGCGTGTTCGAGATGTCGGACAAGGGCCTGCGCGAGGTCTCCAATCCATCCGAGCTTTTCCTTGGCGAACGCCACGCGAAATCGCCGGGCGCCGCGGTTTTCGCGGGCATGGAAGGCACAAGGCCGGTGCTGGTCGAGATCCAGGCGCTGGTCGCGCCCTCCTCGCTCGGCACGCCGCGCCGCGCCGTGGTCGGCTGGGACGGGGCGCGGCTGTCGATGGTGCTCGCCGTGCTGGAGGCGCATTGCGGCGTGCGCTTCGGCCAGCACGACGTTTATCTCAACGTCGCCGGCGGCTACCGGATCTCGGAACCGGCGGCCGATCTCGCGGTGGCCGCCGCACTGGTTTCCTCGCTCACCGGTCTTGCCCTTCCCGCCGATTGCGTCTATTTCGGCGAAATCAGCCTATCGGGCGCCGTGAGGCCGGTTGCGCATGCGCAGCAGCGTCTCAAAGAGGCCGAAAAGCTGGGTTTTGGAAGCGCGGTGCTGCCGCTCGGCAGTGAGGAAGTTGCCGGGGGGATCGGGGCCGGCGCGTTCCAGCCCACCGAGCTGGCCGACCTTGTGGCGCGTATAGCCGGCTCCCGGCGCGGCCGTACCGACGACGGGGAGTGATGCGGCTCGTCGGGCCGCAAGACAGGAAGTGGGGCGAGAACCATGCCGATTACGCTGCTTGACGGAATCCTCGTCGGCTTCACCCTGGTCTCAGCAATGCTCGCCATGGTGCGCGGCTTCTCCCGTGAAGTGCTCTCGGTGGTTTCCTGGGCGGCGGCGGCGGCGGCGGCTTTCTTCTTCTACAAGCCGGTGCTCCCCTATGTTCAGCCCTATGTCGACAACGACAAGATCGCGATGGCGGCTTCGGCGGGCATCGTCTTCCTCATCGCGCTGATCGTCGTCTCCGTCATCACCATGAAGCTCGCCGACTGGATCATCGATTCGCGCATCGGCGCGCTCGACCGCACGCTCGGCTTCCTCTATGGCGCGGCGCGCGGCATCCTGGTGGTCGCGGTGGCGCTGCTGTTCTTCAACTGGCTGGCCGGCGCCAAGGCGCCCGCCTGGGTCGCCAACGCCAAGTCGCGGCCGTTGCTCGAGACGATCGGCGCCAAGCTCGAAAGCGTGCTGCCCGAGAACACCGAGGAACTGGTCAACAAATACACCCATAAGGGCACGCCGCAGGCCGGCGCGCCGGCGACCACCGACCAGCCGGCGGCTGAGCCGCCGGCCGCCGGCGACGACAACGCGCCGGCACCCGACGACAGCGAGGGCGAAGCACCGGCCGACAACGAGCCGGCTCCGGCGCCTGCCCCGGCTCCCGCTCCAGCGCCGGCAAACTGAAATCCAGGCCAGCCATGGCGCTGGCCTGAGGCATTTTGTGATTGCCTGACGACGCGCGTTGCGTTCGGCGAGCGATCGCCTTATATGGCGGCTTTAGCGGAGCTTGAGCACCAAATGGCAGACTCAACGGCAGATAGAGGCAAAGTCCTTTCCGCCGAGGCCGACGACCATTTCCACGACGAATGCGGCGTATTCGGCATCTTCGGCCGGCAGGATGCGGCGGCCATCGTCACGCTCGGCCTTCATGCCCTGCAGCATCGCGGCCAGGAAGCGGCCGGCATCGTCTCCTATGACGGCACCCAGTTTCATGTCGAACGCCATGTCGGTCTGATCGGCGACACCTTCACCAAGCAGCGCGTCATCGACAGCCTGCAAGGCAACCGCGCCATCGGACATACGCGCTACGCCACCACCGGCGGCGCCGGCCTGCGCAACATTCAGCCGTTCTTCGCCGAGCTCGCGGAAGGCGGTCTTGCCGTGGCCCACAACGGCAATCTGACCAACGCGCTTACCGTGCAGCGCGCGCTGCAGAAGCAAGGCTCGATCTTTTCCTCGACCTCCGACACCGAGACGCTGCTGCACCTGGTCGCGACCAGCAAGGAGCGCGATTTGAACTCGCGTTTCATCGATGCGGTACGCCAGGTCGAGGGCGCCTTCTCGCTGGTGGCGATGACGGCCAAGAAGATGATCGGCTGCCGCGATCCGCTCGGTATCCGCCCGCTGGTGCTGGGCGATCTCGACGGCGCCTGGATTCTCGCTTCCGAAACCTGCGCGCTCGACATCATCGGCGCCCGCTTCGTGCGCGACATCAAGCCCGGCGAGATGGTGGTGATCACCTCGAAGGGAATCGAGAGCATCTTCCCGTTCGAGCCGCAGAAGACGCGCTTCTGCATCTTCGAATATGTCTATTTCGCGCGGCCGGATTCCTCGGTCGAGGGCCGCAATGTCTACGAGGTGCGCAAGCGCATCGGTGCCGAGCTCGCGCAGGAAAGCCCGGTGGACGCCGACGTCGTCGTGCCGGTTCCGGATTCCGGCACGCCGGCCGCGATCGGTTTTTCCCAGGCCGCCGGCATTCCCTTCGAGCTCGGCATCATCCGCAACCACTATGTCGGGCGCACCTTCATTCAACCGGGCGATTCGATCCGCCATATGGGCGTTAAGCTGAAGCACAACGCCAACCGCCGCATGATCGAGGGCAAGCGCGTGGTGCTGGTCGACGATTCGATCGTGCGCGGCACCACCAGCCAGAAGATCGTGCAGATGGTGCGCGACGCGGGCGCGAAGGAAGTGCATATGCGCATCGCCTCGCCGCCGACAAGCGCGTCCTGCTTCTATGGCGTCGACACGCCGGAGAAATCGAAGCTCCTGGCATCGCGCATGTCGGTCGAGGAGATGGCGGAATTCATCCGCGTCGATTCGCTCGGTTTTCTCTCGATCGACGGACTCTACCGCGCCGTCGGCGAGGCCGGCCGCGACAACGACCAGCCGCAGTTCTGCGACGCCTGCTTCACGGGACAGTACCCCACCCGCCTGCTCGACTTCGAAGGCCACGACAATGTGCGCACGCTGTCGCTGCTGGCGAGTGGCGGGTCGTAATCGCACTTTACGGAAATTCCTGAATGACCCTCGACCTTTCCGGCCGCGTGGCGGTCGTAACCGGCGCTTCGCGCGGCATCGGCTATTTCATCGCCAGGGAGCTGGCGGCGGCCGGCGCGCATGTGATCGCGGTGGCACGCACGGTAGGCGGGCTGGAAGAGCTCGACGACCAGATTAAGGCCGACGGCCGCGGACAGGCGACGCTTGTGCCGCTCGATCTTGCCGACATGGCCGGCATCGACCGGCTGGGCGCAGCGATCCACGAGCGCTGGGGCAAGCTCGACATCCTGGTCGCCAATGCCGGCGTGCTCGGCGTTATCTCGCCGATCGGCCATGTCGAGGCCAAGACCTTCGAGAAGGTGATGACCATCAACGTGACTTCGACCTGGCGGCTGATCCGCTCGGTCGACCCGCTGCTCAGGCTCTCCGACGCGGGCCGCGCCATCATTCTCTCCTCCAACGCGGCGCATTCAGCGCGCGCCTTCTGGGCGCCCTATGCGGCTTCCAAGGCCGCCGTCGAAACGATGATGCGGTCCTGGGCGCATGAGACCGAGAGCCTGCCGCTGAGGGTGAACGCCGCCGATCCGGGCACGACCCGCACGGCCATGCGCGCCCAGGCCATGCCCGGCGAGGATCCGGAGACGCTGCCGCATCCGTCCGAGATCGCCAGGCGCATCGTGCCCCTGGCGAGCCCGGAGCTGAAGGAGACGGGCCTGATCTTCCAGGCCAAGCACAACCGCTTCGTCGCCTACCGGCAGCCGGAATAAAGCCTGGGTGCCTGGCGTATGGCGACCCCTCTATTCACGGGTCTGTGAACGGGGCGGCGAAATGGTGTGCCGTCGCCCTGCTTTCGCCGCTCCATGGGAGTTGCTAGGATCGGCCCGACTCCGACATTTGAGCAAAGCGAGGAATTCCCATGGCTGCTACTCCCAGCGTAGCGTTGGTCTGGTATCTGGTGATCGCCGGCCCGCAAGGCGGCATGGTGGTGCTGCCCAGCACCTTCGACACCCGCGAACAATGCACCAACGCCATCACCGAATATCAGAAGCAGCCGACCCCGCAGGGCTGGGCCGTGCAATGCGTGCCGAGCGCCTCGCCGTTCACCGACGAAGGGGACGCGGAAACGCCCTCGGCGCAGTAGGTAACACTCCCCCTCACCCAGCCTCCGCTTCGCTCGGCTGACCTCTCCCCGCTGGGGAGAGGAGCCGTCAGTGCCGGCGCCAACCTCTTCTCCCCACCGGGGAGAAGGTGGCCGCGAAGCGGCCGGATGAGGGGGCGTCGCGCCTCAGCGCCCCGCGCTCACGCTCAACGCCGGCTTGTTGTTGATGGTCTGGAACACCACGCAGTAGCGCTCGGTGAGCTTGATGAGCGAATCGATGCGCTCCTGCGGCTCGTCGGTATCGAGATCGAATCTCAGCCTTATCTCGCGGAAGCCGACCGGCGCGTCCCGGGCGACGCCGAGAGTGCCGCGAAAATCGAGGTCGCCCTCAGCCTCGACGGTGGCGTTGCCGAGCTTGAACTCCAACGCCGTCGCCACCGCTTTCAGCGTCACGCCGGCGCAAGCGACCAGCGCTTCCAGCAGCATGTCGCCCGAGCAGAGCTCGAGGCCCGAGCCGCCGGTGGCCGGATGAAGCCCGGCAACCGCAAGCGCCCTGCCCGTCTCCACCTTGCAGGCGATCGACTGGTCGTCGAGCGTGCCGCGGGCTCTCAGCGTGATCAACGCCTTGGCGGCGTCCTCGCGATAGGCGTCTTTCAGCGGAGCCTGCATGGTTTTGAGGGTGGTGGAGTCCATTGTGTTGTCCCTTCGATAGGTCTTTGATGGTTGATAGCACATAATTCCAGCCTGGATTCCTCGCCCCCATGAAATGGGGGAGAGGTGGCTCGGCGAAGCCGAGACGGAGAGGGGGAGCGCCCTACGAAGGCCCCTCTCCGTCCGCTTCGCGGCCACCTCTCCCCCACCTTTGGTGGAGGCGAGGAACCCAGGTACTCAAACGCCCCCTTTGACTTCGCCCGCTCCGGCCATACCTTTGCGGAGGTCATTCCAGCGGAGCCTCCATGCCGTCCAAGTTGAAGCTCGTCCCCCTAGTCCTCCTGGCGCTCGCCGCCTTCGCTCAGCCCACCTTCGCCGAAACACCGGAACGGCCGGCCCCGACCGGCGGCGTACTGTCGCTGCTGCCGTCGCCGCAGGTGACCGAGCATTCGATCACGCTTGGCGGGCGCAGGCTGGATTACCAGGCCGAGGCCGGCACGCTGTCGCTCTTGTCCGGCAAGGGCGAGGTGACGGCCGAGATCTTCTATGTCGCCTACACGCAGCAGTCGCCGACCCCGGCGAAGGAGCGGCCGATCACCTTCGTCTTCAACGGCGGACCCGGTGCCGCTTCGGCCTACCTGCATCTCGGCGCGATCGGGCCGCGCATCGTCGAGACCGCCGCCGACGGGGAGTTCCTGCGGCCGCCGCAAAAGCTCATCGACAATCCCGACAGCTGGCTCGACATGAGCGATCTCGTCTTCGTCGATCCCGTCGGCACCGGCTACAGCCGCGAGGCGCCTGGGCACGAGCCGAAGGAATTCTGGAGCGTCGATGCCGACGCCAGCTCGGTCGGCGCCTTCATCCGCCTCTATCTGGCGCAGAACGGCCGCACGGGATCGCCGCTGTTCCTCGCCGGCGAAAGCTATGGCGGCTTTCGCGCCGCGCTGCTTGCCCGCACGCTGCAGGAGGATGTGGGCCTCAGCCCCAGCGGCATCGTGCTGATCTCGCCGGCGCTGGAGTTCATGCTGGTGCGGCCCGACCAGTTCGACCAGTTGCACTGGGCGCTGGAGCTGCCTTCGCTGGCGGCGACGCGGCTCAAGGGCGACGGCGTGAGCGGCGACGCGTTGCGCGACAGGCTGGCCGAGGTCGAGCGTTACGCGCTCGGCGATTACCTGACTGCGCTGAACAGCGGGCTGGAGCAAGGCGGCAAGCTCGCCAGCGGGCGCGTATCGGAGATCACCGGCCTGCCACTCGACCTCGTCCAGCGCAATTTCGCCCGCATTCCCATCGGGCTTTTCGCCAAGGAATTCCAGCGCGCCACCCGCAAGGTGCTCAGCCCCTATGACGCCACCATCGGCACCGCCGACATCGCGCCGCAAAGCGCGCATGAGGCAGGCCCCGATCCGGTGCTCGACCGCAGCGTTCCGGTGCTGACCTCCGCCTTCGTCGATTACGCCCGTGACGAGCTCAACTACCACACCGATGTCAGCTACCGGCTGCTCAACGGCGAGGTCAGCCGCAGCTGGGATTACGGCACATCAGGCCAGGGCTATGCCGGCGTGATGAACGACCTGCAGCGGGCGCGCTCGCTCAACCCCGCCCTCGGCGTCGTCATCGTCAACGGCTATACCGACCTCGTCACGCCCTATCTCGCCTCGCGCTATCTGGTGAACCAGCTTCCTTCGCTGTCAGACGCCAAGCCGATCCGCCTCGACGTCGTCGACGGCGGCCATATGATGTATCTGCGGCCGGACGGGCGGCGCGCACTGAAGGATGCGGCATCGGAGCTCTACCAGGCGACGCAGTAGTCCCCGACCGGCCTCCGGCAAACGACCTGCGCCAACGCAAGCGCCGCGCTGGAGCAGCGCTGTGCAAGCTTTCGCCCGTATAGCTGGAGCAGCGGTCCCGACCGGGGCGGAACCGCCTCACGCGAACACGCTGAACCCTTATGGCCGATGTCGTCATCCTGGAAAGCCGCGAAAGGGTGTTGGCCGGCATTCTGTTCACGGCCGCCGCCTATTTCCTGTTTTCGGCGCAGGATGCCTCGATCAAGCTTCTGGTCGTCGGCATGACGGTCTGGCAGATCATGTTCGTCCGCTCGATCACCGTGCTCGTCGCCTGCGGCGCGATCGGCGGCAAGCGGCTGTTCGCCGACACGATCGATTCGCCGATCGTCAAGCCGATGCTGGTGCGCAGCGCCTTCACGCTCGCCGCCTGGCTTTGCTATTACAACGCCGCGCGCTCGCTGCAGCTTGCCGAGCTTACCACCATCTATTACGCCGCGCCGATCATTGTCACCGTGCTGTCCGTGCTGATCCTGGGCGAGACGGTGCCGCTGCTGCGCTGGATCGCGGTGTTCATCGGCTTCGTCGGCGTCTTCATCGCCTGCGATCCGACGCGACTCGGCCTCTCCGTGCCGGTGCTGCTGGTGCTGGCAGCTGCGGTTTTGTGGGGCATCGCCGTGGTGCTGCTGCGCAAGACGGCGCTGCAGGAGCGTACGACGATCCAGCTCGTGCTCAACAATTTCTATTTCCTGCTCTTCTCGGCCGTGCCGGCGCTGCTCTGGTGGCGCATGCCCGATTGGCGGCAGCTTCTTTTGCTTGTCAGCGTCGGGGCACTCGGCGGGGTGGCGCAATATGCACTGTTCGAAGGCATGAAGCGCGCGCCGGTGTCGATTATTGCGCCGTTCGAATATACCTCGCTGGTCTGGGCCTTCGCGCTGGGCTACGCCATCTGGGGCGACGTGCCCCGCACGGAAGTGTTCATGGGCGCGGCACTGATCATCGGCGCCGGCCTGCTCATCGTCGGCAACGAGCATTTCCGCAGACGGGAGCAGGCCTCATGACGGAAGGCTGTCAGGAGCAACTGGGTAGGCTGGCGCCATGACGGACACGCTCGACATGCCGGAAAAGCTTGCGCCTGCCGCCGCCGACGTAGCGGCCGAGCGCACGCTCGGCATCATCCTGGTGTCGGCATCGGCGATCGCCTTCGCGCTCACCGGCGTGCTGACCAAGTCGATCCATGCCGACCCGCTGACGATCACCTGCTGGCGCGGTTTTTTCGGCTCGATCCTGATCAGCTTCTACGTGCTGTGGCGCAAGCGCCGCTCGGGCGGGCGCGAGAGCCTGAAACTCGGCTGGCGCGGCTGGCTGCTGGCTGTCGAGGGCGCGGCCGCCAGCATCGCCTTCATCTCGGCCTTCAAATTCACCTATGTGGCCAATGTCGCGGTGATCTACGCGACCTCTCCCTTCATCGCCGCACTTCTTGCCTTCCTTCTGGTGCGGGAAAAATTCCGGCTGCAGACGATGGTTGCGGCCGCCTTATCCCTGTGCGGCGTCGCCATCATGGTAGGCGCCGGCCTCGGCAGCGGGCACCTGTTCGGCGACGGGCTGGCCCTTTTGATGACCGCCGGCAGCGCGCTCTACATGATCATGGTGCGCGCTTTTCGCGACTCGCCGGTCGTGTGGGCAGGCGCGGTCTCGGCTTTCCTGCTTTTCGTGCTCGGCTGGTTCGTCACCGATCCGCTGGCCGTGTCCACCCGCGACGTGGCGCTGCTTGCCACCTTCGGCTGCTCCTTCGCGCTGGCCTCGATCCTGTGGACGGAAGGCTCGCGGCTGATCCCGTCGGCGGAAGCCGGGCTGCTGGGCTCGGCCGAGGTGCCGTTCGCCATCCTGTTTGCCCTGCTGTTCCTCGGCGAAGTCCCGCCGACGGCCAGCATCATCGGCGGCGCCATCGTGCTTTGCGCGGTCTTTGCCCATGCCGGCCGCGACTGGCTGAAGGCGAAATCGGGGGATTCGTAAAAATATTTCGCCAGTCATGGAACCATCATTCGCATGGAGCATTATTGGATCGACGGGTCACCCCCCAAGTCCCCCCAAACCCCTCGACCCGTCCGACTAGAAGCCGACCCGCAAAAAGGTCGGCTTTTTCTTTGAGGCCTCCTCGCTGTTCAGGACGGCAAGGCCAGCCCGCTGCCGAGAAGCTCCGCCAGATCCCGCGCCGAGCGGGCGGCTTCGCGGCTGAGCCGAATGGCGAAGTCGGCCATCGGCAGCGGCGGGAGGTCGAAATCGGCAGATGCCTCGACGATGCCGGAATGGGCGAAACGTCGGGTGCGCGGCGTCAACGCGATGCCGGCATTGACCGCGCTGCGCAGGCCGGCAAGGCTGGCGCTGCCGGCGGCGATGCGATAGCGGCGGCCCGCGGCGTCAAGCGCATTGAGCGCCGCCTCCCTGAAGCCGCAATAGGGATCGAGCAGCGCCAGCGGTACCACCTCCTGTCGCGCCGCCAGGCCTTTTTCCGAGCAGAGCCACAGCATCGGCTCGCTTATCACAGCCGCTTCATCCGGCGACGGGGCGTGGCGCATGGTGATCGCGAGGTCGAGCTGGCTTGCCTGCAGCGCCGACCCGAGCTCCAGAGAGCGGCCGACGCGCAGCTCGATCCTGACGCGCGGATGGCTGGCGGCGAAGGCCCGGAGCAGGTCCGGCAGGCCCTGATCGGCGAAATCCTGCGTCGTGCCTATGGCGATGCGGCCGCCGGCGCGTGCGCCCTTCAGCGCCAGCCACGCCTCGGTGTGAACGGCAAGGATGCGCCGCGCGTGGCCGACAAGGTCCTCGCCGGCCGGCGTCAGCCCGCGTCCCCTGCCCTGCGGGGTGAGCAACGGCTCGCCGACAATCTCTTCCAGCCGCTGCATCTGCGCAGTCACCGCCGACGGCGTGCGGCCGACGGTGGATGCGGCCCGGGCGAGCGAGCCGCTATCGACAAAGGCAAGAAAGGTTTTCAGAAGATCGGGATCGAGCGTTTCCATACTTCGATAATATCGAAGCAATTGTCAAAAACAATTCGATTTTTTTGACGTGTAGATGAGCCCATATCTCTCCCATCGAAAGCGCGACGCGCGAAGCCAAAGGAGAGAAAAATGCCGATCATCAACATCAGCGTCACCGGCAAGCCCGACGCCAAGCTGTCGGCCACCCTTGCCAAGGAGGCCACCGACACTACCGCGAAGCTGTTGCACAAGGATCCGACGATCACCGCGGTCGCCGTCAACTACATCGATCCGCAGCACTGGTTCGCCGGCGGCAAGTCGCTGGCCGAGCATGGCACCAACACGTTCTGGCTGGACATTAAGGTCGTCGACGGCACCAACACCAAGCTGGAGCTCGAAGCCTATCTCAAGGCGATCTTCGAGGCTTTCGGACGGCTGCTGGGCGGCGTGCATGAGGAAAGCTACGCCTTGGTGCATGAGGTGCCGGCGGCGGCCTATGGCTTTGGCGGCAAGAGCCAGGAATTCCGCTTCATCACCGGGAGGCTGAAGGCAGCATAGCGCCCTCTTCCCCTTCTCCACTTGTGGGAGAAGGTGGCCGAGCGAAGCTCGGTCGGATGAGGGGTGATGGACGGAGCGCGGCATCGCAAGTTAAGCGCTCAAATAGCTCGATTTTCCGGCGACTCATTTCGTCCAGCCCCCTCATCCGTCTCGGCGCTATCGCGCCGATCCACCTTCTCCCACAAGGGCAGAAGGGGGAGCGCAGCCTTCCCCGCATTGACCTTGCCCCCACTTCCGCTACCCTCTGCGAAGCGGCCGCTCAAGAAGCCGCGCTGGAGGAGACTGGGAGAGAGCGGCATGATCCTGACGCTGGCGCTGCTGGCGGGTCTTGTCTTTGCCTGGCTGCTGATCGGCGTGATCGAGCGGGTCCGGCTCGACCTGCGCTTCACCCAGGCGCTGCTCTATGTGCCGTTCAAGCTCGGCTACCGCATCGCCGACAATCGCATGCGCATCGCCCGCAGCGCCAAGACGCCGGTCATCTATGTCGTCTCGCACCAGTCGCGCATCGAGCCGGCGCTGATGCTGTCCCTGCTTCCCGACGACACGCTGCACATCCTGGACGAAGCTTCCGCACGCTCGCCATGGCTGGAGCCGTGGCGCGAGCTTGCCCGCACCATCGCCTTCAACGCCGAACATATCTTCGTCAGCCGGCGGCTGGTGCGCGTGCTCAAGGGCAAGGGACGGCTCGCCGTCTACCTGCCGGACAATGTCGAGCCGGACGTCAAATCGTTCCGGCTGTTTCGCGCCATCACCCGCATCGCCATGCAAGCCGATGCCACCATCGTGCCGATCTTCGTTGCCGGCACGCGCGACCTGCCGGTCTCGCTGACGCCGAAGGAGAAAGCGCCGCGCCACTGGTTCCCGCGGCTTTCGGTGAGCGTGCTGGAGCCGATGACCATTGCCGAGCTGGTGGCGCGCAACCCCGACATGGCCTCCAACACCAACGCGCTGTTCGACCGGTTCGCCGAGGCGCGGCTCTACGGCACCAATCTCGACCGCGGGCTCTTCCTCGCCATGCGCGACGCCGCCGACCGCATCGGCCCCTCGCGCCCGATCATCGAGGACGTGATTTCTGGTTCGCTCAGCTACCGCAAGCTGTTCATCGGCGCGCGCGTGCTCGGCCGCCATTTCGAGGCGGTGACGGCGCCGGGCGAAGCGGTCGGCGTGCTGTTGCCCAACGCCAATGGCGTGGTGCTTACCTTCGTCGGCTTGATCTCCGCGGGCCGCGTGGCGGCGATGATCAACTACACCGCCGGCCCGGCCAGCGTGACCGCGGCGGTCCGCACCGCCGTGATCCGCACCGTGATCTCGTCCCGCGCCTTCATCGAAAAGGCGGCCATCGATGACATCGTCGCCGCGGTCGAGGCGGGTGGCGCCAAGATGCTGTGGCTGGAGGATGTGCGCGCCGATGTGACGATCCTGGACAAAGTCGCCGCCGCGCTTCTGTGGCGTTTCCCGCTGCAGCGGCAGGAGGCGTCGAAGCCCGCTGTCATCCTGTTCACCTCCGGCTCGGAAGGCACGCCAAAGGCGGTGGTGCTGTCGAACCGCAACCTGCTTGCCAATGTCATGCAGGCCGAGGCGCGCGTCTCCGTCTCTTCGGCCGACATCCTGCTCAACGTGCTGCCGGTATTCCATTCCTTCGGATTGACCGGCGGCACCATCCTGCCGCTGGTGCTGGGGATAAAGCTGTTTCTCTACCCCTCGCCGCTGCACTACAAGATCATCCCCGAGATCGCCCGCAAGGTGAAGCCGACCGTGATGTTCGGCACCGACACTTTCCTCGCCAACTATGCGCGCACCGCCAAGGACGGCGATTTCTCCAGCCTGCGCTTTGTCGTGGCCGGCGCGGAAGCGGTGAAGCCGGAAACGCGGCGCACCTACCGCGACCGTTTCCAGGCCTCGATCGTCGAAGGTTTCGGGCTGACCGAGGCCGCGCCGGTGGTGGCGGTGAACACCGCCATTCATGGCCGCGACGGCACGGTCGGGCGGCCGCTGCCGGCGATCCGCATGAAGCTGGAGCCGGTCGAGGGCATCGCCGAGGGCGGCCGGCTGTGGCTCGACGGACCGAACATGATGATGGGCTACATGACCGCCGACCGCCCTGGCGAATTGCAGCGGCTGGAAGGCTGGCACGACACAGGCGACATCGTCTCGGTCGACCGCGAGGGCTTCATCACCATACGCGGGCGGGCAAAACGCTTCGCCAAGGTCGCCGGCGAGATGGTGTCGCTGGGCGCCGTCGAGATGCTGGTGCAGTCGCTGTGGCCGGAAGAGCGCCACGCGGCGGTGGCGGTGCCCGACAAGAGGCGCGGCGAGCGCATCGTGCTGGTCACCACCGCGGATGACGCCAATGCCGAGGAGCTGCGCCAGTTCGGCAAGAAGGCCGGCGCGGCCGAGTTGATGGTGCCCAACGACATCATCAAGGTGGAAGAAATCCCGGTGCTGGGCTCGGGCAAGACGGATTACATCTCGGCGCGCAAGCTGGCGATCGACCGGCTGGGGCTGAGCGCAGCCGCCTAGATAGGGCGCAGCGCTACCCGATATCGGACGGCGGCACCTTCTCGCCTTCGCGCATCGCCCGCTTCGAATAGGCGCGCACCGACAACGGCAGGAAAAGCAAATAGCCGGCGACGGAAGCCGTCAGCGTGTACCAGGGATAGGCCATCAGCAAGAGGATGTAGAGCACGACGCCGAGGATGACCGGCAGCACCCGGTCGCCTGGTATCTTGACGCTTTTGCCCGAATAGACCGGCAGGCGGCTGACCAGCAGGAACGCGACCAATACGGTGAAGCCCGAGCCGACGAAGGCCGCCGGCCGGGTGGGCTCCAGCCCGAGCCGCAGGAAATAGAGATAGAGCGGCAGCATGACCAGCACAGCACCCGCCGGGGCCGGCACGCCGACGAAATATTCCGTCTGCCAGGCCGGCTGATCGGTATCGTCGGCCAGCACGTTGAAACGGGCAAGCCGCATGCCGCAGGCGATGGTGAAGAGAAGTGCCGCGATCCAGCCCGGCGAGCCGGCGCGATCGAGCAGGAAGGCATAGAGCACCAGGGCCGGCGCCACGCCGAAATTGACGATGTCGGCCAGCGAATCCATCTGCGCGCCGAATTTCGAAGTCGCCTTCAGCATGCGCGCCAGCCGCCCGTCTATGCCGTCGAGGAAGGCAGCGAGCAGCACCATGACCACCGCGATCTCGAAGCGGTTCTCGAAGGCGAAGCGGATGCCCGAAAGGCCGGCGCAGATAGCAAGCACGGTGACCAGGTTGGGCAGCACCATGCGCATCGGGATCTCGCGGATGCGCGGACCGCCGCTGGCATGGGCCTCGAATTTTTTGAACGGCGCGCCCAACGCTCAGGAAATCCTGACCAGGGGCGTGACCGCGGCGCCGCCGAATTCGGCAAGCACGGTCTCGCCGCCGACCGCCGTCTGGCCGACCGCGACGCGCGGCACGGCGCCCGACGGGAGGAAGACATCGACGCGCGAGCCGAAGCGGATCAGGCCGAAACGCTCGCCGATCGCGATCGAGCCGCCGGCTTCGGCCCAGCAGACGATGCGGCGCGCCACAAGGCCGGCGATCTGCACGGCGGCGATCGTGCCGTTCGGGCTGTCGATGACCAGGCCGTTGCGCTCGTTCTCGGCGCTTGCCTTGTCGAGCTCGGCATTGAGGAATTTGCCGGGCTTGTGCTCGATGCGCGTGATCCGGCCGCGCACCGGCGCGCGGTTGATGTGGCAGGAAAACACGTTCATGAACACCGAAATCCGGGTCATCTCGCCCGAGCCCAGGCCAAGCTCGCTCGGCGGCACGGCGGGGCCGACCGCCGAGATCACGCCATCGGCCGGGCTCACCACCAGACGGTCGTCGACCGGCGTGACCCGCTCGGGATCGCGGTAGAAATAGACGCACCATGCGGTGAGGATCAGCCCGATCCAGAACAGGATCGAGGAGAAATAGCCGAGAAACAGCGTTGCCGCGGCGAAGGCGGCGATGAAGGGGTAGCCTTCGCGATGGATCGGAACGAACGTATTCTTGACGGTGTCGAGAAGCGTCATAGGGCTTGGGGGCGGTCCCTGTTTCAGGTTGCGCCTCAATAGCGGAAAGCCCCCCTCCCCGCAACGCAACAATGGGGGGAGGAGGAGGCACATCTCCCGAACCCGAGCGGATGACTAGCCGGCGGCAGCGGAGCGATCGAAGTGCGCGTCGAGTTCAGGCATCGTAACCTCGGCGAGCTTTTCGTAATCCTCGCCATCTAAGAGCACACTGCCATTCGGCGAGGACAGGGAGAGGAAGGTCCGGTCAGACGCCAGCACCACCCAATTCACAACTAGCCCCTCCGCGGTTTGCGCCACCGAGTTAGCTGAAACGATGGCACCTAGCGGATCAAAGCCGGCCTTGCGTAGCAGAAGGTCGACAGCGACGGGAGCATGATTTTGCTCAGACAGTTGGATCATTGTCTCAATCTCCGACTGTTCCGCGCGTCCAAGCAGTCCCCCGACACTCGATGCGTTAGCTCCCAACGGGTTCTCACCTGGGCGGATGATAGGAGGGTCTTCAGGGGCGACATACTCGTAAACCGCGACGCGTGTCTTTGTCGCGGCGCATAGCCGAAGCTCGTTCGCGCTGGTGCGCAGTTGGAAGACCATCTGCTTTTCGCCTTCTACGTCCAGCATCCTCGCCATGCCGAACCTCAGTTTGATCTCCGATGGCGATATCATTGCGCAGGCGAGGCCGGCGCCAACTTCGCGCTGGCTCAACATCTGACGCACCAGTTTGCTAACCGACTTGTGAAGAAGCCTGCCCTCGCGCTGGGGATTGGACAGCACCAGTCGATCGATCGCATCACCATACTTTTCATCGTCGACGATTTGCAGATCGGGCCAAGAAGCGATCCAACGCGCGAGCAAATCCTCCATCGGCGCGGCGTCATCGGCTTCGTAGAATGCATCATCAAGTGTATCCAGAAAATCGTCGCGACCACCCTCAAAGCCCGTCTGTTTCGCTGCTTCGTCAGGATGCTTGGCAATCCAGGCCGACATCTTTTCCAAAGTTGCCAGCTGCCCTTTTGCCCCACACGCGCCGAGCCCGGCTCTAGCGTTGGCAATCACAGTGTCGATTTCGCTGCCTGCATTGTGGATGAATTGACTATGGCCGCCGTTCTTCACCTCCAAGGAATATTGGTCCGCATGAAAGACCTGCAACGCCTTAGGGTTGATCTCCGGATAGCGATAGAGCCCTTTGGAAACCATCGTCACTACGAATTGCATGACTGCGAAGACAAGATGAAATGACTTTTCATCGGCCTGTTCGGTCTTTGAACGAGGCACGACGACGAGAGGTATGAGGAGGCTGCCTCGCTTATCCTCGGCGGCTTGCGACCTCTTCTCGGAGGCTTCCTTGGATCTGCGCGAGAAGAATCCGAACATCGAAAATTTTCCGTAGTCCAAATAAATGGATGACTATGTCTGTCGAGACAATATCAGTAGCCGTTGGAGATAAAAGCCCGTGGCGATCCATTGAATAGGGATGAGCGACGCCCATCGGCTGGGCGCCGCTGCGTTAGGATGACCCTTACGCCTCCGGCACGCGCTGATAGTTGGCGATGTCGGCCTTGACGCCGAGGCGCGCGATGGTTTCCCGCGCGCTGAAGGCGATGCGCTCATGCGCGGCCTTGACGATCGGCACCACCTTGTCGACGGCGGCCTGACTTTCCCACTCGACCACGGTGACGAAGTTGAACTCGCCGGGGCCTGAGAACTGCTCAAGCAGGAAATCCTGCACGAATCCCTCCTGCCGGCGCAGCAGTTCATGCGTCATCCTGGCCTTGCTGAGAATTTCGTCGCGCGCGTGCGCCGGCACGACGAACTTGTCGACGCGGAACACGCTGCCGGTGCGATGATTATTGGTCGTCATTTTTGATCCATCTCCGTTGGTAGGGTGCCTGGCCGGTGGCTCGGAGATGGGTTTGCAAGCTCAAGATAGGTTGAGGTCAAGAGGGATTTTGTCCTTCCCTTCTCCCCTTGTGGGAGAAGGTGGATCGGCGCGAAGCGCCGAGACGGATGAGGGGTGTTCCAGGGAACGCCAGCGTCTCACTCCGCTGGAACACCCCTCATCCGCCGCTTCGCGGCCACCTTCTCCCACAGGGGGAGAAGGAGAAGCCTCAGCTCACCTCCGCCGTCCTCCTGCGCACGACCACCCCAAGCTCGTCGCTCTCGCGGGCGATGCGCAGGCGCTCTTCGGCTTCGGTCGCTTCGCGCTGGCGGTCCCACATCGAGGCGTAGAGGCCGTGCTTGGCAAGCAGCGCCGCATGGGTGCCGCGCTCGGCGATCTGGCCGTCTTTCAGCACGATGATCTCGTCGGCCGAGATCACCGTGGACAGCCGGTGGGCAATGACGATGGTGGTGCGGCCCTTGCTGACGAGGTCGAGCGCTGCCTGAATCTCCTGCTCGGTCTGGGTGTCCAGCGCCGAGGTCGCCTCGTCCAGCATCAGGATCGGCGGCGCCTTGAGTATGGTGCGGGCGATCGCCACGCGCTGCTTCTCGCCGCCCGACAATTTCAGCCCGCGCTCGCCGACCATCGACTTGTAGCCCTCGGGCAGCTTCTGGATGAACGGGCCGATCTGGGCGAGCTCGGCCGCCTTGCGCACCTCCTCCTCGCTGGCGCCGACGCGGCCGTAGCGGATATTGTAGGCGATGGTGTCGTTGAAGAGCACCGTGTCCTGCGGCACCATGCCGAGCACCGCGCGCAGGCTCCCCTGCGTGACGTCGCGGATGTCCTGGCCGTCGATCAGCACCTGGCCGCCCTGCACATCGTAGAAGCGGAACAGAAGCCTGGAAATGGTCGATTTGCCTGCGCCGGACGGACCGACGATCGCCACCGTCTTGCCGGCCGGCACCTCGAAGGAGACGCCTTTCAGGATCTTGCGGTTCGGGTCGTAGGAGAAGTGCACATCGCGGAACTCGACCTTGCCGGGGCCGACCTTCAAGGGCCTCGCATCCGGCTTGTCGACGATCTCCTGGGGCACGTCGAGCAGGTCGAACATGTGCTCGATATCGGTCAGCCCTTGCCGGATTTCGCGGTAGATGAAGCCGATGAAATTGAGCGGCACCGAAAGCTGGATCAGCATGGCGTTGATGAAGACGAAGTCGCCGACGCTCTGCGTGCCGGCCTGCACTTCCAGCGCCGACATGCACATGACGATGACCGTTCCCAGGCCGAAGATCAGGCCCTGGCCGAAATTCAGCCAGCCGAGCGAGGTCCAGGTCTTGGTCGCGGCGATCTCATAGCGCGCCATCGAGCGGTCGAAGCGCTCGGCCTCCATGCGCTCGTTGGTGAAATATTTGACCGTCTCGAAATTCAAGAGCGAGTCGATCGCCTTGGTGTTGGCGTCGGTGTCGCTGTCGTTCATGTCACGCCGGATCGAGATGCGCCAGTCGCTGGCTCTGACCGTGAACCAGACATAGAGCCAGACGGTGATGGCGACCACGGCGACATATTTCCAGCCATAGGTGAAAGCAAATATGCCGGCGGTCAGGGCGAATTCCAGAATGGTCGGCGCCGTGTTCAGCATGATGAAGCGCACGATCGTCTCGATGCCCTTGGTGCCGCGCTCGATGATGCGCGACAGGCCGCCGGTGCGCCGCTCGAGGTGGAAGCGCAGCGACAGCTGATGCATGTGGACGAAGGTGCGGAAGGCGAGCTGGCGCACGGCATACTGGCCGACTCGGGCAAACAGGGCATCGCGCAGCTGGTTGAAACCGAGCTGGACCAGGCGCAGAACGTTATAAGCGATGACCAACATAACCGGCGCCAGCAGGAAGGCCGGCAGCGGCGGCGGCGTCTTCGCGGCGTGGGCCAGTGCATCGGTCGCCCATTTGAAGAAATACGGGCCGGCGACCAAGGTGACCTTGGCGACGACCAGCAGCAGCGTCGCCCAGGTGACGCGGGCTCTGAGATCGGCGCGCTCGGCCGGCCACATATAGGGCCAGAGGTTGCGCAGGGTGGTGAGGGTGCCGGCTTCGGCGGATACGGTCTTTTCGGCCACTAGTCTTGCCTTTTGGGTGAGAGGCTGGGGCAGCAGGAGTTGACGAGTTCACTGAGCGAGGCGGAGACGCCGGCCAGCGCGACATGGTCGACGGCATAGCGCGAGCGCTGGCGATCGGCCTCGAAGCGGACGAGCCCCGCCTCGACCAGCACCTTCAGATGTTGCGAGACGGTCGACTGGGCGAGGTCGAGATGGTCGACCACCTCACGGCACGAGCAGCAGCGGCTGGCCGAAAGGCGTTTCAGGATCTCGATGCGTGCCGGGTGCGACAGCGCCGCCAGGCGGAGCGCCATGACGTGACTGTCGCTGCAGCGGATTTCGGGGGATTCGGCCATCGTCCATCGGCGATAGACGATGAAGGATGGGAGGGCAAGCTAGGCGGATGGGTAGAGCGCGGGTAATCTCCCCTCTTGAGGGGGAGATGTCGCCGAAGGCGACAGAAGGGGTCGCCACACATAGGTCGCCGACGTCTCCTGTCGGCGGAAGAGGACGTCGGCGCTTTATGCGCGAGGACCCCCTTCTGGCCGCTTCGCGGCCATCTCCCCCTCAAGGGCATATGCGCTAAGATAGGTTTGGCATGGCTTGAAACTTGCGCTTTCGTGGTGGCTCGCGCCAACGATGTCGCA
>NZ_JAIUHR010000032.1 GCF_020165195.1 Mesorhizobium sp. CA14 | reverse complement strand
CCAAAGCCAAAACGGAGCGAGACCTCGCGACCAAATCGCTCCGCGAGCCTGTCCTCGCTAACTGCGCAACAGGCCCCTTGTGGGAGAAGAAAAGCCTGGCGCATGACTCCGGCGCCGAGCTGTGCTATGCGCCGCGCTTCCTGTGCGACCGATGCTGAAATCGGCCGCAAATCGCTTATATTGGCGCCACCATGACCGTTTCGCTTGATCTTACCGCCGAAGGCGCACGTGACGCCTTGCGCCGCGCAGCACCGGCCGAGAAGCCGTCGCTGATCGGCCTGACCCGCGCCGAGCTCGGCGAGGCGCTTGTCGGCGCCGGCATCGTGCCGGAGCGCCAGGCCAAGATGCGCGCCCAGCAGCTCTGGCACTGGATGTATGTGCGCGGCGTTTCCGATTTCGCGCATATGTTCAACATCTCCAAGGAATTGCGCGCCGAACTCGACAAACATTTCACCGTCGCCCGGCCCGAGATCGTCGAGGAGCAGATCTCTTCCGACGGCACGCGCAAATGGCTGTTCCGCTTTCCGCCGCGCGGCGCCGGCCGCCCCGTCGAGATCGAGACCGTCTACATCCCCGAGGAAGGCCGCGGCACGCTCTGCATCTCCTCCCAGGTCGGCTGCACCCTGACCTGTTCCTTCTGCCACACCGGCACGCAGAAGCTGGTGCGCAACCTCACCGCCGAGGAGATCCTGGCCCAGTTGCTCACCGCGCGCGATCGTCTCGGCGACTTCCCCGACCGCGACACGCCGGGCGGCGCAATCGTGCCGGCCGAGGGCCGCAAGGTCTCCAACATCGTCATGATGGGCATGGGCGAGCCGCTCTATAATTTCGAGGCGGTGAAGAAGGCGCTGCTGATCGCTTCCGACGGCGACGGCCTGTCGCTGTCGAAACGCCGCATCACGCTGTCGACCTCCGGCGTCGTGCCGGAAATCTTCCGCACCGGCGAGGAGATCGGCGTGATGCTGGCGATCTCGCTGCACGCCACCAATGACGACCTGCGCGACCTGCTGGTGCCGATCAACAAGAAGTTCCCGCTGAAGGAGCTGATCGCCGCCTGCAAGGCCTATCCCGGCCTCTCCAACGCCAAGCGCATCACCTTCGAATATGTGATGCTGAAGGACGTCAACGATTCCCTCGACGACGCCAAGGCGCTGGTGAAGCTCTTGAAGGGCATTCCGGCCAAGATCAACCTGATCCCGTTCAACCCCTGGCCCGGCACCAACTACCAATGCTCGGACTGGGAGACGATCGAAAAATTTGCCGACTACATAAACAATGCCGGCTACGCCTCGCCGATCCGCACGCCGCGCGGCCGCGACATCCTCGCCGCCTGCGGCCAGCTGAAGTCGGAGTCCGAACGCATGCGCAAGGTCGACCGGCTGGCGCTCGAAGCCATGATGATCGCGGGGCACGGCGAGGCGTGAGGCGCATCATCGCCTATCTCATCCGCTTCGCCGTCATCCTGGCCGGCTATGTCGTCGGCTCGCTGGCGGCAAGCGCCTTCCTCAACATCCTGATCCTGGCGAATCTGGGCTACACCCCGGCCGATCCGGAGCCGACGGCCACCGCATCGCTCTATTTGTCGGTGCCTTTCGTGGCGCTGTTCGTCGCCTATTTCGCCTTCGTGCCGGCGGCGGTCGTCATTTTGATCGCCGAGGTGCTCCCCCGGCGCGACTGGCTGTTCTACGCGCTGGGCGGCGCCGTCATCGCCCTCGTCTTTCTCGGCTTCGTGCATAGTTTGGGCGACGCCGATTTCGATGTCACCGCGACCAACGCCAGATTGGCCGTGATCGGCTGCGGCATGGTCGGCGGCATCTTCTACTGGCTCTCCGCCGGCCGCTGGGCTGGCAGCTGGCGCCGCGAGGCGCTGCTCGATATAGACGCTTGACCCGCGCCTGCAAGCGCGAGGGTCTACCTCGCCTGCGCCGTCAGGATCTTCAGCGCGAAGGCCGAGAACACGCCGCCGAACAGATAGTCGACAACGCGCGTCACGCGCGGGCTTGCCTTCATCGCGGCCGAGAACTTTTCCGCCGCCAGCACCATCGGCGCCGTCACCGGGATCGACAGCACGATGAACATCACGCCGAGGAAGAACAGTTTTCCGGACGCGTTCGGATCGTGCGCGGAGACGAATTGCGGCAGGAAGGTCATGAAGAACAGGATGATCTTCGGGTTGAGCAGGTTGACGCCGAGCCCGGCCGCCCAGCTGCGGAACAGCGAGACTTGCGGTCCCGTCCTCTTCTCCGGCGAAAAGGCCGAGCCCTTGGCGATCGCCTGCCAGGCCAGGAACACCAGATAGCCGGCGCCGAAGATCTTCAAGGCGAAGAAGGCCATCGGCGACGCGACGATCAGCGCCGATATGCCGACCACCACCAGCGTGGTGTGGATCAGCGTGCCGCAGAGCGCGCCGGCCATGGAGGCGAAACCGGTGGCGCGACCCTGGCTCAACGTGCGCGAGACGAACAGCGTCATATCCGGTCCCGGCGTGATCGCCAGGATGATGGTGGCGATGGCGAACTGGATGAGCGTCGAAGTGTCGGGAATGAAGGACATGGAAGGCCCGGTATCGTGATGGTTTGCGAGTTTATAACGCGGCTGCCCCAGTCGCGCCAGCCGCGACAAATCTCCCCCCTCGAGGGGGAGATGGCCGCGAAGCGGTCAGAGGGGGTCGTCTCACATGGAGCGCCGACGCTCTTGTCGCGCAGGGCGTCGGTGCTTCACGCGCGATGACCCCTCTGTCGCCTTCCTGCGACATCTCCCCCTCGAGGGGGGAGATTTGGCGCGGCGATTGGCTTCTCCTGTCTCTTGCGCCGCCCGGAAAGGCCGTGATACCTCGCCCGCGAAGCTATTTTTCCGCGGAACCGCCAAAAATGCCCAAGACCAAGAACGTCAAGAAAGTCGTGCTCGCCTATTCCGGCGGCCTCGACACCTCCATCATCCTGAAATGGCTGCAGACCGAGCTCGGCGCCGAAGTCGTCACCTTCACCGCCGATCTCGGCCAGGGCGGCGAGCTGGAGCCGGCGCGCCGCAAGGCCGAGATGATGGGCATCAAGGACATCCGCATCGTCGACGTGCGCGAGGAGTTCGTCGCCGACTTCGTCTTCCCGATGTTCCGCGCCAACGCCGTCTATGAAGGCACCTATTTGCTCGGCACCTCGATCGCCCGGCCGCTGATCTCCAAGCACCTGGTCGAGATCGCCAAGGAAACCGGCGCCGACGCCATTGCCCACGGCTCCACCGGCAAGGGCAACGACCAGGTCCGCTTCGAGCTTTCGGCCTATGCGCTGAACCCGGACATCAAGGTCATCGCGCCGTGGCGCGACTGGTCGTTCAAGTCGCGCACCGACCTTCTCAATTTCGCCGAGCAGCACCAGATCCCGGTGCCGAAGGACAAGCGCGGCGACGCGCCCTTCTCGGTCGACGCCAACCTCCTGCACTCCTCCTCCGAGGGCAAGGTGCTGGAGGATCCGTGGAGCGAGCCGCCGGAATTCGTGCATCAGCGCACCGTCTCGCCGATGGATGCGCCCGATGTCGTCACAGAGATCGAGATCGAATTCCTCAAAGGCGACCCGGTCGCGCTCAACGGCAAGAAGCTGTCGCCGGCCACCATGCTGGCGGCGCTCAACGACCTCGGCCGCGACAACGGCATCGGCCGCCTCGACCTTGTCGAGAACCGTTTTGTGGGCATGAAGTCGCGCGGCGTCTACGAGACCCCCGGCGGCACCATCCTGATCGCCGCCCACCGCGCGATCGAATCGATCACGCTCGACCGGGGTGCTGCCCACCTCAAGGACGAGCTCATGCCGCGCTATGCCGAGCTCATCTACAACGGCTTCTGGTTCTCGCCCGAGCGCGTCATGCTGCAGGCGATGATCAACAAGAGCCAGGACGACGTCGAAGGCACGGTGCGGCTGAAGCTCTATAAGGGCAATGTCATCGTCACCGGTCGCAAGTCGAAGAAGACGCTCTACTCGGATGCGCTGGTCACCTTCGAGGACGACCGCGGCGCCTACGACCAGAAGGACGCGGAAGGCTTTATTCGGCTCAACGGGCTTCGGCTCAGGACGCTGGCGGCAAGGAACCGTCGCTGAACCTGCTGATCTCTCCCCTCGAGGGGGAGATGTCGCCGAAGAGACAGAGGGGTTGCTGCGCGTGAAGCGCCGACGCCCTGCGCGACAAGAAAAGCGTCGACGCTGTGTGTGAGACGACCCCTTCTGGCCTGCCGGCCATCTCCCCCTCAAGGGGCCTGTTGCGCAGTTAGCGAGAACAGGCTCGCAGAGGGGTTTTGGCCGCGAAGTCTGTTGTGCTTGGTGGGCGATTTGGCCTTGGGGTTGAGTTTGATGGTGGCGGTGAGGCCCCCTAGGCCGGTAGCTGGGCGCACCTATCCTGTGATGGCCGCCCATCGGCGCATGTTGAAAGCGATCGCCGCCATCGTCACCTGGGCTGCGGCCTTGGCCAGTCCGACATAGCGGATCATGGTCAGCTTCATGCGGTTCTTGAGCGTGGCGAAGGTGGTCTCCACTGTCGCTCGCCGTCTGGCGATCAGGCGATTGTAGTGCTTGAGCCGCTCAGGCAGCGCATGATGCTTGTTGGGGCGGCGTGCAATACGCACCTTCTTGCCTTCGGCCTTGAGCCGGGCACGGCGAGCATGGGTGTCATACGCGGCGTCCGCCCACACTGTCTTCTCGTCGCCGCAGATCAAGGCATCAGCCATTACCGTGTCGTTGACGTTGGCCGGTGTGGTGATCACCGTGCGGATCAGACCGGAGCCCTCATCCACCCCGACATGAGCCTTGTAGCCAAAGGTGAGGCCGCGTTTGCCCTTGCGTGCGGTGATGCGAGCGTCTGTGTCCTTCGACGGCCGCTCAGGCGTCGGGGGCGCCGAAACCGCATCGATCAGTGTGGCATCCAGCATTGTGCCGCGCTTCAGGATCACGCCGGCTTTCTCCAACTGCCGGTCCAGTTCGCCGAACAGCTTCTCCATCAGCCCTTCGCCGACAAGCAGATTGCGGAAGCGCGACAGAACCGTGTGGTCGGGGATCGTATCGTCCAGCCCCAACCCGGCAAAGCGCCGGAATGACAGCCGGTCGCCCAGCGCTTCCTCTAACTCGCGATCAGACAGGCCATAGAGCGATTGCAGCAACAGCGCCTTGAACAGCACCAGTGGCGGCCAAGCTGCCCGGCCAGGTCCACCATCGCGCAGCGGGTTGAGCAGCTTCTCGAAGCGGTACCACTTCACCAGACCTGACAGACGGTCGAGTGGCGAAGAACCGCCCGCAAGCTTGTCGCCTAGAAACGCCTCCGCCAGGCTCAACTGTCCCGTCTGCTTCACAGCCATCGCGATTCTCTCCGAGCTTCCTCTCAGAGAATCACAACCAGCCAATTACGCAACAGGTCCCCTCAAGGGGGGAGATTCCCACTTTCCCGGCTTTCGCCAATCTCCAGGCCCAACAAAAAAGCCCGGCCATGGCCGGGTTTTTCCGTGGAATGACGATCTCAATCAGTCCGCGTCGATCGCTTCCGCAATGCGGGCTATAGCCTGCTGATAGACGCTTGCCGAGTTCCAGCCGGCAATCGCGCCCATATTGGCCTCGTAGCTCGCGCCGGCTTGCCAGCCATGCGCCTTGAGATAGTTGGCGGTCGAGGCGAGCGCCGTGTTGCGGTCGCGCAGGTTACCGCTGCCGACGCCGTATTTCAGCACGTTTCCGGGCAAGAACTGGGTGTGGCCGATCTCGCCATGCATGGCGCCAACCGAGGAGGCGCTCAGCGCGCCGCGATCGACCAACTTCAGCGCCGCGATGGCATGCGGGGTGAAATAGTCGGGGCGGCGGCAGTCATAGGCGAGCGTCAGGATGGCCGACACCGTGTTCTGGTTGCCCATCGAGGCGCCGAAACCGGTCTCCATGCCCCAGATGGCGAGCAGCACGCCCGGCGGCACGCCATAGGTCCGCTCGATATTGGCGAACATCGCCGCGTTGGCCTTTTTCAGCGCGCGGCCCCTCGAGATGATCGCGGACGCCCCGCGGCGTTGCATGAAGGCCTCCACGGAGCCGCTGAAAGCCTTGTGGATGGCCCGGTCGGCGGCGATCGTCCTGGTCGCGTAGGTCGCCCCCGCCAGTGCCGAAAGCCCCCTTTGGCCGACGCCGTTGGCCTTGGCTTCGGCGGCAAAGTCCTGCTTCCAGGCCTCGAAGCCGGCGCCATTCTTGCCGCAGCTGGCCGCGGCCTCGGCGCCTGTCGCCAGCCCAAGCATCGCCACCACAGCCGCGGCGGCCGCAAAAATCCTTCCTTTGGCAAAAAATGCCATGTCCTTCTCCTGGTTGCCTTGAATCACGTCCCGGTTGCGAATTTGCCAGCGAAACGTCCGGTTGTCACCGCCCTCACGGGAGACGTGACACCCGACACTGGCGAAAGAAGGGCAATTTGCCTACGATCAGCGATCAGCTGTGGCGAGCTTGCCTCATGAGAGACGTCGACGTCGTGATCATTGACGCCGGTTCGGCGGGCTTGCCGCGCCGAAAGCCCTTCAAGGGGCCGGGCTTTCCGTCCTTCTGCTCGAGGCGATGGGCCCGATTGGCGGCCTCATCCCGCTCCAAGGCGGAGCCTGCATCCACGCTCCGATCCATGGGTTGATCACGCATGAAGCTGTTCGACTGCCCCAATTGCGGCCATCGCCTCTATTTCGAGAATGCCCAGTGCCTGAGCTGTTCCAGCCTGGTGCTCTATGACCCGGAGCAGGCGAGCTTCGTGCTCAGCGGCAAGGGCGGCATTCTTGCGTGCGGCAATGCCGATGAATGCGCCTGCAACTGGCGGGCCGAGGGCGGCCGGATTTTCTGCCACGCCTGCGCCCTCAATCAGGTCATTCCCGACCTTTCCATCGACGGCAACCGCCGGCGCTGGATCCGGGTCGAGGCGGCGAAGAAGCGCGCAGTCTATTCTCTGCTCGCCTTCGGCCTGCCGGTCGTGCCCAAGGCCGATGCGAAAGACGAGACCGGCCTTGCCTTCGACTTTCTCGCCGACCCGATCGGCGCCGGTCCGGGCGGTGAGCGCATCCTGACCGGCCATGACAACGGCTTGATCACGCTCAACGTTGCCGAAGCCGATTCCGCCGAGCGTGAACGGCGGCGCGTCGAGATGGGCGAGAATTACCGCACTCTGCTTGGCCATTTCCGCCACGAGCTCGGCCACTATTATTGGGATCGGCTGATCCGTGACGATCCCGCGCGCCTTTCGGCCTTCCGCGCCCTCTTCGGCGACGAGCGTGCCGATTACGAGCAGGCCCTGAAAGCTTACTACGCCAACGGCGCGCCGCCGGACTGGCAGCAGCGCCACATCTCCGCTTACGCCGCATCCCATCCCTGGGAAGACTGGGCCGAGACCTGGGCGCACCATCTCCACATCACCGACACGCTGGAGATGGTTCATTCGCTGAACTTCCCGCTTGGTCGGCTGGAGACTGTGGAGGGCGGCGGCCTGCCGCGCGGCGATACTGGCGGGCATTTGCAGCCGGCGCCCGCCGATCCCGACCCGGTTCCGGAGCCATTTGAAAGGATCCTCGCCCGCTGGCTTGTGCTGTCGGAGGCGTCCAACTCGATCAACCGCTGCATGGGCCTGCCGGACCTCTACCCTTTCGTGATTTCCGAGGTGGCGGCGCGGAAATTGGCCTTCGTGCACGAGCTTTTGACCGGCGCGCCGAAAAAGACCTGGAACAATTCGTGAGCGGTCAACAAGGACTTTAGCCGGAACGCATAAGCCTCTGTTTCGTTTCCGAGCCCGAGGGAGCGTTGAAAACGGAGAGAAGAACTATGAAACGCGTATTGTTTCCGGCGCTGGCCGGTGCGCTGCTCACGATCTCGGGCGCCGCTTTCGCCGATACCCCCGTCCAGGCGGTGACGGACTTGAACGTCCGCGCCGGCCCGGGTCCGCAATATCCGGTCATCGGCGTGCTGGCGGCCGGTCAGTCGGCCACGCTCAACGGCTGCATCCAAGGCAGCAAGTGGTGCACGATCGCCGAAGCCGGCGGCAAGGGTTGGGTCTATTCCGACTATGTGACGGGCGATTTCGGCGGCAGCCGCGTCGTCGTTACCCGCCGCCCGGCCAATGCCGATATCGCCGTCGTGGCCCCGCCGACCGATGATGTCTACACCACCAACAGCTACACCGGCGCCATCGTTTCGAGCGACGACGCCATCGAGTCGATCGGCAGACCGCCGGCCGAGGTCGGCACCTATGTCACCACGCACCGGGTCGACCCGGTCTATCTCGAGGGCGAGGTGGTGACCGGCGCCACGCTGCCCGACACGGTCGAGCTGCGCGAGATCCCTGACTACCGGTATCGTTATGTCTATGTGAACAACCAGCCCGCGCTAGTCGACCCCGGCACGCGGCGCATCGTCTATGTGATGCGCTGATCGGGCTTGATCGCCGTGGGAAGAACGGTCGCCAGCGATGGCGGCCGTTTTTTGATGTCCACACACGGCAACGCGTGGGGCAGCAATTGCGTGGTAACTGCCGATCTCCTAATACCCCTATGGCGAAAGCCTTCGGCAGGGGAGCCGCGTGACGATCGAAAATGCCGCCTTCGAGCGCTATCGCCGCTCACCGAACGAAAAGACAACTTTGCCGCGCCTGTTCTTTGGCACGGCGATCGTCATCGCCTTCTGGATGGCGGCGACGGCCCTGGTGCTGTTTGCCGGGACCTATGTCTACATCGTCTGGCGCCTTCCCGGACCTTCGACTGGGCAATACATGCAGGATTTCCTGGCATCGCCCACCGGAATCTTGAGCGCGCTGAGCTCCTTTGCCGGCATCTGGATCGGCCTCTGGGTGGCGATGCGTTTCCTGCATGGCGAGCCGCTCGCCGGCCTTTTCGGCGTCAGCCGCCGCATCGCCGGCTCGGATTTCCTCAAGGGCCTGGTTGCGGTGCTGATCACCTCGCTCTTCTCCGAGGTGCTGCTCTATTGGCTGCAGCCGGAGATCGCGCGCGGACCGATCGCCTTCTCGTCCTGGCTGCTTTTCCTGGTGCCGATCGCGCTGCTCGCCTTCCTGCAGACCTCGTCGGAGGAAATGCTGTTTCGCGGCTATCTGCTGCGCGCGCTCGCCTATCGCTTCAGGAGCCCTCTGGTTTGGGCGGTGCTGCCGGGCCTGCTGTTCACGTCGCTGCACTGGAACACGGCCTCGACGCTGGCCATCAATGCCAGTGTCTTCATCTCGATCGGCACCTTTGCGCTGCTGCTCACGCTCCTGGTCTATGTCACCGGCAATCTCGGCGCCGGTTTCGGCGCCCATCTCGGCAACAATCTTACCGGCTTCCTGCTGATCTCGCACCAGGAGGCCTATAATTCCTTCGCGCTGCTCAATGCCAAGCCTCTCGAAGGTCCCGGCTGGACCAGTTGGGACGCCGTGCTGATCGCGGCGATCGGCATCGTCAGCACGCTTCTGACGATGCTTCTGCTTCTGCACCGGCGTTCGCCGCTGCGGGTCGGGACGAGCAAGCAAAACCTGGGCTAAGCTACCCCAATCGCGGCGTTTGGCCCGGATTTGGGCTTTGTTTCCCTATGCATGTCGTTGCCGCAAAACCGCTGCGCAATTTTGCGCGATATGCGTTGGCCTTGACTCTGCGGCCGATTTCCTGTCTAGAGCCGCTGAATTCCGCGACGAGTTTTCTTTCGCGAAAGCCGACCAGGACGCCGAAGCCTCTTTGAGGCGGGTGCTGTAAAGAGATCCTGGAGGCCAACACCCGGCAGCGCGATGCGCCCCCGGGTGCTTTTTGGCTTTGCGCTTTTGCTTGGCGGCCCGGCGCGAACGCACTACCTCTCGGGCATCCACAGGTGCCAGAGAAAAGGAAGAAGAATGTTTGAGTCCCTGCAAGAGCGCCTTGGCTCCATCCTGAACGGCCTGACCGGCCGCGGCGCGCTGTCCGAGGCGGATGTCTCGGCGGCGCTGCGCGAGGTGCGCCGCGCCCTGCTCGAGGCCGACGTGGCGCTGGAGGTGGTTCGTTCCTTCACCGACAAGGTGCGCGAGAAGGCGGTCGGCGCTGCGGTGCTGAAGTCCATCAAGCCCGGACAGATGGTCGTCAAGATCGTCCATGACGAGCTGGTCGACATGCTGGGCGCCGAGGGCGTCGCCGTCGACCTCAATGCGCCGGCGCCCGTCGTCGTCATGATGGTCGGCCTGCAGGGCTCCGGCAAGACGACCACCTCGGCCAAGATCGCCAAGCGCCTGACCGAGCGCCAGAACAAGAAGGTCCTGATGGCCTCGCTCGACACGCGGCGTCCCGCCGCGCAGGAGCAGCTGCGCCAGCTCGGCGAGCAGACCAAGGTGGCGACGCTGCCGATCATCGCCGGCCAGAGCCCGGTCGATATCGCCAAGCGCGCCGTGCAGGCGGCCAGGCTCGGCGGCCATGACGTCGTCATCCTCGACACCGCCGGCCGCACCCATATCGACGAGCCGCTGATGGTCGAGATGGCCGACATCAAGAAGGTGTCGAGCCCGCACGAGATCCTGCTGGTCGCCGACTCGCTCACCGGCCAGGACGCCGTGAACCTCGCCAAAAGCTTCGACGAACGCGTCGGCATCACCGGCCTTGTGCTGACCCGCATGGACGGCGACGGCCGCGGCGGTGCCGCGCTTTCCATGCGCGCCGTCACCGGCAAGCCGATCAAGCTCATCGGCACCGGCGAAAAGATGGACGGGCTGGAGGAATTCCACCCCAAGCGCATCGCCGACCGCATCCTCGGCATGGGCGACATCGTCAGCCTCGTCGAGAAAGCTGCCGAGACCATCGACGCCGAGCAGGCGGCGGCGATGGCCAAGAAGATGCAGTCGGGCAAGTTCGACCTGAACGACCTCGCTCAGCAGCTTCAGCAGATGTCGAAAATGGGCGGCATGGGCGGCATCATGGGCATGATGCCCGGCATGGGCAAGATGAAGGACCATATGGCCGCCGCCGGCCTCGACGACAAGATGTTCGGCCGCCAGCTCGCCATCATCTCCTCGATGACCAAGGCTGAGCGCGCCAATCCCGATATCCTGAAGCACTCGCGCAAGAAGCGCATCGCCGCCGGCTCCGGCACCGACGCTGCCGAGATCAACAAGCTCTTGAAGATGCATCGCGGCATGGCCGACATGATGAAGGCGATGGGCGGCAAGGGCAAAGGCGGCGGCCTCATGCGCGGCATGATGGGCGGCCTTGCCTCGAAGATGGGCCTTGGCGGCATGATGCCGGGCGGCGGCATGCCCGACCTGTCGAAGATGGATCCCAAGCAGCTCGAGGCTCTGCAAAAACAGGCGCAGGCCGCCGGCCTCGGCAAGGGCCTTCCCGGCGGCTTGCCGGGTGGACTTCCTGGCGGCGGACTGCCGGGCTTGCCCGGCGGCATGAAGCTTCCTGGTCTTCCCGGCCTGAGCGGTGGCGGGCTGCCCGGTTTGGGCAAGAAGAAGTGAGGAGGCGATGAACGAGGAAAAAGACATGGCCGAAGCACGCGCCATCCTGGCCGGCTACCGCGCTTCGATCGACAACATCGACGCCGCCCTCATCCATATGCTGGCCGAACGCTTCCGCTGCACCAAGGCGGTCGGCGTTCTGAAGGCCGAGCATGGCTTGCCGCCCGCCGACCCCGTGCGCGAGCAGCAGCAGATCGCCCGCCTTCGCCAGCTGGCGAACGAAGCGCATCTCGACCCGGATTTCGCGGAGAAATTCCTCAACTTCGTCGTCCGTGAAGTGATCCGGCACCATGAACAGATCGCCGCTGCCAACGGCGTGACGAAAACCGGCTGAAACCCAGCTGAAAACTCATCAACGAAATCAGAGCTTTTAGGAGACAAAGAAATGGCACTGAAGATCAGACTGGCCCGTGCGGGCTCGAAGAAGCGTCCCTACTACCACGTCGTCGTTGCCGACGCCCGTTCGCCGCGCGACGGCCGTTTCATCGAGTCGCTGGGTTCCTGGAACCCGCTGCTGCCGAAGGACGGCGAGCGCGTCAAGGTTGATGCCGAGCGCGTCAAGCACTGGCTGTCGCACGGCGCCCAGCCGACCGACCGCGTGCTGCGCTTCCTCGACGAAGCCGGTCTTGCCAAGCGCGAAGCCCGCTCGAACCCGAACAAGGCCCTGCCCGGCAAGAAGGCGCAGGAACGCGCCGCGCTGCTGAAGAAGGCTCAGGAAGACGCGGCTGCTGCCGCCGCGGCGGCGACCGCCGCTCCGGCCGAAGCCGCCAGCGCCGAGTAAATCCCGGTCTGCTTTCGCTTACGCAAACGGCGGGCATTGCCCGCCGTTCTTCTTTGGATCAGCCCGACGTCTCAGTAGCCGGACGGGCAGCGCGCCACATAGACGCGACCGTAGCGGTCGCGATAGCGGCACTTGCCGGCTTCGCTGGCATGGCCGATCAGTGCGCCGGCGACCGCGCCGACCGCGCCTCCTACAATGGCCCCTTGGGTCGGGTTGTTGGCCACAGCGGCGCCTACAGCCGCACCGCCCAACCCGCCGATCGCAGCACCCTTTTCCGTTTGCGAGCAGGCGCCCAAGGCCATCGTCAGCACCAGGATGGTAATTGCTTTCTTCATCGCTGTTCCTCTCTCAAGCGCCGTCCTCGCCGCCATGCCCTAAACTCACAAACAGGTAAATTGATCCCGGCGATGATGAAAATTGGTCGGCTATGCGGCGGCCAGGCTTGCGGCACCGGGCATCAACCCGTTGAAGAATGACGTTTTTTCACCGCTCGGTAAGGCGTCTCAGCTTGTCGAGCCCGGCCTCGAAATCCTTGCCGATCAGCGCGTCGAAATTCATGAACACGCCCATCAGCTTGGCAATGAAAGGCCTTGCGCCGCGCATTGCCCAGGTGATCGTGGTGCCGTCGCCGGACGGCGAGAGCGAGAAGTCGACCGTGTTGTTGGCCCGGAACGGTCTTTCGAAGTCGAGCTTGAGCGAGACCAGCGATGACGGCACCGAATTTGTGATCTCCATGCGGCCCTTGCCGGCCTTGGAGTTGCCTTCCCAGGCATAGACCGCGCCGTTGCCGCTGTCGGCACCGGACAGCTTGCGCTGCATCTGGGGGTCGAGTTTTTCGAAGGGCGACCATTCCGGCCAGCGCCGGAAATCGTTGATCAGCGGGAAGATCATCTCGGCCGGAGCCTTGATGCTGGCGGAGCGGGTGACGACGAAATCGTTCGGCCGGGTCGCGGCATAGATCAGCACGGCGGCGATGATGACGACCAGGATGATGAGGATGGTGGTGAGCATTTTTCTCTCCCTATCGCGAGAGCGGGATCAGCGCGCGCACCCTTTGGTCGCGCAGATAGAGCCCGCCCCACAGGATGATGCCGAGATAGACGCCGAACAAGGTGTGCGAGAAGAGCGGGTTGCCGATCCGCACATGGGTCGAAATCGCGCCGCCCATATAGGCGGTGAGCAGGATGGCGCCGAGCACCGAGGTGCGCGGCAAGGCATAGAGCGCGGTCGAGATCAGCCCGATAACCCCGATCAGGCGCGCGACATTGGCGTCGGCCGGCCAGCCGAGTTCGGTCATCGTGCGGCTGACGATTTCCAGCGGCGGCAGCTTGACGACGCCGTCGAAGATCATGAACAGGACGACGACGGCGCTGAGCGCGCGCCCGGTCCACAAGGCGCCGTTCGAGACAGGCACGGCTTCGGAAATGCTCATGGGTGTTCCTCCTGATGGTTCGATCCCTCTGCCAGGGTCGAACCAAGGACGCGCTATGGAGCCGCGATCCTACAGGGTCCGGAGCCTTTTCGGCGCAGGTTCCGCCAACCGGTCGTAAACGCCGCTCGCCGCAATGAGGCGCACCAGCTCCGCCTGCCGCCTCGTCTCCGTCTTTTCGAACACGTGCTGCAGGTGGGTGCGCGCCGTGGTCAGGCTGATGCCGAGCTCGTCTGCGACCGCCTGCAGTCCTTCGCCCCGGGCGATCGCAATGGCCACGGCCGCCTCGGCCGGGGTCAGTCGATAGAGATTGCGCAACTGGCCCTGCATGGTCCGCGGCGCGCTGTCCGGATCGGCCACGAACACGATTGCGGCCGGGCGGCCGGTCACGAACCATGTCGACTCGATCTTCAGCGGTGCCACCAGCACGCTCAGCGGTCGACGCGGCGCCGGCCGCGCGAGCGCCATCACGCCGCCTGCGGTGTCCGACTGCTCCGCGGCCGAGGCAATCAACCGGCGAAATTGTGCGGCATCCGCTGGCTTATTTGCGCGCAGCGCCGATTTCTCGATCCTGATTCCATCGGCTTCGGTGAGCAGCGCTTCGGCCGCCCGGTTGGCGAACAGGATCTCGCCATTCGCCGCCACGATCAGCACACCCTGGGCGACGCGGTCGAGCGCCTCGACATTGGCACTCCTGGCGATCTCCGAACGCGAGAGCCGCAATCCCATGCTCGCCGCGCGAACCAGATGCGGCCCGACGCGGCGCAGCCGGTCGAGATGCTCGGGCTCGAACTCGCCGGCCGTCCTGGCGCGTCCGCAGGTGAACACGACGCGCATGTCCGGTTCGTTGGCCAGCACGACCCCGATCGGGTGGCACATGTCGCCGGGCCGGCAGAAGTCGTTATAGAACTCCGAGCGCTGGTAGACCTCGCGCGGCAGGAGGTCCCACACCGGAATCAACGCGCCGGCGCGCAGCCTGGCGATGCGCGGCAGGAACACATTGGTCTTGTAGTAATACTGCGCGTAGGTAAGGTCCGCCTCGGGCGGCATGCGCACCGAACTCGCTTCGCTGCGCAACGTCCTTGCGTTCTGGAACGTCAGCTTGGTGGCGGCGCCTTCGAGGAAATCCGACAGCGTCTCGAGGACCTGCGGCCAGCGGCCGGGTTCGACCGCCGCATCGTAGATCTGCCCGACCATGCCGTCGAAGTCGTGCATGCGCGCCGGTTCCAACGCTCCCTCACCTGAAGGGATCTGCAGTTTGCCGGAAGCCGGCTTTGCTGACAACCATTCCCCGCCGCATCTCATATGTTCATACGAGGCGACCGCCAGAGGTCAGCGTGTAGCTATCGTGACGCCATCAAGCTTCACTCCAACCACATGTGGCGAAGATGCAAATGCGGGCAGCACCTGGTACTCAGACCGATTGGAACGGTACGCACTACGAAACGCTTCTGACGGCGCGCGAGACCGGCGGCAAGCTCGGAGCATTTGCATCCGATGCTGGTCCGGGCGACGGACCGCCACGCCACCGCCATCTCGAGGCCGACGAAATCTTCGTCATTCTCCAAGGGCGGCTGCGCTTCTGGCGCGCCGGGGAAACTTCCGAACGCAGCGCCGGAGAAATATTCCACATTCCCGCCGGCGTTGAGCACGCGTTCGTCGTCGTCGAGCCGGCGCAATGGATCGCCATCCTGTCCCCGGGAGGTCTCGAAGGTTTTTTCCCGACGGTTGCCGTGCAGGGACTGGAGATTCCGCGAGACGTGGCCGCAATCAAGGCGATCGCCACCCAGTTCGACATGGAGATTACCGGGCCACCCTTAGGATATCCGCGAACGTGAGGCGACCCAGCCTGAGGGCCGGGAACATGTTCCGGGACGTCCTCCCGGAAAGCAATTTCCAGGAAAAATGTAAGCGGTCGGGCTCGGCGCCTTCGCCGTAGCCACGCGTCCGGAATTGGGTCAAGACAGAAGAACAGCGCCACGCGCATCCCGGGGAAGGAAACCATGAGCGGCGAAACAAACCTGCAAAAGCTGCTGGCATCGATGACGCCGCAGCTTTACCCGGAAGTCTATGTCTTCGCGACCTTGCCGCCCGGCTCAGCCTTGCCGGAGGGCCTGGAGCCGGTCATGCGCTTCATCGAGCACGAGGGCACGACGCTGATCCTGGCCGAAAGCCAGGCGAAGGCAACCGGCCTTGCCGGCACGTTCCGCAGCCGGATGATCACGCTCGACATTCACTCCTCGCTGGAAGCCGTCGGCTTCCTCGCCGCCATCACGACGCGGCTTGCGGCAGCCGGCATGGGCGTCAATCCGGTGTCGGCCTTCTATCATGACCATCTGTTCGTGCCGGCGGAGCAGGCGGAGGAAGCGCTGGCCATCTTGCGCAAGCTGGCGGCCGAAAATGGGCCTGAGCTCAGCGCCTGAGGACATAGCGAATATCCGGCAAGCCTTCCTCATTGACCGAGCCGTCGCCGAAGGCCTCGGCGCGAAAACCGTGGCGTTCGTAGAAGCGGCGCGCGCCGGTGTTGACCTGGAAGCAATGGAGCTTGACCAGAGGCATGCCGTCGGTGGCAAGCAGCCGGGTGCCGATGCCTTGTCCTGTCCAGGCCGGATCAAGATAGAACTGGTCGACCCAAGCCTCATTGACAGCGATAAAGCCGACGATGCGGCCGTCGGTTGCGACGACCGTCACCTGCTGCTCGGGCAGGACGATGTCGCGGATGAAGAAGAGGTCCTCCTCGGGCGTGTGCAACAACGGCATCCAGTCGAAGGCATTCAGCGACGCGCGCATCGTGATTGCGATGGCGGCGGCGTCTGAGCTTGTGGCTGGGCGCAGTAAGATCTCAGGAAAACTGGACATGCCGGCGCTGCCCCTCATCCGCCCTTCGGGCACCTTCTCCCCGTTGAACGGGGAGAAGGAAGAAGCGCCACGGCCGAAGGCCGAGC
Organism: Mesorhizobium sp. CA14; assembly: GCF_020165195.1. Classification (GTDB taxonomy): domain Bacteria; phylum Pseudomonadota; class Alphaproteobacteria; order Rhizobiales; family Rhizobiaceae; genus Mesorhizobium. Next base: position 59,570 of record NZ_JAIUHR010000032.1, on the reverse strand, counting down.
CTGCGACCGCAGGCCGCCGGTCGTCCGGCGCGCCCGCGCAAGGCCAGCCGCGGCAGCGGCGGTGCGGCCCGTGAGCGAAAACAAACTGCCGTCAGGCCGCCTTCTTCTTGGGCTGGATCAGGCCGCGCTCGACCAGGAGCTCGGCGATCTGAACGGCGTTCAACGCCGCGCCCTTGCGCAGATTGTCGGAGACCACCCACATCGACAGGCCGTTGTCGACGGTCGAATCCTCACGGATGCGCGAGATGAAGGTGGCGTCCTCGCCGGCCGATTCCAGCGGCGTGATATAGCCGCCGTTCTCGCGCTTATCGAGCACCTGGCATCCGGGCGCCTCGCGCAGGATTTCGCGCGCCTCATCCGCCGTGATCGGCTTCTCGAACTCGATGTTGACCGCTTCCGAATGGCCGATGAACACCGGCACGCGCACGCAGGTCGCCGTCAGCTTGATCTTGGGGTCGAGCATCTTCTTGGTCTCGGCCACCATCTTCCACTCTTCCTTGGTGAAGCCGTCGTCGAGGAAGACGTCGATATGCGGAATGACGTTGAAGGCGATGCGCTTGGTGAACTTCTTGACGTCGACCTGGTCGGCGACGAAGACCGCGCGGGTCTGGGTGAAGAGCTCGTCCATGCCTTCCTTGCCGGCGCCGGAGACCGACTGATAGGTGGCGACGACGACGCGCTTGATGGTGGCGACGTCGTGCAGCGGCTTCAGCGCCACGACCAGCTGCGCCGTCGAGCAGTTCGGGTTGGCGATGATATTCTTGCGCGTGAACAGCGAGATCGCGTCCGGGTTCACTTCCGGCACGATCAGCGGAACGTCCTGATCGTAGCGGAAGGCCGACGAATTATCGATGACGACGCAGCCCTGCTTGCCGATCTTGGGCGACCATTCCTTCGACACGTTGCCGCCCGCGGACATGACGCAGATGTCGGTGTCGGAAAAATCATACTGGTCGAGCGCCTTGACCTTCAGCGTGCGGTCGCCGAAGGACACTTCGGTGCCCTGGCTGCGCCGCGACGCCAGCGCCACCACCTCGCTCACCGGGAAGCCGCGCTCGTCCAGAATGTTGAGCATTTCGCGGCCCACATTGCCCGTGGCGCCGACTACCGCAACCTTGAAACTCATCTGATATCTCCTGTCCCTCTCCGCTTGGTTGTTGGAGAAAACCCGCCGGCCTCATGCGGGTTTCGTCCCCCGGGCCGGACCCGGGAGAGGGTGGTTAGGCCAAGGGAATCACGCCGTTTTGGTGGTGGTTTTGGCCGTAGTTTTGCTGGAACGAGGGGACGCGCCGACGCGCCCGGCCCAATGGTTCGCATTGAGGCTGGGGGCATCGAATGCAAGAAGAGCCATCAAAAGGCCGCGCATCGGAAAATCGATCCCGTTCGACGCGGGCTTTTACGCGGTTTGATGGAAGAGTCAATCGGCGTAGCGCCTCTCCTTCTCCCCGTCACTATACGGGGAGAAGGTGCCCGAAGGGCGGATGAGGGGCGGCGCCGGCTTCGACAGTTAGCTTGTCCGGAAGTGAGGGTCTCCCCCGTTGGCTGCCTGTCAGCGTTCGCGCTGCCCCTCACCTGCCTGCCGGCATCCTATCCCCGTATAGTGACGGGGAGAGGGGCGCTCTCGTCAGCGGTTTCGCCAATCGCCGCGCTGCGCACTGCTCTGTACAATAACGGCCGCAGGAAGTACGAACGCCCAAACTCTCTTGGCTGGCGCGGTGCCGGCCTTGTGCTCCATGACGAGCGCAGAACCCCGAATTCCGAAAGAAGACGATGTCCAGTTTCGAAACGATTGTTCCCGCGCTGGCGCAGGCGCTGGAAAAGCGCGGTTATTCGGCGCTGACGCCGGTGCAGAAGGCGGTGCTTGGGCCTGAGCTCGGCGGGGCCGACGCGCTGGTATCGGCGCAGACCGGCTCCGGCAAGACCGTCGCCTTCGGCCTTGCCGTGGCGCCGACCCTGCTTGGCGGCGCTGAGCGGTTTGCCGGGGCCGGCGCGCCGCTCGGCCTGGTCGTGGCGCCGACGCGCGAGCTGGCGTTGCAGGTGCGGCGCGAGCTGGAATGGCTTTACGAGCTGACCGGCGCCGAGATCGCCTCCTGCGTCGGCGGCATGGACATGCGCACCGAGCGGCGCGCGCTGGAGCGCGGCGCTCACATCGTCGTCGGCACGCCGGGCCGGCTGCGCGACCACATCACGCGCGGCGCGCTCGACATGTCGGCGCTGAAAGCGGTGGTGCTGGACGAGGCCGACGAGATGCTCGACCTCGGCTTCCGCGAGGACCTCGAATTCATTCTCGACGCAGCACCCGCCGGGCGCCGCACGCTGATGTTTTCCGCCACCGTGCCGCGCTCCATCGCCACGCTGGCTAAGAGCTACCAGCGCGACGCCGTGCGCATCTCGGCCGGCGGCGAGGCAAAGCAGCATCTCGACATCGAGTACCGGGCGCTCTCGGTCGCGCCCGCCGATCGCGAGAACGCCATCATCAACGTGCTGCGCTATTACGAAGCGGGCAACGCGATGGTGTTCTGCAACACGCGCGCCGCCGTCAATCATCTCACCGCGCGCTTCAACAACCGCAATTTTGCGGTGGTGGCGCTGTCCGGCGAGCTCAGCCAGAACGAGCGCAGCCACGCCCTGCAGGCGATGCGCGACGGCCGCGCGAAGGTCTGCATCGCGACGGATGTCGCGGCGCGCGGCATCGATCTGCCCAATCTCGATCTCGTCATCCATGCCGACCTGCCGAGCAACCCGGAGACGCTGCTGCACCGCAGCGGCCGCACCGGACGCGCCGGCCGCAAGGGTGTCAGCGCGCTGATCGTGCCGGGCAATGCCCGCCGGCGCGCCGAGCGGCTGCTCGCCAATGCCGGCCTGACCGCGACATGGGCGAGCCCACCCTCGGCCGACGAGGTGCTGAGGCGCGATGACGAGCGCATCCTGGCCGACCCTTCCTTCGGCGAGCCGGTGAAGGAGGAGGAGCGCGACTTCGCCGCGGCGCTCCTGGAACGGCACGGCGCCGAATTGGTGGCCGCAGCCTTCGTGCGGCTTTGCCGTGCAAGCCGCTCGGCGCCCGAGGATTTGATCGACGTCGCACCCTTCGCGCCGTCGAAAGAGAAGTTCGCGCGCCGCGAAGAAGCACCCGCCCGCCGCGACGATTTCGGCGACAGCGTCTGGTTCTCGCTCTCGGTCGGCCGCCGGCAGAATGCCGAGCCGCGCTGGCTGATCCCGATGCTGTGCCGCACCGCCGGCATGTCCAAGCGCGAGATCGGCGCCATCAAGATGCAGCCGGAGGAAACCTTCGTGCAGATCGCCGCCGACTGGGCCGACCGGTTCGTCGCCGCGATCGGCCCCGACCGCAAGCTGCAGGGCAGCATCGCGGTCAGGCGGATCGATGGCACGCCGGACCTGTCGCGCGCCGGCTACCAGCCGCCGAGGCCGGAGAAAAAGCCGCATCGCGGCAAGCGGTCTTTCGACCAGGGTGCGCTCGGATTCGAGAAGCGGGCGCCAGGCGAGCGTCAGCCTGCCGCGGCGCCGGGGTCAAAATCCTGGGCGAAGAAGCCGGCAAAGGCGAAGTTCGACAAGCCAAAGTTCGAGGGGCCGAAACCCGACCAGCCGGCAAAGCGCAAGAAGCAGAAGAAGCGGCCAGCGTAGGATCGCGACGGAAGGCAGGCCCGCGGCGAGCGCCGGCGTTCTTTTCAGCGGCAAATCGCAACGTCCGAGATTGGCCGAAACGTCCGAACTTCGTCATCCACGGGCGGAGCGGAGCGAAGCGGACGCGTAGACCCGAGGATCCATTCCGTGACCTCGCGCGAAGAATAGGGACGACGCAGAACAGGGAGCCGTTCTGAACAGCTGCGACGCTCATAGGTCACGGAATGGATTCTATGGCCTGCGCTGCGTCGCTTCGCTCCTTGCTGCGCCATAGAATGACGAAGGCGTGGGACGCGCAATGTCGACCCTCGCCCAGCGAATGTCGACGGTCATAAGATCATCCCAGGAACTTGGCGATGATGGCGTCGCCCATTTCGGTGGTCCCGACTTCCTTCATGCCGGCCGAGAAAATGTCCTTGGTGCGCAGGCCGTCGTCGAGCACGGCGGCGATGGCCGCTTCCAGTCTGTCGGCCTCGGCGACCATGCCGAAGGAATAGCGCAGGCACATGGCGAAGGACGCGATCATCGCGATCGGGTTGGCGATGCCCTTGCCGGCGATGTCGGGCGCCGAGCCGTGCACCGGCTCGTAAAGCGCCTTGCGCTTCTTGGTCTTGGCGTCCGGCGCGCCGAGCGAGGCCGACGGCAGCATGCCGATCGAGCCGGTGAGCATGGCCGCAATGTCGGAGAGCATGTCGCCGAACAGATTGTCGGTGACGATAACGTCGAACTGTTTTGGCCAGCGCACCAGCTGCATGCCGCCGGCATCGGCCAGCATATGGTCGAGCTTGACGTCGGAATAGCGCGCCTTGTGGGTCTGCGAGACGACCTCGTTCCACAAAACGCCCGACTTCATGACGTTGCGCTTTTCCATCGAGGTGACGTGGTTCTTGCGCGTGCGCGCCAGCTCGAAGGCGACGCCCGAAATGCGCTCGATCTCGAACGTGTCGTAGACCTGGGTGTCGATGCCGCGCTTCTGGCCGTTGCCGAGATCGATGATCTGCTTCGGCTCGCCGAAATAGACGCCGCCGGTCAGCTCGCGCACGATAAGGATATCCAGGCCCTCGACCACCTCCTGCTTGAGCGAGGAGGAAGCGGCCAAAGCCGGATAGCAGATCGCCGGTCTGAGATTGGCGAACAGCTCCATGTCCTTGCGCAGGCGCAGCAGTCCGGCCTCGGGGCGCACCTCGTAAGGCACGGTATCCCATTTCGGCCCGCCGACGGCGCCGAACAGCACGGCGTCCGCTGCCATCGCCTTCGCCATGTCGGCATCGGAGATCGCCGCGCCATGTGCGTCATAGGCGCAGCCGCCGACCAGCCCCTCGTCGGTGGCAAAGCCGCTGCCCAGCCTGTCGTTCATGGCCTTGATCAGCTTCTTCACCTCGGCCATGGCCTCGGGGCCGATGCCGTCGCCGGCGAGCAGGAAGAGATTTTTCGAAGCCATGGAGAACCGTCCCGGGAGAGAAATTGAACCGGCGTCTTGCTAAACGCCAAGCGGTTGCGGCGCAAGGGGATGACGGGACATTGCGAGACTCGTCTGGCGTGGCGTGGGTTCCTCGCCCCCGCCAGAGGCGGGGGAGAGGTGTCCGCGAAGCGGACGGAGCGGGGGCCTTCGTAGGGCCCCCCTCTCCGTCTCGGCTTCGCCGAGCCACCTCTCACCCACTTCGTGGGGGCGAGGAACCCAAGCTGGAACAGCGCCTACCGATGCGACAGAATATTCACCAGCCGCCCGAACGGATCGCGCACATAGAAGCGCCGCACGCCCCAGGGCTCGTCGGCCGGGCCGTATTCGATGGCGAAGCCTGCCTTCTCCATGCCTGCAAGCGCCGCGTCCACATCGTCGACCTCGATCGACAGGTCCGGCACCGGCGTGTCCGATCCGCCTTGCGCCATGAAGCTCACCTGCACCTGCATCCGCTCCTCGGACCCGTAGGTGGCGATCCAGCCCATATCCATGAGCAGATCGAGGCCGAGCACGTCATGATAGAAGCGCTTCGCCGCCGCGATGTCCTGTGTGGCGATATTGGTTACGATGCGCCGAACCGCCATCCCTTAGCTCCTATTCCGTGCGCCTCAGCGCCGTCACCTCGATCTCGATCTTCATCTCCGGCTTGTTGAGCTGGCACACGATCATCGTCGCCGCCGGGCGGATGTCGCCGAACGCCTCGCCGAGGATCGGGAAGACGACGTCAACATGGGCCTGGTCGATGATGTAGTAGCGCGCCCGCACCACATCGGCCAAGTCGAACCCGCCCTCGGCCAGCGCCTTGGCGATGGTGGCAAGGCAATTGCGCGTCTGCGCTTCGACCGTGTCGGGCATGGTCATTGTGGCATAATCATAGCCGGTCGTGCCGGAGACAAAACACCAGTCGCCCTGCACCACCGCGCGCGAATAGCCCGCGGTTTTCTCGAAAGGGGAGCCGGTGGAGATAAGCTTGCGCATGGGGGCCTCGCGTTGGTTCTTATCCGTCTAGCAGGGGACGACGGTACAGTCGTGGGCCAAGCCGGGCGGAGCGTTGTCACGAAGGCAAGCGCAGACCCTCGGACATTTGGCTGCGGCTAGGAGCGAGCGACGCGCGAGGACTCTGGATGACGAAGCTGACGGTGGTCTGCAACGCACCGGCCTAAGGTGTGTTGAGCTTCAGGTCAGGCCGAGTCGAAAGTGGTGGCTGCCGAGAACCGGAGCGGAGCGTACTTAAAGTACGTGAGCACCGGAAGCGCAGGAAGCCGCCACTTGCAGGCCGGCCTCACCTGAATATCAGCATACCTTAATTCCCCGACCCCTGGGCGTCGTCATACGCCTTCTTGATATCCGCCGGCCAATCCTTCATCGGCGGCCAGGCCTGCGGCTCGCCATTGTCGCCGCGGCGGGCAAAATAGACTTTCTGTTTGGCGGGGTCGACCGCCATGAAGCCGTCGTTGCCGCCGCAGTCATGCGGCACGCAGCCGGTGGCGTAGAAGGCGCCCGAGGCCGTCTTTTCGGTGCCGCCGCCGACCAAAAGGCTGGTCGCCATGTCGGGCATGTCGTTGCCCAGCAACGCCTGTCCGGCTTTGTAGACGGCCTCGTTGTGGAAGGCATCGATGATGTTGTCCAATTTCGACGGGTCGACATTCTTCCAGCCGGTGCCGGGTTCGGGCGTGTAGGTCAGGTTGCCGGAGGTCGTCAGCCCTTCCGCGGGCGACCATTGCAGCGCCGGCTTGGACTCGCCCGGCAGCAGGTAGGGCACGAAATAAATGGCGCTGTCGGAGACTGCTGCCGGCGGCGCGCCGCATTCGTCCTGCTCGACCGTGGTGGTCTGGATCTCACCGTCCTTCGGCTTCCAGATGATGACCTTGGCCGGCCCGCACTGGTTGCCGCCGTCACCGACATCGACCAGCGCCACGTTGACGTCGCCGATCTTGACGATCTTGTCGAAGAAGACGTCGTAATTGCTGGCAAGCTGCTTGCCGTCATAAGCCAGCACCTTCTCGCCGTCCTGCTCCGGCTGCGTGATGGTGAGCTGGCCACCCTCGAACGGGATCGGCGCCTGCCTGTCGTCATCCGACGCGGCCTGGTCGCTGCTCAATCCCTGATCGGCCGCGCCTTGATCGGCCGCCGGCTGGTCGGACGCGATGGGCGCCGGCTGCGTGGCGGGCACGGTGGTCTGCGCATTGGCGCCGACCGTGACGAGAAGCATTGCCACCGAAGCAGCCAGAAGCGAGCGTGTCATGACTGTCCCTCCATTCAGCCGCCGGCCCAGCCGGCAAAGGGCGGGCCTATCGATTTGAAGCCGCGCCGCTCAGAGACTGTTTCGAAATTCGCTCTGGCGAGTCATATGGTGGCGGTTTCGAGAACCGTAGCGCAGCGGACATTTGGTCCGTGAGCAACGGAAGCGCAGAAACTGTCGGCAGATGGCCGCCGGAGTAGAATTTCCAAACAGTCTTTCAGGCCCAGGGGCGCTGCTCGGCATTCCTCTTCTCGAAGGACGCGATGGCGCCGGCCTTCTCCATGGTCAGCCCGATATCGTCGAGGCCGTTCAAGAGGCAGTGGCGCTTGAAATCGTCGAGATCGAATTTGACCACGCCGCCATCCGGCCCGCGGATTTCCTTCGCCTCGAGGTCGATCGACAGCGTCGCATTGGAGCCGCGCGAGGCGTCGTCCATCAGCTTGTCGAGGTCTTCCGGGCTGACCGTGATCGGCAGGATGCCGTTCTTGAAGCAATTGTTGTAGAAGATGTCGGCGAACGAGGTCGAGATCACGCAACGGATGCCGAAATCGAGCAGCGCCCAGGGCGCGTGCTCGCGGCTCGAACCGCAGCCGAAATTGTCGCCGGCGACCAGGATCTGCGCCTTGCGGTAGGCCGGCTTGTTGAGCACGAAATCCGGGTTTTCCGAGCCGTCCTCATTGTAGCGCATCTCGGCGAAAAGCCCGGTGCCGAGCCCGGTGCGCTTGATCGTCTTCAGATAATCCTTCGGGATGATCATGTCGGTGTCGACATTGACGATCGGCATGGGCGCGGCGACGCCGGTGAGCTTGGTGAATTTATCCATGGTCCTTGCCCGTCTTCTTCTTGGCTTGCGGGGAATTTTGCCGGACGGTTTACACAAAGCCGGGGGTAAATGAAAGGCAACTGTTCGTGCGCGGGCCTTGGGCCAATGTCGAGCATGGCATGCGTGCCGGAGCTGGAACAACTAAAAAACGGCTTCGAAATCCCGGCCGGCTGGTGCAGTCTGCGGCCATGGCCGATCCTTCAAAAATCCTTTACGCCAGCGAACCCGCGCTCGATGTCGCCGAATTCCGCCGCGTGCTGGTGGAATCCGGTCTCGGTGAAACACGGCCCGTCGACGATGAAGCGCGCCTGAAGACAATGCTCGGCAATGCCAATCTGGTGCTGACAGCGCGGCTCGACATCGAGGGCAAGCCGCTGATCGGCGTCGCGCGCGGCATCACCGATTTCTCCTGGGTCTGCTACATCTCCGAACTCGCCGTATCCGCCTCGGCGCAAGGGCTCGGCGTCGGCAAGGGCCTGAGACGAGGCGCAGCGGCAGCTCGGGCCTTCGGTCGCCATCAGCCTGATCTCGATGCCCGACGCCGTCGGCTTCTACGAGCGCATCGGCATGGCGCGCATGACCGACGCCTTCTGGTTTTCCCGCCAGCGCTGACCTGAACCGCCGCCGATATCGGAGCCGATTTCTGCTTGGAATCGGCGAGCCAGATCGACCCCCACTCCGTCGAGCTTCGCTCGACACCTCTCCCCCGATCGACGGGGGAGAGGAACGGTGCGAGTTCGCCGACCCTGGCTCCCTTCCTCTCCCTCCGGAGGGGGGAGAGGTGGCGCTGCGAAGCAGCGACGGAGTGGGGGAAAGCGCTGCTCAAAAGCGAAGCCACCTCAAGACAGGCACAATCCGGCAAGGAAGAAACTTGGGCAAGCAGTCATCAGGCGGCAGAATATTTTTGCCACCGCTTGACAGGCAACCAAATGGTTGCATATTAAAGCCATGAGCATGGATGCCGTCTTTCGCGCTTTGGCCGACCCGACCCGCCGGCAATTGCTGGACAGCCTCCATGCCCGGAACGGGCAGACGCTGAACGCGCTTTGCGAGAACATGGAGATGACGCGCCAGGCGGTGACCAAGCACCTAGCGATCCTCGAGGAGGCGAACCTCGTCACCACCATGCGCCGGGGCCGCGAGAAGGAGCATTACCTGAACCCCGTTCCGATCAACGAGATCGCCGAGCGCTGGATCGGCAAGTTCGAGCGGGGGCGGCTTGCTGCCCTCAGCGACCTGAAGCAACGCCTTGAAAGGGAAGAGCCGTGAGCGAGAACAGTTTTGTCTATGTCACCTATATCCGCACGACGCCTGAAAAACTTTGGCAAGCGCTGACCGATCCGGAATTCAACCGGCAGTTCTTCCTCTGCTCCCATCAGGAGAGCGACTGGAAGGTCGGCTCGAGCTGGAAGCTGGTCTTCCCCGACGGGCGCATCGCCGACTCCGGCGAGATCCTCGAAATCGACCCGCCGAAACGCCTCGTCATCAAATGGCGCAACGAATGGATGCCCGAGGTTAAGGAGGACGGCTATACGCGCTGCACCTTCACCATCGAGCCCGACGGCGAATTGATGAAGCTCGCCGTCACCCATGAGGCCGACGGCTCCCACAGGCTGATCCCGAACGTCTCCAAAGGCTGGCCGCTGGTGCTCGCCAGCCTCAAGAGCCTGCTCGAAACCGGCAAGGGTTTCGAGCGCCCGCCGTCAAAGGGATAAGGATTCGTTTCGGATACGAACGATTCGCGCCGGAGGTGTATGCGATGCTGCAACTATCCTTGCCGCAGGCCATGGCGAACGCGGACACGGTCATGGCCTCGGCCGACCTTCCCGCCTCACCCGACGAGGTTGGCGCGGCGTTGATAACCAGCGCGGTCGAGCGCTGGTGGGGTTCGCCCGAAACTTACCGCATGACCGGTTGGAACGCGGATCTGCGCGTCGGCGGAAGCTGGCGTGTCACGGTGCGAACCGCCGACGGCAGGCGCCTGCCCGCCGGCGGAGAGTTTCTCGAAATCGAAATGCCGCGTCGGATCGTGCAGACGCGGCGTTACGACTGGGACCATCCGGCGCTCGGCCGGCACGAAACGACGGTCGCTTATCTGCTGGAGCCGATCGCCGGCGGCACGCGGCTCACCATCTGCCACGGCGGCTTCGCGGGTTTCCCGGACGCGGCGGCGGAACATGCCGAGGGCTGGGCGCGCGTGCTTGGGTGGCTGCAGGGGTATTTCGGCGCTCGGCCGGCTACCTGAAAGATCTCCCTTGACTCGCAATAGCACCCGTCCAGATTTTTGGGGGATGGAGAACAGCCGCTGTGTCGTGGGAACCGCCGGATGGAGCATACCGGCAGCGCATAAACCTTCTTTCCCCGGTTCCGGCTCGCAGCTCGAACGTTATGCGGCACGGCTTTCGATCGTGGAGATCAATTCCTCATTCCACAAGCCGCATCGGCGGCAAACCTATGAGCGCTGGGCGCGCTCGGTCCCGAATCATTTTCGCTTTTCCGCAAAAATCCCCAGAGCCGTGACGCATGAGCGCCGCCTCGAAGATTGCGATGATCTTCTGGACGCGTTTTTGGGTCAGATCGGCGGCCTCGGTACCAAGCTTTCCGTGCTCCTGGTGCAACTGCCGCCCAGTCTGCAATTCGAGCCCCAAACAGCCGAAAACTTCTTCACGATGCTGCGTGTAAAGAGCGACCGGCGCCTGGTTTGCGAACCGCGTCACCCCACCTGGTTCGAGCCGGAAGCCGGGGCCTTACTGAGCCGCTTTCAAGTTGGGCGCGTTGCGGCCGATCCCGCTCCCGTGCCCGCCGCCGCTATGCCCGGCGGCTGGCGCGATCTCGCCTACTTCCGATTCCATGGCGCGCCGCGCGTCTACTATTCGGACTACGAGGCCGATCAGCTTCTGGATATCGGCAGGCGGCTTGCCGAAGCCAGCGTATCGGAGGTCTGGTGCATCTTCGACAACACGGCACGAGGCCATGCGCTCGGCAATGCGCTTTCGGTCGATGCAGCCGTCCGTCAGATGACGTTCAGCTCCCGGAACGCCCGTCCTTCCGCCACACGCTCATATCCGAATGCCGTACAGTCGATCGTGCGGTAGCCGCCATGCACGATGAGCTCGGCGATCGACTTCCCCACCGCCGGCGCCTGCTGCAGGCCGTGGCCGGAGAAGCCGTTGGCGAACAGGAAGTTTTCGACCTCCGGATGCCGGCCGATCACCGCATTCTGGTCGAGCGTGTTGTAGTCGTAATGCCCGACCCAGGCGCGCGTCGGCTTGATCGCCTCGAAGGCCGGGATGCGGGTGGCTAGGACCGGCCAGATCACCTCTTCGAACAGCGGCCAGTTGACCTCGAAATCCGTTGGATCGGGCGCATGATCGCCTTCCTCCGGCTCGGCGCCACCGGTGATGTAGACCGAGCCCTCCGGCCGCACATAGATGCCGGACGGATCCACCAGCAGCGGCATATCAGCGAATTTCTCGCGCGCTTCGAAGACGAAGACATTGCGCTTGCGCGGCTCGACCGGCAGCGCCAGCCCGGCCAAGGCGGCGACCTTGCCGGCATTCGGCCCGGCCGCGTTGATGACGGTGCCCGCTTCGAGCGTCTCGCCATTGTCGAGGCTTACGCTGGTGACGCGATTGCCGTCGCGCGCGATGCCGGTGACGGAAGCCGTGATGAGATCGATCTTCCTGTCGCGCAACGCCTGGCGGAACAGCATCAGCATGGCATGCGCGTCGAACCAGCCTTCGCCGCTGCGGCCATAGGCGCCGGCGGAAATGCCTTCGGCCGACAGCCAGGAGAAACGCTGCGTCAGCTGGCCGGCATCCTCCAGCACGATGTCGGCGCCCTCCGCGAGCTGCGTCTCGTGATTGGCCTTGAGGATCGGCAGCCCGGCCTCGCCGGCGAGGATGAGATAGCCGCCCTCGCGAAAACCGATATCGGCGTCGGCGCCGAAGGTTTCCTTCAGCCGCCGGAACAGTTTCAGCGTGAACTGCGACAGGCGGATGTTTTCGGGGATCGAGAATTGCTGGCGAATCGAGGCACAGGACAAGGTCGTCGCCGCATGCGAGAACTGTGGATCGCGCTCGATCAGCGCGATCGAGCCGGTAAAGCCCTCCTCGCGCAGGTAATAGGCGACCGAGGACCCGACGATGGCCCCGCCGATGATGACGATGTCGTAGCGCACGCTTTTGGTTCTCCGACTCCAGAGCATGGTCCCGACGCTCGGGTTCGCACGCTCAAATCAATGCAGGAAGATCGATCTCGAAGCGCGTGCCGCGCTCGGAGTCAACCAGCCTGATCGTGCCATCATGCGCTTTCAGGAGGGCCAGCACGATGCCGAGCCCCATGCCGGTGCCGCCGGATTCGCGCCGCGTGGTGAAGAACGGCTCGAAGATCCTGGCGCGGTTGGCGGCCGAGATTCCCTCGCCGTCGTCGCCGATCCGGACCGACGCGCGCTCGCCATCGGCTGAGGCGTGGATCGCCACCTGCCGGGCGCCATGTCGTGCCGAATTGTCGATGAGATTGGCGAGCACGATGCCGAGATTCTCGGCCGAGATGCCGAGCCCGATATCGCCGCCGCCCTCAAGCCGCGCTTCGAGCCTTGTGTCGATCGGCAAGGATGCCAATGCCGCACAAAGCGTCGTGCTTTCGCCGCTCGGTTCCAGATTTTCAGCGCGCGCCAGGTCAAGCAGCCGACGCACCAGGAGATTGAGCCGCCCGGCATCGGTGACGATGTTGTTGGAGAAACGCTTGCGCTCGGCCTCGTCCATCGCGCCGCCGGAATCCCTCAGCAGCTCCGCCGCGCCCTGGATTGCCGTCAGCGGCGATTTCAATTCATGCGAGACATGGGTGGCGAAGGTCTGGATGCTGTCGGAGCGCGCCTGCAGTTTTTGCGCCATGTCGAGGAAAGCCGCCGACAGCGCCGCCATCTCGCGCGTGCCGTGATGGGCGAGCGGCCTGATCGCCTCGCGGTCGCCGGCGGCGATGCGTTTCGTCCGCTCGATCAGCGCGTAGATCGGCCGGCTGACGGTGCGGATGAACACCAGCGCGATCAAGAGCGTGCCGCCGACGATCGTGATCGCCGCCAACGTCACCTTGCCGCGTTCGCCATAGAGGTGCTTGACGATGTTGTTTGGCGTCCGCGACAGATAGACGACGCCCGCGACCCGGCCGTCGAGCTCGACCGGCATGGCGACGAAGACGCGCACCCTGGTGCCGCGGCTGACCGAATAAAGCGGCGGCGCCGGCTGGTCAGGTATTCGCAAGCGCAGTTCGCTGGCATAATGGCCCGAAAGCGCGGTCCGTACTTCCTCGACTTCGCCAAGCGACCGGCCGACCTCGTCGCCGCCGGCAATCACCACGCCGCGCGGATCGAGCAGGCGGAAGCCGGCAAGCGTCGTTTTCTGCGTTTCGTCGAGAATGCCGTCGAGCCGCGCGCCGATGGCCGCGAAGGCCGGGTCGGGGACGGCGGGAAGCGCCGCGGGACGCATCGGCATGACATCGTCGGCGGCAAGGTCGAGCCGCGGCTCGATCGGATCATAGGGATAGTTGCTGTCCCTCGCCGGATCGGCCGAGATCGGCGAACCCAGCCTGTCCTGGGCAATGCCGGCCGCGCGCACCTCCTGGGCGTAGACAGCGGCAACGACCGCGCCTTGCGCGATCAGCTCTCCCTCGGTCTGGCGGATCAGCTGGTTCTCATAGAGCCGGAAGAAGAACAGCCCGACCAGCGGCAGCGCCATCACCAGGATGAGGATGACGACGACGACGGTGGCAAGCCGCGGCCGCCACCTTTCCTTGCTCAACCACCGCATCGGCCGAGCCGGAAGCCGACGCCATGCACCGTCGCGATCGCGTCGAGACAGCCGACCGCCGCCAGCTTGGCCCGCAAATTGCGGATGTGGCTGTCGACCGTGCGTTCCGAGACATGGATGTTGGAGGCATAGGCATTGGCCATCACCGCGTCGCGGCCAAGCACATGCTGCGGGCGGGCGAGGAAGCCTTTGAGGATCGCGAATTCGATCGCCGTCAGGATGAGCGGCTTGCCGTCGAAGCTCGCTTCATGGCTTGCCGGGACGAGCATGAGCTTGCCATGCACGAATTGACGGTCGTCGGCTTCTTCTTCGACCGGCGCCGGACGCGCGCGCCGCAGGATGACGTTGACGCGGGCGACCAGCTCGCGCGGGCTGAACGGTTTCGTCACATAATCGTCGCCGCCCATCTCCAGCCCGAGCACGCGGTCGATTTCCTCGTCGCGCGCGGACAAAAACAGCACCGGCACGTCGGATTTTTGCCGCAGCCTGCGGCAGACCTCCAGCCCGTCCATCTCCGGCATGCCGATGTCGAGCACGATGAGGTCGGGCGCGCGGCGCTCGACTGCCTGGAGCGCCGCTGCGCCGTTGGCGACAGCGGCCGTCTTCATGCCGGCCTTTTCCAGCGCGAAGCAGATGATCTCGCGGATATGAGGGTCGTCGTCGGCGACGAGTATGTTGTGCGGCATGAAATCAGCGGCCCGGTGCGTGGGGTTCGGTGACGGTAGGATTAGGGCAATTCCATGGAGAAGTGGGAAATTGTTTTCAGTCCGCAGTTGTATCGGGACAAGGAGATGAATCGACAAAGGCCTCGGGCATTTGCGCATGCCTGGGCAGAGCCCATGGCAGGGTCGGCAAGGAGCGTCATCGCCGGACCGTCCCCGGCGTGTCCGCTCCCACCATGTGGAGCGGCCTCGGGGCGAAAGGCAGGATGGCCGCCTCGTGGCACCGCCTTTGCGGCTCGACGAGCCACCAGCCGTCATTGCGGAGCCGGCGCGGCAGGGACCAGCGGGATGTGTGAGGCGTTCGCATGGCGCTGGTTTCGCCAGCCCATGCGGAAAACGCGCGGCGGATTGGAGGAAGTTTTCCGCACAGATTTGCAGATTTGGTGCAGGAGCCATCTCCTCCTGAGACATGATAATCGCTAGGGCGCTCCCCCGCTCCGTCTCGGCGCGCAGCGCCGAGACGGAGCGGGGGCTGGCGCTGCCATATGCGATTGTCCGGTCCCTCGAGAGGCTCCGCCTTGCCTCATCTGTCATCACCCGGCATAGATCGGCCATGACCGTCGACACTTACAGCCCGCGCCGTTCGGTGCTTTACATTCCCGCTTCGAACGACAAGGCGCTCGCCAAGCTCGGCTCCTTGGGCTGCGACGCCGTCATCATCGATCTCGAAGACGCCGTCCTGCCCGCCGACAAGAAAGCGGCGCGCGACAAGGTCGCAGGCATTCTCGCCGGGCGCGAAAGGCGCTGCGAGATGGTGGTGCGCATCAATCCTTTGGCCAGCGAATGGGGCACCCACGACCTGTTGGCGGTGGCCAAGGCCGAGCCCGACGGCATTCTTCTGCCCAAGATCAGCACGCCGCGCGACATCCTCGAAGCAGGCGACCTGCTCGACGACAATTTCGCGCCGGACAGCGTGAAACTATGGGCGATGATCGAGACGCCCAGGGCGCTGCTCAACATCGGCGCCATCGCCGAGCTTGGCCGCGACCCTGCTTCGAGGCTGGCTTGTTTCGTTGCCGGAACGAACGACCTGGTGAAGGCGACCGGCATCCTGGCGACGCCCGACCGGCGCTATCTGATGCCCTGGCTGATGCAGCTGGTGCTTGCGGCGCGGGCCGGCGGGCTCGACGTCATCGATGGCGTCGCCAACGATTTTCGCGACCTCGACGCTTTTGCCGGCGAATGCGCGGAAGCCGCCGCCATGGGTTTCGACGGCAAGTCGCTGATCCACCCCGCCCAGATCGAAGCGGCGAACCGCGCCTTTTCACCGTCGCCCGAAGCGCTGGCCAGGGCCCGCGCGATCCGGGAGGCGTTCGCGCGGCCCGAAAATGCCGGCAAAGGGGTGATTCCGCTCGACGGCCGCATGGTCGAGCGGCTGCATCTGGCGGAAGCCGAGAAACTTCTGGCGAAGGCCGCGATCATCGGCGCATGATGTCGGACGAGATATGATTTTTCAGGCCCGGCTTTTCATCCAATCACGATAATTAGGCACGACAGATTAGGCACGACAGGATCAATCCATGAAACTCTACCGCTTCCTCACCGGCCCGGACGACGCCACCTTCTGCCACAAGGTGACGGCGGCGCTGAACAAGGGCTGGCACCTGTTCGGCTCGCCGACCTATGGCTTTGACCAGCAGACGAAGTCGATGCGCTGCGGCCAGGCCGTGGTGAAGGATGTCGAAGGCCACGACTACACAGCCGATACCAAGCTGAGCGACTGGTAGGGCAGGCTCTCTCATTCGTCATCCTAGGGCGTAGCGACGCAAAGCGGAGCGCAGACCCGGGGTCCATTCCGTTCCCTCTGCCGAAGGGCGCGGCGGGCCAGTATATAGGGAACATTGCGGGTGTCGGGCGGCAAGCGTTCCGTTCTGCACCGCGGGCTTGGTGTTGATGGAATGGCATGGATCCTAGGGTCTACGCGCGTCGCTTCGCTCCTTGCTTCGCCCTAGGATGACGAGGTGCGCGCTCAGCCCGGCGCCGCCTGCTCGGCCGCTTCCTCGATCCGCTCCATGTCGTCGTCCGATAGGCCGAAATGATGGCCGATCTCGTGGATCAGCACATGGGTGACGATGTCGCCCAGCGTCTCCTCGTTCTCGGCCCAGTAGTCGAGGATGGCGCGGCGGTAGAGCGTGACGCGGTTCGGGCCCTCGCCGGTCTGTGGGTTCCAGCGCTCGGCGATGCCGCGTCCCTCGAACAGGCCGAGCAGGTCGAAGGGCGTCTCCAGCGACAGGTCGTCCATGATCTCGTCGGTCGGGAACTCGGCGATCTGGATAATGATCTCGCCGGTGAGCTTGCGGAACTCGTCCGGCAGATGGGCGTAGGTCTCCAGCGCCAGAAGCTCCATCTCGTCCA
This sequence comes from Mesorhizobium sp. CA14, assembly GCF_020165195.1. GTDB lineage: Bacteria > Pseudomonadota > Alphaproteobacteria > Rhizobiales > Rhizobiaceae > Mesorhizobium. The sequence goes on along the minus strand of NZ_JAIUHR010000032.1, from coordinate 42,517 downwards.
TCGACGGAGAAAGCTGGTCGTGCCAGGTGCGGGTCTTGTAGATGCGGGCCATGAACTGTCCTTTGATCCCGGCATATAGGCTTTCGCGCCGATTGAGGCAAATGGGCCGGCTGGGGCGTTCGCTTTCAGGGTAAAAACCGGAGGAATAAATTCCTTACGAGTCTGCTTGACTCTTCCGGCCGCCTCTGGAATCTATAAGAACATAACAGGAACAATTGCTGCTGGAAGTGAACGTCATGGCGATAAGCGCCGTGGCGCGGGAGACCGTTTTTGCCCTGCGCCGCCAGATAGCGAAGATCGAGGGAACGCTGCCCGAGCGCCTGCAGGCGCCTGCAGGAAGCGCGCCCGACGATATCGCCAAGTCGGACATGACGATTGTCCGGCGCGGTCTTGCCGTGGCCTCGGTGGACGCCTTTCTACACACCGGCATCGAGCGCTTCGACGCAGCCCTCGGCGGCGGCCTGCCCAAGGCGGCGCTCAGCGAAATCCATGGCCTGGAGACTCGCGATGCCGGTGCCGTCGCCGGTTTCGCGCTCTCGCTCGTAAGCCTGATCCTCAGGGAGAAGCAGGGCCTGCCGATCCTCTGGGTCGGGACGGCGGAAATCTTTCACGAGGCCGGCCTGCCCTATGCCAGGGGCCTTCACGCCCTGTTCGGCATCGAGCCCGAGCAATTGCTGTTTTCCGAGGCGCCGAAGCTGCTCGACGCGCTCTGGATCGCCGAGGAGGCCGCCCGCATGACCGCCTTCGCCGCAGTCATCCTCGAGATCCGCGGCAGTCCGCGGCTTCTCGACCTCACCGCCACGCGCCGGCTGCATGCGCGGGCCCGGAATGCCGGCCGTCCGCTGCTTTTGCTGCGCCAGGCCGGCGAGGCCGATCCCACCGCCGCACCCGTGCGCCTCATTGTTTCGGCCGCACCTTCGGCAAGCCGCGAGACGGTCGCCGGGCCGCTCGCCGGCTCGATCGGCCGCCCCGCCTTCAAAGTCGATATCGGCAAGAGCCGCACGGCCCTGCCCGGACAGTTCACACTGGAGTGGAACCCCGATGAGCACGCTTTTGCAGAAAGAACAGAGAATTCTGTCGCTGTGGTTCCCGCATCTGGCGGCGGAACGGATCCTGCGCCAGCGTCTGGGGCGGTCCTGGCGTTCCCGGCCCTCGCATCACCTGCCTCTGGTGATCAGCCATCGCGACAACAACACCCAGCGCATCGCAGCCCTCGACGAGCGGGCTGAGGCGCTGAAGCTGAAGCGCGGCATGGGCATTGCCGATGCCCGCGCCATGCACCCCTCGATCGATGTGGTCGAGGCAGACCCGGAGGCCGACCGCCGCCTGCTCGAAGGCCTTGCCGACTGGTGCGACCGCTACACGCCGCTGGTGGCGATCGACGCGGAAGACGGGCTGTTCCTCGACGTCACCGGCTGCACGCATCTGTTCGGCGGCGAGCGCGCCATGCAGGACGAGATCCTCACCCGCTTCTTCCAGCAGGGCTTCGATGTCCGTGCCGGGCTGGCCTCGACGCCGGGTGCCGCCTGGGCGGCGGCGCGCTTCCATGGCGATCGCATCGTGGCCGGTGGCGAGGAAGAAGCGCTGCTTTCGCCGCTGCCCTTGTCGGCGCTGCGCATTGCGCCGGAGACCCGCGCCAGCCTGGAAAGTGTAGGCCTGCGCACCGCCGGCGCGGTGATGGCCGCGCCCCGCGCGCCGCTCGCCCGCCGTTTCGGCGCCACCTTGCTTCTGCGTCTCGACCAGGCGCTCGGCCGGCTCGACGAGGCCGTGTCGCCGCGCCTTCCCGTCGCGCCGCTCTCGGTCGAGCGCCATCTTGCCGAGCCGGTCATGCTCACCGACGATATCGAGCGGCTGGTGAGCCGGCTGGCGATCGCCTTGAAGACCGACCTCGAACGCCGCGGCGAGGGCGCAAGGACGCTGGCGCTGCTTCTCTTCCGCATCGACGGCGCCGTCAGCCGCATCGCCGTCGGCACCTCGCGCCCGATGCGCGAGCCGCGGCTGATCCAAAGACTGTTCCATGAGCGGCTCACCGCGCTGGAGCAGAACATCGACGCCGGCTTCGGCTTCGACCTCGTGCGGCTGTCCGTGCTGTCGGTCGCCGCCTTCGACTTGGCTCAGGGCGACCTCACCGGCGATACCGCCGATGATGACGCCGACATCGCGCTCTTTGCCGACCGCGTCCGCGCCCGTCTCGGCGAGGCCGCTGTGCTGAAGCCGGTGGTCGTCGAGAGCCACCTGCCGGAACGGGCCGTCAAAACTGTGCCTTTCGCCGAAGCGCCGCAAAGGCGCGCCCCGGCGGCCGGCCGGGCGGCGCCGCCCCGAACAGCGCCGCCGATGACCGTCTACCCGCCGGAGCGGCCGGTGCGCCTGTTCCGCTCGCCCGAACCGATCGAAGTGCCGGCGACCGAGATCCCCGAGGGACCGCCGATGAATTTCCGCTGGCGGCGCGCGCTCTACCGCGTCGCCCGCGCCGAGGGGCCGGAACGCATCGCCGCCGAATGGTGGCGCCAGCTGCCCGGCGAGGAGGAGGCGCCGACCCGCGACTATTATCGCATCGAGGATAGCGAGGGTCGCCGCTATTGGCTCTACCGCCAGGGTCTCTACAACACTGCGCCGCAGGCCGCGCCGCCGCGCTGGTTCATGCATGGGGTGTTCGCATGAACGCGCTGACCGTCATCCCCTATGCCGAATTCGGCATAAGCTCGAACTTCTCCTTCCTGCGCGGCGCCTCCAAGCCCGAAGAGCTGGTGGTCACGGCGAAATTCTACGGCTTTGCTTCGATCGGGCTTGCCGACAGGAACACGGTCGCCGGCGTCGTGCGCGCATGGCAGCAGGCCAAGGTGGAGAAGATGGCCTATCACCCGGGCTGCCGCCTGGTGTTCGGCGACGGCACGCCGGACATCCTCGCCTATCCCCGCGACCGCCAGGGCTGGGGCCATCTTTGCCGCATGCTCACGCAAGCCAATCTGCGCGACGAGAACGAGAAGGGCGCGACGCTGCTCGAGCTTGACGACCTGCTCGAATGGGGCGATCGGATGTCGCTGGCGATCCTGCCCGATTTGTCTGGCCGCTCGGAAGACAGTCTGGCATTCATTAGCCGGCTCAATGATCGCTTCGGCGCGGCGCTCCGTCTTGCCGTGACGCCGGACTATGGCGGCAATGACCGCTTCCGCATCGAGCAGGCCGCGGCGATGGCCGAGCATGCGCGCGTCCCGCTGATGGCGACCAATGACGTGCTCTATCATGCGGCCGACCGCCGGCCGCTGCAGGACGTGCTCACCGCGATCCGCCTCAACACGCCGGTTTCCGAGGTCGGGCTGGAGCTGACCGCCAATGCCGAGCGCCACCTGAAGCCGCCGCTGGAGATGGCACGGCTTTTCCGCCGCCACCCGCAGGCGCTGGCGGAGACGCTGCGCTTCGCCGACGAATTGACCTTCTCGCTCAGCGACCTCGAATACAATTATCCGGACGAGCCGACCGAATCCGGGCTTGGGCCGCAGGCCGAACTCGAGCGTTTGGCATGTGAAGGGGCGGCAAGGCGCTACCCGGCCGGCGTGCCTTCGCATGTCACGCAACGCATCAAAGAAGAACTCGCCCTGATCGAGCGCCTGAATTACGCGCGCTATTTCCTGACCGTCTACGACATCGTGAAATTCGCCCGCAGTCAGGACATCCTCTGCCAGGGGCGCGGCTCTGCCGCCAATTCGGTCATTTGCTTCTGCATCGGCATCACCGAAGTCGGCCCCGACCGGATCGATGCACTCTTCGAGCGCTTCATCTCCGAGGAGCGCAACGAGCCGCCCGACATCGACGTCGATTTCGAGCATGAAAGGCGCGACGAGGTCATCGCCTATATCTACGAGAAATACAGCGCCAAGCGCACCGCCTTGGCCGCCGCCGTCATCAGCTATCGCGGCCGCTCCGCCCTGCGCGAAGTTGCCAAGGCCATGGGCCTGTCGGAAGACGTCAGAAGCGCGCTGTCGAGCACCATCTGGGGCTGGTCGACCTCCGAGCTCGGCGAAAGGGAAGCCAATGCCGGCGGCCTCGACCGCACCGATCCGCTGTCCAGGCAGGTGCTGGAGCGTGCCAACGAGATCATGGGCTTTCCCCGCCATCTTTCCCAGCATGTCGGCGGCTTCGTCATCACCCGCGACCGCCTCGACGAGGTCGTGCCCATCGTCAAGACGGCGATGGAGGAGCGCAAGATGGTCGAATGGGACAAGGACGATCTCGACGCGGTGAAGATCCTCAAGGTGGACGTGCTGGCGCTCGGCATGCTGACCTGCCTGAAGCGCGCTCTGACCTTGCTCACGCAGCATTATCCGCAGGCGCGGGACGATTACGGCCGGCCCTACAGCTTGGACTCTATCCCACCGGAACACCCTCGCGTCTACGACATGATCTGCCGGGCGGATACGTTGGGCGTCTTCCAGATCGAATCCCGCGCCCAGATGTCGATGCTGCCGCGGCTTAAGCCCCGCGAATTCTATGATCTCGTCATCGAGGTGGCGATCGTGCGGCCCGGTCCCATCCAAGGAGACATGGTGCATCCTTATCTGCGCAGACGACAGGGCAAGGAGAAGGCCGAATACCCCAAGCCTGAGCTGGAAGAGATCCTTGGCAAGACGCTCGGCGTGCCGCTGTTCCAGGAGCAGGCGATGAAGATCGCCATTGTCGCCGGCGGCTTCCGGCCGGGCGAAGCCGACGAACTGCGCCGCGCCATGGCGACCTTCAAACGCACAGGCACGATCGGCAACTATGAAACGCGAATGGTCGAAGGGATGGTCGAGAAGGGCTATCCCAGGGAGTTCGCCGAGCGCTGCTTCAAGCAGATCGAAGGCTTTGGCGAATATGGCTTTCCCGAAAGCCACGCCGCCTCCTTCGCGCTGCTGGTCTACGCCTCCTGCTGGTTCAAGACCTTCTTTCCCGACGTCTTCTGCGCCGCGATCCTGAATTCCCAGCCGATGGGTTTCTACCAGCCGGCGCAGCTCGTGCGCGACGCGCGCGACCATGGTGTCGAGATACGCGAGGTCGACATCAACCATTCCGTCTGGGACTGCACGCTGGAGGCCACCGCCTTCGATCCGTCACGCATCCTCGATCGTCATGCCTCGATGCGCGGCGTCATCGAAACGGCGCATGCCGTGCGGCTCGGCTTCCGCCAGATCAAGGGCCTGTCCGAAGAGCGCATGAATACAGTCGTCGCGCAGCGCGGCGACGGCTATCGTTCGGTCAGGGATGTCTGGCTGCGCTCGGGCCTCGATGTCGGCGAGATCGAAAGACTGGCGCAGGCGGACGCGTTCCGCTCGATCGGCCTCGACCGTCGTGCCGCGCTCTGGGAGGTGCGGGCGCTCGACGGCAAGAGCGCCGCCGAGAAACTGCCGCTGTTCGACCAGCCCTCGCTCAACCTGCGTGAGCTGGAGCCGGAAACGAAACTGCCCAAAATGCCGCTCGGCGAGCATGTCGTCCACGATTACCGCTCGCTCGGCCTGTCGCTGAAGGAGCATCCCGTCGCCTTCCTGCGCGAAAGGCTGGATCGTGCCGGAATCACCCCCAATGCCTGCCTGCCATCGGTGCGCGACGGCCGCCGCGTCTCTGTCGCCGGCCTCGTTCTGGTCCGCCAGCGTCCCGGCAAGGGCAATGCCATCTTCCTCACGCTGGAGGATGAGAAGTCGATCGCCAACGTCATCATCTGGCCGCGCGTCTTCGACCGTTTCCGCTCCATCGTCATGGGTGCCCGCTTCATCCGCGTCACCGGCAAGCTGCAGCACGAATCGGACGTCATCCACATCGTCGCCGACAGGGTCGAGGATTTGACGTCCTGGCTGAGCGTGCTGCTGGAATCGGCCAATCGACCGGTCATCGAGCATAATCCCGCCAAACGGCCGATTGGATCCGCCGCAAGCCGTGGCCAGCCGGTCCACCAAGACGTCGCGACGCTATCGAGCGCCGCGCAACAGGTCATGCCGAAAGGGCGCAATTTTCAGTAGGCACAAACGCCTTCTGTCCTCAATTGGAGCCAAGACGCCAAGATGGGAGGAAGAATTGTGAAGCCGCATTCCTTCACACCCCCCTCTGTCCTGCCGGACATCTCCCCCGCAAGGGGGGAGATTGAACGCTCAGCCGGTTTCGCCAATCTCCAACGTTGCAAGAATGGCGGAGCGCCAGAACTGCCAATCTCCCCCCTTGCGGGGGAGATGCCCGGCAGGGCAGAGGGGGGTGCTGTCCCGCCAGCGTTCGGATTTCCGTGCTGCAGCGGTGTTATGCAATCACGGACGCCGACGCCAATCTCGATGGCTTGCGGCATTCTTCCGGAAGCGGTTGTCAGCGAAAGGCCGTCACGACGGCCCGCTGAGCCGCGGCGGCGGTGGCGTCAGCATGTCCTCGGCCGAGATCGTGCGCGCCTCCGAGGGCAGCATGATCGGGATGCCGTCGCGCACCGGATAGGCGAGCTTCGCCACGCGCGAGACCAGCTCGCTGCGTTCGGGGTCCCAGGTCAGCGGCCCCTTGGTCAGCGGGCAGGCCAGCAATTCCAATAGTTTCGGGTCGACCGTGGCCTTTCGTCCGTCCCGTCCGTCCGTCATGGAACTCACCCCCGTGTCAGCAAACTATTGCAGGCTCGGCCCAAACTCATCGTCCTCGCGCGCCAGCGTCATTTCGGTGATGGCGATCAGCGTCTCGGCGCGCGTCTTCAGGTCCGGCGCTTCCAAGAGCGCCTGTTTCTCGGCCGGTCCATAAGGCGCCATCATCGACAGCGCGTTGACCAGCATGCCGTTTTCGGCGCGGCTGACGCTCTCCCAATCGGCCTCGAGATCGTTGGCCTGCAGATAGGCGCGAAACGCCTTGAGCAGCGCCGGCCGGTCGACCTCGGCGCCGGCCGGATCCTCCTCGAGATCGGCGAGAAACGGCATGATCTTGCACTGCCGGAACGGCGCCTTTGCCGCGAGCTCCTGCACCATGCGAAACCGGCACACGCCCTGCAGCGAGATCAGATAGCGGCCGTCGCCCGTCTCCGCGAGCGAGATGATGCGTCCGGCGCAACCGACGCTGCACAGCTCCGGCTCGCCGTCGTCGCGCAAGGCGCCGTCGAGGCTCGGCTGGATCATGCCGATCAGCCGGGAGCCGGCCATCGCCTGGTCGATCATCTGCAGATAACGCGGCTCGAAGACATTGAGCGGCATGCGGCCGCCGGGCAGAAGCAGCGCTCCGGCGAGCGGGAACACCGGGATTGCCGCCGGCAAATCCTTGGCAAGCCGGTAGAGTGCGTTACCGACGCGCACCGCAACCCTCCCAAAGCAACGCCGGCAAGCGCATCACCTGCAATCTCCTCTCGCCCGGCAAACTCGTCCTCATTTGGCGGCGAACCGCCAGCCTGCCCTTATCTGGCGCTGGCGCTCCGCCGCTCAAGCCTGCCGGCCGCGACAGCCGGCAAAAAATTCGGGGCAATTCCGAAAACCGCGGTTTCCGCCCGGAATTGCGCAAAGAACAAGCCTAGAGCAATTCCAGGAAAAGTGTGAAACGGTTTTCCGTCCGGAATTGCGTCAGAACAACACTGAGAGCGGTCCTGCGAATCCGTGAGACGCCGAGCCGCGCTACGAGAACAGCAGCGACGAGAGCTTGCGGCGTGCCGCGAGCGTCGCCTCGTCGGTCATTCCCCAAGCCTCGAACAGCTTCAAAAGCTGCGCCCTGGCCCCGTCGTCGTTCCAGCTCCGGTCGGCCTTGACGATCGCCAGCAGATTGTCGGCGGCCGCATTCCGCTCGCCGCGCGCGTTCTGGATCATCGCCAGGTCGAAGCGCGCCTGATGGTCGGCGGGGTTGGCGGCGAGCCGCCGCTCGAGCTCGGCCGGATTGCCGAGCGCCGCCGCTTCCGCCGCCAGCGTCATCTTGGCGCGCAGCGCCGCCAGTGCGGGCGCGTCCTTCTTATCCTCGGGCGCTCGGGCGAGCACGGCCTTGGCGCCTTCCGCATCGCCAGCGTCAAACAGGATCTCGCCCAAGCCGGCGATCGCCTCGAGCGTCTCGGGCGCCTGCTCGAGGATCGCATCGTAAATGTCGGCCGCGGTCTGCGCGTCGCCGGCCGTGCGCGCCTCGGCGGCCGCCGCAAGCGCGTCCGCGATCTGCGGCGCGCCGCCGCCCTTGCCGCCGACCTTCTGGATGAACTGGGCTACCTGGCTTTCGGGGATAGCGCCCATGAAGCCGTCGACAGGCTGGCCGTCCTTGAAGGCGATGACCGCGGGGATCGACTGAATGCCGAGCTGGCCGGCAATCGAGGGATGATCGTCGATGTTCATCTTGACCAGCTTGACCTTGCCGCTTGCGGCTTGCACCGCTTTTTCGAGCTGCGGCGTCAGCTGCTTGCAGGGCCCGCACCATGGCGCCCAGAAGTCGACCAGCACCGGCTGGCGGCGCGATTCCTGGATGACGTCGGCGGCGAAGGCGGCTGTTGTCGTCTCCTTGATCAGGTCGGCCGCCGCCGGCGCGTCGCCCAGCGAAACCTTGGGGCGGTCGCCGCCGCCATATTGCACCGTCTGGGCGTATTGGCCGCCATTGCCGCCAAACGCGCCGCTATACGGATTGTTGTCGCTCATCGTGTCGCCCTTTCGGTCGCGCTCCAGGCGTCGGCGCCCGGCGCGTCATTATCGGATTTCGGAACCGCCTTCCATGTGGCGATCAGGCCCCGACTTTCAAGATTATGAGACTTTCAGGATAACAGGATCGTGGCCGGTTGCCTCGACGAATCTGATCAGGTCGGCGGCGGCGATCGAGGTCGTCGCCTCATTGGTCAGCGGATGGCCGTTGATGACGTCATGGCTCATCAAGGCCTGGTCGAGCACGACCTTGACCCTCCCTTCCGTGTCGTTGATCAGGCCGAAGACGGTGACCGCGCCGGGGATCACGCCAAGCAGCTCCATCAGCATCTCCGGCTTGCCGAACGACACCCGGCTGGCGGCGCCGATCAGGTGGTGGATCTGCTTCAGGTCGACCACGGCGTCCTCGCCGACGGTGACGAGGAAATAGTTGTCCTTCTTGTCCTTGAGGAACAGGTTCTTGGTGTGGCCGCCGGGAATCTCGCCGCGCAGGCATTGCGAATCGGCGACCGTGAACAGCGGCGGGTGCCTGACCGTTGAGACGGAAATGCCGAGACCGGCAAGAAATTCGTTGAGCTCGGCTTCAGTCTTCGGCATCGGTCCTCGCGCGGTCGAACAGGGCTCATGCCGTTTACGGCCAACCGTGCCCTCGGGGCAAGACCGCCGGAGCAATTCCAGGAAAAGCGGGCGACGGCTTTGCCTGCGGATTTGCGATCGGTCCGGTTCGGCGCCGCTTTGATGCTTTCGATGCGTACTTCGCCGCAGGAAGAAATTCGCTCCAAAAAGACCGTCATTTCCCTGTTGCAATCGCCGCGCTCTTCGGCCATATAGGCGCGGCTTGCGGCCCAAGGCCGCGCGAGCGGGTGTAGCTCAGGGGTAGAGCACAACCTTGCCAAGGTTGGGGTCGGGCGTTCGAATCGCCTCACCCGCTCCAGTTTCCTGAAGGGAAATTAAGCACTTAGATCAGGGCCACCATCTGGTGGCCCTTTCTATTTCAGCGTGGTCAACACCTGGTCAACACGATGTTTGAGAGTCGGGAACCGGCTTGACGCCCGAATTCGTCGGGGACGTTTTGTCCAATCGCTAACGCACGTCCAGTTGCAAAGGTCGGTCTCCTCCGACTTGGGAGACTGGGGTCTCTCCTATAGCTGTGGACGGCGTGGACAGGACGAGACGATAAAAATGATAGTTGCGCACGGTGTGCTGCATTATGCCCGAGACGGCTCGCCACGCTGCTGCGGCGCTTCTTCATCGATCAGAGCAGTGACAAGCTCAACTGCCGAGGCCCAGTGCCTGGCAACGTCGGTCCGCGTTTTTGCTCGGCTTGGACGGCAGCGGGGCAGGTATCCCGCAATCTGCTCCAAGTCCCGTAGCACCGACGCGATATGCGGCCAAGGAAAGTCGGTGGGATCACCGATGTCTCGATCTGCGCCGACAATGATTTGCAATTTGGCAATTACTCCTTCAAGCGACGTTGCCGCGATATCAGGGACAGAGTCCTGGAGCTTAAGAGCTTCGGTCATCGCAAAGACCTCGGCCTCCTGCGCAACCGCATACTCCCGTGGACCATCGAGAGTGCACGCCGTTTTGTCTTGAACTCGCGTCGGTAATTCTGAGGTCAATCCCTGAATTCCGGGATCGACTATGATTTGGCTCTCCAACCGCTGCTGCACGCGGCATAAAAGGATGGATATATACCGAGCTATTTGCCAATCGCGCACGAGCAGAAGTGCGGGATCGTGTAAGGCTGCCGGATGCAATTCCGTGTCGTCGCCGGTTGCGGCGAGAACAGTCGACTTTTTCGCTGCCACAGCATGGGCTCCTTCCGTAGGGCAAGTCTCCCGCCATAAGAATACATATTATAGTTGATAAACTTAAAGTGTGTAAACCTCGATTGTCGACGCATGGACATGCGTCAGCTGGTTGGAAAAAACTTCGCGCGTATTCGGCGGGAGAAAGGCCTGACGCAGGAGGACGTAGAAGCACGCTCCGGATTCAGTCAGCAGTATCTGAGCAGCCTCGAACGCGGTCGGCGGAACCCCACGGTGATCACTCTTTATGAGCTTGCTCAGGCGTTAGGCGTAAGTCACTTGGAGTTGGTCAAGCCAAGCGACTATCCGTAGTCAGTTTTATAGGTAGACCTGGGCGCAAACCGCTCGCGAGCGCGCCAACTAAACGGCGCTGTAGCGAGCGAGCGGCGACTACGCGCCTCATGGTGAACGCTCGCGCTACGTTCGTGATCCCTAGAACTTCATAGCTTGCCTATCGCCAAACTGCCCGCTCCCAGCTGGATGAAAATCAAGCTTTCTGACGTGCTGATTTCTTTGCAGGCGCGACTACGGCCTTGCGGCCAAGCCCGCTGGACTTTGCGAGGGCCGATCGTTGGGCCGCATAGTTCGGCGCGACCATAGGATAATCAGACTTCAGCGCCCACTTGACCCGGTACTCGTCTGGCGTCAGCCCATAGTGCACGCCGAGATGGCGCTTCAGGGATTTGAACTTCTTCCCGTCCTCAAGGCAGATGATGTAGTCAGGAAACACCGATCGCTTTGGGTTGACGGCTGGCTCCCGCTTCGGCTCTTCGGCGGCAAATGGCTGGCCGATACCTGCCAAAGATGAGTGAATTGAAGCAATAAGGTGGGGTAGACCAGCGACGGGTAGTGGATTCTTGCTGACATAGGCCGACACAATATCGGCAGTCAGCTCGACCAGATCAATTGTCTGGGCTTCGTTCTGTTCGCTCAAGTATTCGCTCCTGTATGGAGTCTAAGTGCGCCCCGCGCCGTTTACGGGCAATCATAGATAAATGCTACCGAGCGGTTTGGGCACCTGCCAAGCGAAAGATTCCAGGGTTAAGCGGACGATGCAATAGTACGCGGCAGCCGGTAGTGTCTCAGTTTGAAACTCGAATCGAGCGGCAAATCGTCCAATAGACCACTAGGTGCGTAGCTCCGAACATCGCAAACGTGGCTAAAAAGACTCCGGCGAAAGCGACGTAAGGATACCAGGTCATCATCGGCTCATCACCATCGTTCTCTCTGAGTTTTTCGAAAACCGATTTCGAAGTAGCGATGAGGCGTAGGCCTGTCCAAAGAGCGGCCCATGCGACAACGAATTCAAGGGGCCAGCCACGGGCAGCGAAATAAATCGGCCCGATAAGAGACAGCAGTGGAACAAAGATGTTCATTGAGTGATGCGCTTTTTTACGGCCCGCGCGGTCCCGGCTTCGGCGCAACGGCGTCCATCTTCTCGCAGAGGTACCCATAGACCAGAGCGCATTGCCGATCACGTCGGCGGGGCGCTTTTGCCTTTAGGTCCGGTTGGCACTACGGCTTCCATCCATTCGGCTTCTCTGCCTCTTTTGTCTTCGTCATGGTCCACAACGGCTTCCCGTCGTCGTCCGTCTCGTGCTTCACGAAAATCCTTATGATGTGGTCAGGGAACCTGGCCTGTTCGATAGTCATCTGTACATCATGGACGTGGCGCTTTTCGGCATCGGTTAGGACCCGCTTTTTGCTCACGCAAATCTCCAATGCTCTCCACTAAGCATGCAGGAGTTGGCGCCGGCTCGCGACAACAGCTTTCGCATCGTCAAATTTCAAACTGAGATACGACCCGGCAGCCTCGCAGCTTGACCTCGGACATCTACCGACTCCCAAGCTTGGGGTAGCAGATATTGAAACCGTCAGCTACCTGGGGCAAGTCGAGAGAATGACAGCCCGGAAAAAGTCCAACGGTCTTCAGCTGCCCCCCGTAGTCGCTGGCGAATGGCGCGGCGAAATCGTCGGTTCGGCCAACGTCAACTTTGGCCAGGTCGCGCAGCCTGGCCCGCCGCGCCAATCAGTTGAGTTCACCTATATGATACTGGCTGCCTCGCTCATCATGCCGGGTGCAGCATTCAGATGGCCTGGAGTCGTCATGATCATGGCTCCCACCCCGATGAAGACGGACCATCCCGATGCGGGCGTTCTTTTTGAAGCCGATGAGCTACCGTCATTGAGCCTTTCCCTACACGTTACTCGAGGGCAATTTTCGGACATGCTGCCACGCTTTGAAGCCCATCAATTTAAGGAATTTCATTTCACAATAGAGGAAAAGGACGCAGAGGGCAGATGGCCGGTGCGAAGCTGGGGTATGGGAACTACTAGACTGGCTACGTAACTAACGATTTTTATTGTCCTCAACTCGCTTGAGCAAATGAAGATGACTCTTACGTGAGAGTCGGCGAACAACAACCATTTACGCTTGAAAATTACGGCAATCGGGGTGTGAGTGTTTGCAGTTTGGGAACAAACCGCCCAGGCAATGCCGGATCGACGGCAGTTTTCGAGGGAAGCCTAGCTGCTAGATTTATGGGTTCTACATCCTCCAATGGTTGTGGGATACTTCCTTCTTAGCCTGTCGATGCTATAAGCTCTGCTTAAAGGGTCAGGGGGGATGAACTTGGGTTTCAAGCCTGCCGAAATCACAGGAGTTCAGTCGTGGCGAAGGGCAGTCTTCACCACTTACGCCCTCAGCCTGTCGTTTTTCGAATCCGTCGTTCTCGATGCACTCGTGCGCGGGCGCAGCCATGAGGCACTTATCCTCGCCGACGTTGAAGGGATCCGATCCGGACTGAGCGAACAAGGAGCGCAGCGCGCGGGCCGCGACTACGAGATCGAACCCGTTTCCGTCAGCAAAGGGGTCTTTCACCCCAAAGTTTCTGTCTTCGTATCTGACGAGGACTGCCATCTCATCGTCGGATCGGGCAACCTTACGTTCAGCGGATGGGGCCGCAATCTCGAGACGGCCGAGCACCTTCATCCCTCGTTTGCTGCCGATGCCTTCAACGGGGCTGCGCGGTTCTTTGACCTGCTGGGCGGCCAGCGAGGAATTGTTCACGGGGCGCAGGAAGCATGCGCGTTCCTCGCACAAGATCTCACTCGCGCGGCAGGCCGCGGACGCGGGGATGGCTCGGTGCGCTTCCTGCATAGCCTCGGGGGAAGCATCGCCCAATCCATGGAGGACATCGCTGAAGAACTCGGCGGCGCGATTCGGCTTACGGTTGCCGCGCCCTTCTGGGACGGCGGCGCAGCGGTCGATGATTTGTGCAGTCGGTTGAAGCTGGAGGAAGTGCACGTTCACGCGCATGCGGGAGGTACGGTGCGAGGCACGGCAGGAGCCAATTGGCCGCTCGGCGCGAAGTCGCGGGTCGTTGCGGTGTCGGCCGAACCTTTTACGGATACGGCAAACAGGAAGCTGCATGCCAAGGCATTCGAGGTTGCCTGCAGAAACGGCAGGCTTATCGTTTCTGGAAGCGCGAACGCCTCCGGCGCAGCCCTGACTGGTTTCAACGTCGAGGCCTGCGTGGCGCGTGTGCAGCGCAACTCGACGGTCAGATGGCATCTTGTTCCCGCCCCAGTGCCGCTCCCCCTGCTTCCGCTGGAAAACGAAGCAGAAGACGACGGCCCGCCGCCCGGTGTGCTTCGCGCATCCGTAACTGGCGACGCAATCACGGGACGTGTGCTTTCGCCTAGGATGGTAGGGGCTGCCCAGCTCTTTCACTATGGTCCAGCAGGATGGAAGCCGCTTGCCGATGTCATCCTCGAAGATGACGCCAGCTTCAGCGTCGCAATTCCCGGCTTCGAGGCCGCATCTCTGCGAGGCGGGCGCGTCGTGTTCAGGGTCGAGGCGGGACAGAGCGCCGCGGAGGGGTTCGCGTCTCTCTCGGCAATTACCGTCTTGAGACGGTTTGCAGGAAAGGCTGCTGCCAGTCTCACGGCTATTCTCGGCGGCACCGAAACGCCGGACGACTTTCGCGTGCTGCTTGAATGGGCACACGACAATCCCAGCTTTCTCCGGCCCGAGATCGCTGGAGGCGGCGGGAGCGCGGGACCCAAGCAGACCGGGCCTTCCATGATCCCTACATCAGATTTGTGGAATATCGGCGGCTCGGCTACGGCGAAGCCGGGCGGCGGGGAAGCCAGCCGGGGCTGGGCTAGGTTCGTAGATGCGCTTCTATCTGCGCTTAAGGAGCGTCGCGGTCCAATCGGACGCGATGATCACGAAGACGAACCTGAACCGGGGAAAAGCCGAAAGAGGCCGAAGACCGGAAAGGGCAACGGCGGAGGCAATCGAGATCCCCTCGAAGCTCTCGACAAGGTTATCGACGCCATGCTTGCGAAGGGAGCCAGCCGCGAGACTGCGCTGAGGGCGATGACGCTCGTGGCATATGCATGTGACAGGCTTGCCGACCGAGTAACCGCAGCCAAGGCAGAACATTGGCTAAAGCGGGTGGTGGATACCTACTGCGCCGCTGCGGCAGACGGACCTCTGGACGAAGAGGCTGCATCGGCAATCCTCGCTTTGTGCGGACCTGATCCGTCCTCGGACGCAGCGCGAGCAGCGCGCCAGCGCTTCTTAACGACTAGAGGAGACCTCGGCGGAGACTGTCCTTCCGAAAAGCCAGCGGAACCGTTCATCGCCGCGATGGGCCACGTGGCTACCTACAAGGCGTCCTGGGCCAGGATCGTCGCGATCAGGACATGGCGCGAGCAGGCAGGAGCATACGCCGCTGCGCTGACAAACGGCATTCCTCGAGATGGATATGCCGAGTTGCTCGACTCCTGCCCCTCGGAATCTCGGCTGATGGTAGACGCCTTCATATCCGAAACGGCTCGGCGCCGCGTTCACATAATGAGCGGCACGGGATCGTGCTGTAACCGCCGCATGACGCTCCCCAAGATCGAGCAGGGAAGGCTAAGAAGCCTCGGCGTGGCCCGATCGGCCAACTGCTGCCAGAAAGTTCTCGTTCTGCCGGAGGGTCTCGATGGCTAAGCGCACGATGGCCGAAATCCTGTCCGAGGCGAGTGCTGCGGATGGACCAAGCTTCGTCGACGACACGCAAATCGCGCATTCGTCGGTAGATCCGTGCGGCCTCCGACAGACAAACTTCGACCTTATGAACCTAGTGGCTGACGGGCTGAACAACGTCGCGAGACACGTTAGGCCGTTCTCCTTTGTCTCATGGGCGTGGCGGCGCGCGCTGAGGCTCGCCAAGGCCGAAGGCAGACCGGATACCGACGCAACGGTTCTTGAAGACTTCGTGGCACGCTGCGAGGTCATCTTCGCCTGGTCTGTTTTCATCTCAGCAACCCAGACGGATCTTCCAGGACGGCAGGCCATGGGGCAGTTGCTTGGCGCGCAGAAAATCGACTTCTACGGAGCGACGTGGAAAGCATTCCGGGAAGGTCGCGCGGACAGCACCTCGCTTTCCGCCGCAGTGAACTACGGACCGGGCCTCAAGGCCCTCGGCTGGCTCGCACGCAATGACGTGAACGCAAAGGTTCTTGTGCCGCAAACCGATGCCAACGCTGCGCTTGATGCATTCGAAGCCAGAATTGCCGACCGGCTTAGCCATCCTGCATTTTCGAGTTTCGGCCCGGTGACAGTCACGAGAGAAGAAGCACTGGCTTGGGCGCAGGCATGGATGCCCGACGAACTGACGGAACAAGAGCGCAGACACGCAGCGAGAACCCTGACTGGCGACCTTGCTACGGCGACCCGGGCGGAAGGCATCAAGCTACTTCTGCACGCAGCCGCCCGCCCAGAACTGGCTTCGACCGGAGCTGTGAGGTCGGCTCTCGCAGGAGAGGACCCCAGCTTCGAAGTCCCTGAGGGATTGAAGACAGCGGCGGCGCGGTGGCGACGGCTCCAATACAGGCAGCTGTTCCGCTACTCTGTGGAGTCCCTTCTCGCATGGACGCTTGATAGATTGGCCCAGGCGGACGGACCGCTAGGAACCTCAGCACTGGTCTCCGCCTTCCTCGCGGAGGCCGCAATCGACGGGGTTGGACCTGCATCGGATTGGCTGGACGGTACCAACCCTGCCACACCACCATCGTCCGCGACGATGGCTATCGCCGATGCGCTACGCAGCCAGAGCAGGCAAGGCCTCGCCACGGCCATCGCGCAAGCGCTCGCCCTGTGCATCGCCCACACGCCGGAAGACCCGGAAACCTTCGACCGGGAAGACCGCCTGCCGCTGCGAAGGGCGGGTAGGGAAGCGAACGCCCGCCGACAGGGCGAGGCGCGTGAACTTATCCGTCACGCGATCGAGACATGGGCGATCGCACAGCATGTATACTGGGCGGTGGGAAGGGGGCTGCAGGACGCGCGCGGTGGCGGCAAGACGATCCTGCGCCTCAAGCTAGTGATGGAAGAGGGTGGATGGACGGCGCTGCCGGGAAGGAGCAGACTCAGCCCCTCACCCACACCTGACAGGATAGAAACGGCTATCTCCCTAGCCACAGAGTGCGGTCTCCTGCCGGAGGGGGCGGCGGCCTGACCTCGTACTCCACGCCAGCGCGGCGCAACCGAACCTACGCGTACTAAGACCCATCGGCACGGCCGTTACAGTCTAGCCGATTCCGTTTGGCCACCTTTCCGTCTGTTGCCCTGGCTCGACCAGTCTCAGGCAGGCGAGCCTGGCGCTCATGGGCCATCGCGTTGCGCCGCAATGTGAAATAAACAACGTGAATACAAATAGTTCAGTATTAGGCGCACATTGCACCAAGAGGCTGCAATGTGCCAAACGGTCCGAAAAACGAAGCAAAAGCAACAACACAACCGGCGCGCAATGTGCGCCATTTTATCTTGCCATCTTATCCGGTTGTGCTTTTAGAGACTTCTTTGCCACTGCCGTTTCTCTTCCAAACTACGATAATACACTCTTCTATGCTCTATGTCACGATTCCGTTTCCTGACGTCGAGTTCCGATGCGCCGTGCAGTCTTCCGCGCGCTGTGACGGGGTAGTCGCGCTGCCTATTTGCAGCGTTGGAACCGTCGTGGCGCACTTCTCCATCGGACTGACGGAGCATCATCACAGGCCTTCCGGCGCAGTCCGGCCGTCTCGCGATCGGCGCGGCCGCAGGCAATGTATGGCCCGCCCCGTCTGCAAGCGAAATGTTTTGAGAGGCACACCCGGTCTGCACCAATGTATCCGGCCTCGGCGTTTGGACGCCCTGCCAAGATGGAGATTCACGCGCCCGGCTCCTAACAAGATACCCGGCCTCGAAAGGGCCGCTGCATGCGACAGGTTTGCCGTACGCCGATCAACCGTTGGGCTATCTCTGTGCACATCCTCCCGCAGACTTCATGCGGCCGAGCAACCGCCGGGGCGCGGCCGCTCGACCAAACTCATTACCCCTTCGAGGCCACCACGGCCTCGTATGGGCGTTGTTTCGACATCACGGCCCAGGCGATCCGGGCCAGCTTATTGGCGAGCGCAACCACCACGTTACGCTTGGCGCGCTGTAGCAGCGCTTGCAGCCAGGCGCCGAGCTGGGTGTCCATTCGCGCCAGATATGGCAGTGCCGCTCGCGCGCCATAGATCAACAGAACGCGCATGTAGGTGCTCCCGCGCTTGCTTATCCCCGTCAGCCGCGGCTTGCCGCCGGTCGTGACCTGACGTGGAACAAGCCCCAGCCAAGCAGCGAAGTCGCGCCCCTTCGCAAACGCCCACACGTCGCCGACCGCTGCCGCAAGCGCCGTTGCGTTGAGCGCGCCAATGCCCGGGACACTGCGCAACAGACGAGCCCGTTCATCGCTCTTCGCGAGCGCTTCGAACTCTTGATCGAGCTGCTTGATCCGATGATCGAGCGCGTGCAATTCGTCGACCATGTCATCAACGAGTTGCCGCATCCTTGCGGTTAGGAGCGTGTTGCCCAGCGGGTTCTCGCGCAGCCACAGATTCAGCTTTTGGCGCCCCTTGGCGATGACGATGCCGCGATCGAACAGCACACCCCGCAGTTGATTGATCAGTGCCGTCCGAGTGCCAACCAGCCGTTCGCGGGCACGGTGCAAAGTCTGCACATCGAGCTGCTCTTCCGACTTGATTGGCACGAAGCGCATTGTCGGCCGTGTCGCCGCTTCGGCGATTGCCTCTGCATCAACGATCATCGTTCTTGTGCGACTTCATGTACGGTTTGACATACCCCGGCGGCATCAGCCGAACCTCGTGTCCGCCCATGGCGAACTGGCGCGCGATGATGAGCACCGCAGCACGCCTCCGTGCCAATGATTCAGCGCGCTTGCTTGTCGACGAATGCAGCAAGGGATGACCGACGGATCCTACGACGCAGCACAACCGCCCTTCCCGGTCGAGGCCGACGGGGCTGAACAGCGTCTTTCCGAGATCGATTTCGAGTAGGGTGATTTTCATTTTCCTTCCTCCTTCTGACACGGACTAGCAGTTGTCCGCAGCCGGAGGGGCGGGCCATCCCAAAAGATAAGGTGCGTTCAGGCGTTCCTCGTCTGCATCGGTGCTCATCCGCCGAAGCGGATACATCCTTGTCTCAATTGGCATAGTCAGGATGCGGGCGCCACGGGTTTGAGTTTCGGATCCACCGTCCATCGGCTGCGCCGAGAAAGCCGAAGTGTTGCAAACCTTTGCACCAAACGGCGCCAGCTCGGTTTACGGCCGAAGCATTGATGAACGACGCAACATGCCACATCGCGTGCACTGTCGCCGGCTTGCGCACAGCCACGGGAGCGACATTCCTAAAGCATCGTTGATTTGACGATCTTCGCCAATTATTCGACTGCTCATCGCGTATCGGCAATGGATTTGACAAGGGCTCCTGAAGCGGCAGCGATTGTACCGCTTTGCCGCGCGATTGCGATGTTCAGCTGTCGGACTGGGCGCTCATCTACTGTGTGGTGCAGACTGACATTTCCGTCGCCTTGCCCTACGCCCACAGCGACATCCGATGCGAGTGGGAGCCACATCTCAACTGTTAGATCATTGAGATCGGTGGAATTTTGCGTGGTCAGTTTCACGACCGGCCGACTGCCGATGATGAAGCGCTTGTTTGGCTGGGCAATTCGTAAAATGGCAATACCGCGACGCTGCAGCACTCGCATCAGTTCAACGCTTGGCTGCTGCCCGATTGTCTGAACTCGAACGTTTCGCATCGTCCTTGCCTTGGCTTCGGGCGTCGCTAGTGCTTCGATTTCATTAGCGCGATGGGGTGCTACTTGGCGCAGCTCGTCAAGTGTTTCCTCGATCATTCGCAGTGCTTCAGCATCGGATACGTTCGCCCGTTGGGTCTCCGGCGTGCGTCGCCACTGGGTTAAGAAAAACGTGTACCAGAGGAGTTTCTGCTCGTGCGTGAGGGCGGGGAGCTTCCCCGCTCGCGCCGGCAACAAAATGGATTGCACAACTCCAGCAGCCTCGCTCTCAAGAATAGAGAGAGCGTGCTCCATGGCTGGGTCTTTGGTGCCGGTGTCAGAAAGCGTGCTGTACAAATGGTTCTGATGGAACAGCTCAGGTGGTCTCGCTCGCCGGACCGTTACTGGGCGATCACTGGGGCGGCACCAATGCAGCCAGCCCTCCGAGTCAGTGAACCCATTGAGGAGCATCTGCGGCACATAGTGATGGCGCTTGGGAACTGACATCGGTCAGATGGCTTAAGAGATAGAGGCGAGGCCTGGCGGCACCATTAACAAGTCACTGTCGATACGACGTGGATCGAGAAATTCCGGCCGATGGATAAGGATCTTAAGCACATCTCGCAACGCGTTTAGCGCCTGGTCTTTCGCGTCCAATTCGCGTTCTGCGTGCGCGGCAGTGGCACCGCGCCGCCGGCGAACCCCATGGACGATGGCTGATCTCGTGGCATAAACCAAGGCAATCGCGTCACTCATGGCCTTAGCGCCGGTCTGGCCTCTGCCAATGCCTGCCAAAGCAGCTGCGCGCATACGAAGCTTCCATGAAATTGCCTGACCGTCTCCATCGCCGAGCAAGACCTCAAGACCGATTGTGGCATCGAGAATTGCGTCGGCGAGATCGCTGCGCGTCATCGCCGTGTTCAGCCTACGGGTGGCCAAAATGAGCCTTTCGTCCGAAGAATTTTCGAGTGGTTCGACAAGGCTTGCCACCTGGCGCATCTGCGCTCTGCCGACGAGGGGTAAGTCCGCTCGGTTCCAGCCAAAATCGTCGAACGCCTCGGGGTAGCGGCGTGCGCCAACGGCGTAAACGTCAGGCAGCCCATTGTTATGTCGATGGCGCCACCCCCGCGAAAGCCGGATTTCCTGGGCATATCCGGTCTCGATCCCAGTCTCGAGCCGAAGTGCAGCAAACAAAGCGTCGATGCGCTCGCGCATTTCCGAGCTAAAATTCGACAGCGTATGGCTTAGCTCGATCCAATTCCCGTTTGGGACGTCCCATCCTGTCACCACGAAAGCATGGGTCGCGGCCGCTAGCACCTGGTCATGCCCGTTGGCGCCGTAGGCCTTCATTTCCCAACGCGCTCGCTGCAAATTTGGCGACATCCGCATTATGAAGGCAGACGGCCCGAGGCGCATTCGGTCGAAGTCGAACCGGACGAATGCTATTGGGGCGAGCACAACAAACTTCAGGCGTGCATCGAACAATCCTCTCAACAGCGGCTTCAGCACAGCGGCCCGTGTTGCAGCCGTCCCCGCCATCACACCAAAGCGAAGAAGATGCATATCGGCAGCACGGCTTAGCAACAGGTCGATGGTGACCTTCACCAACGGATTTTCTTGGTCGGAACCTGCCGCGGGCATACGAGCAATTTCAGGATGCTCGCAAGCGAACGCTACGAGCCTGGCGACTGCAGGGAAACGAGCGGGCGGAAATTTGCCCAACTGACGCGCCTCGTCGTCGTTGTAGGGTGGTTCGAGAACAGATGAGTATTCCAACGGCCCCGCGCCTGTCCAAAGGCCATCGCCCAATGAAGGCATGCCGTTGTCGCGAAGCGAGAAGGTAGGATACCTGCGTACCCGGGACGGTTTGATGCCCTCTCCAAGTTTAGAAAGAATGGCAACTACAACCTCGTCAAACGCGTCGACCAGCAGCTCGCCCATTTGTCGCTGTAGGATGCTTTCCTGGGCTGCGTCTTCTCCCATAAGGTCTCCTAGTCGAGTAGCGACATTAGATAAGCATCGCGATTGGTAGCGGCTGCACCACGAGCAGCGACCTCAACCAGACGCAATGCAGTCCTCCTCGCTAGTGCACGAGCGCCTTTGAGGTCGGCACTGGAAACCTCGCCCATTTGGCGCCCGTGAACATAGCTGCTTCGAACGTCGAAGAGGCGTCGATATTCTTCACCAGCGATCGGATCGCAGAGCAATTTCGTTATTCTACGCACCATCCTGTCGGTCGGCCGTAGATTGTTGTGGAGATTGCCTTTCGCCTTGGGGCCGTAGTCAGCTTTGAGGCCGAGAGACGCCTCTACCACCATAAGGTGGGCCAGGAATTCATCAATGCGATCGCTGAGAAATGCCCGGACGAGAAAATGCGCTACTGGTGCAGCTAGTAAAGACGTTTGGCGCGCAATAAGCCAGTCCTCCCATAGGGACTGATTGACCACTGTGGGAAGCCCCGAAACCTCGTCGGCAAGCGTGTAGTGAGCCGGTTGTTCCTCCTCATGGATCTCGCCATAAACGTCCGTGAAGGCGACCGGTTGCCAAGTCAGCGATGCGTCTTGCGGTGGGGCCTGCATCCGAACGAACAAGTCCCTGTCAGCGGTGTAAATCCATGGCACACGAAAGCCGCGCCAGTCCACATCGGGTGCTTCCGCCCAGTTTTCCCAAGGGGCCAGAAGCATCAGGAACAGCGCCTCCTCGACAGCTGCGGGAAATCGTCCTTCGTGCGGCAGAAAAGCGCCAAGGTCACGTCTCAGCGGTTTGTACATGATGGGCAACGCGCGAGCGCCGGGCTCCGCGGTCAATAGAATATCTTCCTCGACAATCAGCCAGTGAAAACGCGACAATCGCTTCCAGTCTACGGAAGTCAAAGGGGAGGCTCTTTGAATCCTGTCCGCTTCAGCCAGATCCATCAATTCTTTTTCCGAGAATCGGCGCATGCGATTCCGACCGAATGCTAACTCCGGAGGGTTCTCAGCCCAGTCCAGGGGACAAAGATGAACCCGGCGCGACATTGGCGCGGTAAAGGCGAGATGAAGCGCCTCTGCGGCTGCAGCCGGTGAGAGTGTCCGGATGAGACCGGCTGGCACCTCTCTGAAATGCATCCCCAAGGACCGCAGCGCGTCGCTAAGAGCAAGTGTTAGCCACAGTTTTGACCCGGCGTTGGGGTAGGTCGCTTTGCAATAGTCTACAAGGCGAACAAACGCAGGATGGGCGAAAGGATTGTCGCTTGATTTAGGCATTCCCCAGATTGCGGCAATGACTTGCTCGAGCTCACTGGACATAGAAAATCCAAAAGAGTGGGACTGTCGACATTAGCGCTAGCTGGTACAAATAGTCCGTTATAGTTTATAGATTTTAGAACCAATCACGCTGTTCGGCGTCCTCATCCTCCCGCTTGGCATGCGAATCATAGTTGTCGGCTAGCTCATGCAGTGCTTTGGCTGTGTACGGGTGGTCAAAGACGATTGCCTCAGCCCAGCCTCGATACTTCGCCGCCTCATAACGCTCCAGATTGCCACCATCACCCGGCATACGAGTAGTGAATCCGTGCCGATTTGCCTTTCCCACTCGAAATCCCTCGAGCATGGATTTGCTCCGGAAAAGGTCGAGCGCATTCCGCACAGCTTCGGCAGGCCAATTTCCGTCCACGCCTTGTGGCGAAGCGGAGAGCATCTGGCCAATCTTGCTGTCAGCGACGTCCAAACGCCCTACCGCCTTGGCTAGCGCCCGTGCCTCCTTTATCCAGGTCTCTAGTGCCTCACCGTCGATTGTGCTGTCGTCGCGCCGACCAGGGATGTGGTTCCAGAGTTCGAATAGCCGGAAGGCTTTGCGGGCTACCGCGTGCGCCTGTTCAGGATCGGAAGGCTCCGGCTCTTCGATTTCGCTTTCGACGCTTGCTTTGAATACGGCGCTGAGCATTTCTATAAACAGCTTAGGCTGCTCTGATAGAGCGGACAGCAGCACCTTCGCTGGACGGCGCGAGTGTTCGAGGACACGTAGGTAATTCCATTCCAGCGTGACCAGTACATTGCGGTCGACGTCTTCGCGGGTATCCAACTCCGTCAGAGTCTCGGTAACATAGTGCTGGAACATGGTAGCCTCATTACCATCTTCCGAGTTTCCAACAGGCTGGCGGGCAGCCTGCTCTAGCGCCTCCAGCATTAGCGCGGACGGCAACCTACCTTTGTTGCCGCGACGACCCGTGAGCGCCAAGGCGTGACGGGCTCGGCCCGCATCGATCAGCTGGCGAACGGCATAGGCCATGTCGTCGCCGGCTTCGTCTATCCAAAATACCGGAGCGCTGCGCCAGTAGGTTGTCAGGATGTTACCACCAAGCTCCGCGACCCGATCCCATGTCCACCGACCTGCCGGCAAGGCCCGCAAGATTGCCATCAGGGCGTCGTCGCCCCAAGACTCCGTTCGCGCTTTCGCTATAAGCGACATCGCCCAAGACTGCTTGCGATCTTGAAAGGCCGTGGCAATCAGACCGTGGGCAACGGCGCGCTCGCGCGCATCGCCACTTCTAACAGCCGCTTCGACCAACGACTCCAGGTCAATGGTCGAGACGCCGCTCTCATAGAGCGCCTTGCCAATATAGCCAGCGCTGTCGGCCAGTCGGGCCAAGCCGAGAACCGCCGGAACCCCTCCGTTGTTAAAGACAGCTTGTGCCGCGTCCTTTCGTGCAACCTCGACCTCGTGCTGCTCATCCCTCCAGCCCGTGCCTGGTGGTTTGGGCAAAGCGACCGAGCCGTTAAACAGCCAAGCTACACACGCCAACGGATTCTTGGGCGCGAAGCGTTCATAAACCACTTCCAGCCGTGTTAGCACGTCCTCTGGTAATGACCACTCGGCATCTGGAAACGCTCGATGATGGTGCAAGACCCTTCGAAGCTTTTCCCAAAGTGCGGCTCGATCGCCGTCGTCCGTAACCGTGCTTTCGGCTACATCTAGCGCCTCAAGCACCGAACTTAGGTCGGGGGAAAGGTCACCGAGTCGGTCCAGCAGTACCAACCAACGCTGGGGATCGACACCAACGTCGGCGATCAGCCGTTCGCGGATCTTCGCCACACCCCGCCCGATCAGATTCCAAGTCACCAGCTCGGGTTTGTCGATACTGAAGTCGCGCCAGCGCGGCAGCGGTGACGGACTTGAGGTATCATGGCCGCTCGGCAGCACACCAAGCATCAACTTCCACGCAGTGGCCGGCTCGCGTTTACGCACCACGTCGAGGGCGCGGATGCGCTGTTCTTGGGTGGCGTAAGTTTGCGGACTCCACAAGAGATGAACTTCCCTGAGGCTATTCATGGGTCCGTTAATGTATTTGCGTGGCTTGACGTCGATTGCATCGAGGCGCGCGAGAACGTTGGTTACACGTGGCATCCAATCAGGCGACCAGGCGAGGGATTCCAGAGCCCACATCAAATCGGACAGGTGCTCTTGCCCGAAGACGCCACCATCATCGTGGCCAAACAGCGCGGCGATCGGCGGATCGTTTTGGTCGAGGCTGTCTTCTATGGCGGTCAGGAAGGCATTGGGCGAGGCTTCAGCGAGGAGCCGGAAGTCGCCGGAGAGCGACCACCAGCGCTGCGCATCGGCGTCTCGGAGCAGCCGCGCGACGATTGCATCTGCGCGTCTTGGAGCATCTGCGACCGTGCGGACCTTGCTGCCCCAAAGCGCTAGCAGGATCAGGACTTGACCCACGCCATGTCGAAGCAGGCCCGAATAGCTTGGGTGAACGCCGTGGATGTTGGCCATCCAGCGGTCACCGGGCTCCATGTCAAAACGAGGGTCGGGGGCGCCCAAAACAGCTTGGGCAACATTTTCGAAGCGGTCGAGATCGGCGGGCGTTATATGGTGGGCCAGCAGGATCCAAGCGTCTGACGGCGACGAGATGCGCCACGCTTCCCCGACTTTTTGGAGCGGACTGTCAAAAGCCCCTGCAAGTGGCGTCAAGTTGCCGATTGCTGTGTCATAAGGTTGGTCTGCAAGTTCGGCCAGTCGCGCGCGATCGCCCTCGCTTGTCTCGATCCAGCCGCCGGCTAGCAGTGCCGCCAGCAGCGCCTTTGGCGGAGTCGTCTCTGCCCACGTGGGTATGCGCCCGGGAGCGCTCTCCATTAGCCGACGTAAAACGGCAAGATTTCGTGCACTGTCTCGGGCCAGCGCGTCTGCCCTAGATTCGGATATGCCCGCCGCTTGGAGGGCATTGGCAATACCCTCCCGCGAGGGTCGCGCTAAGGCTCGAACCTCGCCACGGCTGATTAGGCGCTCGTCATAGGCCTGGAGTACGAAGTGCCCGCGCTTGGTGAGGGTGCGAGCGACTCCCGGATCAGGCTCCGTGAAAAGCAGGATTAGGGGCGCCTGCGCGGCAGTCAGAGCTCGAGCCGCATCCGCTGTGGTCACAACCAGTGTACGTGCACGATACGTCGCCGCGAGATCGTCGGGAAGCTCGTTCAGCGTAGCATGTAAGAACGCCGCCACCTCGTCTGTCGAGGTCGCTTGGACTGAAAGGACGGATGGCTGACCTCGCAGCCATCGCAGGACCTCAGCAGAATCCTCACTCCGATCAGCAAGCACGAGGTCCTCAGTCAGCCGCCACTCGGGGGCGAGCGACCACTCCTCCCAAATCTCGTCGAGTTCACGAGTTCCGGGCGGCCTCTTGTTGAGACGAGTCGCAATCCAGAGGCCGACCGCCGGATGCCGCTCGATCCAATGCACAAGATCGTTGGCGTCATACACTCGGACTTCTCGCCACGGGCCTTCTTCCTGACGACTCTTTGCCCAGGCATCTTTATTCGGCCAATGCCGGAGTGTGACGAAAATAAAGGCGGAGGTTGCGGGATCGAGCGGGCTCGGGTCAGCGGTCCGCTTTTCGTAGTCCTCAGTTGCCTTCTGCTGAATGTTGCGCCGTTGTACACCAAGTTCCCAGCCGGCACGCCCCTTCGGAACATAAGCGTTGGTGCTGGCGGTAGAGGTTACTCCATCCCATCCTGAATGACGAACCCCTTCGTCAGACGGAAACCGCAACTCTATATTAGTATCGGTTGCGGCATGGACCAACTTTGCCAGCAGCGTGGGCAAGCTAACTGGACCATCCATACGATCGGCCCAATCCGAGAGGTCCTGCGCGCTGACCCAGCGAACCGGAGTTCCCGCAGTGTCGCTGCCCACGATGGCCGGTACGGGTGGGCCGATCACAGCGCCGGTAGGCAGGAAACGGATGCCCTCACGCTCCAGGGCCGCGCGAATTGCGTGGGCATTGTTGGCGACCGGTGTGCGGGAACCCCGCTCGAAGTCGGCAATAGTCGATGTTCCGACGTTAGCTGCCTTTGCAAGATCCTGCTGCGACCAAGCTAGCAGGGCACGAGCTGCCCGAACGTGCCTGGGTGTAAGTTCATCCGGAGGGTTCGAATTTTCCATGTCATATAAAACATATGACGTCAGCGAGAAACTTGCAACCTGCGGACTTCAGCTACTGGTCGCACTTGCCATGCGGCAAAGGCGGATTATCCCGGCCTCGGCAGCAAGCGGGCGAAATTCGGCCGAAGGCGCCCAGAGCAAAGGTTTGCAAGCTCGATGGTGAGACTCATTCGACCAAGTATGGGGTGATTACCGCACAACCTTCCGCGTGCTTTGATGTAGCCGACTGCGATTCGACATAGTTCGGTTGCCAGATGACAGGTTACGAAAGTCATGCACATTTGCGCAATAAATACGGTACCGATCGTGCCGAGCTTGTGTATGGGCAGAAGGCAGATGGAAGCCTGATACACATCTCGGCGGCCGAGCGCGGCCTTCGATGCGATTGCATCTGTCCTGGCATGTGCGGGAGTCACCTGGTCGCTAAGACTTTGGCAAGGACACCGCATTTCGCGCACCATCACCGCGATGCCTGCGGCGGAGGTCCGGAAACCTCCCTGCACAAGCTAGCCAAGCAGATTATCAAGGATCAGCTCATCCTGTTCGTCCCAAAGCGAATCGCAAGTCATGGGGACGTTGAACGGCTTCTGCCGGGTCGTGAAAAGATAGAGCTGGAGTCGGCGACTCTTGAGTTCCGAGACCCCGAACAGATAGTGCCTGATCTGTATGTCACTATCAAAGGACGGAAACTGTTTGTAGAAATTGCTGTCACCCACCCCTGTGACGATGAAAAGATTCGACGCATCCGCCAACACGGCATCGCGGCGATAGAAATTGATCTTTTGCAACTGCCCAGGGATGCCAGGCCAGAGGTAGTTGCCGACGCAGTGATTCGTTCGGCCCCTCGGAAATGGCTGTTTAATGAGGCGATCGACAAAGCTGTTGTAGAGTTGCAAAAAGAGGCTGCCGCCGCGCTGGTCGCTGCTGCGAACAAACTGACGGCCGATGCTCGACAGAAAGCCCGGGCCTACGACACTGCTCTACGCTCAAATCCGGAACCTCTGCCCATATCAACCATCGATATTTTGCGCGGCATCGGCCTGGACAAACACATTGGTGTGGAAGTTGCCGGCTACGCGTGCTTCACCACGCATCCTAGCAACTGGCAGGCTATCGTTATTGCCGACGTCTTGTATGGCAAAAAGCTTGGGAAGAAGCTGCCAACAGCAGTTTCAGTGACGAAGCACCTCGCGAGCACGGGCCTGGTCCGCCCGGAATTCAGATGGATCAGCAATGATCTTGAGGCGGCTACCGCGGCGCTGGACAGTCGCTTTGCGGCGCCATGGAGGGCTGTGGAATTCTATCTGAAATATCTAACGGCAGTTGGCGTCGCATTGGATTGGACGCACGGTTTCGCAGTTTCGCCAGTCGTAGCCTCGGCCTGGCTTGAGCTGGTCATGGAAGAGATGGAGTCGGCATCCGCCCGAAAGGTAATACACGAGACTGTCGGATGGCTTCTAGATCAGCTGCCTGACAAAGAACGCGGCGGAATGACCGTTAAGGATTGGCTGAACATGACCAACCCGGAGACAGCTGAACCGTACGCCGCCCTGCTGGCAAGCACGCGCACGATGCAACCCGTTGAAGCTGAGTTGCGCGCCATCGTTGGCCTTTTCAACGGCACTCGCACTGACGTACGTGAACTTTTGGGCCTTCCGATTGCAAACGAATGCGATCGTCGCCTGGCTGTTGTTGCCACGCAGGAGGCGGAGAAGAAGGCCAGAGCTGCCGTGCAAGCTGAGACAATCAAAATCAATCGGCAGAAAGAGCTTGCGGAGTACGCCGAAACGGTACTCAACGACCCCGGCGCATGGCTGAGCCAAGCGCATCCTGATCTCGACGGTCGCTCCCCTTTAGAGGCCGCTTATCATGGCTATCACGCCGCCGGGAAGGCGCGTGAAATACTTTCCGCGATTGAGCGCCGCCAACAGGCTGACCGTGAGAGCCTAGCCGAAGCAAATATGTGGCGTCAGAAACTGCGGAAAGCGGTTGAACAGCGATTGAGCAAGAATGAGGCCGAAGCGTTCCTGAGCGACAGAGATGATGACTACAACCGTGCGACAGCCATCATTTTCTGCCGGGACGAGAGAAGCTACCAATCAGTCCTTCGGAAGCTAGACATCTGGATAAAAGCCTTCGGCTCTAAACGAAATCACCCATTCTAGACTCGCTAAGCGGGGCATCCCGAAGGGCAGAGGGTCGAAATGGATGTGTTTCGGGATTTGTGAGTCGCCTCTAACCGGTGAGGTAGCTTGCCGTGGACGGGAAAGCCCAAACGCTTATCGTACGATTGGGTCCAAAACTGATCCCCCAGAGAGGCCGCACAATCTTCCATACAGCGCCATAACTTCATGCTCAGTCAAGCTTGAGATGCAGTCTGCCGCAAATCGTGCTCTTTGACCTTCGCCAATTTCCCAAATATATCTCAATCTAACAGGCAGAAATTTTGGGCATCCTTTTTCAGAATTCTCCCATAGAATATCGAATAGCTCGGCTATAACCTTCTTTTGACCCAGCTGCTGAGCTATCAAAGAAGGGTTAGAGATAATATATTGTTTTGTAATCTGTTTGAGAAGTTTGACCTCCGCTAGAGTGTCCAATGGAATGTGCAATCCATTTCCTTCTTCGGTCAATTTCGCCGCTGTCAGGAAGCGTCCAATTAGGAACGACGTTAGGCTGCGGAGTGCCACTCGCTGCTCTCGTGACCCTTCGTAAGACGTATTCAGAAGCACGCTAAATGTCGTGTTGAGGACAAGAGCTAAGCGCTCGAACCCCTCATTTAGTTGGGCGAGCGCTTCACTCGGCGCGCCGAACCAGACTTCATGGGTCTTACGGATGATTTCTTGGGAGCCCTCATTGAGGATGTGGTTCCAGGGTATGGCTCCGACTCTGTGAAAGTCCTCTAAATCGTGAACTGAATAGGCAATGTCATCGGCCCAGTCCATCAGCGCGGCTTCTGTGGTTTGGAACGCGTGGTCCTGGTATTTTCTCGCAAAATCAAAGTCGGCTTGATCGACCTTGTAAGCGCCCCACTTACTGCTCCGTTCAGGCTTTGTCGGGTCTCGGGTCCAAGGGTACTTTAGACACGCCGCAAGGGTAGCGCGGGTCAAATCCAGGCCCAGACAGTCTGGATATCGTACGCCCAGCTTGGTTAGAATTCGGAAAGTTTGAGCATTGCCTTCAAATCCATCAAGGTCACCTTTTTGCTCTACCAATCCATCAAGCTTGGCTTCCCCGGCGTGCCCAAATGGGGGATGGCCTAGATCGTGGGCAAGACAGGCAGCCTCGACTACCTCAACCTCGACCCCCAGCTTCCTCGCGAGCTTAGGATCAGCATCGATACAATTCTGAGCGAGCCGTCGCCCAACTTGGGCCACCTTATACGTGTGCTGCTGCCGAGTGTGAAACACATCGGCTTCGCCTACTCGAACAATCTGGGTGACGCCGGCGAGACGATGCAGCGCGGAAGAATATTGAATCCTATCGCGATCGACCTCAAAAGGTTTTCGCTGGTCTTTTTCAGGTGTGCTGTGGAGGCGCTTCCTCCGAGCCGCATCCGTCCATACACGCGATACCATTCGCGATTTAAGCAGCCTGCAAAGTTTTGCCTGGCCTAAAGAAACGCATCTCTCTGTCGATTCGAATCTGATTGCGGCTCATGGCTAGATGCAACGCAGC
This sequence comes from Mesorhizobium sp. CA14, assembly GCF_020165195.1. GTDB lineage: Bacteria > Pseudomonadota > Alphaproteobacteria > Rhizobiales > Rhizobiaceae > Mesorhizobium. Next base: position 11,902 of record NZ_JAIUHR010000032.1, on the reverse strand, counting down.
TTGAATTTCACGGCGTGAGTACCCATCCGCCGTCAGAAGCTCCACGAGCCGCTTGGGATCCACGGCTCGGTTTTCTTTGCGGATATGCCGCATCAACGCATCTCTTGCTTCAGTGATTCGCTGTTCCATACGACGGTCTCCCTCGGTCACAACGTTCTCTCATACCCGTAAATTTTTGACAACAAGTTAGGTTGCACGGGACGTACCATGTTTGGCGGGATCCGCCTCGCGCGCTGCTATCATGTCCATCACGATCGCCTTAACGCGTACTTCATCGATCCCCTCGACCAGGAGCCGAGCGGACAATACCTGAGTTAACGTTTCGAGATCGGTTGAACCATCCTCCGCCTCGGATTTTCTCAAGAGCTTGCGCGAGAGCTGGTTGCCGGCGAGAGCGGCAGCAATTTTCTTCGTCACGCGATTGGCGGCACGCCGAGACGGGTCGTTTTGCACGTGAGCATAGATAGCGGTCGAACGCGGATTTGAATGGCCCAAGATCGCGCCGGTGAGTGCTAGCGCTTCACCCGTCGAAATCGCGGTCGAGCCAATCGTATGCCTAAGAGTATGGGGGGTAACCCCTGGGAGCTTCGCCTTCGTGATCGCCTTTGCCCAAATGCGCTTGGTGCCCTGAAAATAGCTATCTCCACGCGCGGCCGGGAACACGAAATTGCTGCCCGCCTCACGTGGGAGACTTTCGAGCAGCGCAACTGCTGCCGCTCCCAGGGGACGGATCGACCTCCCCGTCTTGCTATCGTCGAGCTCCAAAAGTCCCTCTGCGAAATTCACCTCGGTCCATTTGAGCGATGCGATCTCCTCTCGGCGGCAGCCAGTCAGCGCCCAGAGCCGCGCAATGTTAATTGCCTTGGGATTAACCCCTTCGGCCTCCAGTTCATCCAGGGCCGATCCAAGGCGCGTCACTTCATCGAGGACAAGGAACCGTTTCCGCTGATTGTCGGTCTTGCGGACGGCGGCCGTCTCGCAAGGGTTCCTCTCTACGATCTCGCTTCGAATCGCGAAGCTGAAAACAGCAGACAAATCTCGCACGACCTTTCGAGCCGCTCCTTCCCCACCGCGTACGATGATGCGTCTGCGTGGGCCTAATTTCTCGTCTCGATTAGCCTTGCCAGCGGTGACATCGCGGACGAACCGTTCGATGTCACCAGCATTCAATTCGCTGACGCGCTTGTGTCCGAGCAACGGCACAACATGGTTGCGCAAGCGTGCCAGTGTGAGTTGCTTCGTCAACGGCTTCATCGGCTGACCCTGCCGTTTCCCGCGCTGGATGACGCAGCCTTCGTCTTCGTAGAGGTCGATCAAGCCAGTTATCTTCATCTCGCGTCGCTTCGCGCGGCGCTCATCCGCGGGATCTTCACCCTTGGCGACGCCTCCAAGGACAGCTTTCGCCTGCTTGCGCGCCTGCTCTGGAGTAAGCGTACCTAACCTGCCGATGGTCACGTACCGCTGTGCAGCCGATCGACCACCACCTTCGGCGCGATACCGAACGACGAAGGTCTTCGCGCCGCTTTTTTCCACGCGCAGACCGAAGCCGGACAACTCGCTGTCCCAGACGAAGTAGCGTCGGTCGCTCCTCTCGGCAGCGTCAACCACCCGTTTTGTGAGGGCCACACCAACGCGCTTTGCCACCGATCCATCTCCTCAAAGGCCCTCATTGGTCAACACCTGGTCAACACCGTGAAGGAAAAGGCTGGATTACCCTAGCGAACGTCTGGAAATAATGTCAAGTTTTATCAATAAGTTATCGTACTCCCGGATACTGCTGAATAGCGTAGAGTAGCCCATCTCTAACCTTGCCAAGGTTGGGGTCGGGCGTTCGAATCGCCTCACCCGCTCCAGTTTCCTTCAGGAAGCAAGCAAACGAAAAGCCGCGGTCTCCGCGGCTTTTTCGCGTTTAAGGCTTGCAACCACGCCCAACCCAAAAGTGCGCCGAACCTCCAGTGAGGGCCGTTTGAGCAAGTCCAAATGTGAGCGGTTAGGCTTCGTCGTCTTCGCCGTAGCCTTCCGCCACGGATCTCCCGCAAAGAGACCAAAGCACATGGTTCACGCGATATTTTCCTTCAGACAGGCACGTTCGTCATCCGGAAAGTATCCGCGGCCCGTCAGACTTGGGTCGCATGCCGAAGGGACTGCAGAGCCTCTTTTGCGGGGCGCCCGACAATTCTATGTTGTGTGAAAGTGCCGGAATTCATCCGGCCGGGCAGTCTCGCGGGGCGCATTCCCGCAAAATCGTTATGTTGGGGCCAGAACAATTCCAGGAAAGGTTTGAGCGCGGTTTTCCGTTCGGAATTGCGTCAAGGTAAAGAACTGGGCCAAAGCGTTATGAGGTTCACAGCCTTACAGGATCCATGCGGCCAATGGATGGTTTATGATCTGCGGTCCGGTTACCCGGCGCAGATGCCGGACATGGTGCTGCTTGGCCTCACGCGCGAGCAAGCGGAAGAGCTCGCCGGCCAGGCGAACGAACTCGTCTCGGCATCGCGGCCGGCGCTTTCTGGATATTTCAGTCTTTTATCGATATTTTACCGGCCCGCACCGGAACAATCGGACTCCGTTTCGACTTCTACGCGCGTCGTGGAAGCGCAGAGCGGTCCCGGGGCAGGCACACGGTCAAATCAGGGACTTAGGACGGTTCAGCGGTCCCGTGAACACTGAATCGCTTTGGAGCAGTTCCAGGATAAATGTGGGCAGTTAGACTCGGCGCCTCCGCCGTAACCCTCCGTCCCGATTGCGTAAAAACAAGAGAAAGAGCAGGCCCGCTGTTTCCGTGAAAGGATGAACCGGTCCAGCTGCGCCGAAACAAGGAACGCCAATGAGGTTCGCGGCGATGCAGGATCCGTGTGACGACTGGCTTGTCTGTGATTTGGCTTTTGATCTCCCGGCAGAGATGGACGGCCGGCCGCTGATCGGGCTGACGCGCAGCGAAGCCGAGCGGTTGGCCGACCGGGCCAATGCCGCAATTGGCGGGCAGGCTGGCCATTCGCCGGTCCCATTCGCCGGCGTCGCCTGAAAACGTCCGGCCTTCGGGGACCGCATCGTTGCGCCGCATCGGCGATTCAACCCCAGATCACATCGGATAACGTTTGCGTGCCACTCCATTTCAACGCCGCGGCGATTTCTATATCTCCTCCCTGGGCCGAGAACCGCCGGCGGTGGATGGCCTGCACCGCGACACGACGCGACCGGACGGCCCGTTTCGGATAAAGCGGCTTTGCCGCTTCCTCCATCACGAGGAGATGTCATCATGCGTTCTTTCACCCCTAAAATCATCGCGGCCGCCTCGATCTTCGCGGCCATACCGCTTTCGAGCGCCTATGCCGTGCACCGCCACCATAGAGCGGCGGTCGACACCATGACCACGGCGTCGGTGCCGCCGAACCCGGAAGCGAGAGCCGCGACGGAGCAACTGCTTGGCGTGAAACAAGGCATCCGCACGGCCAGGCAGGCCGGCAAGATCACACAGGACCAGGCCCGCGACCTGATGCGGCAGGCCGATGCCATCAAGCCCGCCGGAGGCCGTTCGGCGATCGGGCAGATCAATGAGCTGGATCAGCGGCTTCGGAATGCCACCGGCCAGGGAACCTATATGGGCGACGGCTCCGACGGCGGCTATTATCCGAACGGCTGACGAACATGCCTCTTGGTAAAGCGGTTGCCGGTGTGATCAAGCCTTGCCTGGCTTCACACCGGCGTGCCGCATACCCACGATGCTGCGGCGGCAGTAACGCCGGCATGTGTCGTCTTGAGCTGCGCTCTTTTGGGATCTTCGCTTTCTCCGCCACGCGCAACCCCGTCGCCTAATGCCCGTCCCTAATGATTGTGGGACTGCTGGAACCCCGCCACGTCATATTGCGATACGCTTTTCGGATTCTTCGAATTCTGCGGCTGGGTGCCTGCGTAATGCGTTCCTGCGTTGCCGTCCGGGTTGAAGGCCGAACCCGGAGCGGAGGCGGCGTGGCCCGGCGTGGCATCTCCTGTCTGAGGCGTGCCGATGGTTTGGTTCGGCTGACCTGTCGTGCCCGTTACGGTGTGGACGTTGGCGGCCAAGACCATGCCGGTGGAGGCTATGAGCAGGCCAGTCGCTATTGGCGTGAGAAGATGTTTCATCGTGTTCTCCCAAAAGGATTGGATTTCAGGAGGGCGCTCGGGTTTTGGAGCACCCGGCGAGTCGGACATCATGCGCCACTAACGCTCTCGGGGCACCGATCGTCCCTAGTCTCACGCAACCGTGATGCGCAGGCGGGCCTGCCGGCAAGCCTCGACCGATCATAAAACTACGCCAGCCGCGCCCGCGTCGTCCGCGGTGTCGCCAGCAACAAGCTGGTCTCGCTGCCCGTTATGCCGGGGATCAGCCGGATGCGGCGCAGCACCGCGTCGAAATCCGTAAGCGTGGCGGTGCCGAGCTCGACCACAAGGTCCCAGCGGCCGTTGGTGGTGTGGATGGTCGAGACCTCGGCGAGGCCGCCCAGCGCCTTGACGACGCGGTCGGCGGCGTGGCCCTCGATCTCGATCATCATGACGCCGCGTATCCTCTGATCGACCGCGTCGGCGCGCAGCACCACCGTGTAGCCGATGATCTCACCGGATTTTTCCAGCCGCTCCATGCGCGCCCGGACTGTGGCGCGCGAGACGCCGAGATCGACGGCAAGGTCGGAGACGCTGCGCCGCGCATCGTGCCGCAGAAGCGTGACCAGTCTTTCGTCGAGCGCATCCATGATTGCCCACTTCGATCAAATCGCTTGTCCAGAATGATAAATCACTCTTCTCGAAATGCCAATTTCACCTGTTCAAACCGCCAGCGGCTGATGATCCAATTAAGCCAATCAATCGCAAGGGCTAAAAGAATCATGCGCTGCAGGATCGTCGGCGCGCCGGTGCAGGACGGCGCAGGCAGGATGGGATGCGAAATGGGGCCGAGCGCGCTGCGCACGGCAGGGCTGGTCTCGGTGCTGGCCGAGCTCGGCCATGAGGTCGAGGACTGGGGCGCGGTCGAGAAGGCCGCGGCCCGCCCGGTGGTGCACGGCAATCTCGCGCTGAAGGCGCTGCCGGAGATTTCCGCCTGGACGGCGGCGATCGCCGAGACCGCCTACGCAGCTTCGCGGGACGCCATGCCGATCTTCCTCGGCGGCGACCATTCGATCTCCGCCGGCACGGTGTCGGGCGTGGCGCGCCGCGCCGCCGAGCGCGGCCGGCCGCTCTTCGTGCTGTGGCTCGACGCGCATCCCGATTTCCACACGCTCGACACCACCACCAGCGGCAATCTGCACGGCGTGCCGCTCGCCTATGCGAGCGGGCAGGCCGGCTTCAAAGGCTATTTCCCGGATCTGCCGCAAGCGGTCGACCCGGCCCGAATCTGCGCTATCGGCCTGCGCAGCGTCGATCCGGCCGAGCGCCGCGCGCTCACTGAAGCCGGCGTCACCGTCCATGACATGCGCGCCATCGACGAGCACGGCATCGCGCCCTTGCTGCGCGCCTTCCTGGCTCGCGTCGAGAAGGAGAACGGCCTCCTGCATGTCAGTCTCGATGTCGATTTCCTCGACCCTTCGATCGCGCCAGCCGTCGGCACGACCGTGCCGGGCGGCGCCACCTTCCGCGAGGCGCATCTGGTGATGGAGATGCTGTCCGACTCAGGCCTGGTCTCCAGCCTCGACCTGGTCGAATTGAACCCGTTCCTCGACGAGCGTGGCCGCACCGCGATTCTTTTGGTCGACCTTGCCGCCAGCCTGATGGGCCGCCGCATCATGGATCGCCCGACCCGCAGCCATTCCGGAAGCCTTTGATCATGACCCAGCCTTCGCGCCTTGCCATCGTTCCCTTCGTCAGCGTCGACCGCATGATGAAGCTGGTGCTCGTCATCGGCGTCGAGCGTTTCCTCACCGAGCTCGCCGCCTATATCGAGGAGGATTTCCGCCGCTGGGAGCTTTTCGACAAGACGCCGCGCATCGCCTCGCACAGCCACGACGGCGTCATCGAGCTGATGCCGACCAGCGACGGCAAGATGTACGGCTTCAAATATGTCAATGGCCATCCGAAGAACATGCGCGAGGGCCGCCAGACCGTCACCGCCTTCGGCGTGCTCGCCGATGTCGGCTCCGGCTATCCGATGCTGCTCACCGAAATGACCATCCTGACGGCGCTGCGCACGGCGGCCACTTCGGCGGTGGCAGCTAAATACCTGGCGCCCAAGGGCAGCCAAGCCATGGCCATCATCGGCAACGGCGCCCAGTCCGAGTTCCAGGCCATCGCCTTCAAGGCGCTCATCGGCATCGACCGGCTGCGGCTCTACGACATCGACCGCTCGGCGTCCGAAAAATGCGCCCGCAACCTCGCCGGCAAGGGTTTTGATGTCACCATCTGCTCGACCGGGCAGGATGCCGTGGAAGGCGTCGACATCATCACCACGGTGACGGCCGACAAGCAGTACGCCACGATCCTCACCGACAACATGGTCGGCGCCGGCGTCCATATCAACGCCGTCGGCGGCGACTGTCCGGGCAAGACGGAACTCCACCGCGATATCCTGTTGCGCTCCGACATCTTCGTCGAGTTCCCGCCGCAGACGCGCATCGAGGGCGAGATCCAGCAGCTCGACGCCGACCATCCTGTGACCGAGCTGTGGCAGGTGATGACCGGGAAAGCTGAAGGCCGCAAGACGCCGGAGCAGATCACGCTGTTCGATTCCGTCGGCTTCGCCACGGAAGATTTTTCCGCGCTGCGCTATGTTCGCGACCAGCTCCAGGCCACCGGCCTCTATGAAGAGCTCGACCTGCTCGCCGACCCCGACGAACCGCGCGACCTGTTCGGCATGCTGGAGCGGGCGGCCATACAGCCGGCGGCGTAAGCCAACCGCATAGGGCGCCCCCCTCTCCGTCCGCTGCGCGGACACCTCTCCCCCGCCTTTGGCGGGGGCGAGGAACCCAAGCCTTGCAAGGCCACGCCGTTAGCGATTGGCTTTTCCTCGCCCCCGCAAAGCGGGGGAGAGGTGGATCGGCGCGCAGCGCCGAGACGGAGCGGGGGCAGCGCCGGCGTCGGCAATTGCCAGCACTACCGCCGCGCCGCGCAGCTTTCCCTCTCAACCAGCACCGGCGCCAGCACCTCGCGCCTTGAAGGCGCTTCCGGCTCGCCCAGCCTCCCGAGCAACAGGCTCACCGCCAACGTGCCGATCTTTTCCACCGGCTGCGCGATCGTCGTCAGCGGCGGCCATGTGGTGACGGCATAGGGGATGTCATCGAAGCCGATCATCGACATGTCGTCGGGAACGTGCAATCCGCGCGAGCGCAGCGCGGTGACCGCGCCCATCGCCATCAGGTCGTTGCAGGCGAACACCGCAGTGACGCTGGGCGCCTGTACCATAAGCTGCTCCATCGCCAGGCGGCCGCCAGCGAAATGATAGTCGGAATCGACGATCGACGACGCCGGCAGCTCCATGCCTGCTTCGCCAAGCGCGCGGGCAAAGCCGCGCAGGCGGGCCGGGCTGGAGCTCGAATCGCGCGGACCGCCGATGACGCCGATCTTCCTGTGGCCGAGCCCGGCCAGGTATTTGCCGGCGAGATAGCCGCCATGCTCGTGGTCGACCAGCACCGAATCGACATTGACCGACTGGATCTCGCGGTCGAGCAGCACCGCAGGCACGCTGGGCAACAGGCGGGCGAACACGCGCGCATGGTCGGACGAGCCGGCGAAGATCAGCCCGTCGATCTGCTTGGCCATCAGCACCGAGAGGTAGCGCTCCTCCTTCTCGGCATTGCCGTCGGAGTTGCACAGGATCACCGTGTAGCCGGAGACGAAGCCCGCATCCTCGATCTGCCGCGCGACGCTGGCGAAGAACGGGTTGGAATTGTCGGGGAGCAAGAGGCCGATGGTCTTGGTCTCGCCGCGCCGCAGACTCCGCGCCACCGAGTTCGGACTGTAGCGCAGCGCGCTGATCGCGGCGCGCACCCGCTCGGCCGTTTCCGGCTCGACGTGGCGCGTGTGGTTCATCACATGCGAGACGGTGGCGACGGACACCCCCGCACGCCGCGCGACATCTGCGATCGTCGTCATAGCCCGTTCCCCTCAGCGGATTTTCCGCAACAGTCTCTCCCGGTACGCGTCTAGGATGACCGCGAGCACGATGACAAGGCCAATCACGATCGGTTTGAAATTGTCGCCGACGCCGAGCAGCTGCAAGCCGGTGGAGAGCACCTGCAGGATGCAGGCGCCGACCAGCGTGCCGATGATCGAGCCCTTGCCGCCGCTGAGGCTGGTGCCGCCGATGATGACGGCGGCGATCGCGTTGAGCTCGTAGCCGACGCCGGCGATCGGGCTGCCGATGTTGAGGCGCAACAGATAGACCATGGCCGCGATGCCGGCGGTGAGCCCGCTGATGGTGAAGGCGGCGACCTTGTAGAAATCCGGATTGTGGCCCGACAGCCGCACCGCCTCGTCATTGGTGCCCACGGCGAAGATCATGCGGCCGAAGACGGTGAAGCGCAGCACGAACCAGCCGGCCGCGATCACCAGCACCGCCACCAGGAAGATCGACGGCAGGAAACCGCCGATGATGAGGTTGCCGAAATCCACGAAACTCTGCGGCAGGCCGGTGATGGTGGAATTGTCGCTGACGACGCGGGCCGCGCCCGCCGCCATGTTGAGCATGCCGAGCGTGACGATGAAGGAGGGGATCTTCCAGCGCGTCGAGATCCAGCCATTGAGGAAGCCGCAGACGGCGCCCGTCGCCATGCAGGCGAGAAGCGCCAGCGTGATCGCCACGGCCGGCGACAGGCTTTCGTTGATCATCACGGTGGCGCCGACCACGGTGCACAGCGCCAGCACCGAGCCGACCGAAAGATCGATGCCGCCGGTGAGGATGACGAAGGTCATGCCGGCCGCCAGCACCGTGTTGATGGCGATCTGCACGAAGATCTTCAGCGCGTTGCCGGAGGTCGCGAAATAGGGAGCGGTCGCCGAGAAGAACAGCGTGATCAGCACCAGCGCCAGGAGCACGCCGGCATCGCGCACCAAAAAGCGCAGGAATTTTGCCCGGCCCGGAGAAACAGGCGCCGCAACGGCTATCTCGGTCGTCTCGCTCATGGCCGCACATACTCCTGGTAGGCGAGCGACAGGATGCGCTCCTGGTCGAAGTCGGATCGCGCCAGTTCGCCGACGATCCTGTTCCTGGAAAAGACGATGATGCGGTGGCACATGCCCATCAATTCGGGCAGGTCGGAGGATACCATGATGATGCCTTTCTGCTGCGCCGCCAGCATCCACAGAAGCTGGTAGATCTCGCGCCGCGCGCCGATGTCGACGCCGCGCGTCGGCTCGTCGAGGATCAGCGTCGAGGTGCCGCGGAACAGCCATTTGGCCAGCACCACCTTCTGCTGGTTGCCGCCGGAGAGATTGCGCACCGCCTGCTCGATCGAGCTCGCCTTGACGCGCAGTTGGCCGACGAGATCGTTGGCGGCCGCCGCCTCCGTCCTTCGGTTGAGCAGCCCGTTGCGCGCGATCTTGCTGAGATCGGTGATGGTGATGTTCTTGTCGACGGCCATGTCGAGCAGCAGGCCCTGGCCCTTGCGGTCCTCGGTGAGCAGGCTCAAGCCGTGCCGCACCGCATTCTTGGGCGCGGCGATCGCCACCGGCTTGCCATCGATCTCGACGACGCCGTCGAGCTTTGGGTCGGCGCCGAAGAGCGCGCGCATGGCTTCGGTGCGGCCGCTGCCGACCAGGCCGGCGACGCCGAGGATCTCGCCATGGCGCACGGAGAAGGAGATCTCGGGGGTGGAGGCGTCGCGCTTCAGATTGGCGACGCTGAGCGCGACCTTGCCGGGCACGACCCTGGCATCGAAACCGAATTCGTCGGCGATGTCGCGGCCGATCATCATGCGCACGATATCCGGCACGGAAAGGCCGTGAAGGTCGCGCGTCGCGACCAGCCTGCCGTTGCGCAACACCGTCACGCGGTCGCCGATCTCGAACACCTCGTGCAGCCGGTGCGAGATGTAGATGATGGTGACGCCCTTGGCCTTCAGCCGCTTGATAATGGAAAACAGCCGCTCGATCTCCGGCGGCGTCAGCGTCGCCGTCGGCTCGTCGAGCACCAGAAGCTTCGAGTCGTAGCTCAGCGCCTTGGCGATCTCGACCAGCTGCATCTGCGCCACGCCCAGCGCCTCGACCCTGGTGCGCGGATCGATGTCGAGGCCGACTTCCCTGAGCAGCGCCACGGCGCGGCTGTTGAGCGCCTTGCGGTCGACGATACCGAAGGCGCGGCGCGGCAGGCTTTCCAGCATCAGGTTCTCGGCGATGCTGAGATAGGGCAGAAGATTGAGCTCCTGATGCACGATGCGGATGCCGCTCTGCTGCGCATCATGCGGCGTCTTCGGCTGGTAGGGCTGGCCGTTGAAGGCAATCCTGCCCGAATCCGGCTGGTAGATGCCGGCCAAGAGCTTGATCAGCGTCGACTTGCCGGCGCCGTTCTCGCCCAGGATGATGTGGGTCTCGCCGCGCGCGATCGACAGCGACACCTCGCTCAGCGCGACAGCGCCGGGAAAGATCTTTCCGACCCCTTCAAGGGAGAGAATCGTATCCATGGGCGGCAGAATCCTAAACCGTGCCCGTCGGCGATAGCGGCGCGGGCGCTCCGTCACCGCCGCCGGAATTGCCGGCGGCGGTGACGAGAGAGGCGAAGCGTGGCGCCGGAAGGGAGTGCCGGCGCCCCGGCTCACCTCATGCGGTGATCAGCTTGACGTCGGTCTTGACCCAGCCGGAGAATTTCTCGCCGGCCAGCTCGCGCAAACCATAGTCGATGCCCATCGCCGCCATCTTCGCGCCATACTGCTCGACGGTGGCGAGCATCTTGCCTTCCTTCAGCAGCGGACCGACGGCCGGGATGTTGTCGAAGCCGACGACCTTGATCTGGCCGGACTTGCCGGCAGCGTCGATCGCCTTGACGACGCCGAGCGCCATGGAGTCGTTCGCCGCCATCACGCCCTGGATGTCGGGATGCTGGGTGAGGAAGTTGGTCATCAGCGTGTTGGCTTCCTCGGTCTCCCAATGCGCGGTCTTGGAGTCGAGCAGCTTGAGCTTGTACTCCTTCACCGAATCGTCGAAGCCGAGCTTGCGCTGCTTGGCATTGTCGGCCTCGGGATTGCCCTCGAGGATGACGACCTTGCCGCCCTTGCCCAGCGCCTTGCCGAGCGCGTCGCCGGCGAGCTTCGCGCCGGCGCGGTTGTCCGGACCGAAGAAGGCGAGGTCGATGCCGGCCTTCTTCTTGGCCTCGGTGTCGAGCGCGACGTCGATGTTGATGACCTTGATGCCGGCCTTCAGCGCCTTGGCGATCGGCGTGACCATGGCTTTCGAATCCGCCGGCGCCACCACGATGATGTTGTAGTTCTGGGTGATGAAGTTCTCGATGGCGTCGACCTGGGCGGCGAAGTCGCGCTCGTCCTTCATGCCGACGGCGGCGAAATCGAACTTGTCCTTGTTCTTGGCCGCATACTCCTCCGCGCCGGCCTGCATCTGCTTGAAGAACTCATTGGCTAAAGACTTCATCACCAGGCCGACCTTCGGCTTGTCGGCGGCGAGGGCCGGGCCTAGCGGCAGAGCCAGCGCGCCGGCGGCCAAAGCGCTGGTCTTGAGAAACTGGCGGCGCGAGAACGAGCCAAGCCCATGCATGTTCGAAATCTTGCTCATTAGTCTCCTCCACTTGATTGAGCCGTAATCGGTTACGTAACCGATTACGCGGCAAAGTAGATTGCTATTTTATCAGATGTCAACATCGAGGGTAAGGACGGGAGGAGCGCCGGCCCCGAAGCTGCCGATCTCCCCCTTGCGGGCATAGGCGCTAAGATAGGGTATTGCGGCGCGGAATCGGTTGTGATTCTACGCTGGGGATGAGACACGAATCGCT
>NZ_JAIUHR010000031.1 GCF_020165195.1 Mesorhizobium sp. CA14 | reverse complement strand
CAGGTGACTTTGAACAATCACCAGCCTGCCATGACCGCCCTCTCTCAGCGAATTTGCAGAACTCTCAGCACACTACCCCGAAATCTCTTCCCCCTGTCAGCCCGACGCCTCACGGACCTATTCGTACGCCTTCGCCGCACCCCACCGCACCTATCGGTCAAAGCACTTTGCGACCCAGAAGCTCTGAGGTAAGTGTTGCTGATGCGATAACAGAAGGAGGAAACTGGACAACCGGAACGACAATTGATCAGGCCGGCCGAGCTAACCACCTGTGATGGCACACTAAACTCTGAGGATTTTGGTGTAACCCATTGATGTTTATAATATGTCTGGCCCGGAGGATGCCCTCAAATCATTGATTTCGCAATCTTTTCGCGGGCACAAGTCCAGACATCTTCCCGTATCTCTCCGTATGGTTCCGCGAACCGTACCAGTCGGCAACCCTGCCCCGACGCAGCAAACAAAGGCGTACAAACCGGAAGCACCGAAATGTCTGCCATCGGAAGCGGTCTGTCAGCTTTCGGAGACCGGAATCTGCCATCAGATTTGTCGGGCGGCAGCCTCTCGGCAAATTCGAGAGGCGCATGGTCAAATCTCAATTCCTTCCGCGGAGGCGTCGTCAACGTTCACGCCGAGGATCATGGTCCGCACCTGCAAGTGCATCAACTCACCGATCAGGCAAGCAGCATACTCATTTGCCAGCTCGGCGCGCATGTCCAGGGGCTGCTGCTATCCCTTGAATGCCGGCAGTGTCAGACCCTTGACGCCAACCTCGAGCGCAAACAGTCCGCCCGGATGCTTCTGGCCGACGAAATGGCTCGCCGGACGCCGGAGCACGGCGGAGGTGACATAGAGGATGTCGAGGTCCTTGCCCCCGAACTCGCAGCAGGTCGGCAGGTCGGTCGGCAGCAGCACGGTCTGCATCAGCTTCCCCTCGGGATCGTAGCGGCAGACCCTGCTCGTCATCGGGACGGTCACCCAGTAGCACCCTTCCGCATCGACGGTGGCGCCGTCGGCGACGCCGCCGGTAACGGTCATGTCGATGAAGGTGCGGCGGTTCTCGATATCGCCGGTGGCAGGATCGAAATCATAGGCCCACACCGCGCCGGCATGGCTGTCGGAGAAATACATGGTCTTCGAATCCGGGCTCCAGGCCAGCCCGTTGGAGCAGCCGATGCCGTCGATCATCTTGTGCACCGAAAGATCGGGGTCGAGCCGGTACAGCGCGCCGATGAATTCGATCGGCTTGCCCGGCGCTTCGAACATCGAGCCCGACCAGAACCGCCCCTGCCGGTCCGGCTTGCCGTCGTTGAAACGGGTCTTCGGCATATCCGCTTCCGGATCGACGATCGCCTCGAACTTTCCGGTCGCCGGGTCGAAGAAGTGGAAGCCGTCGGCCATGGTCAACACCAGGCCGCCCTTCTCGCGCAGGCCGAGGCAGCCGAGATATTCCGGCGTCTCGAACACCTCGTCCTTGCCCGCCGCGGGATCGTAGCGATGGATCAGCTTCTTCCAGATGTCGATCCACCAGAGCACGCCGGCCTTCGGATCCCAGAGCGTGCCTTCGCCCAGCTCGGCCCCCGCATCGACGACGCACGTGACTTCCACCATATTTCAAGCCCTTCTGCCGCGAATTCTGCCACCGAGCCCTGCGAAGGTCTCGCTGCCGATCGACACGGTGATCAGTATCACCGCGCCATAGACGACGAGCAGCGCGCCGCTCGATAAATTGAGCGCCGGCAGGAGTCCGGTGAGGATGGTCAGCACCATGGCGCCCGCGACGGTGCCGAGATAATGTCCGCTGCCGCCGAGGATCGAGGCACCGCCGATGGCGACGGCCGCGATCGACGTGAACAGATAGGCGTCGCCCATGCCGAGATAGGCCTGGCCGGAATAGCCGGTCAACAGCATGCCGGCCAAGGCGGCGGTGAGGCCGGAGACGACATAGGTGAGGATGGTGGTGCGCGCCGTCGGCACGCCGGAGAACTCAGCGACCGTGGCGCTGGTGCCGAGCGCATAGAGATGACGCCCGAACGCCGCCTTGGAGAGCAGCAGCGTGGCAGCCAGCGTCAGCGCGAGCCAGATCAGCGCAACGACCGGGAACCCGCCGATTCGGCCGACCGAGAGGAACTGGATCAGCGCCGGCGCCGACGGCGTCGGCGAGCCGCCGGTGAGCACCAGGATCAGGCCCTGCAGGATCACATTGGTGGCCAAGGTCATAATGATCGGCGGCACGCCGAACTGGGCGACACCGACGCCGTTGACGAGCCCGATAAAGGCGCCGCCGGCAAGCAGCAGCGGCATGACCCAGATCAGCGGCAGATCCTGCCCGCCGCAAAGCAGCGCCATGACGATCGCCGCGGAATTCAACACCCAAGGCACCGACAGGTCGATGCCGCCGCCGATGATGACGAAGGTCTGGCCGAGCGCGACGATGCCGACGAAGGCCGCCAGCACCACGGTGGAGCGCATGTTGGAGACCGAGAGGAAGCCCGGCGAGAACATCGCCGTGACCAGGAGCAGCACGACCATGCCGGCATAGGCAAGCACGATAAGGCGGTTGCGGGCGAGAAAGGCGCTCATTGGACGCGGCTCCTCGCGGCCTTTTCGGCGACCGAGCTGGCAAGCACCGAGAGCAGCAGGATGACGCCCGACGCGACCGGTTGCCAATAGCTTGACACATGCAGGACGAAAACAAGATTGCCGATGAGGGTGAGCACGAAGGCGCCGATCAGCGTGCCGGCCAGATGCCCGCGGCCGCCGAACAGGCTGACGCCGCCGATCACCGCGGCCGCTACCGAGGGCAGGATATAGTCCTTGCCGATGGTCGGCGATCCGGCGCCGGTCTGCGTTATCAGGAACAGCGCCGCGCCCGCCGCGAACAGGCCGGACAGGCCGTAGGTGACGATGTTGACGCGCGTGATGGAAACGCCAGACAGGAAAGCCGATTTCTCATTGGAGCCGGAAGCCTGGATGGTGATGCCGGCGCGCGTCGCGCGAAACCACCACCAGAAGAGGAGCAGCGCCAGCAGCATCCAGACAGGACTGGTCAGGCCGAGGAGCTGCGCTGAGGCAAAGCCGACCCACCAACCGGGAACGCTGCCGCCATCGGTCGGCAGGATGATCATGGCGACGCCGTTGAGAATCGACCAAGTGGCGAGCGTCACCAGGAAGGGCTGCAGCTTCAGCAGCGAGATCAACAGCCCGTTGAGCGCGCCGATGAGGAAGCCGAGCCCCAGGATCGCCAACGCCCAGAACGCAGTGGTCGACGGATCGTCAGTGAAGCGTGTCGCCGCGAACACCGTGCCGAGGCTGATCATGCCGCCGATCGACAGATCGATGCCGCCGCGCAGCAGAACGATGGTCTGCCCGGTCGCCGCCAGCATCAGCGTCATTGCCGCCGCCGTGTCGAGGTTGAGCTCGTCCAGACTGAGGACGCCCGACTGCAGGCTGCCATAGATGGCGACGATCAAGGCCAGCATCAGGCAGGCGACCAGGAACGGCGCGCGGTCGAGCGCGCGGCCGCGCCAATCGATGCCCGGCCTGGTGTCCTTCGCTTGCGCCGGCATCTGCGCCCTTTCCACAGTTTGCTCCGCGGACATCACCATGCTTCAGGCCGCCCTGGTTTCAAGCATGGCTGCACGCAGAATCCCCTCCTCCGAAATATGCTCGCCCTCCAGTGCAGCCGCGATACGGCCGTTGCGCATGACCAGCACGCGGTCGGCGACATGGACGAGCTCGGGCATGTCGCTCGAATGGAACAGGATCGCATAGCCCTTAGCGGCGAGGTCGCGCATCAGCTGGAAGATCTCGCCCTTGGTGCCGACATCGACGCCGCGTGTCGGATCATAGAGCAGCAGCACGCGTGCCTCCGTAAGCAGCATCTTGCCGAAGATCACCTTCTGCTGGTTGCCGCCGGAGAGAGTGCCGGCAAGCTGTTCCGGCGTGCCCGCCCTGATGCGCAGGAAATCGACCATCTCCTTGACTAAGGCCGCTTCCTTCTGCCGGCTGAGCAGGCCGTTTTCGGTGAAGCGCCTGATGACCGACAGCGTCAGGTTCTCGCGCACGCTTTTGGTCAAGAGCAGGCCCTGGCCGCGCCGGTCCTCAGGCACCAGCGCGATGCCGTCCTTGCCGGTGAGTGCCTGGCGCGGATTGCCTATCGCGGCAGGCTTGCCCCAAAGCTCGATCATGCCGCCGGCCTTCGTGGCGCCGAACAGCGCCTGGAATAGTTCGCGTTGACCGTGGCCCTGCAGGCCGCCGACGCCGAGCACCTCGCCCTCGCGCAGCGAAAAGTCCACGCCCGAGAGGCGGCTTCCGCTAGTCAGGTTCGCGACCTTGAGCGCGATACGTTGAGTCATGGTCGGAACACGCTCGGGGTAGAGCCGGTCGAGATGACGACCGATCATCCGGGTAACGATCTCGTCGTCGGAGACGGTATTGGCTTCATGCGCAGCAACGGTGCTGCCATTGCGGAAGATCGTCAGCCGGTCGGCGATGGCCCGGACCTCGGCCATGCGATGCGAGATGAAGATCACTAACCTGCCTTCGGCGGCCAACTGCCGGGTAAGCTTCAGCAGCCATTCGGCTTCACGCGCCGGGAGCGCAGACGTCGCTTCGTCGAGGATCAGGATGCGCGGGTTCTTGGCCAGGCCCTTGGCGATCTCAACGATCTGCCGTTCGGCCAGAGTCAGCCGCCGCAATTCCTGCTCGGGACGCAGCGTCGGAAAATCGTATTTCTCGAGCAAGGCGAGCGTGTTTCGGCGCGTCTGTGTGCGGTTGACGGTGCCAAGCATCGTCTGGGGTTCGTGTCGGAACCAGATGTTCTGTTCGACGCTGAGGTCGGGGATCAACGACAATTCCTGGAACACAGCGGCGATGCCGCGCGCCTGCGCGTCATCCGGATTGGCGGGGCGATAGTCTTGTCCGTCGACAAGGATCGAGCCGCCGTCGTGCTTCACCGCTCCCGACAGGATCTGGATGAAGGTGCTCTTGCCCGCGCCATTTTCACCGAGCAGCGCGTGCACCTCGCCGGCTCGGGCGCTGAATGCAGCCTCGCTCAGCGCGACGATGCCGCCAAAGCGTTTGGACAGACCGTTGACAGTGACGAGATCCATGGGCCGCTTTCGAAGAAGTCTCCCGGCATCGCCGGATGCCGGGAGACACGATCGTGGAAAGAGGATGCTACTTGCTGCCGGCGGCTTCCGCCGCGGTGATCTCGACCCAGTCGGGCGTGATCGGCAGCGTCAGGCCGGGCGCCTGGTCGGGGAAGGCATTCTCGCCGATCTTGATCTTGATCATCTTGGTGCCCGGATAGAGTTTCGACTCGAAGGGATCGGTGGTGACGAAATCGCCCTTGACCGAGATCGAGCGCTCGGCCGGCTTCTTGCCGGTGTCGAGAATGTCGACCGCAAGCTTGATCGCTTCCGAGGAAAGATAGGCCGGGTTGGAGCCAAGGATGCACTTGGCCCCTTGCGTCTGTGCGCAGGTAACGGCCGCGACATTGTAGGAGAAGCCGACCACCGGAACGATCGGCCGGCCGGCATCCTTCAGCGCCTGGATGGCGCCCGAGCCGTAGCCTTGCGTCATGATGCCGTCGATCTTTGGATTGGCGGCAAGCAGCGCCGCCACGCCCGACTGTTCCGGTCCGAGCGCGTAGTTGCCGTTGTAATAGCCGACCACCTTGATGTCGGGATATTTGGCCAGCACCTTTTCATAGCCGCCTTGGAGCTGCGCCGAGATCGGCGCGCCGGCGAGGCCCCGGTCGAGGATGATGTTGCCTTTGCCGCCGAGCTGCACGGCCATCCACTCGGCCATGACGGCGGGGATGCGGTCCCAATCCGAGGCGACGGCATAGGCGCAAGGCTCCGTCACCACCTGGTCGAAGCTGATGACGACGATGCCGGCGTCACAGGCCTTCTTGATGGTCGGGTTGAGAGCCGTGTCCGAACCGGCATCGACGAGGATCGCGTCCGGCTTCTGGCGAATGATGTTGTTCAGCGAGTTGATCTGCGCCTGGACCGTGTTCTCGACATTCTCGATCTTGAGGTCGACGCGGCCTTTCAACGGCCCCTTGTTGACCGACACGGTGGCGACACGCTCCATCTGCTGGCGCCAGTCATTGCCGACGAAATTGTTGGAGAGATATATGGTGTAGGGCTTCTTGTCCTCGGCGTGGCCGGCCTGCATGCCAACCACCATCATGGTGGCGGCAAGCGCTGCGAGGCCGGTGTAACGGCTCAATAACTTCATGATTTTTCCTCCCGTTTTTCGTTTCGAAATCGTGACGTCGCACTGCGGCGCCCTCTCCTCATCCAATCAGCTTCCCGAGGCCTCCTTGGGCGTGATCTCCACCCAGCTTGGCGATACAGGCAGCGAAAGGCCCGGCGCCAGATCGGGGAACACGGTCTTGCCGAGTTCGATCTTCACCGCCGACGAATTCGGCGCGTATTTGGCTGCGACCATATCCGTGGTCAGGCCCGGCGAGTTGAACAGCACTGTCGTGTCTGGCGGCTTTTTGCCGGTGTCGAGAATGTCGACGGCGAGCTTGATCGCCTCCGCCGACAGCGACGGCGGATTGGCGCCGAGCCAGCATTTCGCGCCCTTGGTCTCGGCGCAGATGACGCCGGTGCCGTTGAAGGCGGCGGCGACGACCGGCACCATCGGCCGGTCGGCATTCTGCAGCGCCTTGATGGCGCCGGTGCCGTAGCCCTGCGAGAAGATGCCGTCGACCTCGGGATGCGCCGCAAGCAGGCTCGCTACCCCTTCCTGTTCGGGCCCTGCGGCATAGTTGCCGTTGAAATAGCCGACGATCTCGATGCCGGGATATTTCTTCAGCACGGCGCCGAAATTCTTCTCGAACTGCTCGGATATCGGCGCGCCGGCGAGGCCGCGATCCATGAAGACTTTGCCCTTGCCGCCGAGCATGGAGGCCATCCATTCCGCCTGGTTGTTGGCCATGATGTCGAAGTCGGAATGCAGCTTGTAGGCACATTCGGCCGTTACGGTTTGGTCGAAGCTGACGACGATAATGCCGGCGTCGCAGGCTTTCTTGATCGTTGGATTGAGCGCCTCGGCCGACGATGCGTCGATCAAGATGGCGTCGGGCTTTTGCCGGATGATGTTGTTGAGCGAATTGATCTGCGCCTGGACCGTGTTCTCGGCATTTTCGATCTTGAGATCGACGCGACCTTTCAGCGGCCCCTTGTTGACCGCGACATTGGCGACGCGCTCCATCTGCTGGCGCCAGTCATTGCCGACGAAATTGTTGGAAAGATAGATGGCGTAGGTCTTCTTGGTTTCGGCATGGCCGGATGTCGCTCCAACGCAGACTGCAAATCCGGCAAGCGCCACCAAGCCGGCGCACAGGCTCCTCGATTGCATTGTCTCCTCCCTATGTATGTTCCTTCCCGGCCGGCGATGGACTGCGCCATCTTGATCGGACACCGGGCCTCTCGACGGCCGTGAGCACCGGCGGAATTCGCCGCTATCCCGCCTTCCGCCGGCATCTCAGCCTAGCTATCATGCTATTATAATTTTATAGGTCTGTCTATGCGCCCGTCGGCAGAAATCGCACGTCTGGGCGGCCTCAGGACAGGTCGTTCGGCGCGTCGTAGGTGATGCTGAAAATGTCGGCCGGATGGCGCGCGACGGAGAACTCGATGCTGCGCTGGTCGGCCGACTGATAGAGCATCTCCACCGTCAGCACCGCGCTGCCCAGTGCGATGCCGAGATCGGCGGCAACCGCCTCGTCGGCGATTTCGGCGCGCACGGTGACATGCGCCACATCGAGACGCAGGCCGAGATGCTTCTGCACCGAGCGGAAGATCAGCACGTCGGAGAAGTCTTCGCGCTTCAACCTGGCGCCGATGTCCGGGGGGAAGTAGGTGGTGATCTGCGCCTTCCTCTGTTCGCCGATCGATAGCACGCTGCGCAGGCAATAGCCCGCCTCGTCCTTGCCCATGCCGAAATGGCGCTGCAGCACGGGGGAGACTTCCTTGCGATAGGATTTCACCGTGAGCTGCGCATCCTTGGTGAAGGCCGCCATATCGGCGAAGTTCTTGAACTTCCAGCTCAGATTGACCGACGGGCTGCGCGCCGCGACCACCGCCGGCTTCGCCGAGCGCTTCTTGATCAGGCCGTCCGCCTCGAGATCGCGCAGCGCTTGGCGCACGGTGATCAGGCTGACCCCGAAATGCTCGGCGATCGCCGCTTCCTTCGGCAATTCGCCGCCAACGGGAAAGGTGCCGTCACCGATCGGCACCCGCAAGATGTCGGCAAGCTGGCGATAGAGCGGCCCGTTGGAGCGTCCAAGTGTGCGCCTGGGAAGACTGTCGATGGTGGGAACGGTGTGGTCCATGAGCCTCGTCGCGTCTGTGTCGAAGCTTTTATAATAGCTTCCACCGCCCGAGGCTATCGCATGACGCGCAAAACTGTGTTGCGGTCTTAGACGAAGAGCCTAAGCGGGTGCTCGACCGCTGATTTCAGCGCGGTGAGCCACGCGGTCGAGGTTGCCTCGTCGACACGCGCGGCGTCCGCAGTCAGCAGGCATTCGGCGTGGTCACCGGCGGCGCCGACCGAGACTGTCAGGCGCATGGCCCGGCCCGGCAACAGCGGCATCATCATCGGCCGGATATCGCCCGGCGGCAGCAGCCGCACGGACAGGGCAGCGGGTTTTTGCGAATCGTCGCGTTTGTCCGCTTGGGCCGCAAGCCGCATCGATCGAAGCGACGTCAGCGACATTCCCATGGTGGCCGCGAAGACGACTTGGTGCTTGTCCAGTTCAAGCGCCACCCTCGCCTCGCCCAGCTGGGTCGCGTCCGAAATCTCGCCTAACGCGCTACCCGCCGCGCGCAGCAGGATATCATCGATGTCGAACACATTCCCCGAACTCTCTAGCGTGGCCAACAATTCCCGCAACGCGCCCAGCGCGACCGATGTCGCGAAGGCGGCGATGCTGGATGCGGCAATCGAAGGCGCCGGGCCAGCGGCCGAAAGCTCTGCCGGCGCCTGGGCCGGGACGAAATCGAGCACGTCTACGGCCAGGATGCGGCCACCCGGGCCGCTGCCGCACAGAGCGTCGAGCGGAAGGTTGCGCTCGCGGGCAAGCCGGCGCGCATAGGGCGAGGCAGCCAGCCGCGATGCTACGGCAACGTTCATTTCAGATACTCGGCGTTGACGCAGTTGGTCAGCCGGCCCTCGGCCAGATAGGCATGCACGACTTCGATCGATTTCAGCCTGAGGTCGCGCATCGCCGCGGGGCTGTAAAAGGCAGCATGCGGTGTCACGATCAGCCGGTTGGCGACCCATGGCTCGCGGCGCCGCCACGCCGCGAGAAGCGGATGGTCGAGATCGCCCGGTTCGTTCGGCAGCACGTCGAGCCCAGCGCCGGCGACGGTGTCATTGCGCAACGCCGCTTCCAGCGCGTCGAGATCGACGATCGGACCGCGGGCCGTGTTGACGAGGACAAGGCCGGGCCTTGCGGCGGCGAAGGCAGCCGGACCGAGCAGCTTGCGCGTTTCCTCGCTCAACGGCGTGTGGACGCTCACCACATCGGCCCGCCCCATCAGCTCGGCCAGCGAATGCACCCTCTCATAGCCGGTCGACAGGTCGACGCCCGACAGAAGATGCGGATCGTAAAACACCACTTTCATGTCGAAGGCGGCGGCGCGGCGGGCCGCGGCGAGCCCGATACGGCCCAGCCCAACGACGCCGAACGTTGCGCCCTTGTGACGGCGCACCAGCGGCGCCTTGGAGAAATGCCATCCTTCTGCACCATTGGCTGCAAGCTCGCTCGCATAGGCGGACGTGCCGCGCGTCAGCGACAGCATCAGGCCGATGGCGTGGTCGGCAACCTCGGTGGTGCCGTAGTCAGGCACGTTGCAGGCGGGAATCTTGCGCGCGCCCCAGCCGGCGGTGTCGATGTTGTCGAAGCCGACGCCGGAGCGCACCGCGATCCTGGCCTTGAGAAAGGCCGTCGGCGGCGCAGCGACATTGTGGGTCGGCGAATAGTTGATGACAGCATCGACCGCCTGGCAGACCGCCGGATCGAGCGCGGCGGCCTTGTCGTTGGTCGAACGTGCCAGGATGAGCTCGATGTCGGGATAGTGCTCGCGTTCGAGCTCGGCCTCGTCGGCGGCTTGCCAATTGGCACACAGGATCTTCATGCTTGCCCTTCGGATTATGGATACGGGTGACTATTTCTTGATGCCGCCGATACGCCCGCCCATCGGCACCACGGCGCCGACGGGCTGATCGATGGCGGTGAGCGTTCCGCTGACCGGCGCCTCGATCTCGACCACGGCCTTGTCGGTCTCGATCTCGGCGATCAGTTCGCCTTGCTTGACCGCATCGCCGACCGCCTTCAGCCATTTGACGACCGTGCCTTCGCTGACGGTGAGATCGCCGAACGGCATCGTCACCGGCTCGTCATCAGCGGCGGTGGCGACGGAAACGGCTGGTGCGGCGGGTTGCGGCTTGGCTGAAACAGGCGCAGGCTTTGCCGGTGCGGCGCTTTTCAGGCCGACCGTGTACCAATGATCCGGCACTGGCGGCTTGCCGGCGATGACGCCGCGGACACCCTCGGCGATGCGCGCCGTGTCGATCAGCATGGCGCGTTCCAGCACCGGCGCGAAGGGATGCGAGGTCGGTGCGCTGTGCAGCCTTCCCGGCGGGGCGTCGAGCTCGTCGAAAGCGAGCTCGTTGATCGCCTGAGCGATCTCGCCGCCAAGGCCGCACATGGCCCACGCCTCATCGACGACGAGCAGGCGATGGGTTTTTCTGACGCTGGCCACGATCGTGTCGATGTCGAGCGGCATGATGGTGCGCGGGTCGACCACCTCGGCCTCGATGGCCTCGGCCGCCAATGCCTCCGCAGCCTCCAAGGCGCGCTGCACCATCTGCCCGGCCGCGACGATGGTAATGTCGCGGCCCACCCGTGCGATCCGCGCCACGCCGAACGGCACATAGTGTTCTCCCACCGGCACCTCGCCCTTGGACGCGAACAGCGCCTTCGGCTCGAGCATGATGACCGGATCGCCGGCCCGGAGCGCCGTCTTCATCAGGCCCTTGGCGTCCGCCGGGTTAGATGGCACGCAGACGATCAAGCCCGGCATATGGGCGAAGACCGGGTGGTAAATGCCGCTGTGATGCGGACCCGAACTTCGCAGCGCGCCGGCGCCGACGCGCACCACTATCGGCGCGCTCATCACGCCGCTGGTCATATAGCGCAGCTTCGCCGCCTGCAGGAAGATCTGCCCAGCGGTCTCGAAGGCGAAGTCGGCGAACATCAGGTCCGAGACGGTGCGCGCCCCGGTGGCCGAAGCGCCGACGGCGGCGGCAGTAAAACCCTGTTCGGAGATCGGCGTGTCGACCATGCGATCGGGGCCGAACTCCTGCCAAAGATTCTTGGTGTGGGCGAAGCTGCCGCCGCGCTCGCCGGTGCCCTCCCCGAAATAGAGGATCGCCGGATTGGCGCGCATCTCTTCGGCAATGCCGTCGCGCACCGCCTCGAGCCAGCCCTGGATTCGCGTCTCGCCGACGGCGCGCGGCTGAACGGCGGCCGGCGGATTGATCGGATCGGCAAAGACATGCAGGCGCACCGTTGTCGGATCGGGCTCGGGCGAAGTGCGAGCGAAGGTGAGGGCCTCTTCGACCACTTTCTCGATCCGCGCCTCTATTGCCGCGAGCGCCTCGGGGTCGGAGACGCGGTACTCCTCGATCAGCCGCTTGCGGAACATGTCGATCGGATCGCGCTTGATCCAGGCGTCGAGCTCTTCCTGCGTTCTATAGGTGCCGATGACCGGGTCGCCCTCATGGTGGCCGACGGTGCGATAGGTCTTGGCCTCGATCAGCGTCGGGCCCTTGCCTGCCCGGGCGCGTTCAGTGGCTTCCTTCATGGCCAGCCAGACGGCAAAGACGTCGTTGCCATCGACGGCGACGCCGGGCATGCCGTAGGACGCGGCCTTGGTGGCGATCTCGGGATTGAGCGTGATCGATTTGAGCGGGGTCGCGGTGGCGTAGAGATTGTTCTCGCAGATGAAGACTGCGGGCGCCCGCTGCACGGCGGCGAAGTTGAGCGCCTCGTGGAAGCCGCCATGATTGGCGGCGCCGTCGCCGAAGAAGGCCACACCGATATCATCTCGGCCCTGCTGGCGCGCGCTCATGCCGATGCCGACGGCGTGGCCGATGCCGGCGGCGACGATGCCATTGGTGCCGAACAGGCCGACCGAGCGGTCGTAGAGATGCATGGTGCCGCCGCGGCCGCCGCAAATACCGTCGGCCTTGCCGAACAACTCGGCCATCACCCGCCCGGGGTTTGCACCCTTGGCCAGCGCGTGGCCGTGGCCGCGATGGGTCGATGTCACCCAATCGGTCGGCCGCAAATGCGCGCAAACCCCGACGCCGGTCGCTTCCTCGCCGATATAGAGATGCAGAAAGCCTGGTGTTTCGCCCTTGCGGCAAGCGATCTGAGCGACGCTTTCGAAGCGGCGCAGCAACACCATGCGCTCGAACAGGTCGAGCAGGATTTTTCGGTCGGGCAGATTTGGCGCACCCTTGAAATCCTCGCGTGCGCGCGCCGCAGAAATTGCCACCAAAGCCTCCCATGGATCCGTCTGGCGCCGGACAGAAAAGCACCGGCGGCGAGCTTGTAGCTGCTCGCTTCGGGTGCATCATAGATTATAATAGCATAATGTCTACCGCTCTGAGCGGAGCTTGCTGAGGGCAAGCGAATTCACCGTTTCACCGACCGGTGAACCGCTCTATCGCTTTGGTTTGACAAAGGTCCGGACGGAAAACCGTGTGCTAGAGCTTGGTGATGCGCACCGTGGCGTCGGGCCGCTGGAACAGCTCCGGCCGCAGACTGAGACCGAGTCCCGGCCCGTCGAGCGGCGCGACACGGCCGTCACTCACTGGCGGAATGTCGGCGACGATCTCGGTGTACCATCCAGTGAAATAGGCGCGCACGGCTTCCTGGTAGTTGACGTTCGGCAAGGTGGCCGAGAGCGCGCAACTGGCGGCATAGACGATCGGCCCCGTGCAGTCGTGCAGCGTCACCGGCAATTCGCTGGCCTCGGCCATGTTGGCGATCTTGCGCGCTTCGGAAAGGCCGCCGCACCAGGCAAGGTCGATCATGATCACGCTGGCCGCGCGCTTGTCGATCAATTGCTTGAACATCTGCCGCGTGGCCAGCCGCTCGCTGGCGGCGATCGGGATAGACGTGTGGCGCGCCAGCTCGGCCATGGCGTCGAGCTCGTTGTAGCGGATCGGCTCCTCCAGCCAGGCGACGTCGTAGGCCTTCAGCGCCTCGGCGATGCGCAGCGCCGGCGCCAGGCTCCAGAGGCCATGCAACTCGACCATGATCTCCATGTCGCGCCCGACGGCATCGCGGATCTTCTGAAACGGCTCCAGCGCCTTGTCGAGATCGGCGAGCGAGATGCGGGCGCCGTTCGATGCCTCGGCGGAGATATCGAACGGCCATATCTTCATGGCGCCGATGCCTTCGGATTTCAGGCTCCTGGCGAGATCGCCCGCATTGTAGCGCCATGCGAGCAGATCCTCGTAAGGGCCTTCGTTGGAATCGCCCGATTTGAGCGACCAGTCCTCGCCGCGCTCGAACAGCGCGTTTTTCTTGCTGGCCCGCACATGCTTGTAGCCGGCGCAGGTGTTGTAGATCGGCACGGTTCTGTGCGTGCGGCCGCCCAGCAGCCGCCAGACCGGCTCGCCAAGCGCCTGGCCATAGATATCCCACAGCGCGATGTTGACGGCGGAATTGCCGCGCACCTCCGCGCCGGAATCGCGCGCGCCGACATAGACGCTGCCCAGCGTGCGGTCGTGCAGCTCGATATCGCGAGGGTCCTTGCCGACGAGGTAGGGCGCGACATTGTCGTGGATATAGGACGCGACCGGCCCCGGCGCCCAGAAGGTTTCGCCGGTGCCGATCAGGCCCGCATCGGTGTGGACGCGAAGCCAGAACAGGAATGGGAATTCCGCCAGCTGCAGCGTTTCAAGCGCGACGATCTTCAATTTTCCCTCCCCGCTCCTCCGGAGCGCATGGCCCGCGAACGATAGCACAAGCCCGTTGACAGCTATCTATGGATACCGGTATCCATCGCGTCAAGATGACCTTGGGAGGAGGTTGGCTTGCCTGCTGAAATTCCGGACTTCATACCACGGAGGGCGCTTATCACCGGCGCCGCCGGAGGGCTTGGCCGCGAGGTGGCATTGCAACTGGCCAGGCGCGGCTGTGCCGTGGCCATTACCGACATCAACGGCGAAGGCCTGACCGAGACGGCCCGGCAGATCGGCCAGATCGGCGCGGAAGCTGAAATCATTGTCAGTGACTTCACGCTCGAGGGCGCGCCGGAAGCGGCGGTCGAGAAAGTAGTCGCGCGTTGGCGCGGCATCGACATCCTCGTCAACAATGCCGGCTATGGCGTGATCGAGCCCTTCCTCGACGCCACCTACAAGGCCTGGACGCGAACGCTGGCGCTCAACGTCACGGCGCTGGCCATGGCCTGCAAGGCGGCGGGCCGGGTGATGCGCGAGCAGCGCTCGGGCCGCATCGTCAACATCACCTCGCCCGGCTCGCGAATGGCGCTACCCGACTACACCGCCTACACGGCGAGCAAGGCCGGCGTTGACTCCATCACCCGCGCCGCGGCGGTCGCGCTGGCGCCCCATGGTGTGCTGGTCAACAGCCTGGCGCCGGGCATGATGGACACCGAGATGCAGCGTTCGACCGAGCTCGATCTCGCCCGCGCCAATGGCCGGGCCGATCTGCAGGCCTTCCTCGACGAACGCACGCGCCGCATTCCGCTCGGCCGCCGCGCTGAGATTTCCGAGGTGGCCGAAGCCGTCGTCTGGCTCTGCCTCGACGCACCGAAATACATGACCGCCGAGCGGCTCAACATGTCGGGCGGACTGGACAAGGACTAGACATCAGATGCTGAGAAACTCCCCTCCCGGCAGCGCCGATGTCGCGACGCTCGAACGCAAGGCGACGCAGCTACGCCGCCACATGCTGACCATGGCGCGCGGCCAGGGGCAGGGCTATATCGGCCAAGGCCTCGGCATCGCCGATGTGCTTGCGGCGCTCTATTTCCACGAGCTGCGCTACGACCCGCACAATCTGGCGTGGCCGGACCGCGACCGTTTCCTGCTGTCGACCGGACATTACTCGATCGCCCTCTGGGCGGCGCTGGCCGAAGCTGGCATCATCCCGGTCGAGGAACTTGTCACCTATGGCGCCGACGACAGCCGGCTGGAGATGTCGACGCTCGACACCACGCCCGGCGTCGAGGTCATCGGCGGCTCGCTCGGCCATGGCCTCGGTCAAGGCATCGGCCAGGCGCTCGGCCTGCGCCTTGATTGCTCGGATGCGCGCGTTTTCGTCGAGCTCTCCGACGGCGAGATGCAGGAAGGCTCGACCTGGGAAGCGGCGATGTCGGCCAGCCATTTCGAGCTGGACGGGCTGGTGGCGCTGATCGACTGCAACGGCATCCAGGCCGATGGACCCGTGGTGCTCAAGATGGAGCCGGTGGCCGACAAATGGCGCGCCTTCGGCTGGGAAACGGTAGAGATCAATGGCAACGACATGAAGGCCATCGTCGAGGCGCTCGCCGACGCGCGCCGGCGCAATGGCAAGCCGAGGGCGATCGTGCTGCGCACCTTGCCCGGCAAGGGCGTGCCACACATCGAGACCAGCGAGAAATCGCACTTCTTCCGCATCGACGTCGCGCAATGGGACGGCATCATCGCCGAGTTCGACAAAAGCATGGGAGCCCACCAATGAGCGGCGGCGGCATCATGGCCGGACGCACGCTGGCCATGGGCCAGGACGAGGCCGTCGGCGGCGGCCGGCAAACCGTGGAGGCGCCATTCGGGCAGGCCTTGGCCAGGCTTGGCCATAGCCGCCACGACATCGTCGGGCTGACCGCCGATCTCGGCAAATACACCGACATATTGCCGTTTCGGGACGCCTTTCCCGACCGCTTCTTCAATGTCGGCATGGCCGAGCAAAATTTGGTTGCCGTCGCCGGCGGGCTGGCCCGCACCGGCAAGGTGCCGTTCGCCACCACCTATGGCGTGTTCGCGACTCGTCGCGCTTATGATTTCGTCGCCATCGCGCTTGCCCACTCCAACCTCAACGTGAAGATCGTCGCCGGCCTGCCGGGGCTGACCACGGGCTACGGCGGCACACATCAGGCGATCGAGGATCTGGCGCTGATGCGTATGATCCCCGGCTTGACCGTCATCGACCCTTGCGACGCGACGGAGATCGACGCGGCGACTGAGGCGATCGCCGAGCACCGGGGTCCTGTCTACATGCGGCTGCTGCGCGGCAGCGTTCCTGTCGTGTTTGAGCCCGGCTACACGTTCGAGATCGGCAAGGCGCGGCGCCTTCGCGAAGGCTCCGATGTCGGCATCATCGCGACCGGTTTCATGACCGAGCGGGCGCTGGACGCGGCGGAGGCTTTGCAAAGGCAAGCCATCTCCGTCGGGGTGCTGCATGTGCCAACGATCAAGCCGTTCGACACCGCAGCCGTGACCGAATTTGCCGGCTCCGTGAGCCACATCGTTACCGCTGAAAACCATGTCATGGTCGGCGGGCTCGCCAGCCTGGTCGTCGAGAGCCTGTTCGAGGCCGGCATCGCGAGGAAGGTGACGCGCATCGGCCTGCCCGACCGTTACATCGAATGCGGCGCGGTGCCGACTTTGCAGGCGAAATACGGCCTCAACACCGAAGCTCTCGTCGCGACGATTACCGGGTTAGTGCCCGCATGAAGATCACCGCCATCGAGACCTTCGCCGTCGGCGCCGGCTGGAAGAATTGGCTGTTCGTCAAAGTCCATACCGACAAGGGAATTCACGGTATCGGCGAAGGCACGCTGAACGGCTTCATCAAGACCACCGAAGCCGGCGTGCATGAGCTCAAGCATCTCGCCATCGGCCAGGATCCGCGCCGCATCAACGCGCTGGCCAAGCGTCTGCTCGACAGTGTTTCGCTCGATGGCGGCCACATCCATCGCACGGTGATCGCGGCGGTCGAGGTCGCCTGCTGGGACATTCTGGGCAAAAGCCTCGGCGTGCCGATCCACCAGCTTCTCGGCGGGCAGGTGCGCGACAGCGTGCTTGGCTATGCCAATGGCTGGTATCGCACCGAGCGCACGCCGGAAGCCTTTCTCGAAGCTTCCAAGGCCGTCCTGGCCAAGGGCTTCAAGGCGTTCAAACTCGACCCGTTCGGCACCGCGCAAGGTTTCATCTCCCGCGAGGAGCTGGAACTTTCCTACGCGATCTGCCGCAAGCTGCGCGACGACCTGCCACGCGACACGCTGATACTGATCGACGTGCATGCGCGCTTCACCGAGATCGCAGCGCTTCACGCGGCACAGAAATTCGCCGACCTCGACATCTACTGGTGGGAAGAGCCAACCTCGCGCGACCGCCAGGAGACCGTGCATGAGGTGGCGCACCGCTCGCCAATCCCGGTGGCGACCGGCGAGATGTACGACACGGTCGGCCAGTTCTACACGCTGGCCGCCGGCGGCGGCGTCAACATCTTCCAGCCCGAGCCGATGTCGCTTGGCGGCATCGCGCCCTCGATGCAGGTCGCCAATATGGCGCTCGCTCACGGCAGCCATATCGCGCCGCATCAGAGCGGCGGACCGGTGGCGACTGCGGTGTGCCTGCAACTGGCGGCGGCGGTGCCGAATTTCCTGATCCAGGAGCATTTCGACGCCTTCAACGATCCGTGGACCCGCGATCTCGTGACCTGGCATCCGGCCGTCAATCCGGACAACGGCCACCTGTCGCTGCCGCAAGCGCCGGGGCTCGGCATCGATCTCAACATCGATGCGATCAACGACCATCCTTACGATCCCGATGCCTATCTCAACGTTCATGCCGAAGGCTGGGAGAAGCGTCTGGGCCGCCGCGAGCAGCCGGCGACAAAATCCTGATCAGGCGCTTTCGCGCTCGATGATCTCGAAGCCGAGGCTGGTGACGGCCGGCACCTCGCCATCGCCGCCCAGCCTCGTCAGCAATTGCCGCACGGCCCGCCGGCCCATGTCGTAGCGGTCGACCTTCACCGTGGTCAGCCGCGGATAGAGCTGAGCGGCGAGGTCCATGTCGCCATAACCGGCGATGGCGATCCTGCCGGGCACCGCCCAGCCCCGGCGATGGCATTCCTGGATGGCACCGATTGCCAGCGTGTCGCTGGAGAAGAAGATGGCGTCAATGTCCTTGCGCCGGGAGGTAAGAGTAATCAGCGCCTCGGCGCCGCCCTGCGCGGTGATCGGCACCTCGACCTCCATGCCGCCATGGTTCTTGATGCCGAGCTTGGTCAGTGCCGCGTGGTAACCGGTGCGGCGCTGTTGAAGACGGTCATTGCCGTGGATCGGCGTCGAGACGAATCCGATCCTTTTGTAGCCCTTGGCGGCCAGATGCATTGTCATGGCGTAGGCGGTCTCGAAATTGGAGACGCCGACCGCCATGTCGATTGGATCGCGGCCCTTTATCTCGGAGATCTCGACCACGGGCGCGCTGCTGCCCTTCAGCAGGGAACGCGCCGTCTCGCTTTGCACGAAGCTCTGAAGGATCATGCCGGCCGGGCGCCAGCCGAGCAGCGTGCGTATCGCTTTCTCCTCGGCTTCCCGCGTGAACTCGCCCTGCACCAGGAGCATCGAATAGCCGCCTTCATGGCATTCATCTGACATGCCTTGCACCTGCTCGGCGATGCCCGAATTGATCAGCGGCGGCACCACCGTCCCGATCATGCGGCCGTTGCCGCGCATGCTGGAGGCAAGCTGGTTGGGCACGAAGCCGATCTGCTCGATGGCTTCCAGTACCCTGGCGCGCGTCTCCGCAGAGACCCTGCCTGGATTGGACAGGGAACGCGACACGGTTATCGGCGCGACACCGATGCGCCGCGCGATCTCGCGAACCCCAAGGCGCTGCGACACCGTGTTTCCGCCCCGGTCGTCCTCCGGCTCATCGGTCATCGCCAAGCTCCACAAAGCGCGATGGGCGAAGCGGGAAGACCCTGCTTCGGATCGCACGACCAGCCCCATTCATAGCGGCTGCGGCAAGCGCTTTCCAGCGATGTGCCGGCGTCGCCAGATCGCAGAAATTTGGTCGTTGACAAGTTATAATATTATAATCTTAATGGCGCAGAGGAGCGCGCCGGGATCGGCGTGGGCGCGATGGTACCGGTTCGAGGGCCCGTAGCGCGCCGCCAGGGAGGTCAGGATGGAAAGCGCGGCCGACGTAAGCTCGCCGCCCCGGGATGGGCAATCGTTCCGGCGGCGACTGATCGGCTTCATTGCCATCGGCGAAGTCGGCGTGCTGGCGGCGATGGCCCTGCTGATCGTCTTCTTCTGGCTGCTCGAACCGGCTTTCCTGTCGGAGCGCAACATCCGCGCCATTCTCAACGTCGTGTCGTTCGTCGGCATCATCGCCATCGGCCAGACGATCCTGCTGGTCGCCGGCGAATTCGACCTGTCCGTCGGCTCGGTGGCCGGATTGTCCGCGGTGGTCGCCGCAAAGTTAATGACGGCGGCCGCGCTGCCGGTGACCGTTGCCATTCTGGGCGGGATCGGCGTCGGCGCGGCGATCGGGTTGCTCAACGGTGTGATTGTCGTCAGGCTCGGCATCCCCGCCTTCATCCAGACGCTCGGCATGCTGTTCATCGGCCAGGGCCTGATCCAGGTGGTGACGGGCGGCTATCCCGTCTATCCGCTGCCGGAAGCGATCAATGCGATCGGCGGCGCCGACCTCGCCTTCGGCCTCGGCTGGAGCTTTGCCTTCTTCATCGTCGCGACGGTCGTCGCCGACTTCGTGCTGCGGCGCACCGTGCTCGGACGCAACATCTACGCCACCGGCGGCAACCAGGAAGTGGCGCGCCTCGTCGGCATCAACACCAGCGCCTACAAGATCGGCGCCTTCATCGTCGTCGGCGCGCTGGCGGCGATCGCCGGCATGTTCGTGATGGCCGATCTCGGCAGCGGCGGCACCTCGATCGGCAGCGGCTGGGAATTGACCGTGATCGCCGGGGTCGTGGTCGGCGGCGTCAGCCTGTTCGGCGGCGCCGGCACGGTCGCCGGCGGCGTTGTCGGCATCCTGATGCTGAAGGTGGTCCAGAGCGGCCTCGTCGTCATCGGCGTCAACTCAAATTGGCAGCAGATCGCGGTGGGCGTGATCATGGTCATGGCTGTCGGCCTCGACATCGTGCGGCGCCGCTACTTCATCGCTGGCGCATAGCGAGCCACGAGAGGACAACGAAAAACAGCAGATTCTACGCCGGCAAAACGCCGGCGAAACAAGGGAGGTAGGACATGAAGATCGATCTGAGAAAGGGACTGATCCGCACGACATTCGCGGCCGCGGCGGTCGCCGCGTCGCTGGGCTCGGCGAGCCTCGCCCATGCCGCCGACATCCACCTGCTCTGGGTGCAGGCGATGAAGGATCACCCCGTGCACCGGCTCATGCAGGCGGGTTTCCTCAACAAGTGCAAGGAGCTCGGCTACACCTGCGAAGTGGTTGGGGACCCGAGCGCGACCAATTGGGACATTCCGGCGACGCTGCCGCTTGCCGAAGCCGCCCTGGCGCGCACCAAATACGATGCGATCGGCGTCTATGGCCCCGATCCCGCGATCTACTCCTACATCTCGAAGCTCGCCAAGGAAGGATTCCCGATCGTGACCTGGCATGTGCTCCCGCCGGAAGGCACGGTGCAGGGGCTGAAGGCCGCGACGGGCGAGGACATTGCCGGCGCCGGCCAGAACGCCGCCGTCGCCATCGGTGAAAAACTCGGCGGCAAGGGCACCGTGGCGCTGACGCAAGGCGCGTCCAACGATACCGAGAACGCCATGTCGGCCGCTTTCCGCAAGACCATTGCCGAGAAATATCCCAACATCAAGGTGCTCGACACCCAGATGGAGGGCTTCGAGCCGTCGGCGGCCGAGGCCAAGGCGGTGGCGATCCTGCAAGGCAATCCGGACGTGACCGCGGCCTTCGGCACCACCGGCAACAGCATCCAGACCTGGTCGGGCGCCGCCCGCAAGGCTGGACGCGACGTCATCATCATCGGCATGGACTACATCAGGCAGAACCTCGACCTGGTGAAATCGGGCGCCGCTTACGGCATCGTCGCGCAGCCGCTCTATGAAGAGAGCGCCAAAGTCGCCGAACTGCTCGGCGACCTCGCCCAGGGCAAGACCGTGCCCTACAGCAACCCGTTGCCGGCCAAGGTCATCACCGCCGCCGACCTCGACCCCTATTACAAGATGCTGGACAGCGCCGGGCAGTAACACCCATCGCCGGGTCCGCGGCTTGCCCGGACCCGGCATCCGTCGAGAGGATGCCGTGCCCAACGCCGCCCAAGAACCGCTGTTGTCTGCCGCCGCAATCGCCAAGAGTTTCGGCGGCGTGCAGGCGCTGCGCGGCGTCGATTTCGACGTCGTCCCGGGCGAGATCCACGCTTTGCTTGGCCAGAACGGCGCCGGCAAGTCGACGCTCGTCAAGATCCTCAACGGCGTGCATCCGGCCGGCTCCTATACCGGCGTCATCAAGCTCGATGGGCGGCCCGTCAGCTTCGCCTCGCCGGCCGATGCGCGATCGAACGGTGTCGGCTATGTGCCGCAGGAAATCGAAGTGCTCGAGCAGCTTTCGGTCGCCGAGAATGTCTTTGCCGGCCACACGGGGTTGGGCGACGGCTTCATGGTACACCAACGGAGGCTGCAACAGCGGGCGGGTGAGATATTCGCCGATCTCGGCATCGGCATCGATCCCAGGGCCTATGTCGCGTCGCTGACTTCTGCGCAGCGCCATCTGGTGATGATCGCCCGCGCCATCGTCATGAGGCCGCGCGTACTGATGCTGGACGAGCCGACCGCCTCGCTCTCCGGCACCGAGGTCGATGCGCTGTTCAGCGTGCTGCGACGCCTCAAGACACAGGGTGTGGCGATGATCTACATCACCCATCGCCTGCCGGAAGTGCTGGCCATCTGCGACCGCGCCACGGTGCTGCGCGACGGACAAGTGGCGGTGCGCATCGCGAGGGAGGATTTCGACGCCGAGACCTTCATTTTCTCGATGTCGGGCCAACGATTGCAGCGGCTGTTCCCCGAGCATGCCGCCCCTGTCGGCGCGCCGACCGCGCTGGAGGTTCGCAATCTGACCGTCGCCGGCCATAGCGGCGCCGTGCACGGCGCGAAGGACATCAATCTCTCGGTGGCCGCCGGCGAGATCGTCGGGCTTGCGGGCCTGCTCGGCTCCGGCCGCAGCGAGATCCTGCACGGCATCTACGGCCGCGTCCCGGCCGAGGGTAAAATCCGCGTCGCCGGCGACCCCGTGGCGATCGGATCGCCAAAAGACGCTCGCGCCGCCGGCATCTCGCTGTTGACCGAAGACCGCAAGCGCGATGGCCTGCTGTTCAATCTGCCGGTCGGCGCCAACATCACCATCGGCAATCTGGCGCCCTTGGCGCGGCGCGGCGTCGTGCGCGGCGGGCTCGAACGCAGCTCCATCCTGGCCGCCATGCGCGCGCTCAACGTCAAGGCATCGTCGCCACTGGCCTCCGTCACGCATCTGTCGGGCGGCAACCAGCAGAAACTTCTGTTCGCCCGCGTGCTGATGCGGGCGCCCAAAGTGCTGCTGCTCGACGAGCCGACCAAGGGCGTCGACGCGGCAACCCGGCACGAGATCTACCGGCTCGTGGTCGAATTGGCGGAGAAGGGCGTGGCCCTGCTCATCGTCGCCTCCGAGCTCGAGGAGCTGATCGGCCTTTGCGACCGTTGCCTCGTCCTTGCCGACGGCCGCGTCGTCGATGAATTCGGCCGTGGCGAAGGCGGTGAGGACCGCGTGCTGCGCTCCGTAGCCGCGGCGCAAGCCGAACGCCACGTAAGAGCTTCACAGGTTTCACCATGATGTTTGCCGGCAAGCGCGTTCTGGTTACCGGCGCGGCCACCGGCATCGGCCGGGCGACGGCCGAGCATCTTGTCGCTAACGGCGCGATGATTTTCGGCGCCGGGCTGGACGGCGAAGAAGGCAAGGCGCTCGCCAGCCGTCATGCCGAACGTCGATTGATCTTCCGCGAGAGCGATCTCACGCGCGAAGCAGAAGTCCAGGCAGTGGTGGCGATGGCATCAGAGCGGTTCGGTGGGCTCGACGCCGTCGTCAACTGCGCCGGCATCTATCCGACGGGCAAGCGGCTCGAAGAGCTTTCCGACGAAGACTGGGACAGGACCATTGCCGTCAACCTGACCGCCATCTTCCGCGTCTGCCGCGCGACCTTGCCGCTGCTGCGGGCTGCCGGCGGCGGTTCGATCGTCAACATCGCCTCGGTGCATGCCGATGCCACGGTGCCCGGCGTACCGGCCTATGCGGCGACAAAGGCGGCCGTCGTCGGTTTGTCGCGGCAGATGGCGCTCGACTATGCCGTCGATCGCATCCGCGTCAATGCCGTGCTGGTCGGCTCGGTCGCCACGAGGATGACGCTGGACGGGTTGGAAGCGGCCGGCGGCGCGGAAGCGCTTGGGCTGTCCTTTGAACCCAACAGGATCGCGCGCATCGCCAACCCTTCCGAGATCGCCAGCGCCATCGGCTTCCTGATCTCGGACGCCTCGTCCTTCGTCACCGGCAGCGCCATGCGAGTGGATGGCGGTCTCCTGGCCCGACTGCTTTAAGCTGCTCCGGGTGTAAGCGCGACGGGTGTGAACGAGACGTTGCCCGCGGCGCTTTCGCCGGGCCCAAGCACGATCACGCCTTCATCCGGATCGTTCCACCGGCCGCGCTTGAAGGCGCCCGAGGCATTCGTCTGCGGTTCGAGGCAGAAATAGGGCTTGGTCGGGTCGGCATAGAGCATCAGATGCTTGAAGACGGGATCGGCGACGATCCGCAGTCCGGCGCCGCGTGATGGAAAGCGGACGACCGCTTCGCCGGCCCAGCCGCCGTAGTCATTGTTGCGCCATCCGCCCGGCAGCGGCCGGCCCGTCGCGAAATCCAGTTCGGGCGGCAGCGTGATCGGATCGCCGGAAATGCCTTCGGGCTCTTCGAGATGGAAGCGCCGGGCGCTGAATTGCAGCGTCACGTCCGGGTCGCGATCGAACCAGGGATGCAGGCCAAAGCCGAATGGCATGGCAACCGGCCCCGTATTGGTCAGCGTCATGGTGACGCCGAGACCCTCCTCCGAGACGGCGAAGGCCTGCTCGGCGCGATAGGAATAGGGTTCCGCCCCGGCGGCGACCTCGAGCGCCAGCGTGGTTGCGGCTGCACCGGTCCTGGTCACGGTCCATGGCTGTTTCCAGCCGCTGCCATGCACGTTGAATCGCTCGGGCGGATTGTTGGGCGGGACCCGCCAGCGCCTTCCGCCGAAGTCGAATTCGTTCCCGGCGATACGGTTGGCGTAAGGCACCATCGGGAACATGGCGACGCCCAGCACGTTGCCGACATCGCGGTCGC
The DNA here is from genome assembly GCF_020165195.1 of Mesorhizobium sp. CA14. GTDB lineage: Bacteria > Pseudomonadota > Alphaproteobacteria > Rhizobiales > Rhizobiaceae > Mesorhizobium. The sequence goes on along the minus strand of NZ_JAIUHR010000031.1, from coordinate 51,944 downwards.
CATCCGAAAGCCGGCGCATAAGGTCGATGCCGCGCCAGCGCATCACGCTGACGCTGCCGCCGATCGCCGGTGCCAGTTCGACCTCCAGCGCCCCTGCCCTGAGTTTCGGCGCCTCAGAAATTGCGCCCATAACCGGCCGCCCAGCCGCCGTCGACGCCCAGCATCTGTCCGGTGGTGTAGCTGTTCAAGGGATCGCAGAAGAACAGCACCGCGGCGACCGCTTCCTCGATGCTGCCGGCGCGGTCGACCGGCGTGTGGCTGAGCATCGCCTTGTCGCCCGAAACGATGGCATCGTCCTCGACGGCGCCGAAGCCGACCGCATTGACCAGGATTTTCGGCCCGAATTCCATGGCCAGCGCGCGCATCCCGGCGAGGATCGAGGCGTTCTCCATGGAAAAGCGCGGATGGCGGCGCATCGGCATGCCGGCGACCGCCGAGATCAGGAACACAATGCGGCCGCCGCGCTCGGCCATCGCCACGGCGGCCTTGCGCGTGTCGGCATATAGGGAGCGCGGATCGCCGGCCTTCGGTCCCGGGCGCAACGGACACGAAATCAGCAGAATATCGGCGACGGTGTGCGCGGGGGTGCCTTCCACAATACGCCCGCCATTGGCGCGCAACGCGGCGAGCACCGCGTCGACGATCGGATTGGTTTCGCCATCCAGCGCGATCGCGGCGCCGTCGAGGTCGATTTCCATGGCGGCGCTCACATCATGTATCCCGCGGTCCAGCCGCCATCGACGGCCAGCACCTGGCCATTGATGTAGCTGGCGGCCGGAGAGGCCAGGAACAGCACGGCCTCGGCGATCTCCTCCGACTGGGCCGGCCGGCCGAGCGGCACATGGGCGAGGAACTCCTGAGTGCGTCCGGCGAACTTGCCCTCGTCGCCGTAAAACAGCTTGGCGGTCAGGGCCGTCATCACCGAGCCGGGCGCGACCGCATTGGTCAGTATCCCCTTGGCGCCCAGTTCGATCGCCATCGACCGCGTCAGATGCACGATGGCGGCCTTGGCGGCGACGAACGGGCTTTGCAGACGCATCGCGGCAAGGCCGACGACCGAGGCGATGTTGACGATACGCCCGCCTCTGCCGGCGGCAAGCATCGGCGCCAATGCGGCACGGCTCATGATGTAGAGGCCGTCGAGGTCGATGCCGGTAATGCGATCCCATTCCTCGGGAGGAAACTGGTCTATGGCGACGCGGTGCGCCAGCGTGTTGACGCCGGCATTGTTGACCAGGATATCGAGGCGGCCAAAACGCTCGGAAACTCTAGCGATCGCGGCGTCGACCGATTGGGCATCGCGAATGTCGAGAGCGCAGGCCATTGCGTTGTGCAGACCGGCCGCAACCCGCTCGGCGCCTTCGATGTCTATATCTGAGACGACAACCGCAGCCCCGTTGTCGGAAAGCCGCTCGGCGATGGCGCTTCCAATTGCGCCCGCCGCCCCTGTGACCAAGGCGACCCTATCCGATAAGTTGCACCGCATTGCTCGCCTTCATTATTACGCTTCGGAATGAAGCTATTATAATAATATCAAAGGTCAAGGAGCCCGATCCGGAATTTCCTTGAACGGTCCAGGGGACGACCGAAATGGGGGCGCAAAGCCATCGCCCTCTTGCGGCTGGCGCAGGTCAACTATTGTCAAGTCGGGCATACCATACGTCCAACCAGTGACCCGAAACGACTCAAAGATCAACTTCGCAGCAGGCCTCGAAATCGTTCTCGAACACTATCCAAATGATTTTTATGGGGGGGTTCGAGTCCATGGCGTGGGCAAAGACATAATAGATAAATAAAATCAGTAACTTGGATGGTTGTTTTGGTGGGCCCGGAGGGACTCGAACCCCCAACCAAGCGGTTATGAGCCGCCGGCTCTAACCATTGAGCTACAGGCCCCACGCGGGCTGGCTTAGTGTTTTTCGCTCGTCCGCACAAGGCTTTCGAAAGCGCTGGCGCAAAACGCCCAAATCAGCCCATATTCGCGCCGTAGAGCGGCCTGCGCCCCTATGGCGCGAGAAAGGTCCGGCCCTTGCGCCGTACTGCCGGGAATCGATGCCTTTTTGCGGGTCGAGGCAGATGCGGCTCGGGGCGGCGGACCGCAGACTTCGAGGAGTTTTCATGACCAGACATCTTTTGCCCATCGCGCTCGCTGCCGCGGTCGCGTTCCCGGCGCTGGCAAGCGCCGCCGACACCCAGCCTCCGCCCCGCATCATCGTGTCCGGCGAAGGCGAAGCGACGGTGGCGCCGGACATGGCGATCCTTTCGCTCAGCGTCATGCGCGAGGCCAAGAGCGCGCGCGAAGCCCTCGATGCCAACAACGACGCCATGGCGGCGGTGATCGCGGCGATGAGATCCGCAGGTATTGCCGAACGCGACCTGCAGACCGCCGGCATACAGATCAACCCGCGCTACAACTACACCAACAAGGCCGACGGCAGCCAGGAAGCCGAGCTCGTCGCCTACCAGGTGACCAACACGCTGTCGGTGCGCGTGCGTAATGTCGACAAGACGGGCGAGATTCTCGACAAGGCGGTGTCGCTCGGCGTCAATCAGGGTGGCGGCATCACCTTCACCAATGACGATCCGAAGGCGACGATCGCCGAGGCGCGCAAGAAGGCCGTCGCCGAAGCCATGGCCAAAGCAAAGACGCTTGCGGAAGCAGCCGGTGTCAGCCTGGGCAAGGTGCTCGAGATCACCGACCAGAATGTCGCCCCGGCGCCGATACCGATGGCCGCCAAGTCGTTCGACGCGGCTCGTTCGGCCGTCCCGGTGCAGGCCGGCGAGAATTCCTACAACGTCCAGGTCACGGTCACCTTCGAGCTGAAGTAACGTCTGTCGGCGCCGCAGGCGTCGCAGGCGCTACCGACACGCAAAAAGCCCCCGAGGATCGGTCCTCCGGGGCTTTTTTCGAGCCGCGCCTCATCTCGAGGGGCTCCGCTACTCAAGATTGATCTTCGCAGAAGATCATATCGCATAGGCGATCCTCGAAGAGGATCGTCCGCATAGGCGATCCGCAAAGAGGGCCCCTTCCAGCTCGTCCATACTTGGGATTGATCTTCGCAGAAGATCATATCGCATAGGCGATCCTCGAAGAGGATCGTCCTTTCAGCCTCAGCGATAGATGATGGGGCAGCCGCGCTCGTTGGCGAACACCACCACCACGCGGTCGCCATACTGGCGGCCGACAACCTTCACCGTGCGGCGGCTGATGTCGACGATGCGGGCGCGGTGCAGACCCATGCGCTCGGCTTTGTCGAGGGCGCGGTCCGGCGAACAGCCGCGCCAGTCGCGGTCGCGGCGCCAGTCGCGACGGTAGCCGTCATCATCGCCGGTATAGATGCCGAAACGCGGGTCGTGCCTGTCCCCGAAACCGAGATAGAGGCTGTCCGCATGCGCCGGAACGGCGGCCAAAGTGCCAAGCCCGACAAGGGCCGAAAGGGCTGCCGTCTTGATCGTGTTGAACATCGTCTTCTCTCCTTATTGTGGGCTGTCGCCCGTAGAACCGATGATTGGAAAATGCCTTTTTGCGTCTGAACCTTCCGCGAACCGGCCATTCATGTCCGGTTCATATAAGCGCGAACCCGCAGGGTTCGTCGCTCGTCGCCAAAAACGCCACCCCCTCAGGTTCTAAACGCGAACCCGCAGGGTTCGTCGTTAAAAACGCGAACCCGCAGGGTTCGTCGTTCCCCGTCAAAAGCGCGCCCCGTCAGGGTTCGTCATCCAGATGCGAACCCGTCAGGGTTCGTCATCCAGATTCGAACCGGTTACGGTTCGTCGTCCAGTATATAGTCAAAGTAGTCGTCCGGCTCGGTCAGATCGGTTTCCTTGGCCTTCACGCGGCCCTGGATCGAAATGCCGGCTTCGTGCACGGTCGCAGCGCTTCCCGAGACAAGCCTGTGCCACCAGTAGAGATCATGGCCCTCGGCGATGAGCCGGTAGGCGCAGGTCTTTGGCAGCCAGGTGATGGTGCGCACATTCTGCGGCGTCAGGCCGACGCAATCAGGCACGCGCGCCAGGCGATTGGCATAGTCGGAGCAGCGGCAGTTCTCGGCGTCGAACAGCCGGCAGCCGACGCTGGTCCAGAAGATCTCGCCCGTATCCTCGTCCTCGAGCTTCGACAGGCAGCATTTGCCGCAGCCGTCGCACAGCGATTCCCATTCGGCCGGGGTCATCGCTTCAAGCGTCTTCGTTTTCCAGAATGGCGCGGTCATTTTGCTGGATTTGGCCCTCCGCGGCCTTTTGGTCAAGCGTGCGGTGACGGTGACCCAGTATCAACATTAGAAAAACACGAAATTGCCTTCAAAAGGCCGGTCAGGCATCCTTGGCTGGCGCCAATGCCCTGCGGAACCAATTGCGGCTGACGAAAGTTTGGGCAGGGATGGGACCCCACTAGGAGAAAATCGATATGAAACGCCAACCACGGATTCTGGCGGGCACGGCAATCGGCCTGCTTATGGCATCCGCGCCGTTGGGCGCGTACCCGCTGCAGGGGGGTGTCACTTCCGGCGGCCTGCACGGCGCGCCGCTCGTCCTGGCTCAGGCCGCTTGCGCCGAAGGCCAGTCGGCCGAGGAATGCGCGCAAGGCGGAGCCGAGCAACCGCGCAAGAAGAAGCGCGAACAGCAGCAGCAAAGCGAATCGGCGCCCGCCACCGAACAAGCAGCACCTGCCGAGTCGGAGCAGAAGCCGCGCAAGAAGCGGCAGGAGCTGCAACAGACGCAGTCCGGCCAGTCAGATGAGGCTGCACCGGCCGAGCAACAGCTCAAGCCGCGTAAAAAGCGCGACCAGCAACAGCAGACCGAGTCGGCCCCGGCCGAACAGGGCAGCCAACCTGCAACTGAGGAGCAGCAGTTCAATCCGCGCAAGAAGAAGCGCGAGCAACAGACCGAGGCGGCTCCAGCCGATCAGGGCGATCAGCCTGCAACCGAAGAGCAGCAGCCACGTAAGAAGAAGCGCAACCAGCAGGCCGAGTCGGCGCCGGCTGAGCAACCGGCCGAGCAGACCACCCCGGACCAGCAGCAACAACTGCGCAAAAAGAAGCTCAATCAGCAGCAGCAAAGCGAGACGGCTCCGGCGGAACAGGCCACCCCCGACCAGCAGCAGCAACTTCGCAAGAAGAAGCTCAATCAGCAGCAGCAAAGCGAGACGGCTCCGGCCGAGCAGGCCACCCCCGACCAGCAGCAACTGCGCAAGAAGAAGCTCAATCAGCAGCAGGGCGAGACGGCTCCGGCCGAGCAGGCCGCCCCCGACCAGCAGCAGCAACTGCGCAAGAAGAAGCTCAATCAGCAGCAGCAGCAAGCCGCACCGGCGGAACAGCCGTCAGAGCAGCCGGCAAATGACAACCAGCCCGGCAAGCAGCGCAAGCAGGCCCAGCAACCTGCCGAACAAAACCAGACCCCTGCCGAACAGACGCCAGCAGGCCAGGGTTCTCGCAAGCTCAAGCCGTTGCCGGTTCCCGGAACCGCGCAGGCACCTGCCGAGACCGAGCAGGCGCCGGCTCAACAGGAACAGCCTTCGAACCAGAACAAGAGGCAGGCCAAGAAACCGCTGACCGAGCAGCCCGCAACCGGGCAGCAGCAGCCTGCCACTGGTGAACAGCCGGCCAACAATCAGCCTTCCAACAACAACCAGCCCGAAAACGGCGGCAAGGCCGCGCAGGGCGCGGCGCCTGCCAACCCGAACGAGGCACCTGTCCTTGACAGCCAGAAGGATGCAATGCGCAGGCACAAGGGCCGCCAGCCGGCCGGCCAGAACGAGACTGGCCAAGCAGGCGCTGAACAGAGCGGTAATCAAGCCGAGCAGCAAGGCGGCAATCAGGCCGGGCAACAAGCCGGCCAGCAAGTCGAGAAGCAGGCTCCTCCCGTAAATCAGGGACCGCCGCCCACCGACGACAAGTCGGCGCAGCAGGCGATCAAGCCCGAAAAGATCGTCCCCGTGGACCAGGAGAAAGGCAAGCGGATCGAGCTTACGCCCGAGCAGGTTGTCCGCGAGCGCCGCCGGCCGCAGGGCGCCGACGTGGTGAAGCAGTTCGGTGACCGGGTGATCCTTCAGTTCAACAACCAAACATTCGTGGAAAGCAACGAAGCTCCTCGCATCACCCGCGGCGCCAGGGATGTTTACTACGAGGATCTTTCGGACGGCCGCACCCGCGAAATCGTGGAGCGCGACAACGGCGTCAGGATCATCACCATCCGCAACCGCAATGGCGACGTCATCCGGCGGTCGCGCATTACATCGGATGGTCGCGAATATGTGCTGAGCTATGTCGACGAGCGCTACTATAACGATGTCGACGAGTGGCGCGATCCCGGCGACGACCTGCCACCGATGCGGCTCGACATCCCCCGCCGGGACTACATCCTGGATTCGGAGGAAGTCGAGGATCCGGACGAATATTATACCTTCCTAGAACAGCCACCTGTGGAAAGGGTGCAGCGTCTCTACTCGATCGACGAGGTCAAGCGCTCGGCCCGCGTGCGCGACATCGCCCGCCGTATCGATCTCGACACGCTGAACTTCGATTTCGGCTCGGCGACGATCTCCGACACCGAGGTGCAGAAGCTCGAAGGCGTGGCCACCGCCATGGAAAAGCTTCTGAAGAAGAACCCGGCGGAAACCTTCCTGATCGAGGGCCATACCGACGCCGTCGGCACGCCGGACGCGAATCTCGCGCTGTCGGACCGCCGCGCCGAGGCGGTCGCCGAAGCGTTGACCAACGCCTTCGGCATCCCGGCCGAGAACCTCACCACGCAGGGCTATGGCGAGGAATATCTCAAGGTGAGCACACCCGGACCGAACCGCGAGAACCGGCGTGTCGCCATCCGCCGCATCACCTCACTGGTGGCGCCGGTGGCGAGCAACAGCGAGCAACAATGAGCGTTTGATTTCAAGATGCTGCCCGGATTTTCGGAATCAGCGCGCAAGAGGAAGGCCCGCCCGCTTCGGACGGGCCTTTTCCTTGCCGGCTCAAGAAGAATTGTCCTGCTTGACCCGCCCTGCTCATTGAATCGCCGCATTGCGGCACCCAGATTTTGTACAGGGCGTTCCCTGCCCCGTCCCGACTCCAGCGGGACATACTGAGCCCCGCCGGGCCCCCTCCCCGGCGGGGTTTTTTGCCTTGAAAACCGGCTTCATCTGGCCGAAATACGCCCTATCGCAATTGACTGGAGCCTTCATGAAGCGTCTCGAACTCGCCATCGAATCCGTCATCCTGGCCTCGCGCTGGTTGCTGGTCGTCTTCTATCTCGGGCTCGGCGTGGCACTGGCGATCTACGCGCTGTCCTTCGGCAAGAAGCTCTATGAGTTCGTCATGAGCGCCTTCACGCTCGGCGACACCGACACGATCCTGAAGGTGCTCGGCCTGATCGACGCGGCGCTTGTCGCCTCGCTGGTGGTGATGGTGATCATCTCGGGCTACGAGAATTTCGTCAGCCGCTTCGACGAGCAGGATGGCGAGGTCCATTGGCTGGGAACGATCGATGTCGGCTCGCTGAAGGTCAAGGTCGCCTCGACCATCGTCGCCATCTCCTCCATCCACCTTTTGCAGGTGTTCCTCAACCACGCTTCCTACACGACGGAGCAACTGATGTGGCTGACCATCATGCACTTGGCCTTCGTGCTTTCGGCACTGATGCTGGCCTATATCGACCGGGTGATGGCGTTGTCGAAACGCAAGAAGGCCGCGGAGTAACGCTGTGGAAGAAACCGAAGACCATTCGAAACTCGAAAGGCTTCGCAAGGCTATCGACGAGGGTGACCGATCCGGGGATCCGGAGCCGTTTTGCTTCGAGCGCTTCATCGAGATGAAGCGACGCTCGCTCGATTTCCGTCAGTAGAGATTCCGTATCTCGGTATCCGTGCGGTCAAACACCTCGTCTGGTACGAAAAAGTCGCCGGCAAGCGCCCCCTTGGCGCCCGGCGCGTAGATCGAAAAGTCCGTCACGCCTTCGGCGCGCAGCACCTCTTCGTCGATGTAGAAATTGCCGGTCGCCTCGCGTGACGGGCGCATGAAGATCGCATACGCCGCGTCGGCCATGATGTCTGGCGAGCGGCTCATCGCGGCCACTGTTGCGCCGCCCAGAAGATTGCGCACGGCCGCGGTATCGATGGTAGAGATCGGCCACAGCGAATTGACCGCGATACCGTCCTTGGCGAACTCCGCGCTCATGCCCAGCGTGCACATCGACATGCCGAACTTGGCCATGGTGTAGGCGACATGGTTCTTGAACCACTTGGCCTTCATGTCGAGCGGCGGCGCCAGATTCAGGATGTGAGGATTCTTTGCCAACTTAAGATGGGGAATGCACATTTTGGAGACCAGGAAGGTGCCGCGCGTATTGATCTGGTGCATCAGGTCGTAGCGCTTCATGTCGGTCTCCAGCGTGCCGGTGAGCTGGATGGCGCTGGCATTGTTGACGCAGATGTCGATGCCGCCGAACCGCTCGACGGTTCTTGCCACCGCATCGGCGACCTGGACCTCGTCGCGGACGTCGCAAAGCACCGGCAGCGCCTTGCCGCCGGCCTGCTCAATCTCTTCGGCTGCCGTGTAGATGGTGCCCGGAAGCTTCGGATGCGGCTCGGCGGTCTTGGCCGCGATCGTCACATTGGCGCCGGCGCGCGCCGCGCGCAGCGCGATCGCCAGCCCGATGCCGCGCGATCCGCCCGAGATGAACAGCGTCTTTCCGCGGAGCGACATTTTTGCCTCCCGTCATTCTTCGATGCGATCCTTGCCCGCACCGACCCGCGGACACAAGGGCGCGCGCATGTGGTCCGTGATGACGCTGCGGAGCCTTGCCGTCTTGCCGAGCTTTGGAGAGATATATATTCTAGACAAAGAGGTAGAATACAGAATGGCTCTATCGATCAAGAATTTGGAAGTCGAGCAATTGGCGCGCGAGCTTGCCCGCCGCCGTCGCGTGTCCGTGACGGAGGCGATCCGCCAGTCCCTCGAGCGCGAAGTTGCGCGCGAGCGGCTCGTGCCTCGCGACGAAAGCAGCGACCTGTTTCAACGTCTGATGGCGATTTCGGACAGCGGCGCGCAGATCCCGAGGCGGGAAAATGCGATGACCGAGGATGAGATCCTCGGTTATGACGATCTTGGAATCCCGACGCGATGATCATCGATTCATCGGCCCTGGTCGCGATCCTCCGCGCCGAGCCGGGTCATGATCGTTTCGTGCGGGCCATTGCGGATGCCACAAGGCGATTGATTGCAGCGCCCACCCTTCTCGAAACGGGCATGGTGCTCGCCGGTGGGTGGCAGGATGAAATCCTGGAGCCGTTCGACGCCTTCCTGCGCACCGCTTCGATCGAGACGATCGCCTTCACCGCCGACCACGCCGCCGTCGCGCGCCACGCTTTCCTGCGCTACGGCGAGGGTCGTCATCCCGCAGCGTTAAACTTTGGCGACTGCATCGCTTACGCCACTGCCCGGCTCGAAGCGATGCCGCTGTTGTTCAAGGGCGACGATTTTCGCCTCACCGATATCGAACCCGCTGTTTGACGCGTCAGACGAGCACCAGCCCCTGCCGCATCGCGATGGCAATCGCGTCCGTGCGGTTGGCGGCTCCGAGCTTGATCAGGATGGCGGCGACATGGAATTTCGCCGTGTGTACGGAAATGTTGAGCCGCCGGGCGATAACCTTGTTCGGCGCGCCTTCGGCGAGCAGCGCCAGCACCTCCGCCTCGCGCGGCGACAGGGCCGGGCGGGCCTGGTTGTCGTCCGGCACATCCTCTTCGGCGAGCCCGTCATGGAAATCGCCATGCGCGACCTCTGACGGCCCAGCCCTGTCGATGCGATAGCCGGAGGCGGCGAGACGTGCCGCGGCGGCGATCAGCAGGCCGTCTGCGGAGGCAGGCAGCACGGCCAGCACATTGTCTGTCACCTGCTCGCTGCCCGCACGCCGCGAAAGCAGGACGATTGGGGTGGCCGAACTGACGACCCGGCTTTCCAGGCCAGCCTCATCGGCGATGGCGACATCCGCCATTTGGCCGACGCCGCTTCCAGCCAATACCGGCAGCAGACCGTCGCTGGCGGCCAGCGCATCGGCAAGCTGCTCGGCGCGCCGGGCATCGCCGAGCGCCACCAGCACCGTCAACCGATGGGCTGACGGTTCCGATCGTGCAATCGCTTGTGCTGCGCTGCTTGTCATCAGCCCTCTCAGCTCAGCGGCTTCTCGCCGATGGTGATCGACAGGTCGCGTTCGGCGCCGCCGCTCAAAACACCGAGCGTGACGGTTGTACCGGCGCTATCCGGTCCAAGCTTGCGGATCAGCTCGCGCGGACCATGCACAGCCTCGCCGTTCCAGGCGACGATGATGTCGCCGACATGCAGGCCGGCGGCCTTGGCCGGGCCGCTGTCGTCGAGGCTCATCACCATGGCGCCTTTCGTGTCGCCATTGCGGATCGGATGCAGCCCGGCGCCGAGATAGCCGCGCGCGACATGGCCCTTCTCGCGCAGCGTCGCGACAGCGCGCTCGATCGTCTCGTAAGGCATGACTAGAGCGCGCCGGCGCGGTCCGAACAAAAGCATGCCGATCAAGCCACCCTTGGCGTCGAGCACCGGCCCGCCCTCGAAACGCCCGCCGGTGTTGATGGCGAGGTTGATGCGCCGGTCGATCGTGCCGCCGCGCATCGAGCGCCAGGCCGGCCCGACCTCGCCGATCGTGCCGAACACGGCAAGCGGGGCGCCATCGCTGTTGCCTGCGGCGATCGCCAGATTGCCGGGCCGCACGGCGCCGGCCTGGGCGAATTGCGGCAAACCGGCAGCGGCGGATGCCGGCTTCAGCAGGGCGACGCCCGTCGACGGATCGCGGCCGACGAGTTCCGCCTTGACGGTTTCGCCGGAAGCCAGCGTCAACTCGATCTCTTCGCCGGCTTCGACCGCTTCCTCGGTGGTGACGAAATAGCCGTCGCGCCAGTGGAAGGCGCTCGCGGTGCGGTGATGGTGCGTGACGAAACTCGCCAGCGCGGGGGCAGCGGTGGCCGCGACATCGGCGATCGCGTCGGAAAAGGCACTGAGGTTGAAGTCGCTCATAAGACTGTCTCCTGGGTTCGGTGACCCAGATATCGCTCGGTAACGCCGCCGCGGGTACTCGCCTGACGGCTAGTCGCCGGCCGGACTGGCCATCTGGTCAGGTCGCGGCAATTGCGGCTGCTCCGCACATATAGTCATCATTCCACACGGGAACACGCCTATGGCTTTCGCAGCCGAAAAACTTCCATCCGACGACATTCTGCTCGATGCCTATTCGGCATCCGTTGCCGACGCCGTCGACCGCATCGGCCCGGCCGTCTGCCGCATCGAACGCATAGGCGCCGGCGGCCACGGCTCCGGCTTCGTCATCGCGCAGGACGGGCTGGTCGTCACCAATTTCCATGTCGTCGGCGATGCGCGCGCCGTGCGTGTCACCATGCCGGACGGCGCCTCGCGTGAAGGCCATGTGCTTGGCCGCGACCCCGACACCGACATCGCGCTGGTGCGCGCCGACGGCAGCTTTGCCGACGTCGCACCGCTCGGCGATTCCAAGCGCCTGCGCCGCGGCCAGATCGCGATCGCGATCGGCAATCCGCTCGGTTTCGAATGGACCGTCACCGCCGGCGTCGTCTCGGCGCTCGGCCGCTCGATGCGGGCCTCGACCGGCCGGCTGATCGACGACGTCATCCAGACCGATGCCGCGCTCAATCCCGGCAATTCGGGTGGACCGCTGGTGTCGTCGGCCGGCGAGGTGATCGGCGTCAACACCGCCATGATCCATGGCGCGCAGGGCATCGCCTTCGCGGTCGCCTCCAACACCGCCAATTTCGTCATCTCGGAAATCATCCGCTTCGGCCGCGTGCGCCGCGCCTTCATCGGCGTTTCCGCCGACACGACCAGCCTGCCGCGCCGGGCGGCACTCTTGTCGCAGGTGACCACGAACACGGCGGTGCGCCTGCGCAGCGTCGAGAAGGATGGCCCCGCCGCCAAGGCCGGACTGAAGGAAGGCGACATTATCGCGGCCATCGACGGCCGGCCGGTCACCGGCGTCGACGACCTCGTGCGCATCCTCGATGCCGAGCGCATCGGCCGCGAGACGCTCTGCACTGTCGTTCGCCGCACCGGTGTCAGCCAGGTTATGGTGATGCCGGTGGCACGGACGAACTAAGATCGCCGCGCCGGCCTAACTCCCGGCCACGCCCTCGGCATATTGCGCCAGGAATTCCTCGCTTGGCGGGATCGGCTTGATAACGTCGATCAGCACGCCATTGGGATCCCTGGTGATGAAATGGCGCTGGCCGAACGGCTCGTCGCGCAAGCTGCGCAGGATCGGCAGGCCAGCGGCGACGACCCGCTCATAGATGGCGTCGGGATCGCGGACCTCGAAATTGATCAGCAGGCCCGATGTGCGCCCGCGCCCTTCTTCCGGGATCGTCTCATGGTCGCCCTGGACGATGCCAAGGTTGACGCGCCTGTCCTCGCTCGAGCGCAGATGGACATACCAGTCGCTCGTAAACAGCGGCTCGAAGCGAAAATGCTCGACATAAAAGTCCGCAGTGCCTGCGACATCATCCGTCATCAGCACCGGATAATAGCTGGTCGTCTTCATCTTTCCTTCTCCTCTCATCCAACATACAGTCTGTATGTAAGTGCAAATAACATACAGGCTGCATGTATGCAACAGGACTCCGGGCGCCGCCGTTCCAATCGTGACCGCACCGAGGCGACACGCGCTGATCTGATCCGAGCGGCGCGAAAGCTGTTTACGGAAAAATCCTATGCCGAGACCGGCACGCCGGAGATCGTCGCCGAGGCCGGCATGACGCGTGGCGCGCTATACCATCACTTCGCCGACAAGCAGGCGCTGTTCGCCGCGGTCGTCGAGCAGGAAGCAGCGGCCGTGGCTGCGGAGATCGACCATGCCGCGCCGCCGTCGCTATCCGCGCGCGACGCGCTGATCGCCGGCTCGGACGCCTATCTCAAGGCAATGCGCGCGCCTGGCCGCACGCGGCTTCTGCTGCTTGACGGGCCGGCCGTGCTCGGCCGCGCCGCCATGGACGAGATCGACAACCGCCACGGCAACCGCTCGCTGCGCGAAGGGTTGGTCGCCGCGATGCGCGCGCAAGCGATGACCAGATTGCCGGCCGAAGCGTTGACCGCTTTGCTGGCGGCCGCCTTCGATCGGGCCGCATTAGCCATCGAGGCCGGCGCGTCCGGCGAGGATTACCGCGCGGTGCTGATCGCTCTCATGGACGGCTTGTCTCCGGCTCCTCCTCCGTCCAAACGCCCGGCTCCGTCTCGTTGAAGCAGCCGAGTTGCCGCTTGAACTCGTCGATCAGCCAGGATGCCGCCGGTTTGGGGCTGCGGTCGGTGCGGTGCATGGCATAAAGCGGCGAGCGCACCTCGCGATAGGGCTCCAGGTCGAGCTCGACCAGCCGTCCGCTGGCGAGGTCGTCGGCGATCAGCCAGCGCGGCAGGCCGCCCCAGCCAAGCCCCTCGCGCATCAGCGCATGCTTGGTGCGCAAATCCGTCAGCCGCCAAGTGCGATAGGCAAACACACCATAGTCGCGGCCGCGCGTCCGCTCCGACTGGTCGGTGACGACAAGCTGGATGTGCTCGCGCAGATCCTCGATCCCGACCGGCTTCGGCAGCTTCGCCAGCGGATGATCGGGTGCGGCAGCCGGCACCAGCGAGATGAAGCCGATGCGCAGCAGATTGACATCGGCATCGCCTTGCAGGCCGCCGAAGCCAAGATCCGCCTGGCCGTTGACGACCTGATCGACAATCAGGCCGAGAGAGCCGATATAAAGCCTCAGCATCACCGCCGGGAATTGCGCCTCGAAGGCTTTGAGCACGCGCACCAGCGCCGGTGAAGGCAGCGCCACGTCGACCGACACCGTTACTTCCGCCTCCAGCCCTTGCCGGTAGCCATCGGCGCGCGAGCGGATGCGATGCAGCACGCCGATCATGCGCTGCGCGTCTTCCAGCATCGCCTTGCCAACATCGGTCAGTTGCGGCTCGCGCACGCCTTCGCGTTCGAACAGTTTCAATCCGAGCTGCGCTTCAAGATTCGCGATGCCGTAGCTCACCACCGACTGCGCCCGGTTGAGCTTGCGCCCCGCGGCCGAGAAACTGCCGGTATCGGCCACCGCTACCAGGATTTGGAGCTGATCCAATGTTGGGTTCGGCTGCATGCTCTCCATCCATTTTGTTGATGGATTGTATACACATTATACCAGTTATCCTGATGGGGCAGCAATCCCATATTGGCGGGGAAGTTTCAATCCAACCCCAAGGGGACACCGCCATGTCTATTCTTCTCGTTACCTCCAGCCCGCGCGGCACCGCTTCGCACTCGACCCGCGTCGCCACCGACCTTGCCCGGAAGCTCGCTGCGGCCGATCCGTCCAACACGCTCGTCGTGCGCGATCTGGTCGCCAACCCGCTGCCGCATATCGGTCCCGACTATGCCACCGGCATCTACACGCCGGCCGAAGCCCGCACCGCGCGCCAGGCCGAGGTCGTCGGCGTTTCCGACGCCGTGCTCGACGAGCTTTTCGCCGCCGATACCGTGATCCTTGCCACCGGCTTCATCAACTTCAACATCTCCTCGACGTTGAAGTCTTGGGTCGACCACGTCGCCCGCTCGGGCAAGAGCTTTGCCTATGGCGAAGGCGGCCCGAAGGGCCTCGTCAACGGCAAGAAGGTCTATATCGTGCTCGCTTCCGGCGGCATCTACTCCGAAGGCGCCGCGGTGCAGATGGACCATGCGGTTCCCTATCTGCGCAGCGTGCTCGGCTTCCTCGGCATGACCGATGTCGAAGTCATCCGCGTCGAGGGTGTCGGCATGGGCGCCGACGCCGTCACCGCCGCGCTTGCCAAGGCCACCGCCAAGGTCGACGCGATCGCCGCCGCCACGGCTGACCAGGTCGCCGCCGCGGCCTGACCGCCGGTGCCGGAAATGAGAAGAGGCAGGCGCCCGCCAGCGCCTGCCTCTTTTTGCATTTTCGCCCCGCTACAGCGGCGGCAGCACCACGGCTGGATGGCGGTCCTCGCGCAGGACCAGCCTCACAGCGCCGAGCGCGATCCGATATCCTCCTGTGCCGACAGCGATCCGCCCAGCGCCAGCGCAAACAGCTGGAGCGACTTTTTCTTCCACCTGGTCCTGATCACCTCCGACAATTTGAAGACACTGCCGCCAGGGCCGACTGTGTTCGTCGGCGAATTCACCACCGATTGGGGGGTGCTGTTCGCCGGACTGACACTGGCGGCGCTGCCGACTACCTTGCTCTGTATCGCGCTGTCGAAGCAGTTCATTTCCGGCATCACGCAAGGCGCGGTTAAATAGGCGCGGTCAAACAGGCGAAGTCCAACAACGAAGTCAGGACACCGAAAGTGGCGAACCAGAACAAGATCATCATCACCTGCGCGGTCACAGGCTCGATCCATACGCCGTCGATGTCGCCGCATCTGCCGGTGACGGCTGAGGAGATCGCCGCTGCCGCCGTCGAGGCGGCCGAAGCGGGGGCCGCGATCGTCCATCTTCACGCCCGCAACCCGGTCGACGGGCGCCCCGATCAGTCGACCGAGGCGTTCGCCCCGTTCCTGCAGGTGATCAAGCAGCGCTCCAACTGCGTGGTCAACATCACCACCGGAGGTGCGGCGACGATGAGCGTGGAGGAACGCGTCAGGCCGGCCAAGGTGTTCGCGCCCGAAGTCGCATCGCTCAACATGGGCTCGATGAATTTCGCGCTGTTCCCGATGCTGGAGCGCTTCAAGACCTTCGAGCATGACTGGGAGCGGCCCTATCTGGAATCCTCGCGCGACCGCATCTTCCGCAACACTTTTGGCGACATCGAGCACATATTGCGCACCTGCGCCGACAACGGCACGCGGTTCGAGATTGAATGCTACGACATCGGCCATCTCTACACGCTGGCGCATTTCGTCGAGCGCGGCCTGGTCAACGCGCCGTTCTTCGTCCAGAGCGTGTTCGGCATCCTCGGCGGCATCGGCACGCATCCAGAAGACGTTGCGCACATGAAGCGCACGGCCGACCGCCTGTTCGGCGACGACTATCACTGGTCGGTGCTGGGCGCCGGCCGCCATCAATTGCCGATCGCCACCCAGGCGATCGCGCTGGGCGGCAATGTGCGTGTCGGCCTGGAGGACTCGCTATGGATCGGCAAGGGCAAGCTCGCCCGCTCCAGCGCCGAACAGGTGACCAAAGTGCGCCAGATCATCGAAGGCCTCGGCGCCTCGATCGCCACGCCCGACGAAGCGCGGCAGATCCTGCAGCTCAAGGGCGGCGACAAGGTCGCGTTCTGAGCTAGGAGAAGCTGGCCGGCGCAGCCGAAGTACCTTCAGCCGAACATCCGCTCGCCCTGCTCGTCGACGAGCTGGATGCCCTTCTTGATCGAGATGTCGACGGCGTCGTCCAGCCCGGCGAAACGGTCGGCGCGGATGAAGCGGTGCTCTTTCATCACACCGTCCACTTCCTTGGAGACGACGCCGCAGGTCTGGTACTGGCCTTCGGCCTTGTAGGGCGTCGCGCTGATCAGGAATCCCTTGTGCTCGACCTGCTTGGCCGGCTTGGCGGTGCCGGTCTCCGTTGCTTCGCTACCGCCGCCGCCAAAAAGCTTCTTCAGAAAAGACATTTTCAAAACTCCCATTCACGCGGGCACCAAGGATTCGCGGCGCCCGTTGTTACGCAGGCTTTGTGTCAGCATGCGCGAATGCGCCGCCGTGTTCCAGCCCCTTGACGAAAACGCCGACCAGAAGCTCGATCTGATGCCAGATCTCTTCGGCCTGCCTGCTGTCCGAATTCGCCACATAGCCGCTGGTCACGATGCCATGCACGCTTGACCACAAGGTTCGGGCCGCAAGCGCGCGGCGGTCGTCGTCGAGGCCGAAATCGCCTGCCTCGAGCACGCCGGCGACGATGTCGAAGAGTGCGTCGAGCAGCGCGTCATAGGGATCGGGGCCGGGCCGCGTCGCGCGGCGGCGGTTGAAGGCAAGCACCGCCGGCCAACTGCCGGGATGCGCCTCGACAAAGCGCACATAGGCGGCGGCCATCGCCAGGATGCGATGCTGGACATCGGTCACCCCTTGCCTTTCGAGATCGGCCATGGCCGTCAGGCCCGCCGCGCCGAGCCGGTCGAGCAGCCGCATGTTGACGGCGCGGTGCACCTCGTCGAGATCGGCAAAGAGGTTATAGACGGATCCGACGGAAATGCCGGCCTGCTCGGCGATGGTGCGCGCCTTAAGATTGTCGGCCCCGCCCTCGTTGAGCAGCGTCTCGGCAATGGCGAGCACCTTCTCGCTCATCTCTTCCTTATCCAGCGCCATGCTCTTGCCCGTCCTTGTATCCGGAGCCGCTCGTCGGCCCGGATTCATTCCATTTGCCTGCGTTTACCATGTCCGGCACCTCATGAACAGCGTTCAAAATACCTCTTGAACAATGTTCATTTCCTGTTACGTTGAATTTGTGAACAACGTTCACGCAAACAGGGAGAAAACCATGCTTAGCCTGATCAAGACATTGCTGGACGGCGCCAGCGCACGGGCCGAGGACAATCTGAAGGATCGTTTTGCGATCGACCTTCTGGCCCAGCGCATCCGCGACGCGGAGGCGGGACTCGCCGCCGCCAAGCAGACGCTCGCCTCGCTGATCGTGCGCCAGCGTGCCGAGCAGACCAGCCTCGACCAGCTCGACCGCCGCATCGCCGACCTGGAAACCCGTACCCTCAGCGCGCTCTCGGCCAACAACCAGGCGCTTGCCGAAGGCGGCGCTTCCGCAATCGCCGAGCTCGAGAACGAGCGCGAGGTCCGTCGCGCCACCGTCAAAAGCCTGGGCGAGAAGAGTTTGCGGATGCGTCTGTCCGTGGAACAGGCGCATCGCCGCATCATCGATCTCAACCAGGGCATGATCTCGGCCCGGGCGATCGATGCCGAACGCAAGGCGCAGTCGCGCCTCAACCGTTCGATCGGCCGCACCGCGAGCATCAACGAAGCGGAGGAACTGCTGGCCCGCATCAAGGAAAGCAGCGACCCGTTCGAGGAAGCCGGCATCCTCGACGAAATCGACGGCGAATTGCGCCACGAGGCGATCCGTGAGCGCCTCGCCGAAGCAGGTCATGGACCGGCCACCAAGGTGCGCGCCCAGGATGTTCTGGCGCGCCTCAAATCCCTGAACTGAACCCGCAATTTCCCGTGACAGATCAAATCCAAGGAATACGACGATGAATGGCAATCAGACCTACATCCTGTTCAACACCATATCGGTGGGCGCTGCCTATTTCATGCTCGGCCTGTCGCTGTGGCTGGCGCCAGTCGACCTCTCGACGAAAGGTTACTGGGCGATGGGCGTGCTGCTGCTCACCGGCAGCCTGGTGAACCTGGTCAAGTACCGCACCGACGAGCGGATCGCGGCCGAGACCACCGCCAAGATCGAGAAGGCGCGCAATGAGAAGCTGATCAGCGAATATGTCGGCAAGGAATAATCCCCTGCCCTTGCCGATCGCGGACTGAATGCAAAAGCCCGGAGCGATCCGGGCTTTTGGGGCTTCCTATGAGAATGTCCTAGCGACGAGCCAGGGCCTCGATCGCCTCGGCAGCGTCTTCCAGGATGCTGATCGCCTCGGCCTGCTTATCTTCCGGCGCGTCGGCGATGTCGCCCAGCGCGGCGCGCAGCCGGTGGCGCAGCGCGCGGAACCGGTCCCGCGTTTCCGAACGGCCGCGGCGCCCCTCGTCCCTGTCGTCGCCCCAGCCGAACCATTCGCGCGCCGCGGCCATCTTGCGGCCGAAGCGCTCGAGATGGTCGAGCACGCTGTCGATCATCTCGCGGTTCTCTTCGAGATGCGCCCTGCCGGCCTCGGTGATCGAAAACACCTTCTTGTTGCCTTCGCTCGAAGATACCGCATAGCCCGCCTCTTCCAGGAAGGTCAGCGTCGGATAGACCACGCCCGGGCTCGGGCTGTAGATGCCGCTGGTGCGCTCTTCCAGCGCCTTGATGATGTCGTAGCCGTGACGCGGCGCATCGGCCAGCAGCGACAGCGTGATCAGCTTGAGATCGCCGTCGGCCAGCATGCGCCCGGCGCGGAACATGTCGCCCGGGCCGCCGCGTCCCCCGCCCCTGCCGCCACCGAACGGGCCAAAGCCGCCGCCGCTGCGGCCGCCGAATTTGCCGGCCATATGCATGAACATGCGCTCGCCGAAATGGCTGTGTCCGAAGTGACCGTGTTTGTGCATGGATTGCTCCTTGAGTTATATCTTACGATACATCGTACGTAAGGCTGGCCACGTGCGGAGTCAAGATATATCTTAAGATGTATCGCAGCCTTAGCCAAGAGCTGCCCGTTATGCACGGAGAGGGTCGGAGCAAGCTGCCTACCAATGACCCTTGCGGCGGTTCCAGGCATAGAGAAGGTCCGCGAAGTGGTCATAGACAAAGCGCGTCAGGGGCAGCGCGATGGGGTTGCCGAACAAGCTCGCCAGCCATTCCTCGCCCGGCGTGAGCCGCCAAACCGCGATCGCCACATCGGCGCCGACCAGCAGCCGTCCTTCGGCCTCGGTGGCATGCAGGCGCCGGCGAATATCCTCCAGCGAGGCGCCGAAGGCGGAAAGCGACTCAGGTTCGAAATTGATGTCGCGGAATTCGACGTGGCCCGCCTTGATCGCCTCGATGAGCCGCCGCTTCTGCCGGTTGATGCCGGCGTCGCACACCGGACAGCGTGTGTTGTACCAGACGGTCAGCAAAGGCTCAGGCATGGCGTCACTATCGGGAATGCGGCGCGGCTTCGCAACAGCCACGCCGCTCCCTTCAGCCAGTTACCCGAGCGAGCTGATGATCTCGCGGTAGGCGAATTCCGGAAACGCCTTCATCGTCCGCGTTTTGACATTGCCGCCTGACGCCAACATCAGCGCGAAGCGGGCAAGCACCGCATCGTCCGGCGCTTCGACGACGGCGACCATGTCGCATTCGCCCATGGTCAGATAGAACGACTTGAACGATCCGCCCATTTCCCCCAGCAGCTTCTTGGCGGCATCGAGCCGTTTCGGCGATTCCCGCACATTCTTGGCGCCGAGCTCAGTCCAGTTGATAAGCACGATGTAGGTTGTCATGGCACACCTCCCACCGGGAGCCACGGAGCGCGACGCCTGGCCGCTGCGACCGGCGCCGGGGCAGGCATCCGGCTTGTCGCCCATAAATGCATCCGACGCTGGATTATCCTCCTGTCGGGCAAACCCGGCAAGGCGGCATGAGAGGCAGCCGAAAAACGCAAAAAGGGCGCCCTAGGCGCCCTTTCGATCTTCGTATGATTGCGTTCCGCTCAGCTGTCGAGGAAGCTTCTCAGCTTGCGTGACCTGCTCGGATGCTTGAGCTTGCGCAGCGCCTTGGCTTCGATCTGGCGGATACGCTCGCGCGTCACCGAGAATTGCTGGCCGACTTCCTCCAGCGTGTGATCGGTGTTCATGCCGATGCCGAAGCGCATGCGCAGGACGCGTTCCTCGCGTGGCGTCAGCGAGGCGAGCACCCGTGTCGTCGTCTCGCGCAGATTGGCCTGGATCGCCGCGTCGATCGGCAGGATCGCCATCTTGTCCTCGATGAAGTCGCCGAGATGCGAATCCTCCTCGTCGCCCACAGGCGTTTCGAGCGAGATCGGCTCCTTGGCGATCTTCAGCACCTTGCGCACTTTCTCGAGCGGCATGGCGAGCTTCTCGGCCAACTCCTCCGGCGTCGGCTCGCGGCCGATCTCGTGCAGCATCTGGCGCGAGGTGCGCACGATCTTGTTGATCGTCTCGATCATGTGCACCGGAATGCGGATGGTGCGCGCCTGGTCCGCGATCGAGCGGGTGATGGCTTGCCTGATCCACCAGGTCGCGTAGGTCGAGAACTTGTAGCCGCGGCGGTACTCGAATTTGTCGACGGCCTTCATCAGGCCGATATTGCCTTCCTGGATGAGATCCAGGAACTGCAGACCGCGGTTGGTGTATTTCTTGGCGATGGAGATGACCAGGCGAAGGTTCGCCTCGACCATTTCCTTCTTGGCGATCGCGGCCTCGCGCTCGCCCTTTTGCACCTGATTGACGATCTTGCGGAATTCCAAGATCGAGATCGCCGTTTCGGTGGCGAGGTTCTGGATCTCGGCGCGCAGTTCCTTGATCGTGTCCTTCTCGTTCTTGGTGAATTCCTTCCAGCCGCGCGAGGTCAGGTTGGCGATCGAACGGGTCCAGTTCGGATCGAGCTCCGAACCCTGATACTCCTTGAGGAATTCCTCGCGGCGCACGCCATAGCTTTCGGCGAGGCGCAAAAGCTTGCCCTCGTTCTGCACCAGGCGCTTGTTGATGTCGTAGAGCTGCTCGACCAGCGCCTCGATGCGCGCGGCATTGAGCGACAGCGACTTCACCGCCTTGATCAGCTGGTCCTTCAGCTCCTTCAGGCGGCGGTCCTGGCTGGGCGAGAGCGTGCCGGCAGCGGCCAGGCGGTTCTCGACCTGCTGGTCCTGCAGCTTGCGGAGCTTCTTGTAGGTGTCGGCGATGACGTCGAGCGTCTCCATCACCTGAGGGCGCAGTTCCGCTTCCATCGCGGCCAGCGACAGGCTCGCCTCGTCCTCGTCGTCTTCCTCTTCCTCCAGCCCGCGCGTGTCGCCGCCGACATTGGTGATGTCGTCTTCTTCCTCGCGAGCCGCCACGCGGCCGCGCGGCTTCTCCTCGGGCTTGGCCGCTTCCTCGACGCGTTCGACCACAGGCGCCTGCTTGGCCTCGGGGCCGGCATAGGTCGCCTCGAGGTCGATGATCTCGCGCAGCAGAATCTTGGATTCGTTGAGCTCGTCGCGCCAGATAATGATGGCCTGGAAGGTCAGCGGGCTTTCGCACAGGCCCGCGATCATCGTTTCGCGGCCGGCCTCGATGCGCTTGGCAATCGCGATTTCGCCCTCGCGCGACAGAAGCTCCACCGAGCCCATCTCGCGCAGATACATGCGCACCGGGTCGTCGGTGCGGTCGGTCGGCTCTTTCTTGGTGGTCGTGGTTGCGACGGCGGTGCCGGTCTGCTCGGCAAGCTCGTTGGCGTCTTCCTCGGCGTCGGCGGCCGGCTCGGCTTCGGTCTCCTCGCCCACCTCGTCGTCCTCGACGACGTTGATGCCCATGTCACTGAGCATCGCATTGATGTCTTCGATGCGGTCCGGATCCGTCTCTTCCGAGGGCAGCACCGCGTTGAGCTCGTCGAGCGTGACATAGCCGCGTTTCTTCGCGGCTTTGATCATCTTCTTGACAGCATCGTCGGAAAGGTCGAGCAGAGGGCCATCGGTGGCGCCTTCGCGTTCGGTCTCGACCTCTTCCTTTTCCTTAGTCGCCATTCTTTGTCGTCTCCAAGCGGCCGCTATCGAGGCCGCGTAAACTGTCGGACCGGTTTGCCGGATGTGCGCCGGAACGCTTTCTACCGGTCCGGCAACCGCGTCATCTCTTTTTGTTTGTGCATGTCGCCCAAAACCGGCTTTCCACCTTTGGGCGACATGCATTAAGTCCAGCTTAACCGTGATATCTGGAGCAGGCACTTTGCCTGTCCAGCCATCACCAGTACCTCACATCGCTCAAATTTCCCGCCGACGCCGGGGCACGGTTAACGTTTCGAATCGTCCTGATTCCGCCAATCTGCCAGAAGGTCAAGCGCCTCTGGCATGATTCGCATGAAAAAAGCGAATCAATTACCCGACTTAGAGGCGTCGATTCGACGCGCTGCGCATTTCATTTCACTTTCAATGGGTGGTGTTCGGCCTCAAACGCGGCCAACCCTGCCCGATGAAACGCCGAACCCTTCGATCAGCGCTTCCGTTGCCTGCACATCATTGAATTGCGCTTGAATCTCGACGAGATGCCGGAAGTTTTCGTCCGAAGGGTCTGCATCGAGCGCCGCCTGCGCCTGTTTCAGCTCTCTATGTAATGTGCGGGCGCTACGCTGCAAGTGCATCGCCTGGTTGAAGGCGTCGCGGGCGTCGTCGAGCGCCGCGGTTTCGAGCGCCGGCCATTGCCGCGCGCGCTTGATCAATTCCACCGCCCGCTCCCAGATGCTGCTGCATCCGGCGCGCTCGATGGTGGCGATGACCGCGCCGCGCTCGTCGGCCGCGTCATGCGCCATGGCGTCGAGAATGGCCGCGTGCAGCTTGCGCAAATCCGAATTGGCGAGGTCGAGGAATTCGACATGGGCGAAGTTCTCGTCGATCAGTGCCGGATGGTTGACCAGCGCCACGATAATCGTCGCCTCGCGCACCGACATGCCCTCGCCGGCCCGCTTGACCAGCGCCGAGCGGCCCAGGCTTTCGGTGATCGCGGCGCGCCCGCCGGCCGCCCCACCTTTCGCGAACTGCCCGCCGGGCACCGGCGTCTTGCCCTGCCCCGGCTTCCAATCCTGACGGCCTTGCCGAACACTCCGCTGGGAGCCGAAAAAGTTCCGCTCCCGCTCGTCCATTGTCTGCTGATAGTAATAACGCACGCTCTCGTCGCGGATGCGGCCGGTCAACTCCCGTAGCCTTTTCCGCAACTCAGCTCGCCGCTCCGGCGTGTCGAAGACACCGCCTGCCGTCTCGCGCATCCATAACAGTTCGTCCAGCGGCCGCGCATCGGCAAGCACGGCGCGGAACGCGTCTGGCCCTTCGGCCTTGACCAGATCGTCGGGATCCTTGCCTTCCGGCAGCAACGCAAAGCGCGCCCGGCGGTCGGTCTGCGCCGACGGGAGCGCGAGATCGGCTGCCCGCCATGCCGCCTTCAGCCCGGCCTGGTCGCCGTCGAAGCAAAGCACCGGCTCGGGCGCCATGCGCCACAGAAGTTCCAGCTGGTTTTCGGTGAGCGCGGTGCCGAGCGGCGCCACGGCATTCTCGAAGCCGGCCTGCGCCAGCGCGATCACATCCATATAGCCTTCGACGGCGATCACCGTGCCGCCTTTCGCGATCGCCCTGCGGGCGCGGGCGAAATTGTAGAGCACGTTGCCCTTGTGGAAGAGCTCGGTCTCCGGCGAGTTCATGTATTTGGCCAAGGCATCGGGCGCCAGCGCCCGTCCGCCGAAGGCGATGATCTTGCCGCGCGAATCGGGGATCGGAAACATGATGCGGTCGCGGAACCAGTCATAGGAGACCGGAATGTCGTCGCCGTGCCGCACCAGGCCGCAGGCCTCGATATCGGCCTTCGGCACGCCCTTGGCGGCAAGATGTTCCTTGAGCGCGTTGCGGCTGTCGGGCGCATAGCCCAGCCGGAACGATTGCTGCGTCGCCGGCGTCAGCCCGCGGTCGCGCAGATACGCGCGGGCTTTGGCACCCTCGGCGCTCTGCAGCCGCTCCTGGAAGAAGGCGGTCGCCATTTCCATGACGTCGGTCAGGCTGGCGCGTTCCTTCTCGCGCCGCTCCTGCGCTTCGTCCCGCACCGGCATCGGCACGCCGGCCATTTCGGCGATCTTCTCGACCGCCTCGGGGAAACTCATACCGTCGAGCTCGGTGAGGAATTTGAAGTGATCGCCCGAAACCGAACAGCCGAAGCAGTGGTAACGGCCCTTCTTGTCCTCGCAATGGAAGGACGGGCTCTTCTCGCCATGGAACGGACAGCAGGCCCAGTAGTCGCCGCGCGACGCGTTGGTCTTCTTC
The DNA here is from genome assembly GCF_020165195.1 of Mesorhizobium sp. CA14. Lineage (GTDB taxonomy): Bacteria > Pseudomonadota > Alphaproteobacteria > Rhizobiales > Rhizobiaceae > Mesorhizobium. The sequence continues at coordinate 27,337 of NZ_JAIUHR010000031.1, read as the reverse complement.
CTGTCCCACGCGACGCGCGTGCCGATGACCTGCGAAATCGGCACACGGTCGCGTATCTCGTCGAGGAAGGCGGGCGGAAAGCGCATCGGGGAAACTCGTTTGCCCTCCATATAATCAAGCCGCCCGGCAACGGCGACTCTGGTTGGCCCATCGTACCCGCTTTTCACAGACGAAAAGAAGCCGGCCTGGTGACCGCCTTCTGAATTTCCGGATTGTCGCGGATTACCGCGCGGTGACCGCGCCGAAGATGAATAGTTTCCGAGGCTTGCGCCGGCCGCCTCAACAACGCTTCGGATCGCCCTGGCCACGCGGCCTGGCGTCGGCCGCTATGAGGCGAAGCGCGGCCGCCAGGCGCATGCAACCAATGCTTCCTCCATTCATTTCCGACATGCGCCGTCGAGCCGAGACGATCATCGCATCAGAAAAATCTATTATTCGGCTAATCTTAACTGGTATATTTCCACTCGTTGAAATGACTAAGATTCGTACCCCTCTCCGCACCGCCGGTGCCAACTCGCGAGTTCGGCTGTGAGCGGCTCTGTCGTCCTCCTGCACCTTGCCGGCGCGGTGGCGCTGATGCTGTTCGCCACCCGCATGGTGAAGACGGGGGTCGAGCGCGCCTATGGCGACGTGCTGCGACACAGGCTGCGCGCCACCATGCGCAATCCGATCATGGCGGTGCTGGCCGGCTGTGGGCTGGCGGTCGCGCTGCAGAGCTCGACGGCGGTGACGCTGCTAGTCGGCTCCTTCGCCGGAGCCGGCATCGTTTCGGGCGCCGCCGGGCAATTGGCAGTGCGCGGTGCCGAGATCGGTTCGGCGCTGGTGGCCAAGCTGCTCACCTTCGACCTCACGCTTCTGGTGCCGCTCTGCCTGATCGCCGGCACGGTCATGTTCATGGCGACCGAGCGGCGCGACTGGCGGCAGGTGGGCCGCATCCTGATCGGCGTCGGCCTGCTGATCCTGTCGCTGGAGATGATCGGCCAGGCGTCGGAGCCATTGCGCAACAGCCAGTTGATGCCGCTGATCATCAATTATTTCTCGGGTGATTCCATCACCACCTATCTGTTGGCCGCGCTGGTTACCTGGCTGTTCCAGTCGAGCATCGCCGCGGTGCTCTTGATGGCGACGCTGGCGGGCCGGGGGCTGATCACCCCGGAGCTCGGCGTGGTCCTGGTGCTCGGCGTCAACCTTGGCTCGTCGATGATTGCGCCGATGCTGACGCGGTCGGCACCGCCGGAGGTGCGCATCGTGCCGATAGGCAATCTTTTGATGCGCGGCCTCGGCTCGCTGATCATGCTGGTCCTGATCATGACCTTCAAGCCGGACGTCGCCTTCCTCGGCAAGACCGCGCCGGATCAGATCGTCAACGCCCATATCCTGTTCAACGTGCTGATCCTGCTCGCCGGACTGCCGCTGGCCGGCCTCGTCTACCGCGCTTCCGAAAAGATCGTGGCGCTGGGCAGCAAGCCTCAACCGGCCGCCGCGCTCGAGGTCGTGGAGCTCTCGGCGCTGAACGAGAGCGCCCTCGACACGCCGAGCCAGGCGCTGGCCAACGCGACGCGCGAGGTGGTGCGGGTCTGCGAGACGGTCGAGATCATGCTGAAGCGCATCATCGAACTCTACGAGGATGCCGATCCCGCCAAGATCAAGGCGCTTGCCGCGCTCGACGACCGCGTCGACAGGAAGCACGCCGCGATCAAGCTCTACCTCGCCAAGATCACCAGGAATCCGCTGACCGAGGACGAGGCGTTGCGGTGCCAGGAGCTGATCGGCGCCTGCGTCAAGCTGGAGCAGGTCGGCGACATCATCGTGCGCAACATGCTGGTGCATGTCAGGAAGAAGCTGGAGCGTGGCCTGGAATTCACGCCTGAAGGCTGGCAGGAGCTCTGTGCCTTCCATTCCTCGGTGCTGGCCAACGCCCGCCTTGCCTTCAACGTTCTGGTCTCGCGCGACCCGGAAACCGCCAGGCAATTGGTTCTGGAGAAGGACCTTCTGCGCGAGCGCGAGAAGGAAACCAGCGCCAGCCATTTCCAGCGCCTGCGCGAAGGCACCGCTAAAAGCGTCGAGACGAGCTCGATCCACCTCGACACCATCCGCGACCTGAAGCAGATCAACTCGCTGCTTGCCTCTATCGCCTATCCGGTGCTCGAAGAGCGCGGCCTGCTCGGCGGCTCGCGGCTGAAGGCGAGCTGAGGCGAGCGGGACCTTCCGAAAAAATAAGTCTTTGCTCATCCTCGCTTCCGTCGGCTAAGGATCGCCTGTGGACCTGTTGGGAGGAAAATCCGTCGATGGACACGCATTCGCGCAGCTTCGCCAAGGCGCTTTCATGGCGCGCCACCGGCACGATCGACACGATGATCATCTCCCTGGTGGTCACCGGCAGCATCAAGCTCGCGGCCACGATCGGGCTCACCGAGGTCGTCACCAAGTCGCTGCTTTACTATCTCCATGAGCGGGCCTGGCTGAAGATCCCGTACGGACGCAAAACAGCCGCGTAGTCGGAGCGACGGGCCGGCTTCGAACGGTCCCGTCAAGAAAAGCTAAAGCGCCATCGCCAATTTCTGCATTGCCGCAACCGTCCGAGCGTGGTTTGAGGCCATACATTCCTAGCATATGTTTTGAACCATGCTGCCCCTGATTGCCCTTTTCCTTGCCGCCTTTGCCTTCGGCACCACCGAATTCGTCATTGCCGGCGTTCTGCCGGAGGTGGCGCAGGGCCTCGGCGTTTCGGTGCCGACCGCCGGCTACCTCGTCTCCGGCTATGCCTGCGGCATCGCCATCGGCGGCCCGCTGCTGGCGCTCGCCACCGCCAAAGTCGCGCGCAAGACGCTGCTGATCGGGCTCACGATCGCCTTCACCCTCGGCCAGGTGGCCTGCGCCCTGGCGCCCGACTTCACCTCGATGCTTCTGCTGCGTATCGCCACCGCTGTGGCGCATGGCTGCTATTTCGGCGTCGCCATGGTGGTTGCGGTCAGCCTGGTGCGCGAGGACCAGCGCGGCCGGGCAGTCGCGGTCATTCTCTCGGGGTTGACGGTTTCCAATGTCATCGGCGTGCCCGCCGGCACCGCGATCGGCAGCCTGTGGGGCTGGCGCGCGACCTTCTGGGTGATGGGCGCGCTGGGCATCATCGCGATTGTCGCCATGCTGGCGCTGTTGCCGCGCAGGGCGGGCGCCGCGAACCGGCCTGCCGGGCTGGCGCGCGAAGTTCGTGTGCTCGGCCGCCAACAGGTCTGGACGTCGCTGATCCTGATGTTGATGTTGATGATCGGCCAGTTTGCGCTGTTCACCTACATCACGCCGATGCTGCTCGAAGTGACCGGCCTCGACGAGAGCCTGATCCCGTGGGTGCTTTTGCTCAACGGCGTCGGCGCCACGATCGGCGTTCTGGTCGGCGGCAAGCTCGCCGACTGGAAGCTGATGCCCTCGCTTATCGTCATGCTCGCCCTGCAGGCGGTGGCGCTCGGCGTCATCCATCTCGTCAGCCCCTACCCCGTGTCGATGATCGCGGCAATCGTCATCTGGGGCGGTCTCAATTTCGCCATCGGCGCGCCGATCCAGACGCGCATTCTCGCCTGGACGGCCGATGCCTCCAACCTCGCTTCCTCGCTGATCCCATCCGGCTTCAACGTCGGCATCGCGCTCGCTGCCTCACTGGGCGCGGCGATGCTCAATGCCGGCTATGGCTATCGCAGCCTACCACTCGCCGGCGCCTTGGCCATGCTGGTGGCAGTGGTAGTGGCTGTCGGCTCGCAAGCCTGGGAGTGGCGCAGCCGCGCGACCCCGCCGCTGCCGGCGGCGGCCGAATAACGGATCGTACGCCTTAGACCTTCCCGCGCGACGGCTCATGAACCCCGCAAGGATGGAACTCAGGCTTTGAAGGCCTTCCTTCAACCGTTCGCGGTTGGGCATAGCGCCAGGCCCAGCGAGTAACCGCCGAACCGCTTCGATCTAAAGATCGATCCGGTATCTGAGGCTTTCCGCGCCGCCATAGGCGGCGACCTTGGCGAAGCGGCCGACAAGGATGCCGCCATTGGCGAGGATCACCTTCTGGGATGCAAGATTGCCGAGGTCCGTGGTGATCTCGACATGGTCCAGGCCCACGGCTCTCGCCTCGTCGAGCATCAGCCGCAACGCTTCGGTGGCGTAACCGCGCCCTTCCTTCCACGGCACCACCGCGTAGCCGATATGGCCAAGCACGTGCGGCGGCAGCGCCGATGTGCCTCTTTGCCAGCGCAGCCCTATCGAACCGACAACCTCGCCATCCCAGATCCAGCGCCGAAAGCCAGGCAGGCGCGGCACGGTTGTCCCGTCAGGAAACGGGATGGGCGGCCCCTTGGCCTCGGGATCGTCGAGACCGGCAAGAAAGGCAACCGGATCCTGTTCGATCGCCTCCAGCTGTTCGCGCGTCGCTTCGAGGAGCCGCACATTGTCGGGTGACCACCCGCGCTCGAGCGCCGCCTTGTAGGACGGCAAATGTTCGAGCGCGGGTTTGACGATCTCGATCATGTTTCGTTTCCCTGTCGAGACTGGCATGGAAGCGGCACGGGCCGCTCTCAAGTCGCCTGGAACTGGATTTCGCCCTTGCTGAGGAAACAGGCCTTGTCGAACAGCGACAGGTCGAGCGGATTCGGCAGCCGGATATCTTCTATATCCGGGAACGGTTTCCGGGCGGGATCATATGATCTGTCGACCTGGGAGATGAAGACCAGCACCAGTCCCCGTTCCCGGGCAAACGATTTCAAGGCGCGGATCTGGACCATGAGCTCGGGATTCTCGCGCTTCTGGTCGAGCAGTTGCAGATAGTCGATCACCGCGAGCGTGCCGCGCGGCGCCGACCGCAATGCCTCGATGATGTAGGCGGCGCTGATGGCGTCGGAATTGTCGAAGGTGAACAGGCGGTCGAAATCGGCGGGGTCGACGCCGATGTCACGGAACCTGCTCAAGATGTCGGCGTGTACATATTCCAGGGTGAAGAATACGGCGCGACTGCCTTGCTTCATGGCCGCCACGGCAAGTTCGAGGCTCATCAGCGTCTTGCCATGACCCGGCCGCGCCGCCACGAGCACCATGTCGCCGGGCATCAGCCGCGCCAGCAGCCTGTCGCCGGGCGCAGCCTTGGCGGCCTTGGCCGCAAGCAGGCTCCAGGTGGCAAAACCTTCCTTGGCGGCAACGACGTCGAGCGCTTGATGGAGCGGGACATTTTCCCGGCGGGACAGGAGCCTCGCCTGGCGCTTCAGATAATAGACGGGTGCGGAAAGCCGCATCGAAAAACCTCCTGCCGCGAGCAGTCTTGGCAACCCCTCCTTATGCCTGGCGCTCGAACAGTTGGTCGAATGATCGACTGCCCTGCATGAACGATGCTTTCCCGGTGGAGGGCGGAGGCGTGGGCGCGCCGGAATCAGATCATAGCTCAATCGAAGCGGGCCGAAAATCCGACCTCCAAAAGGCGTCGCTAAACTAGAAGTGTTTCGCCGATGGATGCGAGACCTTCTATGATCGGCCCGGGTGATTCACGCGTACGAGACATTTCGGCAGGAGGGGCAAGGTGCGGTTGAGATCTGTTCCGCTGGGCGCGGCAATCTTCTGTCTTGTTGCGGTCCTGGCCGCTTTGACGGCATCGGTCAGCTCATTCGCCGCTTTGCGGTCGTCAACCATTCCCGACTGGCTGCAGCGCCATGTCGGCGACGGCGAGGGCCAGATCTCTGAGGTCGTGCTGGAGCGGGCGCGCGCGCTCCATCAGAAGAAGGTCAGCGACGGTTCGGTCAGCAACCCCTGCTACTTCGCCATGGATGCGACGCGTCCCGGCGACCTCGGCAACAGCGTGCTTGGCCAGCGTTATTACATCATCTGCGAGGCCAAGCAGCTCTTCCGCGCGGTTTCCTCGGGCCATGGCGGCGGCCGCAATCTCAAGGGCATTGCCGATTTCTCCAACGGCAGGCGTTGCGCGAAGAATTTCGGCAACGCGATGGACTCCGAGCTCACCGCCGGCGGCGCCTATATGACCGCGGAGGCCAAGACGTCCTTCAAGGGCTACTACCGTGTCGGCGCGCAGAACGCGGTGTTCATGCGAACCTTCATCCAGTTCGACGGCGAAGGCGAAGCGGCAAACGCCAGGCAGCGCGTGATCGGCGGCCATCCGGCTGCCTTGCTCAGGGGCATGTGCATGCGCAAAGACCCGAACAGCTCATACGCCGACCATGACGGCCTTGTCCCGTTCGGCAAGCTGGTGAATTATGCCGGCGGCCGCAGCAATGGCTGCACCAGTTGGTCGCCGGCCGATGCCGAGCAGATCATCCCTCTCGTGAAGAACAATCCGACGACGCTCTACATCTATCCGGAATCGCGCGACATCGCCGCTGTCGCACGGGCCAAGGCTGCCGGCCAGGCGCTCTCAAGCGCGGGCACCTATTGGAACGCCTCCTGCCTGAAGGAGATCGGCAGCCCCAAATTCTGGCCGAAGAAGGTGCTGGAGCCGATCATCGCCCAGTACAAGAAGGACCATCCGGCGCCGCCGCCGCAGCCGGTGCCGATCTGCCGGGACTGAGGCTGTCCTCTATTGCAGCAGCCCCTTGATGATGGCGCTCGCCTTGGCGAAGTCCATCTGGCCGGCATATTTCTGCCTCAGCGCGCCGATCACCTTGCCCATGTCCTTCTGGCTGGCGGCACCGGTCGCCGCGATCGCCTCGCGCGCCGCAGCCTGGATCGCCGCGTCGTCGAGCTGCCTCGGCAGGAATTCGCGGATGATCTCCATCTCGCCGCGCTCCTGCGCCGCCAGTTCGGGCCGCTTGCCGTCCTCGAACGCCTTGGCCGATTCCTCGCGCTGCTTCACCATCTTGGCGAGGATCTGCAGGATCTCCTCCTCGCTAGCAGGCGGCTTGCCGGCGCCGCGATTGGCGATGTCGCGGTCGTGGATAGCGGCCTGGATCAGCCGCAACGTCGGCAGGCGGTGCTTGTCCTGCGCCTTCATCGCGCTCTTCATGGATTCGGCGATTTTCTCGCGCATCGTGCTTCTCCTTCGAATGCGGCGGACAATAGCTTTGCCGAACGGCCAACGCAAATCCCGCCAAGCTGCTGATATTGCTGGACGAAAGCAAATCGGCCGTGGTTCGGGGGCGCCACATTGACCGCTCCCGCGCCTTCCCCTATGTACTGAGCCTCGCATGAACTGAAACTTTGGTTGCGCGCAGGCTCGCGAATTCGCTGCCGCGCGCCGTTTGTTGCGCGGATCGTCCCGCTTACGGGACAATTCCGGAAACAGCCTCTAGGAGTGCCGCCATGGCCACGACCACCGCCCCCTGGGCCACCGAAAAGCCGACCGCCCTTCTGGTGCTTGCCGACGGCACAGTGATCGAAGGCCGCGGTCTCGGCGCCACCGGGTCGGCCGTTGCGGAAGTGTGCTTCAACACCGCTCTGACCGGCTATGAGGAAATCCTCACCGATCCGTCCTATGCCGGCCAGATCGTCACCTTCACCTTCCCGCATATCGGCAATGTCGGCACCAATGACGAGGACATCGAGGACTTGCATCCGGCGGCCCGCGCCGGCGCTGTCGGCGCGATCTTCAAGGCCAATGTCACCGACCCGTCCAACTATCGCGCCGCCGGCCATCTCGACCAGTGGCTGAAGCGGCGCGGCATTGTCGCGCTGTCCGGCATCGACACCCGCGCGCTGACCGTGCTGATCCGCGAGAAGGGCATGCCCAATGCCGTCATCGCACATGCGCCTGACGGCGTCTTCGACATCGAGGATTTGAAGCGGCAGGCGGCTGCCTGGTCGGGCCTGATCGGCCTCGATCTCGCCAAGGAGGTCACGTCGGGCCAGTCTTCGGTCTGGCGCGAGACGCCCTGGATCTGGAACGAAGGCTATGGCGAGCAGGACGCGCCGTCCATGCATGTCGTGGCCGTCGACTATGGCGTCAAGCGCAACATCCTGCGCCTGCTGTCGGGGCTCGGCGCCAAGGTCACCGTCGTGCCGGCCAAGACGGGTGCGGAGGAAATCCTCGCCATGCAGCCGGACGGCATCTTCCTGTCGAACGGCCCCGGCGACCCGGAAGCGACCGGCGAATATGCCGTGCCGGTGATCCAGAACCTCCTGAAGACCGACATCCCTGTGTTCGGCATCTGCCTCGGCCATCAGATGCTGGCTCTGGCGCTCGGCGGCAGGACCGAGAAGATGCACCAGGGCCATCACGGCGCCAACCATCCGGTCAAGGACCACACCACCGGCAAGGTCGAGATCGTCTCGATGAACCACGGTTTCGCCGTCGACGCGGACTCGCTGCCCGAAGGCGTCGAGGAAACCCATGTGTCGCTCTTCGACGGCTCGAACTGCGGCATCGCGCTGACCGGCCGGCCTGTGTTCTCGGTTCAGCACCATCCCGAGGCCTCGCCCGGCCCCCAGGATTCGCATTACCTGTTCCGCCGCTTCGTCAACCTGATCCGCGAGCGGCGCGGCGAGGAAGCGCTGGCCGAACGCCTAGCCTAAACCACCAGCCTAAGCAGCGTCCGTCACCGCCGCTTCCTGCGTGTGCATGCGCTCGACTTCCTTCGGCGTGGGCTTGGCCACCTTCGTCACGAAGACGATCACCGCCAGCGTCAGGAAAATTGCGCCCAGCACATAGGGCGCGCCGCCGAACACGACCGGCGCCGCCGGGCTCGTGAACCAGGAAAAAATCGCCGTGTAGAGCAGCGGCGTGATGATCGAGGTGATCGAGAAGATCGAGGTCATCGCGCCCTGCAATTCGCCCTGCGCCGAGGGCGGCACCTTGGCGGCGGCGAGGCTTCTGAGCGGCGGGTCGGCCAGCGCTTCAAGGCAGCCGGCCACGATCACCGCGTAGATCATCCAGCCTTGCGTCGAAAACGCATAGCCGAAGGCGCTGAGCGCGGTGAAGGTCAGGCCGATCGCCGCCGTCCTCCACTCGCCGAGTTTCGGAATGATCCGCGGCAGCACAGTCGCCATGACAATCGCGCCGCACAAGCCGAAGGCGCCGAGCGAGAAGCCGATCTGCTGCTGGTTCCAGCCGTAGCGGTAGTTGGAGACGAACGCCCAGACCGCCGGATACATCATGTGGCCGAGCGTCATCAGGAAAAAGACCAGCCCGATCCAGCCGATGCCCGGATAATTGCGCATCTGCATGAGCGTGCCGACCGGATTGGCGCGCTTCCACTCGAAGGGCCGGCGGTGCTTCTCGTCCAGCGTTTCCGGCAGCAGGAACATCGCGATCAGGAAATTCACGAAGGCAAGTGCGGCAGCGAAATAGAACGGTACGCGCGGCCCGAACGTGCCGAGCAAACCGCCCAGCACCGGGCCGATGACGAAGCCGACGCCGAAGGCGATGCCGAGCAGGCCGAAATTCTTCGCCCGGTTCTCGTCGTTCGAGATGTCGGCGATGAAGGCGGATGTCGTCGAATAGCTGGCGCCGGAAACACCGGCGAGCACGCGGCCGATGAACAGCATCGGATAGGACCAGGCGATGGCGCAGATCAGGTTGTCGATCGAGAAGGTCAGCACCGAGGCAAGCAGGACCGGCCGACGCCCGAAGCGGTCGCTCAAGCCGCCGATGATCGGCGCGAAGACGAACTGCATGGCCGCATAGACGAAGAACAGCCAGCCGCCCTCGATGGCGGCCTGGCTGACGCTGACGCCGCTCAGTTCCTCCAGATAGGCCGGCAGCACCGGCATGATGATGCCGAAGCCGATGATGTCGAGCAGCAGCGTCGTAAAAACGAGCGCAAGACCCCGCTTGGCGGTTTTCGGGTCGATCATGGCGATAAGCTCCTCAGGCCGCCCGAGGCGGGAGGCAACTTATAGGCGACGTTGCCGGAGGGAACAATACGCGAACGAAGGCAAATGCCTTATCCTGACATCCCTTGCCAGTGCCTTCGGTCGCGGATCATCAGCGGAAAAGAGGCGGACGCGCCGCTTCAGATCGGGCCGCTCATCGTGTTGCAGTCGGACAGCTTGCCGCTCTTGAAGCCGCGTGCCAGCCAGGTCTGCCGCTGCTGCGAAGTGCCATGGTTGAAGCTTTCCGGCACGACATAACCCTGCATCCTCTTCTGCAGCGTATCGTCGCCGATCTGCTTGGCGGCGTTCAGCGCGCTTTCGATGTCGCCCTGTTCCAAGATGCCTTTTTGCCCGGTGTAATGAGCCCACACGCCGGCGAAGCAATCGGCCTGAAGCTCGATACGCACCGAGAGTTGGTTGGCGTCGACCTCGCTCATGCCTTGCCGCATCTGGTTGAACTTGCTCATGATGCCGGTGAGGTTCTGCACGTGATGGCCGACCTCGTGCGCCACCACATAGGCGCGCGCGAACTCGCCGGAAGCGCCGAACTGCTGGTCGAGCTGCTGGAAGAAGGTCATGTCGAGATAGACCTTACGGTCGCCCGGGCAGTAGAACGGCCCGGCCGCCGCCGAGGCGAAGCCGCAGGCCGAGCGGACCTGGCCGCTGAACAGCACCAGCTTGGGATCTTCATAGGTCAGGCCCTGGGACTTGAAAATGCCGGTCCAGGTGTCCTCAGTGTCGGCAAGCACGGTTGCGACGAACTGCTTCATCTCGTCGTTGGCAGGCGCGCTTCCATTGTCTGAGCCGCTGTTATCGGTGATCTGGTCGCCGCCACCCGGCAGCAGGCCGCCGCCATCGCCCAGGATCTGCGATGGATCGAAGCCGAAATACCATCCTGCGAGCACGACCAGGATGACCAGGATGATGCTGCCGCCGCCACCGGTACGTCCGCCTATGGGGATGCGGAACTGGCCGCCATCGCCCAATCCGCCGCCAGACCCGCTGTCGCTGCGGTCATCTTCGATGTTGTCGCTCTGACGACGGCCTCTCCAAAGCATGGCAAATCCTCGCAATGCGAATGTCCTGGAGGAACCGGCCCGCAACCGTCCCCTCCAGACAATTATCGCAACGAATACGTCAAGTCACAGTATTTTTCGCCAGGTCGGTACCGACACTTTGCGCCCTGCAGCGCTATTCTCATATCGACCCCGAACTCAACGAGCGGAGGTCATCGCCCGGCGGAAAGCTTCCAGCGTTTCGGCGCTGACATGGTGCTCGATGCCCTCCGCGTCGATGCGCGCCGTCTCGGCGCTGACGCCCAGCGAGCGCAGGAAGGCCTCCACAGTCTGGTGGCGGATGCGGCTTTCCTCGGCGACCTTGCGGCCGGACTCGGTCAGGAACACGCCGCGATAGGGCTTCCGCGAGACCAGCCCGTCGGCGCACAGCCTGGTCAGCATCTTTGCCACCGTCGGCTGCGCGACGCCGAGCCTTGCCGCGATATCCACCTGCCGCGCCTCGTTGCCGTCCTCGATCAGGTCGGCGATCAGCTCGACATAGTCCTCGACCAGCGCGCTACGGCGCGCCTCACGCGTCTGCCGGAATCCTTCCGAATGGATTTCGGCATTGGGAAGCGGCTCTTCGCGTCGAACCGGTTTGTTCCTAAGCGCCAATATGCGCTCCTCCTGGCCTGTCCCAGAGCATGTTGCCGAAAAGTGTGAAGCGGTTTTCGGACGACACCAAGCCCCTATCTCTTCGACTGAATCGGGATCGTATCCATAGCACGAACCCCTGATGATCCGGCGTTTATTTGCATTCCCGCCCGGGCGCAACCGGCGTTTGCGGTCGCCGCGTCCAGGCTTGCTCCGGCGTATCACGAAAGCATGATCAATGAAATATAGCATATTGCATAATGTTGAGCCATGGCGTAGATAAGAGGCACATTCGACAATTCCAGCGGAAACCCCATGTCCGATGCCGATGCAGCAACCGTAGCCCGACCCGCATGGCGATTCGACAAGCCCGACGACGAGCAGCCCAGCCTGCGCGAGGTGAATTCCTCGATCGCGGTGCCACAGACCGGCGTCTGGTTCCGCCGCCTGTTTGCCTTCATGGGACCGGGCTATATGGTCTCGGTCGGCTATATGGATCCGGGCAACTGGGCGACCGACCTCGCCGGCGGCGCGCAGTTCGGCTACACGCTGCTTTTCATCATCATGCTGTCCAACCTGATGGCGATCCTGCTGCAGGCTCTGGCGGCGCGTCTTGGCATCGCCACCGGCCGCGACCTCGCCCAGGCCTGCCGCGCCTACTATCCGCGCCCTGTCAATCTGGTGCTCTGGATGGCCTGCGAGCTGGCGATCATCGCCTGCGACCTCGCCGAGGTGATCGGCACGGCGATCGCGCTGCAGCTTCTGTTCGGCATTCCGCTGATCGGCGGCGCCATGTTGACCGCGCTCGACGCCTTCCTGGTGCTTCTCTTGATGAACAAGGGCTTCCGCTACCTCGAAGCCTTTGTCATCGCATTGCTGATCATCATCTTCGGCTGCTTTGCCATCCAGATCTTCGTCGCCGCGCCGCCGGCCGGCACGATCCTGCATTCGATGTTCGTGCCGTCGTCGCAGATCGTCACCAATCCGGCGATGCTCTACATTGCCATCGGCATCATCGGCGCCACCGTGATGCCGCATAACCTCTATCTGCACTCCTCGATCGTGCAGACCCGCGCCTATGAGCGCACCGACAGCGGCAAGCGCGACGCCATCAAATGGGCGACGACGGATTCGACCATCGCGCTGATCCTGGCGCTGTTCGTCAACGCGTCGATCCTGATCGTCGCGGCGGTCGCCTTCCACGATACCGGCCATCACCACGTTGCCGAGATCGGTCAGGCTTTCGAGCTGCTGTCGCCGCTGCTGGGCCTGAGCATCGCCTCGATCCTGTTCGCGGTCGCGCTGCTTGCCTCCGGCCTGAACTCGACTGTCACCGCGACGCTCGCCGGCCAGATCGTGATGGAAGGCTTTTTGCGGCTGCGCATCCCGCAATGGGCGCGGCGCCTTTTGACGCGCGGCATCGCCATCGTCCCGGTGGTGGCCATCACCGCGCTCTATGGCGAGAAGGGCACGGCCGAGCTGCTTGTGTTCAGCCAGGTGGTGCTGTCGATGCAACTGCCCTTCGCCGTCATCCCGCTGGTGCAGTTCGTGTCCGACCGCAAGAAGATGGGCAGTTTCGCCATACCGCGTGCCGTCGCGGTCCTGGCCTGGGCGGTGGCCGCAATCATCCTCATTCTCAACGTCAAGCTGCTCTACGACACCTTCGCCGGCTGACCGCGACATTCCAGCCGGACGCGCTATCTTCGCGCTATGGCCAAAGCGGACGAAGCCCGCAGATTCTACGCCAGGCTGATGGCTGCGCAGGCCCGGTCGGCCGATCCGCGCATCGAGGAGGTGTTCGCCTCGGTACCGCGTGAGGCTTTCCTGGGTCCGGGACCATGGACCGTCTTTGCCGGCGAAGGCCGGTTCGAGACGCCGAGCGCCGATCCTGGCTACATCTACCAGAATGTGCTCGTCGTGCTCGATGCCGACAAGGGCATCAACAATGGCGAGCCGGCACTGCATGCCATGTGGATCGGCAAGGTCGAGCCGAAACCTGGCGAGGCCGTCACCCATATCGGCGCCGGCACCGGCTATTATACGGCGCTGCTGGCGAGACTGATCGAGCCGGGCGGCAGCGTCACCGCCTTCGAGATCGAGGCCAACCTTGCCGCGCGCGCCAAAGCGAACCTTTCCCGATACGCCAACGTCGAAATTATCCAGGGCGATGCTGTCGCCAAGCCGTTGCCGCCCTCCGACATCATCTATGTCAATGCCGGCGTCGTCGCGCCGCCCACTGCATGGCTGAAAGCGCTGAAACCCGGCGGCCGCATGGTCTTTCCCTGGCGCCCTTCCGAAACGGTCGGCCTCGCGGTCCTCATAACCCGCCTGGAAAACGGCTTTGCTTGCCGGCCCTTCATGGGCTCCTGGTTCATCCCTTGCGTCGGCGCCTCCACCGCCGAGCCGGGCGCGAAAATACCGACGCGCGAGCGCGCCGCGCGCACCCGCTCGATCTGGCTGAGGAAAGACAAGGCGCCCGACCGCACCGCCACCGCCGTCTTCGGCGAGGTCTGGTTCTCGTCACGCGCCATTCGCGTCGACGACACGCGCTAGAAATTCGCGGGGCTGTGTCGGAGAGCAGCCTTGCCGTTCGTCCTTAGCTCGAAATCCGGCCGCGACGGCGCGGATCGTGAAAGGGAGAAGACAGATGCGCAAGATCATCGCCGCCACGTTCGTCAGCCTCGACGGCGTCATGCAGGCGCCGGGCGGGCCGGAAGAGGATCCGGTCGGCGGCTTCAAATTCGGCGGCTGGACCTTCCATTATTTTGACGAGGTGGCAGGCGCGGCCATAGAGGAACTGTTCTCCAGACCGTTCGACCTGCTCCTCGGCCGCAGAACCTACGATATCTTCGCCGCGTACTGGCCGTATCAGAACGATCCGATCGCGGCTGTCTTCAACCCCGCGGTCAAATATGTGGCGACGCACCGGCCGGATACGCTGACTTGGCAGAACACGCAGTCGCTCGGACCGGACGTCGTTGCAAGGCTCAAGGAGCTCAAGCAGGAAGATGGACCCGACCTGCTCATCCAGGGATCGGGCAATCTGATCCAGACCTTGCTCGCCAACGGGCTGATCGACGAGATCCGGCTGATGACCTTCCCGCTGCTGCTGGGCAGGGGTAAGCGGCTGTTCGGCGACAACGCGATGCCGGCGGCATTCAAGCTCGTCAAATCGCAGGCTTCCACCACCGGCGTCATCATGGCGACCTATGAGCGCGGAGGGGAAATCCGCACGGGCTCGTTTGCCCAGCAGGAGCCTTCGCAAGCCGAGCTCGAGCGGCGCAGGAACTGGAAGTAGCACGAGGCCGTCGCCCAGCGGGCCAGGCCCGCTGGGCATCCGATCAGGAAGCCTTTTTCGCAACGACGATTGAACGGTCAGGAGCCGCCGATGATGCCCACCATCACCGCCTTTGAACGATCGCCCGATGGCGGCAGGGGGCTCGCGCGCGACATGCACGTGCGCTGGGCGCTCGAGGAAGTCGGCCAGCCCTATGATGTTCGCCTCGTTTCGTTCGATGCGATGAAGCAACGCGCGCATCTTGCGATCAATCCATTCGGCAGTATCCCGACCTACCAAGAAGGCGATCTCGCCCTGTTCGAGTCGGGCGCGATCGTCCTCCACATCGCGGTGCGCCACGCGGGCCTGTTGCCCGACGATGCGAACGCCCGGGCGCGCGCGGTCGCTTGGATGTTCGCCGCGTACAGCACAGTGGAGCCGCCGATCCTCGAGCGCGCAACCGCCGTGATCCTCGAGCGCGATGCGCCGTGGCATGACGAGCGCCTGCCCCTGGTCGATGACCGGATCAGCAAACGGCTGGCCGAGCTCTCCCGACATCTCGGCGATTCCGACTGGCTCGATGGCGCGTTCAGCGCCGGCGACCTTGTCATGGTGGGCGTGCTGCGCCGGCTGCAGAGATCGGGACTGCTGAACGAATTCCCGAACGTTGCCGCCTATGTCGCCCGCGGCGAGGCGCGGCCGGCCTTCAAGCGCGCTTTCGATGCGCAATTGGCCGTCGCCATGGCGGCAGCCAATCGCTGACCGGCGGTCGCATCACGCCGCTTGGCGATAGCGGGAAAGACCTTCGCGGATATGGCTGGCGAAAGCCTTTGCGGCTGGCGCGGTGGCATGTTTCGGCAGATGCAGGTTGACGGAGAAATTCGGCAGCGGCGGAAGACCGGCATCGGAGAGGATGTCGAGATCGGCCGGCACCGTCGAGGCAAGCCACGCGGTCACCGCAAGGTCCGAGCGCACCGTCGCGGTCGTGGCATCGATGTTGCCGTTCTCGAAAACGGTGCGCCAGTCGAGCCCATGCTCGCCAAGCGCGGCCAGCACCGCCGGCCGGAAGGCGCAGGTGTCGGCGACGATCGAAACCGGCAGCGGCCGCTTCAGGCGCGCGGTCCCGCCTCTGGCGCCGACCCAGACCAGCCGATCGACGAGCAGGCATTCGCCCACGGTGGGGCCGACGCGCTCCTCGATGACGGCAAGGTCGATAGTGCCCGCCGCCAGGGCCGCCGCGAGTTCCGGCGAGGACGCGCAGACCAGCGAAATCTCCACCTGCGGATAGGCTTCCGCATAGGCCTTCAGCACGGGCGCGAGCAGCGTGCCGACGAGATCGTAAGGCACGCCGAGCCGCACCTGCCCGGCAACCGCCCTTCCCCTGATCTCGGTGAGGATCTCGTCATTGAGCTGCAGCAGGCGGCGCGCTTTGTCGAGCAGCCGTTCGCCGGAGCGCGTCAGCCTCAGGCCGCGGCGGTCGCGCTCGAACAGGCTCTGGCCGAGCACCTCCTCCAGCCGCTTGACCTGCTGGCTGACGGCGCCTTGCGTCAGATGAAGCGCATTGGCCGCCGCCGTCATGCTGGCTTTGTCGGCGGTGGTGACGAAGGTGCGGATGAGGATCGTGTCGAGGTCGCGGATCATAAATGACATTATAGTTACTAATGCAAACCATATCAAACATTGCATTTACTGATGCCGCCAAGCGCTTAAGCATGCCTGCTCCTCGATTTGGGAGCCCGCATGTCCGACACCATCACCCCGCTGGTCCTGTTCGCGCTGATCTCGACCTCGACGCCGGGCATTGCCACGACATTGTCGACCGCGTCCGGCGCGCAATTCGGCTTTCGCCGGTCGGTGCCGCTGATGGCCGGCAGCGCCGCGGGGCTGGCTACCGTGGCCGCCGCGGGCGCGGCAGGCCTGGCTGGACTTCTAGCCGCCATTCCATCCCTGCAGCTTGCCATGAAGATCGCCGGCTCGCTCTATCTGATCTGGCTGGCGATCAAGATCGGCCGCAGCGGTCCACCCAACCTCGACATCAGCATGGCCAGGCCGAACAGCTTTTTCGGCGGCGCCGGCATCCAGTGGATGAACCCGAAAGGCTGGGCGATGGGTCTCGGCGCCGCCGCATCCTTCGCGGCACTGGCCGATGGTCCGTTGCAGCTCGCGCTGCTGCTGGGCGCCGTGTTCGGACTGACGGCAGCATTCTCGCTGTCGCTGTGGTGCGTGGCGGGAACCCTGCTTGCCCGCCTGCTCAAGACGGAGCGCCAGTGGCGCGCGCTCAACATCGTGCTCGGCCTTTTGCTGGCCGCCTCGATCCTGCAGATGTGGCGGCCGGTGTAGTGCTGTTCCTCGCCCCCACGAAGGTGGGGGAGAGGTGGCTCGGCGAAGCCGAGACGGAGAGGGGGACTGGCGCCGCCCTAACCAAGGATCCGGCGACGAACTCGCCCTATGAAAGCCCCCTCTCCGGCCGCTTCGCGGCCACCTCTCCCCCACTCCGTGGGGGCGAGGAACCTAGTCCTCAGACGGCGTAGCGCGCCGCCGGCTTGCCGGAGAACAGGCTCCCGAAGAACTGGTCCCGGGCACCGAGATAGGTGGCCAGCCCAGCCGCATCGGCAAGGCCGGGCGCGGTGACGGTCTCGCCCTGGGCGAACCCGGCAAGTGCCGCGTCGACCAGATCGTCGGCGCTCATGATCCAGTCCGGATTGATCCCGTCAAGGCTGATGCCGGAGACGTCCCACAGCTCGGTGCGGACCGGTCCGGGCACCACGGACTGGACTTTCACATTGGTGCCGGCGACTTCCTTCTGCAGCGCTTCCGTGAAGTTGGCGACATAGGCCTTGGTGCCGCTGTAGATGCCGCCGACGGCGATGCCATAGGCAACGACCGAGGCGATGTTGATGATCCCGCCGCGATTGCGCGCAAGCAGGCCGGGCAGCGCCGCGCGGGTCAGCCGGGTCAGCGCCACGACATTGACCTTGATCATGCGCTCGGCCGCGTCGGCATCGGCGTCGGCGATCGTCTCCAGGCCACCCACGCCGGCATTGTTGACCAACAGCGTCACGCTGTCATCCGCCGCCACCGCCTGCTCGACGCGGCGCAAATCGGCATCGGCCGCAAGGTCGGCGATGATTGTCTCGACCTTGCGGCCATAGGCAGAGGCCAGCTTGTCCGCCAACTCCCGCAGCCGGTCGGCGCGCCGCGCCACCAGCACCAGATCGTATCCCTGCCCTGCCAGCCGGTCTGCATAGACCGCGCCTATGCCCGACGACGCGCCGGTGATGACGGCAGTGCCCTTGTTGTCCTTCGTGCTCATTGTCCTGTTCCTTTGTTCGCTTCGCTTGGCCCGCTGCCGACGACCAGATCATCCGCCGGGCCACCGATCTAAATTAGTGGCATATGCCACTTTTGGCGAAGTAGGTATATGCCACTATCTTGTCAACGGCGGCGGCGAAAACTATTTCTGCGGCAGGCTGGCGCGTCGACGCGACGGCGAGGAGTGATCATGACGGAAGCTGGGAAGCCGGGATTCAGCGACTGCAACAACGCCACGCTGCGCCGTGCCGCGCGCAGTCTCGGCCGCTTCTACGACGACGCGCTGGCGCCTTCGGGCCTGAAGAGCACGCAGTTCGGGCTGCTCTTTCAGATCCACATCAGCGACGAGCCGGCGATGGGCACCATCGCCGAAGCGCTGATCATGGATTTGTCGGCTCTCGGCCACACCCTGAAGCCGCTGATCCGCGACGGTTATCTCGAGACCTTCCCCGACAAGGACGACCGCCGCGTCAAGCGCGTGCGGCTGACGCCACGAGGCCAGGCTAAGCTCGACGAGGCGCTCAAGCTCTGGAGCGTCGCGCAACAGCAATTCGAGAAAAAGGTTGGCGCGGAGCAGGCGGCAAAGCTGCGCGCGGCGCTGGACGCCGTGGCCGATCTCGATCTGGAAATGCCGACGGCCGCCCCTTCGAACTGAGGAGGCGGCCGTCAACCAAGCTTTGACTGGTTATTCCGCCGGCATCGCCATGGGGCGGGCCAACATCCGGCCGGCGAGCACGACGCCCAGGCCGACGATCGGGAACACCGCCGCGATCAGGCCGAGATCGGCCGGGACGCCGAAGCGCAGCACCGCGGCTCCGACCACCGCGCCCAGCGCGACGCCGAGATAGAGCGCCGAAGCGTTGA
Source organism: Mesorhizobium sp. CA14 (assembly GCF_020165195.1). GTDB lineage: Bacteria > Pseudomonadota > Alphaproteobacteria > Rhizobiales > Rhizobiaceae > Mesorhizobium. The sequence continues at coordinate 8,452 of NZ_JAIUHR010000031.1, read as the reverse complement.
GCGACAAGACGATCGGCGCGGCATCCGGCGCGATCTTTATGATGCGGCTCGCCTGCGCCGGCGGGAAGGCCCAGCCGACAATGCCCCAGGGCACCATCATACCCATCAGCGCCGGCCCGGCGATCGACTGCGGCAGGAAGGTCGGGATCAGCGAGAAGGTGGCGAGCATCGCGGCCGACAGCGCCAGCGACCAGGCGACGGTTCGGGTGGCGCCGAAGCGGTCGGCGGCCTGACCGCCGGCGATGTTGCCGATGACGGCGCCGACGCCGAAGGCGAGCAGCATGCCCGGCAGCGCGATCGGAGAGAGCCCGCCGCTTTCTATGGCCAAGGGCGCGATGAAGGCAAAGACGGTGAATGCTCCGATCAGCGCCAGCACCGTGGTCAGCAGGATCGGCATCACGCCGGGCCGTACTGCCGCCGCCAGCCGCGCCTTCAGCGGCAGCTTGGTGCCGACGATGCCGCGGGGCAACCGGTACCAGAGGATCGCACCGGCCAGCGCGCCGAGCCCGGCAATGGCGAAGAAAGTGCCGCGCCAGCCGGCGATCGCCGCTACCAGCGCGCCGAGCGGCGCGCCGACCGCCACGGCCACTGTGGTGCCGCCGACGACGACGGCGATGGCGCGCGCCCGATGATGGTCGTCGACCAGCGCCACCGCCGTGCCTTGCGCGGTCGCCGCGAACAGGCCGGACGACAGCGCCATGACGATGCGGGCGATCAAAAGCAGCTCGAAGGACGAACTGAGCGCGGCAGCAACATTACCAAGGACGAAGAACACCAGAGTCCACAGGATGACTCGCCGCCGGTCCCATTCGCCGGTCAGCGTCGCCAGCACCGGCGCGCCGAACGCATAGGCGAGCGCGAAGGCGGTGATCAGCGAGCCGGCGAGCGGCACGGAGATGCCGGCGTCAGTGGCAATATCGGGAAGAAGGCTGGAGATGACGAAGCCTTCGGTCGAGATCGCGAACGATCCGAGCGCAAGCCAGAAGATCCGCTTGTCCATGGGAACTGTCCTTAGTTCAAAAGTTATTGAACAATTGGACATAACAGGGCATGATGTCAACCGAGCCGGGAGAAAATAGCTGAACCCTGTTGACAGCCCTGTGTCAGGACGGGGCCGAAAGGAAGAGGCTATGTCTGTCGGCAGAAAAGGAAGCCGCGTTGAAGTTCGTGCCGTTTGTGCTTAATTCTGGGCCATGAGCCTGCCCCATCCAACTGCCGACCAGATCAGCCTGCCGATCGTGCTCGCCGTGCTCGGCGACCCGACCCGGCTTGCCATCGTGCGCTATCTGGCTCGCAAGGAAGGTGTGCCGCTGAACTGCAGCAAGTTCCTCGACCTCGCCTCCAAGACCAATCTCAGCTACCACCTCGCCAAGCTGCGCGAGGCGGGCGTCACCCGCAGCGAAGCGGTCGGCACCAGCCGGTTGATCACGCTGCGCCGCGACGACCTCGACAAGCGCTTCCCCGGCCTGCTCGACAGCGTGATCGCCGCGGCTGACGGCGACTCCGCTTTGCCCGCGGTCGGCACATCCGATGTCGAGGTTTCGGCCTGAACGATTTGCGCGCGCCCTTGACCTCACAATTGCCGCTAAATTTAGCATGACATCTCGCGGTCTCGCCGACTATAACGCCTCGGCTTGCGGCCGGAGCTCGCTTTGGACCTGGTTGCGACTGGAAAAATGCAGCCAAAGATGAAGCGCAAGATTACGCTCCGACTGACGCTGAAGGCATTCTTCGTCGCTCCATTGCTGGCGGCGGCCCTGCCGGCCATGGCTCAGGATGCGCCGGGACCGATCGTCTCGAGCATCGGCGGCCTCGCGCCGGATGATCTCCTCAACATCCGCGCCACCGCTTCACCAAACGGGAAGGTGGCGGCGCGCCTGCCCAACGGCACGGCCGTGAAGAATTACGGCTGCAAGACCGTCAACAACTATCCGTGGTGCAAGGTCGAGGACACGCAGGACGCCCACATAACCGGCTGGGCGCCGGCCCGCTATCTCAGCCCCGCCAATCCGGCGCCGGCCCCTGAAGATGCGGCAGCGCCGGCGACGGACGCCAGCCTGCCGCAGGAAGCCAACGCGCCCGAGCCTTCCGAAGAGCCGCAGCCGGACATCGCGGCGCGCCTGGGTCGCAGCGAGCCGGCCGCTCCGCCGAGGCCAGTCGATATCAGCGCGATCGCCATGCGGGATGCCTACGCCCTCGCCTTCGCCGCCTCGGCAACCGCTCAATCCGACGCCCCCGCCTCAGACGCTGGCAGCGGCATCCCCTGCGCCCGCCATGTCGGCCAGCCGATGACCCGCTGCGAAATCAGTGTCGCGCATGAGGGCGGCGACAGCGTCGTGACCGTGACCTGGCCGGACGGCGGTACCCGCCTCATCAATTTCCACGACGGCAAGCCCGCCGGCTCCGACTCCTCCGACGAATTCCGCTTCACCCGCGAAGGCAGCCTCAACATGATCCGCATCGGCGTTTCCGAGCGCTTTGAGATCACGGACGCACTGGCGTTGGGTACTGATACAGGGGAATAAGGCAGTAGGGCAGTAGGGCAATAGGGCAATAGGGAAGAGACGCCCTACTGCCCTACTGCCCTCATTTTCGGGGTTACATCCGCCAAAACTCTTCCCTATAAGGCCCTCCTAGCCTGATACCAGAATGGCAAGCACAACCGGCCGGGTCCTCCCGTCCCGGTTTTTCGTGCAAGCCGCTCGCCAAACGGAACCCGTAGACATGCCAAGACGCACCGACATCAAGTCGATCCTGATCATCGGGGCCGGCCCCATCGTCATCGGCCAGGCTTGCGAGTTCGACTATTCCGGCACCCAGGCCTGCAAGGCGCTGAAGGAAGAGGGCTTCCGCGTCATCCTGGTCAACTCCAACCCGGCCACCATCATGACCGATCCGGAGCTGGCCGACGCCACCTATATCGAGCCGATCACGCCCGAAGTGGTGGCCAAGATCATCGCCAAGGAGCGCCCGGACGCGCTGCTCCCGACCATGGGCGGCCAGACGGCGCTCAACACGGCGCTGTCGCTGCGCCGCATGGGCGTTCTCGAGCGCTATCAAGTCGAGATGATCGGCGCCGATGCTCATGCCATCGACAAGGCCGAGGACCGCGCGCTGTTTCGCCAGGCGATGAGCAAGATCGGCCTGGAGACGCCGCGCTCTATGCTGGCCAACGCCACCGAGGTCAAGGACGCCGACCGCAAGATCCATGAGGCCGAGCGCGCTGCGCTGAAGGCGGAGAACCCGGAAAACCTCGATGCCGCGCTCGATGCGCTGGAAACGCGCTGGAACCTCGGCGAAGGCGACCGCAAGCAGCGCTATATCAGCCACGCCATGGCGATCGCCGCCCAGGCGCTCGACCATGTCGGCCTGCCGGCCATCATCCGTCCCTCCTTCACCATGGGCGGCACCGGCGGCGGCATCGCCTACAACCGCGCCGAATTCTACGACATCGTCCAGTCCGGCCTCGATGCCTCGCCCACCACCGAAGTGCTGATCGAGGAAAGCGTGCTCGGCTGGAAGGAGTATGAGATGGAGGTCGTCCGCGACAAGGCGGACAATTGCATCATCGTCTGCTCGATCGAGAACCTCGATCCGATGGGCGTGCACACGGGCGACAGCATCACCGTCGCGCCGGCGCTGACCTTGACCGACAAGGAATACCAGATGATGCGCAACGCCTCGATCGCGGTGCTGCGCGAGATCGGCGTCGAGACCGGCGGCTCCAACGTGCAGTTCGCCGTCAACCCGGCCGACGGCCGCCTGGTCGTGATCGAGATGAACCCGCGTGTCTCGCGCTCCTCCGCCCTTGCCTCCAAGGCAACCGGCTTCCCGATCGCCAAGGTCGCGGCCAAGCTTGCCGTCGGCTACACGCTGGACGAGCTGGAGAACGACATCACCGGCGGCGCGACGCCGGCTTCCTTCGAGCCGACCATCGACTACGTGGTCACGAAGATCCCGCGCTTCGCCTTCGAGAAATTCCCCGGCGCCGAGCCGGTGCTGACCACCGCCATGAAGTCGGTCGGCGAAGTGATGGCCATCGGCCGCACCTTCCAGGAATCGCTGCAGAAGGCATTGCGCGGACTGGAAACCGGCCTGACCGGCCTCGACGAGATCGAGATTCCGGGCCTCGGCCACGGCAGCGCCCCCGCCAGCCATGTCGACGACCGTAACGCCATCCGCGCCGCGCTGGGCACGCCGACGCCGGACCGGCTGCGCATGGTGGCGCAGGCGATCCGCATGGGTACCTCGCTGGAAGACGTGCACGCCATGTGCAAGATCGACCCGTGGTTCCTCGAGCAGATCGCCGGCATCATCGCCATGGAGGAACGCATTCGCGAGCATGGCCTGCCGCAGGACGCCGTCAATCTGCGTATGCTGAAGGCGATGGGCTTTTCCGACGCCCGCCTCGCCTCGCTGACGAAGACCGATGCCGAACTCGTTCAAAAGCTTCGCGAAAAGCTCGACGTTCATCCGGTTTACAAGCGCATCGACACCTGCGCCGCCGAATTCGCCTCGCCGACCGCCTATATGTACTCGACCTATGAAGTGCCCTTCGTCGGCGAGCCCGCCAACGAGGCGCGCGTGTCGTCGCGCAAGAAAGTCGTCATCCTCGGCGGTGGCCCGAACCGCATCGGCCAGGGCATCGAGTTCGACTATTGCTGCTGCCATGCCGCCTTCGCGCTGCGCGACGCCGGCTATGAAGCGATCATGATCAACTGCAACCCGGAGACGGTCTCGACCGACTACGACACCTCCGACCGCCTCTATTTCGATCCGCTGACGGCGGAGGACGTGCTGGAGATCCTGCGCGCCGAGCAGGCGTCCGGCGAGCTCGTCGGCGTCATCGTCCAGTTCGGCGGCCAGACGCCGCTGAAGCTGGCCGACGCGCTGGAGAAGGCCGGCATCCCGATCCTCGGCACCTCGCCCGACATGATCGACCTGGCGGAGGACCGCGACCGCTTCCAGAAGCTCTTGCACAAGCTGAACCTCAGCCAGCCGAAAAACGGCATCGCCTACTCGGTCGAGCAGGCGCGCCTCGTCGCCGGCGAGCTCGGCTTCCCGCTGGTGGTGCGCCCGTCCTATGTGCTCGGCGGCCGCGCCATGCAGATCATCCATGACGAAGGCATGCTGCAGACTTACCTGCTCGACACCGTGCCCGGCCTGGTGCCGGAGGACATCAAGCAGAAATACCCCAACGACAAGACCGGCCAGATCAACACGCTGCTGGGCAAGAACCCGCTGCTGTTCGACACCTATCTCTCCGGCGCCATCGAGGTCGATGTCGATTGCCTGTGCGACGGCAAGGATACCTTCGTCTCCGGCATTCTGGAGCATATCGAGGAGGCCGGCATCCATTCGGGCGATAGCGCCTGCTCGCTGCCGGTACACTCGCTGCCCTCCGACCTCGTCGACGAGCTGGAGCGGCAGACCGCGGCACTCGCCCGCGCGCTCAACGTCGGCGGCCTGATGAACGTGCAATACGCCATTCAAGACGGCACCGTCTATGTGCTGGAGGTCAACCCCCGCGCCTCGCGCACCGTGCCCTTCGTCGCCAAGACCATCGGCCGCCCCATTGCGAAAATCGCCGCCCGCATCATGGCCGGCGAGACGCTGGAAAACGCCTTCGCCCATTACGGCGCCATGCCCGATCCCAGGCGGCCCGGCCATATCGCCGTCAAGGAAGCGGTCTTCCCCTTCGCCCGCTTCCCCGGCGTCGACATCCTGCTCGGGCCGGAGATGCGCTCGACCGGCGAGGTCATGGGCCTCGACCGCGACTTCGCTTTGGCCTTCGCCAAGAGCCAGCTCGGCGCCAATGTCGACCTGCCGCGCTCCGGCACGCTGTTCGTCTCGGTACGCGACGAGGACAAGGCCGGCATCCTGCCGGCAGTCAAACGCCTCGCCGGCCAGGGCTTCAAGGTCCTCGCCACCTCCGGCACCGCCCGCTTCCTTGCCGAGAACGGCGTGACGGCCGAGAAGATCAACAAGGTGCTGGAAGGCCGCCCCCACATCGAGGACGCCATCCGCAACCGCCAGGTCCAGATCGTCTTCAACACCACCGACGGCCAGAAAGCGGTGTCGGATTCGAAATCGCTGCGCCGCGCCACGCTGATGCAGAAGGTGCCGTATTACACCACGCTGTCTGGTGCTGCGGCTGTGGCGGAGGCTATTGCGGCGTTAAGGGCGGGGAACCTGGAGGTTCGGCCGCTGCAGGAGTATTTTGGGTGACCCATCCTTCAAAGAATAACGGTCGCCGCCCTAAATCTTCGCCCTCGCGGCAGGAATACAAATTGACAATGTAATTTCGCTATCCTGAGAAAGCCTTCAATTCGATCAACAAAAGATTTGATTGCAGTTGTTTTGACTCCTTCTGCGATCAATCTTTTGCTGTATTTCGCGATAAAAGACAAAAAAGTGGCCCGCGGAGCCGCGTAGGGATGGCGCAATATTAGCTCGATATCTTTTCTAATTTCCTTTGTTATGTTTCCAAATAATAGGTACTTCTTAAGAAGTTGACTTTCATTCAAAGTTGAAAGAAATTCGTATTCACTTAGACGCTCTTGCATGTAATTCATCGCATACAGAGATCTAGCTCTAGGCTCTCCTGAAAGGAAATTCAGAGAGGCTTTCACCACAGTATCAACCCTTCCGCCTTTATAGGGGTAGCGGGTCGCGAACCTCCGCAGTTCCTTCTCAAAAGCCGGCGCGTTCTTTGACGAAATTGCGCTCAACAAATCGAGCGCTCGATATTCCTGAAACTCCCGCCTGGAGAAATGCTTTGTCTTTGACGCGTTAAAATTTAAACCTATATTTAGCAAAAACCTAGATGCAGAATGCATAACTCGCTCAAGATGAAGTTTTGACTTTCCAAAAATAACTATATCATCAGCCCACCGTATGTATAGCACTCCCTGCGTCCCGCAATAGTCGATAAATCTTCTATCAAATTCGTTCAGATAAAAGTTTGAAACAATTCTTGATGCATCTGAAATAATCTCCTGAGGTATACCCTTCGAAGATGCGCTGTAACCCTTTATCCGTCTATCCCAATAATTCAAGAAGTACCCTAGAAGCGAAACGATCTCTTCATTGCCTGAAACTTTACTTCTAATTCCGTTGATTAAGCGTCCGATATCTATTGTGTCGTAAAAATTAGCTATGTCAGACACAACCACATAATTGCCGACAGACGAATCGTTACACGTCGCTGTCAATAAATCTGTAAATTGTGACCAATCCTTAAACCATGCCTTCCGCGAGAAGGTATCACGGAAGTAAGGGTCGATAATATCGTCTTCTTTTTCTGGCTCTTTTGACTTTCTTGCGGTCTTTGGAACCGACCTATAAGCTCCGTAGACGCCATCAAAATCCTCGATGAGATACTCCTGTAAAGAGAGGACGATCAGATAAAATACCGTCATGTCTTCCGCTGTGAGAATTGGCACAAAACGCGTGCATCCAGCGGCCTTTAGATACCCTAGATATCCATGACCGATTGATGGAATATATCTATTTTGTCTTATGTCAGATCGCAATCGATCCATAGCAGCATCCATTCCTGCCAGATCAATCTTGCTGACAATCGGTACTATGCTCTCGCTCAGCTTTTTCCAAATTGGACGGGCGTTCTTGGCAGTAATTATCGTATCGAATGCACTCATGCAGAATCACCCGAAGCCGCGCACTTTCATTTGTGCATGGCCATCCCCCCTTTTCGCAGGACGATTTGAGAACGACTTTGATAGAAAAGACAAGTAGGAATTACGCCAGTTTGAAAGCGCCACCTATGAATCTCTTTTCGCTGAGCATTTAGTGCTTATCCTTCACCGCTACTCCTCATACGCCCTCCCATCCTTGTGCAAAAACCTTCCATCCGAGCTCGGGCTCATCATGTCGATGTCGGAGCAGATGATCACATCGTCCGGATTGCGCGAGCCGACCTCCAGGTAGCGCGCCGTCACCGACAAGCGGTTGATCATGTGCAGTTGCGGCTGTTCTTGGCGAAGGTGGCGCAGTCGCCGGCCTTTAAGAGCGTTTCGCCGCCGTCCCGACCAGCGTCAGCTCGTCCTCCAGTACTTAGACGAGCTCGTCCTCATGGCTGTGCCAGTGGCGTGGCTCGACCAGCCGCCGGGCGGGAGTCCCATCAGGTTTACGCCGAAATCCTTCAGGCCGCCCACGTCGCCGAGGCGCTGGCGGGTGCGCTCGGCGCAGGGCTGGTCAAAAGGCGAAGAGTAGCCGGAGCCTTGCGGATGGGGACAGATGGCAGGTCGATTTTGGGCATGGCTTCCCTCTGTGTCTCGTGCCGGCAGCGTTGCGGCAAGGCCTTCCCCTTCTCCCCTTGTGGGAGAAGGTGGATCGGCGCGTAGCGCCGAGATGGATGAGCAACTGTGTTTTTCAGGTGTGTTGAGGGTTCCATTCCTGATTGTTGCGCAGCATGGCGCAGAGGATGGTG
>NZ_JAIUHR010000030.1 GCF_020165195.1 Mesorhizobium sp. CA14 | reverse complement strand
CGCAGAGGGCAGACCTAGAAGCAAACTTCTTCGTCGCCAGCGGCGCACCGCCCTCGTTCGTGGGCCGTATATAGTCGGACCTCCCTCGACGCGTCAACACCGATTTCCAACTTTTTTGAATTTTTTGCGACGAATTTTGCGAACCGCTTTTTCGATAGCCGACTGCCCCTGCGGCAGCCCTTGGGTCATCCACAACGAGGCCCTATTGCCGCCGCATTGGGGCGTGAAACCGGCCCATATAAGGAAGGCGCGCGCATATGTGCGAGGCGCCCCAGGACAGACGACCGCAACAGACGACAAGAGCGCCGCGCGCAGAACGCATGATTGGGGATATCGGCCCCGGCCTGCCGTTTCGTTGACTTCAACCGCCGTGACAGGCAAATGTCATGGCCGCAACGATAACGACAAGCCGTTCGCCCGGGGAAGAAGCAGCCTTTCTGGATGCCAGACACGGAAGATGTCATAGCCGAACTCGGCAACGAGCCGCCGCTGATCGCGGACGGCCGCAGCGGTCCGCCCGACCGCCGCGAGGTCTCGGCCCGCTGGCTGTCGGGCACGTTCCTTACCGGCGTCACGTCGAGTGTTTTGATGGGCGTGGCCTTGTTCGCCGCCCTTGACGGCCGCCAGCAATTGGCGACCCCGCCGGAAATCGCCGAGCTCATCGGCCTCGCCGGCGGCGGCGACGATTCCGGCGAGCAGGCAAAGACCACAAGGCTGGTGGCACCCCGCCAGATCGCCCGGGCCAAGGACCGCCGCCGCATGGAAGTGTCGATGGTCACCAAGGTCGGTGACCGCGACGTTATCCACACCATGCCATTCGTGCAGATCAAGATGGCCTTGGCCGCCGGCCACACCACCAACCGCCCCTACCCGCCATTCGACCCGATGCAGGTGTTCGGCGACGACGGCGACGACAATGCGCAGCCGGCGACGGCCATCGCGGCCGCCGGACAGATCTACGGTGCCAAGGTCGAAAGCGAGATGAGCCTGAAGACGGTCGATTTTCCGATCGAGACGGCGTCCTTCGACGAAAAGAGCGACCTTTCCGCCAACGAGGTGGAAAAGGTGGTCCGGGATGCCAGCAATGGCTTGAGTGACGGCGCCGTTCAGGTCGCCGCGCTGCATTATGTCGACCCGCAGCGATTCGGCGACGCCTTCGCCGAATCGATGGCCGGCTCCTACGACGTGAAGATCACGCAGGAAAATGTTTCGGTGGCGCCGCGCGCAGCGCTGGACGATCAGGCGCCGGCTTTCGCCGAGGAGATCATTCCCTTCACCAGGGATACCGATATCGCCGAGGCCTTTGCCGATTCGGGCTACACCGGCGACGACGCGACTGGCATGGCGGAGGCGATCGGCAAGCTCTTGAACGCCCCGGCGCTGAAGGCCGGAACGGTGCTGCGCGTCGGCCTCGAGGTGCGCGGCGATATCGCCAAGGTCGTGCGCACCAGCGTCTATGACAAGACCACGCATATCGTCACCATAGCGCTCGACGATCGCGGCCAGTATGTGCCGGCGCAGGAGCCCGAGCCCAATCCCGAGCTTTTGACGGCGTTCGATGATTCGCAGCCCGTCGTGGTGCGCGGCAACCTGCCCAATGTCTATGACGGCATCTACCGCACCGCCTATTCCTACGGCATGTCGAAAGCGATGACGCAAAAGCTGATCAAGCTGCTCGCTTCCGACGTGGATTTCCAGTCGCGGCTCTCGCCTTCTGACCGCCTCGAAGTGCTGTTCTCGCAACCTGACGGCGACGACCAGGCCTCCGACGGCTCCGAGCTTCTCTACGTCTCGTCGACCTTCGGCGGGCAAACACGCAATTTCTATCGCTTCCAGATGCAGGACGGCAGCGTCGACTATTTCGACGAGAACGGCAGCAGCGCCAAGCAGTTCCTGCTGCGCAATCCGCTGCCCAATGGGCGCTTCACCTCCGGCTTCGGGGCACGCCGGCACCCGATCCTTGGCTACGTCCGGATGCACACCGGCACCGACTGGGCAGCGCCGATCGGCACGCCGATCATCGCTGCCGGCAACGGCGTCGTCGAGAAGGCCGGCTGGGCCGGCGGCTACGGCAAGCAGATCATCATCCGCCACGCCAATGGTTACGAGACCTCCTACAACCACCAGAGCGCTTTCGCCAAAGGCATCGAGGAAGGCGTTCATGTCCGGCAGGGGCAGGTCATCGGCTATCTCGGCCAGACCGGCCTCTCTACCGGTCCGCACCTTCACTACGAACTGATCGTCAATGGCACCAAGGTCGATTCGATGCGCGTGCGCCTGCCGGTCGGCAAGGTTTTGAAGGGCGACGATCTCGTCGCCTTCAAGAAAGAGCGCGAGCGCATCGACGATCTTCTGAAGCAGGAAGACGGCAACGCGCTGAAGGTTGCCAGCGCCAAGACTGATTCGCAGCTTCCGAACTGAGCCGTTTCCCGAACCGCTCCACCTCTTTGTTTCGACGCAATTGCGGACGGAAGGCTACGGCGAAGTCGCCGGGCTTAACCGCTCACACTTTGCCTGGGATTGCTCTCGATCGGGATGACGTTTCGTCGAATCGTCATCCTGATCCAACTCTTTGTTGGAGCATGATCTTCTCCGAAAACCGATTCCCACGTTTCGGGATCATGCTCTAGTCACGCGAATCGTCTGTCTGCCGCGGCCATGGCGATGCCTGCCCGGGGACCGTGAACCAGGCGGTGAGGGAAGCAAGCACGCAAAGGAGAGCCGTGACCGCCGCGACTGCGGCGAAAGCCGAATCGCTTGCCGCGACCCTGGCCGCATCGAGGTTGGCGGCAAGCCCGGATGCGGGCGGCTCGCCGAAACCGGGCATGCCGGGGGCACGGCCGGTCATCCGCGCATAAACCCAGGCCGCCAGCGAGCCCATCGCCGCCACCGCGATCAGGCCACCGACGCGCGAGACCGCATTGTTGATGCCGGAAGCGGCGCCGGTATCCCTGTCCTCGACGGACGTCATGACCGCGGTCGACAGCGGCGACACGACCTGCGCCATGCCAAGCCCCATCAGCGCCATCAGCGGAAAGGTGCCGATCCAGAAATCGTGGATGCCGAAATGGGTGAGCAAGGCAAGGCCGGCGAAGGCGATGGCCGCGACCATGCTGCCGCTGGCGATCGGGAAACGCGGACCGATGCGATCCGACCAATGCCCGACCGGTCCGGACAAAAGCGCGATCAACGCCGACAGCGGCACGAAGATGAAGCCGACCTCGGCCTCGCTCAGCCGCCAGCCGGCGATCAAAAGCATCGGCAGGTAGAACAAATTGGCCGACAGCGCGAAATAAAGGAAAAACGTCGCCAGATTGGCGCCGGCAAAGGCCCTGATCCGGAACAGGCCGAGATCGATCATCGGCTCGCGCCGCCTGTGCTCGTAAAAGATGAAGACAACAAGCAGGACCACGCCGGCAACGATCGCCGGGCCTGACATCAACCCTGCGCCTTCGGCATTCATAGCCGTCAACCCGTAGGCGAGCAGGCCGAAAGCAAGCGTCGCCAGCGCCGCGCCGCCAAGGTCGAGGCTGCGCTTTTCGGTCGGCTGGTCGGCTGGCACCTTGGCTAGCAGCAGATAGATCGAGATCAGTCCTAGCGGCAGGTTGATGGCGAAGATCGCGCGCCAGACCCCATCGCCGAAAGTCGTCAAAACGAAGCCGCCCAGAACGGGACCGAGCGCCGTGGTCAGCGCCGATACGGCGGCCCAGATGCCGATCGCCCGGCCGCGCTCCTTCTTCGGATAGGCTTTGGCGATGATGGCGAGGCTGCCCGGCACCATGATCGCCGCGCCGATGCCCTGGATGGCGCGAAAGGCAATCAATATGGCCGGGTCGGGCGCTACCGCGCAGGCGAGCGAGGCCGCGATGAACAGCGCAATGCCGGTCACGAAGGCGCGCCGCAGGCCAAACCGGTCGCCGGCAGCGCCTCCCGCCAGGATGAGCGCCGAGAGCGTCAGCGCATAGGCGTTGGAAATCCACTGCGCCTCGGCCAGGCTGGCGCCGAGATCCGCGCGCAGCGCCGGCATGGCGATCGCCAGGATCGACCCGTCGATGAAACCGAGCGCGGAGGCGAGGATTGCCGCCACCAGCACGAATTTTCGCCGCGCCTGAGGACACAACGTACCGTTCGCCCGCGCGGGCGAATGCGAATCGGCAGTGGTTTCGTTCGCGGGTGACATGAATCTCTGCTTAGCCCTCCGGCCGTTGCGCAACAACAAGCCAGAGCATCGCTGTTCTTGAAACCAGATGACATTGGAGCTGCCGAAAACTGCGAAGCGGTTTTGGCGCCATCTATCTCTTTGACTGGAGCCCATGGGAGACGCCAATTCTGATGCAAACCGCCGATCGCGTGCTAGGTTCCAGCATTACGCATGAAGGAAGGGGGAAGCCATGAAGCGGCCGCTCGAACCGTCGGCGGAAGGACGCGGACGCATCGTGGGCATAACCGACGGCGTCTTCGCCATCGCTTTGACCTTGATCGTGCTGGAGATCAGGGTGCCGTCGCATGAGGCGGTGCATTCGGAAGGCGAATTGCTTGCCGCGATCCTGGCGCTTGCGCCGCGATTCCTGACTTATGCGCTGAGCTTCCTCACGCTCACCATCTTCTGGTTCGGACAGCAGGCACAGCATGGCTTGATTGCAAAGTCGGACCGCAGGCTCGCGACATCGAACCTGTGCTTTCTCGCCTTCATCGCCCTGCTGCCCTTCTCGACCGACCTCCTTGCCGATTTCCTCGAGTTCAGAATCGCGGTGCTGGCCTACTGGCTGAATCTCCTGATGCTGGGCGGCACGCTGTTCGCGAGCTGGTGGTATGCCGACAGGAACGGCATGATCGCCGAGGATGTCGACGCGGAGACGCGACGCACCGTCTACAAGCGGATTGTCAAGGCGCAGATCCTGTGGGCGGTCGGCGCGGCGCTTTGCCTGATCACGCCGCTGCTCAGCATAGGTTTCATCCTGCTGGTGCAGCTCATCTATGCCGCAGCGCCGCGCGCCTTACTGCTGCGTAAACTCATCGGTTGAGGTCCCGCCGACATCCGCGATTGTTGATCCGCCCACGAACTCCACCGTGACGCCCGGCGACACCAGCTTGGCAAGCTCGCGTGCATCCCAGTTGGTCAGGCGCACGCAGCCATGGCTCTCGGTTTTGCCGATCTTGGAGGGATCGGGCGTGCCGTGAATGCCGTAGGTCGGCTTGTCGAGCGCGATCCAGACCGAGCCGACAGGACCGTTCGGTCCCGGCGGGACGGTCAGGATCTTGTCGTTCTGGCCCTGCTTGAAATTGATGTTCGGGTTGTAGGTGTAGTTCGGGTCGAGCGCGATGCGCGAGACGGCATGGATGCCGGTCGGCGACGGCGTGTCGGCAGAACCGATGGTCGCCGGATAGGCCGCGACCAGCTTGCCGCTGCCATCATAGGCGTAGACTTCCTTCTTGGTCTTGTCTGCGATGATACGCGTTACCGGCGTCGAGACCAGCTTACCGAAATTGGCGACCTTGATCATCGTGCCCGGGCGATTGAAGTCCACGCCCTTGTTGATCGACTTCAGATAGGTCTCATCCATGTGGAAGCGTTCGGCCAGCGCCTCTGTGACCGAGGTGTAGCACATGCAGTCGAGCTTGGCCTTCTGGCTGTAGTCCTCCGGTATCGAGGCGACGTAGGGGCCGGCGGCATCTTCCGGCGTGATCGTGTAGGAGGCGAAGGCGTCGCCGCCCGACTGGGCAAGCGCCGCCTGGATGCCGACCGCATCGGTGGATTTCAGATTGGTGCCGTTTATTTCGTTGTAGGCGGCCAGCGCCTTGTCGACATTCGAGCCGAAGCGCCCGTCGATCACGCCCGGCGAAGCGCCTCCGCGATCGAGCAGCACCTGCAGCGCGGCAACGTCCTGGCGCACCCCGAGCGACAGCGACGGATCGACCGCGGCCTTGCCGCCGGTGTTCGGCGGCAGCGACGGCTCGGCGTCCGGATTGGTCTGAAGCACTTCGCCCTGGCCCGGCTGCTCCGGGTCGATCGACGCTTCGTTCAGCGGCTGGCGCTTTATGGTGTCGGACTTCGGCGCCTCCGGATAGGTGGTGGCGTAGCCTTCATCATTGTTGGGCGCCGGCGGATAGGCATCGACGGAATTGTCGTCATATTCATCGCCCGGCGGGGGGATGACACGGCCGTTCTCTTCCAGTTGCCGACGGCGGAAGCGCGCCATGTCCTCGGGGCTGTCGAGATAATAGCGGTCGTCGTCCTCGGCCGGCGCACGGCCGAGTTCCTGCATCCGCATCTGCCGGCGAAGCGCGCGGCGATCGAGCCTGCTCCCCGGCGGCTGGATGGCGATCACCTTGCCGGTGTCGGCATCGACCAGCACGCGGTTGCCCCTGGCGTCGTAATAGATGTCGATATTGCCTTCCTGCGCCAGCACCAGCGCACCGCGCTCGGCCGGACGCGCGCTCGGCCCGCCGTCCATGCCCGGCGTGGCGAACGCACTGGAAGACACCAGCCCGGCCGCGAGTGCCGAAAGGGAAAAGATCAAGCGCAGCATGGGGGTCTAGCTCTCCGGTCGACGAGGCTCCTGGCGGGCGAACCTTCGCCAGCAAACCAGTTACCCAGACTAAGGTTCCAATATGAACCGGGCATGAAGATGGCGGTTTTCCGGTGCTTCGAGGAATATCCGCCGATGCATGTCACGCAAACTGTGCCGCGGTTTGCGAGAACAACATGCATAAGATCATCAGGACGCGGCAAGGCCCAATTCCCTGCGCGCCTGTTTGGTCAGCTTGCGGACGACCAGGCGGTGGCTTTCGCGCAGATAGTCCTGGAGCGCCGCATCATCCATGCTTTGGCTTGTCTGACGCTGGATCCATTTCATGCCGCGCGAGGCAAGATAGGGCGCCGGCCTGCAGCCCGGCTGATCCTTCAGCACATCATAGGCCATCTCGGAGCATTTGAAGGTGACGAAAAGCTGCCCGCCCTCGTTCCAGCCGCCGATGGCGAACACCTTGCCGCCGACTTTCCAGACATGGGCGCCGCCCCACTGAACGACATGCGTCGTGGCGGGCAATGACGCGCAGAAGCCGTTGTAATCGTCGAGCTTCATCGAGTTCTTCCCGGTCATCCGAATCGGCAGCTGATTATGCGCAGTCACTGGCAATAAAAAAGCGCGTCGCACCAGTCCGGTGCGACGCGCTTCGCGTTCATTCAAGCTCGCCCGAAATCAGGCTGCGGCTTCCGTCGCCACCACGGTCGGCTTCGAGCGGAAGTTCAACCGGTCGGAGCCCGCGGTCACCTTGACGGTCGAACCGTCGAGGATTTCGCCGAGCAGGATCTTCTCCGCCAGCGGGTCCTGCAGCTCCTTCTGCATCACCCGCTTCAGTGGCCTGGCGCCATAGGCCGGATCGTAGCCCTTCGACGCCAGCCACTCGATCGCGTCATGATCCAGCGACAGCGTGATCTTGCGATCGGTAAGCAGGTTCTCCAGCCGCTTGAGCTGGATCTCGACGATGCGGTCCATGTCCTGACGGCGCAGCCGGTGGAACAGGATCACCTCGTCGACGCGGTTGAGGAACTCCGGCCGGAACGAGGCCTTCACCACGGCCATCACCTCGTCGCGCACGGCGTCGACATCCTGGTCGTCGGCCAGATTGACCAGATATTCGGCGCCCAGGTTCGACGTCATGATGATCAGCGTGTTGCGAAAGTCGACCGTGCGGCCCTGACCATCGGTCAGCCGGCCGTCGTCGAGCACCTGCAGGAGCACGTTGAACACGTCCGGATGCGCCTTCTCGATCTCGTCGAACAGCACGACCTGATAAGGCCGGCGCCGCACCGCTTCTGTCAGCGCACCGCCTTCCTCATAGCCGACATAGCCGGGAGGTGCGCCGATCAGCCGGGCGACGGAATGCTTCTCCATGAACTCCGACATGTCGATGCGCACCAGCGCGGTCTCGTCGTCGAACAGGAAGCTGGCCAGCGCCTTGGTGAGCTCAGTCTTGCCGACGCCGGTCGGTCCGAGGAACATGAACGAGCCGATCGGCCGGTTCGGATCCTGCAGCCCGGCGCGGGCGCGGCGCACGGCCTTGGACACCGCCTGCACGGCTTCGCCCTGGCCGACGACCCGCTTGCCGATCTCGTCTTCCATGCGCAAGAGCTTCTCGCGCTGCCCCTCCAGCATCTTGTCGACCGGAATGCCGGTCCAGCGCGACACGACATGCGCGACATGGTCGGGCGTCACCACCTCTTCCACCATGCCGGTCTTGCCATCCTGCGCTTCGGCTTCCTTGAGCTTCTTCTCGAGCTCCGGGATCTTGCCATAGGCAAGTTCGCCCGCGCGCTGGAACTCGCCCTTGCGCTGCGCGATCGCCAGTTCGTTGCGCGACTCGTCGAGCTGCTTCTTCAGGTCGGCGGCAAGGCCGAGCTTCTGCTTTTCGGCCTGCCATTTCGCGGTCAGCTCGCTCGATTCCTCCTCGAGGCTGGCGAGTTCCTTCTCCAGCCGGGCAAGGCGGTCCTTCGACGCCTCATCCTTCTCAACCTTCAGTGCCTCGCGCTCGATCTTGAGCTGCATGATGCGGCGGTCGATCTCGTCCAGCGCCTCGGGCTTGGAATCGACCTGCATGCGTAGCCTGGACGCCGCCTCATCGACCAGGTCGATTGCCTTGTCGGGCAGGAAGCGGTCGGCGATGTAACGGTTGGAAAGCGCCGCCGCCGACACCAGCGCGGAATCGGAGATGCGCACCTTGTGGTGCTGCTCGTATTTCTCCTTCAGGCCGCGCAGGATCGAGACCGTGTCCTCGACCGTCGGCTCGTCGACGAAGACGGGCTGGAAACGGCGGGCAAGGGCGGCGTCCTTTTCGACATGCTTGCGGTATTCGTCGAGCGTGGTGGCGCCGACGCAGTGCAGCTCGCCGCGTGCAAGCGCCGGCTTCAAAAGGTTCGACGCGTCCATCGCGCCGTCGGCCTTGCCGGCGCCGACCAGCGTGTGCATCTCGTCGATGAACAGGATGATGTTGCCGCTGGCCGAGGTGACCTCGTTGAGCACGGCCTTCAGGCGTTCCTCGAACTCGCCGCGATATTTGGCGCCGGCAATCAGCGCGCCCATGTCGAGCGCCATCAACTGCTTGTCCTTCAGCGATTCCGGCACGTCGCCATTGACGATGCGCAGCGCCAGGCCCTCGGCGATCGCCGTCTTGCCGACGCCCGGCTCGCCGATCAGCACGGGGTTGTTCTTAGTGCGCCGCGACAGCACCTGGATGGTGCGGCGGATCTCGTCGTCGCGGCCGATGACCGGGTCGAGCTTGCCGGCGCGGGCGTCGGCGGTCAGGTCGCGCGCGTATTTCTTCAGCGCGTCATAGCCCTGCTCGGCGCTGGCCGAGTCGGCGGTGCGGCCCTTGCGGATATCGTTGATGGCCTGGTTGAGCGCCTGCGCGGTCACGCCTGCCTTGGACAGGATGTCGGCGGTCTTGGCCGACTTCTCCATGACGAGCGCCTGCAGCAGCCGCTCGACGGTGACGAAGCTGTCGCCGGCCTTCTTGGCGAGCTCCTCGGCGGTGGAAAACACCTTGGCGAGAGGCTGGGCCAGATAGAGCTGGCCATTGCCGCCTTCGACCTTGGGCATGGCTTCGAGCGCGGCCTCGACGCCGAGCTTGACGTCGCGGACGCTGCCGCCGGCGCGCTCGATCAGGGACGCTGCAAGGCCCTCATCATCGTCGACGAGCACCTTGAGTATATGTTCGGGGGTGAATTGCTGGTGATTGCGCGAGAGCGCCATGGTTTGCGCGGACTGGATGAAGCCGCGCACGCGCTCCGAATATTTTTCAAGATTCATGCCTGTCTCCTTCCATCACCGGCCCGCTTTGCGGCACCGGATCAGATTGCGGTGACGGACCCGCCCATAAGAGCCGAGCCCTGTTCAGCCGAGATATGGTGTATGGGCTGCGCTCCCTCAAGACGCATTGATGTCGATCAAAGCAGAATATTCCAGCGCGCGCATAAACAAAAACGGCGGAGATTGCTCTCCGCCGTTCGCAATGCCTGAAATGGCGTCCGGATCAGTCGTTCGCGTCGGCGGCGACAGGCTCGCCGGGAGCTTCGCCAGCAACGGGCGTCGGCTCGCTGGCGACAGGCTCGATCGCCCGGTCCGCTTGCTCGGCCGGCCTGGCGCTGGCGTGGTCGCCATTGCTCGCCGCGTTGCGCGTTTCGCCTGAAGTTTCGGGGCTGGCGGCGTCAGGGTTCAAGCCCTCCGGCTGTTTGCCCTGCTCGTCACTGCCGGCCTGCTCGCCATAGCTGCCGCGCTGGCGCCGCGGACGCCGTGGCCGGCGACCGCCATTCGCGGCTTCGTTGAGCTCGGCCTGGGCCGCGAGCGCTGCCGGCGAGAAACCGTCGAACTGCGGCGCCTGCTCACCCTGGGATCCGGCTTCGCCGGCTGCCTCGGGCTGCGCCTCGTTGCGGCGGTTCTGATCGAACTGCTGGCCGCCCTGCTCGCTGCGCTGGGCGTTTTCGCCACGCGGACCGTTCTGGCCATACCCGCCGTTGCGGCGGTCGCGATGCCGGTCGCGGCCACTGTTGTCGCGCTGGTTGTTGTCGCGGCGATTGTTGTTGTCGCGACCGTTTTCCTGGTTGTAGGCGAGTTCCGCCGGCGTTCCTTCGATCACCGGCTGCGGCCCGGAGCCGTTCGCCGGCGCCTCGGCGCCGTTGCCGCTGTTATTGCCGGCATTGTCGAACTCGTCGCGATCCTCATCGAGATCGTCGTCGAAGTCGTCGCGGTTCTGCGGGACGTTCTGGATCGGCATCTGCGCCTGTGCGGCGGCAATGATGCGATTGTAGTGTTCGGCGTGCTGGAGATAGTTCTCCGCCATTACTCTGTCGCCGGAGCTTTGCGCGTCACGGGCGAGTGTGGCGTATTTTTCGGCGATCTGCTGAGCCGATCCGCGGATCTTCACGTCCGGGCCGTTGCTCTCGTAAGTGCGGGTCAGGGGATTCGGCCCCTTGCGGTTGTTGTTGTTGCCACCGCCGCCATTGTTGTTGCGACCGCGCATGCGCCTGTTCTGCTGTTGTGGCCTCATTAGACTCTCTTCATAGTGAATTTTCGAAAAACTCTTCACGAACGGAGGCGCTCATGCAGCCAGCCGTTTCGTTTCTTCACCGGCGTTCGCCCGCATCAATTGCGTTGGCGCCACGTGCCATCCTGTTCCGGTTACATCACTTGCCGGATGATTTCCCGCACGAAGCTTGGGCGTCGTTTGCGCAAGAAGGCAGCTATTTCCAAGGAAAACCGAATCGCTGGGAGCACTGCCTGCTTCGTCTCATCCGGTTGAGCCGGACCCTAGCTGCATTCCCCGGTATTGCCAAGCGGTTTTTTCGCGCTGCATCAGGGCTTTCAACGCTCGAACGCCAGAACTCTGTCATTGCCGCCGAGGTCCAGATAGGCTCCGGCAAGCCTGTAGCCGGCTGCCGCGAAAATCCCGTTGACCTCGTTTTTCTGCGTGTGGCCGATCTCGACCGCTACCTTGCCTTGCATTTCCAGAAATCCTGCCGCGCCGGCGGCGATGACCCTATAGGGGTCCAAACCATCCACACCGCCGTCCAAGGCCCGATGGGGGTCGAAATCGCGGACCTCGTCCTGCAGATTTCCGATCTCTCGACTGGGTATATAGGGAGGGTTCGAGGCAATTACATGGTAGCGGCCCGAAACTTTTTCGAACCAGTTGGAATGCAAGGCTTTGAAGCGCTCGCCGAGCCCCAGATTCCGGGCATTTCCGGTTGCGGTCGCCAATGCGTCGGGCGAAATGTCGACGCCTGTCGCGGTGGCCGCCGGAACGGCGCTGAGCAGCGCCAGCGCGATGGCGCCGGTGCCCGTGCCGAGATCGAGGATACGGCATTCGCCCAGCCTTTCGGCCGTTGCCCGGGCGAAGGGCAGGACGGCGTCGACCAGCGTCTCGGTGTCCGGCCGGGGCTCCAGCGTCTCCGGCGACAGCGACAGGCGCAAACCGTAGAATTCGCGGTAGCCGAGGATGCGGTGCACCGGCTCGCCTGCGACGCGACGCCTCAGGGCCGCTTCAACGGCCGAAAGCGCCGTCGAACCCACCTCGTGCCCCGGCTCGGCAATCGCCCGGGCGCGGGTCGTGCGGGAGAAATGTTCGACGATCAGCCGGGAATCGAGCGCCGGATCGTCGATGCCGGCGGCGGCCAGACGCTCGCGCGCCGCCCTGAGCAGCGGCCCGAGCGCGGCAGGCGGTCGATCAGCCATCGAGGCTCATATCGGCAAGCAGCTTCGACTGATGGTCGGCGATCAGCGCGTCGATAACCTCGTCGAGCTCGCCCATCATCACCCGGTCGAGCTTATAGAGCGTGAGGTTGATGCGGTGGTCGGTGACGCGCCCTTGCGGGAAGTTATAGGTGCGGATGCGCTCCGACCGGTCGCCCGACCCGACCTGCGACTTTCGCGACGACGAGCGCTCCTCATCCGCGCGGCTGCGCTCGATATCGTAAAGTCGGGCCCTCAGGATCTGCATGGCGCGCGCCCGGTTCTGGTGCTGCGACTTCTCCGCCTGCACCACCATGATGCCGGTCGGCAAATGGGTAATGCGCACGGCCGAATCGGTGGTGTTGACGTGCTGGCCGCCGGAGCCCGAGGCGCGCATGGTGTCGATGCGAATGTCTTCCGCCCGGATCTCGATATCGACCTCCTCGGCTTCGGGCAGCACGGCTACCGTCGCCGCCGAGGTGTGGATGCGCCCGCCGGCTTCGGTCTCCGGCACGCGCTGGACGCGGTGCACGCCGGATTCGAACTTCAGATGCGCGAAGACGCCCTTGCCCGACACCGAAGCGATGATTTCCTTGTAGCCGCCTACTTCGCCCTCGCTGGCCGACACCACCTCGAAACGCCAGCCGCGCGAGGCGGCATAGCGCTCATACATGCGGAACAGGTCGCCGGCGAACAAGGCCGCCTCGTCGCCGCCGGTGCCGGCGCGGATTTCGAGGATGGCGTTCCTCTCGTCGGCCGCGTCCTTGGGCAGAAGCAGGATCTGGATGTCTTTCTGCAGCGCCTCGATGCGGCCCTCGACCTCCGGCAGGTCCGCCTCGGCCAGCGCCCGCATGTCGGCGTCGGTCGCCTTGTCGGCCAGCATCGCCTCGAGGTCCGCCTGTTCCTGCTCGGCGGCGCGCAACGCCCGGATCTTGCCAACCATCTCCTGGATGTCGGCATATTCCGAAGCCATCTTCACATATTGATCGGCGGCGGGTCCGGCCGACATCTGCGCTTCGAGCATGTCGAAACGCTTGACGACTTGATCCATACGGTCGCGGGGCAGGTTGATCATGACGGAGTGCTATAGCGGAATCGAACGATCGTCTGCAAAGGCCTGAAGCAAGGCCCGCATCGGCGTCCCCTGGCTGGGCGCCATCAGATTGTCCCTGAAGAAGTCTTTCAGCTCCTGCAGCGGCAGCTCCGTCAGCATCGCCTTGACCGGGCCGATCGAGGCCGGCGACATCGAGATCGAGCGGAAGCCCAGGCCGATCAGCGCCATGGCCGAGATCGGCTTGCCGGCAAGTTCGCCGCAGAGCGTGACCGGCGTGTTGTTGCGCACGCCGGCATCGGCGATCGTCTTCAGCACCCGTAGGAACGGCGTCGACAGATTGTCGAAGCGGTCGGCGAGCTGAGTGTTGCCGCGATCGACGGCCATGACGAACTGGAAGAGATCGTTGGAGCCGACCGAGACGAAGTCCACCGCCTTCATCAATTCGTCGAGCTGGAACAAGAGCGAGGGCACTTCCAGCATCGCGCCGAGCTTGAGGCTGGTGGGAAGATGATGCGCGAAGCGCGATAGATGCCGGACCTCGCGGTCGATGATCTCGCGCGCCTGCGCGATTTCGGACAGCTCGGTTACCATCGGCAGCATCAGCTTCAGCTCACGGCCGCCGCAGGCCTTCAGCAGCGCCCGGATCTGCGTTCTGAGCAGGCCGGGGCGGTCGAGCGTCAGCCGGATCGCCCGCCAGCCGAGCGCCGGGTTCTCTTCCTGGATCGCACCCTTGAAGTAAGGCAGCACCTTGTCGCCGCCGATGTCGATGGTGCGGAAGGTCACCGGCTTGCCGCGCGCCGCCTCGAGGACGTCTCGGTAAAGCCGCTCCTGCGCCTCGGCGCGCGGGAAGGTCGAGGCGACCATGAACTGCAATTCGGTGCGGAAGAGTCCGATACCGGCAGCGCCTGACTCGGTCAGCTGCGGCAGATCGACCGCAAGGCCCGCATTCATCAAGAGATCGACCGGAACCCCGTCCTTCGTCAGCGACGGCTTCTTGCGCAGCTCGCGGTAGACTTCCTGCCGCCTGGCCCGGAAGCGGACTTTTTCGGCATAGGCGGCCTCGAGGTCCGACTGCGGCCGCAGGTGGATAGTGCCTTCCTCGCCGTCGACGATGATGGCATCGCCGTTTTCCGCCATGGAAACGGCGCCCTTCATCTGGCCGGCGACCGGAATACCCATTGCGCGCGCGACGATGACGACATGGCTGGTCGCGGCGCCGTCCTCCAGCACCAGGCCGCGCAGCTTGTCGCGCGGATAGTCGAGCAGTTCGGCCGCGCCCATCGAGCGGGCGACGATGATGGCGTCCTTGGGCAGCGAGGTCGCGACATCCTCCGGGCCGCGCCCCATCAGCTGACGCAGCAACCGATTGGCGAGGTCGTCGAAATCGCTCATCCGCTCGCGCAGATAGGGGTCGGTCATGTGCAGCATGCGGGCGCGCATGTCGCTCTGCACCTTCTCGACCGCTGCCTCCGCCGTCAGGCCGTTGCGGATCGCCTCTTCCAGCCGGCGCACCCAACCGCTGTCGTTGGCGAACATGCGATACGCCTCGAGCACCTCGCGATGCTCGCCTTCGAAGGCGACCTCGCGCCGCTCCAGCATGTCGTCGATGGAGAGCCGGAGCGAGCCGAGCGAGGACTGCAGCCGGCGCACCTCCTCCTCGCTGTCCTCGTTGAAGAGGTTGGTGACGACGATGCGCGGCTCGTGCAGCACGACATGGCCGAGCCCGACGCCCTCGTTGAAGGAAAGGCCGGTGAAGCTCACCGGGCGGCGCAGGTCGAGCTCCAGCCCAGGCCGGGTGAGTCGCGCGAGATCGCCGGTGGCGATCATTTCGGCGATCACCATCGCCGTGGTTTCAAGCGCCTCGACCTCGTCGTCGCGATAGTGGCGCATGGTCTTGTTCTGCACCACCAGCACGCCCAGCGTGCGCCCTGCCCTCAGCACCGGCACGCCGAGGAAGGAATTGTATATCTCTTCGCCCGTCTCCGGCAGATAGGCGAAGGCCGGATGTTCCTGGGCGTTGGAGAGGTTGAGCGGCCGCGCGCTGGCGGCGATCGTGCCGACCAGACCCTGCCCGAGCCTGAGCTGCGCCAGGTGGACGGCGTTGGGGTTCAGACCTTCGGTGGCGTAGAGTTCGAGCACCGAGTCCGCGCGCAGCACATAGAGCGAGCAGACTTCGGCGACCATGTTGGAGGCGATGTCGCGCACGATGCGGTCGAGCCGCTCCTGCGGCTCCAGCGGCTCCTGCATGAGCTCGCGAAGCCGTTTGAGCAGAACGCGCGGGCCACTGGCCGTATCACGCATCGCGGCTTGTTCTCCAATGGGCATTCCGCCCGCCGCAGTTTCTCCCGCGGCCGGCGTTCACGCAACAACTGACTCAGTTCTTGCTATTGCTTATCGAGCCCGTAGACGGAATGCAAAGTACGAACTGCAAGTTCCGTATAGGGACCGTCGATCAATATCGATATTTTGATCTCGGACGTGGTGATGGCGCGGATGTTGATCGCCTTGTCGGCCAGCGCCTTGAAGGCGGTGGCGGCGACGCCGGCGTGGCTTCTCATGCCGATGCCGATGACCGAGACCTTCGACATGCCGACTTCCGACTGCACGACATCATAACCGACTTCCGGCTTCAGCTTCTCCAGAACGGCAAGCGCCTTGTCGACATCGCCGGACGGCACGGTGAAGGTCATGTCGGTGAACTTGCCATCCTCGGAGATGTTCTGGACGATCATGTCGACATTGATGTTGGCCTCGGCCAGCGGGCCGAAGATGCCGGCGGCGACGCCTGGGCGGTCGCCGACGCGGCGCAGCGAAATTTGCGCTTCGTCCTTGGCGTAGGCAATTCCGGTGACGACCTGTTGTTCCACGATCTCTTCCTCGTCGCAAATGAGCGTTCCGGGCGGATTGAGCAAATCCCCCATTCCGGGCGCATCGGGATCGTCGAAGGACGACCGCACGAAGGTACGCACCCTGTGTACCATGGCAAGCTCGACCGAGCGCACCTGCAGCACCTTGGCGCCGAGAGAGGCCATTTCGAGCATTTCCTCGAACGAAATCTTGGCCAGTCGCCGCGCCTTCGGCTCGATGCGCGGATCGGTGGTATAGACGCCGTCGACGTCGGTGTAGATATCGCAGCGGTCGGCCTTGACCGCCGCGGCGATCGCCACGGCGCTGGTGTCGGAGCCGCCGCGGCCGAGCGTGGCGATGCGGTTGTCCGGTCCGATGCCCTGGAAGCCGGCAATCACCGCCACCTGGCCCTCGCCAAAACGCTTGACGAGGAAGGCGCCGTCGATGTCGAGGATGCGCGCCGCGCCATGCGCATTGTCGGTTTTGATCGGGATCTGCCAGCCCTGCCAGGACCGTGCATGGATGCCCATATTCTGCAGCGTTATCGCCAGAAGACCGGCCGTGACCTGCTCGCCGGAAGCGACAACGGCGTCATATTCGCGCGCATCGTGCATCGGCGAGGCTTCGCGTGTCCAGGCGACCAGTTCGTTGGTCTTGCCGGCCATGGCCGAGACCACCACGGCAACGTCGTGACCGGCATCGACCTCGCGTTTGACATGACGCGCCACATTGCGGATGCGGGCGATGTCGGCGACCGAGGTTCCGCCGAATTTCATCACGATGCGCGCCATGGAAGCGAAATGCCTTTGACTGAAGCCGGTTCGAGGCCGGAACGAGAGGAAACGCCAGGTTAAGCCCGGCGCCGGAATGCGCGGCCTCCTTAGCCAAAACAGCAAGGCTTCGCAAGCGAGCGCGGCTATCAGCGGTCCGGCACCCGTCTATCCTGACAGAATCTCGTCGTCGATCATGCCATAAGACTGACGAAACGGCCCGATGGAGATTGTCATGACCGACATCCTGGAAATCGTCACCTTCCGCCTCAAGCCCGGCACCGAAGCTGGCTTTGTCGCCAATAACGGGACCATGACCGACTGGCTCGCCCGGCAGCCGGGCTTCCTCAGCCGGCATCTCGGCCGGCGCGAGGATGGAAGCTGGGTGGACGTCGTGCGCTGGCAGAGCATGGAACAGGCTCAGGCGGCGGCCGACCGCATCATGGCCGAGATCGGCGACAGCGAGGCCATGCAGGCGATCGAGCCGGCCAGCATCGCCATGAGCCATGCCGAAATTGTCCTGTCGCGGTAGGTCCGACACCCGCTCACATGTTCTGCCAGGCAGCCGGCTCAGGCAGCGCTTTGCCACAGGCCCGGATAATCGAGGACGAAACCGGCCGACGAGACCGTCAGGATGGCCTCATAGCCGAAGGCCGGCGCGGCATAGGCGTAGCGGTTTTCGTCAAGCCGCCGATAGGTCTGGTCGAGGCGCGTGAGCCTGAGCTCGGGAAAAGCCAGGTAGGCGGCAGGAGCCGGCGTCGCCATGCCGACGCCAAGATTGAAGCGGCGGACCGCCACGAGGTTCGTGGCCGGCGTGAAGCCAAGGTCGATATCGACGAGGCCCGCGACCTCGGCGTGGCCTGCGCCGTTCAGTATCCACTGGCTGTCGGCAAGCCGCTCGATCTCGCAATGCAGCTCCTGCGTGCCGACAAAGCCGTCGACGCGCGCGAAGCGCGTGCTCCAGCCGACATCGCATTCCACCGCATAGGCGAGGCTGCAGGGCCTACCGTCATGGGCGAAGAGTGCATGGCCCTCGAGGCGCCAACCTCGGTCGGTAGCGCTAAGCAGGCAGGCATCATGGCCCTCAAGATCGAGACGGCGCCAGAGGATGGACGAGTGGGGTTGCATGATCGGGCCTCCTTCCTGGACATCATGCCTTCCATTCGTCCGACATTGCGATCGCGTTTCCGCGGCGGCCGGATCAAGCTGCCATGTGCTGACATCCGACGACAACCGGCATGCGCGGATGCTTGACGGCAACGCGTGTGGCAGCAGCCGAAAAACCCTGCCTTGACTTTTGGCGCCAAGGACCCGACTTCCTAGCGTTCCACAGCGCCGCGCGTCCTTCGGGACGCGCAGAGGACGCTGTGGCACTTTGACTTTGCGCATGATCCTTTCCGAAAATCGGTATCGATTTTCGGGGTCGTGCGCTGGAGACCAGCCTATGCCAGAGCCCCGCCGATCGACCATCGATGCCGGAGAAGTCGAGCGCTTTTCCGCCCTTGCCGCCGAATGGTGGAACCCGAACGGCAAGTTCCGTCCGCTGCACAAGTTCAATCCGGTGCGGCTTGCCTATATCCGCGACCAGGTGGCGGCGCGTTTCGGCCGCGATCCGCGCGCGGCGCGACCTTTCGAGGGCCTGCGCTTCCTCGACATCGGCTGCGGCGGCGGGCTTCTGTGCGAGCCGATGGCCAGGCTTGGCGCCGAAGTGGTCGGCGCCGACGCTTCCGCAACCAACATCGAGGTGGCGAAGCTGCATGCGGCGGAGGCCGGCGTCAGTGTCGATTATCGCGCCACCACGGCCGAGGCGCTGGCCGACGCCGGCGAGACCTTCGACGTCATCCTCAACATGGAGGTGGTCGAGCATGTCGCCGATGTCGACCTGTTCGTCGCCAAATGCGGCCAGATGGTCCGCCCCGGCGGCATCATGTTCGTCGCCACCATCAACCGCACGCTGAAGGCGCTCGGCCTTGCCATCATCGGCGCCGAATATGTCCTGCGCTGGCTGCCGCGCGGCACGCATCAGTTCGGCAAGCTGGTGCGGCCGGAAGAACTGGCAAAGGCGCTGGGCGCAGCCGGACTCACGGTGATCGACCGCACCGGCGTCATCTATCATCCGCTGGCCGATCGCTGGCAGAAGTCCAGGGATATGGACGTCAACTACATGGTGCTGGCCGAGAAAGCCTCGGTCTGAGCGCGTCAGACCTCAGGTTTCCAAAGTCCGAGGATCAGCCCGCGAGGACGCCGGCTCGATCCGAGCCGGCGCAGGCGCGCCGGCCTGGCTTTGTGCCTTGGTCGTGATGAAGACGCCGGCGGTGATGATGGCCGCACCCAGCCAGGTCAGAAGCTGGTAGTGCTCGCCCAGGAACAGCGTGCCGGCGAAAAGGCCGACGGCCGCCGCGACATAGCCGATCTGGCTGAGATAGACCGGGCCGCCGACCGCCTGCAGGCGGAAGAAGAAGGCGAACATCGCCGAGGCCGACGCAACCTGGCCGATGATGACAAGCGGCACGGCGCCGAGCGGAGCAAAGGCCTGCGTCCCCAAAAGGCCGAGGATGCCGATGAGGAGCAGCGTGGCCGAGGCCAAATGGCTGCCGACCGCAAGCTCGATCGGGCCCGTGCCTTGGGGCCAGTCGACGGTGCGGTAGACGTTGCCGGCGGCAAGGCTGACCGGGATGAGCAGCCCGATCGCCACCCAGAAATAGTCGGCCGGCTGACTGGCCTCGCCGCGGGTGAGCGCGACCATCACCGCGCCGACGAAGCCGACGGCGATGCCGACAACGCCAAGCAGATTGGGACGCCTGACGCCGAGCAGGATCGAGAACACCAGCGTGATGACCGGCGACAGCGTGAACATGATGCCGGTGTAGCCGGCGCCGAGATGCGGAATGGCCGAGAACATCAAAAGATTGGGGACGGCATAGGAAATCGCCGCGGTGACAAAGAAGTAGCGCAGCTTGTGCGGCGTCAGCCGGATGCGTTCGCCGCGCAGAAGAAGCGCAAGCAGCAGCACGCCGCCGGCGCCCAGCGAGATGACGAAGGCCCAGACCATCGCCGGCACGCCGGCCGCGGTCGCAAGCTTGCCGAACGGCAGCGTCATGCCGAGCAGACCGCCGGTCACCATCAGAAGGCCGCTCGCCGAATCCCAGAGAAGTTTCATCGGGCTGTCCTGTCGCTGCATGACCGCTTGGCGGCCGGTTCTTCTTGCGATAAGATAGCGTAAAGATTCTTTATGTCAAGATACTTTGCGGTGAGCAATATGGACCGAGCAGGCAAGGCCATGGAACAGTGGCGGCGGGAACGGCCGGATCTCGACGTGTCGCCGATGGGCGTCATCGGGCGCCTGAACGAGGCCTCGGCGCTCATCGCGCGCGACCGGCTGGCGCCGCTCTTCGCCCGCTTCGGTTTGCAGCCCGGCGAGTTCGACGTGCTGGCGACGTTGCGCCGTTCCGGCGCGCCTTACGCGCTGACGCCGACCGAACTTTATGAGGCGACGATGGTGACGTCGGGCGCCATGACCGCCCGGCTCGACCGTCTGGAAAAGGCCGGACTGATCCGGCGCGCGCCGCACCCCAGCGACAGGCGAGGTGTCGTCGTCGAGCTCACTGCGAAAGGCCGCGAGCTCACCGACGAGGCCCTTGCGGCCCATGTCGCCAACGAGCACCAGATCCTTTCAGGTCTGACGAGCGAAGACCGGGAAATGCTGGCGAACCTGCTGGAAAAACTGATCGTCAGCTTGAGCTCGCCGTCCTAGTTCCGGTCGTCCGGAAAGCTCGGGATCGGCAGGAACTCGATGCCGTCCTCGGCAAGGCTTTGCGCCTCCTCCGGCGTCGCTTCGCCATAGATGCCGCGCGGGTCGGTCTCGCCGAAATGGATCTTGCGCGCTTCCTCGGCGAACTTGTCGCCGACATAGTCGGCATTCTCGCGCACCTTCTCAGCCAGCGCCTTCAATTGAGCCAGCGCCTGCTTCTGTGCCTCGCCCATGGCCAAGGCGACCTTCTCCTGTTTGCGGGATGTGGAGACGGCCGGCGTCATCAGCGCCTTCTCGACCTTGTGCGAGCCGCAGCTCGGGCAATCGACGAAGCCGCGCTTCTTCTGGGTGTCGAAATCGTCATTGCCGCGGAACCAGGCTTCGAATTCGTGCTCGTGTTCGCAGATCAGGGAAAAACGGATCAAGAGGCAGCACCCCTGAGACGCGGCGCTTCGCTTGTCCCCCCATTGACGGTGAAATCCCGCGCATTCTTCAGATTGGGGATCTTGCGGCGCGCCGCAAGCGACTGAGCCGGATCGATCTCGGCGACGATCACGCCTGGCTCGTCATGCGCGGCCTCAGCGACGATGCGCCCCCATGGATCGACGATCAGCGAATGGCCATAGGTCTCGCGCCCGTCCTCATGCAGGCCGCCTTGCGCGGCGGCGATGACATAGGCGCCGTTCTCGATGGCGCGGGCGCGCAGCAGCACATGCCAGTGCGCCTCGCCGGTCTGGCGCGTGAAAGCGGCGGGCACCGTCAGCACCTCGGCCCCGGCCATCGTTTCGGCGCGGAACAGCTGCGGGAAACGCAGGTCATAGCAGACGGCAAAGCCCAGCCTCGTTCCGTCGATCTCGGTCACGGCTGCTTCCGTTCCCGGTTCGTAGGACGCGGATTCGCGCCAGCTCTCGCCATTGTCGAGATCGACATCGAACATATGGATCTTGTCGTAGCCGGCGATCAGCTGGCCGTCGGGCGAGAACAGGAACGCCCGGTTGGCGAGCTTGCCGTCGGCGCGCCGGATCGCGGTCGAGCCGATATGCAGATAGATGCCGAGCTCCTTCGCCAGCCCGCGCGCGGTGGCAACGATCACGTCCTTGTCCTCGGTGGCGAAGGCGGCTGCCCCCGTCTCCTTGTCGCGGATCAGCGCGCCGGTCATTTCCGGCGTCTGCACATAGGTGGCGCCCTGATGTGCGGCATCGCGGACCAGCCTTTCCATGTCGGCCGCGTTGCGCTCCGGGCTGGTCCCCGAACGCATCTGCACCGCCCCCGCCTTGAAAACGCCCATGATCAAACCCTCGCTCCGTTGGCAAGCAGCGCATCCAGCCGGCCCTGCGACTCCAATTCATGGAGGTCATCGCAGCCGCCGACATGCGTGTCGCCGATGAATATCTGCGGAAAAGTAGTGCGCCCATGCGCCCGCGAAATCATTTCCTGGCGCAATTCCGGCGAGAATGAAGCGTCGTGCTCGGTATAGGTCACGCCCTTGCGCTCGAGCAACCGCTTGGCGGCCGTGCAATAACCGCACATCATCCGCGTGTAGATCGTCACATCGACCATCAATCAGCAACCCTGCCTGTGCACATCGCCCGACAGTTGAGCGAAAACGACATGCACCAAAACAACAACTTAAGCACTATATAGTTGCAGACTCATCGGCCCGGAAGTCCCCCGGCAGGACGCGTGCGAAGGTCAGCACGTCGACCGCGCCGGCGCCGCCCCTCTTCAGCGCCTTGGCGACCGCCCGCACCGTGGCGCCGGTCGTGTAGACATCGTCGACGACCAGCACCCGGCGGCCCGCTATCTCGATTTCACCTTCCGGCGGCACGCGAAAGGCGGCGCGCACATTCTCCTCGCGCTCGTGCCGTTCGAGCCCGACCTGCTGGCGGGTCAGCTTCACGCGCCTGATAGCGGATGGCGAGAAGGGCAGCCCGCCGAGCCTTGCAACGGCCCGTCCGAGCTCCGCCGACTGGTTGAACTGGCGCCGGAAGAAGCGCCGCCAATGCAGCGGCACCGGCACGACCAGCTCGGCCTCCGCGATCAGCTCGGCGCCGGCGCGCATCATCCAGTTCGCCATCCAGGGTGCGAGGTCGGTGCGATCCTGATATTTCAGCCCTTGCACCATCTGCCGCGCGACGCCCGAATAGATGACAGCGGCCCGCGCCCGCTCGAAGGGCGGCGGATCGGCGATCGCCTCGGCGGAAAGAAACCCTTCGCCCATGTCGTGGGTGAAGGGCGTGCCCATCACCGGGCACCAGGGTTTTTCCAGCAATCTCAGCTTCGGCCAACAGGCGCCGCACAAGACGCCGGGCTGCGACACATGGCGACGGCAGCCTGCGCAAACCGGCGGGAACAACAGCCGCGCCGGCCAGGCCAGCGCCTGCCGGGCCATATCCTGGACCGCTATGGTCTTGATCTTGTGCACCGGATCGGCCACGTGAAAGGAAACCCGCGCCACCTTAACACCACTCCGGCACGCGCGGACAACAGGAAGCTTTTCATTGCAGCCCTTGATCGACACCGAGCTCTGGCTCGCGCGCAAGCGCCGGGCGCTCGCGCGCCCCGTCGAAGGCGCCGATTTCCTGATGCGCCGCGCCGCGGAGGATCTTGCCGACCGGCTGGGTGCCGTCGAACGCCGATTCGGCAAGGCGGCCGCGCTGTTCTGCCAGACATCGGCGGCGGCGGACGTGCTTGCCGATAGCGGCAAGGTCGCCGAGATCGTGCGCGTCGAGATGGACGAAGCGCTTCTGGCCGGCGGCACCGGCCTGGTGGCGCCGCCGGAAACCGTGCCGTTCGAGCAAAGCAGCCTCGATCTCGTCGTCTCCCTGCTCTCGCTGCACGCGATGAACGACATTCCCGGCGTGCTCGCGCAAATCCGCCGGGTGCTGAAACCGGACGGCCTGTTCCTGGGCGCTCTCGCCGGCGCGGGCACATTGGCGGAGTTGCGCGAAAGCATGCTTGCGGCCGAGACGGAGCTCTACGGCGGCGCAAGCCCGCGCATCCTTCCCTTCACCGACGTGCGCGACGCGGGCGCGCTGTTGCAGCGCGCCGGTCTGGCCTTGCCTGTCGCCGATGTCGAAACGGTCGCGGTACGCTACGACACGCTGTTCGATCTCGCTGCCGATCTGCGCGCGATGGGCGAAACCAGCGCTCTCGTCGATCGCGGCCGCCGGCCGGCCGGCAGACGGCTCTTTGCCCGCGCCGCCGAAATCTATGCGGAACGGTTCTCGGATCCGGATGGCCGTGTCCGCGCGAGTTTTTCGGTTGTCTGGATGTCCGGCTGGGCGCCCGACGCCTCGCAGCAAAAGCCGCTCAAGCCCGGATCGGCCAAGGTCTCGCTGAAAACTGTCCTGGAGGACGTGCGGAAGCGTTGACTGCCGCCTCTGATTGCCTGACCGGCATGCTCAGGGGGAAAAAGCTTGGACCAGTCTGCTGTTGTTATCGCTAAACAACCACTGGAGCGCATCCGCGGCCTTACCGACGCCAGCGATGATCACGAGCGACAGCACGGTGACGATAAGGCCATATTCGATAGCCGTGGCGCCCGTCTCATCTTTAATGAATTGCTGCAGCAGGTTCTTCATGGTCATCATCCCTTATGCAGAAATTCTAATGTCCTACCCGTTAAGAAAGGTTAACGGTAAAAGCTTAACAGCGAGTGAAACGCCGCTGTGCCACAAAATCATTAACCAAGTCAGCACTCGCCGCTGCGGCTGCCGTCATTGCGGATGACGCAGATTGAACTGGGCAATGGCTGCAGCACGCTGCGGCGCAGCGTATATGTATTGAGGCGATGGCCGATCGATCCGGTCGCCGTCATATCGAGCCCGCCGGCGAAGCCGTCGCGGGCGCTTTGCGGCCGGGTCTGGTTGTCCAGGAAGGGCGTTGCGATCAGCGCCAGCGCCACCGCGGCCGAGCCGAAGAGAAGCGTGACCCGCAGGATGCCCATGCCGGCGTCCACCGCGCGAAAGCCTCGGTCGGGCCGGATCGAGTCCCAGTCTCTTTCAAGGCTCATGCCGTATCTCCCAATCATCGACGACATCGCCGCGCGAAACGGCCCCGGGCAATTTTTCACGTCGAGATAAATCTTTCATTAACGCTGGCTGCGCAGCCCCGGCAAACGTGCGGAAACATTCACCGTTTCCGGGCAACGGCGGGCTGCGGCGAACTCGGCCGTGAATCTACAAAAGATCGATGAGGAACTGGATCAGCGGCGCGTCGGCCGGGGGCATCGGATAATCGCGCATCTGCCGCGGCCTGACCCATTTGAGCCTCTGCCCTTCCCTGGGCTGCGCGATCCCGCGGAAGCGGCGGCAGACATAGAGCGGCATCAAGAGATGGAAATGGTCATAGGAGTGGCTGGCGAAGGTCAGCGGCGCCAGGCACGGAATATCGGTCTCGATGCCGAGTTCCTCATGCAATTCGCGGATCAGGCACTCCTCCGGCGTCTCGCCGGGCTCGACCTTGCCGCCTGGAAACTCCCACAGGCCGGCAAGCTGCTTGCCTTCCGGGCGCTGCGCCAGGAGCACGCGCCGGTCGGTGTCGACCAGCGCGCAGGCGGCGACTAGGAGCAGGCGCTTTCCGGTTGGCTTGACCTCGCTCATGCGCCCGGCGGCCGCCGATAGTGATAGCGATAGACTTCCTCGAAGCCGAGCGACCGGTAGAGCGAAAGCGCCGGTAGATTACCGGCCTCGACCTGCAGCCAGGCCTCCCGCGCGCCGCGCAGCCGCGCCCATTTCAGCGCCGACAGGATGAGATTGCGGCCATGGCCCTTGTTGCGCGCCGTCTTTTCGGTGGCGACCTCGAACAGACCTGCGAGGTCGCCGTCATGCACGCAGATCAGCGTCGCCAGCGGCTCGTTGCCGTCTTCGAGCGCGAATAGCCCCGCCTCCGGCTGGATGGCGCCGATGACCTCGGACAGGCCGGGCCGCAGCGAGGCGTCCGAGCCGCTCGTCTTGAGCGACGCGCCGATAAAGCGGCTGATATCCTTGAGCGGTATCTGGTCCATGGCCGCGCCAAGCTCGAAGTCCTTCAGCGGCAGCCGCATGACCAGCGATTCGTCGAACCTGTTCCAGCCGGCCCTATCGAGATGCGCGGACAGCACCTGCCCCGACAGCGGCGACATGCGAAAGGTCAGCGGTCGGCCATAGGCATCGAAGCGCCTTGCGGCGCGGCCGATGCGCTCCTCGATGGCGTGCGTGTCGCCCGGATCGAGCGGATTGACCGAGTTCAGGCGTTTGGCTGGGTGCCCGGCCGTGAGCCGCACCACCCAGGTCCCGTCATAATGAACCGCCGCCGCCGGCCAGGCGCGAAAACCCGCCGCCTCGTAGCGGCGCACGACCGCCAGCACGCTTGCCGGATGCCTGGACACCGGCGCCATCAGCTCCGGTAATCGCCGTTGATGGCGACATATTCCTTGGTGAGGTCGCAGGTCCACACCGTCGCCTTGCCGCGGCCGATGCCGAGATCGGCGCGGATGCGAATGTCGTCGCGCTTCATATAGGCCGAGGTCGCTTGCTCCGAATAAGCCGGATCGCGCTCGCCCTCATGCGCCAGGCGGTTGTCGCCGAACCAGATCGACAGCCGGTCGCGGTCGGCCGGCTCGCCGGCCTTGCCGACGGCCATGACCACGCGGCCCCAATTGGCGTCCTCGCCCGCGACCGCCGTCTTGACCAGCGGCGAATTGGCGATCGAGAGCGCGATCCGCTTGGCCGAACGCGCCGATTTGGCGCCGGTGACGGTAACTTCGACCTGCTTGCGCGCGCCCTCGCCGTCGCGCACCACTTGCAGCGCCAACGACTTCAGCACCTTGCCGAGCGCCCGGCGGAACGCGCCGAGCCGCGCATCCTTCGGATCGCTGATCGCCGGCGCGCCGCGCGTTGCGGCCTTGCCGGTGGCGAAGAAAAGCAGCGTATCGCTGGTCGAGGTGTCGCTGTCGACGGTCACCGCATTGAAGGTCTTGGCCGTACCGCGCGACAACAGGTCCTGCAGCACGGGGGCCGCGATCGGCGCGTCGGTGGCGATGAAGGAAAGCATCGTCGCCATATCGGGCGCGATCATGCCGGCGCCCTTGGCGATGCCGTTGATGGTGACGTCGGTATCGCCGAGCTTCACCGTCTGGGTTGCCACCTTCGGATAGGTGTCCGTGGTCATGATGGCCTTGGCCGCCTCGGTCCACAAATCCGGCTTGCCGTCCTTGACCAGGCCGGCCAGCAGATGGCTGAACTTGGTGGCGTCGAGCGGCTCGCCGATGACGCCCGTCGAGGCCAGGAACACTTCGCTCTGCGAACATCCCGCGGCCTTGGCTGCCGCCTCGCCGGTCAGCGCGGTCGAAGCCTTGCCCTTCTTGCCGGTGAAGGCGTTGGCATTGCCGGAATTGACCACCAGCACCCGCGCCCTGCCGGCAGGCAGGTTCTGGCGGCAGAAGTCGACCGGCGCCGACGGGCATTTCGACCTGGTGAACACGCCGGCGACAGCCGTGCCCGGATCGAAGACCATGGCCAGCAGGTCGGTTCTGTTCCGGTACTTGATGCCGGCTTCGGCGGTCGCGATGCGCACACCCTCGATGGCTGGCATCTTCGGATATTTCTTCGGTGCGAGCGGCGAAATCGTAGCGGACATCGGGA
Source organism: Mesorhizobium sp. CA14 (assembly GCF_020165195.1). GTDB lineage: Bacteria > Pseudomonadota > Alphaproteobacteria > Rhizobiales > Rhizobiaceae > Mesorhizobium. The sequence continues at coordinate 57,224 of NZ_JAIUHR010000030.1, read as the reverse complement.
ACCCCGGGAAGAACACGAAAGGAAGGCCGGTTTGCCCGATAGCGCGCGCCGGCGCAAGGGGCGTTCTGGCCGTGCCTTCCCGGCGTGGCCGGGGGCTTTGCGGTTGGAAACGCGTCGTTTCGTTTCATCGCCGAAGCCAATATGATCGGCGGCAGATTCACCGGCTAAGGAAGACATCGATGGGCGAAACCGCCGCTCGCGGGCGCAAATCGATCGGCGCGAAACGCAATCCCGAGAGCGCCGATGCCATCATCAACGCCGCCGAAGCGGTGCTGCGCGAGGCTGGCTATGCCGGCTTCTCGATCGAGGCCGTCGCCCGGAGGGCGCGGGCCGGCAAGCCGACCATCTACCGCTGGTGGCCGAGCAAGGCGGCGCTGCTGATTGAGATCTACCAGCGGCAGAAGCGCGTCGAGACCCCCGACACCGGAAACATCGAGGACGATCTGGCCGGCTTCCTCGAAAATCTGTTCGCGCATTGGCGCGACACCCCGTCGGGCAACATCTTCCGTTCGCTGATCGCAGAGGCCCAGTCGGACGAGACAGCGGCCGCTGCGCTTGCCGAATATTCGAAAGGACGCCGCAGCCATACCGGCCGGATGATCGAGCGCGCCAAGGCGCGGGGCGAGGTGGCAGCCGATGTCGATGCCGGGATCGTCGCCGACCTGATCGCTTCCTTCGCCTGGCGGCATCTGCTGACCGAACGGCTCGACGAGGACGAGGCGACGATCCGCGCGGCCGTGCGCTATATCGCGCGGGGAATAGTGAGCGCCTGAGCCCGAAAAGCGAAAGGGCGCCCGAAGGCGCCCTTTGCAGGATACCCAGCCGATAGCGGATTACTTGCTGCCTTCCAGCGCGTCGACGTCCTTCTTGAGCTTCTCGTCCGGAATCTCGACCTTGGCGGCTCCGCGCAGGTCCTTGACCATGGCGAAATACTTGTCGCGGATCACCGCCTGCTTGGCCTGGTCCTTGACGTCGTCGAAGGCCGGCGGCTGCTTGGCGCGCTTGTCTTCGAGCTTGATGACGTGCCAGCCGAATTGCGTCTGCACCGGTTCCTTAGTGTACTTGCCGACGTCGAGCGCGAAGGCCGCCTTGTCGAATTCCGGCACCATCTGGCCTGGTCCGAACCAGCCGAGATCGCCGCCATTGGTTTTGCCCGAGGGATCATTGGTATGCTCGTTGGCGAGCTTCTGGAAGTCGGCGCCGCCGTCAAGCTGCTTGATGATCGCCGCGGCCTCTTCCTTGGTCTTCACAAGGATGTGACGCGCATGCACTTCATTGACCGGCGGCGTGTTGGCGATCTCCTGGTCGTAGCGGGCGCGCACTTCGGCGTCCGTCACCTTGTCGACCACTTCCTTCTCGACCACCTCGCCATGCAGGGCGCGCGCCTGCAGGAAAGCCATGCGGCGCTGGAAGTCGGCGTCCTTGTCGAGGCCCGCATCGACCGCCTTCTTGGCCATAACGCGGATTTCGATCGCCGCCGAAAGGGCGGCCGCGCGGCGCTGGTCGGGCGGCAGTTGCGCGAACTGCTGCGACAGTTCGCCTTCGGCGAGCTGAAGATCGGCCTCGGTCAGCTTCTCGCCATTGATGGTGGCGACCACGGCATTGGGATCGACCGGCTTCGCGGGCGCAGCGGCGGGCGCTGCGGCATCCGGCTTGGTCTCCTGCGCCATCAGCGGCGACAGGCAAAGAGCCGAGAGCCCGAAGGCCAGACCGAGACTGGCGAGCGAGGCGCGGCGGAACGACAGGGACATCGAGATGAACTCCAAGGGGATTGCCAATAAGGATCGCGTGAGCGAAAGGGTTCCAGATCAGTCGGATTGTGGCGGAATTTGGCGCTACCCATAGGGCTAACGCGGCGTTGACATCGATTGAGCCCCCTCTTATCTGTCCAACGACTTGGCGTCCAGAACCGTTTTCCGGGCGCTTTTTGCGTTTGTCCGCATTCACGCGGATTTGATGGGCCCGCCAGGTGCCTGTCGCAAACGGCCAAAATTGCTATCGAAAGGGACCATTGGATGGTCAGTCTCGGCGGTCTCGCCCGTAAGGTTTTCGGTTCTTCCAACGACCGCCGTGTCAAGTCGACCCGGCCCAGGGTCGAAGCCATCAACGCCATGGAAAACGAGATGCGGGCGCTTTCCGACGCCGAGCTCGCCGGGCGCACGGAGAAATTCCGCCAGGATCTGGCCAACGGCGCTTCGCTCGAAGATCTCTTGGTTCCGGCCTTCGCCACGGTACGCGAAGCGGCCCGCCGCGTGCTCGGCATGCGGCCTTTCGACGTCCAGTTGATCGGCGGCATGGTGCTTCACAATGGCGGCATCGCCGAGATGCGCACCGGCGAGGGCAAGACGCTGGTCGCGACCTTGCCCGTCTACCTCAATGCGCTCGCCGGCAAGGGCGTGCATGTCGTCACCGTCAATGACTATCTCGCCAAGCGTGACGCCGAATGGATGGGCCGCGTCTACAAATTCCTCGGCCTGACCGTCGGCATCATCGTCCACGGCCTTTCCGACGAGGAACGCCGCGAGGCCTACGCCTGCGACGTCACCTATGCCACCAACAACGAGCTCGGCTTCGACTATCTGCGCGACAACATGAAGTATGAGCGCTCGCAGATGGTGCAGCGCGGTCATTCCTACGCCATCGTCGACGAGGTCGATTCCATCTTGGTCGACGAAGCGCGCACGCCGCTGATCATTTCCGGTCCTCTCGAGGACCGCTCGGAAATGTACAACACCATCGATGCCTTCATGCTGAAGCTCGGCCCGGCCGACTACGAGGTCGACGAGAAGCAGAAGACGACGATCTTCACCGAGGACGGCACCGAGAAGCTGGAAAACATGCTGCGCGACGCCGGCCTGTTGAAAGGCGAGTCGCTCTACGACGTCGAGAACGTCGCCATCGTCCATCACGTCAACAACGCGCTGAAGGCGCATCTGTTGTTCCAAAAGGACAGGGACTACATCGTGCGCAACGGCGAGATCGTCATCATCGACGAGTTCACCGGCCGCATGATGCCTGGACGCCGTTATTCGGAAGGCCTGCACCAGGCCCTTGAAGCCAAGGAGCATGTGCAGATCCAGCCGGAGAACCAGACGCTGGCCTCCGTCACCTTCCAGAACTATTTCCGCCTCTACAAGAAGCTTGCCGGCATGACCGGCACGGCGCTGACCGAGGCCGAGGAATTCGCCAACATCTACAATCTCGAAGTCACCGAGATCCCGACCAACCTGCCGGTCGCCCGCAAGGACGAGGACGACGAGGTCTACCGGACGGTGGAAGAGAAATACAAGGCGATCGTCAAGGAAATCAAAGACGCGCGCGACCGTGGCCAGCCGATCCTGGTCGGCACCACCTCGATCGAGAAATCCGAGCTGCTTGCCGAGCGCTTGCGCAAGGAAGGCATCAAGGACTTCGAGGTGCTGAACGCCCGTCACCATGAACGGGAGGCATCCATCGTCGCCCAGGCCGGCAAGCCCGGCGCCATCACCATCGCCACCAACATGGCCGGCCGCGGCACCGACATCAAGCTCGGCGGCAATGCCGAGATGCGCATCGCCGAGGAACTCGGCGACATGCCGGCCGGGCCGGAGCGCGAGGCGCGGGAAAAGGAAATCCAGGATGATGTCGAGCGCCTGAAGGAAAAGGCGCTGGCCGCCGGCGGCCTCTATGTTCTGGCGACCGAACGCCACGAATCGCGCCGCATCGACAACCAGCTGCGTGGCCGCTCCGGCCGCCAGGGCGATCCGGGCCGCTCGAAATTCTTCTTGTCGCTGCAGGATGATTTGATGCGCATCTTCGGCTCCGAGCGCATGGACGGCATGCTGCAGAAGCTCGGCCTCAAGGAAGATGAGGCGATCATCCATCCGTGGATCAACAAGGCACTGGAGAAGGCGCAGAAGAAGGTCGAGGCGCGCAACTTCGATATTCGCAAGAACCTCCTGAAATATGACGACGTCTCGAACGACCAGCGCAAGGTGGTGTTCGAGCAGCGCATCGAGCTGATGGACGGCGAAGGCCTGTCGGAGACGATCGCCGAAATGCGCGAAGGCGTCATCGAAGAGATCGTCACCAAGAACATTCCCGAAAACGCCTATGCCGAGCAGTGGAACGTCGCCGGCCTCAAGGAGGAAGTGGCGCAGTATCTCAATCTCGACCTGCCGATCGAGGAATGGGTCAAGGAAGAGGGCATCGCCGAGGACGATATCCGCGAGCGCATCACCGCTGCGGCGGACGCCGCCGCCAAGGAGCGCGCGGACCGCTTCGGTCCGGACGTGATGAACTATGTCGAACGTTCGGTGGTGCTGCAGACGCTCGACCATCTGTGGCGCGAGCACATCGTCAATCTCGATCATCTGCGCTCGGTCGTCGGCTTCCGCGGCTACGCCCAGCGCGACCCGCTGCAGGAATACAAGAGCGAAGCCTTCGAGCTGTTCCAGGGCATGCTCGGCAATCTGCGCCAGGCCGTCACCGCGCAATTGATGCGCGTCGAGCTGGTGCGCCAGGCGGCCGACGCGCCGCCGCCCGAAGCCCCGGAGATGTTCGGCAGCCATATCGACGGCTCGACCGGCGAGGACGATTTCCAGGGCGGCGAGACCGCGCTTCTGATGCGTCAGGACACCAGCGCCGTCGTCGCGCCGGAAAACCGCGACCCGAAGAACCCTGCGAGCTGGGGCAAGGTCGGCCGCAACGAACTCTGCCCCTGCGGCTCCGGCAAGAAGTACAAGCACTGCCACGGCGCCTTCGCCTGACGCCTATTTCCTTCTCCCTGTTCAACGGGGAGAAGGTGCCCGAAGGGCGGATGACGGGCAGCGCCGGGGCCGGCGGTTTCCTGCAGGCGCAGAAAACAAGCCTCACACCAGGCCTGACGCGCGCGCCGCGGCCGCCGCCTCGCCGCGCGAGATGACTTCCAGCTTCTCCAGCACCGCCGAGACATGGTGATCGACCGTCTTGGGCGAAATCGTCAGATGCGCGGCGATCTTCTTGTTGGAAAAGCCTCGCTCGAGAAGTTCCAGCACTTCCATCTGGCGCTGCGTGAGGCCGGCCTGGTTGGCGCGTGTCGCCTGCCTTGGCCCTCTTGCAATGTGGATCAACCCGCTCTGCCGCATGAGGCCGCGCACATGCAGCGCCACCGGCCTTGCGCCGAGCGCCTCGAAACCATCGAGCGCCTCGCGCCGCGCTGCCTCGTCGCCCTTCAGCAACGCCAGCGCCCGCTCGAAGGGGGCGCCCATTTTCGCCCAGAGCGCGGCGGCGGCACGCCAGTCACCAAGCAGTTGCAGGCGATGCGGCACAGCCATTCCGTCGGTGTCGCCGGGATCGCTTTCAGGCAGCAAAAGCTGCCGCCATACCGCCAATTCGCCAAACACCGCCCGCGTCGGCGCAAGGCTTTCGGCAAGAGCGATGAGGCGCAGCGCTTCCTCCCTGTTCCCCTCGCCCAGCCATGCCAGTTCGGCCATCACCGAGGCGAAGGGCACAAGCCGTTGCAGCTCCATGCCCTTGTCGAGAAACAGCCTCATCTCGTCGAGAACCGGCTCGGCCGACGGGTCTCCCCTGCGGATGCGCAAGCGGGCCAGCGCGACGAGTGAGGGATAGCGTACCAACGGCGTCGTTGCTTCATCGTCGACAACCTCATGCGCCATGGCCGCGGCATCGTCCCAATGGCCGAGCCTGAGCAGAAGCTGCGCCTGCACGCCGCGCATGTAGTCGCGCCAGGTCGCGAGATCGTTCTCGACGCAATAGCCGATGCCGCGATCCAGGAACGCCGCCGCTTCGTCGAAGTTAAGCCTGTTCATCTCGACGCAGGCGCAGTTGGTGAAGGCGCGCGCGGCATGCTCCTGAAAGTTGCCCGACAGCGCAATTCCAAGGCTGCGGGCGAGATCGCGCCGCCCCTTGGCGAAATTCAGCCATTGCCCGGCCGCCCCAACATTGTTGAGGGCGTGGCAAAGGATGTCCGGTCGGTTGAGCCGCTCCGCCAGTTCGACGGCCTTGCCGCCGAACCTAAGCGTCTCATCGAGCCGCTCGGCCAGCATCGCCAGCTGCGAGAGATTGGAATAGGCCATGGCGAGTTCGGGACTGTCGGGCGCCGTTTCCAGAAGCTCCATGGCCTGTGATCCGAACCGGTCCGCCGACTCGCGGTCGCCGAGCAGATAGGCGAAGCGTGACAAGCACCTGAGGCTGTCGCCTTCCTTCAGCCGATCGCCCAGCGTCTGGCGCAGCTGGCGCGCGCGGCCTTGCGCTTCCATCGCCGTGTCGACGCGGCCGATCAGGTGGCACTCGAAGGCATGGCCTTCGTAAAGCTCCGCCTGCTTGTCGATCGGCAGAGTATCCGCGTAACGCAGGGCGACCTCGTAATAGCCCGCCGCATCGCGATGCGCGCCGACGCGGGATGCCTCACGCGCGGCGACCGGCGCGAGCTCGCGCACCACGTCCAGGTTTTGCGCTTCCACGGCATGATGCACCAACCTTGCGGTGGCGACCTGCGGATTGTCCCGCAGGGCTGCCAGGGCGCGCTCATTGTACTCCCGCCGTTTGCTGGGCGTCAGCGCCATCTCGATGGCCGTACGGGCGATCTCGTGCCGGAAGGCATAGCCATCGCCGAAATCCTCGAGCAGGCCGTGGGCCACGCATTCGGCGAGTTGGCCGGCGGCGGCAATTCCGCAAAGGCCGCTCAGCGCCCAGGCATCGGCGCGGCGCGGAAACACCGAGACCGCGTCGAGCATCGAGCGGGCGCCCGGCGACAATCTTTCGGCGCGCGCCAGCACGGCGTTGCGGACGCTCGCCGGCAACGCGCCATCGACTACGGCGGCGAGCAGCTCGGTGACGAAGAAGGCATTGCCCGCCGTTGCGCGGTAGATCGCGTTGCCGTCGCGCTCGGCCGCGGCGGCAAGCGAGAGCACCGCGCTTTCGCTGAGCAGCGGCACTTCTATGCGCTGGATATTGCCGGCGGGTATCTCGCCGAGCGCCCGGCGCACGCGCATCTGTCCTTCGCTGCGGTCGGTGCGCGCCGTGATCAGAAGCAGGATGTGCGTGTTTGCAATGCGCCGGCCGAGGAAACGCACGAAATCGAGCGTCGCGTCGTCGGCCCAGTGCAGGTCCTCGATGACGAGCAGGCATGGGCCTTTCGCCTCGAAGACGTCGAGCGCCTCGGAAAACAATGGCAGCCGCTGCACCTGGCGGTCGTCGATCGCCCGCGGCGGCTCCCACTGCGCCTCGCGGGCCAGATCGTAAAGCGGCCCCAGCGGATCCGGAATGGAGAGGTCCTCGCAGGCGCTGCGAAGCACGGTCAGTCCCTCGCCCAAGCGGCTTGCGAACGCCTCGGCCAGCGCCGTCTTGCCGGCGCCGGCCTCACCCGACAGGACCACGACGCGGCCGCGGCCGCCTGTTGCATCCGCCAGCAAGGCATTCATTTGCTGCAGTTGCGTCTGCCGTTCCAGAAGCATCGTCACTCTCTCACGAAATCAGAATTTCCATCGTGGCGGGCCGCCGCCGCGATAACGCGGGAAACGACACCGAAATGTGACTTTCCACACATTGAGGTGCCATCTTCCACATAAAACGTCGCAAAGATAGGGAATCGTCCCGGCCAATATGGGGAATGGCTCCGATGCGCGCCTTCCGCGAAGGTGATTTCTGCTGGGTCGCGCTTGAACCGAGCGCAATTCACCAATGAAAGGAAATCGATCGTGCCTCGTTACCTGATTGAACGTACCTTCCCCGATGGGCTTCACGTGCCGATGAACGATGCCGGCGCAACCGCGATGGGCGGCGTCATCGCCCGCAACGCAGAGAAAGGCGTCACCTGGGTGCAATCCTTCGTCTCGCCGGACAAGAGCAAGAGCTTCTGCATTTACGATGCGCCCTCGCCGGAGGCGATCCGCAGCACCGCGCAGAAGAATTCGCTTCCCGTCGACAAGATCACGGAGGTCCGGGTCCTCGACCCCTACTTTTATCGCTGATCGGGCAGACCATGTCGGGCAGACCATACCCGTCGCCGGCGGACCTGACGCCGTGCCAGAGGACGAGGCTGTATCCGCCGCGGCGGATAATGTCCCGCCACGGCGCGGCTTCATGCGGCGGGCTGTGTCGGCGTTGCTTTCGCCCCTGCGAAACCCGCGTCGCCTTCTGCCACCGCAGGACGATTACCTGAAGCGCGACATCGGCCTGCATGAGCGGGAAAACCCGCGCGAGTACTGGGAATATTGGTGGCATCATCGCTGATCCCGCACCGGGCAATTCCAGGAAAACTGCGCAGCGGTTTTCCGTGCGGAATTGCGCAAAACAAAGACTTGGAGCGGTTCGTTCGGTGAACCGCTCCGGTCGGGATCAGCGACCATCCTTTTTATCGACAAGCGCCGCCGGCGTTCGGGGTAGGCCTTACCGGCCGACTGCCGCCGCTTGCGCACCTCAATTGGAGAGACAAATGAACATTCAGACCTTGACCAAATGCGTTATCGGCGCTTCTGCCTCGATCATCATGCTGATGGCGGGCGCGGCCACGGCAGAAACCGTCAATCCGCTCGCCGAAAAGGTGCGGGCGCTCGACAGCCGCTTCGAGGACGTCGCGGTGGCGAAAGCCGAAGGCTACGCGCCGATCCCCTGCGCCAGCGGCCTTACCGGCGGCGCGATGGGCATCCACTACGTCAATGCCGCCTATCTGAAGGACGATGCCGTTGACGTCGCCAAGCCGGAAGCGGTGATGTACGAGCCGATGGCCGACGGCACGCTGAAGCTGATCGCGGTCGAATACATCACCGCGAAGGGCCCGGCCTCGCTCGAAGGCCATCTGTTCAACTTCAACACCGCGCCCAACCGCTACGGCCTCGGCCCCTTCTACGAGCTGCATGTCTGGGCCTGGAAGCAGAACCCCACCGGCGCCTTCGCCGACATGAACCCGAACGTGTCGTGCGATGCGATGAAGGGGATGTGAGCAGCGCCTTTTCCTTCTCCCCGTTTCACGGGGAGAAGGTGGCCCGAAGGGCCGGATGAGGGGCGGCGCCGGCGTTTGCGATTGGCCGCCCCTCGTATCTGACAGAGGATAATCACTCTGTTTAGGACCCCTCCCGCAAAGAGACCTCTTCGACACGCGGTTCATCCCAAATTTCCGAGGCGGGCGCCGCCCCTCATCCACCTGTCGGCACCTTCTCCCCGTGAAACGGGGAGAAGGAAAAGCCTGCGCCCCACCCACCCTTTCTTAAGGTGTTTCGGATAGACCGAAACCTTGGAAAGAGGCGGAAAACGGAGAGTATTCGGGGTGCGCTTTTCCGCGGCAACGACTGCCGGGCGGTTCCTGCCGCAGCGCTGGGCGCTGCGCATGAGGCCGTTGCTTGGCCGCATCGATGCCGTTCTGTTCACCGCCGACGAGCGCGGCGAAGCCGGGCGCATGTCGCTGATCGCCTTTTCCATCCGTATCATCAGCGCCTTCATCGCCTTCGTCAGCCAGGTGCTGATGGCACGCTGGATGGGTTCGTTCGAATACGGCATCTCGGTGCTGGTCTGGGTGACGATGGTCATCGTCGGCAATCTCGCCTGCCTCGGCTTCCACACCTCTGTCATCCGTTTCATTCCCGAATATCGCGAGCGCGGCATGTTGGCCGAGCTGCGCGGCATCGTGCAGGCGAGCCGCCTTTTCGTGCTCGTCGCCTCGACGCTGGTGGCCGGCCTTGGCGCGCTTGGCGTCTGGCTCGCCTCGGACTGGATCGAGAACTACTACGTCATCCCCTTCATCCTCGGCGTCATCTGCCTGCCGATGATCGCGCTCGGCGATCTTCTTCAGGGGCTGGCGCGCGCCAATTCCTGGGCGCTGCTGGCGCTGTCGCCCACCTATCTGGTGCGCCCGGTGCTGATCCTGGCGTTCATGGCGCTGATGCTTGGCCTGCACTATGTGCCCGACGCCAAGACCGCGATCTTCGCCTCAATCGCCGCAACCTATGTCACCACGCTCGGCCAGCTGATGGCCGTCACCTCGCGCATGGACAAAAAAATCCCGCCCGGGCCGATGACCGTGCATTTCGGCCAGTGGATCCTCGTCTCGCTGCCGATTTTCCTTGTCGAGGGCTTCTTCTTCCTGCTCACCAATGCCGACGTGCTGATGGTGGGCGCCTATCTCGATCCCAATGATGTCGCCGTCTATTTCGCCACGGTGAAGACGCTGGCGCTGGTGCATTTCGTCTATTTCGCGGTCAAGGCCGGCGTTGCACAGCGTTACGCCCAGTTCACCCATGGCGAGCCACATCGGCTTGCCGCCTTCGCCCGCGAGACCGTCTCCTGGACCTTCTGGCCATCGCTGCTGATGGCGCTCACGGTGCTGGCGCTGGGCGAGCCGATGCTGGTGCTGTTCGGTCCCGAATTTACCGCCGGCTATCCGCTGCTCTTCCTGCTGGTGCTGGGCGTCGTGGCGCGCGCCGCCGTCGGTCCCTGCGAGAGCCTGCTCACTATGAGCGGCAACCAGAACATCTGCGCCGGCGTCTATGCCATGACGCTTGCCCTCAACATCGGCCTCAACGTGATCCTCATTCCGCTGTTCGGCCTCTGGGGCGCGGCAATCGCCACCAGCCTCGCCATGGTCTTCGAGGCCAGCGCGCTCTCCTTCACCGTCTGGCGCAAGCTCGGCATCGTGATGGCGATCTTCGTGCCTGCAAAGAAGGAAATCGCTTGATGGCCGCCGTCCCGTTGCTCGAAGAGACCAGCGGCGGCCCCGCCGGCGCCATGGTCTCCAACCTTGCCGGCCTGGCGCGCGAGGCCGATCCGGCCCATATCGAGCTCTTCGCCAGCAACAGGCCGGAACGCAAGCTGGCCATCTACCCGGCCTCGGCCGGCTTCGACCTTGTCGAGGAGCTCGACTATCTCAGCGCCCGCACGATCGAGCCCAATGTCTTCTTCAACCCGCGCTTCCTGGCGCCGGCCATGCCGCGGCTGGAAGACCGCGAAGTGCGGCTGGCCGTCATCCGCGACGGCGACGAGTACCGCAACCGGCTGCGCCTTCTGGTGCCGTTCTCGGTCGAGAGGCCGGCGATCCCGCTCGGCATTCCGGTGATGCGCACATGGTCGAGCCCGTTCGGCCCGCTCGGCACGCCGCTGGTCGACCGCGACGATCCCATCGGCGTCATCGAGGATTTCTTCTCGATGCTGTCGAGGCCGCATCTCAAGCTGCCCAGGGTCTTCGTGATGCCCGATATGCGCCTCGACGGTCCGGTGGCGAGCCTGCTCACCTCCTTTGCCGACAGCCGCGGCTTGACCATGGTGACCACCGGCAAGGTCGAACGCCCGGTGCTTGAAAGCGACGCCGACGGCGAGGACTACCTCAAGGCCTCGCTGCGCGCGCATCACTATCGCGAATTCCGCCGGCTGAAGCGGCGTCTCGCCGACCTCGGCAAGCTCGAGCACACCGTGGCGCGCGGGCCGGACGAGATCCGCCACGCCATCGAAAGCTTCCTGACGCTGGAAGCGGCCGGCTGGAAGGGCCGCGAGCGCACCGCGATGGCGATCGACCGCTACCGCGCCGCCTTCGCCCGCGAGGCCGTGCACCGGCTGGCCGAGCAGGACATGTGCCGCATCCATCTTTTGACGCTCGACGGCCGCACCATCGCCTGCCTGGTCGTCTTCGTCGAGGCCGGCGTCGCCTACACCTGGAAGACGGCCTATGACGAGACGCTCTCCGCCTACTCGCCGGGCACGCTTTTGATGATCGAGGTGACCAGGCAGCATCTCGACGATCCGAACATCGTCATGACCGATTCCTGCGCGGTTCCGGATCATCCGGTGATGAGCCGCCTTTGGAGCGAGCGCAAGCCGATGGGCACGCTGGTGATCGGGCTGACGCCGGACGCCGACCGGCTGGCCCGTCAGGCCGCCTCGCAACTGCATCTCTATCGCGAGACCCGCAACATGGCGCGCATCCTGCGCAACCGCATGCGGAGCCTGCTGAAAAGACGCTAGATGGGCGGCGAGACACCGGCTATGGCTTGCGGCGGCCGGACCCGGCCGGCCTTCACCACAAAGCACTCCAAATGATCGATATCGTCCTGCGCTTCGCCCGCCTTTGTGCGCCGCTTGTCCTGCTCGCCATGTTTCCGGCTCGAGCCGTGGCCGACACCTGCCCGGAGGATTGCTCCGATCCGGCGCCTCCCGTCGTCAACATCTACGGCCAGACCACGGCCGGCCATCTGAGCCACGCCACGGCCGGCGCGCTGCCGCGCGTCTATGTGCCGAACCGTTCCTCCAATAGCGTCTCGGTGATCGATACCGTCACCTTGAAGGAGGTCGGCCGCTTCCCGGTCGGTAGCAAGCCGCAGCATGTCGTGCCGTCCTGGGACCTCAAGAGGCTGTGGGTCGCCAACAACGGCACTGGCAGGAACGGCAGCCTGACGCCGATCGACCCGACGACGGCCAAGCCCGGCCAGCAGATCCCGGTCGACGACCCCTATAATCTGTATTTCATGCCGGACGGCAGCGCCGCCATCGTCGTCGACGAGGCGATGAAGCAGCTCGATTTCCGCGATCCGCACACAATGGCGTTGAAGTCGAGCCTACCGACGCCGACCTGCCCCGGCATCAACCACGCCGACTTCTCTGTCGACGGCTCCTACGCGATCTTCACCTGCGAATATGGCGACGGCGGCCTGGCCAAGATCGACCTGAAGAACCAGAAGGTGCTCGGCCACCTCGACCTCTCCAAAATGGGCATGCCGCAGGACATCCGCCTCTCGCCCGACGGCAAGGTCTTCTACGTAGCCGACATGATGAATGACGGCGTATTCCTGGTCGATGGCGACAGTTTTCGGGAAATCGGCTTCATCCCGAGCGGCATCGGCACGCATGGCTTCGTCGTCAGCCGCGACGGCAAGCGGCTCTATGTCTCGAACCGCGGCTCGCACAAGATGGAGCAGGGCAAGGCCAAGGGCCCGGGCAGCGTCACGGTGATCGACTTCGCCACCCGTGCGGTGGTCGCGCAATGGCCGATCCCCGGCGGCGGCAGCCCCGACATGGGCAATGTCAGCGCCGACGGCAGGCAGCTCTGGCTGTCGGGTCGCTTCGACAGCGAGGTTTATATGATCGACACCACCAGCGGCGCCGTGACGAAAATCCGCGTCGGCGCCGAGCCGCATGGCCTCACCGTGTGGCCGCAGCCGGGGCGCTACTCGCAGGGGCATACGGGGAATATGCGGTAAGGCGTTCGCGATCGCCTGCATGCGAAGCTCGTTGGGGAAACGGCCTGCCATCCGAAGCTTCGTAAAGGATGGCCTGCCACCCGAAGCTCGTAAAGAATGGCTTGCCGTCCGAAGCTCGCAGAGCGAAGGGTGGTGCCCCTAGCCGGGACAGCTGGGGATTTCTAACCAGCGCTTCCGAGAACACTTTACTCTTGAAATACAAGTAGTTGAGTAGGTCGGCGCCCAAGGCTCCGATTGCTCGGTGTACCTGTTTGGTATCCGCTTGGTGTACCTTCGTCAAGCTAAACGCTCATAGTCGATTTTTTTGGAGCGCAATGCGATGAGGGAACCGTGTTTGCTCCTGGGCAGTTGAATACATTGAGCGACTGGCAATGCCGGTTGCCCCAGAGGACTTTGGCGCAATGCCTTACACCTTGCACAATGCAAAGGTAAGCGATTACTTTGAGGGAATACCATGTTGATTCAGCTAGACGTCGGCCAGATATTGATTCTGGGCGCGGCACTTTATACCGTTTTGTGTGCCATTTGCCATTTGGCTAATAGCTTGCGGCGATGGTGGCAGCGGCGCGTATAAGTGCAAAGGCCGAAGAAGCGCGACGTGGCTTAGACCGTCCGAATTTGCCATACTATCAGTGATGAAGACTTCGGGTCTGGCTACCCAAGCGAGCGGAGGTTGCCGAGAACGGCAGGAGCCCGCCGATGGGGATGACTTCACACCGACCTTGGCTATTCGTCCCGCCAGATCACCCGCTTCTCCCAGCGGATTTCGACGAGGCGCCTGTATCGGATGGTGTGCGCCTGCTCTCCGGTGGGATGAAAGAGCTGGGCGCTCATCCACTCTCGGCTTTTGCATTCCTGGCAGCGCACCTTGTGCCGAACCTCATCAATCGTGACGTTTCCGATCACCTCCCGAAGCTCCGTCGGCTTGTAGTATCGCGTGACGTTGCAGCGAGCGCAGCGGATGCTGGCTACTTGCCCCGCGTCGTGGGCATGGGTCAGCGTCCAGGCGGCACCTCTCGGCCACTTCTCGGGTTGCTCGGGCATAATCTGAAATGAGGAACACATTCCTGTCCGGTCAAGAGGTCGCTTGACACATTCGTTCTTATTTTGTTCACTATCGGCAAAATGGAGAACGGCCCGGCTCGAGGCCGCACCGGCAATTACACGGGCGATGATGCGAACGGGCAAATCCTCGAGTATCCAGTTTTCTTTATGCACCGTGAAGGGCCGGGTGACATGCACAAGGAGTATCGGGCTGAATGGGTGGCAGCGGGCTACGACCAGCGCATGGGAAGCGCAGAGGTGGTTAGGCCTCCAGGCAATGACTTCGTTCGAGCGTACTATCTTACGTCTGCGGAGTACGCGATCAGCAACATCGCCCTTGGAAGAATAAAGGTTTCGCGATTTTCTGACTTAAATGATCCGTTTGAATTGCTCGCATTGAGAGGTAGCAAGCGGCACGTAAGGGACTTTGGCCGGCTCTTGCGCGACGAATACGACAAATCCACGGGCCTCCTATGTTTCAGCAAGAATTGGATATCCCCGCCGTTGTGGAGCCACTATGCCTTGAGGCATAGGGGCATTTGCTTGGGGTTTGATATTTCACGTGCAACCTTGGCAGATGTGGTCTACGCCGAGGAGAGAGTGCTGCCGGACAAGTCGTGGCCGCCACCAGACATGATCTCGCAGGACCTTCGATCAAAACTTGCCACCACCAAGTTTCAGCAATGGGCCTATGAAGCTGAAACTAGGATGATTTTTCCCTTAGACAGCGCACTCCGAGAGGGCGGCCTGTTCTTTAAAGAATTCGCTCCGGACCTATCCCTAGCCGAAGTCATTCTAGGACCGCTTTGCGACATTCCACTTGCGGGCCTTCGATCGCTTGTCGGGGCCGTCCAGCCAAGGGCCGTGGTGTTCAGGTCTCGCCTTGCCTGGAACAGCTTTTCCGTTGTCCCTATGGAGAGCACCGTTAACTGGTGAGGATAGGATCACGTCCACTAAATGCCCTTTGCTTGGGCATAGGTCGATGGCCCTAGCGGGGTGTCGGCGACGCATTTCGTGAACTCGTGCTCTACGCTGGCAATAGCCAGGTCTTTGCCAGCCT
The DNA here is from genome assembly GCF_020165195.1 of Mesorhizobium sp. CA14. GTDB lineage: Bacteria > Pseudomonadota > Alphaproteobacteria > Rhizobiales > Rhizobiaceae > Mesorhizobium. The sequence continues at coordinate 41,957 of NZ_JAIUHR010000030.1, read as the reverse complement.
CTCGCCCACACCGGCCCTCATGGTTGCGCCAACGCTGGTCAACGGAGTGAAGAAGCCAAGACCAATGCCCTGCGTATCTATGACCCGTCTCAGCCCTTATCTTACCAACCTCTGATCCGAGGAAACTGGCGCAATAGTCGCTGGGGGTGGATGGGTCCGCGACGGCGCGGCTCCAGTCGAGCTGGAAACGCGCTGCAAACCCTCGCACGTAACACGCCGCGTGGACGACGGTGGCACAAATGGCGATGCGCTTGCCGTCATAGTCAAGCACCTCATAACCCTCACCCACATCGCGGATTTTCAAGCGTTCTGCTGTCATGACTTTCTCCATGGCTTTTGAGGCCGCAGACGCCCATGAGCGGGCGGCAAGCCGTTGCTGTTCAAGGAGTGATGTCGGGCAGACCTTGGGTGCTGCTTCTTGGTTCTCTTCGACGTAAGGGCTTACCCGTCGTCGGTTATCACGCGGCTTGTCCAAAAGGTGCCAAGGGCCGGTTCTCTCAAGGCACTTGCAAAGTACTTGCCCCCTATAGGCAGTCAAGAGGCTGTCGCGCCGTCAACCTTCCTCCCGAAAATCCTTCAGCGACGCGTGGCGCAGCTTCTCCTCGCCCTTCAGGAACTTGACCCGCCCAACCAGTCCCGGCTTCAGCCATTCGGCCTTCTCCTTTGCCAAGCCCTTTGGTGGCGGAGCGCCGGCCTTGCCCTGAACACGATCCCATAGGGCCTGCCGCTTGTCGGCTTTGAAGGTGACGAAAGCGCCGCCCATGTAGTGGCCCTTATCAGCCATGAGCACCATAGCCGGTTTGCCGGTCTCGCGCTTGACGCCAATGATGTCCATCTCCGCTTCGACAAAGCACTTGACCTTGCGCCAGTTCATCGTTGAGCCGCTGCGGTAGAGGCTGTCCAGCCGCTTCGAGACGACGCCCTCCAAGCCCGCCTCGCAAGCCAAATGGTAGACAGCATCGCCAGTGCCGGGCAGCGCCTCGCTGAACTGGATATGGCCGCCGGCCGGGATCAGCTCTCGCAGGATTTCCCGCCGGTCTTTAAGCGGCATGTCGCGCAGATCGTGGCTGTTGAGATGCAGAAGATCGAAGGCAACGAGATAGAGGTCTTGCGGGCGTCTTGTGATGGCCGAGCGCAGCGCATGGAAGTTCGAAAGACCGGCCTCGTTGGTGACGATTGTCTCACCTTCGATGATGAAGGTCTCCGCCTCTATCGACCCCGCCTCACTGGCGAGCGGCCGGTACTTGGCCGTCCAGTCGAAGCCGTTCTTGGTGAAGAAGCGGATGCCGTCGGCGTCCTTGATGACCTGGGTCCGGTAGCCGTCAAATTTGACTTCATGGCCCCATTCGCCACCCTTCGGCGGCTGTTCGACCAGCTCCGGCTCCATCGGGCGGATGAATGACAACCGGACCCGGACGGCAGGCTTACGCATTGGAACCCCACGCAACTCGAATTTTATTCAATATCGCACAGCCGGAAGCGTTCCGTTAGCTCATGCTAAAAGAGCGTCGGGAACATTCGTGCGCGGGTGCGGTTTCTTCTCCACCAGGAGGAACAACCATGGCCGACGACACAACCAAGCGAGACTTCCGAGACCGGGAACGAGTGTCTGCGGACGAGGAATATGAGGTCCGCTATTTCGCCAAGCAGCACCGCATCACGCCGGAGCAAGTGCGGGAGTTGATCAGCCAGCACGGCAACGCTCGAAAGACGTTGGAACGCGAGGCAAGGAAACTGCGAGGATGACCAGACTTTCCGACCTCGGACCGCCGATCACGGGCAAGCCTCACGGTGGCGAGCCAGCAAGGGAAATCGACCATTTTTACTTCTGTCGTACCTGCGGCCAGGCAGTCGACAAGCGCGACCTTCGGCAGGTGATCTGGCATGAACAGCGGGAGCATAAGCCGCTAGAATAACGCCCCGGCACATTCGCTGCGCCGGAGCCTCTTTCAATTTCCGCCTGCTATGCGCTTAGGTTGCCGTAGCTGCTGCGGACTTCCGCGGCGTATTTCTCTGCGGAGGTCAGGCGCTTGGCGGCGGGTTGCGGGATGGCAGGGCGGCTTGCGGGCTCAGGAGGCTGCGCCACCGCCGGGACGGGCGCCGGAGCGGCTGGGAAGTAGAGACGCTCATTCGAGCCCGGACGGGTGACCGTCCAGTTGCCCCGCCCGTCGTGAGAGATGCGGTAGAGGTGGGCTACCCGTGCCCTCACGACCCGCGTCTGCCAGTCAAGCAACGCGCGGGGTTGGTGGATCGTTGAAGTCATAGCGACCGAACGTTAGCCCACGCGCACGGTGCCGGCCCGGAGAGCGGCACCGAACGACATGGCCTGCCGGCCGGGAACCTTCACGACCCACTCGCCGCTGTTCTCATTGAACGACAGGGCCTTGCGTTCCTTCGCCGGCATGTCTGCGATGAGCGCCTCGAAGGCACCGGGATCTTGGTACGGAAGTGTTTCCATGCGCCCCAACGCGGTGGTGCCGAAGTGAGCGAGCTTTTCCCGGTCGTTATGAATGGTCGCCATCCTGGCTTCGCGAAGCTCGGCCGGGGAGAGCGTCTCCAGCAACATGTCCACCGATGCCACGCCAGCCGGCAGGGCGTTCAAGACGGAATTGGCCTGGGCCATGAAGCCCTCGACAATCGCGTTGACGGCGTCTTTCGTCACCCCTTGCGGGATGCTGCTTTCAACGTCGCCGGTCTCGGCGGCCTGCCAGATGCCGGTTTCGACAGCTTCGGCCCCAAGGGCACCCGCTAGAGTCTGCATAACGTCTGCGGCGAGGTCCGTTGCGTCGCCGGTCGTGCCTTCAGCGGCCGCGCCCTGGTCGCCTTTCGACTGCTGCTCTGCGCCCTGCTGGTTGCCTGCCGGGGCAGCGGCGGACTGACCCCCGACAGGCTCATTAAAACCCGGAGGGAGCAACCCAGCGGCCTTTGCAGCCGCTATGGTGGTCTCACCGACACCTGGAATGATGACGTTGCCGGGACGGACTTGCCGATCGGCCGCCACGGTGCGGGCGCTTAGGTCTTTCGCGACCTGTCGGCCGTCGCCATAGACATCCACTTGAACCTTGCGGCTGGTCTGGACGGACGGGGCGGCTGCGGGAGTGATGCGAGCCTGTGCGGCTGCGGCCATGTCGTCGGCGGCAGTGTCGGCGCTGGCCTGATAGGAAGAATAGTTAGCCATGGTGGGGTGTGTCTCTCTTGGGTTTATGCGTGGTTGTGGTTGCTGATTTGAAACGAACCGTGGGAGGGCGCTTGCCTCCGCGCGGTAAGTTCTAGCTCTGGAGTGCTCCGAGCCTCTGGAATGCCCTCACCAGACGGAAAAGGGACGTGCTTCTTACGTCTTGGGGCGCCGGTCTCGGTGTCGCTCCAATCCTCTCCGGCCCAAGTCGATAGTTTGCGGTCTCGCTTGAAGACGGGGACGCCGTCGCGGACGACGTGCATCCGGGCGGCAGGGTCGAAGCCTTGGTGAATGAGAAGGCGGGCCAACGGGCCAAGAGGGTCTTTGGGTGCCTTACGGCTGGCAAGGTCGATTGTGTGGCCGCTGTGTCGTGCTCCGTATGAGCCGAACAGCTCGACGGTGATCGGAGTCGCGGCGCGGACGCCGTGAATTTGGGTGGAGATACCTTGCTCCTTTCGAGGGTTAGGGACGGGGGTCGAAGATGTCGTGGGCCGTCTTGTAGGACGGAGGCAGCACCCGCCTTTCCGGCGTGGGGCGGGTGTGGACCACTTGGTGGTCGAAGATGGGCTCGGGGAAGCGCTCTGGCAGATGGGCCAGGGCGTCGTCCACGGTCTGCTGTGTAATGCAGTGGTCGCGGACATAGCCGCTGTGCATGAGGGGCCGCGCCACCTTGGACAAGCCCTCACGGGAGCGGACGATGGAAGCAACGGAGAACCAACGCCCGTGCCCTCCGCCCCGCGCTCGGCGCTTCTGGAGGGACCAGCCGAAGCCCTTGCGGTCTGCAATGACGCGGTAAAGGGGGCCTAAGGTGGCGACGACGGCCTTGTAGTCGTCCGACCACTCACACGTATCTATCAAGCTCATCGTGTCGCGGCCTCCAAATAGTGGTGGCGCTGTCGCTGCTGTGCCGCCATGACGCTGTTGGGGGTCTTGATCGGCTTAAGGCGGAGATTGGTGGACCGAAGGTCGAGCGGGTCGCCGCAGAGGTTTAGGACACGCTCTCCGGGCTTGGCACCCATGATCAGACGGGAGACCACGACCATGTCGCGGGAATGTCCCACGCGAACGGAGAAGTGCATGTCGTTCGTGCGCTTACCTTCCATGACGACGGCCCAAGCCATGTTACGGAGGTGGCCGGGGAGATTGTCGAAGGCCCGCTCCTCCACCTTGGCAAAGAGCATGCGGCCCCGCTTGGGGTCGTTGATGGGGACGAGGACGACGGCCTCACTCACCAATCCTCGGCGGTAGGGTCTGAAGTGATCGTTCGGGATGCGCTGGTAGGTTTTGGGGTGGCCCGGAGTGGGCCTTGAGGGGTTCGTCATTGTGTTTGGTGGTCCAATCTACGGAAGGCAAAAATATCAGGGACGGGTGAGACTACGGGCCGGGAGGAAACAGAGAGGCTCACACAGGCGCATCCTCTGCGGTGGCAGGGCCGGGAACCTCCGCCACCAACGCGCCGGCTACGGGATGCAAAAAAGAGGCGCAGGACGCTGGGGAAACTAATGAGCCATCGATTTCCCGCCGAAGGAACCTCTGGAGACACCCGAAAAGGTCGTCGTCGGCTTAGGTTTGGATGAAGGGTGAAGGGTGGCGTCCTGTGCCTGAAGGGGAAGCCATGGCTGCAACCCGTCAACATCGTCGGGGAGCCTTGGCTGATATGCGGAGAGAGGAGAGAGGGAGCAGTAGCCGTTCAGGCCACGCGCTGAAGCCGATCAGGTTCAACGCCCATACACGTGTATAGGCAACCGGGGGACGGCTGGTTCCTGAATGAGGGGGTAATCAACCGGGAGGGCCTATCCTGGGGTGCGGCCTAATCACGTTAGGTGCAACCGGAGAGCCATTCCTGGGTGGTGTCGTAATCACCCGGCAGGCTCACAGGCCACGCTCATAAGCATGTAATGCGACCGGAGGCCCCTTTCCTAAGTGGAGGGGTAATCAACCGGGAGGGCCTATCCTAGGGCTGGGGGTAATCACCTTACGGCCAACCGGGATTGCCATTCCTGAAGCGTGTCGCAATCACATTGGGAACACGCCACGGGTGCGGCATTCCTAAGGTGTGGAGTAATCACGATATGCACAACCGGGGGCACCCCTTTCCTAAGTGAAGTCGTTATCACCGAAGGCCTCGTTCCTGAAGCAGGGTGTGTACCCGTTAGGAACGCGACGGGGCGGCCATTCCTGGGGTGAGGGGTAATCGACGCCCCACTCCCATAAGCATGTTTAGACCCATGCACGGGGCCGCCATTCCTGAAGCAGGGCGTAATCGACTTCCTGTCTGGTTCGGCCCATACAGACGCGTTCGGGTCCGGCCGGTACAATCTACCCGCCGAACCCTCGAAGCCCCTGAAAGGGCCACACCAGACAGAGATTAGACCCCCCAGCGTCGCCGAACGGGCGGCGCCTCTCGACCCGACAGCTTCCGGAGCACCTCGGCGTACTCCTCCTCCGGGATCATGCGGACCACGTCGGCAAGCTGGCCATCCGCCATAACGACGTACCGAAGTCCGTCCGCCGACGACAGGGACGCCCCAGCCGCCAGCGCCTCTAGCGCCTGGGTGACTGATTCCGCGACCGCCGACAGCCGCCTAACGGCCTCCCGCGTCATGGAGCCGCCCTCTTCGGCGGTCTGGTCAATATTCCGGCCGCCCTTCTGCCGCCTCTCCCGCTCTCGGGACGCCCGCGCCAGCTTGTCATATTCAGACAGGCTCTCCCCGGTCCACCCGAGAGGCTCCAATGTGTATGGCGCGTGAAGCTCCCGGCCGGACGCCACGGCCTTAAGGGCTGTCGTTACGCCGCTTATGGCCCGCGCAAGGTGGCCTACCGCTTCGCTTTCGTGGTCCGAAAGGGGCGGGCCGGCGTGGTCGGAAACAGGCGCTTTGTCGGTTTCGTCGGTGGTGGTGTTCTGTGGCATTGCTGCGGTCCTCGCTTGTTGAATAAGACGGCCAACGGATGCAGAGAGGTTTTCGACGTCGCAAGCAATATAAACGTCCCGTTTCCGGGCCAATACTTGATATTCCCGTTTCCGGGACAAATATTCGTAAGGTCTAAGCGGCCGGTTTATCCGATCCCGGCTGACATCGTCCCGGCAACGGGAGCGTCTGATACAACCCTATTCTTGCCTCTGGACCAACATTCAAGCCGTGACTGCCCGATCGATAACACGCGAAACCTGCTTGGCGGTCCACCGTCCCCCTCTGGAGGTCGCAACGCCAGTCCGGTTGAGGGCCTCCGCGATGGCCGTCAGCGTCTCCCCTCCTGTCCGCATCGGGCCGATAACTGCCATTGCCGGCGCCGCCTCTGCCCGCGCCTTCGCTTGGATGGCGGCATTGCGGGCCATGGTCTTGTCTCGAAGACCCCCGAGCGTCTTCCCCTTGGCCTTTGCTTCCTTCAACGCCGCGACCGTGCGGGCCGAGATAAAGTCCCGCTCCTGCTCTGCCAGCGCGGCGTATATGTGGAGCTGAAACTTGTCCGCGTGGGGCATCTGGGCCACCCGAAGGCGCACCTTGGGGTCTTCCATCAGCGCCGCGATAAAGGCCACCTTGCGGCTCAAGCGGTCGAGCTTCGCCACAAGCAGCTCCGCTCCAGTCTTGCGCACCAACGCCAGCGCCTGTCCCAACTCGGGCCGATCATCCGTCTTCCCGGAGAGCACGTCGCAGAAGTGGCCGAGCACCTCGAAAGGGACCTCGGTGAACCTCTCCAGGAAGATGTCGATGTCTCGCCTCTGCGCGTCCAGCCCGTGGCCCGACTTGCCTTGGTCCTCGGTGGAAACCCGAGTGTAGATGACGTATCGCTTCATTTGTCGAACCCGCCCGTTGTGCCTGACAAGCTCTGTAGAATGGCGCTTGTCTAATGTCAACGTTCGTTGTGCCTGACAAATAACCATGGCTGGAGCAGCGTTAGGACCTGTCCGATGTCCTACACTACCCAACCCTCGGAAGCCGCTCCAGCCGCTGTCCGGGCACCGAAAGAGCGCCCTGGCGGCCGAGCGTGGCCCTCGGGTATTAGCCTGGCGCGGCCCCGGCGGGGGGGTATCGCGCTGCCGCAACTGTCGAATTCTACCCTTCGGATTTTTCCGCCAGATTGAAATTGGCCCTTGTTCATGCTCACTATGCTCCAAACAAGAGGGAGAGGATTTCATATGACGACCGCTGGGGACGAAAAGGAAAGCGAGAACCGGGCTGGTAAATCTGGAGACAGCGATGTTCCGCCGGTTGGACCGGTGAATGACTGGTTTCTCCAGAGTTTGGTCGACATGGTGAATACTGGCGGCTTGACCTTAAAGATTACACTCACTGTGGGCGGCTCTTTAGTTAGCGGCGAACTTACATCTGGAAAGCAGTATTTCGAGGAATTTGGGAAGGCGGTCGCAGATGGATTGCGGGAGAACGCTCCCGATTTGGCGACCCAGCTAGCGGAACTGTACGCAAGTCACGGCGACCTCTACAATTCAGACCCCGAAGACAGCACGCCTAAGACGCCGCCGAATTTCATTCACCTCAAAAACGCACACATATATTTTGGCCCAAGCCAGGGCATCCCAGTCAATGAGGGAGCGTGGTGGGCGCGGCAGGATTTGCGAAGTTCAAGGGTTCCTCATGGGCACCTTAACGGGAGACGAGTGAACGGCCTCCGCTAAGCCCCGTTGGCGAAGCTGGAGCGCACTAGTATTAACGGGGCATCGATCCAGCGGGGTAATGGCAATGCAACATAAAGGTCTCGTGGCGTTCGACGCGGCTGGTAATCGGCAGGGCATCATATGGGTCACGCGCGGCGACTTTGCCGACATGAACGCGGCTGAAGGAGTTGGGAATAGCAGTGCCGGCGGGCGCTACTTTCTAGGTCACATAGACGGGCCGGAATTGCATCTCGTGTCAGAGTATGTCCTTGAAAACCATGCGACCGGCGAGACGTATTCGCTTGTGAAGCCGCAGAGTTGAAGCCTCTTTGACCTGGCTCCAAACCAGCGGCCGAATCCTGCATCCTTCCCGGTGACATCGCGCACAGTCTTCGACAGCGCCCGGTACGTGACACACGCTGGCTCAAAACTTTTTTGGGTAAATCGGCTGGACCCTATTGAAATATTGCGGGCGAAATTCCTACTTCGTTCGCAGATACACTTTGAGGGCGTGGGATGGCTAACTCAAAACGTACCCCTATTGACGGGTTCTATACTGCTTACTTTTCGGGATTGGCAGGAAACTCGATTGGCATATTCGTGTTTAAGGAGGGTCTCGTCGTCGGTGCGGACGCCGGCGGGGGCCGATATGATGGCGAGTACGCCTTGACTGACGATGGCAAGCATATCGAAGCCAAAATCCATTTCACCCCGGCTATGGGCAACCAAACGATTACCGGCATATCTGCCGACGCCGAACCGGGGGGCGTAGAGGTTCCGCTACGGCTCCCTGTCGAATTCAATCGCACGGACGTACACCGGATCGAGACGCCCATCGGGCCAATCAACGCTAAGTTTGACAAAATCAGGAGCGCTTAACGTGGACGCCGTTGTGTTCCTTGGATTGCGGTGGATAGACATAGCGACAATAGCCGCAATTATTTTAGGGCCAATTCTGGCTGTAGCGATTGACCGATTTCAGCAACGCTGGACCGACAGGAAGCGGCGCCGGTTGAAGGTTTTCCAGGACCTAATGGGAACACGGAGGGCGAGGCTCGATCCGGTTCACGTCGCAGCCCTCAACCTTGTGGATCTTGAATTCTATGGCGTCGAGAATGTCATGGCGCCCTTCAGAGACTATCTCGCCCATCTATCGGCGCCCTTACCGATGCCGGAGGGACAGGATCGGCACTCTGATCAACGAGAAGACCTATTTGTCTCAATGCTACACGCCATGGGGCGGGAGTTGGGTTACAAATATGACAAGCACGATTTGGCCAAGCTGTCCTATGGGCCGAACGGGTGGAATAACGATCAGAACATGCAGCGCCACAATATGACGCTCTTGAATGAGTTGCTCCAAGGTGTTCGGGCGTTGCCAGTCACCCCGATGCAGCCGCCGTCGCAGAACCCGTTTCCCCCGGTTCCCACAAAATGACGGATGAGAGCGACGACCTACCCAACACGTACTTCGAGGCCTTTTGAAGCACCGAGAAGCCATGGTGGAGCTTCGGTCGGACCAACTGGCCACTTTGGACAAGTCGCTTCTAAGCATATCGAGCGGAGCTCTCGGCATATCGATTGTCTTCATGGACAAGATCGGGGGAGGCGCAGCCGTCAGCCACTTCCTGCTCGCTTCCTGGCTTTGTTTCGGCGCTGCCATATCGGCGAATATCATCTCCTACTTTACGGGGGGAGAAGATGCGCAGCGAGAAATCAAGAAAATAGACAAGTGCCTCATCACTGCGACGGCGTATGAAAATGGTGGAAATCCATTCAGGGGGACAACTCGGGCTCTCAATATCGCCGCGCTTGTGCTATTTCTGCTCGGCGTTTCTTTCTTGACGCTTCACGCCTACACGAGCACGAGAAATATCCCCAATGGCACAGCCACCCCGTCCGCCAAGCCCCTTTCAAAAGGGAACCCCCAGCCCAACGCCAGCCCCAGCAGTCCCTAGGGGCGGGGTGGGCGGCGGCAAACCATCATCTCCCCCGCCTCCACCACCAACTCGGCCGACAAAGAAGTAAGCTACTCGGTCGCGGCCTTCCTCATTGCTTCCATCGCCACCCTAAGCCGCGCCTCGTCACTCCCGTAGGTCTCCCCAACGCCCCCGCTTGCGTGCCCGAGGATCATGTCTTGGGTCGCCTTCGGCACCCCTCCCACCCGGAGGCGGTCCTTCATGTTGTGCCGAAGGGAATGCACCGCCGCCTTGCGATCTTTGACGACAGCCCGAACATGCTTCATGAGAGCACCAGATGCGCTCGTGGGGCCGGTAGCCCCGCCGTAGCGAGGAAACAGCAACGCGCCCTCCCCGGCCGTCTTCAGCGCGGCCTTTGCCGCCTCCAGCGCCTCGCCCACCAAAGGCACCTTTCGGCGCGAGGAGTGGGTCTTAATACGTCGCCCTTCGTGCCACTGGACGCTGATATGGGGAAGCTCTCCGTCCACTACTACGTCAACGGTCCGGGCACCCGTGACCTCCGCAAGGCGACACCCAGTCCCCTCTAGGATGCGCCAGAGGTGCTTAAGGTCATCGGTGCGGGACAGCGTGTCAATCCGCGTACGAATGGCGGCAAGCTCCGCCTGAGTAAGCGAACGCCGCTTGTCCTTGGCCGTCTCGCTGTCATCCGCGCTTCCGACTTCCAGCCCAGTGAACGGGTTAGCGATGCGGCCGAGGTCCATTTCTTTGAGGGCGTGATTGATGATCGCCCTGATGTCGTTCAAATACCGCTCGACCGTGGACGGGCTGTTGACGACGCGAAGCATGTGGTCGAGCACGGTACGGGCGTCTGCCCGGCGCAGCTCTGTAAGGTCGGGGTTCTTGCCGAGGGCCTCGATGACGTGACCGACGACACGCTCTGCCCGCTGCTCGTCTTTCTTCCGCGCCAGGTCGCCGCCCCTAGAGCGCTTTGCTCGGTCTGCTAGGTAAAGCCTCTTGGCGTCCTCCAGCGTCGGGAGCGGCGACTTTCCCAGCCCTGAATGGAGCGCCGAGATTAGGGCCGTCTCCACCGGCGCAACATCCAAGGGATAGCCCGTCTGCGGGTCCGTCGGCCTCCCGGCAACCAAGCTCTCGGCCACGGCGGAGCGTTGGAACCACTCGGCCTCACTGGCAGGTGCCTCCGGATCAAATCCCAGCGCCCTCACGGCGTCACGTGTTTTGAAAAAACGGTCCAAGGGTGTTTCGATGCGCGGCGGAATCTGACCCCGCGCCTCGGCCAGCCGGAGCTTTGCATCGGCCAAAGTCTGCTCGGCTGCCCCATGCACCCGGCCATACCGCCTGATGGCCTCCTGTTCGCTTCCACCCAGCGGCGCGACCAGTTCGCCCTTACCGAGTATCTCCCGGAGCGGACCGGGAACCTTCCGCCTGTAGCGCCAAATCTCGCCCCGCTTCTGGACGTGCTTCAAAACCAATCTCATTCGATTTGTACCCCTTGGTGTACCTGAATGTGTACCTCGGGGAACGCGGAAGTCCTTGCAACCCTTGGCTTTCAAGGCTTCTCGGGTGGGAAGTGGTGCCCCTAGCCGGGATCGAACCAGCACTCCTTGCGGAACTCGATTTTGAGTCGAGCGCGTCTACCAATTCCGCCATAGGGGCTCAGGCCGGGCGGCCTGGATGGGCGCGGACTATACGGGCGGATGGGTGTTCGTCAACTGGCCTGTTGCGGATTTGCCCGCGCGGCCAGTGGCATTGCCCATCCTTCGGCCATCGTGGCGACGCAGGACATTGTGCGGCGCGGAAAATCTTTCTAGACAGGCGAAGCGTTGAGCGCCTCGCATCCGGAAGCTGGGATGCGGCGCTTTGGGTCCTTGTCTTCCTGCCTGCCGTTGCCCAAAACCGCCAAGCGTCTCGGGTGACATTGATCAGAGCAATTCCAGGAAAAGTGCGCTGCGGTTTTCCGTCCGGAATTGTGTCGACTGCATTAGGAGAGCCGATGCTTCGCGGACTTTACGACTGGACCCTGTCGCTGGCGGCGCGCAAGTCCGCCGAATGGTGGCTGGCCTTCATCGCCTTCGTCGAAAGCTCCGTGTTTTTCATACCGGCCGACGTGCTGTTCCTGCCCATGGCGTTGGCGGCGCCCAAACGCGCCTATCGCTACGCGCTGACGGCTACGGCTGCTTCCGTGCTGGGCGGCATAGCCGGCTGGCTGATCGGCTATTATGCCTACGACACGATAGCACGGCCGATCCTGGAGCATTTCGGCGGCCTTGATACGTTCGAGAGGTGGCAGTCGTCCGGCGCGGGGCTGATGCTGGTGCTGCTCGTCACATCCGGCGCTGCACACATGCCGCCGATCAAGGTCGTCACCATTCTGGCCGGGGCGCTTCACGTCAATCTTTTGGTCTTCGTCGTCTCGGCCATCGTGGCGCGCGGCGCGCGTTTCCTGCTGCTTGCCTGGCTGCTGCGCCGCTATGGCGAGGAGATCAAGGAGTTCATCGAAAAGCGCTTGGGATTGATTGTCGGCGGCGGCGCCGCCGCCCTGATTTTGCTCTATATCCTCGTCAGATACGCCCACGGATAGCAACGCAGCGACGGACCCGATAGATGACCGCGACCATGAATGCCGACACCGGACGCCAGCGCACCCGCGCGGCGCTCTTTCTCGCCATCGCCATGGCCGCGACCGTCGGCTCCGCGCTCGCCTTCCAATACATCGGCGGCTATATCCCCTGCCATCTCTGCCTCGAGCAGCGCACGCCCTACTATATCGGCGTGCCGCTGATGGTGCTGGCGGCGATCGCCTCGATGCTGCGTGCGCCCGCCTGGGCGACGCGCGGGCTGCTTGCGATCGGCGGCCTGTTGATGCTCTACGGCCTCTATCTCGGCGTCTACCATTCGGGCGTCGAATGGGCGTGGTGGCAAGGTCCGGCCGACTGCACCGCCGGGGCCGGCCCGGTCGACACCGGCGGCAAGGGCGTGCTCGACGCGCTCGACAAATTCGTGCCGCCCTCCTGCGACAAGGCGGCGCTTCGCATCCTCGGTCTGTCGCTCGCCGGCTGGAACGCCATCGCCAGCCTCGTCCTCGCCGCCGTCGCCTTCCGCAGCGCGTTGTCTCGCGACTGAGCCAATTGATCGAGAAACGCGACGCAGAGTTCGAGCAAAAATTCGGCAGGCTGACGCGGATGGCGCGGCCGTCGACGTCCGAGCCAGGTCGACCCCCACTCCGTCTCGGCTTCGCCGAGCCACCTCTCCCCCGATCGACGGGGTAGAGGAACGGCGCGAGCCCATCGTAGCCAGCGCTCCTTCAAACAAGCTCCCTTCCTCTCCCTCCGGAGGGGGGAGAGGTGGCGCTGCGAAGCAGCGACGGAGTGGGGGAAGCCCGTCCTTAAACGCGAAGCCATCGAAAAGTAAGGATGAGCGAGCTGGTCCGGTATGGGGGTGTGTCTGATAATCACACGGTCTGGTAGGTCCGTGAGCATCGCAAGCGCAGACAATCGCTCCAGACGGCCAGCCTCCCGAATTCTCGAACGATCTCAAGGTTCGAGTTCGACATCCCAGTAGAGATAATCCATCCAGCTTTCATGCAGATGGTTGGGCGGGAACAGGCGGCCGTTGTTGTGCAGGTCGTGCACCGTCGGCTGATAGGGTTTTTGCAGCGGCCACATCTTGGCCTGGGCCGGCATCATGCCGCCCTTGCGGAGGTTGCAGGGCGAGCAGGCGGCGACGACATTCTCCCAGGTCGTCGCTCCGCCGCGATGGCGCGGGATGACATGGTCGAACGTCAGATCCTCGGGCGTTCCGCAATACTGGCACTGGAAGCGGTCGCGCAGGAAGACGTTGAAGCGGGTGAAGGCGGGATGCCTGGACGGCTTCACATAGGCTTTGAGGCTGACCACGCTCGGCAGCTTCATCGAGAAGGTCGGCGAAGAGACGGCGTGCTCGTATTCGGCGACGATGTTCACCCGGTCGAGGAAGACGGCCTTGATGGCGTCCTGCCACGACCAGAGCGACAGGGGGTAGTAGCTGAGCGGACGGTAGTCCGCGTTCAGCACCAGCGCGGGAAGCCCATCCGGAGATACGGCAACCGTCACGTCCTTCGCCTCCTTGCTTCTAGAACCGAACGGCGCGGATACTGTAAGCCCGACATGACAGGGATGTGAAGCGGATTGTCGTGCGTCGAAATCGCCAAAACCGAATGATTTTCAGGCTTTTTTGGTCATTTCGGCGGAGGGCGCCGCGTCCCTGCCCTTCAGTTCCCGATAATAGGCCCAGAAAAGCCGCGACGCGACACCCCGCCACGGGCTCCATGATTCGGCCAGCCGGATAAGCATTTTCTCCGGCGGACGCGGCTCGATGCCCAGCGCATGACCGACCGCCGTCTGCAGCGCGACATCGCGCGCAGGAAACACATCCGGGTGGCCGGCGGCAAACAAAAGGTAGCATTCGGCCGTCCATGGGCCGATGCCGGGCACGGCCGTCATCGCCGCGATCGCGTCGCCGGCGTCAAGCGTGCACAGGTGATCGAGATCGAGCCCGCCGGCCACCGCTTCGGCGACGGCGAGCAGCCCGCGCTGTTTCGGCCGCGACAGCCCGGCCTCGCGAAACACGTTCTCGCCGGCGGCAAGGATTGCTTGCGGCGTCAGCGGGTCGACGAGCTTCACCAGCCGCCCGAAGATGGCGTCGGCGCTCGCGCGGGAAACTTGCTGCGAAACGATAATGGAAGCGAGGCTTTGAAAGCCAGGTTCCGACAGCCGGAGCGGCACCTCGCCAGCCTTGCCGCGCACGGTCGCCAGCCGCGGATCGATCCGGCAGAGCGCGTCGAGCCCTGCCGCAATGTCGTCGAGCGAGGCGATGCGTTGCACGTTGCTTGTTCCCAGGGCGCCCGCGAAGTGGCAATTGATGGCTAACTAGCAACCGGCGGAAGCGCCTTTCAACCCGAATACCGCCCGAGAGATGACACTCCTGACATTCCGCTTCGCGCCGAGCCCCAATGGCGAATTGCATCTTGGCCATGCCTACTCGGCTCTGCTCAACCAGCGCATGGCGGCGCAGGTTGGCGGGCGCCTGCTGCTGCGCATCGAGGATATCGATGTCCTGCGCTGCACGCCCGAATTCGAGGCCGGCATTTTTCGCGATCTCGAATGGCTGGGGTTGCGCTGGGAAGAACCGGTGCGTCGCCAGTCCGAGCATTTCGCCGAATACAGGGACGTGCTCGAGCGGCTGATCGCCGAGGGACTCGTCTATCCCGCCTTCATGAGCCGGGGCGAGATCCGCGCCTTCATCGCCGAGACCGGCGGCCGCGACTGGCCGCGCGATCCGGACGGCGTGCCGCTCTACCCGCCGCTCGACAGGGCCCTGTCGGCCAGCGAGCGCAAGCGGCGCATCGCGGACAACATGCCCTTCGCCTGGCGGCTCGATGTCGAGGCGGCGATGGCGCGCGTCACGGCCGGCCTGTCATGGGTGGAGTTCACCAATGAGACGATGTCGGCGACGCGAGCGATCGAAGCGCAACCGCGGGCCTGGGGCGACGTCATCGTCGCCCGCCGCGACATCCCGACCAGCTACCATCTCGCCGTCGTCGTCGACGACGCTCTGCAGGGTGTCAGCCACGTCGTGCGCGGCCAGGATCTTTATTCGGCGACAAGCGTGCAGCGTCTGCTGCAGCAACTTCTCGGGCTGCCGCAGCCACGCTATTTCCACCACCGCCTGATCCTCGGTCCGGACGGCAGGAAACTGTCCAAGAGCTTTAAGGACACCGGCCTTGCCTCCCTCCGGGCGGCGGGCATGACGCCGCAGGACGTCAGAAGATTGATCGGCTTTTAGCTGGCTAGAGGCGCGCCATCCCGGCCTTGATCAGCGCCAGCACGCTGATGAAGGCAAAGGCGCCGCCCAGCCCGCAGGCAACCGCCAGCTTGAGATCGCTCAGGCTGATGCCGTGCTTGTTGGCTATCACCATCGCGACGAAAAAGCCGAAGATGAACAGCAGTGTGTTGCCGGTCGGGCCGAAGCCGCTCTCCTTCATGATCGCGTCGAGCGCAGTGCCGAAGAAGAAGCCGAAGGCGGCGATGATCGCGAAGGCGAACAAGAGCCAGGTCGTGTCCAGATGCAAAAACATGCCTCACCATGGCGCGGCGACGCGCCATGCCCCTCTTGGCACGGTTTGATGAATTCAATTTAGCTTATGGATCAACCGTTTCGTTTTGCTTGCGCGATTGAACAGCATTAGAGCAATTGCCGTCATCAACCGTTCACCCCGGCAGCCTCCCCCCATGCAGAGCATCAAGCGGTTCATTCCCGCCTCCTTCGTCGTTCTGTGGGCGACTGGCTTCATCGGCGCGCGCTATGCCATGCCTTGGGCGGAACCCTTCACCTTCCTTGCCATCCGCTTCGTGATCGCGGCGATCCTGTTTGCCAGCCTCACCATTCTGCTCGGCTCGCGCAAGGCAACGCGCGATGAGGCGCTGCACGCCACGGTGGCCGGCGTCCTCATGCACGGCGTCTATCTCGGCGCCGTCTTCTGGGCGATCCACAGGGGCATGCCGGCCGGGTTTTCGGCTCTGATCGTCGGCCTGCAGCCGCTGATCACCGCCGTGCTTGCCGGAAAATTCCTGGGCGAAGCGATCCTGCCGCGCCATTGGGCAGGCCTTGCCGTCGGCCTGCTCGGCGTCGTCATAGTGCTCTGGCCGAAGCTCGGCATGCTGGGCGGCGGCGTCACGCCGGCGACGCTGACCGCCTCGCTCGTCTCGGTGCTCGGCATGAGCGCCGGCACCATCTGGCAGAAGCGCTATGCCTCCGGCGGCGATCTGGTGTCGGCGACGATGTGGCAATATGTCGGCGGCTCCGTCGTGATGATCCTGGGCTCGCTCGCCTTCGAGACGCGCGCCGTCACCGTCAATGGCGAGCTGATCTTCGCCATGGCCTGGCTGGTCCTGGTGCTGTCGGTCGGCGCCATATTCCTGTTGATGGTGATGATCAGGGACGGCGAGATGTCGAAGGTCGCCTCGCTGTTCTACCTGGTGCCGGCCGTAACCGCGGTCATCGCCTGGGTGCTTTTCAACGAGCAGCTCAACCTGCTGCAGATAGCCGGCATGGCGATCGCCACGCTCGGCGTGGCCCTGGCGACGGCGCGGCAGGCGAGGAAAGGGGAACTGGGGAATTGAAGAACTGGGGAACTGAGGAACTGGAGAACTAAAGAAGAGCCACAGCGCCGGCTGTTGCCTGCTTTTTTCTTCAATTCCTCAGTTCTTCAGTTCTCCAGTTCCTCAGTTCCCGGCGCCAACTCAGCCGACCCGCGCTCGGGCTTCGAGATAGCGGCTGATCGCGGCGTTGAGTTCGCCGCCTAGGATGAAGATCGCCGAGATGATGTAGAGGAAGACGACCGCGATCATGATCGAGGCGAGCCCGGCATAGGTCGTCACATAGGACGAGAAATGGTCGAGATAGGTGGCGAAGATCGTCGACCCGACCAGCCAGGCGACCAGCGTGAAGACGATGCCGGGTATGATCGAGACGAAGCGCCGCTTGCCGGCCGGGAGCCAGATATGCACCGAGAACAGCCCGATGACGATGACCGTCGAGGCGATCACGTAACGCCAGATGGTGATCGTGCCCATATAGGGCTTGATCCACTCCAGATGCGCCTCCGCCAGCCGTGCGAGCAGCGGCGCGAACACCAGAAGCACGCTGATGGCGAGAAAGCAGGCGGTGGCGATCAAGACGAAGATGATGCTTTGCACCCGGCGGTGGATGATGCCGCGCGTTTCGGTGACCCGATAGGCACGGTTGAGCGAGGTGCGCAGGGCTTCGATGCCGTTGGAAGCGAAATAGGCCGCAAGCAGCACGCCATAGGTCAGAAGGTCGGTACGGCGCACCGTGAGCACGTTCTGCACCTCATGGGCGATCGGCTTGGCGATCTGCTCCGGCCATGTGTCGAAGACCAGATGCACGGCCGTGTCGGCGAAGGCGCGCGCGCCGAGGAAGCTGGCAAGCGTGGTGGCGAAGATCAGGAACGGAAACAGCGCCATCAGCGAGGTTATCGCCAGATGGCTGGCCATCGCCCAGCCGTCATCGGTGGTGAAATGGCCTATTGCATCGTAGAGCACGCGCTTGAGGGCGACGATATTCCGCAGCAAGGGCCCGCGCTCCGCTCGATTGTGTCAACGCCGCGAATATGGGAAGTGATTGCGGCAAATGGCAACCCCAGGTCCCACAATGCGCCTCGCCGCCGAAGAGTTGCGCACCGTCATCGTCACCGGCGCCTCCTCCGGCATCGGCGCCTATTGCGCGCGGGCGTTGAAAGCCGAAGGCTGGCGGGTGTTCGCCACGGCGCGCAAGCCGGCCGACATCGCAACCCTCGAGGCCGACGGCCTGGAGGTTTTCTACCTCGACTACCGTGAGCCCGAATCCATCGCGGCATTGGTCGATGCGGTGCTGGAGCGCACCGGCGGCACGCTTGACGCGCTCTTCAACAACGGCGCCTACGCCCAGCCTGGCGCCGTCGAGGACCTGTCGGTCGCAGCACTGCGCGAGCAGTTCGAGGCCAATTTCTTCGGCTGGCACGACCTCACCCGGCGGATCGTGCCGGTCATGCGCCGCCAGGGGCACGGCCGGCTCGTCCACTGCTCCTCGATCCTCGGACTGGCGCCGGTCCGCTTCAGAGGCGCCTATTCGGCCTCCAAGCACGCCATCGAAGGCCTGATGCTCTGCATGCGCCAGGAACTCGAAGGCAGCGGCATCCACCTATCCCTGATCGAACCGGGACCGGTGACGTCGAAGATCGCCAGCAACGGCCTTACCTGGTTCCTGAAAAACATCGACATCGAAAATTCCGTCCACCGCGCCGACTATCAGGCGCAGCTTGCGCGGCTTCAGGCCGGCGGCAGCGTGTCGAAGCTGAAGCCCGGGCCGGAGATCGTGCACAGGGCTCTGCGCCACGCGCTTCTGTCACAGCGCCCGCGCCCGCACTATGTGGTAACGCTGCCGGCCAGGATCGGCGCGGCACTGAAACGCATCCTGCCGGCATCCCTGCTCTATCGCGTGCTCGCCAGGCGCGCCTGACCGAACCTGAACCGGAGCCAGCCAGATGCTCATCGTCTTCAAGATACTCGCCATCATCGCGATGGCCGCCGTGGTGATCGTGCTGGTCCGCGGCCTGATCAACATGATGCGCGGCGGCTCGGGCATCACCTCGAACAAGCTGATGCAGGCGCGCATCATGCTGCAGGCCGTGGCCTTGGCGCTGCTGTTGCTGGTGGTCTATTTCACGCGCAAATAGAGGATCTTAAAGAGGACGGCGTGGTCAAGCTCAACAAGATCTACACCCGCACCGGCGACGACGGCACGACGGGGCTCGGCAACGGCGAGCGGCGGCTGAAATCCGACCTGCGCGTCGACGCCTACGGCACCGTCGACGAGGCCAATGCCTGCATCGGCATGGCCCGCATCCACACCGCCGCCGGACATCCCGCGATCGACGCCATGCTGTCGCGCATCCAGAACGACCTGTTCGATCTGGGCGCCGACCTTGCCGTGCCGGACAACGGCAAGCCCCTGGAATACGAGCCGCTGCGCATCGTCGCCGCCCAGACCGACCGCGTCGAACACGAAATCGACGCGCTCAACAAGGAGCTGCAGCCGCTGAAATCCTTCGTGCTGAACGGCGGCACGCCGGCCGCAGCCGCGCTCCATCTTGCCCGCACCGTGGCGCGCCGCGCCGAGCGCCTGATGGTGGCGCTGGCGCAGGATCCGGCCGAGCATGTCAACCGCGAGGCGCTCAAATATATCAACCGCGTCTCGGATTTCCTGTTCGTCGCCGCCCGTGCGGTCAATGACAATGGAAAGGCCGACGTGCTATGGGTTCCCGGCAAGAACCGCTGAATCCGCAGGCGGGAGGGTCCGATGTTCATCCCGCTCTACGACACCAACAGGCTGCGCCATATCCGGCTGCAATATGTCACCATCGGCCTGATCGTGGCGAATGTGCTGGTCTATCTGGCGACCACGCTTGGCGGTGAGAACTTCACCAATGCCGCGGTTCTCGGCCTTGGCTTCATCCCGTCGGTGGTTCACGACAAGGTCGAGCTGTCGCCCGAATTCGTCGTCATCCCCGAGAGCCTCAGCTACCTCACCTACTCGTTCCTGCATGCCGACATCTTCCATCTCGGCGGCAACATGCTGTTCCTCTGGGTGTTCGGCGACAATGTCGAGGATGCGCTCGGCCACATACGTTATCTGATTTTCTACTTGGCCTGCGCCGTCGCCGGCGCCTTCTTCCAGGGGCTGGTGGCCTGGGATTCGCAGGTGCCGCTGATCGGCGCCTCGGGCGCAATCGCCGGCGTCGTCGCCGCCTATCTGATCCTCTATCCCCGGGTGAAGGTCTGGGTGCTGGCCTTTGCCCGCATTCCGTTGCGCATCCCGGCTTTCATTCCGCTGATCCTGTGGATTCTGTTCCAGATCGTGATGTTCGCCGCGGCCGGCGAGGACCAGATCTCCTGGGCCTGCCATATCGGCGGCATCATCGCCGGATCGATCCTGGTGCTGGTGCTGCGCAGCCGGGGCGTGCCGCTGCTGGCCGGCGCCGACGGCGAGCCGGATCCGACGCCCAACATCCAGCAGCCGCCTGTCCCCGTCGAGCCGGCCGCTGGCGATCCCGCGCGGCCGGCCTCGCAGTGGGGCCGTGGAGCAGCGACGCCCCGCGATTGAACCGATTTGGGTGCGCCGTGGGATATTGACGCGTCGGTTTGCCGCCACTACGGAAACGGCACCGCTGGGCGGATATTCCGCCCGTAATGTCGGCTTTCGACAACTCTGACAGGGCGCACGCTGCTATAGCGCTCCGACTATCTCAGGAGAGGTGACAGGAAAATGAAGATCCTTGTGCCCGTGAAGCGGGTTGTGGATGCCAACGTCAAGGTCCGGGTGAAGGCCGACGGATTGGGCGTCGAGCTTGCCAACGTCAAGATGGCGATGAACCCGTTCGACGAGATCGCGGTCGAGGAAGCGATCCGCATCAAGGAAGCCGGCAAGGCGGAAGAAATCATCGTCGTCTCGGTCGGCCCGCAGCAGGCGCAGGAGACGCTGCGCACCGCGCTCGCCATGGGCGCCGACCGCGCAATCCTGGTCAAGACCGACGAGCAGACCGAACCGCTCGGCGTCGCCAAGGTGCTGAAGGGCGTCGTCGAGGCCGAGAAGCCCGGCCTCGTCATCCTCGGTAAGCAGGCGATCGACGACGATTCGAACCAGACCGGCCAGATGCTGGCGGCGTTGCTTGGCTGGGCTCAAGGGACCTTCGCCTCAAAAATTGAGCTCGCCGGCGACAAGGCCAAGGTGACGCGCGAGGTCGACGGCGGCCTGCAGACCGTGGATCTGAAGATGCCGGCGATCGTCACCGCGGACCTTCGCCTCAACCAGCCGCGCTATGCCTCGCTGCCCAATATCATGAAGGCCAAGAAGAAGCCGCTCGACGAGAAGAGCCCGGCCGACTACGGCGCCGACGTCAAGCCGCGCCTCAAGGTAATCAAGACCGAGGAACCGGGCGGCCGCAAGGCGGGCGTCAAGGTGAAGTCGGTGGCCGAGCTGGTCGAGAAGCTGAAGAACGAAGCCGGCGTGCTTTAAAGCGATCGGGAAAGGACAAAGAAAATGGCAATTCTCCTCATCGCCGAACATGACAATGCAAGCCTTTCCGACCAGACCGCCAAGACGCTGTCGGCGGCCCTCCAGATCGGCTCGGATGTCGACGTGCTGGTGGCCGGCAAGGGCGCCAAGGGCGCGGCCGATGCCGCCGCCAAGCTGAAAGGCGTCCGCAAGGTGCTGCTCGCCGAGGCCGACGAGCTTGCCGAGCGTCTCGCCGAGCCGATGGCGGCGCTGGTCGTCTCGCTGGCGGGCGGCTACGACACGATCATCGCGCCCGCGACCTCCGCCGGCAAGAACATCGCCCCGCGCGTCGCCGCCCTGCTCGACGTCGCCCAGGTCTCCGAGATCATCGAGGTGGTCTCGCCGGACACATTCAAGCGGCCGATCTATGCCGGCAACGCCATCCAGACCGTGCAGTCGACCGACGCCAAGAAGGTCATCACCGTGCGAACCGCGTCCTTCTCGGCAGCGCCGGAAGGTGGTTCCGCCTCGGTCGAGACGGTCGGCGCCGCCGCCAACCCCGGCCTGTCGTCTTTCGTCGAGAACAAGCTTTCCGAGAACGACCGTCCGGAGCTGACCTCGGCCAAGATCATCATCTCGGGCGGCCGCGCGCTCGGCTCCTCGGAGAAGTTCCAGGAAGTCATCCTGCCGGTGGCCGATAAGCTCGGCGCCGCTGTCGGCGCCTCCCGCGCCGCGGTCGACGCCGGCTATGCGCCGAATGACTGGCAGGTCGGCCAGACCGGCAAGGTGGTCGCGCCCGATCTCTACATCGCCGTCGGCATCTCCGGCGCCATCCAGCACCTTGCCGGCATGAAGGACTCGAAGGTCATCGTGGCCATCAACAAGGACGAGGAAGCGCCGATCTTCCAGGTTGCCGACTACGGCCTGGTCGGCGACCTATTCGTCATCCTGCCGGAGTTGCAAAAGGCGCTTTGACGCCGCCGGCTCTGGCATATTAAAATCCGAAGGGTGGGGTAGACGAAGTCGCCCCGCCCTTTTAGTTTGCACTGCACAAAAAGCAGGCCGCCAAGGTCTGAGCCATTCCGGCGGTTTGCGTTCGGGATTGCGAGAAACAAACACACAGGAGCGTTCCCGCTTCAAGGAAGCGGAACTGCTCCGGACGGGATCGGGGTCATGAGCAAGATCGAGACGATCGGCATTGTCGGCGCGGGTCAGATGGGTGGCGGTATCGCCCATGTCTCGGCGCTGGGCGGCTACAAGGTCCTGATCCACGACATATCGGCTGACCGGATCGAGAAGGGCATCGCCACCATAAGCGGCAACATGGCCCGCCAGGTCGGCTCCGGCAAGCTCGAGGAGAAGGCGCGCAACGAAGCGATGGCGCGCATCTCCGCCGCTCCGGCCATGGCCGACCTTGCCGCCGCAGATCTGGTGATCGAAGCGGCGACCGAGGATGAGACGGTGAAGCGCAAGATCTACGCGCAGCTCTGCCCGCAGCTCAATCCGGAAGCGATTCTGGCGACCAACACCTCATCGATCTCGATCACCCGGCTTGCCGCCCAGACCGACCGTCCGGAGCGCTTCATCGGCATTCACTTCATGAACCCGGTGCCGGTGATGAAGTTGGTCGAGCTGGTGCGCGGCATCGCCACCGAGGACCAGACCTTCGAGGCCGCCAAGACCTATGTGAAGCACCTCGACAAGACCATTACCGTCTCGGAGGATTTCCCGGCTTTCATCGTCAACCGCATCCTTTTGCCGATGATCAATGAGGCGATCTACACGCTCTACGAAGGCGTCGGCACGGTCGACGCCATCGACACCGCCATGCGGCTCGGCGCCAACCACCCGATGGGACCGCTGCAGCTCGCCGACTTCATCGGCCTCGATACCTGCCTGTCGATCATGCAGGTGCTGCATGAGGGCCTGTCGGACTCGAAATACCGCCCCTGCCCGCTGCTGGTGAAATATGTCGAGGCCGGCTGGCTCGGCCGCAAGACCGGTCGCGGCTTCTACGATTATCGCGGCGACCATCCGGTGCCGACGCGCTGATCTTGTGCGGCTGAACCCTTTCGACGTGGCTCAAGACGCCGCGGCGAGCGGCAGTGGTGCCAAATCTTTCGAAGCTTCGTCGGGCGCGGCAGAAACGCAGCCGCGGCCGGCGGCCTTGGCGGCGTAGCAGGCGGCGTCGGCGCGGGCGATGATCTCGTCCACCTCGCCGCAGCCGGCGCGGATCGGCGCGAGCCCGATGCTGGCGCCGATCGAATGCAGGCGCCCGTCCCAGCTGAAGTCGAGGTTGCGGATGGTATCGATGATCGAGCGCGCCGCGCTCGGCCCGCGCTCCGCGGCGCCCGATTTGAGGATGACGGCGAATTCGTCGCCGCCGAGCCTGGCGACGATGTCTTCCGCACCGAGCACGCTGCGCAACGTGTCGGCCACGCGCTTGAGCAGCGCATCGCCCGCGGCATGGCCGCCGGTGTCGTTGACCGCCTTGAAGTGATCGAGATCGACGAACATGAACTGATGCTCGCCGCCATTGAGGCGGCACTGGTCGACCAGGTCCTCCATGGTGCGGATGAAGCTCGAGCGATTGGCGAGCCCGGTCAGCGCGTCGTGGGCGGCGGCATAGGCCAGCTGGCGCTGCAGGGCGCGCGCGTCGCTGAAATCCTGGAAGACGATGACGAGGCCGCAGAACTCGTGGCGGTCGTTCATGATCGGCGACACCACCTGGCGGATGCTGCAGCGCGTGTCGTCGCGCCGGACAAGGACAGCGCGCGTGTTCTGGTCGCAGTGCGGCTGCTCGCCCGCCGAAGGACGCGTCAGCCCGATTCTGTGCCCGCTTTCCTCGTCGACCGCCCAATAGACATGGCCGAGCACCTTTCCCAGCGCCTCGCCGACCTCAACGCCGGTGAGCTTTTCCGCGATCGGGTTCATGAAGGTGATGCGGTTGGCGGCATCGGTGCAGATCACGGCGTCGCCGATCGAGTGCAGCGTCACTCTGAGGCGCTCCTTCTCGTCATTCAGCAGCGCCGCCGAAACCATCAGCCGCGCCTCAGCCTCCTTGCGTTCCGTGATATCGGTCAGGCTGCCGATTGCCCGGATCAGCCGGCCCTCACCGTCGCGCTCGATCGCCTTGCCGCGGTCGAGGATCCAGACCCAGTGCCCGTCCTTGTGCCGCATCCGGAACTCGGCCTCGAAAAAGGGCGTCTCGCCGGCAAGATGCGCGCGATCCGCCTCGGCGACGCGTTCCTGATCGTCGGGATGGATCATGGTCAGCCAGCGATCGGGGTGGCCGTCGAGCTCGCCATCGGCATAGCCCAGCATCTTCACCCAGGTTTCGGAATAGGTGGTGCCGCCCTTGCGCATATCGAGGCTCCAGATACCCTGTCCGGCACTGGTGAGCGCGAAATTCCACCGGTCCTCTGCCTCGGCGATGCGCGCTTCGGCCTGCTTGCGCGCATCGATGTCCTCGATCTGCGACACCAGATAGAGCGGACGACCTGTCTCCTCTTCACGGATGACCGAGCCGGCGAGCTGCGCCCAGACCGGGGTGCCGTCCTTGCGCAGATAGCGCTTCTCGAAATGGAAGGAATGGATCTTGCCTTCCTTCAGGCTCGTCATCGTCTCGCGGCCGATCTGCAGATCGTCGGGATGCGTGATCTGGAAGAAGGTCAGCGCCTCGATTTCCACGCGGGTATATCCCAGCATGTCGGCGAAGGCGGGGTTGGCCTGCAGGATGCGGCCGTCGAGGCCGACAATGGTGACGCCGATCGCCGAATCCTCCATGGCCCGGCGGAAGCGTTGCTCGCTCTCGGCAATCTGCCGGCGGTCGTCGATGATCTTGCGGATGAACAGCGCCGAGACAAACAGCGTGACGGCCGCGACGGCGACGGATATCTGCAGGCAGACCTTCAACGCGTCCGGGTCGAGTTCCAGCGCCGGCAACAGGATCGATGCAGTCAGGGCAATGAGTCCTGCTGTCATCAAGACGGGCACAGCGCGCTTGCCGGCCCGCCGACCTTTCCAACTCAACCACCACGCCACAATGCGATCCCACCCAATGCGCGACTGCGCGTTGCCACACCCTGGCGGATCGATTTTAAGGAATGGTTGCGTGAGCGGCAGCGGCCGGTCCGATAACCGGCAAACGATTGCCGGTATGATTAAGGTACTGTTTCAAAACTGTACCGAAGGATCGGTGTGCAATCCTACCAGCGGACGAAAAACCGCCCACCAAGCGCGCCGAGCAGCGTCAGGAAGGCGATCGCGATCGTATACCAGGTGGCGACGAAGAGCGGCGAATCGTCGAAGCAATGCGCGGCATAAAAGGTTGCCGCGAGCCCGCCCGCGAGCAGGCCGGCCACCGCGCCCGCGAACACCGGCCGCGTCGGCGCGCCATAACGCAGCATGCCGAGGAAGATAGCCAGCGGACCAATGCCGATCAGCGGGATGAAGCTCATGCAGATCATCATGTTCGAGCCGATAAGCCGCTTGCCCCAATCGGCCTCGGGCACGACGAAAAGCTCCAGAACCACCGCCAGCACCACCAGAAGCGGCGCGGCGATCATCCAGGCCATCGCCCGACTGGTCGAGGCACCCGGCACCGACAGCGCTCGGATCAGCGCGAAGGCGCTGGCCGCGAGCACCAGCGTGAACACGAATTTCGACATGAAGCGCATCGTGTGCATGGCCGGCATGATGTCGGGACGCGGCCCAATGGTCGCAAAGAAGACCGCCCCCGCGATCACCACGGCCACGCCGACCGCCAGCCACCAGGCCTTGCCGAGCGGCATTGCCTTGTCGCGGGCATCGGCGTCGAGCGCCTTGATGAGATCCTCTGTCCTCATGTTGCTGTTCGTCCAAACCGTTTGGCGATCGCGGCGAGGCCGCGATGCAGCGACACGCGCACCGCCGTCTCGCTGATGCCGAGCTTCGCCGCCGTCTCGCCGATCGACTGCCCGTCGACCGAGATCGATGACACCACGGAGCGTTGCGCCGGCGGCAGCCCGTCGAGCGCCCGGTTGATGTCGCGCTCGCTCACCGTTTCCGTCTCCGGCTCGGCGAAGGTTTCGGCGATCTCGTCGATCTCTACCTCAATGCGCCGCCCGCGACGGCGGAACGCGTCGATCAGCTTGAAGCGGGCGATCGCATAGACCCAGGGCAGCACCGGCGCGTCAGGCCGCCAGGTGTGGCGTTTGACATGAATGGCCAGCAAGGTTTCCTGCACGATATCCTCGGGATCGACCCCGCCCTGAACGATCTTGCGCCGAACAAAACCGCGAACGAGGGCGGCGATGCGGTGCAGAAAGTCGGCATAAGCCCTTTCGTCTCCCGCGATCGCGGCCCTGAGCAGCCGGGAAAGCTCGGCCTCGTCCTTGCCGGTCACAAGAGTTTACCCCCAATGTTCGCGTCTCGGCCCTGGTTTGTTACGTGGCCGGCCAAATAATGTCCAAGCCAAACTGCCGCAAAATCACGAAAGTTTGCGGCGCAGCGACCGATTGAAGCAGGGTCACAATGTTGACCGCAACACTCATGTATTGATAGGTGCAGCCGTGCCCGAACCCTTGTCTCCAGTTTTAAGGACGATACCCATGAAAATTGCCCTTTCCACACTTGCCGGCGCCGCGCTGGCGCTCGGCCTGGTCGCCGGCCCGGCCATGGCCGAGGATCAAGGCATCATCGTCTACAATGCCCAGCATGAGAGCCTGGCCAAGGAATGGGCGAAGGGGTTCACCAAGGAAACCGGCATCAAGGTGACGCTGCGCAACGGCGGCGACAGCGACTTCTCCAACCAGATCGTCGCCGAGGGCGCGGCCTCGCCGGCCGACGTCTTCCTGACCGAGAACTCGCCGGCCATGGCGCTGGTCGAGGCGGCCGGCCTGTTCGCGCCGGTCGATGCCGAGACCCTCGCCCAGGTCCCGCAGGAATACCAGCCGTCGACTGGCAAATGGGTCGGCGTCGCCGCCCGCAGCACCGTCTTTGCCTACAACAAGGACAAGCTGAAGGAAGACCAGCTGCCGAAGTCGCTGCTCGATCTCGCCGACCCGAGCTGGAAGGGCCGCTGGGCGGCCTCGCCGTCCGGCGCCGACTTCCAGGCCATCGTCAGCGCGCTGCTCGAGCTCAAGGGCGAAGCCGCCACCGCCGACTGGCTGAAGGCGATGAAGGAGAACTTCATCGCCTATAAGGGCAACTCGACGGTGATGAAGGCCGTCAATGCCGGCGAGATCGATGGCGGCGTGATCTATCACTATTACTATTTCGGCGATCAGGCCAAGACCGGCGAAAACAGCCGGAATGTCGCCCTGCATTATTTCAAGAACCAGGATCCGGGCGCCTTCGTGTCGATCTCCGGCGGCGGCGTGCTGGCGTCGAGCAAGCACCCGAAGGAAGCCCAGGCGTTCCTGAAGTGGGTGACCGGCAAGGGCGGCCAGGACGTGCTGAAGACCGGAACGTCCTATGAATATGCGGTCGGCAAGGATGCCCTGTCCAACCCCAAGCTGGTGCCCCTGGCCGATCTGCAGGCGCCGAAAGTCGATCCGGCGAAATTGAATTCCAAGAAGGTCATCGAGTTGATGACGCAAGCCGGCTTGCTTTAGTTCCCGTTCGTCCTAAAAGGGCGAACGACCGTGCTCCCGCGGCAATTCGCCTTCCGCGGGAGCGTTTTTGTTTGGAGATCGCCCCGTCGATGACAGTCGACCGCGCTTCGACCCGCCTGAGTGGCACATCGCACCGCTTCCGCCGGCAGGCAGAGGCGACCCAGCGGCCTGCCTGATGCAGTCGGCGATCGACATGACGCCGGCAAGACTGCCTGCGGCCCGGATGAAGGAGCGCCGGCCTACCTCATGGATCACGCTCGCAGCGGCTCTCATCTCGCTCGTTGCGCTGCTGCCGCTCGCCTTCATGGTCTGGATCGCGATCCAGACCGGCTGGGACACCGTGGTGGCGCTGATCTTCCGCCCGCGCGTCGGCGAATTGCTGGTCAACACCGTGCTCCTCGTCGTCGTCACGGTGCCGATCGCCATCGTGCTCTCGGTGGCGCTGGCCTGGCTGACAGAGCGCAGCGACCTGCCGGGCAACCGCTGGTGGTCCTGGCTGTCGGTCGCGCCGCTCGCCATCCCCGCTTTCGTGCACTCCTATGCCTGGATCAGCTTCGTTCCGGGCCTGCACGGGCTCTGGGCCGGCGTGCTGGTCTCCGTCATCGCCTATTTCCCGTTCCTCTATCTGCCGATCGCCGCCGCGCTGCGCCGGCTCGATCCGGCGCTGGAAGATGCGGCCGCGGCGCTTGGCCTTGGCCCATGGCGGGTTTTCGCGCGCGTCGTGCTGCCGCAGCTGAGGCTCGCCATCTGCGGCGGCTCGCTGCTGGTCGGCCTGCATCTCTTGGCCGAATACGGCCTCTATGTCTTCATCCGTTTCGACACGTTCACGACCGCGATCGTCGACCAATTCCAGTCGACCTTCAACGGTCCGGCCGCCAACATGCTGGCCGCCGTGCTGGTGGTCTGCTGCCTTTTCCTGCTCGCCCTCGAGGTGATGATACGGGGCGAGGAGCGCTATGCCCGCGTCGGCTCCGGCGCCGCGCGCAAGCAGCAGCGTGCCCGCCTCGGCCGCGCCACCCTGCCATGCCTGCTTTTGCCGGCCGGCGTCGCGCTGCTGTCGCTCGGCGTGCCCTTCGTCACCGTAAGCCGCTGGCTGCTCGCCGGCGGCACGGAAGTTTGGCGTTGGGACGAGATCAGCCTGGCGCTCGGCCAAACGCTCTTCCTCGCCATTGCCGGCGCGGTGCTTGCAACGCTGGCCGCCATGCCGATGGCCTGGATTTCGATCCGCGCGCCTGGGCCGCTGCAGCGCCTTCTCGAGAGCTGCAACTATATCGTCGGCGCGCTGCCGGGCGTGGTCACCGCGCTGGCGCTGGTGACAATCACCGTGCGCGTCGTGCTGCCGCTCTACCAGACGCTGTTCACCATCCTGTTCGGTTACGCGCTGATGTTCCTGCCGCGCGCGCTGGTCAGCCTGCGTGCCTCGATCGCACAGGCGCCGGTGGAGCTGGAGCGCGCCGCTTCCAGCCTCGGCCGGTCACCGGTCAAGGCGCTGTGGTCGACAACCGTCCGCCTGTCGGCGCCGGGTGCTGCGGCCGGCATGGCCATGGTGGCGCTCGGCATCACCAACGAGCTCACCGCCACTCAGATGCTGGCTCCCAACGGCACCCGCACGCTGGCGATGGCTTTCTGGTCCTACAGCGGCGAGATCGACTACGCCTCCGCCGCACCTTACGCGCTGATCATGGTGGCGATGTCGCTGCCGATGACCTGGTGGCTCTACATCCAGTCGAAGCGGATGGCCGGACGATGAGCTTTCTCGAACTCAGCGGCGTCGCGAAAAGCTACGGCCCGGTGACGGCGCTCGCCGGCGTCGACTTGGCTGTCGAAAGCGGCAGCCGCACAGCGATCGTCGGGCCGTCCGGTTGCGGCAAGACCACCTTACTCAGGCTGATCGCCGGCTTCGAGGCGCCGGACCGCGGCCGCATCACGCTCGACGGCAAGGTGCTGGCCAATGGCGGCGCCGCCGTGCCGGCGCATCGCCGCGGCATCGGCGTGGTCGCCCAGGATGGCGCCCTCTTCCCGCATCTCAGCATCGCCGACAATATCGGTTTCGGCATGGCGCGCAGCGAAGACAGGCGCAACGAGCGCATCGTCGAGCTTGCCTACATCGTCGGATTGGACAAGGCGGTTCTCAAGCGCCGGCCGCACGAGCTGTCCGGCGGCCAGCAGCAGCGCGTCGCGCTCGCCCGCGCCATGGCGATGAAGCCGAGGCTGATGCTGCTCGACGAGCCGTTCTCGGCCCTCGATACCGGGCTTCGCGCCTCGATGCGCAAGGCGGTGGCCGAGCTTCTGGAAGAGGCGGGCATCACCACCATCCTGGTCACCCACGACCAGGCCGAGGCGCTGTCCTTCGCCAGCCAGGTGGCGGTCATGCGTGACGGCCTTTTCTCACAGGTCGGCACGCCGCGCGAGCTCTATTTCCAGCCCAGGGACAGGATGGTCGCTGAGTTCCTCGGCGACGCCATCATCCTGCCGGCGAAAATCGCCGACGGCTTCGCCATGTCGCCGCTCGGCCGCATCGCGGTCGACACAAAGGAACGACGCGATGTCGCGCGCATCATGCTGCGGCCCGAGCAAATCCTCCTCAAGCGGACCTCGCGCGAGGGCATGTCGGGCACACCGGACATGCTGTTCGGCGAAGTGACGGATTGCGAGTTCGCCGGCTCGGTCTGCACCGTCGCGGTACGGCTCCTCAACAGCCCCGATCCGCCCGATGCGGCCGCCATCGGCAACACCCCGCTCATCCTGCGCAAGACAGGCATGGACGCGCCAGCGGTCGGCGAGATCGTGCGCCTCACCGTCACCGGCAAGGCGCATGTGTTTGCTTGATCTCCGCCTTGAAAATAATGTAATTCTGCATTATTTTTAGCGCAGAGCAATTCCAGGAAAAGTGCGAAACGGTTAGGCTCGGCGCCTCGCCGTAGCCTTCCGTCAGGAATTGCGTCAAAAGAAGGAGATAGGGCGGTTCGCTGTTCGGTCAAACGGTGAACCGCCCTAGCAGGTCACATCATGACGACACTGACGGTTACTGCGCGGGGTCAGGTCACATTCCGGAAGGACGTGCTCAAGCACCTCGGCATCCAGCCCGGCGACAAGATCAGGCTCGATCTTCTACCCGGCGGGCGGGCGGAGCTGAAAGCCGACCAGGGCAAGGGCTCCTGGCAAGAGCTGAGCGGGATGCTCAAGACCAAGACGAACGGCGCACGGCTCTCGATCGATGAGATCAACGATGCGATCGCCGACGCCGGCGCTTCGAGCGGGATGCGCGGAATCGAGCGCAAGTGAAGATCGGCCTCGACACCAACGTGCTGTTGCGCCTTGTCGTCGGGGACGACGAAGCGCAGCAACGGAACGCAGCCGAGACCCTGGAACGGGCCGAGTTGGTCGCGATCAGCGTTCAAGCGCTCTGTGAGTTTGTTTGGGCGCTGGATAGAAGTTACCGGGTCGCGCGGCCCGACATATCCGCCTCGATCCGCCGCATCCTCGATATGCGCAACGTCGTAGCCAACCGACCAACGATCGAAGCGGGCCTGGCTGTGCTCGATGCCGGCGGCGATTTCGCGGATGGCGTGATCGCGTTCGACGCTCAGTGGCTCGGTGGCGAAACCTTCGTGTCCTTCGACAGGAAATCCGCGAAGCTCGTCGAAGGGCTGGGAACGCCCACGCTGTTGCTCGAGTGATCTACCGCACGCGCTGCCCGCTCGCCGGCGACCACAGCGGCCAGCTCTCCAGGAAATCGTGGCTGTGGATGACGACGCGCTGGCCCTCGATCAGGATGATCGAATAGGCGGGCGGTGCCTGCTCGACAACCTCATCCCCGATGAGATCGAGCATGAAGCGGGCATGCAGGCCGCGCTGCGCCGAGAACGGGATACCGGCGACGGTGCCGGCTATGTCGCGGTGGACATGGCCGAAGAAGATGTAGCGGACATTGCCGTGGCGCGTCAGGACATCGATCAGCCGCTGCGGCTGTTCGAGGCCGAGCGGGTCGAGAATCGTCAGGCCAAGCTCGACCGGCGGGTGGTGCAGGAAGACATAGGCCGCCTTAGCTGCCGCCTCGCCAAGCCGCGCGTCGAGCCAGGCAAGCCGGCTGTCGCACAACTCGCCGGTGACGCGGCCTTCCGCCAGACTGTCGAGGAAAACCAAGCGCCCTTCCGGCGTGTCGAGCACCGACTGCACGAAGCCGTTGCCGTCGGTCCCGTTGTCCGGAAAGGCGGCGATCAGATTGGCGCGCCGGTCGTGGTTTCCGGGCAGCAGTCGGTAAGGCACCATGAGCCGGCTCAGCGCCGCCTTCAGGTCGGCATAGGCTTGCGCTTCGCCGGCATCCGTCAGGTCGCCGGTGAAGATGCAAAGAGCCGCGTCGCCATGGCGGGCATTGATATGGTCGATGCAGCGGTCGAGCCGCTCATGCAGATCGGCGCCGTAGCGGATTTCGCTCCGACGGCCGAGATGGACGTCGGTCACCTGGATGATCTTCATTCCGTGAACCCTCAATCGAATTTCGCGAAGTCGCCGATCGCCTTACAGCGCTGGCTCCGGCACCGAGGCCTTGAACACGTCGAGCCTGCCGCCTGTCTCCGAGGAGAAGAAGTGTAGGTCTGTCTCGGCGAACTGCAGGCCGACCGTGCTGCCCGGTTCGGGATGGACGGTCTCCGACGTCACGATGGAGAACGGCGCGCCGTCGAGATCGACATAGATGACGCGGCCGGCGCCCAACTCCTCGATGAGGTCGACGGTCGCCGCGAGCGCTCCGGGCGCGCCCGGCGCCACCATGCGCACCGCCTCCGGCCGGATGCCGACAGCGACTTTCGCGCCGACGGGCAGGCCTGTGCGCGACACGTTGAGCCTGCGGCTGTCGCCGAGCAGAGACAGCCCGTCCAGCGTGACCGTGCCCTCGAGCATGTTCATCGCCGGGGCGCCGACGAAGGTCGCCACGAAGCGGCTTGCCGGCCGGCTGTAGACTTCCGCCGGCGTGCCGACCTGCTCGACGCGGCCGCCATTCATCACCACCAGCCGGTCGGCCAGCGTCATCGCCTCCACCTGGTCATGCGTGACGAAGACCGAGGTGGCGCTGAGGCGCCGGTGCAGCTTGCGGATCTCGGAGCGCATCTGCACGCGCAGCTTGGCATCGAGGTTGGAGAGCGGCTCGTCGAAGAGGAACACCTTCGGCTCGCGGATCATGGCGCGGCCCATGGCGACACGCTGGCGCTGGCCGCCGGAGAGCGCCATCGGCTTGCGGTCGAGCAGGTGCTCCAGCTCCAGGACGCGCGCCACCGCCTGGACACGCTGGGCGCGTTCGGCCGAGGGAATGCCTGCCACCTTCAGCGAGTAGCCGATGTTCTGGGCCACGCTCATATGCGGGTAGAGCGCGTAATTCTGGAACACCATGGCGCAGCCGCGCTCGCGCGGCTCGAGCTTGTTGACCACCGTGCCGTCGATCGCGATCGTGCCGTCGGAAATCTCTTCCAGCCCGGCGATCATCCTGAGCAGCGTGGACTTGCCGCAACCCGACGGCCCGAGGATGACGACGAATTTGCCCGAAGCGAAGTCGAGGTCGACGCCGTGCACGACCTGCGTCTTGGCGTAGTTCTTCTTGACGCCGCGAATGGTGATGGAGGCCATTTTTGTCTCCTTATTTTTCGGTGGCGATGAGGCCGCGCACGAACCAGCGCTGCATCAGAACCACGACGATCAGCGGCGGCAGCATGACGATCAGCGTGCCGGCCATGGCGATATGCCATTCCGGCGCCCCGCCGACATTGGGAATGAGCTGCTTCAGCTCTGTCACCGCCATTGCATGCGACTGGTCCGTGGTGATGAGCAACGGCCACAGATACTGGTTCCAGGCCCACAGGAACATGATGGTGCCGAGCGCCGCCATGTTGTTGCGCGACAGCGGCAGGAGGATATCGACGAAGAAGCGCAGCGCGCCGGCGCCGTCCATGCGCGCGGCCTCGGTCAATTCGTCCGGCACGGTCAGGAAGAACTGGCGGTAAAGGAAGGTGCCGGTGGCGGTGGCGACCAGCGGCAGGATCAGGCCGCTATAGGAATTGAGCAACCCCAGGCTGAGCTGGACCTGAACGCCTGATATCTTCTCGATCAGCCAGGACAGTCCCGTCAGATCCATGATCGTCTGATAGGGCTCCAGCACGTTGGCGACCACCGCATATGTCGGGACGATGCGCACTTCGAGCGGCAGCATCAGCGTGATGAAGATCAGCCAGAAGATCAGCGTGCGGCCGGGATAGCGGAAATAGACGATCGAGAAGGCCGTCAGCGCCGACACGATTACTTTGCCGGCGGCGACGCCGAACGCCATGATGAAGGAGTTCAGCAGCTTCGGGCCGAGATCGGCCGTCGTCCAGGCCGTCTTGATGTTGACCCAGAAATCGCTGCCCGGCAGCAGCGACATCGGCACGTCGTTGACGTCCTTCAGATTGTGCGAGGCGGCGATCGCTACGATGACGAACGGCGCCACGCAGAATACGAAGCCGGCAAACAGGATCAGATGCGTGAAGAAATTGAGGATCGGGGTGCGCTCGACCATGGCCCGCCTCAACGGTAATGCACGCGCCGCTCGATGAAGCGGAACTGGACGATGGTCAGCGCGACGATGAGCAGCATCAGGATGATGCTCTGCGCGGCGGCGCCCGAATAATCGAGGCCTTTGAAGCCGTCGGAATAGATCTTGTAGACCATCAGATTGGTGGCGTTGGCCGGTCCGCCTGCGGTCATGATGTCGACGATGCCGAAGGAGTCCTGAAAACTCTCGGTGATGTTGATGACCAGCAGGAAGAAGATCGTCGGCGTGATCAGCGGGAACTGGATGTCCCAGAAGCGCCGGATGACTCCTGAGCCGTCCATGGCGGCCGCCTCGATCAGCGAACGCGGGATCGCCTGGAAGGCTGCGAGGAAGAAGATGAAATTATAGCCGACATATTTCCAGGAAAAGGCGATGATGATCGAGGCCATCGCGTCGGCGCCGTCGAGGCCCGGGTCCCAGAAGCCCGGCCAGACCTGGTTGACGACGGCCATGAAGCCGGCTTCCGGCGCCAGAATGAAACGAAATGCCAGCGCCAGAGCCGGCGCGGCGATGCCGTAGGGCCAGATCAGCACCACGCGATACAGCCATGAGCCGGCAAGCTGCCGGTCGGTCAAGGCGGCGAGCACCAGCGCGATGACCATCGCAAGGCCCGTGCTGATGCCGGCGAAGACCATGCTGGCGGTGATGGAATTCCAGTAGTCGGCATTGGCGAGGATCGAGCGAAAATTGTCGAGCCCGACCCAGATGTTGCCGCCGCCCCAGGGCTGCTGCAGCGTCAGCGACCAGTAAATCGCCTGGCCGGCCGGCCAGTAGAAGAAGGTGAAGATCAAAAGAAGTTGCGGCACCGCGAACAGGATGCCGATCGTCCATCTGCCGAAAGTGACGCGTTTTTCCATCGATCCGCCGATGCCGTTGAACCGTCAGCCCACCTTCACCGTAAACCTAGATGTGAAATGGCCGCCCGTCGATTCCCGACGGGCGGCCGTTCCAACATCCGGGATCAGGGCAGGGTCTTACCCGGATAGGTCTGCTGGAAGCGCTCGAGGATCGCGTCGCCATTCTTGACCAGAGTGTCGAGGCCTTGCTGGACGCTGACCTTGTTGGCGAAGATCGCCTGCATCTGCGTGCCGAACTCGGCGCGGATCTGGGTGAAGTTGCCGAGGCGGATGCCGCGGGTGATCTCGGTCGGCTCCGACGCGGTCAGGCTCTCGATGGCCACTTCACGGCCCTTGTAAGGTGCCTTGTCGTAGAAGCCGTTTGACTTCATGAAATCGAAGCCCGACTTGGTCACCGGAATATAACCGGTGTTGGTCGACCAGAACAAAGCGGTCTTGGGATCGTGGATGAAGTTGAGGAAAGCGGCCGCGCCCTTGTATTCGGCGTCCGACTTGCCGGACAGCACCCACAGCGAAGCGCCGCCGACCAGCGAGTTCTTGCGCTCGGTGCCGGCGTAGACCGGCAGCTCGGCGACGTCCCACTTCATGCCTTCCTTCTGGGTGCGGCCGACCGTGCCGTGGTCGCCGACCGAGGTCAGGATGAGCTGGCAGGTGCCGGTGGCGAAGGCCTGCACCATATCCTGGCCGAGATCCTTCGACTTGATCTTGATAAGGCCTGCGTCATACCACTTCTTCAAGTCGGTGACGTACTGGACGAACTTCGTCTTGTTGACTTCCAGACGCGCGTCGAGACCGTCATAGCCGTTGTTCTTGGTGGCGATCGGCTGGTTGTGCAGCGCCGAGAACTGCTCCATCAGCTGCCAGCTCTCGTTGGCCGAGATGTTGATCGCCATCGGGCAATCATAGCCGGCGTCCTTCAGCGCCTTGAGGTCGGCGCCGACGTCTTCCCAGGTCTTCGGCGCCTCGGTCTTGCCGATCTTGGCGAAGGCGTCCTTGTTCCAGTACATCAGCGCCGTTGACGAGTTGAACGGGAAGGACAGCATCTCGCCCTTCGAGGTCGCGTAATAGCGGGCGATGCCGGGGAAATAGTCGCTATAGTCGATCTTGTAGCCGTTCTCTTCCATCAGCTTGTCGGCGGGCTTGTAGGCGCCCGACAGCATCATGGTGGCGGTGCCGACGTCATAGACCTGGACGACGGTGGGCTGCTTGCCGGCGCGGAAGGCGGCGATCGTGTTCTGCAGCGTGGCGTCGTAATTGCCCTGGCTGGTGCAGACGACCTGATAGTCGTTCTGGGAATCGTTGAAGTTCTTGCACAGCGTGTCGACGACGCGGGCGAGGTCGCCCGAAAGACCGAACCAGAAATCGAATTTGACCGGCTCGGCAGAAGCAGGAACCGCAAGCGCGGTGCTGAGCACGCCGGCGGCAAGGGCAGCGAAGCCCCGCTTGATGATCGTCATGGTTTTCCCTCTTGAGTGGCAGTGTGACAGGGTTTTGCGCAAGTCCTTGCCCGCTCTCATAGAGAAGGTATGTGACAGTTCTGTTGTGGGCCCGAAGCCCCTGTGGACAGCCAGTCTCTCCTCCCCTGGCAGCGGTCGCGCCGGCATGAAAACGTCACATCGGCGCTCTAGAGAGCTAGTGCGCCGCCAAGCGGCGAAAAGACCTCCGTGATTAACCGGCTAACTGGATGAGAAGAGACATGCTGGTTCCGCAGCTCACGCACGTGCCTCTCGCCATCCGCAACGCGATGCGGGACGGACCGCGCGACAGCGCCACCCATCTGCGCCACGCTGCCGCCGTTCCCGCCCTCGGCGAGATCGAGATCGGCGGCAAGGCGTCGCGCGAGAGTGCCGGCGAGAGCCTGACCGTCATGGCCTGGAACGTCGAGCGGCTGCGCCATGTCGATGCCATCGCCACTACGATCGCCGCCCAGGCGCCGCACGTCGTGCTGCTTTCGGAAGTCGACAAGGGCATGGCGCGCTCCGGCAACGGCCATCTTTTGAGCCGGCTTGCCGATCGTCTGGGCCATTCCTATGCCTATGGCGTCGAGTTCCTCGAACTCGGCACCGGCAATGAAGCGGAGCAGGCGGCAAATGGCGGCGCGGAGAACATTGAGGGCTTCCACGGCAACGCCATAACCAGCGCCGTCCCGTTGCTGCGGCCCTTCCTCGTTCGGCTGGACGCCGCCGGCGCCTGGTTCCTGCCGGAGCACGGCCAGCCCCGGATCGGCGGCCGCATGGCGATCGGCGGCCAGGTAGCGGTGGGCGAGCGCCGGGTCACCGTCGTTTCAGTGCATCTCGAGAACCGCACCGCGCCCGCCGGCCGTGCCGAACAGACGCGCCACCTCCTTGACGCCATCGACAGATATGACGCGGAAGCGCCGGTCCTGATCGGCGGCGATTTCAACACGCTGACCGCGACCTATGAAGAGCGTCACGCCGATCCGGCCGTATGGCAGGCCCGCATCGATGCCGAGCCGGACCGGCTGATGTGCCCCGAACGTCACGAGCCCCTCTTCGCCATCATGGCCGAACGCGGCTACGAATGGCGCGACGCCAACGCGTTCGACAAGCCGACGCAGCGGCGCACGGCGGGCGACGCCACCCCTGCCGGCCATATCGACTGGTTCTTTACCCGCGGCCTCGCGGCAAGCGCGCCGGCGACATTGCCGGCGGTGTTGCCGGACGGCAGCCCGAGCGCCGACCACGAGGCGCTGGTGGTTGCGGTGCGGGTAAGATAGCGGTCGCGATTAGGGTTCGAGCGCCGCTTCCACCAGCCGCTTGGCGTCGGGGCTCGACCATTCGGCTGGGCCGTTCATATGTGCGATCAGGCAACCATCCGCGTCGATCAGCATGGTCACCGGAAGCCCGAGCGCCAGGCCGCGCGTCTTTGCCTCGTTGAACAGCGCGATCGTCGGGTCCCGATAGAAACCGAGCGTCTCGACGCCGATTTCCTTGAGGAACTTCTTCGGCTTCGTATCGTCGCCGGTGTCGACATTGACCGCGATCACCTCGAAGGCATTGCTGCCCTTTTCCTTTTGCAGCGCGTCGAGCGCCGGCATCTCGGCGCGGCACGGCGCGCACCATGTCGCCCAGAGGTTGAGCAGCACGGTCTTGCCGGCATGGTCGGCGATTGTCATCGGCTTGCCGTCCGGGCCGTTGAAGGCCAGGCTCTTCAGCGATTGCGGCGGGTCGGCCGGCTGCAGCGCCGCGACCTGGCCGACGGCCTTGGCGGCGATTTGCTTGGCCCGGTCGGCCTTGGCCGCGCAGGCTGCATCGTCCTTGCCGGCGGCCGCGACGGCCTTCTCGGGAGCATTGTTGCCAGAACCGCTCTCGCTGACATATACCGCGACCGCGCCGGCCAGCACGCCCGCCACCAAAGCGGCGAGGATGAGGCGCGTAGCCGGAAAAAAATATCTCTTGCCGTCTGCCATTTTCAAAACTGCTCCGGAGCACGGGTTATAGCGATGAGCGACAAGAAGGCCAGCAACCAGATGTGGGGCGGACGTTTTGCCTCGGGTCCGGCCGCGATCATGGAAGCGATCAACGCGTCGATCGGCTTCGACCGCAAGCTCTATGCGCAGGACATAAACGGATCGATCGCCCATAGCGAGATGTTGGCTGAAACGGGCATTATTTCGGCGGCCGATCAAGAAAAAATCGCTCACGGGCTGAACACGATTCTGAAAGAGATCGAGGCCGGCACGTTCGAATTCTCGACGAAGCTCGAAGACATTCACATGAATGTCGAGGCCCGCCTTGCCGACCTGATCGGCCCGGCGGCGGGACGCCTGCACACCGCCCGCTCGCGCAACGACCAGGTGGCGGTCGACCTCAGGCTCTGGGTCAAGCAGGAATGCCAGCGCGTCGCCCAGGCATTGAAGGACCTGATCGCCGCGTTCCTGGAACGCGCCGAGGAGCATGCGGCGACCGTCATGCCCGGCTTCACCCATATGCAGGCGGCGCAGCCGGTGACCTTCGGGCATCACTGCATGGCCTATGTCGAAATGTTCGGCCGCGACCTCTCGCGCGTCCACGACGCCATCGAGCGCATGGATGAAAGCCCGCTGGGCGCGGCCGCCCTTGCCGGCACCAGCTTTTCCATCGATCGCTACATGACGGCGAAGGCGCTGGGTTTCCGCGAGCCGACGCGCAATTCGCTGGACAGCGTCTCGGACCGCGATTTCGCGCTCGAGTTCCTGAGCCTCGCCGCGATCTGCGCGACGCACCTCTCCAGGCTCGCCGAGGAGATCATCATCTGGTCGACGCCGCAATTCGGCTTCATCCGCCTGTCGGATTCCTTCTCCACCGGCTCCTCGATCATGCCGCAGAAGAAGAACCCGGACGCCGCCGAGCTGGTGCGCGGCAAGACCGGCCGCGTCAACGGCCATCTCGTCGGCCTGCTGACCGTGATGAAGGGCATGCCGCTGACCTATGGCAAGGACATGCAGGAGGACAAGGAAGCGGTCTTCGACGCCGCCGAGACGCTCGACCTGATGCTGGCGGCGACCGCCGGCATGGTGCGCGACATGACCGTCAACGCCGCCGCCATGAAGAAGGCCGCAGGCGCCGGTCACGCCACCGCGACCGACCTTGCCGACTGGCTGGTGCGCAATCTCGGCCTGCCCTTCCGCGAGGCCCATCATGTCACCGGCCGCGCCGTGGCGCTCGCCGAGGAGAAGAAGGTCTCCCTGGAAAAGCTCTCGCTGGACGACCTGCGCTCCATTCACTCCGGCATCACCGACGATATCTTCTCGGTGCTTGCCGTGCAGAATTCGGTGAAGAGCCGCACAAGCTTCGGCGGCACCGCGCCATCGGAAGTGCGAAAGCAGGTCCGCTACTGGAAAAAGCGGCTCGCAAAAGCTTAATGCAGGTCGCCCAGAAGTGTGCAGCGGTTCTGGGACAACGACATGCATCAAACAATTGCCGGGATGCAAAGCGCTGAAAACTCGGCTAAAAGCGGCGGCACAAGAAACAGTTTCGAACGGATGGATCGATGACCCGTAGCAGGATTTTGGTGACGCTGGCACTGCTGGCGGCGGTTGTCACCG
This sequence comes from Mesorhizobium sp. CA14, assembly GCF_020165195.1. Taxonomy (GTDB): domain Bacteria; phylum Pseudomonadota; class Alphaproteobacteria; order Rhizobiales; family Rhizobiaceae; genus Mesorhizobium. The sequence continues at coordinate 1,555 of NZ_JAIUHR010000030.1, read as the reverse complement.
TCACCGCCTGCGGCAGGAAGACCGGCCTCGACACGCCCTATGAGGCGGCCGTGCAGGCGCGCAAGGATGCGGAAAAAGCCAAGCAGCCGGTGCCGCCCGAGCCGGAAAAACCGGTCAAGGACAGGAAATTCATCCTCGATCCCCTGCTCTAGAGCCGGTGAGATCGACCCGATCTCATCGAGCTGCAACTTTCCGGAACCAACACCCGTGAACCATTTCGATTACCGCGATGGCGTTCTCCATGCCGAGGACGTCGCCATCCCCGACATCGCAGCTGAGGTCGGCACGCCCTTTTATTGCTATTCGACGGCGACGCTGACCCGGCATTTCCGCGTCTTCAAGGAGGCCTTCGCCGGCCTCGACGCGCTGGTCTGCTACGCCATGAAGGCGAATTCCAACCAGGCCGTGCTGAGGACGCTGGCCAGGCAGGGCGCAGGCGCCGACGTGGTCTCCGAAGGCGAATTGCGCCGCGCTTTGGCCGCCGGCATCCCGGCCAGCAAGATCCTGTTTTCCGGCGTCGGCAAGACCGCGCGGGAAATGGACTTTGCCCTCAATGCCGGCATTCTCTGCTTCAACGTCGAATCCGAGCCTGAGCTGGAGCTTTTGTCGGCGCGCGCCGTGGCCCTCGGCAAGGTGGCGCCGGTCTCGCTGCGCATCAATCCTGATGTCGATGCCAGAACGCACAAGAAGATCTCGACCGGCAAGGCCGAGAACAAGTTCGGCATTCCCTGGCAGCGCGCGCGGCAGGTCTATGCGCGTGCCGCGCAATTGCCGGGCATCAAGGTGACCGGCATCGACACCCACATCGGCAGCCAGATCACCGAGCTGCAGCCTTTCGACGATGCCTTCGCGTTGCTCGTCGAACTGGTGGGCGTGCTGCGCGCCGACGGACATGCGATCGAGCATGTCGATCTCGGCGGCGGCCTCGGCATTCCCTACCGCGTCGACAACAACCCCCCGCCGCTGCCCGACGCCTATGCCGAGATCGTCAGGAAGCACGTCACCAGGCTGGGCCTGAAGGTGATGTTCGAGCCCGGCCGCCTGATCGTCGGCAATGCCGGCATTCTGGTGTCCGGGGTCATCTACGTGAAGGAAGGCGATGCCAAGAACTTCCTCGTCGTCGACGCCGCCATGAACGACCTGATCCGGCCGACGCTCTATGACGCCTTCCACGACATCAGGCCGGTGGTGCAGCCGCCCGCCTCCACGCCGCGCATGAAGGTCGACGTCGTCGGCCCGGTCTGCGAGACGGGCGATTTCATCGGCCTCGATCGCGATTTGCCGAAGCTGAAGGCGGGCGACCTGATCGCCGTTTCGACAGCCGGCGCCTATGGCGCGGTGCAGGCCGGCACCTATAACACCAGGCTTCTGGTGCCGGAGGTGCTGGTCGACGGCGACCGCTTCCATGTCGTGCGGCCGCGCCAGACCTATGAGGACCTGATCGGACTGGATTTGGTCCCCGACTGGCTGAAATAGCCCGCTAGAGTCTTTCATGTTTTGACGGAAGCGTATCCGGCGTTTTCGAAGTAGTTCTTGCATTCGGTTGCCTCGATGG